>NTKK01000001.1 GCA_002457675.1 Bacteroidetes bacterium MED-G17
AGCGCTGCACCAAAATTAGTTATTGAACCTGAAGTGCATAACATCACCGTCTTGCACGATGTATTCTTTGCCTTCCACACGCATTTTTCCGGCGTCTTTTACCGCAGATTCAGACTTGTATTGCACAAAGTCATCAAAAGAAATTACCTCTGCACGGATGAATCCTTTTTCAAAATCGCTGTGTATTACGCCAGCTGCTTTGGGGGCAGCCCATCCTTTTTCTATGGTCCATGCCCGCACTTCCTTTTTACCTGCGGTAAAGTAGGTAATGTAATTGAGCAATTTGTAAGAGGCGGCTATCAAACGTCCAACACCACTTTCTTGTAGGCCCATTTCTTCTAAAAAAAGTTGTTGGTCTTCGCGTTCCATATCCATAAGCTCACTTTCAATAGACGCACTAACAAAAAGAACTTCTGCTTGTTCGTCGGCCACTGCTTCCATGAGTCTTTCGGTATACTTATTGCCCGATACAACGCTTTGTTCATCAACATTGCATACATACAAAACCGGTTTCAGTGTAAGTAGATTCAAGTCTTTTACAGCTTCCCATTGGCTTTTTTCTTCAATGGCATTTCGCGCAGATTTGCCGCTTTCAATTTCAGCTTGAATATGGGCAAGTATTTCAAGTTTTTTCTTGGCTTCTTTGTCTCCTGATTTGGCTATTTTTTCGGTTTTACTTATCTGATTTTCTATGCTTTCGAGGTCTTTTAGTTGGAGTTCAAAATCAATGATTTCTTTGTCTCGAACGGGGTCAACATACTCATCAACATGCACAATATTGTCGTCGTCAAAGCATCTAACAACATGCAAAATGGCATGGGTATTTTTTATGTTGCCCAAAAATTGATTGCCCAAACCTTCCCCTTTGCTGGCCCCTTTTACCAAACCTGCAATATCTACAATTTCAATATTTGTGGGGATGACTTTTTCGGGTTGTACCAATTTTTCGAGGTCAAAAAGTCGCTGATCTGGTACGGTAATGATACCAACATTGGGTTCGATGGTGCAAAAAGGGAAATTGGCACTTTGTGCCTTGGCACTGCTCAAGGTATTGAATAAGGTTGATTTTCCTACATTCGGCAAGCCGACAATTCCGCATTTCATTGACATATTATTCTATTCCTAAGTATTTGTGGGTTTGAACGGATAATTTCCATTGGGGATTTTTTTCGATATAATCTAATATTAGGGGGAACATTTCTTCTTTTTTGTCCCATTCAGCTTGCAAGTACAGCTCTGTATTTGGCTGAAGCATTTCTGCATATTTTTCTGCCCATTCAAAATCGCTAGAGTTAAATACAATGACCTTCAACTCATCTGTTCTGCTCAGGATAGAAGGTACTGGTGCTTTAAACTTTTTTGGGCTGAGGGTAATCCAATCAAAATTGCCCTTTAGTTCATATGCACCCGAAGTTTCTATATGGATAATTTTGCCATGTTCTTTTAGTGCTGAACAGAGTTCAGTCAAATCGTACATGGCTGGTTCTCCTCCGGTAATGACCACCATGTTGGTTTCGTATTGATTGACTTCTTTTACCAGTTCTTGCGTGCTCTTCAGCGGAAAATTTTCTGCGGGCCAACTCTCTTTGATGTCGCACCACACACAGCCTACGTTGCAGCCTGCCAAACGCAAAAAAACACTTGGGTTGCCAACATATTTGCCTTCGCCTTGAAGGGTAAAATAGGTATTTATATGCGGGTAATTCAATGAATTTGGTTTTGTTTTTTGAATGCTTGAAGGGTATTGGTGAGCAAACCCAATATGGTCATTGGCCCCACACCACCAGGCACAGGTGTTATATAAGATGCTTTGTTCTGAACATTTTCAAAATCAACATCGCCTTGTAAAGTATAGCCTTTAGGCGTATCGTCAGCTACCCGAGTGATTCCCACATCTATTACAGTGGCCCCTGGCTTAATCATCTCGTCTTTTACAAATTTTGGGATGCCTAGCGCGGCAATTAATATGTCTGCTTGTTTGGTAAAATTGGTCACATTCTCTGTTTTGCTATGGCATAAACTAACTGTTGCATTCCCATATTTGTTGTTTGATGAAAGCAAAACACTTAATGGCCTTCCTACAATATTGCTTCTACCCAAAATTACGGCATGCTTCCCGCGGGTTGGAATGTCATAAGCTTCAATCAATTTTACTATTCCAAAAGGTGTGGCAGGCAAAAAGGTTTGTTGATTTAGTATCATTTTTCCTAAACTTTCTGTATGAAATCCGTCGACGTCTTTTTCAGGACCAATGCTTTGGGTAATCAGCGATGCATTTAAATGTTTTGGTAAAGGAAGTTGAACAATTATGCCATTGATATGCGGGTCTTGGTTTAGCTCTTTAATTTTTTGTAAAATGGCTATTTCGCTCGTGTTTTCTGGCAATTTTATTACCGTTGAGTGAAAACCTACTTTGTCACATGCAATTTTTTTATTTTTTACATAGGTTTGGCTTGCACCATCTTCACCAATTAACACGGCTACCAAATGCGGTCGTTTTTCTCCAGGCAAATTGGCTACTTCTTCGGCAATCCCTAGCTTTAACTGTTGAGCTGTTTTTCTACCGTCCAGAATCATGAATGTGCAAAGATATTTGCTCCTCTAAACTTTACCCGCTTATTCACAGGTTTGTAGCAAACACTTTTTAACCAATTTCTTCATTCTGATGTAATATTGTATAATATGAAGAAGTTTTGGCGTCGTAAAATGAAGCATTCTGTTTTGTTTTACGCCTTATTCTTTCTTATTCTTTCCGCCTGTAACGAAGAGATAAATCCCGATGCACGCAGTACGGAACAATTGCCATTCTCAATTTCCGTTGGATCAGAGCATGTGTATCGCGTGGATAGTTTGGTGTATGATCAATTTAAAAAAGATAGCTTTTCGAAAAAGATATATCAGTTGGAAAAAGTTGTCGGGTATTTTGATTCTGTCCCTAATAGAAGCTACCGTCTTGAAATTTTTCAAAAAGATAGTTTACATCCGTGGCAATATGTTCGGGCGGATAAAATTGTATTGAATACCCAATATTTTACGCGGACGGAAAACAACAAAACCATTCTTTATCTTTCTTTTCCACTTTTTGATAATAGCCGGTGGGATTCTAATTTATTTAATGCAGATGAAAGACGTACTTTTAGGTTGGTAGAAAATGGAGATGAAATTTCTTTTCAAGACAGCTCGTTCAGATTTTTTCGAGTGGAACGCACAAAGATTATCAACCCATTTCAAGAATTTACTGGTAGTGAAGTTTATTTGGAGTCTGTGGGTTTATACCAACAAGAACTTGTAGAAAGGGAGTTTCAATTTGGCTCAATAGACGGATATAAATTAAAAAAACAATTAATTGAATTTAAACAATAGACTTTTACTTCTGGGCTTGTTTTGCGTGCAAGTTTCCTTTGCCCAAAAATCTGATGAAAATCAACGGTATCTTTTTTTAGTGGAGTTTGAGGACAAATTATTTAATTTCAATAAAAAGGACCATCCTCAGAAATACCTCTCCGAAAAGGCCATACA
This sequence comes from Bacteroidetes bacterium MED-G17, assembly GCA_002457675.1. Taxonomy (GTDB): domain Bacteria; phylum Bacteroidota; class Bacteroidia; order NS11-12g; family UBA9320; genus MED-G17. The sequence continues at coordinate 3,520 of NTKK01000001.1, forward strand.
AAGACGTAAACAAATGGCAATAGAAATTGACGAAACTGATCTGCCGGTAAGTGCTTTTTACCTTGATGATTTAAAAAAACAAGGTTTTGATATAAAATACACAAGCAAATGGTTAAACGCAGCCGTTGTGCGCGTTAGGGAGAAAGATGCTGTGTTGCCTTTGAGGATTAAAACCTATGTTAAAAGCTATACATGGCTTGGAACCGAACAATTGGCTGATGAAGTCAAACCCACAGTTTCATGGCAGGTAAACCGGGCGGTAAGTAACGATTTTGCCGTGGGAAGTAAAAAATATTATGGAGCAGCTTGGCGGCAAATTGAGATGATTAAAGGACACGAGATGCACAAATTGGGCTATCAAGGTCAAGGGGTTGACATGGCTATTTTTGATGCGGGCTTTCACAATTATACAAAGCGAAAATTAATCGCTCAAGATCGAATAAAGTATACTTATGACTTGGTCAAAATGGAAAATGAGGTGGAAAGTGACGACAACCATGGCTATCAGGTAATGAGTTGTATTTTGGCAAATTCTCCAGGTACAATGGTGGGTACAGCACCAAAAGTGAATGCTTACTTATTTAGGACGGAAGATGATGCTTCAGAAACATTGATAGAAGAATTGAATTGGGTAAAAGCGGCAGAGATTGCCGATAGTATGGGTATTGCTATAATTAGCAGTTCCTTGGGATATACCGAACATGACAAAAAAGAAATGGGACATGCTTATAAAGACATGAATGGAGAGACTACATGGATAGCCAAAGGGGCAAATTTGGCGGTAAGCAAAGGAATATTGGTGGTCAACTCAATGGGAAATGCTGGAAGGTCGGAATGGCGGTATCTTGGATCTCCAGCAGATGTTCAAACGGTTCTAAGTATTGCTTCTGTAAACAAAATGGGCGAAAAATCCGATTTTAGCTCATTTGGCCCCAATGCTTTAAATCAACAAAAACCAAATGTTGCGGCATTGGGTTCTTATGCTGTAGTTGGTTCAAGTTATGGAGGTATTACAAAAGCCTCGGGAACATCATTTAGCACGCCAATTGTAGCAGGCATGGTGGCATGTTTGTTACAAGCTCATCCAGAAAAAACACCTGATCAAATTAACAAGGCTGTTATGCAAAGTGGGCACCAAAGGTTTCACCCAGATGATGGGTTGGGTTTTGGAATACCCAATTTTTTACAAGCGCACCAAATGCTTGGTGGGAGTAAGCCACAAGAATTACAAATGTTGGAAGTACGAAGTAAAAAATGCAAAAATCAAATTGATGTTGGCCTTTATATACCCAATAATTTTGATGTTACCCAAGAGATCTATGCCCAAGCAAGGGGATTTTTTGGACTTTTTGGTCGTCTTGAAAAGATGAATGAAGCAATGGATATAGCCACAACAAGTTATGTGTACAAAAAAATTCCTTTGCAGGGAAATCGGGTTAAAAAAGTAAATTTTATCTACAGCATTAAAACAGATAAAACTAGCTTTCAAAAGGGTTTTAGCTACCACTGTAAGTCGAAAAGCATTGCAGCATTTAATCCAACCGCTCTAATTAACGGTGAATCCAAATAAGTCCTTTTTCTGTTTTGTAGACTTGCTTTTCTTCATCAAAATATCTGAAAATATATAGGGCTTTTGAATCGCTTAAGTCGTGTCCATTAATTTTTCCATCCCAGTTTTGGGTTTGATTTTTGCTCTCAAACATTTTTTCGCCCCATCTATTTAAAATTTGAAGATGGTAGTTGGAAATATTTTTTGTGAAAATGGCAAAATTGTCATTGATACCATCGCCGTTAGGACTGAATGAGTTGGGTATAAAAACGTATGATTTGCATGCATCACCAATCATATAGTTTGCTGTTTCTGTGCAAAACATACTGTCTGTAACTTTTAAGGCATAAATACCTTGTTTGCTCACCAAAATATTTGCCGAATTATCCCCCGTAGGCATCCATTCGTAGAAAACGTTTTTCGGTGAAACATCTGCCTGAATTTCAAAAACAAAATCACCACAGAGGTTGGTGTCGGGTGGTAAGATTATCGATGGGCTTTCGGTGGTCCAAATGCGCATCGTGTCGGAAGAAGTCCCACACTGGTTTTTTATAGTTATCCAATAGGTTCCTTCTCTTTGCGTTTCAAAATAGTTGTTTTCAGTTCCGTCTGACCAGAGATAGCTTTCGCCATTATTTGGACTTCCAACGGTAAATGCACTTTTTTCACTAACCAAATCACAATAATGCTTGTCTTTGCCCAAGTTTACAGAAGGCTTTTGTTGTAAATCAATGCGTATTCTATCTTCTCGCGAAGCACATTTGTTCAGAACAAGTAAAATATAATCTCCTGTATCTTGGATATTTATTTTGGAAGTTCTTTCGCCATTTGACCAGATGTATTTATTGTAATGATGATCATCCATTTCAAAATTGTAATCAACTGCTGAACAAAAAATGGTGTCTTGGCCTAAATCAAATTGGGGACTTAAATAAAGATCTACGAATATCGAGTCGTTTGCTATTCCGCAAATATTTTCGACTTTAACACTATACCAACCGGAGTCTTTTGCATTGATGCTAAATCCACTTTGACCAGTTGACCAAGCTACAGATTCTTGGTTTTGGCTTTGGCCAGCTTCTAGTCTTATGTTTACTTGGTCACAAGCAAAAGTATCGTTGCCCAAATCTACACTCGGGCTCAACAACAGGTCAACATTTAAACTATCTGTGGATGAGCCACATTTATTTTTTACGATAGCCAATATCTTTCCATTGCTTTTCAAACGCAAGGATTTGTTGGTAGAAATGGGCTTGTTGTTGATTTGCCAGCCATAACTTTCTCCGTTACTGGAGTCCCCTAGCTGCAAATCCCATAAAACTTGGTTACAAAAAGTACTATCTTCTGGAAGTGAAGCTTTAGGGCTTGAGTATTGTTGAATGTAAAAGCTGGTTGAATCAAGTCCACAAAAATTCCGCATTTTTAGTGTGTAAACACCGGTGTCATTAATAAAGAAATTTGCTTGTGTATCTTTTTCATTCCAAATGTATGTTGTGTTTTTGTAATAAGGAGGAATGATTTTGTATCTAATTGAATCGCAGAAAATACTGTCCGCAAAGTCTGATACTGGCACTCTATTGGAGTCTAGTTTTATGGTGTATTTTTTATTTCCGCAATTTGGCGTTCTAATGTCTACTTCATATAACCCAGCTTTTTTGACTTCCACAATTTGGCTTGTATCTCCAGTGTTCCACAAATAACTGACTTTCATTATGGTATCGTTTTGGGCATTGAGTGAAACTGTTGGAAATTGATCACAAAATATGGTATCGGAGCCCAATTCAGGATCTTTTGGGCTATATTCTTTTACGAAGTAAATACTGTCTTGTGTGGTGTCACATCCATAGGTAGCTCTTACCCAAAGAAGGCCGGTATCTCTATGGATAATATATCTCAGTTTGGATCCTGTACTCCACAATATATCAGCTCCTTGATTTTTGGCATCCAAAATTTCAAAGACATTGTCGCACTCAATTAAGGTATCCTGTAAAGATAATTTAATGGGATCAATATGAAGGGTATCTCGAAAATTGGAAACAAAGCCACTCCAATAACTCCCTTTTGATTTTTCTAGATATGCACCTTTTGTTGTAGGAAAATCCCCTGAATAGGTCATGCCTCCATACAAGATGTTGTTGAAGCAATTTGTTCTTTTAACTCTTATGGCACCGGGATATTCATAGCCTGATCCGCCCCAATAGGACCCATAAATCAATTCTGACCCAAGTTCATTCAATTTAGCTATTGTAGAACTTGTTCGCCAAAATGAGCTGACGCCGTTTGTAGATTTGTTGGTTGTTTGAAGTGCATCTGGGGTGATTGGATAATCATTTGATTTACTTATACCACATACTATGGCTTCTTCTCTTATGTTGGCAGAAACTCTGATGTTGGGGAATGTGTACCACCAACCTGTGCTTTGTCTGAAGTAATCATCACCGCTTCCACCTAGATAGGTTGAATAGTTTATCACACCACCGCCAGAAGGAATTTTGATAACAAATTGGTCGTAGCCTCCATTGGTATTTGTCTGGTATGCTTTGGAACTGGTATAAAGATCACTACTATTGGTGTAACCTGCCAAGTAAACCTCGTACTTATCGTTTGCAAATACCCCTTCGATACTTTCTTCGCCAGAGCCACCAAAAATATAACTATACTTTAGGTGTGTTCCGGTGTCTGAGCCATTTGTTTCAAAACGCACCACAAAGCCATCAGAGCCGCCATTTACAGATGTATTGAACATGAATGGGTTACCTCTAGATTTATAAAAGTCGTCAGATTTTGTCTGCCCAACAAGATATACATTTTGATTAGGGTCTACAAAGAGGTTATTTGCCACGTCATTATCGCCTCCGCCCAAATAGCTCGAATAAATAATGCGCCCATCTCCTTCTAGGATACTAAAGAAAGCGTCTCTTTGGTAGTACCAGATTCCTGTACCACTTTTATACTTTTTTTGGAAGGCATTTGATGAAACAGGGAAATCAACTGTATTGGTTTCTCCGGTAAGATAGATTTTCCCTTCTGGTCCAATTTCTAAACCTCTTACTGATGTAATGGGGTAATAACCAGAGGAAGAGCTTTTACCTCCGAAATAAGTTGAAAACAATAAAGAATCGCCATTGGTAGAAATTTTAGAAACAAAGCCCCTATAGCAATAGGTTGTGCCTTCACATTTGGATCCATCTTGAGCATTAACCAAAGGGAAATTAGCACTCCACGTAATTCCGCTTAATACAATTTCATTTTTTTTGGTTAATCCCATACTGTTTCCAATATCATAGCCACTACCTCCAAGGTAAGTAAAGTATATTATACTATCTCCATTGGCATTCATTTTGCATACAAAGGCATCGTAAGAGCCATTTGTTGAAGTATCATACGATCCTTGAGAAGAAGGGAAAATATCGGTGGTCATCCCTGTGATATACACATTGAGGTCATTGTCAATTTGAAGGTCATTAATCCATGTCCATGCATAGGTAAAGGTTGATCTGCCAGTCCCATAAAAGTAGGTACTCCAATCTACATATATTGGATCAATAATTAGTTTGTAATTTGGATTGTACTTGCCGATTTTAAATCCATAGGTACTGTCATTGATGAGCAAGTATTCACATTTTACGGTTTGTTGTTTCTCTCCAATGGTTTGGTAAGCTAAGGGTATTTTTTCTGTAAAAATTCCCTCTTTGGTATGTATTTGTAGTCTATTCTTTTTATCAAGCGATATTTTTTCCACGCCTTTAACTTTAATTCGGATCGCATCATATGAACCATGAGGTTGTACATGATAATCTGTTTTTAAATGTCCATTTTGGTAATAATGAATAGCATCAATACCATGGTATATATCTTCTACGTAAAGCTTTTTATACTCAGTAATTTTTTTAGCTTTCGACTGTCCGTTGGCAAACCAGTTTACTTGTGAGTTTACTTTTTCTTGTCCAAGTATGTTTGGGTGATGATTGGATTGAACATACTCTTTTTCCCAGACCAAAAACTTGGACTTGAAGTTTGGTAGACCATTGGTATCTGAACTAACTTCATGTGCAGCGGGTAAATCATTTAAGCGTATAGCGAATAACAGTGCATTTGATTTTATCTGAACAGATGCCTTCTGACTTTGGCTTTGAAACAAGACACTTTTATTCCATTGACCAATGTTTTCTCTAAACGGGAATGATAAATCTGCACCATTCAAACCTCGACAAATAAATAATGCAAGAGAGGCGGTAAACCAAAAGTGCATGTTACTCATTTAAACGAACTTAAGCAATATATGTTTACTTAAGCCTTTTTTTTCGGAAGTAAACGTTAATCAGCTATTTCTAGTAACTCAATTTCAAATATGAGTACACTATAAGGGGGTATAGGGCCTTGACCTCTTACACCATATGCTAAATCTTGAGGGATGTATAGCTCCCATTTAGAACCTACAGGCATAAGTTGTAGTGCTTCTACCCAACCTGGAATAACCCCTGTAACTGGGAATGTAGTTGGTTCGCCTCTGTCAACTGAGCTGTCAAACACTTTGCCATCAATGAATTTACCAACATAATGCGTAGTTACTTTGTCATTTTTTGTAGGTTTTGGGCCATTCCCTTCCTTTATTATTCTGTATTGAAGTCCAGAGCTTGTGCTACGAACGTCTTTTCTTTCTTTATTTTTTGCCAAAAAATCTTCTCCTTCTTTTCTTGCTTTCTCACTTTTGGCTTCTCTTTGGTCTGACATAAACCGTTGAACTACCGCTGAAGTATTTTTTACCCTATTGCTATCTTTCCCGTTCAGCGCGTCCAAAATTCCTGAGACAAAAGCATCTTTATTTATTTCACCTTCGGCATTTTTACGGATACTTTTTCCGTACTCTATACCCAAAGCGTAATAGGCAGTGTCTGTTTTGCTTTTTAGTTTTGCTTTTTTAGATTGTCCATTGGAACCGCAAGCGGCCAAGGTTAGTAAAATAATTGTGCTATATGTTGTTTTCATAATTATACGTTGGTTAGATAAAGTTGATTTCTTCTGTCTTGAAGTTTTGGATCTATGGTATAGCTTTCATAATCAGAATGTTTATCAATCATTCCATTTGGTGTTATTTCAATAATTCTGTTGGCCACCGTTTGTATCATGGTGTGGTCGTGTGATGTAAGTAAAACAATGCCACTATAAGATTTCAATCCATCGTTCAATGATATGATAGATTCAAGGTCAAGGTGATTTGTTGGTTCGTCCAGCATCATAAGATTAGCTTCTGAGAGCATCAACTTAGAAAGCATGCACCTCACCTTCTCTCCACCCGACAAAACATTTGACATCTTAAACACGTCCTCTCCGCTGAACAACATTTTACCCAAAAAACCTCTTATGTAGGTTTCGTCTTTTTCTTGGCTATATTGTCTGAGCCAGTCTATTAGATTTAGTTCGCCTGAAAAGTAGTGGTTGTTCTCATTGGGTAAATACTCCTTTTTAATTGTAACACCCCAATTGATTGAGCCGCTATGGGCTTCTATTTCGCTATTTAGAATTTTGTAAAAATAGTTTGTTGCCAAACTATCACGCGATAAGATGGCCACTTTATCTCCTTTTCGGATACTAAAATTTAAATTTTTGAAAAAGGGCTCGTAACTCAAGTTTTCTACATTAAGCACTTGATCACCAGCCTCTCTTTCTTGCGAAAAAATGATGCCCGGATATCTTCTTGTTGATGGTTGGATATCTTCAATATTGAGGTTTTCCAACATTTTTTTTCGCGAGGTTGCTTGTTTTGACTTTTTTACATTGGCACTAAATCTGGCGATAAATTCTTGAAGTTCTTTCTTTTTTTCTTCCGCTTTTTTGTTTTGCTGTTGCTGTTGTTTAAGAGCCAACTGAGAAGATTCATACCAAAAGGAATAATTACCGGTATACAACTTTATTTTTTTAAAATCTACATCAGCAATATGTGTACACACAGTATCTAAGAAATGCCGGTCATGTGAAACTACGATTACCAAGTTTTTGAAATCCAAAAGAAAATCTTCTAACCAGGAGATGGTTTCTACATCTAAATCATTGGTAGGTTCATCTAATATTAAAATGTCGGGATTCCCAAATAAAGCTTGGGCAAGAAGTACCCTTACTTTTAGATTGTTTGGGATATCTTTCATCAATTGGTCGTGCAAATTGTCTAAGATGCCAATTCCATTAAGTAACTCCCCAGCTTCGCTGTCTGCCTCCCAGCCATTCATTTCAGCAAATTTTTCCTCTAGTTCAGATGCTTTTATTCCGTCTTCGTCTGAAAAATCCTCCTTCATGTAAATGGCATCTTTTTCTTTCATAATTTGGTAAAGTTCTTGATGCCCTTGAATGACGGTTTCTTTGACTGTAAATTCATCATATTCAAAGTGATTCTGCCGCAATACTGCCATTCTCTTGCCAGGGGCAATTTCTATGTGGCCATCTGTAGAATCGATATCGCCTGATAGAATTTTAAGAAATGTTGATTTTCCTGCGCCATTCGCACCAATAACACCATAACAGTTACCATCATTAAATTTAATGCTTACGTCATCAAATAAAATTCTTTTACCGTACCTCAGAGAAACTCCGTGCGTAACTATCATTTGTTATGCAAAGAAATTTAAACTATTTAGATTTACGAAAGTGATTGCACTATTTCTTTTTTTTGTTTCTTTGAATTATGGGAAAAGGAGATAAAAGAAGCGTTAAAGGCAAGAGAGTGTTGGGTACTTTTGGTGTAGTTAGGCCAAGAAGAAGCCAAAAAGCGACAGCCAAAACGTCAAAAAAAAGCTGATTAGTAAGTTTTTTGGTCAAGCGCTACAAGCTTGTTGTGAATTTCATCTATGCTTAGATTTTTATCTTGAAAAAAGACTTTGGCAGTATGGATAAGGGGCTGATTGATGAAGTAGTCGTCGCGGAGATGGTGACTTAATTTTAATAGGAAAAATCCGTCAATTCGCCATGCTAGTTTTTTAGTAAATGTACTTTTGCTAGCCGTATTTTGCTGCATTTCATTTACGATAGACTTAAAATCCATTTTGTTTAAAGCACTTTCCAAAGGTTTTGGGATGTTTTTGTATTCTTTTGAAATACTTTCAGCGTTGGTATGCACCAGTAATTTTTGTGAGAAAATTTGCATCATAGAATAAACTTCTGTCGCATAACTATACCAAATAGGGATGCTTGAGGATTGCCATTTCCCGATGGCTTTGCCTGTTCCAAAGGGAACCCTAGTACTTTGCCTAGCACTAGGAAAAACAATTATTTTAGGGACTTGCATATAATTTCCATAAGGGACTATTTTGTTGACAAAATAAAAATCTTCACCTGCCTTTCGGGTGTTCATACCTCCACATTTTTCATACATTTTTTGAATTATTGCAAAGCTTGACCCTATTGTGTGGTATATATTTCTAAAGCCTATCTTCCTTAGATAGTGGACATGTAGCCTTAAGAAAATTTCATACAATTTTATCCCATCTTTTTGGTGAATATTTTGGTGTAAAAAATTTAAAGAGGCGCCATTTAAATTGTACTTATTGAAATAGAATTTGATTGATGAGAAGTAATCTAAATCGACCAAACAATCGCTATCAAGTGAAGTAATTATTCCTTTAGGTTTTTTTATCTGCTTAAAAATATTTGAAGCAAAATCCATCGCAATTTTTCTTGCTAGTCCAACGCCTGCTTTTTTGAAAGGCAGTTGATTGTCCATATCAATTGCTATTTTGAAATATTTGTTTTGGAGTAAGGCTATCTTTTCTTGTATTTGTTTGTGACATTTTTGGTTTTGATCAATAATATGCTTGGAAGCATTGGAAGGTGCATTTATAAAAACAAGCACAAGCGCATAACAATCAAAATTACATTGGCTAAGTGATTCTAGGGTATCAAGAAGGTTCTCTTCGTTATAGGCTGGAATTATAGTTATGATTTCTACTTTTTCAAGAAAGTCGTTTTTTATGGGGAAATTCTTGAAATGCTCCATTTACTGTCATTTTTTTGGTATAAAATTCTATCATGTAAGCGGTTTTGTCTTCCTTGCCAAAATTCTACGGTATTGGGTATGATCTTATAGCCACCCCAAAATGCTGGTCGAGGAATGTTTTGATTTTCAAATTTTTTGGTGTAGAAATTCCACTGATTTTCAAGCGCTTCTCTATTTTTTAATATCTCTGATTGTTTGGATGCCCATGCCCCAATTTGGCTATTTCTCGGTCTATTTTGAAAGTAATTATCTGACTGTTTTGCAGATACTTTATGGCAGGTGCCAGTAAAACGAATTTGTCTTTCTAGATCAAGCCAAGTGAAATTGGCTGCAACATGATTATTTTTATTGATCTGTTGTCCTTTTTCACTATTGTAATTGGTATAAAAAATAAATCCATCTTCTTCGATTTCTTTTACCAATACCGTGCGGGCGTAAGGTATATGATGATTTGCAGTGCTTAAAACAAATGCATTTGGTTCAAGAATTTCTGCACTTCGTGCTTCATTAAACCAAAATGAAAATTGCTCCATAGGTTTTTCGGCAACATTTTCAATATTTAGTTGTGCTTGTTTATACTCTTTGCGCAGATCGTGGACTATTTCCTTTTTCACGGGGTAAAAATAAAATGCCCCAGATGATTTATCTGAGGCATTGTTAAATTTATTTAAATTTTTTGGATTTATTTCACTGTTAGTTTTTGGATAGCAGAACCACTTTCACTGTCCAATTTTATCAAATAATTTCCAGAACTTAGATTTTCAATATTTACTGCTGCGCTTCTTTCTTCAAACAGTATTTCTTTAATGAAAATAAGTTTACCCTGCATATCTAAAATCGAAACATTGTACTTTGATAATTTTTGGTTTTCCGAAAGCTGGATAGTAACCAACTCATGTGCAGGATTTGGGTATAAAGTGAACGAACTTTCTTTACTTAATTCATCAACACCAATCGCCCAATCCGTATAAACTGTTTGTGTAGTATCCATACATTTACAGCCCAAATCAGTTGTTATAAATAAAATAACCTTGTATTCGTTATTTTCAAATGGGAATGAGTGGGTTGGTGAAACCTCTTGAGAATAACCCGTGCCCCCAAATTGCCACTGATAGGCATCATTACCATAAGTGGAGTTGTTTGGAGTGAATGTCCAAATACGTCTGTCACTATTGTCTTTAACTGCAGTAAATCCGCAATCTGGCGTTTCTCCAATTTCAATCGTTTTGGAGATGGTGTCTGTACATCCTTGATTTACCGAAGCCGTAAGTTTTACTCTATAACTTCTAGTGTTGCTGACATTGTAGATATGTTTAGCGGCAAGATCACTAGATGAGTTGCCATCGCCAAATTCCCAAACATAAGTTACTTTTCCGCCTTGGTTGGTTGTTGTATTTATGAAATTAATTCTTTCTCCTGAACATGCATTTCCTACTTCAAAATTCGCTACCGGCTGTGATGCGACGCTTATATCAACTGATTTAGACGAAGAGCACCCATTCTTACCAAAAACTTGAAGTTTGATTGTTTTATCTCCTAAAGTACCGTACTGATAAGGTGCAGGATCTTTATCTGTTGACGTATTGCCATCGCCAAAACTCCAAAGGTAGCTCACAGATAAGCCGTTTTCGCTAGAGATATTGGAGATGATTGTAGGGTCAACATCACATGCTTGTCCAACAGTAAAATCAGCTTTTGGAGAAGGTGCTACCACAACGGTTTTGGTTACACTATCCTTACATCCAAACTTGGTAGTGGTGATCAATGAGACATTTTTACTGCCATCAGTAGAGAATGTGTAATTGTCGTCTGCCAATGTGCTATATTCATTATTTTCAAAATTCCACCGATGCCCAATAAATGAATTATCTCCAATGGTAGATGCGCTTTTAAATGTAATTGGCGAGTTGGCACAAATGCCTGTTGAAGTAAAATCGGCAGTAGGTTTAGCAAATTGGAAGGCTGTTTTAGTTTCTTCGCTCACACAGCCATTTGCTTCAGCAAGCAGCGTAACCTGGTAAGCACCAAATTTACTATATAGATGTGTCGGGGATTGAACCGCACTCGAATCTCCGTCTCCAAATTTCCATTTCCACTGAATGGTGCCTGAGGAGATGGTTGTATTGTTTTGAATTTGAATTGGTAGCCCTTCACAAGCATTAAAAACTTTAAAATCAATGTCGGGTATTTCAAAAACTTCAATAGTAAAGGTAGTGTCAATTTCGATACCTAAATCTGAAATAGATGTCAATTTCACCGTATATTTTCCAAAATTTTGATAGACATGAAGAGGTGATATGATATCCGACGTGTTTCCATCTCCAAAATCCCAAAGATAAGTCGCATATCCGCTTGATATACTTGATTTATTTTTGAATTGTATAAAGTCACCTAAACATACGTCACCGCTTGTAAAGTTAAACTTGGTAGTTGGTGCAATAAATAAGTTCCGTTTTACTGTTGTATCACAATTGTGGGTAAGTTCTCGAATTAACCAATTTATTTCGACGGTTGAATCAGCCCAACCCATATCAGTAACGTATTTTAAATTTCCGTTGCCCGTTGCAGAAGGATTGGTAAAAGAATAAGAAGTGGTATCTACTGGTGTTCCATTCACACTGGTAATTCGCACGTCAATTACTTCCCATGTTGACCCGTGGTCTGCATTGTTGAAACCAGTAGGGGGTATAAGTTCGTAATTCAACTCTTTACTCTCTGCTGCTACGTCGGGATTCTTTGGACTTCCTGCATACAAAAATCCTTCAAATGTGGAGGTAGAGTCTATGGAGGCGCCTGAAGCTAGTTTGTTGATGGTTATTTCACTTGAATCTGGGGCACTTGGACATTCTGCTAAAGCATAATAAAGTTTAAGGTCTCCGCCCCTCGGAGAGAAAGTACCTCCAAAGTTATTGGACATACCTTTACCTCTTCTGTAGGTAAATATGCCATCAGTAATTACATCACCAGCTCCGGTAAGTGTTCTATAGTTTATTTGTGTTCCGGTTGTAAGACGAACCGCTATTCCATAAGTTTTACCTCCCTTTATTTTGAAAGGGATATTGACCACAGTTTCCTGGTTGATACCTTTTGGAGTTACAGTTTGGGTACCAATCAAAGTCCACGCACTTTTGTTTGTTTCTGATCCAACATAAGTACCATCTTTAATATAGAGTTCAACTGTCTCTTGGGCACCCGCATCTATATTCGTGCCAAAACTATCAATTGCTACGTCAGTGGTACTTTCCAAGTCTAAGAAAAATCCTTCTTGACCATTGTTGGCTGTAAACGGTGTTGATGCCGCTCCTGCTTTAAAGTTTCGGGTTGCAGAAGCATAAAATTTGTGTTTTCCTGATTTCAAAAACGGTGTGGTAAAACGTTCTCCAGTAGCCAATAAATTAGACATATTGAACATATCACTCCAAATTATTGAGTCTGTTACTGCGCTTGGCGTAGCCGTAATGGTAACTTCTTGACCTCCACAAACAGCAGTATCTTGTAATAAAGGAGCATCAGGAACGCCCAAAACAAAATGATTCATAGTCATTGTGTCATCGGCATTTACTGTATCTCTTATTCCATTGGGCATGCTCGTCCATACTTTGATATTGTAGTTTGTATTGGCAGTAAAGGCATAGTTTGCTTCTAAGGTGATAGTTGTATCTGCAGCAATTGGAAAAGCTTTTTTGTTTAGATTGATGGTTTTTGTTTGACCTCCATTAATGGACCAATTAACCTTCATGCTATCAATCTTACTAGACCCTGTATTACCAACAGTTGCTACTATTGGGGCGTTTAATACACATTTATCAATTTCTGCAATATTGAGTGTACCCGCACTAAAAGCAAAGCTTTGGAATATATAAATTTCTCGGTAGTTCAAGTTAGACGTTTGACCTGTTCCCGGAACCATATTTGTCAAACGGAGCTTACTTGTTGTTACTGGTTTGAATGTATGTTTGTTGGTACATTTACTTTGAGGGTTGCTATACGTTCCAATGGTAATCCAATTTGAACCTCTTTGATATTGAAGGGTAAACCTTGAAAGAAACCTACCAGTGGTTTGGGCATGCATGATCCAAATCTCATTGAAAGTTTGGGCCGTTGTCCAAGTCCATTCAATATAATCTGAGGAGGCGGGCGGATTAGCACTCCATACAAATGCCTGCTGTGTGCCACATGAACCGGTATCTGTATCATTTATTCTGTTTAAATTCCAACACCCATTACCGCTAGTTGTGCTGCAATTAACTGATGCATTTGGGGCAATATTGGTTTTAACTTGAGCGGAAGTGTTGTAAACCAAAAAGGTGAAAAGAATGAGAAAAATTTGTAGATAATATTTCATAAAATGTATGTTTAATTAAGTAAATATAATAAAGATTTAATTTAAACAAAACAATTACGAGTTCTTAATCTTCCTACCTGACATTTTTTTCATCATTTTTTTCATTTCAGAAAATTGTTTCAATAGTTTATTTATTTCGGAGACATTGGTCCCGCTACCCGCGGCAATGCGTGTTTTTCGAGAGCCGTTAACAATTTCAGGTTTTTGCTTTTCTTCAGCTGTCATCGAACTTATGATAGCTTCAATGCTTTTAAACGAGTCATCAGAAATATCAACATCTTTTATAGCTTTTCCAACGCCAGGAACCATTTTCATTAAATCTTTGATGTTGCCCATTTTTTTAATCTGTTGAATTTGGCCATAAAAGTCTTCTAAGTCAAATTCATTTTTTCGTATTCTCTTTTGAAGTCTTTGTGCTTCTTTTTGATCAACAACTTGTTGAGCTTTTTCAACCAAGGAGACAACATCACCTTTCCCCAAAATTCTGGAGGCCATTCGGTCAGGATGAAAAACATCTAAAGCGTCCATTTTTTCACCATTACTAATGTACTTTATGGGCTTATTAACAATGCTTTTTATGGAAAGTGCTGCTCCACCACGGGTATCGCCGTCAAGTTTGGTAAGAACCACACCTGAAAAATCTAGCACATCATTAAACGTTTTGGCAGTATTTACCGCGTCTTGCCCAGTCATAGAATCTACGACAAATAAAATTTCGTGAGGTTTGGTTATTTTCTTAATCTCAGCAATTTCATCCATCATTTCTTGATCCACAGATAATCGACCTGCCGTATCAATAATTACCACATTATTCTGTTGAATTTTGGCTTGTTGGATGGCTTTTTGAGCAATTTCTATAGGCTCTTTGCTTTCCAGATCTGCAAAAACTGGAATTTCTAATTGTTCACCTAAAACCTGTAATTGGTTAATGGCTGCAGGTCTATATACATCACATGCGACCAATAGAGGTGTATTTCCCTGGCTTTTTAGTTGTTTTGATAATTTACCTGTAAATGTTGTTTTCCCTGAGCCTTGAAGTCCAGAAATTAAAATTACGCTTGGGTTCCCTTTTAAACGAATATTTTCTGTATTTGTACCTAGCAGTTTGACCATCTCGTCATAGACAATTTTGGTCATTAACTGCCCAGGGCTTACGGATGTAACCACATTTTGGCCGAGTGCCTCCTCTTTAACCTTATTAGTGAATTCTTTGGCCAATTTAAAATTTACATCTGCCTCTACTAGTGCTCTTCTAATTTCCTTTACTGTTTCGGCAACGTTAATTTCAGATATTCGGCCTTGTCCTTTGAGTGTTTTGAATGCACCCTCTAAACGTTCGCTTAATCTATCAAACATGTAATGGGCAAAGGTAAAATCATCAAGGGAACTATTTATAAATCTGTCTTTTTTTCTTCTTACAACAGCTTTTCTTTTTACATTTGACAAATGAATTTGATTAGATCAAACACCCTATTCGTATTGAGTGTATTGATTCTTTTTAGTGCTTGTAATGAAAGCAAAAAAAAGCAGTTGACGAGTGCCAAAAATTTGTATTACCAAGCCAATAAAAATAATGATTATGTTACTGGTTTAGTAGCCCTAAATGAAATCATATTATTGGACTCCACCGTGGGCGCTTTTCATGATAGTATTTCAAGGATTTACTTGGCGCAGGGAAATTATAAAGCTGCCTTACATTTTGGCCAAATGGTTCTTGAAAAAAAACCAGATTACCAAAAAATGATTGAGTTGGTAGGTCTGTCCCACGAGGCTTTAGGAAATCATCAAAACGCCATCGACAAGTTTGCTTCCCTGTACTTGAGAACAGGGTTGCTAAAATATCAATATGAAATTGGTAAAATTGAATTGAGTAGGCAAAATTTTCAGGGGGTAGACTCAGTAATGCAAATGATTGTATCTGATACCTCTGGTGACAATTCTACAGTAGATATGCAAACATCAAGTGGAAAAGTTGCTAAAATATCTACGATTGCTGCAGCCAATTACCTGCAAGGGGTTTTGCTTGTAGAGCGTGAGCAAAAAATTAATTCGGGTGCAAAGAAGATGAAGAAAGCATTGTCTATTGAGCCCAATTTTGAATTGGCCATTCAATACTTACAAGAGGTTGAAAGATATCAGCAAATGCTTCGCTATCAGCAAAGACCTTAGGAATTCCAGACAACCTCTTCGTCGCCTGCTTTTTGCACTAGAAACCTTGCTAGGGTAAAGAAAAAGTCTGAAAGTCTATTTAGATAGGCAATAATGATTTGATTGTCCTCATTTTCAAGCAGTATATCAACTACCAATCTTTCTGCTCTCCGAGTTATAGTTCTACAAACATGAGCCAACGCAGAGGGTTTATTGCCACCTGGCAAAATAAAATTTTTGAGTGCTTTCAGCTCGCTATCCATTTGGTCAATTTTAATTTCTAAAGAGGTTATATCTTCTTTTGAAATATGGCTAAGTTTGATGCCCGATTTTTTTTGGTCGTTGGCGAGGTTACTCCCAATAATGAATAATTCATTTTGAATTTTTAGCAGGTGCTTGCTTTCGGGTTCCTGTGTTTCTTCTCTTAATAAGCCAATAAATGAATTGAGCTCATCTATTGTTCCGTAGGCCACTATTTGGTTGCTATTTTTAGAAACTCGTGTACCACCCAATAGGGAGGTTTGGCCTTTATCTCCTGTTTTCGTATAAATTTTCAATTTTACCGTCTCTCATTCTAACAATCCTTTTTGCATTTTGTGCGATATCTTCTTCATGCGTAACCATGACCACAGTATTGCCTTGTTCATTAATTTCAGCAAAAATATTCATAATGTCTGCAGAACTTTTTGAATCCAAATTTCCTGTAGGTTCGTCTGCAAGTATGATAGAAGGATTGTTTATTAAGCTTCGTGCTATCGCAACACGTTGTCTTTGTCCACCAGATAATTCATTCGGTTTATGGCTCATTCGGTCTGAAAGCCCAACACTATTAAGTGCTTTTTCTGCCCTTTCGAGGCGCTCTGTTTTCGAAATACCTGCATAAATCAAGGGAATTGCTACATTTTCTATAGCTGTCATACGCGGCAAAAGATTAAATGATTGGAATACAAAACCAATTTCTTTGTTTCTAATCTGAGCCAAATCATTGTCGTTTAATTGATTAATTTCTTGCTGATTTAGAATGTAGGTGCCAGAGCTTGCGGTATCTAAGGCACCAATAATATTCATAAGTGTTGACTTGCCACTACCTGAAGGGCCCATTAGAGCTAAATAATCACTTTTTTGAATGCTAAGATCAACCCCATTTAGTGCATAGAGTTTTGTTTTTCCTAGCGTATAAATTTTGAAAATATTCTTAAGTTCTATAATGTTCAAAATCTATTTTACTTTTGGTACTTTTACGTAATCTGAGTCGGCCATTGGCGCATTTTTAAGCATTTTAGATTTATCTAGGCTGATTTCTGCTGTGTCTTTTCTAATGGGGTGCTCATTTTCGTTCAAGTAGATTAAGGGGTCTAATCCTTCGGTGTCAACTTTTGTCAATTTTTGGCAAAAATTCAAAATTTGTTCCAAGTCTTTTAGGATATTCTTTTTTTCTTCATTCCCAAAACCAAGTCTAGCGAGGGTAGCAAGTTCATCAATTTTTTCTGTTGATAATTTACTCATGGTAATTGTTTCAATTTACTTTCAATAATATGATAAACTTTTGAACTAAGCTCTTTCGCATCCGACATTTGCATACCTTGGGTCTTAATCGGTTTGTGAATATAATTTCTCATTTTCCCCGGGCTTCCTCCTTTACTCCAACCATCATAGAAAAGGCGATGGTGGTTGTCTAAAATACTAACAGGAAGAATAGGAATTTGGTGCGCTATGGCAAGCTTGAACGCACCCAATTTATATGGCATCATTTTTGGAATTGTCCTACTCATTTTTCCTTCGGGAAAAATAGCCACACTAATACCCTTTGCAATACTTTCTGATGCCTGTTTGATGGTATCTCTGGCCCCTTTTTTGGTATACCTGTCTGTAGCAATATCAATTGTTTTAAAAAAAATATTGAACAAAGGAATTTTAAGTAGTTCAGCTTTGGCGATAAATCTAAAGTGCAGCGGTAGTTGGACGTTGAGACTCAAAATATCTAGATAGGAGAAATGATTCGCCACAATAATGTAAGTTTTACTTTTGTCTATAGTTGTTTCAAACGTATTTTTTGGATTCAAACCCGCCAAAAACATAATTATTTTACCCCATAATCGTCTTAATTTATGTGCTTTTTTCCAAGCAGAAGGTTTTTTTCTGATAACTAAAAACCAATAAAAAACAGGATAAAACAACAGAAAAAAAAGAATGAACAATAACAAGAAATAGACAGCCCAAAATCTTTTTAGTAATAACTTCATGTAGAATGGATTTTTTGCAGTCTTCGAAGTTGCTCTTCCAAAAATGTGGCAATTTTACCCTTAATCATTGTCCATAGCATTGGGTTAGTTTGCACGATTGCTTTACAGTAAACACCCGATCCTTCAAAAAGCCATTGAATTTCAATAGGGATTGGGAGGTCATTTTTAGCTCTCTGAACAAAACTGGATTCTAATGTTTCAAAAAGAAAGGTTATCGAGCCTATTTGATCGATTTCATAGCTAATTGAATTGTTGGTGGCTTCAAAATTTTTGACCAAGCCATTTACTAAAGAATGATGATTTTTTGGCTTTGAAAGAAAAGCCAATAGCTCTTTTTTGTCTTTGGTTAACCGAATATTTTGTGTTTCCAGTTTCACTTGATATTACTTTTTCCAAAGAAAAGGCCAACAAAAATAGAAGCAAATAAGCCTGAAAAAAGATGTAGAATTAATTTAGCCACGCCCCAATTGGCTGGTCTTGAATTTATTTCTAAGCGTTTCATGGCATTTATTTTATCAAACTTTTCTTCTTTTATTTCAGAAAGATTTTTTAGCTGTACGAGGGTGTCTTCTTTGATTTCTTCAATAATTTCTGGGCTTTGAAAGTAGATAAAAGAGTAGGTCAATAACATAAACATCGATTTGATACAAGCGATTAATAAGCCATTAAAAATAATTTTACCTCTAGTTAGTGATTGTTTATAGTTTGTCCAGGCAAAGGCAATAATGGCGATGGTTAAAATTCCAAACTGAAGCGTTAAAATGAATGCTTTTGTTTTAGGAACACTGTACCAATGCTGATGGAAGTACGCATGCTGGACTATAGCGCCTAATAGCCCGGCTGAAAGACCAAAAAGCCAGTACGATTTTTTAAGCAAGGCGAAGTTTTTTAATCCTCGAAATTTTCTTCTTTTGCTCGCTGAAATTCATCAAAATCATATTCCGGCATTAGCTCGGTTTTTACATGGTTGATGGTTTCGTTGAAAGCGTCGACAAATTTGTTGAAATCTTCTTTGTACAAGAAAATTTTATGTTTGACATATCCGCCATCATCATGACGTTTTTTACTTTCTGTTATGGTGATGTAATAGTCGTTTGACCGTGTAGATTTTACATCAAAAAAATAAGTTCTCTTTCCCGCTTTAACTCTTTTGGAAAACACTTCCTGTCCGTCAAAATTTCCACTCATTGGCATCCAATGGTCAAAACAAATGTTTTTTTTTAATATTTAGGGCACTAAATACAATAAATCATCAAAATTATCTATCAGATTGCATTTCAAGAAGCTTTTGATAGAGTCCTGGCTTGGCAATCAAAGACTTGTGATTACCATATTCACTGATGTTCCCGTTTTCTAAAACGAGGATATTGTCTAGAAATTCAAAACAGTTTACTCGGTGACTAATGTAGAGTATGGTGATGTTGGGCAATTGAGTAAAAAGATTTTTTAAAATGCGTTGTTCTGTTTTGGTATCCACTGCAGAAAGTCCGTCGTCTATTACCAATACGGAGGGGTTTTTTAGTATCGCCCTTGCAAGTGTAAGTCTTTGTTTTTGGCCGCCTGATAGGTTTATACCTCTTTCACCTATCAATGTTTCGTATTGTTTTGGAAAGTCTATAATATCACGATGTAATGCACATATTTTGCAAACTTCAATAATTTTTTCATGAACTATTTCAGATGAATCTATTCCGAACGCCAAGTTGTTTAGAATGGTATCACTAAAGAGAAAAAGATCTTGTGGAACATAACCAAAGGTTTGTAGATAATGCTTTTTGTCTAGCATCCTAACTTCTTTTTGGTCCATCATTATTTTCCCTTGGAAGTTTTCATATTGTCTTAGCAATAATGAGGTAAGCGTTGATTTTCCTGAGCCCGTGGTGCCTGTAATACCTAGTTTTTTACCTTTTTCTATTTCGAAAGATATGTTTTGAAGGGCTTTATTTCTTTTATCCGGGAAAGAAAAAGTCACTTGCTCAAAAACTATACTTCTACTAAATGGTGAGAATTTTATTTGTTTTTTTTCTTTTTGAAAAGGCTCTACCTTTAAAAAGTCGTTGATTCGTTTTTGTGATGCTGCCGCCCTTTGAACCAATGAAGTTACCCATCCTAATGAAGCCACAGGCCATGTGAGCATACTTACATAAATTATGAACTCTGCAATATTTCCGAACGAAAAAGTACCCTCAATTACTGCCATTCCACCAACATAAACCGTGATAATGATGCTGGTACTCACCAGCATCATGACCATTGGGTGGAATAGAGCATTTACTTTTACCAAAGACAGATTATCTGATTTATATTCTTGGGACAATTTTTTGAACTGTTTATTAAAAACTGATTCAACTGCATAACTCTTTACCAAACGAATACCAGACAAATACTCTTGAACGAAGCTTGTCAATTGAGACAATTTCTTCTGGATTAAATCACTTCGTTTGTTCATAATGTCACTTATAAGATAAATGGCAATCGATAAAATGGGTAAAGGGATAAGAACCAAAAGTGAAATTTTTGTATTGATAGAGAACATTAAAAATAAAATCAAGCCAAACAACCAAAACAAATTGATGGTGTACATAATCGCAGGACCTAAATACATTCTCACCCGGCTTACATCTTCACTGATTCTATTCATTAAATCACCAGTATAGTTTTTGTCATAAAAAGACTTGTCAAGCCTCTGATATTGACTATAAATTTCATTTTTGAGGTCAAATTCAATATATCGGGAGGCTATGATAATGGTTTGTCTCATGAAATACATAAATATTCCTTTGAGTAGAGCAGCAACCAAAATTAAAATGGAAAAGAAAAATGCCATATGAATTCCGGAGATTTTTAGAAACTGGAAAAAGTTGGTCTCTTTAAGCAATAAGTAATAATCCAACCGAAGGGCTATGCTATCGACGGCATTTCTAACCAAGGGTGCTATTAAAATGGCAAAAAAGTTAGACAATGCAATACAGCCAATTCCCCATAAAAAGAGCCATTTATACTTGATCAAGTATTTATTTAAATATCTTAACTCTCGCATGGTGTGTGCAAAGGAATACATTCCATTGTAACTAAAAAGACTTGGTGTGCATTAAAACTTCCTCATCTTTTAAATAAATTATATGGAATTGTCAGAAAATCAAAGTAAGCTTGCCTGCAATTAGTTAAGACGTTTGGTTAAATGCAAAATTCAAAATTACAGCGTATTCAGCTTGCTTTGTTTTGGATACTTGGATTTTTATTTACGCTCTTTTTATCTTATTGGGCAATTATTTCGGAAGGAGCATGGGGAGGAATGGACAGCTACGAGCATTACCTTATTTCCAGATATAGCTGGCAGCATCCCGAGCTTTTTTTAAATAACTGGGGGAAACCAGTTTTTACCTTATTTCACTCAATTGTTGCACAATTTGGTTTTACTTTTTTTAAAGTGGTAAACGTTTTGTGGATTTTGGTGGCTAGTATCATTTTAAAAATTATGCTTCAGCGTATAGCAACATCAGTACTGCCATTTATCCCGTTATTATTATTCAGTTCTCCTATCGTTTTGAGGAACGCGGTTAGCGGGCTTACAGAACCATTTACTGCTGTTTTGGTATTGTTGAGCTTGTTGCTTTTCTTGAAAAAGAAATGGGGAATTGCGGCGATTTTAGGAGGCTTTTTACCTTATGTTCGGTCAGAAGGTTATGTGATTGCCTTTGTTATGGGTTTATTTCTACTCTCAGAAAAACGATACCGCTATTTTCTCTATTTATCCGTTGGGTCTTTAATTTTCAATACATTGGGAGGTATTATTACAGGTGATTGGATTTGGATTTATAACTCTAATCCGTATATAGAAGCTCAAGTTTTAAGTAAAGGAGCTTGTGGTTCAGGTTCTTTGTGGCATTATTTTTACCAGTCCGAATTTATCTTTGGTTGGTTGTTTTTGGTACTTACTCCTTTGGCTTTATTTTCAGTTTTTAAACACTCAATATTTAGGAAGGTAAATAAGAAAATACTATTCTTATTTGCCAGCATTTTTTTATGCTATTTTGGCATTCATTCATTTATATGGTGGAAAGGTATGATGGGCTCCTGCGGTTATACACGCGTTATGCTTGTTATTCTTCCTATTTCGATTTTTCTGTTACTTTATTTGATGGTCTATTTTTTTGAAAACAAGTCGAAAAAGCTATATTTTTTGTCTCTTCTTATTGCAACAATTATTGGATCTACAATATTTTTTGACTTCGGTAACAGAACCTTCCCACTAGATATAGATAAAGAGCAAAAAGAGATGATAAGGGTAGCCAAATGGCTGAAAAAAAATACTTTAGAAAAAGACCTTTTGTATTTTCAATTTCCTTATTTGAATGTAATAGGGGATATTAACCCGTTCAATCCTGAAAAGCAAATGAAATTGTTTCACTTTGGTTTCAAGCATGCCCCTGTTGGAAGTTACGTAATCTGGGACGCGCACTTTGGTCCAAATGATTGTCACCTGCCGCTTCAATACCTAAAAGAATCTCAAGATTTGATCCAGTTGACCCATTTTGTTCCAAAAGAACCCTTTAAGACCATGAACAACCATGATTTTGAAGTTTATATATTTAAGAGGATAGGAAATAAAGACAAAAGAGACAAACCACATGCTTACTAGAAGGCTTATTCGCATAAAAGTTTTTCAATCTTTATATGGTGAAACTTTATCCACGATTTCAGGAAGTCAATTACATCCTATTGTCAATAAGTTGAAAAAGTCTTCTGTAGGCTTCTACCAAACATTTCAATCTGTATTGGCTTTCCCGCTTGTTTGTAAGCAGTTTATGGAAAATCATCTCAACCCAAAAGAAGAAAAATATATTGTAGATGAGCTTTCCGTAAAGACATATGAATCTATAGCAAATAACCCTATAATTAAAGATCTTGAAAATCAAAATCTTGTGATAGAATACTTCAATAACCCATCTATAAATTGGCTTGATTATGATGGTTTTATTAGAGAAGCTTACCAATCTTTTATCAAAAGTAAAATTGGTAATTCAATAGACATACTTAACCCTAATTGGCCTTTCTTTTTTCAAACAATAAAAGCCTTTTTTGACTATTTAATGATTGACAACCCAAACTTTGATCAAATTATGGAGGGAGAAAGAATGCAGTGGTATGATGAAAAGCTAGCGATAGACTTAATGTTGCAGAATGTATTAAAAACATACAAAACTGAGAAAGGACAATTTCAGTTGAAAATAAAAAAAGATCATGTGCTAAGAGACCAAAATTTGGGTATAGACTTACTTGAGAAAACAATAGCACATTATGATGAGATTCAAGACATAATTGATGAGCAAACAACTAAATGGGAGCTTGAAAGGATGGCAAAAGTTGATAGAATTTTAATGACTATGGCACTTGTAGAAATGTTGCATTTTTCAGATATCCCCGTGAAGGTGAGTATCAATGAATATATAGATATCGCAAAAGCTTACTCAACAAAAGACAGTGGGAAGTTTGTAAATGGAATACTGGATAAAATAAAAAAGGAGTTTGTTGAAGCAGACAAACTAAATAAGTCAGGAAGAGGTTTACTATAAATTAATACATTTGTGTGAATGCGTTACTCGCTTGCTTTAATAACGATCGTGATTGTCTTAACTGCCTGCTCAAGACAGACAGAGATAAAAACAAACATTGTGGAAAACAGTGCAACTCTACAAAACCCAGAAGAACTAAACAGACTGGCTAAATTTAAATTTGAAGAAACAGAGGTAGATTTTGGTTCAATAAATGAAGGAGAGATTGTGGAACATACGTTTAAATTCAAAAATGTTGGAAACGAAGACCTTATCATTACTAACGTCCAAACGTCATGTGGTTGTACTGCCTCAAATTGGCCAAGAAATGCTATTTCTCCAGGAGAAACTTCCGAATTATTGGTAAGTTTTAATAGTCAAGGTAAGAAAGGCCTTAATACTAAAGAAATTACTGTGATTGGAAATACTAGACCAACACAAACTATCCTAATCATTAAAGCCAACGTAAACCCAAACTAAAACAAAAAATGCTTTATCTACAATCAGAATCAGGTGCTATGGGGTCTTCATTTATCGTAATGATGGGGCTGGTCATGGTGGTATTTTACTTATTTATGGTATTGCCGCAAAATCGTCGAAATAAAAAGCAGAAAAATTACCGAGAAAGCTTGAAGAAGGGTGACAGAATTATCACAACTGGCGGAATTCATGGTAAAATTGTTGAAGTAAAAGGTGACGCTTTCCTTCTAGAATTAGAAACTGCCACGAAAATCAAAATAGAAAAAACAGCCATCAATATGGAACTTTCCATGGCCAAATACAAACCAAAAGAAGCGTAAAAACTTTATAGGTTTACCGTAATGAGTAAAACAATTCAAATTGGTGTAACAGGAGGTATTGGCGTTGGTAAAACAACAGTTTGTCAAATTTTTGAAACGCTTGGCATCCCAGTGTATAAATCGGATGACCGAGCCAAGATTTTGATGAATACCAATGAGGCATTAAGAAATCAAATCACTAAAGCTTTTGGCTGGGATGCTTACACGAGAGATAACGTTCTGAACAGGTCATACCTTGCTACTGTAGTATTTAATAATTCAAAAAAATTACGTCTTCTAAACTCCTTGGTGCACCCTGCAGTTTTTGAAGATTACAAAATATGGCTCAGCGAACAAAGTCAGGCAAAATACACAATCAAAGAGGCGGCCCTAATGTTTGAAACAGATAGTCACAAGCTCATGGACTATATCGTTGTAGTTACTTGCCCAATTAATTTAAGGATAGAAAGAATAGTAAAACGTGATCATATGAAAAGAGATGAAGTACTTAAAAGGATAGAAAACCAAATGAGTGACAAGCAAAGGTTAGAAAAAGCACAATATCGGATAAAGAATGATGGTAAGGCAAGTATCATTAAACAGAGTTTAGATTTACATAGCAAGTTTTTGAACTTGTCCGAAAATCACTAAAATTGAGAAAATTCTCTAATGGAGCAAGAACAGATAACAATTCTCACTCACGAGTCAATACAAAGAAAATTATTGCGAATGGCTTGGGAGATTTATGAAGAATTACACGAAGCTGAAGAAATTTGTTTTGTGGGAATTGAGGGCACTGGCGAGTCAATTGCAAAACAAGTTAGACAGAATTTCCTTAATATTTCTGACATTCCCTCCAGTTACTATTTGATACAAATGGATAAAAGTCAAGCGCAAAACGCCACCTTAGATGCTGATCTTAAAAGATTAGAAAATGCTCACATAGTTTTAGTTGATGACGTACTTAATAGCGGCAAAACAATGTTTTATGCCTTGTCTTGTCTAAAAAATCCAAGTATTCAATCTATTACGACGGTAGTTCTTGCCAATAGAGACCATAAAAAATTTCCGGTAGAAGCAAACATTGTAGGTATTTCATTGGCCACAACAAGAATTGAGACCATATACTTTGTTGAAGAAAATGGCAAAATGAAAGTAAATCTTCAATAATTTTATCCAAGTAGTTTCCACAGCTTGCGGTGTTGTGATGTAAACTAGTCATATTCGTAGTTTTACAAGCAATGAATGTAAGCCTGCAACAACTCAATAAAATAGCTAGTCAAACAAGAAGAGATATTGTTAGAATGGTGCATGCTGTTCAATCAGGTCACCCGGGTGGCTCCTTAGGGTGTACAGAAATACTTGTTTATTTATTCAATAATTATTTGAAGTATCGAATTCCAAATCATCAAAATGGTGAGGGAGAAGACGTATTTATTTTATCCAATGGGCATATTTCTCCTGTTTTCTATTCTGTTCTAGCAAGGGTTGGTTTTTTTGAGCTTGATGAATTAAATACTTTTCGAAAACTAAATTCACGTTTGCAAGGACATCCCGCTGTAAAAGAGAAGCTTCCTGGTGTTCGGGTGGCAACTGGATCCCTTGGTCAAGGTCTATCTGTAGGTATAGGAATAGCAGAAGGAAAAAAATTGAACAATGACAATCGACAAACAGTCGTTCTTATGGGAGATGGGGAGCTTCAAGAAGGCCAATGTTGGGAGGCAATAATGTACGCAGGACACAATAAATTACATAAATTACTTGCCATTGTTGACTTCAACGGTCAGCAAATTGACGGTGCAACAAAGGAAATAATGGGTTTTAACGAGCTAAAATCAAAATTTGCATCTTTCGCTTGGGAAACATATGAAATGGATGGCAACAATTTCGAAGAAATTCATAGAACTTTCGAGGAGCAAAAGTCCTCAGATGGCAATAAACCAAGAGTTATCATCATGAAAACAGAAATGGGAAACGGAGTTGACTTTATGATGGGAAGTCACAAATGGCATGGGATTGCCCCAAATGACGAACAATTGGAACAAGCTTTGCAGCAAAATCCGGAAACTTTAGGTGATTATTAATTGAAGGGATCTAAAAAAATAAAAATCTACCTTTTTATATTCATTGTTGCGATTTTTAGCAGTTCAATTCTACATGCTCAGAGTCAAAAAATCACAAAGACTAGGATTTTGTTTTTACTTGATGCCTCAGGCTCCATGTATGCACAAATGGAGGAGAGCAACAGGATCAATATCGCCAAACGACTTTTGATTCGTTTATCTGACAGTTTGACTAAACTAGAAAATGTTGAAATCGCTTTAAGGGTTTATGGTCATCAAAGTATGAAGCAAAAAAGAAATTGCAGAGATACCAAGCTCGAAGTCCCTTTTGGAGAGCTCAACCAGATACAAATTAGAGACAAAATAAAAAATATAAAACCAAAAGGCACCACGCTCATTGCCTATTCGCTTCAAGAAGCAGCATATGATTTCCCAAGAGATCCCTCATCACGAAATATTATTATACTTATCACGGATGGCATTGAAGAGTGCGACGGCGATCCTTGTGCAGTTTCACTAGCTTTACAAAAACAAGGAGTAATTTTAAAACCATTTATCATAGGCTTAGGGAAAAACGCAAAATTCAGAAATGAATTCGATTGTGTGGGGCAATTTTTTGAAGCAAAAACAGAAAAGGACTTTCAGAATGTCCTTAATATAGTTATTTCTCAGGCATTAAATAATACCACACTACAGGTAAATCTGCTTGATGCCTATGGAAGGCCTACTGAAACAGATGTTACCATGACATTTTATGAAAATCATTCAAAAAAAATGGTTAATAACTTCGTGCATACACTCAACTATCGGGGTTTGCCTGATACCTTTTACCTAGATCCTTCCATTGCATATGACATTGAAGTCCACACCACACCTAAAATAGAAAGAAAAAATTATAAACTAACCGCTGGTAAACACAATACCCTAGCATTGGATGCACCTCAAGGAAAACTTAACTTGGTAATTGATGGAATCACCAACTACAATAACCTTCAAGCATTGATATTGCACCCTAAGACAAATGAAATTATTCATGTCCAGTCTTTTAATGATATTGAAAAATATCTTGTAGGAATATATACGCTAGAAATTCTTTCCCTGCCGCGTATAAGACAAGAAAATGTTTCCGTAAAACAATCAAAAACTACAACCATTCAAATTCCTCAACCAGGTAAACTTTCTATAGTAAAAAGGAAAAATATTGTAGGGGGTATATACCACAAAAAGGATAACAAGATGCTGCAAATTTTTTCGTTTAATGAAGGCGCCTCTGAGGAAGTTGTCCTTCAGCCGGGGAAATATTACATCATTACGAGATCGGGTTCGAATAAATCAACCTTAGAAACACAAATAAGAGAAATTAACATCAAATCAGGAAGACTAGAACAAATAGCTTATTACTAATGGAACAAAAAGATACACGATCAGGATTTGGAGACGCCTTGTATGAACTAGGGCAAGAAGACGAAAAAGTAGTTGCCCTATGTGCAGATCTTACAGGATCGCTTAAGATGACAAAGTTTAAAGACGCATTTCCCAATAGATTTTTTCAAGTTGGTATAGCCGAACAAAATATGATGGGAATCGCTTCAGGATTAGCAACTTCAGGCTTCATCCCCTTTACTGGTACATTTGCCAACTTTTCCACTGGTAGGGTATATGACCAAATTAGACAATCCATAGCATATTCTGAAAAAAATGTTAAAATATGTGCATCGCATGCGGGGCTTACACTTGGAGAAGATGGCGCAACACATCAAATTTTAGAAGATATTGGTTTGATGAAAATGCTACCGGGTATGACGGTTGTAAATCCTTGTGACTACAATCAAACAAAGCTTGCCACCAAGGCAATCTATAAACATATTGGTCCAGTTTACCTTAGATTTGGCAGGCCCAAGTGGCCAATTTTTACCAAAGAAACAGATGAATTTGTTATAGGTAAAGCACAAAAATTGGCTGAAGGAACGGATGTCACTATTTTGGCTACAGGACATATGGTTTGGCAATCTCTGCAGAGTGTCGAAATATTAGAGAAAGAAGGCATTTCCGTTGAATTACTGAATATTCATACAATCAAACCATTAGATAAAGTGGCGATACTTAATTCAGCAAAAAAAACGGGAAGGGTTTTGGTGGCAGAAGAACACCAGAAAAGCGGTGGACTAGGTGAAAGTGTTGCTTCACTACTTTCGCAAAATTACCCGACGAAAATGAAATTGGTTGGGGTAAATGATTCATTTGGTGAAAGCGGGAAACCGCTAGAATTACTGGAAAAATATGGTCTTTCAGTTTCCGATATAATTCAAAAAGTACGAAGTTTCGATTAAGCCAAAATCGCTTCTTCTTTTATTTTTTTGCTAAGTTCTTTGCCAAGAAAGTTGTCTATTATGCCATGTGCTATATATAATAGTGGTGTTAGTAATATAGCCAAAACAAGTTTATAAATATAGTTTATCCAAGCGATAGAAAGGACCAAGTCAAAAGACCAGCCGGCGCCAACATAAAAAGCAAGAAACAGTACAATAAAACTGTCAATTAATTGGGAAATAAGCGTGGAGCCAGTAGCTCTAAACCAAACATATTTTTCTCCAGTTCTCTTTTTGATAGATTGAAATATCAATATATCTAAAACCTGACCTACAAGAAAAGCAACCAAGCTTCCTACAATAATCCAGTTACTTTGCCCAAAAATGACTTTATAGGCCGTTTGCATATTTTCTATACCTTTTGTTTGGTTGATGCTTGGCCACCAGGAGGCAGGTGTTGTTTTTATACTTAAACCTATAGCCAAAAAACCATAGGAAATCAAAATTGCTGTTAAGCATGACAAAAAAAACACGCCTCTTTTTCCAAAATATTCATTGATTATGTCTGTAAGTATAAAAACAAAAGGCCAAAGCAAGACACCTGCAGTCATGTCGAATGAACCAATACCCAGAAAATTGGAGGGAATACCCAAACTTTTTTCAACCGAAAAAATTTTAACACCTATAAACTCAGCTAAAAGCGCGTTTGTGATAAATATCCCCGCCAAGCAAACAAAAAGTACGCTTTCTTTTGGAAAAAATTTTGGTTTCAAGAATGGCGAAATTAAGCTAAAAAGTTAAAGTAGATTGGTATAAATGGCTACCAACTTTTCAGTTAAAATTTGTTTGTTAAAGCTTGTTTGGGCATAATCATATGCTTGTGCTATTGTAACTGACGAAGTATCACCAAAAATCAACAACTTATCAGCAATATCTTCATA
The DNA here is from genome assembly GCA_002457675.1 of Bacteroidetes bacterium MED-G17. Taxonomy (GTDB): domain Bacteria; phylum Bacteroidota; class Bacteroidia; order NS11-12g; family UBA9320; genus MED-G17. The sequence goes on from NTKK01000001.1 coordinate 33,439, forward strand.
GCTCTCAGGATTACAATATGTAGCCAGATGATTGGTTACAGATGGCATTGAGGATGTATTCGAACACAAAATAGGTATTTTACATAGCATAGCTTCCACCAAAGGGATTCCAAAACCTTCGTAAAAAGACGGGTAAAGAAGCCCCTTACTTTTGGACATAATTGATTTTAGTTCTTCCATGGTCTCTATATTTTCTAGAAACAGAAAGTACTTCTCCAAGTTGTATTGCGCAATTTTTTGTTTGCATTTTTTGAGATAGCTTTTTCCTTTACCTATTACCACTACTTTGCTATTTAATTTTTTGACAACAAGACGATAAGCTTCTATTATACCCAACAAATTTTTTCTTTCTAAAACACTGCTCACGAAAAGAAAATAATTGTCAGGTAAGTTGTGTGTTGCGGTTGAGCTGCTTTTTGCAAAAAATATTGGGTGGATATTTGGCGGAATAACTTCAATTTTTGACTCTTCAATTGCGTAAAATCTTGTCAAATCATTTTTTGTATGTTCACTTATCGTAACAACTTTATCCGCTATTTTTAAACCTTTTCGTACTTTATTGTTGTAAATCTGTCGGTCAATGGAAGAGTAGTTTTTAGGAAAAATTTTAAAAATTAAATCATGTATGGTTATTACCGTTTTTGGTATTTTCTTTTTTTCGAGGGCAGGAAGTTCATTGGTTAACCCATGAAATATATCAATGTCTTGCAAGTGATTTAACACCCCATAACGTCTCCAAATAGGATAATTATTTCTATTCTTAGGTTGCACAAGCTTGTATTTAGAAGAATGACTAAATTCATGATGATATTGGCTTTTATTTTTTTGTGGTTTACCAAATAAAACATACTTGTTCTCTGGGTATTGATTAGCTAAATTTCGAACCAGGTCGCGGCTGTAGTTACCGAGACCAGTGCTGTTTTGAAAAATCCGTTTTGCATCAAAGCCAATATTCATAATGCTGAAGCATGTCTCAAATTAGGTATATCTGTTTGATTTTACAATTCCCCAAATGTGTAAGCGTAATTCTATAGAAGTTTTTAAAACCCCAAGTCCATATTTCAAACTTCTTTTAAAGTTTATAGATGATGCTTCATCAAAATATTTGGTTGGACAAGTTACCTCTCCAATTTCCAAACCCTTGCTAAATATTTGGGCAATTACTTGGTTATCAAAGATGAAGTCGTCGGAGTTTTTTTCGAACGATATCGATCTTAATACATCCGCATGATAGGCACGGTATCCTGTATGGTATTCTGATAATTTTTGGCCAATGATGATATTTTGGGCCAAAGTTAAAAACCTATTTGCTATATACTTATAAAGAGGCATTCCCCCTTTTAAGGCTCCTTTACCTAAAATACGGCTGCCAAATACTACTGGATATACTTTATTCCCAATAATGCTAACCATTGCTTCAACCAAATTGGGTGTGTACTGATAGTCAGGATGAAGCATAATTATGATATCTGCTCCTAATTCTAATGCTTTTTTGTAACAGGATTTTTGATTTCCTCCATACCCTCTATTCTGCTGGTGAATAACAATATGTCGAATGCCTAATTTCTGGGCAATAACAGATGTTTTATCTTTACTTGCATCGTCCACTAAGATAATTTCGTCTACCAAGTGATGCGGAATTTCTTTATAGGTTTTCTCTAAAGTTTGCTCTGCATTATAAGCAGGAAGAACAACCGCAATTTTGTGTTTATTGTACATAATTAGTGCATCAAAATGTAGGTAGCTGCACCAGCAAAATATCCTAAAATAGCTAGCCAACTAATTTTTTTCAAATACCAAAAAAAGTCTATTTTTTCTAAACCCATTACTGCCACTCCTGCAGCAGATCCAATGATTAATGCGCTACCTCCTGTACCAGCGCAATAAGCTAAAAATTGCCAAAATGATCCGTTGGCAACAAAATTTTTCAACCATAAATCATTAGTTTCTGAGGGCATAATCTCATACATTCCTTGCGCTGCAGCTACCAATGGTACGTTGTCTACTAGCGCACTCAGCAAACCAATCAACATATTAATGGCATACATATTTTTCAACTTGCTGTCGAGCGCTTGTGCAACTGAATTCAGGTGTCCAAATTCCTGCAAAGCACTAACTGCCATAAGTATTCCAAGGAAGAATAAAACACTGGCAACGTCTATTTTTTGCAGCACACTTACCACGGTTAGGTGCTTTCTTTCTGCATTGTTTAAATTCCGTTTATGTAATATTTCGGTAATTGTCCAAAGGACGCCCAAGCTAAGCATCATACCCATAAAAGGTGGCAGATGGGTAACGGTTTTAAAAACGGGCACGAACAATAGTCCCAACACTCCAGCAATGAAGATGACTAGCTTTACGGTATTGGATATCGGCTTTAAATAGTGTTCTGCACTATGACTTGCCATTGGTCTTTCAACTTCTCCTTTTAGTATCAAGGAACATGCAATTAATGGAACAATTAAAGAAACCATACTAGGAATTATTAAGGTTTCTATCATCAGAGGAACGTTGGGTAATTGTCCTTTAATCCATAGCATCGTTGTTGTTACATCGCCAATTGGAGACCATGCTCCTCCTGAATTTGCTGCAATAATCATAATACCTGCAAAAAACCATCTTGTTCCTGTATCCTTTATGAGCTTACGAAGCAAGGATACCATCACAATTGAAGTAGTTAAATTGTCTAAAGCAGCGGATAAAAAGAAAGTAAGAATGGATAAAATCCAAAGCAGGGAAACTTTATTTTTTGTTTTTATTCGGTCGGTAATGATTGAAAAACCTTCGTGGGCATCTACCAACTCAACAATGGTCATTGCACCAAGAAGGAAAAACAAAATACTTGCAATTTCAAATAAGTGGTGCACGAGCCCACCTCTAAAAGCGATTGATTCATCACCATGTTCTATAACATGACTTATTTCGTGCCCTCCATGCAGAGAAAAAACATAAATGGTCCAACAAACCATACCTGTTATGAGCGCAGAAGCAGCTTTATCTACTTTTATATTGTGTTCTAGCGCAATGCATGCATAGCCCAAAACAAAAACCACAATAATTAGAATTCCAAACACAGGTGACAAAAATAGGATTCTAAGTTTATAGGAAAATTAAAGAGTTAAATTCTTATACAAAGGAATATCTGCCAAACCAATAAATTCTTCTTGTTTTTTCTTAAAAATATAAGTTTGATCTAGATTAGATATTACCAAAATAGGAACTTGCATGTGGAAATTATATTTCGCAATTTGTAAAGCTGCAGATTGGCTTAGGCTTACACTTTGGGCTTTAAATTCAGCCAAAAGTTGAGCCTTAAGATTTTGATCAAAAACTACTAAATCAGCTCTTTTTTTTTGGCCATTATAAGTCAAAAAATACTCTTCTTTCATGAGTGATTTTGGGTATCCTTTATTGCTTATGAGATAGTTTACAAAGCATTGTCTAACCAATTCTTCAGGTGTCTTTTGGAGGTATTTTTTTCGCAGAATAGAGAAAATATGGATTTTCCCATCCATTTCCTTTTGTTTAATTCGTATATCTAGAAAGCAAATGTCTTCCAAAACAAATATTTTATTGCAAATTAAGGATATCTCCGATCGAATAGAGTCAGAAAAATTGCCACCTGTTGCCGTATTACAAGGCGCAGAGGGGTATTTTATTGATAAAGCTTTGGAATTGTTGGAAAACAGGCTACTTACAGAAACCGAAAAAGCGTTCAACCTCAGTGTTTTTTATGGCAAAGAGATACATGCTACCGACCTTATAGCAACTTGTAGAAGGTTGCCGATGATGTCCAAACACCAAGTGGTCATTTTAAAAGAGGCACAACAGTGCCGTTCATTAGAACAATTAGAAAAGTATATGCTAGATCCTGTGGCGACAACCAAGTTAATTGTGGTGTACAGAAACGGTAAAATTCGGTCAAATAGTAAGTTGGGTAAATCCATAAAAAAACACTTGGTCTTTTCTAGCGAAGAAATTAGGGATTATGAAATACCAGCATTTGTTCATGCGTATGGTGCTGATTGTGGACTAAAGATATCTTCACAAATTTCACAACTATTTGTTGAATTTTTTGGTAATAAGGTTCAGCTTATTGCCCATACTATTGATCGAATAAAAAATAGTTTAAGGAAAGGTGAGGATACCATCAGCGAAGGTCAATTTTTTCATTTTGCCTCAATTGATAAGGAGTACAATATTTATGAATTGCAACAGGCTATTGGAAAAGGCAACTTTGAAAAAACAATGAAGATACTACAGTTTTTTGGTCAAAACCCGAAAAAGGTGCCACCAGTTGTGGTGATTTCATCACTTTTCAACTTCTTTTCAAAAACGTTAATCGCAATTAATCAGCCTTCAGAGCGCTTCAAGATGAATAAAGCGATTCAAAATTTTGCTACAAGAATGAACAGTGAGAAAATAATCAAAAATATAGAGGTTGTTCGTAAGATAGATTTACAAGCCAAGGGCATCATAGGAAATCAAAGGAGTGAATTTGAATTGCTCAAAGAGTTAGGTATTTTGCTTGAATTCAAATAATAAAATTGATATTTAGAATTAAATTTAAGTTAAATTTGACTTGCTATGAGGCAATTTTTATTAATAAAACTACTATTTATTTTGTGTATTACTGCTGTTGGACAAACGGTTAAACCTCCTAAACTAAGTTTAGAAGCGAATCAAGCGCAAAAAGGAGAAATTATACGAACTGGTGTAAAATCATACCTAAATTCTCAAAATGTTGCTTCGCATACAATTCAAACAACGAAAGTTTTAAATAAACTAATCAACTATGATTTTATTAAAATAGGCGAAACATTTTATGATCTTCAAACCAATGCTTCTGTTGGTAGAAGAATTCACCTTCTCGATAACGGAGCAGTTTCTGCAGTTTGGACTACTTCACCAAACAACTCTTCAGGTTGGCCCGAAAGAGGTACAGGTTATAATTATAGTATGGATAGGATTAATTGGCAATCTCCTGTAGATACAAGAATAGAGTCTGTAGTTAGAACTGGGTGGCCTTCTATCGGTAAGTTGGCAGATGGTTCAGAATTTGTCATGGCGCACTCCTCAAATGATGGAGGTTTTGTATTGGCTAAGAATACAGGACAGGGTACAACATTTACCGACGGAAATGGAAGCCGTGTTTTGGATGATGTAACAACATCAGACGAAAGAGTGCCGATTTGGAATAGAACAGCATCTAGTGGAAACAACATTTATACCATTTCCAATTATTGGGCGAGTGAAGACGCAGGTGTGCCGGTTGTTACGATAAACGGAATTTCCAGTCCAACAACTTATTCCAAGTCTTCGGATGGTGGATCTACCTGGGATATTCAACATGTGTTGTTGCCAGGATATGATAATACAAAATATGATAACGGCGGTGGTGATACCTATGCCATTGATGCAAAAGACAGTATTGTAGCGATTTGTATTGGCGGCGTGGGTAATGAAGTTGCTGTATGGAAATCAACAAATTATGGCCAAAACTTTACTCGAATAATAGCTGATTCTTTTGCTTACACTCCTTTTGATGGCAATCAATACATGCCGTTTGATGAACAAACTGCAGAAGGTAGAGTTCCAACAAATGACGGTTCTGTAGACGTTTTGATCGATAATGATGGCAAAATTCACGCCTTTTGGGGTCTAAGTTATGTTGCAGATAATGATACCACTGAAGATGGGTATAGCTTTTGGCCGGGCACCAGTCAATTGAGACATTGGAAAGAAGGTATCGATTCTTCTCGTTTGGCGGGCGGTTCTATTGATATGGATGCCAACGATCAGCTAGATATCACAAATGAAACTTTTGCCTCTCTAGATGCTACTGGAAATTTACCTACAGATGCCAGCTTTGCTGCCCGTTATGGAAACACCAGTATTGTTTCACAGCCAAGTGCGTCAGTAGACGCAAACGGTACCATATATGTAACTTACTCTTCAGCGATTGAAACAGATATTAGCTTGTTCAATGCCAATTTTAGGGATGTGTTGGTCTCTTATTCCACCGATGGTGGACTTACTTGGAACGGCCCACAAAATGTTACCCAAATGCGACAAAAAGAAGCAACATTCGGTTGTGTTGCCAAGAAAGCAGATGATTTCTTGCATATGATTTTTCAGGTAGATGACATCCCCGGTACCAATTTGCAGAACAATGGAAATACAGGCTTGCATCCAAATGAAAAAGTAGAAATTTATTACGCGGCGATACCCACTTCTGAGATAACGACCAACGCCATAGGTCAGCATACTTTGGGGAGCGAGCAATTGAAAAGAGCATCAGAAATTTTTGTAGTAAATCAGAATACACCAAATCCTTTTGCTTACCAAACTGACGTAACCATCTACTTGAGTGAAGCAAGTGATATAAGTTTAAAGGTTTTTGATTTGGCTGGTAAACAAGTCATGACGAATGACTTAGGGTTTATGAATAAAGGGAACCACGTGATAACAATAGATGCATCACAATTAAATTCAGGTATCTACTTTTACACCTTGGTATCGGAAGGATATCAAGTCACCAAAAAAATGAACGTAGTTCGTTAATAAATAAATACAAGAATATAAAAAAAGGCATCTTTTTAGATGCCTTTTTTTATGCGTTTAAAAAGTCAACTACTCCGCTGGAAAGATTATAATACGCCGATACGATTTTTACTTTTCCCTCATCTGCGGCAGATTTTATGATTTCTGAATCACTCAGTAATCTTTCCGCATTTAGTCTGGCGTTTGAATGAATCGTTTCTTTTTCTGCCAATCCTGATTTAACCGCAGGGTTAATATAGGATACCAAGTGATTTAAATTTTTTCCTAAGTCGCCACCACTTATCGCGGCTTTGACAGCACCACAACTTTCATGTCCTAGAACAACTATAAGGCTTGTTTTTAAGTGAGCTACTGCATATTCAATACTTGCAATACTTGATGCATTTGCAATATTGCCTGCTACCCGAATAACAAAAAGTTCACCCAATCCAGTATCAAACAGCATCTCTGGGACTACTCTACTATCCGCACAACTAAGTACGATAGCAAAAGGTGACTGGCCACTGGTTAATGCATTTCTTCTTGATTGGTCGTTATTGCCTCCTTTTAATTTGTCTTCAACAAATTTGAGGTTACCATTTTTCAATCGATTTAAAATTTCTGTTTGGGTCATATATTAATAAGATTATCTGGTTTAATTTGTTTTTAAAACTATTCAATTTTGGCATTCAGCCCTCTTCTGCAGAGGTCATTACAAATAGGTTCAAGAGTTTCTATACTTCCAGCTTTTACATCACACTTACCTTTATAATGAACTAAATAGGCACACTGCTCCGCTTGCTCTGGTGTATGTTTACATAAATCAATTAGGCAGTCAATTACCCAATCAAAAGTGTTCACATCATCATTATATAAAATAATGTTGTTTTCACCTTTTAGTAAGTCCACCTCTTCGGTCAATTCTATTTTTTCGGGTGTATATTGAAAATCAATCATTATTTAAATTTTGTTTTCTGATCCATCCAAGATTCTTTGAAGATTTTTCCTGTGAGTATACAAAGTTAAAAGCATTGAGGAAAATCCGAAAATCAAAAAATAAATTTCTTGATGACCAAAAATAAAAATACCCAATATGAAAAAAGTAAAAATGGCTATTAGGCTACCAAGGGCAACAATTTTTGTCAATAAAGTGGTTAACACAAACGCAGCAATCGAACTTAAGGCCAAGAGCCAATCAAATGCCAGGCTAATGCCTAAGAGCGTTGCAACACCTTTACCCCCTTTACCTTTGAGAAAGGGACTAAAACAATGCCCCAAAACAGCAGCAAACCCTGCCAAGATTGATGAAGTATAATCTACATGTAAAGACCAATACAAAACTGGAGTAAATCCTTTTGCTGCATCTAAGAATAATACGCTAAGGCCAGCTTTTTTCCCAAGTATCCGTGCTACATTTGTTGCCCCTGGATTTCCGCTTCCTTGATTTCTTACATCAGTTTGGAAAAAAATAAGACCCACCAAAATGGCAAAAGGTATAGAACCCAGAGCGAAAAAAGTGCATAACAATAAGATTTCTTGACTATTCATAAAGATTAATTTTATCAAGCCAACGGGTAACAGTTCTTGGACTTGCCAACCGAACGTAGTATCCTTTTCGGTTGATTTCTTTCATCTGTTTTCTATCCAAAATACTTTGATTAAATAGCTCTTCAGTTGAATAAACCATCAAATTCCCTCTAAAGAAGTCAAAGTAAAACCAATTGTATTTATCAATTTCAAGATACCATTTAAATCTAGTACCAGAACGCTTGATATTGATCTCCATTTTGCTGTTAATTTCTTGATTAATTTTTTCGTTATCAATGCTAATTAGAGAAATAGGTTTTACACTTATTAAGCTATTCATCTTGGCCTGCGTAAATAATTTTATAGAAGCTATGGTAAAATGTCTTTCTAATTCTTTGGGAAGTTCAAGGCTGCCATTTTCTTCTAATTTTTCTTCTACTTTTTTCAATTTCTTTTCTGACAAAAATTCAGCAATATGCCCTAGTAATTTTTTGTTGGATACGGCAATTTTTGCCAATCCATTTCCTTTATTCTGGATAACTTCTATTATACTTTGGTAGGCCGTTTTTGGGAGCAATAGATTTAGCCCTAAAAAAGCATCTATCATAAAAACACTATCGCTGCTCTTTTTTACAAAATTTCCGCTAGATATGGAAGAAACTTGGTCTTGAAAGTCCATATTCAGGTCAAATTTTCCTCCGGCGGTAATGTCACCTGTTTGGTCATTAAATCCAATATAATTTCCTTTCAATGAGCCATTTAAAAGTTTATTGCTATCTCCTACAAAAAAAATGTGGGACTTATCGTCGTAAAAAAATATTCCCGTATCTTGATTTAATGAGGCATGTAGGTAAGAGATTTTTGGGCTAAAAAAACTTGGATATGCATGAAGTGAATCCCTAGTTAATGAAATACCTGTAAACAGTTTTCGTCGGTCAGGGTCTTTAGGATTGTTCGCATTGACAATTACCCTTGTAGGATTGGGTTGATCTGCGAATCTCAGATAACGGGTTTTTATACTGTCAAATTTGTGGATAGGCTTTACAAAGCCTTCCCAAGCTATAAATTTTTCTTGACTACTCAATTTTGCTTTCCCTCGATATGCAATCTTTGGCGAGATATAGAATATCATGGAGTCTGAAACATATCCTTTTGCGACGATTGAACTGTCTTTCTCTACAAATATTCGTTTGAAATACATTTCTTGGCCGCTTTTAAATTTATCTTTATAAATGAGCTTGCCATTCCCGCTTAGTTCGTATTTACTAATTATTTTCAGATCGCAGTTAAAGAGTTGGTGAAATTTATTTTCTCTTGAGGCAAGTATTTTGGATTGCTTGAGTCGCTCAATATCTGCTTGAAGCCCAATCTTGACAGTTTTTTCGAAAGGAAAAACCCTTGAATCTGCAACGTCAATGTAAGGAACGTCGAAGGCAGTAATCTGGCTCGTATTCATATCGAACGTAGCGTATGAGCTCATAAATTGAAGTCCCTTTTGGCTTGGATTTTCACTTTTGAAAATACCATTCTCTTTAGCTACGGCATTGTTACGTTTAAAGGCTATGGTCTTTTTGTCCATATCCCAAATAAAATCACCTAAATTGGTAGAGAATAAATTTTGTGGCATTTGGGTAAATTCATCTGGCTTGTCTGAGCTAAATTTTCCTAGTCTTGTGTTGAAATCAACCGACACATTGATATAGCTAGATTTAATGGCTATTTGGCTTCCATCAATAGATTTAATTTGTACTTCCGCAGAGTCAGAAAAGGATTTATTTGTACCAAATACTAGCTTCTTAGAATTAATTTTTGCTTCAGCCCAATCCAACCGGCCGTTTCCAGTAATTTCAGTTGGCGTCTGGTTTAAAATGCCTTGGAATGTTTGTCCATTTTGTAGGATACTAATTTTCTCATTCCTGGTGTTCAAGGATAAATTTTCTTCATCAGGCGACCAAGATATGTCTATGTTGTCAGCAGCTATACTGGGGTATTTTCCGTTTTTCGCAAGCCGATATTTTTTGGCATTCGTAGAAAGATTTTTTGGTAGAAGTAAAATATTATCTGAATTAAATTCAGCACCTTGATATACGATATTTCCACTCGCATAAAATCCTTGATTACTTAAACTCAAAGAAATTTCTCCTCGTCCCTTACCCCCATAAAGTGTGTACGGAGTAATTGCTTTTTTAAACCCCAAAGAGTAATCATCCATAATATAAATTTCTAGAGACATGTCGGGTACTATTCCAGCTGATTTGAAAACCCCGGGGAATCGAATCCCTTTTCTAGTAAAGTTGTCTAGACTATCTATGGTAAAAGGTTCTACCTCAAAACGAAAATCATCCTTTTTATATGCCCCCTCATGAATTTCTGGCTTTTCATAATGTACCAATGAGGTACCCCGGCTTATGAATTTTGGGTATGTTGGGAAGTTTTTTAATCCAGACTTATTTTGAGGGTTATCAATTTTTATTATTCCATTTAGATTTGTGAGTACAGAATTGATTCCTTTAATCTTAACGCTTTCATTATTTTCAGGGAAAAATAGGCGAAGCGAATCAATGAGTTGACTTTCAATATCAAATTTTTTATAGCTAAACTCAAAGTTCTTGGCATAAAACTGAAGCCTTCCTGCACGAAGAATACCGCCAAATCTTAAGTCTCTACCATGTTTTAAAAATACTTCTTGCTCATATGGTTTTACCAACACGTTTTGTGAATCACTAAACTGAAATAGTCGAACACCTTGAAGGTGCATCTCATTGTTTATGAAAGAGAGGGTGGCATTGGGTTTTTTTCCGATAACCGAACGAAATCTTAAAACGTCATAATCAGTAATTTTTCGATGGCTATTGCTATAATGAATAACTTTAGAAAAAACATGTATGGTATCGTTTTGTAGATTATACGATATAAACCCATTGTCAGCAAGCTGTATAATTTGTGACTTCATTTTATCTGCTGTACTGCGGTGTGCTTTGGCATATTTTTCTAAAGTAAAGTCACGTGTTCTATATTTTACCGCATATCGTTCTATTCTATTGATTGGGTTGAACGGTAACATTCTACCTATACGTTCATATCTAAATTCTTTAAAGAATTTTGTAGACTCAAAATTTGCTGTGGCGTCTGGTTGGGACATTTTGAAAGACATAAAATCTTGGTTAATGTTCCAAATCATTTCGTCTACATAAAGTTCCATTTGGTGATCATTGTTGATAAATGGAGATCGTTCGAACCCTTCTTCTCCTCGAATGGCTAAAATTTCTTCATTCTTTATGTCAAAAACTATATTGATTCTTGGGTGGCTGATTGTTCCACTGTCTGTATAAAAAGTTAGTTGAGCATCTGGACAAGACAGTCTTATTGGACTTATAGCAAATAATTCTGCGCTGGCTTTCATTTTGATTTTATCTTTATATTTTACTTTTATAATGGCTGGATCTTTGCTATTCCCTTTTCCATAAAAAGTGTTTCCTTTCATCTTAAATCCACCGGTTAAGGATATCCTATTGTTCGCGAAATCACCTAAGGAGATATCGTTTCTGTAAGATTCAAAAAGCGGAAATTTTGCGTCACTAAAGATGGTGTCTTCTTGAGTTAGTCTTTTGCTGCTTAATCTATCGGTAAGTTTTCCGAGCAATTTTTCAGTCGTAATGCCTTTGTATGTAAAAAGTGCTGAATCCGCTTCAAAAAATCCACTATTGAGTCTTAGCATATAATCATCAAAGCTTGCAAAAACATTTTCAGGAGCAAGTCCTACCCTTTGCCAGTCAATGGTCCCATCTTTTCCAGTCCAACTTTTATCGCTTAGACGAAAGGTCCCTGAGGTATTTTTAATTTTTATCTTGTCTTCTCCACCAATGGCTTGTGCGTATAGGGTGATATTTTTATAAGTGATTAGCAGATCATTTTTTTCAAAACGTAATTTATAATCTGTTGGATTGGTATACCATTTTTTTGATTTACTTACGAAAAAGATGTATTCATTAAATAAACCCTTCGAGGTTTCTAATATTTCTAAATATCTCTTTTTGTTTTTTCTAAGTATAGGAAGACTATATTGAAGCCAATCACTATATTGATCTCGGTCAATTTTTGAAGAATCATTTCCCAAAAGAATGGTTTGCAGGAGTAATGAAAAATTTTCCATTGTTGCTTTTTGCAATAACATCATATTGCTCAATTGTATAATCTGTCTTTTATTTTCCTCGGAAAAAGAGTTTCCCAAAAATTGCGCTTCAAATTCACTTAACATAGAAGAGGTTTTTTTATCGTTTGAATTGTGCAGAAACTCAAACAGTTCATCAATAAAAACTTCAGGTCTTTGCGAAAAAGACTTTGGTTGAGACCAAGCTAGAGTACAGAATAAAATGGCACCTATGCAGAGTGTAGTTTTTTTATTAGCGACCAAATTGAAGTCCACACCAATTATTTTTTTCAAATTCATTTTGTAAGCTAAAATCATACTTTTTGGATTTATTCAATATTTCCTGCTTATCTTCAATTAAAAAGCCACTTATGATCAGAACGCCATTTTCTTTCAACATTATATCAAAATCAGCCAAAAATTGGAGATTGACGTTTTTTGTAATATTTGATACAATAAAGTCAAATTTTTGATCTTTTATATTTTCAATAGTTCCTAAAATCACTTTTGAATTATGGCACTTATTTAAGCGGATATTTTGATTGGTATTTTCGACACAATTTTGATCATTATCAACCAACAGTACTTCTTTTGCTCCCTTTATTTCGCTGAAAATTCCTAAAACCCCTGAACCGCAGCCCATATCCAATAGTGTTCTGTTTTGAAAATCTAGGCCGTTCATAAGCTCTAGTAAACCTGATGTTGTTTCATGATGTCCTGTACCAAATGCCATGGAAGGGTTTATAATAATTTGAGGCAGTATTTGAGTTGATTTTTTATGAAACGGAGCCAATATATGCGCTACATTATTTACTAAAACAGGAGGATAATTTTCTTCCCACGTGGCATTCCAGTTTTGTTCCGTTAAGGTTTCAGTTACAACATTTGGAATACTTTTATTTTTAAAAAATGATTGTATGATTTCTGCATTTTCTGGTCTAAAAAATATGTGCCAAGATTTTTCTTTTTCTTCAATTCCTTCAATAGGGTATTCCCATAAATAGGCTATTTCTATCTCTGAAAGCAGCGCTTTTGGGATGTCAATTTTTTGCAAACCCACTAGGAAGCCAAAAGTACACCGCCCAAAGCGAATAAAGACTATTTTTAAGTTAAAATTGTTTAACCTGTAGTCACTTGAAAAAGATAATATTTCTTGAAAAGATTCAAACTTGGTTTACATCAAACAACTGGATTTGGTATGATTTTCAAAAAACTGCTGCAAAGAATTATTACGATGGTAAAAATGGCTTGGTAAATGCGCCAACGGGTAGTGGTAAAACTTATGCATTGGCTTTACCTTTCTTAGTGAAACACGGCTTTGAGAAACCAAAAAGTGGAATTAGAGTTTTGTGGATTACTCCCCTAAGAGCACTTTCAACGGATATACACCAAGCAATTGAAACTGCTACTTTGGATTTGAAAATTTCATGGCGCGTGGCGCTCAGACATGGAGATGTTCCTTCGGCAAAAAAACAAGCGCAAATGAAATCGCCACCTCAAGTTTTGGTCACTACTCCTGAAAGTGTTCATATTATGTTGGCTAACAAAAACAGAGAAAAATTATTCAAAAATCTCGATTGCGTAGTTGTAGATGAATGGCATGAATTGATTGGAAATAAAAGGGGTGTTTTGATTGAATTAGCTATAGCAGCATTTAAAATGTATCAACCCAAGGTAAGCATTTGGGGGATTTCGGCTACAATAGGCAATTTGGAACAAGCTAAAAAAGTATTGGCAGGAGAAAATGCCATTTTGGTTAAAAGTAAGATCAAAAAAAAGATGGATGTCAATACTTTATTGCCACCAAAAATTGAAAAACTCCCATGGGCAGGTCATTTGGGTCTTACGATGTCCAAACAAATTGATCCTATAATTAAAAATGCAAAAACAAGCTTGATATTTACCAACACACGTGGGCAAGCAGAAATTTGGTATCAAAAAATTTTGGATGCAAATCCACATTTTGCTGGGCTCCTCGCTATGCATCACGGAAGTTTGAGTAAAGAGGTAAGACAGTGGGTCGAGGAAGCTTTGCATATTGGTAGCTTGAAGGCTGTCATTTGCACTTCTAGCTTAGACTTGGGTGTTGACTTTCGCCCTGTTGATACGGTTATTCAAGTAGGTAGTCCGAAGGGTATTTCTCGATTCGCACAACGTGGAGGAAGAAGTGGCCATGGGCCTAATTTACCCAGCAAGCTTTATTTTTTGCCAACAAATGCCTTAGAGTTAATCGAGGCATCTGCATTAAAGAAGGCCATAGAAAGAGAAATGTTTGAAGCTCGAGAACCCATGCAATTGTGTTTTGACATTCTTATCCAATTTTTGGTGACCTTAGCAGTGGGAGGCGGATTTGACCCAAATGAAATTTTTTTACGGATAAAGAAAACGAGTTGTTTTTCTTTATTGACTGAAAGTGAGTTTTCTTGGTGTTTACATTTTATTCAATTTGGGGGTAAGGGCTTGCAGGCCTATGAAGAATTTAGAAAAGTAGAGGACGAAAATGGAAAATTTATTGTTAAAAATAAACGAATTGCCATGCGCCACAGGCTAAGTATAGGTGCTATTGTAAGTGAAACAAATCTTAAAGTTAAGCTGCAAAATGGAAAAGTTTTAGGACATATAGAAGAGTATTTTATCAGTAAATTAAACATAGGAAGCGCCTTTACTTTTGCCGGTGCAGTATATGATTTGTTAGAAGTAAAAGGTATGGAGGTAAGGGTGAAAAAATCTAAAAAAAGGTCGGCCGTGGTACCTTCTTGGATGGGCGGAAGAATGAGCTTAACAAGTGAAATTTCTGATCTCTTGCGAGAAGAACTTTCCTTGTCTGAAGCAAAGTTTGGACCGGAAATGCGGAAACTAAACCCTTTACTAAAGCTTCAAAAGAAGAGGTCTTTGGTGCCTTTACCTACCGAGTTTTTGATTGAAACTTTCGAAAGCCAAGAGGGTCATCATATTTTCATGTATCCATTTGAAGGAAGAAAAATACACGAAGGTTTGAGCATGATTTTGGCACACAGAATAAGTAAAATAGCACCTATGTCAGTTAGTTTGGCAATGAATGATTATGGATTTGAAATAGTTTCGGCTAAGGAAATTCCAATTTTCCAAGCCCTAGAAGAAGACTTATTTTCAACAAAAAATTTACTTCGGGATATTCAAGATAGCACCAATCAAACAATCATGGCAAAACGAAAATTTAGAGACATCGCCTCTATTGCTGGTTTGACTTTCAAAGGATACCCAAATAAATTGCACGGTGACAAACATTTACAGGCAAATGCACAACTCTTTTTTGATGTATTTAACGATTATGATCCAGAAAACTTGTTGCTTCGGCAAGCTTTTGATGAAGTACTTTTTGAACAATTAGATGAACAACGTATTTTTCTCGCACTGTCTCGAATAAGTACGCAAGAAATTGTTGTAAAAAAGTTGAGCAAACCTTCTCCTTTTTCATTCCCAATAATGGTAGACAGATTAAATAGAAATAGTTTAAGCAACGAAAAAATGGAAGATAGAATAAAAAGGCTACTAGAAACTTTAGAAAAGTAAGGCTGTTATTCTATAGATTAACTAAGCTTGTATTCTCTTGTACAACACAAAATTTGTCGCTGGTTTTTTGCTAATTATTCTTGGTTTAATCTGGGGCAGTAGTTTCATTTTAATGAAAATTGGTCTGCATGCTTTGGCGCCAATTCAAATTGCGTCTTTGCGCATTGGTATTGCTGGGTTTTCTTTATTACCATTTATCATACCTTATGTCAACAGAGTTGAAAAAAAAGATAGAATTTGGATTTTTTTGACTGGCCTTGTAGGAAATGGGATACCTTCTTTTTTATTTGCTTATGCGCAAACATCGGTATCTAGTTCTACTACTGGTGCTTTAAATTCTCTTACACCAATTTTTGCACTGCTCACCGGCTTGGCTATTTTTCGGATGTCTCTCGATAAGTACAAAATGCTCGGCGTGATGATTGGCTTTATAGGTTCTTTTGTATTGCTCACTTGGAAAGCAAATGGTGAACTTCAATTTTCACCCATGGCGCTTTGGATTGTATTGGCAACATTTATGTATGGCTTGAACGTGAATATTTTGAAATTAAAATTATCAAAATATCCGCCACTTATGATAGCAAGTTTACCCTTAGGGACGCTGTTTTTGCCTGCTGTTCTAATATTCTTTTCATTTCCACTTCCTAATTTAAATAGTCAAGAAGTTCTCCAATCTGTTTTTGCTATCGGGCTACTAGGTATAATTGGAACTGCTTTTGCGCTCATCCTTTTTAATAGGCTGATACAAATTTCAAGTGCAGTTTTTGCTTCCTCTGTCACTTATCTTATCCCTTTTGTTGCATTATTTATAGGTTGGTTAGATGGTGAACAGGTAGGATGGATTCAATTAGCGGCCGTGTTGGTCATTGTTATCGGAATTCTCATCATTCGAAAAGGCAATAAGCAAGAAAATCGCTGAAGTGTTATTGTTTCCTCCTGCACAATGGCTCTATTTCAGCCCAGTTTTTTACTAAGGTTTCTATTTTTTCAGGATTTTGCTGGTGTAATCGAATTTGTATATTCACATGTTTGAGGCCTAAGAAATCAAAGCAATTATCCAAGCTTTTTTCCGGATCTGCAACCAAATCTTCATAACAAATTTCTAGAATAGATCTGTCTTTGTAACGATTTCGAAATTCTCTTTCCCAATTCTCTGTTTTTTCAAGTTCAGTAGCTAACCAGTTGCGGTCAATGCTTATCTTTTTAAAAAATAAAGGCAGGGATAATGGCCATTTTTGCTTCCAAACTTTGGTGTGTGTTGCAATGGCTTGAGAAATAACTGTCCGCACTCTGTCTTTTCTTGTGAGGTGAATGAACTTAACGCTTGGATTTTGATCAAGAAACGTCCAAACATCGCCTGCACCATTTTTTGAATGGTAATAAAAAAGTTTACAGCCGAGAACCTTCTCTCTGGATTTTTTCCATGTGCTTATTAGTTTTTGCGTTGTAATTTTTTGGTTTTTAAAGATTTCTCCCCAAATCCGAATATCTGGGTGCTGATGTAAACAATCAATGAGTAGGTTTGAGCCGGTGCGAGATCTACAGATGACAAAAAAAAGGGTTCTTGAATCACCTGAAACACCTAGTTGATTACTCATTTTTTGACCAATGAAAGCCTAACCACGCCATAGGTAGGTATGCCAATCCTAAGTCAACCACGGCAAACCAAGTGGGCGTAGGTCTCGCAGAAACCTCCATAAAGCCTCCAATTAAAAAGAATAGGCCAATAATTAGCGCACCAATCCATCGATTGGAAACCATAATTTTACTACTTATCCATGCTCCAATTAGTGTGCCGCCTGCGTGGCCCATAAAGGGTGCTACAAAATGTTTGAACTCAAAACGATGTATATTCTCACTTAAACTTTTTTCGGTGAGTTCTACTCCGCTAGGTAAAGGGAAAATGGTCAGAAAAAGATAAATTAATGCCATGTTGATAAGCGCGCCCATGAGCAGTCCGATTACAGGACCGATAAAGTTTTTTAGGGTAGGATTCATTCGTGCGAAAATACGCATTCCTACCAATTCAAAATTTTTGCAAAAATCAAGGGAGCAACTATAGAGGCGTCACTTTCGATAATAAATTTTGGCGTATTGACACCCAATTTCCCCCACGAAATTTTTTCGTTAGGTACGGCGCCAGAATATGAACCATAACTTGTTGTGGAGTCAGAAATTTGACAGAAATATGTCCACAAAGGAATATTTTGTTCTTGCATGTCTTGGTGCAACATAGGCACGACACAAATAGGAAAATCTCCGGCAATTCCTCCACCTATCTGAAAAAATCCAATACCATTTTTACAGGTATTTTCTTTATACCATTTTGCTAACCAAATCATGTACTCAATGCCATTTTTTATGGTTTCTGACGTTATAGTTTTTTGCATACATTTTGACGCAAAAATATTCCCTAATGTACTGTCCTCCCAGCCTGGAACTACCAATGGTAAGTTCTTTTTAGCAGCAGCCAAAAGCCAAGAATTTTTTGGGTCAATTTGATAATGTTTTTCCAAATCACCTTCGCGCAGCAAGTCATACAAAAATTGATGTGGGAATTTTTGAATATTTTTTTTGTGAGCTTCGAGCCATCTCTTTGCTAAAGGTTCTTCAATGCGTCTAAATGCTTCAATTTCAGGAATACATGTATCGGTGACTCTATTAAGGCCTTTTTCTAAAAGTTCTTGTTCATCTTTTGGGCTTAAATTTCTATAATTTGGAATTTTTTTATAGTGATTATGTGCCACCAAATTCATCAGATCCTCCTCCAAATTGGCTCCTGTACAAGAAATAATGTGTACGTTATCTTGTCGAATCATTTCCGCCAATATTTTGCCAATTTCTGCAGTACTCATAGCACCAGCTAGGGTAATCATCATTTTATTCCCCTGTTGTAATTGATCCTTATAGGCTTCTGCTGATTCGGCCAATGAGGCGGCATTGAAGTGTAAAAAGTATGTGTCGATGAAATTAGATATTTTAGTCATAACCTAATGTTTTGAGCATTTCTGTTGATTGTTGAGCTTCTCTAAATACTTCAATGTCTAGGTCGCCGTTTTCTAGCTTTCGCATTAATAAATGTTTGGGGTAGGGAATAAGACAATGTTGGATGCCGCCATAACCAGACAATGATTCTTGATAGGCCCCTGTATTGAAAAAACCTATATAGAGATCCTCCTTTTCTAATTTAGGAAGATAAATAGCGTTTGTATGTTGCTCAGAGTTGTAGTAGTCATCGCTGTCACAAGTAAGCCCTCCAAGAAGTACTCTTTCATATTCATAATCCCACGCATTTAAAGGGAAAAGAATAAAACGTTTGTTTATTGCCCATGTATCAGGTAGCGTAGTCATAAAACTCCCATCTATTAAATTCCATCTTTCACGATCGTTTTGTTGCTTTTGCTTTAAAACTTTAAAAAGAGTAAGCCCGCTTTCACCAACTGTGAAACTTCCAAACTCTGTGTAAATATCGGGATGTTGAATATTGGCATCAGAACAATGGGTTTTTATTTGTAAAACGATTTCATTAACCATTTCTGCATATTCAAAATTGAACTTTAAAGAATGAGGAATAGGCAAACCACCACCAATATTTAGGTCATTAACACTGCTACATACTTTAGCCAAGGAGGTGTACACATTGAGGGCTTTTCTGAGTTCGTTCCAATAATATGCAGTGTCATGAATGCCTGTATTAATAAAGAAGTGAAGCATTTGGAGAGAAACTTGTTTGTCGTCTTCAATAGCGAGTTTATAGTATGGCAATATGTCTTTGTATCCAATACCTAAACGTGAAGTATAAAAGGCAAACTTTGGTTCTTCTTCACTTGCTATTCTAATGCCTAGTTTGATAGGTTTTCTTGTCAAAGATTTAAGTCTATTCAACTCTGTTTTGTTGTCAAGGACTACCACCAAATTATTATACCCTAATTCCAAAAATCGAGCAATTTCATTCAAATATTCAGCTGTTTTATAGCCATTGCAAATTATTTTTTTATCCAAATTGAGCTTCCCTGACCGTCTTAAATTTTCTATCAACACCATGTCAAATGCACTTGATGTTTCAATATGTGCTCCATGACTTAAAACTTCTTCTAATACAAATTTGAAATGGCTACTCTTAGTACAATAACAATAATGATAAGTGCCCGAAAAAGCAGCCCTATTAATGGCATTTTGAAACCACATCCTTGATTTTTCTATTTGTTCGCCTATTTTATTTAAATAAGTGATTTTTAATGGTGTGCCATACTTTTTTGCGATGGCTTTAAGGTTTATATTTTCGAACAATAAGTCAAAATTTTCATCTAAGGAAAATCTATTTTGAGGGAATTCAAAAGTTTGTTCAACAAGATGTATGTACTTCTTTTTCAAGACAATGCTTTTCTTTAAAACAAAAATTATCTATTGTTGTTGACAAATAATCATTTATGTATAAAAATTTTACTTACTTATCTTTTTTTATCGTCGCAGCAGTTTTATTAGGAAACAGAACTGGTCCAAGCGCTGTCCTAGGCCATACAGGATCTCCGGGCGATAATCAAGCTTCTTGTGTCAATTGCCATGGTTCCATAGCAAAAAATCAAACCAATATGATTAGTACAAATATGACTGGAGGTCAATACATTCCTGGTGATACGTTTGATATTTCTATAACTGCGGAGGATGCAGGCAAAAGTGTTTTTGGTTTTGAAATAACTTGTGAAAATCCAAACACCAAACAAAAAGTTGGCAAATGGTTAAAAAACAATGAAACTAGATTGAAACGAAATGGCGGAAATATTGGCCATAATGGTCAAGGTGCAAGCACAAGCGATAAAAAAACTTGGACCGTACAATGGGTTGCACCAAGTCAGGGGGTTGGTCCTCTTACATTCTACGCAGTTACAATGTGTACAAATGGAGATGGCGTACCTACCAACGATAACCACTATTCATCCACTTATTCTGTAGTGGAGGGAAATGCAGATATTGCTCAATTGTCGCAAGGTACAGTAAGTGTATTCCCTAATCCAACAGAAAATGAGGTGCATGTTAATGTTCAAAGAGCTCGTCTTAAGCTATATAATTTGGAAGGTAAGTTGTTAATTAATGGTAAATCCAATCACTTATTTCTCAATCAAATATCTCCAGGTATCTATTTGTTACAAGTGGACGTTGATGGCCAAAAATTTTACCAAAAAATCCAGAAACTATAAACAACTTTTTGGGTTATAGTTTAGGCTGAAATATCATTTTGCCTAGATTTTTTGTCCAAAAAACAAGATTACATAGAGATAGTTCGAGCGCGTGAGCATAACCTCAAGGAACTCTCAGTCCGTATACCTAGAAATACACTTACAGTAATAACCGGTGTTAGCGGAAGCGGAAAAAGCTCCTTGGCTTTTGACACAATTTTTGCTGAGGGTCAAAGAAGATATCTAGAGAGCTATGGGAGTTATGCGAGACAATTCATTGGGAATTTAAAACGCCCAGATGTAGAGTCAATTAAAGGATTAAGTCCTGTAGTAGCAATTGAGCAAAAAACAGTTTCAAAAAACCCCAGAAGTACGGTTGGAACCATCACAGAGGTTTATGACTTTTTGCGTTTGTTGTACGCCAGAGTTTCGGAGGCATATTCGTATGACACCAAACGCAAAATGCTTCGGATGACACAGGAGGAAATTACCAAAAAAATCATTGATAAATTTCAACAGACTCCACACCTTATTTTAGCCCCTTTGGTAAAAAGACGAAAAGGGCATTACCGAGAACTTTTTGTTCAACTAAAAAGAAAGGGATTTACAAAAGCTAGGGTAGATGGAAAAATTGTAGAAATCAAACCCAAATACCAGTTAAACCGATATCAGGTGCATGACATAGAGGTATTAATAGATAGGATAGAACCATCCGACAATATGTCTTTTCGTATGAAGGAGAGCATTGCCTTGGCATTAAAACATGGTCAAGGAAGTATCCAGATTTTTGACACTGTCGCCAAGCTTAATAGCTACTTTTCTATGATGCTGGTAGATCCTGAAACAGGACTATCTTATGATGAACCTCAACCCAATACATTCTCATTTAATAGTCCATATGGATATTGTAAGAAATGTGAAGGGCTCGGGACAGAGAGCCTCATTGATACCAGTCTCATTTTTGCTGACCAAGGATTAAGTATCAATAAGGGAGCGATAGCACCTTTAGGAACTTTCAGAGAAAACAATTCTTTCGCCAAACTCCGTGGTTTAAGTAAAGCAATGAAGTTTAGTATGGCCAGTCCACTATCAGAACTTTCTGATGAACAAAAGCAGGCAATATTAAACGGTTACCCAAAAGAAATAGAAGTAAGAACCGTTTATGGAGGAAAATACAAAGGAAAATGGAAAGGTGTAGTGCCCATGTTGAATAAAGCTTTTCATGAAAAAAGTTATGATCAGCTTTACAGATGGGCGGAAGAATACATGACAGTTAATACTTGTTCAGCATGCCAAGGTTTTCGCTTAAAACAAGAGGCTTTACAATTTAGATTTGGGGAGGTAAATATTGGTCATTTGGCTCAAATGAGTATTAACCAGTTGCAAGAATGGCTAATGAAATTACCCGGTAAACTCAACACAAGACAACAAAAAATTGCCAGTGAATTATTGAAAGAAATAGATGAACGTGTTAAATTTTTGGTTGATGTAGGTTTGGGATATTTAAGTTTAAACAGTCCTGCTCGCACCTTGTCGGGAGGAGAAGCGCAAAGAATACGCTTAGCAACCCAAATTGGTTCAAAATTAGAAGAGGTTTTGTATATACTTGATGAACCAAGCATCGGATTACATCAAAGAGACAATTCGAAGTTGATTGAAGCACTCAAAGAATTAAGAGATTTAGGGAATACAGTCATTGTAGTTGAACATGACAAAGACATTATGCTTCATTCAGACCATATCTTAGATATAGGTCCAAAAGCAGGCTTTCATGGTGGCCAACTAGTAGGAGAAGGATCATTTAGCCAAATATCGAAGCAAAATACGCTGACTTCTTCTTACCTGAAAGGAGAGAAAGAAATCAAAGTACCAGAGAAAAGACGAAAAGGGAGTGGTAAGAAAATACAGATATTAGGTTGCACAGGAAACAATTTAAAGGGAGTAAATTTTGATTTGCCCCTAGGGAAATTTGTTTGCATATCTGGGGTATCGGGCAGTGGCAAGTCTTCTCTAATAAATGAAACACTAAGCCCGATCTTGCATAATTATATTTATAAGTCAAAGAAAAAACCTTTACCTCATAAGTCCGTAAAAGGACTTAAGAATATTGATAAGGTGATCACGATAGATCAATCACCTATTGGGCGAACACCTAGGAGCAATCCTGCAACTTACGTTGGGTTTTTTACGGGTATAAGAACCTTATTTTCTGAGTTGCCGGATAGTAAAATAAGGGGTTTTAAACCTGGTAGATTTAGTTTCAATGTAAAAGGTGGCCGTTGTGAAAGTTGTAAAGGAGGGGGAAAGAATGTTATCGAAATGAATTTTTTGCCTGATGTAGAAGTTTTATGCAATTCTTGTCAAGGAAAAAGATTTAATAGAGAAACACTGGGGGTTCGTTATAAAGGTAAAAATATAACCGATGTCCTAGGTATGACTGTTGATGAAGCATGTGATTTTTTTGAATCCATACCAAGTATTTTTAGAAAATTGGCAGCATTAAAAGAGGTAGGATTGGGCTATATTAAACTCGGACAGAGTGCTGTAACCTTATCGGGTGGAGAGGCGCAAAGGGTAAAATTGGCTACAGAATTGTCAAAAGTAGGTACAGGCAAAACAGTTTATATACTAGACGAACCTACTACAGGTTTACATTTTGAAGATATTTCAATGCTACTTACGGTATTGAATAAAATAGTTGACAAAGGCAACACTGTGGTCGTTATTGAGCATAATTTAGATGTAATTAAAGTTGCTGACTGGGTGGTTGATATGGGCCCTGAAGGCGGTGAGTTTGGTGGGCAAATTGTGGCAAAAGGAAAGCCTGAGCATATTGCAAAAAGTGCAGGTCCCACGGCAGAATTTCTCAACAGAGAATTAACTTGTTAAAAGTAAGTGTGTAGCTAAATCTTTCGTGTTCCGGTTGAAAAGCACAATTTCTCTTAGAATTGTGAAAAGCGGATTTTTAGGGTTGGCCCCCAAATTTTTTAGCACGAAATACCCTTCGGGAACAATCTTGTTTTGGAATAAAAAGTGCTCGATTTTTTCTCCTTGCGCGAGCGCTTTCCCAAGTTGATAATTTCTGCTGTGTTTGCTATTACAGGTTACCAGTAAATCCCCTAAAGTATAATGCCAATTTTGCGCCTCAGTGTCTTTTGTATAGTAGCTCATTTCTGAAAAGCACATTGCTACATATAAAGCTTTCAGGTTGTCACCTGTATCCAATCCGTCAAGCAAACCAGCACCAATCGCATAAACATTTTTTAAGGCACCACACCATTCTAAACTATGCATATTTGTTCTCCAATCAATGACGAAAAAGTCTCTTTTTAGAAGTGATTTAAAAGGAACAAAAAGTGCTTTATTGCTTGTTGCTAGGGCTATTTTGGTGGATTTTTTTAGTACCACTTCTTCGGCATGTGAGGGGCCTAGTAGTAAGGCGGTTTGGTCAATGGGTACACCAAAATCTTCTACCAAACATTGTACCATAGGCTTCTGATATCTTGCCAATATGCCCTTACAGACAGAAATGATCGGGATATTATTTGAACGTGCAAAAAACGAAATAGATTTTACATAATTGTGTAAAAAGGCTACTGGTATGGCAATCAATAAAAAATCTGGCTTAGATTGGAATTGTAAGAAAGGAGGGCTTGAGATATTTGAGCATTCAGGCGCAAAATATTTCTTTTTTTCTTCAAAATTGTCTTCATAAATATGCCATTCAACAGGTCCATTGGCGCTTAGTAATTTTACCAAGGCACTACCCCAAGAACCTCCACCCAAAACAGTTATTTTTTTCTTTTCGATGATCTTCCTTTTTTAGGGCCGAACTTTCTCCCTTTACCTTTTTTTTGAATAAAAACCTTTGATTCATCTTGCAAACTTTCACTAACTGCCTCAAAAGGGCCAACGATTACTTTTGAAAGAGAGTCGAGACCTTCTGAAATTTCAATGAACCTTGCGTCTTGAATGCCCGTTTTTATTTTTTGTTTTTTGGCTATACCTTGTTGAAATAGAAAAATAACTTCTTCTTTTTTATTCTTTCTATGTTTTTCAGCTCTTGCTGTGACCGCTTCAATGGGGAGAGATAGAATATTTTCTTTTTTGCGGGTAATTATTTCTACGCTTGCACTAAGCCCGGGTAAAAATGGCTCTTTACCACTTTTAAGCAAATCTTTATAAGAAGATTCAAGAATGCGCACTTTTATCTCAAACTCTGTAACCTCTCCTGAGTTGGCGCCTTGAACATTAGATGTTGTGGAAGATTTGGCCATTTCGGTAACAATACCGTCAAATTTTCTTTCACCATATGCATCCACTTCAACAAAACAACTGTCACCAATTTCAATTTCTAGAATGTCATTTTCGCTTACGGTTACCAAAACCTCCATATTCTTAAAATTCGATAGAATCATCATCTCTGTACCTGCCATTTGTGCCGTACCTACTACACGCTCTCCTTGTTCTACTTTGAGTTTTGAAATAACACCATTTGTAGGTGAGCTTATATTGGTTAGTATTAGTCCTTTTTCCGCTTCTTTTAATGTAGCTTGAGCTGTTTCAATAGCATATTTTGCCGATAAAATTCTTTCTTCAAATGCTTGTTGATCAGCTAGCGCAATTTCATACGCAGATTCAATTTGTTCCCATTCAGTTTGACCTATGATACCTTTTGTGTACAAATTTTTATTGCGCTCATAATTAGATTCTGCTTGTTTTCTCCTTGATTTTGATTGAATTAGGTTGGCTTTTGCATTTTGAAGATTTACTTTGGCTGTTTTAACTCCAGCAACTGCTCGGTCTTTTGCTGTTAAATAAATTTCTGGGTCGATTTTTGCCAAGAGTTCCCCTGACTCTACGGTGTCTCCTTCTCTAACAAAAAGTGAAATAATTTCTCCTGAAACATCTGAACTTATGCTAACGTCTATTTCTGGTTGAATTTTTCCGCTTGCAAAAACAGATTCTGTAATGGTTCTGTATTTTGCATTACCCGTTATAATTGCAAGTCCTTTGGGTTGCATTTGTTTGCGAATTACAATAAAGCATACAACCAAAATTACAAGCCCGGAAATAATGTATATCTTTTTTCTTTTCATTATAATTTCAGTGATTTTCCTTGATAAAAGTCTAAAATTAGCTTTCTAAAAAGTAAGTCATATTTGGAGCGATTAGTATTTGATAAAGCGGTTTCTAAACTATTTTTAGCCAAAAGTAAATCAAGGCTATTTACAATACCTGCTTCAAATCGTTTTTGAATGATGTCGTAGTTTTTTTCTTGTGCTTTTTGATTTTCAAGCGTCGCTTGGTAAGTAGCTGCGGCATTGATGTAATCATTATAGGATTGCGCAACACTTAGTTTAAGATTGTTTTTTACCGAAGCTTGATTTTTCTTAGCAATATCCGCCTGAATTTTTGCATTTTGTAAGCGGTTTCTATTGCTTAATTGATTAAAAATTGGGATTCTTAGAGAAAAACCTATGCTTTGTCCAAGATTATTACGCAATTGATTAGCGTAAGGCGTCTGTATATAATTTCCAACAGATCTTTGAACCAATACTGCATCATTTGTCGAATTGACAAAGCCAATGCTGTCAAAACGAGAGGTAAAACCGTTCAAACTTCTATTTGATTGAGAATAGACTGTTTGTAAAGAATAGAAAGAAGTTAGTGTGGGCAACAAATTTGCTTTTGCCAAATCGATATCGATAAGCGCTTGTTCTGTTTGTTTTTTTGCTAGTTCAACTTGCGGCAATTGATTCTCAGCGGCTTGGTAAATTACATTTAGATTTTCTACATTGCTTAATTCTATTTTGATTTGTTGCGGCGGAATTACGCTAAAAACCTCCTGTAATGGTAGTTGAAGTAAATTTTTTAGACGAACATAATTGGAACGAATTTGATTTTCAGCGTTAACTAAAGTAACTTTATCCTGTGCTTGTTGTGCTTCAATACTTAACAATTGGGATGGGTCAATTACCCCAGCCTTATAAAGTTGCAGGCTTCTTTCCAATTGTGCATTTGTTCTTATTTGTTGCGCCAATGCAATTTCTTTTTGCTGTATGCTAAATAAAACTTGTAAATAAGCATTGGCAATTGAAAGGGTCACGTCATTTTTGACTACTTCGAGGGAGCTCCCTGCAATTTCATAAGCAAGATTTTGTTTTTTGATATTGTTGTTGATTCTGAATCCATTGAATAAGGTCATGCCACTAGACATGCCAAAACGATTGGACTGAATACTTTGATTGGAAAATGTATTGGTAAAAGGGTCTATTGCTCTACCCAAATTGTAGTTGTGGTTGGCATCAAGGTTCAACGTTGGAAGCCGATCTAATTTACTTTGCTTCTGATTGTTATTGGCGATATGCAGTTGTAGCTCTCCAATTTGTATATCTAGGTTGTTTATTAAAGCGTGATCAATACACCTCTGTAAGTCCCATATTTGGCTTGTGGCAACAAACGATAAAAAAAACAATGTGAAGGTCAAAATCCATTTCCACATGCTCCAAAAGTACGAATGTTCTTTAGTTATGAATAAATCTTGGTCAATTAAAAAAAGGTTTATTTAGATAAGCACCTACTTTCGAAGTATAAAATCAAAAACGATATACTTAACTTTTGATGATGGTCCTCATCCAGAAATCACGCCTTGGGTTCTTGATCAACTGGAAAAATTCAATGGTACGGGGACTTTTTTTTGTGTTGGAGAAAATATTCAGAAATACCCTAAGACTTTTCAAGAAATTTTAGACAGAGGACATCAAGTGGCCAACCATACATTTAATCACCTCAAAGGATGGTATACTAAAAACCAAGAATATTATGAAAATATACAAAAATGCCAAGATTTAATGCCTAAAAATAAGCTTTTTAGACCGCCTTATGGACGAATAAAACCAAGTCAGTACATTAGATTGAAAAAGGAGTATAAGATTGTGATGTGGAATCAACTTAGTTGGGATTTTTTAACAGACTTAAACAAAGAAAAAGCACTGAGCCGACTGAAAAAGAATGTCAAAGAGAACGCAGTAGTGGTATTTCATGATAGCCAAAAGTCTTTTGATAATCTCGTGTATTTATTGCCCAATTATTTGAAGTATTTGCAATTTAAAAATATGAT
This sequence comes from Bacteroidetes bacterium MED-G17, assembly GCA_002457675.1. Lineage (GTDB taxonomy): Bacteria > Bacteroidota > Bacteroidia > NS11-12g > UBA9320 > MED-G17. Next base: position 61,511 of record NTKK01000001.1, read on the forward strand.
TTCTAGAGCTTTATGATTTTTCTTCAAGTAGTTTGTCTTTTGATAGTTCTTGTTTTTTTTGTTTTGCTTGTATCTTCAATATTTGGAATTTCTTTGGATAGTAAGCATGCCAAGCAAAGATGGGAAGCATTACCACACGTAAGTTTACTCTTGGCAGCAAGAAATGAAGAAAAATTGATTTTAAGGTCATTGAAGAGTATTGAAAAATTGGATTATCCTAAAGACAAATTAGACGTTTTAATTGGTGATGACCAATCTTCAGACAATACAAAAAAAATTATTGAAGACTTTATAAAGGATAAAAATAATTTTCGGCTTTTCGAGATAAATGAAAATTTGGGAAATGGAAGAGGAAAAGCAAATGTTTTGGCACATCTAGCGCATAAAGCACGTGGCGCTATTTACCTTATTACAGATGTAGACGTAAAATTACCTAACAATTGGGTAAAGTCTTTTGTGGGGGTATTTACGCCTAAAGTTGGTATTGTTTCAGGTACGACCATGTGTGAAGTTCGTCCTGATATAGAGGCTTTTAAAAAGGCCAAATTTTTGACCAAATTGTTTTCAAAAATGCAGGCTATAGATTGGCTGCATTTTATGGGTTACATCAAAGCATTTGCCAACCATGGAATATCTTGTACTAGTGTTGGCAATAATATGGCTGTTCGAGCTAAAGCATATTGGCAAACAGGTGGATATGAGAAAATTCCATTTAGCATAACAGAGGATTACAAATTATTTGAAGAGGTTACCAAAAGAGGTTGGGCTTGGAGAAATTTGGCCAATGCAGACACCCTAGGTCAAGCTTATTTTTTATCCAATTTTTATGAAATGCTTCATCAGAGAAAGCGTTGGCTTATTGGTGCGCAAGATTTGCCATGGAATTGGAAGTTCATGCTAGGTATTTATGGTCTATTTTATCCAATATTGATTGTTTTGATGTTAACCAACTTTACTTTGGCGATGTTTTTTTGGGGCATCAAGTTTTTTTTGCAGGTGATCTTCATCACCCAATTGGTTCAAAAAGTGGATATAAAACAATGGAAATGGTATGATTACGTGCTTTACGAATTGTACCTATTTGGGAACACCGTTGTCAGTGCCCTTTACTTTTTGTGGCCTGGAAAATCAGTTTGGAAGGGCAGAGTTTATAATAAGAAAAATACGATAGCTTAAAAATCCAAGCCCCGCAAATCAATATTGTTTTTTCCTTGGTTGCTGTCTGCAACGCATTCCAAAGAGAAACTCAGCGCATTTTCCGGTTCTTTGAATGGTCTTGGTTCAAAGCCAATTTCTTTATCCTTATAGACTTTGTTGATGAAATAAGCATAAATGGGAAGTGCCATGTTGGCCCCTTGTCCATATAGAGTATTTCTGAAGTGAACGCTTCTATCTTCTGCACCTACCCAACAACCTCCTACCAAGTCGGGCGTGATACCCATAAACCATCCATCACTGTTGTTTTGCGTAGTTCCTGTTTTACCCCCAATGCTTATTTCTTCAGGGACATCATATTTACTATGTAATCTTCTACCGGTTCCACTCTCGGTTACTTTTTCGAGCATTTTACACATTGTATAAGCTGTTTGTTCCCGCATAGCCTCTCTTCTTTTTGGAGAAAATTCTTCCAAAATATTGCCATTTTTATCTTCTATTTTTTTAATGAAATGAGGTTCAGTCCAAATGCCTTTGTTGACAAAAGTTGCGTAAGCACCTACCATTTCAAAAACAGAAAGGTCCATTACTCCCAAACAGATAGAGGGAAAGTTGATGAATTTTTTTTCATTTAAGCCCATTTTGACACCCAGTTGTTTCACCGCAACGGGTCCTTTATAGCCAAGCCTTTTTAGGACTCTTGCCGTAACAGTATTGGTAGAATTTTTTAGTCCATCATAAAGGCTAACCATTTCAGCCTTCACTTTTGACGAATTTTTTGGTGTCCATGTCTGACCATCATCCATTTCAAAGGTTACTGGACCAGTAGCAACCATTTCGCAAGGCTCTATTTTTTCATCTTCTAAAGCTCTTGCATAAACGAAGGGTTTGAATGTTGAACCAACTTGACGGGTGGCATTTTTTGCAACATGATCATACTGAAAGAAGGACAAGTCAATACCACCGACCCATGCTTTGATTTCCCCAGAGTTGGCTTCCATGGCCATAAATCCCGTGTGTAGAATTTGTTTATAGTATTCAAGTGAATCATATGTGCTCAACTGCATTTGTTTTTCTCCTTCCCATGAAAATACAGTCATCTCACGTTTTTCTTTAAGTTTTAGCTCTATTTCTGCTTGAGACAAACCTGATTTTTTCAGATTTTTATACCTTGATGTTTTTTTGATTTGCTTTGGTATGTATGCTTTATCTACCTTCCAACTATTGTCCTCTTCTCGCCATGGCTTTTGATTTAATCTTTTGGTTTCTGCATAAAATTGCTTTTGTAAATTGCTCATGTGTTTGTTGACAGCAAACTCTGCGTGCTTCTGCATTTTTTCATCTATGGTGGTATAAATTTTCAAGCCATCTTGATATAAGTTGACACCTTTTTTTTCTGCCCAAGGCTTTAAAAAATTTCTAAGATATTCCCTGAAATAAGTTGCACTACCTTGGTTGTGGGAATTTCTATTATAATCTAAAACGATAGGCAGTTTCGTAATCTTTTTGAACGATTCATCGTTTATGTAGTTATATTTTTTCATTTGAGCAAAAACAGTATTTCTTCTTTGTAGTGCTTTTTCGGAGTTATTTCTAGGATTGTAGGTTCCACTGGCTTTTAGCATACCAACTAGCATGGCTGCTTCTTCTATTTTGAGCATGCTGACCGGTTTATTGAAGAATGTTTTGGCTGCAGATTTTATCCCATAGCTATTTCCCCACGGCACTGTGTTGAAGTAAAGTAAAATGATTTCATTTTTGGTGTACCTTTTTTCAAGTTCTACGGAGATAATTTGTTCTTTTAATTTTTGAATAATTCTGCCAAGAAGAGATTTGGGCTGATTGTGAAAAAGGTTTTTTGCAAGTTGTTGCGTTATGGTGCTACCGCCACCTCTTTTTCCTAAAAAAATAATTGCACGTGCAAGAGATTTTGGGTCGATACCCGAGTGTTTATAAAATCGGGTGTCTTCTGTGGCAACCAAAGCATCAATCATGTACTTTGGAATTTCTTTAAAACGTACATTGGTTCGATCTTCCCTAAAATAAAATTTACCCAGAAGTGCATTATTAGATGAATAAATTTCGGTGGCAAGTGCCGATTGGGGGTTTTCCAAAACTTTTGGATTGGGAAGTTTTCCAAAAAGTCCAATCCTAATAAGTAAAAATAAGATAACTAAACCAAAGCATCCGTAAGCAAAGAGCTTCCAAATGAATTTGGTTAAAATACTTGCAAGGTTTCTTTTTTTTCGTCTTTTCAAGATTTATCGAAGATAGTTTTTCGTGAAAAAATCAAGGTAATTTTTTATGTCACCTTCTTTTAAAAGTTTCTTTAAGTTTTCGTTACTTATCAAAAAGTTGGTCTTTTTTGTGATTTTAAGTCTGTTAAATATGTCTTCTATAGACTCTTCTCTGAAATAATCCATTGCGGCTTGAGATGATTCGAAGGGTTTCACCAAAATGAGGTTGCTCATCTCTTTGCCAAAAAGGTAAGATTTAATACTTAAATTGGCGCTTCTATATGCACGATCATTCAAATTATTGAATGCTATTTTTATAGCTTTTATATCCGCGTCATTTTTCACAACTGATGCAAAAATGTGCTGCTTTTCTGGTGCAAAAGTATACAAAGAGACCTTGCTTGATTCTGCATTTTCTGCCGGTTGTTGAAGAATGGTAATTGCGTAGGCCGCCGCCCTGCTCTCTTGCGTATTCGGGTAGGAGTTCTTAACGAAATCTAATTCCTTGATGTAAGCTTCTTTCCCTTCTATAGCGCCAACTGCTCTCGCATAAAGGAGGTCAAATTTTGCTTGCATGGTATTTCCCCCTAAATAGCTGTCAAACTCTTTTTTTTGATTGATAAGCTCTTTATATTTTTCTTTTTTGCTCAAATTGTATAGCGTTTGATAGGCTATATTTATTGAGTCCGATTCACCTAAATTTTGGCTGGTTCCATCAATTAATTGATTGTATTTACTTTCAGGGTACCTTGTATATAAAAGTCTTTGAATTTCATTCATTTTAATGGAATTTTCTTCAGCTTGGTAACAGGTATATAGCGCATAAAGTGCTTCGGGTTCTCGCGTACAATTTGGGTATTTTGAAATAAGTGTAGTGAATTTTGCAATAGCTTGAGGGTAGTTTTGTAAATCTTCTTGATACAATTTTCCAATGATAAAATAGCTATTTTGAATGCTCAGTTGGTAGGCTTTTTTAAGTTCGGGTCCAAAAGGAATTGCTAGAAAATATTTACGTTTATTTTGATCTATTTTTGCCAAAATAACATTTTGTTCTTGGCTTAAAATCTCCTTATTATCTGTTTGCTGGGCCTTGATTTTATTCACCTTTTCTTCTCGTATTATTTGAGCTAGTTTGGTATTAAGTCGCCACCAGTCGCTATATTTTCGATTGCCCCATTTTCGTTTAAATTCAGAATATCCTCTCGAAACAGCCGTGTTGTTGTAAAAGTACCAAGTGCCTCCATTGCCAACTTGCGGCATATTGCTTGTTAAACTATTTTGGAATTCTGCGTTTTGCTGATTCAATAATTTTTGTGCTTCTGCTTCTTTTTTTCGTTCAATCTCCTCATCTATTATTCTTTCTATATCTTCTAAACTCATTTGACTCAAAGCAAGAAGACTGTCTTTGGTACTTATATTGAGTAGGTTGTCTATCAAATCACTTAAAAGCAGATGAGTACCCTTTATGTTCTCAAAATCTTCATGTTTATCATCGACAAATATCATGGTGCTATCATAGTATGATTGCGCCAATGTATATTGCTTTGCATCGAAATAGAATTTACCAAGTGCTAAAAAACTACTTGCCTTTTGGTTATTATTGGTTGTGCTCGTCTTCGCAGAAAGTTTCAAGAATTCAATGGCTTTTTCATCATTTCCTGCAAAAAATTCTATTTGTGCCAGTTCAAAATATATTTGATCAAAATAGTCTACATTCTTATCGTCTTTCAGCATACGCTTCAGGTATTTGATCCCTTGTTTTATAGATTTTGGGTCATCTGCATTTGCAACAGATTTGGCCAAACCCAAATTGGCATGAAAAGTGTAGGTGTATGGCGCATTTAGTTTATTGACTTTAACAAAATGGTTTTTCGCTTTGCTTTTGTTGTTTAGCTTCAAGTTGATTTGGCCTAAAATAAAATGCCAACGGTATTTCTCCACCCTATTTTTGCTCAGGTCAATGGCTTTTTCAAGGTAGGTGATTGCAAAGGGGTAATTTTTATTGATAAGAAAAATTTGTGCTCGGGTCGCGAAAAATTCCTTACTCGTCAGGCGATCCAGTCTCTCAAGTAAATGCTTATCTTCTAACATGAGCGCCAGAATGGACTCCGCATTTCCTGCTTGGCCCATTTGTAGGTAACTCTTGACAATCCATAATTGGGTTTTGTCTTTTAGTTTTTCGTTTTGGTATTTGGTATGGACAAATTGAAATGTTTCTATGGCAGAAAAAAAGTCATATTTAAAAAAATGCCCTTTACCAATAAGAAAATAAGAGTCATCAACCCATTTGCTTGTAGGCCGATTTTGAATGACTTTGGATGTTTTTTTGTGAAGTTCTTCTAAATAATTTTTAGCAGATTTGGCACTTTCTTTGGACCCATATTGAAAAACATGAAGTGGTTTAGAAAAATCTTCTTGATGATTTTGTGCTATAGATTTTTTGGCTTTCTCCAGCCTTTGGGTCGCATTAAAATAAATATTGTACCGAGCGATGGTATTGTTCCAAGCGCGCTTCAACGCACGCTCATTTTTATCTTTTGGAAATGCCAAAAGAACACAACCCATACATAGACAACAAAACCCAACTTTTTTAAAATCAAAAAGCATTTACTATCAAACTTCCAAAACACAAATTTATTTTTGAAATGCTCATGAAAATGAAGATTAAGAAAAACTTTCGAGAAAAGTTGGAAAAAAGATACCAACTTGTACTTCGAGAAGATAAAACGTTGGCAGAAACTTTTAGAATAAAATTGACACTTGTCAATGTCCTGATAATATCATTTTCGCTATTTGCCATAGGATTTTTTTTAAGTTTTTTGCTTATTATTAAAACGCCAATCATCTATTTAACGCAAGAAGTTTCATCTATCGAATTGCAAAAGGCAAATAGAAATTTAATGCAAAAGGTAAATGAGCTGGAAATTGAAGTAAAAAAATTAGAGAAAAAAGAAAAACAGCTTCAAAGCATACTGGAATCTGTAAACTGGCAGTCAAAAGAAAAAAAATCACCCTACTTTTTTGCTCAAAACATAGCACCAAACGTGCAACCTAAGGCCAATTTCACACCCATCTTTAAATCTCCTCTAGCTGGTATTGTTAGCAAAGAGTTTGACCCTTTAATGGAGCATTATGGTGTTGATTTGGTTGGTAAAGAAAATTCGCCTGTTAAGGCAATAGCAAGAGCTACAGTTGTATTTAGTGGTTGGACGCCGAATAATGGACATGTTTTGGTTTTGCAGCATGGCCAAAATTTTGTTTCAATTTATAAGCACAATTCAACGATTTTAAAAAAAGAGGGTAACTTCGTTCAACAAGGAGAAACCATAGCAATAAACGGGAATTCAGGCGAGTTGTCTACAGGGCCACATCTACATTTTGAACTGTGGCATAATGGAACTGCTCAAGACCCCGAAGACTTTGTAGGTTTTTAGAACAATGTTAAAAAGTAGTAAATCAGCAGACAAGAAATCTCTAAACAACCAATTTAGTGCTTCAATAAATCTCATAGGCACTGGCACCGAAGTGATTGGTGATATAAAAGTAAAAGGGGATTTAAGAATTGATGGAAAAGTTTCTGGAAACATTCAATGTGCGTCCAAAGTAGTTCTAGGCCCAACAGGTTTGGTAAAAGGCAACATTTCATCTGTGCATGCAGACATCTCTGGTTTGGTCAATGGTAATCTAAAAGTAAATGAATACCTCTTCCTTAAATCGGGTGGAACAGTAAATGGAGATCTAGAAATTCGTCATTTAGTAGTTGAAGAAAAAGGTGTTTTTAATGGAAAATGTACCATGATCAAAAATGGGGGTGACATGAATGCTTTGAAAGTAAACCAAGAAAAAACACCAATTGACCAAAAAGAATAATTCACCATTACGTTATGGGGCTTTGTCATCAGTCATCGTTGTTGGTATCATTTCTGCATTTTTTATCGGAAAATATTTAGACGCTTTATATTTTAATGATAAACACGTCCTGTCTATTATTTTTTCTCTTCTGGTTGTATTTGGTTTGCTACTGAAATTGGTTAAAGATTTTAAATGAAAAAAATACCATTTTTTATTCAACTTTTGATTTGTGTCGTCTTAAGTTTTGGGTTCATTTATGGCATAAATTTTTACCTAAATAAACCCGAGTACAACCTCTACTTAGGTATAAGTATTGCTGCTTTTGCAGGCATAAACACCCTAAATTGGATGCTTTTTAATTTCTTGGCTAGAGGAAATCATTTTCAGTTTAATTCCTTCTTTTTGGTGCAAAGTTTTTTAAGAACTATTGTAGCTATTGGCTTGGTATTGTGCTACATTTTTTTGCGAGAGAAACCGAGTGTTTGGATGGTTGTGGAATATTTTGTGATTTATTTCATTTTTACCTTGGCAGAAATCATCCGATTTGTATTTAATTTGCGACCTGATAGCAAAAATTGAAAAGAAAATTTTCATATAATTTATTGATTATTAGTCTTTTGTGTGCATTTTATCTGTCGTCAACACCGCTTTTCGCAGGCGCGGACCATAGACATGAAGAGAAGCATTCAACCCATACATCAAAAAATACCAATACATTCAATATTGGTGAAATGATCATGCACCACATTTCTGATGCACATCAAATACACTTTTTGACTTTAAACGAGCACAAGGAAAATGAAAAGCACCTTGCAATCAACTTGCCTATTTTATTGTGGGACAATGGATTTCAATTTTTTTCAAGCAAACATCTTTATCACCACCCTTACCACCAACACCATTTAGATGCCCACGGATTCAAACATGAAGATTATATTATGGCGGATGAAAAAATATTCAAAGCCAACGAACATGGCGAGCTTAACCTCAACGAAGATGGTTCAATAGCGAGCTCCAACATAGTACCTATGGATTTATCTATGACCAAAAGTGGCTTAGGATTTGTTCTTTCAGGCTTGTTGGTTTTGCTCATATTTTCTAGCGTGGCTAAAAGAGAGAAGGAGAACAAAGGAAAAGCACCTTCGGGCATCCAAAGTTTTATGGAACCCTTAATCCTTTTGGTAAGGGACCAAATCGTTATTCCTTCCATGGGTGAAAAACGTGCCAAAAGATTTTTACCTTTCTTATTATCTGTCTTTTTTATTATTTGGCTTGCTAACCTCTTAGGATTGGTTCCATTTATAGGAGGTTTCAACATTATGGGCACCATGGGTGTAACAATCGTACTCGCCACATTGGTCTTCATCATTACCACCATCAAAGGGAATAAGCACTATTGGATGCACATTCTGTGGCCTTCAGGTGTTCCAACCTTTGTGAAGTTTATCTTGGTCCCTATTGAAATATTGGGCATTTTCATCAAACCTGTGGTATTGATGATTCGATTAACCGCAAACATCACAGCGGGACACATTATTATACTTGCTTTTACTGGTTTGGTTATTATGATGGGGCAGAACTCGCAGATAGCAGGTTTTGGCACTGGAATAGGTGCCACCTTATTTATGATATTTATGTTTGCCATTGAGCTATTGGTTGCTTTTTTGCAAGCATATGTTTTTACTTTATTGGCCTCACTTTATTTTGCCGATGCAACACAGGAAGGTCATCACTAAATATGTCTAAAATAAAACAAAATATAACATGGAATTTTTAAGTATTATTCTTCAAGAAGTAGCTGGTAACGTTAAAGGTTTTGCAGCTATCGGAGCAGGTTTAGCAGCTATTGGAGCCGGTATGGGAATCGGTCGTATTGGTGGTTCTGCTGTAGAATCTATCGCCCGTCAGCCCGAAGCCATTGGTGACATTCGTTCCAATATGATTGTTGCTGCTGCTTTGATCGAAGGAGTTGCGCTTTTTGCGGTAATTGTTGCCTTATTGGTCGTTCTTTAATCGTCTATAACCAATGATTTATTTAAATGCACTACTAAATGTAGGCGTAGGAACCATTTTTTGGACCAGTCTTGCTTTTTTAATTGTTGCTTTTTTGCTCAAAAAATTTGCTTGGTCTCCAATCTTGACATCTATTGAAGAAAGGGATGACTTCATAGCAAAATCTTTACAAAAAGCAGAAGAAGCCAAACGTGAAATGGCCTCATTAAAAGCAGAAAACGACAAAATTTTGCAAGAAGCGAGGGTTGAGCGAGAAACGATTTTGAAAGAAGCCAGGGCCATGAAAGAACAGATTGTTCAAGAAGCCAAAGGTGAAGCGGGTGCAGAAAAAGCCAAAATGGTTAAACAAGCCAAAGAAGAAATTTTAAGGGAAAAGGCCAATGCACTTACCGAGGTCAAAAACCAATTGGCTGAACTTTCTTTAGAGATTGCTGAAAAAGTAATCAAGCAAAAACTTGAAAAGAAAGGTGAACACGAGAAACTTATCGAACAAGAAATTCAATCAGTAAACTTAAATTAATGACGTCTAGCAAAGTTGCAATACGGTACGCCAAATCCCTTTATCAACATGCTAAGGATAAAAATGTATTGGATAACGTTTTTGCCGATATCCAAATGCTAAGCCAAACCATTAACCAAGTCAAGGAGTTCAAAAATGTACTTTCAAACCCGGTTATTTCTGTAGAAAAGAAAAAAGCCATTTTTCAAAAAATAGGTCAAAAGCTACACCAAGAAACACAAAACTTTCTGCATATGATTGTTGTCAAAGGTCGAACAAGCCAATTGCAAGGAATTTGCCATGCATTCGCTGATTTGCATCTTCATGAAAAAGGCATAATTATGGGAGAAATACAATCTGTGGTTCCCTTAGATAAAAAAGTAGTTTCAAGGATCGAAAAGCAATTAGCTTCTTTTGCCGAGGGGAAAAAAATGCAACTTTCCAACACCATCAACCCTTCTCTTATTGGCGGGTTTTTGGTTAAATTTCAAGACAAACTCCTTGATCAGAGTTTGAAAAAACAATTATCACTTATTAAACAAACTATAACCAACAACTAATATGTCACAAATCAGACCCGACGAAGTATCTTCAATCATCAAAGAAGAATTAGCAGGTGTTCAAAACGCCACGCAAATTGAAGAAGTGGGCACCGTTCTTGAAGTGGGCGACGGAATTGCCCGAATTTATGGTCTTAGCTCCGTTCAATCAGGCGAATTGATAGAATTTGAATCAGGCGTAAATGGTATTGTCTTAAACCTTGAAGAAGACAATGTAGGCGCTGTACTTTTAGGTTCGTCTCTTTCTATTAAAGAAGGCGATTCTGTAAAAAGAACCAAAAGAATTGCATCCATCAACGTAGGAGAGGGCATGTTGGGTAGAGTGGTTGATACCCTTGGTAAGCCCATCGATGGTAAAGGAAATATCAAAGGAGATGTATATGAGCTGCCTATCGAGCGCAAAGCACCAGGTGTTATCTTCAGACAGCCAGTAAGCGAACCTTTGCAAACAGGTATCAAAGCCATCGACTCGATGATACCCATTGGTAGGGGTCAGAGAGAATTAATTATTGGCGACCGACAAACAGGTAAAACCGCCATTGCCATTGATACCATTATCAATCAAAAAGAATTTCATGAAAGAGGGGAAACCGTTTTTTGTATTTATGTTGCCATTGGCCAAAAAGCATCTACTGTTAAGCAAATCACCAAAGCTTTGGAAGATGCTGGTGCCCTAGAATATACCGTAATTGTTGCATCAAACGCTGCAGACCCTGCACCAATGCAGTTTTATGCACCAATGGCTGGCGCAGCAATTGGAGAGTTTTTTAGAGATCAAGGCCATCCCGCCTTGGTAATTTATGATGACCTGTCTAAGCAAGCGGTCGCTTATAGAGAAGTTTCGCTATTGTTGAGAAGACCTCCAGGTAGAGAAGCCTATCCAGGAGATGTATTTTACTTACACAGCAGATTGCTGGAAAGAGCTTGTAAGCTCATCAACAACGATGACATTGTAAAAGGCATGAACGACTTGCCCGAGGCTATGAAACCCTTGGTTAAAGGTGGCGGAAGTTTAACTGCTTTGCCGATTATTGAAACACAAGCTGGCGACGTTTCTGCTTACATTCCTACCAATGTAATTTCTATTACCGATGGCCAGATATTTTTGGAAAGTGATTTATTCAACTCCGGAATCAGACCAGCAATCAACGTAGGGATTTCCGTATCGCGTGTAGGGGGATCTGCTCAAATTAAATCCATGAAAAAAACAGCTGGTACGCTTAAATTAGACCAAGCGCAATACCGAGAATTGGAAGCATTTGCAAAATTTGGTTCTGACCTTGATGCCGCCACCAAAAGAATTTTAGATAAAGGTGCAAGAAACGTGGAAATTCTAAAACAAAAACAATACAGCCCTTATCCTGTAGAAGAGCAAGTTGCCATTATATTCTTAGGCACAGAAGGCCTTTTGAGCAAAATTCCAATCAACAAAGTGGCAGATTTTGAAGACAACTTCCTCAGCATAATGCGTACCAAAGGTGCCAAAACCTTGGAGCAGTTGAAGGCAGGAAAAATAAATGACGAGCTTAAAGAATCATTGAGAAAATTTGGCAATGAAGTGGCCAAAAGTTTTGAAGTAGCATAAAATGCCCAACCTAAAAGAGGTAAGAAATAGAATCAGCTCTACCCAGAGTACCAGGCAAATTACCAAGGCCATGAAATTGGTTTCCGCTACCAAATTGCGGAAGGCACAAGAAGCCATTACCAAAATGCGGCCCTATGCCGAAAAATTGAGCCAAATTTTGGCCAATTTGAAAGACAGCGTGAAGGAAAATGAAGAATTACTTAGGTATTTCGAAAAACGAGAAGTACGAAAAGTTTTGCTGGTGGCCATAAGCTCAGATAGAGGTTTGGCGGGTGCGTTTAATGCCAATGTTATCAAAACCACCAAACGACTGCTTGGAGATACGTACAAGCACCTTGATGTAGAAACCGATGTAGAAATCCTCTATGTAGGTAAAAAAGCCTATGAAATTTTGAAAAATGTCTTTCAAAATCCGCACAATACAGCGCACATGAACCTTTTTGCCCATTTGGGGGCAGATCAAGCATTTGCGCTGACAGATTTGCTGATTCAAAAGTTCTTGAGCAAAGAGGTAGATGAGGTGTGCATGGTATACAACAGTTTCAAAAACGCGGCCACCCAAGTGGTGAAAACCGAGACATTGCTGCCCATACAAACCCTAGAAAATGAAAACCAAAAAGGGCAAATTGAATACATTTTTGAGCCAGACAAAGTGGGTATTTTAGGTGACCTTATTCCTAGAACCATCAAAACACAGTTTTTCAAAGCACTGTTGGACTCTCATGCTGGTGAGCACGGTGCAAGAATGGTGGCCATGGACAAAGCCACCGAAAATGCAGGCGAATTGCTCAACAATTTAAAACTGCAATACAACCAAGCACGACAAGCCGCCATTACCAATGAAATATTGGAAATTGTTGGGGGCGCTGCTGCCTTGGACGGCTAGTTTTCCGACTGCTTTAAAAAAAAGTAATTCAGGTATTTCTTGGTAAATCCAAATCCTTTGTCTAGGTTCGGTGTACCTTATTATGAAAAAATTACTCATCCTAGGTCTATTTATATCTTTTATTTTCAGCAAATTAAGTGCTCAACTCCTTCCACAATACAATTGCATTTGGCTTTATACAAATGAAATTGACTGTGCATTTACTGTAGAAGTAGGTTTTTCTATGGATACAGTAGGAAACAACAACATTTCCCATTTTATGAACCACCAAGAACCAGCATATTTGCGTAATTGGGTGCCTGGGGGATGGAAAAGACCCAATGCCGATACAATGGAATTTAATTGTGCTTTTTGTGGCTTATCAGATTCTATCCTCGATGTATTTTTCAATAGCACCTCCAATCCCCTTGACCCTTTCTATTATTTTGAGGCCATTACGGAGTTTTCCCCTTTATCTGTTCAGCGGGCATACGATTCGAAACAGCTTGACAAGCTAAAAACAAAATCTCAAAATCAAATCATAAATTTACCCGATGTATTTGGTTGTGTTCGAAACATTGCCCCAACCAATTGTGTAATCAACAATTACTCAGCACCCAGAATAGATTGGGAAAACAAAAAAGTAGATTTTTTGGGGGCATATAAGCCACAATACCCTCCTTGTCCACCACCCAAACCCTAACCTAAAAAATAATATAACATGTCAATAAAAAAAACCATACTCAGCACCATGCTAATCGTTATGCTGTCTTTTCCTATTCTCGGGCAATACGCATTGCAACTACAATATTTCAAACACATCAAAAGAGAACGAGGGGATTTGCCCAATGGCTCTTTTGGGTGGCATAAGGCCTTTGTCAATGAAAATGGATGGATGTTTTTACTCAGTCCAGTGAGAGGAGCTTTTCAATTTGAAGACATCAATATACAAGGCGAGGAAGATAGTGTTTCAGGAAGCATTCTAATTGCTTTTGACAACAAAGGCAAAAAACGATGGCATCACTATACTGATTCATCGGTAGGAGGAGGCCCAACACTAATATTGGGTGCGTGGGGAGATAATGGTGTTGTTACTTACTATGGTGTGGCTTTTTCAGATTTCTTGCATCTACCAGGTCATAAACGTATTAATTTTCCATCTGGAACTAAAGATGGGCTTGTACATTACGATTCTATGGGCAACATAGACAAAATAAAATTGTACGAGTTAGAGGAAAAATTAGGTTTGGGTAGTGGTTCATTTCCCTTTCAAGGCAATTTGGTGAGTGCTTCATATTATGATGAAACCGTAACCATGTACGATTGCGATTTGAATGTATTGCACCACCACAAGGTAAGGGCAGATTATGCTTCGGTCATTTTGGATGCAGCAGGCAATTGCTATTTCTTGGTGGATATTGGTGCCAAACGCAGCGAAAAGGTAAAAGGTAAAACCTATACAAATGACACAGACACCGCAGCTTGGCTTCTATTCAAATACAATGCACAAAACCAATTGCAATGGTATAAGCGTTTTAATACGGGCAAGGGCTTTGAAATCAACGACAACAAAATGTTGCGTATAAACAAGCGAAATGAGCTATTTGTAGCATTGCCTTTTATGGTGGATTTTGAAGTGGATGGCAATCTTTTGGTAGCCTATGCGTCGGGGCCAGTGGGTAAGCAAAAGACGGCCATCCTTCGCTTGGATGCAGCAGATGGCAAGCTGCTTAGCGCACACTATGACCCAGAAACAGCGCATAGCTTAAACGAGGTGCGCCAAGTGGTTTGGTTAGAAAATGACAAAAACGATGAAGTATATGCGTACTTATATGTAGAGGGCTTATTGGATTCTTTTGACCAGATAGGATTTGACAGCATCCGCAAATACCCGAGTAGAATAATACATTGGAATGCACAAACAAGCCACTCTGATCGTGCTTATGCCAATCAATCAGGTCGACGAGAAATAAGTGTATTGCCTAACCGACAAGTATTTTGGACTTTTCATATGTTTACTGACCTAACCAATTGGGTAGAGTAAAAAGCAGAATATTCAGAGGATGTCATTGTCGCAGTATTTGATACATTTCCATCCAAAGTATCGATAGTAGAAGCAGAAGACGTTTTACAAAAAGTAGATTTGTATCCCAACCCCAACCAAGGGCTGGTGCATATTCACAATGGCGAAGACGAAACGGTAGCCATAAGCATTTACGAGGCAACAGGCCGCTTAGTTAAGCAAGTATTTGTGGAAGCCAACAGCGATACAAAGGTTAATTACGGTGCATCACCTGGGGTGTACATCATTCATTTACTCAGCGAATCAGGCAAGCGCGCCAGCCGCAAAATGGCAAGGGAATAAATTCTATGTGAAACAAAACAAAGTTTATTGTTTTTTCCAGAGGTATTTCACTTCTTTCAAGAATTGTTTAAATCCTTTTAGTGTAAACATTTGCATAAATTCACCCACCAGCGATTGTTCAGTTTTTTGTTTGGCTTGCGTTTCATTCATTGCCAATTCATTTTTTAGATTTTCTACGGCCATTTGAGCTTCAGCACTCCACTTTTTTTCTTGATTGCTGTTCATTTTGTAGCCCAAAATCTCAAGATTGTTGTCAATAATTTCATCATCGGGATCTAGTTGCTTAGCTTTTTGATAATCCTTTAATGCTTGATCAAAAAATCCCAATTTTTCTTTGGCAAAAGCTCTGCAAGAGTAGAAATAAGGATTTTCTTTTTCTAGTGAAATGGCTTTGTCAAATGCCATCATGGCACCTTTATTTCTTAAGTTGAAAAGGGCTACACCCAATTCGTTCCAATAAGCGGCATTATTTTCATCTATATCCACAAGGTGTTCCCAAATTTGCTGGGCATTTTTGTATTGCTCCAGTTTAGAATGGCACCTAGCCTTGAGTTCTAAAGCAGCAAATGACTTGGCATTTTTTAGCTCTACTAAGCAAGTATCAAACTTTTGTTCATCAAACAACTTTTGCGCTTTTTCCATCAGTCGATGTTAATTTTACCTACCATGTTTTCTGGTTTTACCCATTGGTCAAATTCACTTTCTGTAAGCATATCCATGGCAATGGCGGCTGTTTTTAGGCTGGTGCCGTCTGCATAAGCTTTTTTGGCAATTTTGGCGGCATTGTCGTAACCAATATGGGTATTTAATGCGGTTACCAGCATGAGGGAGTTTTCTAGTTTTTCTTTGATTACTTGAAAATTTGGTTGAAGACCTTGAATACAATTGTTGTTGAAAGACAAACAAGCTTGGCCCAATATTTTGGCTGATTGCAATAAGTTGGCTGCAATCATGGGTTTGAAAACGTTGAGTTCGAAATGGCCATTGCTTCCACCCACAGAGACGGCCACATCATTTCCCATGATTTGCGCACAAACCATGGTTAAGGCTTCGGCTTGTGTGGGGTTTACTTTGCCCGGCATAATACTCGAACCTGGTTCATTTGCAGGGATAATTATTTCTCCAATTCCACTTCTAGGCCCCGAAGCGAGCATCCTGATATCGTTTCCAATTTTCATGAGAGAAACAGCCGTTCTTTTCAAGGCACCATGGAGCTCTACCATGGCATCATGGGCAGCAAGGGCTTCGAATTTATTTTCTGCAGTTTTAAGCGGCAAAGCGGTTTCTTTGGCAATTTTTTCTGCCACCAATTCCGTATATCCTTCGGGGGTGTTTAATCCAGTACCAACAGCAGTTCCACCCAAAGCCAGTTCTGAAGCAGTGTCCATTGCTTTTTCTATGGCGTTTATGCTAAGTTCCAATTGTCTTCGATAGCCAGAAAGTTCTTGCCCTAAGGTAATTGGTGTAGCGTCCATAAAGTGTGTTCTGCCAATCTTTACAACATCTTTAAATTCCCTCGCTTTTTTCTTAAAGGAATTTTTTAGGACTTGTAAACCAGGAATAGCAAAGTCAACCATTTGTTTGTAAACGGCAATGGTCATAGCCGTAGGAAAAGTGTCATTAGAACTTTGCGATTTATTTACATCATCATTTGGGTGAAGCACTTTATTTGTATCGGTGAGTTTACCACCAGAAATGATGTGCGCCCTATTGGCGATGACCTCGTTTACATTCATGTTTGATTGCGTGCCAGAACCAGTTTGCCAAACCACTAAAGGGAATTGATCGTCTAATTTGCCCTCGATGATTTCATCACAAACCTGGCAGATAAGTTCCATTTTTTCTTTTGCTAGAACCCCCAATTCAAAATTTGTTTGTGCGGCACATTTCTTTAGTACACCAAATGCCCTAATTATTTCAATTGGCATTTTGTTGTCTCCAATCACAAAATTTTTCAATGATCTTTGTGTTTGTGCGCCCCAATATTTTGACGCTTCTACCTCAATTCCACCAATACTGTCTCTTTCTACACGAAATTCCATTGGTCAAAAATAGGGGCTATCGAAGAAATTGGTGCGTTGATTTTTTATTTTTTCTGTTTGTAAACGGGCACCGTGCTACAGGGTTCTCCGTACATAATGCTTTTAACGACAGGTTGAAGTTTTTGGGTGATTTTTATGTAAGCCGATGTAGGAATGGCTTTGTCAAAACACCCTTTGATAACAATCCTTTTGTTTTCAAAATCTTTGGGCTTCAATTCGGCAATCCAGTTGCTAATTATTTGCTCTTCAACATTTGATTTATCACCAAAAGTGATGGAAGCGCAAATGTTGTGTAATTTGCTAGAAATGAGCATGTAAGCCCACAAAGGAATGATTGCGTCGTTTGAGCAGTGCACCCCAACGTGTTTATTCCGGAAAGCTTGAGTATCTAAGTCTTTGAGGTTCTGTCTGAATACTTTTTCTCTTAGCACGAGGCCTTGAAATAAATAGTCTTTTAGGTCAAACAAAATAATTTGTTTGTCGTCAATTTGTTTGTCCAACTCTAAGGTAATGATTCCGCTTTGGGCAACTTTGTTGACTATATCCATAATTATTTAACCTCCGTAATCTTGAGTGTGTTTGTTCGCGGTTTCTTTTTGATTGGCATACTCGCTGTATTGATCACCAAATCACCTTTTTTAATCAATTGTTTCTCCTTGTACAGGATGTCAACAACATCATCAATGCTTTGGTCTGTGCTTACCATCTTATTATAGTGGAAACCCCTTAAGTTCCAGACGAGGTTTAATGTTTTTAGTATTTTTTTGTTCGAAGAAAAATAAAAAAGGTCTGCACTTGGCCTGTAGCTAGAGATTTTTTGTGCTGCGTAGCCGGAGTGTGTCATGGTTACAATTGCTTTGGCTTTGACATGATCACTTACTCGGACTGCAGTAAAACATATTTCGTCCGACAAAAACTTTTCGGAGTCGTCTTTTGGTTTTTTCCCTTTGTAGTAGACCTCTCTTGAATTTTCTTCTGTAGAAGAAACAATTCGCTGAACGGCTTGAACTGCTTTTAAAGGATATTTTCCAACGGAGGTTTCCCCACTAAGCATTACGGCATCAGCGCCATCGATAACTGCATTGGCTACATCATTTGCCTCAGCCCTAGTGGGTGTTGGACTAGAAATCATACTTTCCATCATTTGCGTTGCTATTATAACAGGCTTTGCAGCAACGATACATTTTCGCACCACCTCTTTTTGAATAATTGGAACATGTTCCATAGGCATTTCAACGCCTAAGTCACCTCTTGCCACCATAAGCCCGTCAGCCGCTTTTATTATAGCATCAAGGTTTTCAACAGCTTGAGGTTTTTCAATTTTTGCAATGATTCTTGCATCGCTTTCTTTTCCATCAATATAATGGCGTAAGATTTTTATGTCGTCTTGGTGGCGCACAAAACTTAGGCCTATCCATTGAACTTCTTGGGTTAAGATAAATTCTAAATCTTTCAAGTCTTTTTTTGTAAGACATGGAACGGTAAGGTCAGTTTTTGGGAGGTTAAATCCTTTGTTTGAACTGAGCGTTCCACCAACTTTCACCATGGCTTTAACATTCTTTTCATCCAAAACTTCAATAAATTCCATTTCTATTTTGCCATCATCAAGCAAAACATTTTCACCCAATCTAACATCTTTAGCCAGAAATTTGTATGAAACGCTTATTTTTTCTGCGGTGCCAACAACAGGTTCTGTGCTTATGATTAAGGTTTGACCTTCTTTAAATTCTACCCCATTATTTTCCATTTCTCCAATCCTCAACTTAGGACCTTGTAAATCGGCCAAGATACAAACATTGCTATTGAGTTCTTTATTGATTCGGTTTACGGTATTTATTACTTCTGCATGTTGTTGATGTGTTCCGTGAGAAAAATTAATTCTGCATACGTCTACGCCGCTTAAGACCATAGATTTAAGCATTTTATAATCAGAAGAGGCAGGACCAATTGTGGCAACCATTTTGGTTTTGTTGTATTTGGCAAGTTTTATCATATTGGTAGATTATAAACTGTTTTTCCAGAGAATTTTTCAAATTTAAGTTCTTGAATCAATCTTATCATGGAAATTGATTTAATCTTTCTAATAAAATCGATTTTGTTTTTTTTGTCTAAAGGATTTTGAAGAATAATAATGAAATCGAAAATGGATATTTCTCGAATGGCAATTGGCGCACCTTTTATAGATTTTGTCTTTACAAGTTTCCAAATCTGTTCAGAGCTATCTTCGTATTCAAAAAGTTCAAAATAATGTGTCGTATTTTTGATGGTCAATTCATGGTCGGCAGCTCTGCAGAAATGCATCTGCAAATTTTTGTTTAAAGACCATGCGATCTTGTAACCCGCCTCATTGGTAGAGATTAAAAAGTATTGGTTGTTTTCTGGAGAAAAGAAATCTTGAAAGTTTAGTGTCTGTCCCAAAGTTTTAATCTAAAAAAGTGTACACCCGTTGGAAAATTGATATTTGGCAATTCGTTTTAAATATCTGTTATTTGCGTCAACAAAAATACATTCGAAAACAAAATGTCAGACATCTCAGCTAAAGTAAAAGAAATCATTGTGGACAAACTCGGTGTAGAAGAATCTGAAGTAACCAATGAAGCAAGCTTCACAAATGATTTGGGAGCAGACTCTTTAGATACAGTAGAGCTAATTATGGAATTCGAAAAAGAATTCAACCTTGCTATCCCTGATGAGCAAGCAGAAAAGATAGCCACTGTAGGAGACGCAATCAGCTTTATACAAGAAAATAGTTAAGCGCCAATGGCCCGTACCTTAGAACTCAAAAGAGTGGTAGTAACGGGCATGGGAGCCGTTACACCGCTCGGCAATGATGTGTCTTCCTTTTGGGAGTCCATAATAAATGGTAAAAGTGGCGCCAAGGAAATCACCAAATTTGATACCTCAGAATTTAGAACAAAGTTTGCTTGTGAGGTAAAGGATTTTGATCCCACAGTTTTTATAGACAGAAAAACGGCTAGGAAAATGGATCCTTATACTCAGTATGCCATGGCAACAACCAAGCAGGCTATGGAGGATTCAAACCTGCCAATTGAGCATTTAAATAAAAATCGTTCTGGTGTAATTTGGGGTACGGGAATAGGCGGTCAAATTAGTTTCCAAAATGAAATTATCGATTTTGTAGAACGTGGTAGAACAGCTAGATTCAATCCCTTTTTTATTCCAAAGATGATTGGCAACATAGCTGCTGGTTATATTTCTATAGAATATGGATTTAGAGGGCCAAATATGGCAACAGTAAGTGCTTGTGCTTCTTCAAATCATGCCATTTTGGAGGCCTTTACAAATATCCAGCTAGGCAAAGCGGATGTGATGATTACGGGAGGTTCCGAGGCGAGCATTGTCGAAACTGCCTTAGGTGGTTTCAATGCAATGAAAGCGCTTTCTGAAAGAAATGAATCTCCAGAAACTGCTTCTAGACCCTTTGATGGTTCCCGGGATGGTTTTGTTTTAGGTGAGGGGTCGGGTGCTTTAATATTGGAAGAGCTAGACCATGCTTTGAGTCGTGGAGCTAAAATTTATGCAGAAGTAATTGGCGGAGCCATGACCGCAGACGCCTATCATATAACTGCCCCACACCCAGAAGGTGAAGGCGTAAAGCTTGCTTTGATTAATTTGCTTGAAAATACAGGGCTAAGTACCGCTCAGGTAGATTATATAAATGTTCATGGGACTTCAACACCCCTGGGTGATATCCACGAATTGGAGGCCATTGCAGAAGTATTTAGTGAAGATGTATATAATTTAAACATTTCAAGTACCAAATCTATGACGGGTCATTTGCTAGGCGCTGCAGGTGCAGTTGAAGGCATAGCCAGTATATTGGCGATTAAAAATGGTATAGTTCCTCCAACGATTAACCACAGTACCTTTGATGAAGGGATAGATCCAAAGCTGAATCTTACATTAAATAAAGCGCAAAAGAAAGACGTTCGAGTTGCTTTGAGCAATACTTTTGGTTTTGGTGGGCACAATGTCACTGTTGCTTTCCAAAAATTTGGGGATTGATGGGCGAAGTATCCTTCAAAAAAAAATTAAAGAATATTATAGGTTTCAAACCATGGAACCTCTCTCTCTACGAGCAAGCTTTTACCCACCAGTCAAGGGCAAAGCAAGTACTTAAAAAAGCGCTGACCAACAGCAATGAACGACTAGAATTTTTGGGCGATGCGGTATTAGATATTGTTATAGCAGACTATCTATTTAAAAAATATCCGTTTAAGGATGAAGGGTTTCTTACCGAAATGAGGTCGAAAATGGTAAATAGGGAGATTTTATCCAAGATTTCCGCACAAATGGGTTTAACGGAATTAATCAATATGAATACGCATATAACGCGTAACAAAGCCGCTGCTAGAAATGCAGGAGGCAATGCACTTGAGGCTTTGGTTGGGGCCATTTATTTGGATGTAGGGTATAAAAAAACCTACCGTTTTGTGGTAACCAAACTAATTGAGCAGTTTATAGATGTCGATGGTCTCATGCAAGAGAGAATCAACAGCAAAGGAACACTTTTTGAATGGGCACAACGTCATAAAAAACAACTAGAATTTGATTCACAGATGATTGATGAAACAAATCGAAGAAAACAATTTCTGTCCAAAGTTTGCATTGACGGAGAGGAGATTGCACAAGCTATTCAACCGACCAAAAAAAAAGCAGAGCAACTTGCATCTGATAAAGCTTGTGAGATTCTAAAAATTGAATAATTTGATGATTATAATTTAAGTCAATTTAGACTTAAGTATAGAACTGATTGTTTTTCCATCTGCAGCACCCGCGGTTTTTGCTAAAATTACAGGCATTACTTTGCCCATGTCTTTCATTGAAGTTGCGCCAGTTTCGCTTAATGTTTGATTGATTATTTTTTCTAAGTCTTCTTGACTCATTTGTTTGGGAAGAAATTTTTCAATTACATCAAGTTGCGCTATTTCTTTTTCTGCCAAATCAGATCTATGCTCTTTGGTAAATATTTCAATAGACTCTTTTCTTTGTTTAGCAAGTTTTTGAAGAATTTTATTTTCCTCAGCTTCAGATAAGTTTTTTTTAGCTCCAGTATCTGTTTGAGCCAATAAAATAGCTGCCTTAATGGCTCTTAAAGCTTCTAAAGTGGTCTTATTTTTATTTTTCATGGCCACTTTCATTTCTGCCATTATGTTATTTTGTAAACTCATTAGATGCGCAAATCTCCGGGTTTTCTTCCTGGTTTTGGGTGTTCTCCATCAAGAAAAAAAGTAAAACTATCTCCTCTAAGTCCTATTCTAAGGGCTTCGAGCGCCAAAATTTCATTTGGTGCAATATTTCCTAAACTTACATTACAACCGTATAGTTTGATAAACCAAACTTGTTGTGCTTTTTTTGGGGCTTCCCAAATAATGTCTTCTTGTGAAATTTTGGTTAGGATTTCTTCAACCAATCCCGATCGTACTTCACCAGAACCTCTAAATATACCTACGGTTCCACTTTCTCTTGCTTCTGCAATCACTTTCCATGAACCAGCTTCTATTTCTGCATTCATCATTTCTATCCATTTGTAGGGCGGAATAATTTTCTCTGTATCTTTTGACCCAACTTCACTTAAGACTTTGTAGTTTTTTGCAAATCGTCGAATCAATTCGCATTTTTCGTCAGAAGGGATATCAATAGAACCATCAGATATTTCTAGATGCCGTAAACCTAAATCATCTAAGAGACTTTGATAAGCGTCTAACATATTGCGAACATAAAATGCTTCGAACAATGTACCACCTAAGTATACTGGTATTCCAGCATTGCGATATACGGAAATTTTGTCCTTTAATCTTGGCGTAACCATTGAGGTGCCAAACCCTAATTTGATGATATCTATGTACTCGGCGCCTGTTTCTGCTGTATTTTCTGCTTCTCGAATGCTAAGGCCTTTGTCCATAACCATCGTAATGCCAGCGTTTCGAGGTTTTTGAGTTCTTTCAGGAATTTGGGTTAATGAAAAGTTCACAATAATTAATTTTTATATAAGTCAATAAGGTTTTGAACAATTGAATCGTGTTCTAAGAAAGGTGCCATTTCAAAAAGCAGGTGATATTTTTCTACATCTATTTTAAGCGCCAAGGTGAGTGCGTCTTGAGCTTGATTTTTTTCTCCAAGAATAAAACGTGCAGCACTTAGATAATACAAAATGTGCGCATTGTCAGGCAAATATTGAAGGGCATCTTCTAATAATTCGGCTGCCTCGCGGTATTGGCAATCTATTAGTTGATATTTTGCCAACAGCGTCCATCCAAAATACTCTTCTGGATTGTTTACTATAAATTCCGTGCATAAATCAATAGATTTATCTATTTGATTGGTTTTGTAGTATGCCTCTGCGAGGCTAGCTGCATATTCTTGGTCTTGGTCTTCTAAGTAAAAAGCTTTTTCAAGAAAAGGGATGGCCTCTTTGTAATCTTCTTGGTTTGAAATGATACTTTGTCCCAGTCCAAACCATGCTTCGGTAACAAATTCATCTAGTTCTATTGCTCGTCTAAACTGTTTTTGAGATTCTTGATAGTTATTTATTCCCTCATAACAATTGGCAATGTCCGTTCTAGTTAGTGCATCTTCACCTCCAAATTCTAAGCATTTAAGGAAATACTTTAAGGCTTGTTTGTATTGTTTTTGGTCATAATGCACTAGAGCTGAATTGTAAATTGCAGGCATGTAATTCTCGTTGATTATCAAACTATAATCTTGCGCGTTTAAGGCCAACGTAGGTTCACCATTCGATTGGTGCATTAGTCCAAGAAAATGCCAAGCACCGAAGTTGTAAGGAGATTCATCGATAACCGAGTTGAAAAAACGAATTCCATCCCTATATTTTTTTGCTTCGTCATAGTAAAAGTGCACATCTGCAAGAATGTGCTCGTTGAATTCTTTTTCACTTGCTGCTTTTTCAAAAAATATAGCCGCTTGATCAGATCTGTCCGACATCAGATAACAGTTGCCAATGCACAACAATGTCTCCATTGAACTTTCAGCATTTTCCAAAGCGTTTAAGTAGTATGACAAGGCTTTGGTATAATCTTTCTCACGTTCATAAATTTCACCTAATAAAAAAAGAGAATCTATGTTACTGGGGTCTTTTTCAAGCGCGGTTTCCAGCATTTCAACACCTTCTTTAATTTTTCCTTGTAGTGTTAATACTTGCGCCCTCTTTTGATAATAAAAACTGTCAAAAGGATATAGTTCCTCACCTTTGTAAATGGCTTTAATTGCTAACTTTAACTTATTGGCAACTATGTAATGTTCTATGATACCCTCTAGCTCTTCACTATCGAAGAACATATTATCATTAGCTGTCAATGACTGTTCGAATTTATCTAATAATTCGCTTAAGTTGGATTTTGGAAATTCGTCGTCGCTAAACAATTTCTTTTAAAACTATTCAAATCTAACCAAACCATCAATATTCACTATAATTGAACGAACTTAAATTACTTTCAAGTATCAACAACTTTTCCCATATGAAAAAAATACTTTTTTGCCTTTTTGTATCCAGCATTTTTGCCAATGAGATTTGCGCACAAATTACCCATCAGAACACACAGGATTCAGCGCGTACAGGCAAAATACGAGGTATTCAACTTGCGTTGGGATGGAATACCTATGATAAGAGTATGTTGGGGTTCTAATTTCAAAATCGAAATAGTGAAAAATGGCATCTTAACATTGCTACGATGTACGGTTTTGGCTCAAAGAATATTTTTGGTGTAGCGAACGCAGATTTTATCTTAAATGAAGCTACTCAATTGGGACTTGAGTCAAAGAGATTTTCATTTGAACCTGCATTAATTGGTAGAGAAAATATTCTGTACACGAAGTTTCAACCCTATCTTAGATGGCAATATAAATCATCTGCTCAAAAGTCTTTTGACCGGTTTATGGAATTAAATTTTAACAACCAATTTTTTGAAGAAAACTTCAATCTATTGTCCAAAAGAAAAGCTAGTTTAAACCCAAAATATCCTAAAATGGGTAATAGATTTTTTCAAGTTTTAAAGTACAAGGCGGCCAACAAGAATAAAAACCAAGCTATACTGATTGAGTTGGAACATGCCATAACTTTCAACAAAATTTTGCAGGGGCGATTTGATACAATTAATGTAGATCGGAATCCAACAATAGTTTTAGATGATGAATTTACCGAGATAAGCAAAAGAAGCTCACACCTTAAATTAAACCTAAGTTGCACGAAAAAATTTCCGTTGCCCTATGGGAATAAAAAAATTAAGTTCAGGTATTTTTTTAGCACTTTTATTCAGAAACCAGACGATGAATTCTTTAATTATTGGGTAGGACAGAACAATGGTTTTTTTGACTACCGTTTTGATGAATATTTGCTTGGCAGGGGTGCTGAAAATGGCTTCTTTTATAACCAAATTACAAAAAAAGGACTTCAAAGTAAATTTATTGGTAGATTTTTTCAATCAGATGATTGGATAAGCAATTTGAATACCGGAGTTGAATTGCCGGGTATTTTACCTGTCGCATTGTATTTAGAAGTTTTGAGCAGTGGGAACCTGAAAAATCAATATTTTAATTCGGCTAAATCTCCCTTAATTTATAATGGTGGACTTTGTCTTGACTTTAAACTTGCAAAAATTTATGTCAATTTATTTCAATCAAAAAATATTACATCTAGCCAGCAAATTCAGGGTATTAACGATCTTTCGGAAAAAATGGCCTTCATATTTGATTTGAATAAAATTTTACGCAAGCCAAAAGTCGGTTTTCATCCTTTTAACGAACAATAATGTAATTTTGACCTGATGAGATACAGCCAAATTGACAATCAACTTTTTGTACACAATAGAAAAAGATTTGTTGAAAAGATGGAACCAAACAGCATAGCCATTTTTCATTCAAATTATCAATATGTGTTAAACGGTGATGCATTGCATAAATTCCATCAGAACAGTGATTTGTATTGGCTTACTGGGGTGGCTCAAGAGAATACCGTTTTGATACTGTTTCCTGATGCACCGCAGAATGATTGGAAAGAAATACTCCTAGTAACAGAAACAAGTGATCAGATAGCCACATGGGAGGGTTATAAACTGACCAAACAACATGCAAGCGATATTTCAGGCATTGAAAATATTCGGTGGAATAAGGGGTCGCTATCTTCATTTAGAGCATTGATAAACATGGCGGAAAGTATTTATTTGCCATTGAATGAAAACGACAGATTCTCAACAAATAGCCCTTATAAATCAATGGATGCTGCACACGAAATTATGCGCTTATTTCCTTTACACCAGTATAAAAGAGCTGGACAAATATTACAAAGACTAAGAGCGATTAAGCACCCTATAGAGCTTGACTTACACAGAAAAGCGGTAGCTATAAGTAAGCTTGGTTTTGAGCGGTTAATGAAGTTTACCAAACCGGGTAAGTGGGAGTTTGAGTTAGAGGCAGAACTCATTCATGAATACTTAAATAATAGAGCTTTTGGATTTAGTTTCGAACCCATTATTGCAAGTGGTTCTTCTGCTGTTATTTTGCACTATGTTGATAATGACAAACAGATTGGAGAGGGCGATTTAATATTACTAGATAACGGTGTGAATTATGCCAATTTTGCTAGTGATATGACTAGATGTATACCGGCCAATGGAAGATTTAGTGCGCGTCAAAAAGAAGTATATGATGCAGTTTTGAATGTTATGAACTACGCTAAAACGATACTAAAACCAGGTGAAATGTTGATGGACTATCATAAAAAAGTACAATTTGAGATGCAAAATCAACTTATTGATTTGGGCTTAATTTCCCAAACGGATTTAGATAATCAAAAAGAAGAATTAGCGGCTACAAAAAAATATTTTATGCATGGAACCTCCCATTTTTTGGGCATAGACGTTCATGATAGTGGAATGAGATATGAACCACTTGAAGAAAATATGTTGCTCACTATTGAACCAGGAATTTACATAAAAGAGGAGGGAATTGGCGTTCGAATTGAAAACAATATATGTCTAAAGCATGCAGAAAACATCGATTTAATGGATGAAGTAAACATGCCTATTACAACAGAGGAGATCGAGCAAAACATGCGTTAACTATATAATTTGTTTATGTATTTTGTATTTTTGCATAAATAAATTTTATATGAATTTTCAATACCTCAAATATTTGGTTGCGCTATATCGAAAAAAAAGCTTCACTGAGGCAGCAGAATTTTGTGGTGTCTCTCAGCCTGCGATGAGTACTGCAATTAAAAATTTAGAAAACGATTTAGGGGCAAAAATATATGAGCGAAATGTCAAACCCATTTCATTTACGTCAAAAGGTTTGGAGGTGCTAGAATTTGCGCATAAAATTCTTTTAGCTGTCGAAGATCTCGAAAATAGAATGGACAATTCTACCGAAAAAAAGGAACTAAATCTGGCGGTGATTCCTACTTTAGCTCCTTATATGGTACCTAAATTGGTAAAATTGGTTGACGATCATTTTCCCAATTGTAATTTACAGATAGAAGAGGCTAAAACTGAAATGATTATTAAGCAAATCAAACAAGGTGATATTGATTTGGGCTTGGTTGTAACACCAATAAAGGACCCTGAATTGGAAGTATTTCCTATTCTTTATGAGGAATTTTTAATATACGCCCATCCCAGTATGAAACCTGTTTCCGAGATAAAATTGCATGATATCAATTGTTCAGATTTGTGGCTTTTAGAGGAAGGGCATTGTCTAAGAAATCAGATAATGGAATATTGCACGGGGCCAAAAAAGAATCCACTAAATATTAAATACAACGCAGGTAGTATGGAAACCCTTATCAATTTGATTGATGATTTTGGCGGGAAAACAATTTTGCCAGATTTTGCCACAAGGCGGTTGGACAAAGCCAAAAGAGAGCGATTGCATTTTTTTACAGAACCTAGCCCCGCAAGAGAAGTGAGCATGGTGCGATTAAAAAACGCAAACAAAAAAAATATTGCGCTACAATTAATTGATTTGACAAAAAAGGACATGCCAGCACATATGAAAAATCCCAGCCAATATCAAGTTTTGGGTATGCCCCTTAGCTAGTTATAGCTATTCATAGTTCTAGTTAAACCTATACTAACAAAAGACATAATACAAGCAATACTATTGGGTGTAACACTTTGAACCTGTTCCAACTCTTCATTTGAAAACTTACCTAAAACATGGTCCACTTGACGTCCTTCTGCAAAGTCATTACCTATCCCAATTCGAAGTCTAGGATAATTTGTAGTATTTAGTTCAGATTCAACACTTTTTAAACCATTATGGCCTCCATCTCCACCTTTATTTCGAAGTCGAATTTTACCCAAATTTAAGTTGATGTCATCAGCAATAATTAAACTATTTTCTATTTTTATTTTTTCCTTTTTTAGCCAAAACTTCACTGCTTTCCCACTCAAGTTCATGAAGGTATTCGGTTTTAAAAGAAGCAGTATTCGTCCCTTGTATTTTAATTTTAGTAAATCACCGTATCTTCCTGGTTGAAAAGTGAAATTTTTGCTTTCTGCAAAGTGGTCAAGAATATGAAAGCCGATGTTATGTCTTGTATCTTTATATTCCTTGCCGATATTTCCTAGGCCACAAATTAGATATTTCATGATGAATTAGAATGAGGCATTTTTTGGTGCATTAATACTGGGATAGATGGAGAGTAAAAAACCTAGAGCCAAATTACTTAGCAAAACTATGAGAATATCTCTGGGGATTATTTTTACGGGATAATAATCCACAACGGCACCTTCTAATTTCAATAAGCCAAAATATTGATGGGCGAGAAGTAAAAGAAGACCTAAAGAAAGTCCGCCAATGCCGCCCAAAAGAGAAACCAAAAAACCCTCTTTAAGGAATATTAATTGAATACTTCTATCACCCATCCCTAGACTTTTTAATACGGCTAAATCATGTTTTTTCTCAAAAACAAGCATGCTTAGATTACCAATTAAATTAAAACCAGCAATTAGCAGAATGAAGGTCAAAATGGAAAAAGAAATCCATTTTTCTGATTTAAAGATTTTGTATAAGCTTCTGTTTTGTTCTTTTTGTGTTTCTACCCAAAATTGACTTCCAAAAATTTCTTTAAGGGCATTTTTGACCTTATGCAGTTGTTTTTTGTCACTTACCATGACTTCAACGGAACTAATGGCGTTCTTGTATCCAAATAATTTTCTTGCTTTGCTAAGTCCACAAAGTACGTAGGAGTCATCTATTTCTGGATGTATTTGAAAAATGCCACCAGTCCACAATTGGAGGTAGTTCAGGTTGTTCATTGGGTTTATCGAACGGTATGTTTTGGTCCTTTTTGGCACAAAAAATTCAACACTTCTAAATCCACTATTGACGCTGATCCCGAGGGAATTGGCCACACCTGATCCAAAAAGTGCTAGGTTTACGCTGTCTTGTTGTAGGTCCAAACCACCCGCTATAATTGAAGAGTCAAAACCTCGTATTTCGAGAGCATTTTGTTGAATACCTTTTACTTGAACAACTTCTTGTCTTCCATTATACATAACTACTGCTTTATCTTCTAAAACAGAGGACCACACCTCGACGTCTTTTAGCAAATTCATTTTTTCTATTTGATTGGAATTTAGCTTGAATACTTTTTTTTCTTTATGGCTAATTTTTAACTCTGCGTCAAAATTATTCACCATTTGAGACACCAAATGCTCAAAGCCATTCATGGTGCTCAAAACAATAATTATGGCAAAAGCACCCACACCAAAACCGATCACAGAAATTCCCGAGATTAAATTTATAGCATGTGTACTTTTTTTAGAAAAAAGATATCGAAAGGCAATTAGGTCACTTAATGGCATAAAAATTTTTTTTACCAAAAGGCATCTTTTATATGTTCTATTTTTTGTTGACTTTGGTTTTTAATTATCGACACAATATCAAAACGTATTTCAACTTGATAATTGTTCTGTTCAATGTAGGATTTCGCAGCTTCTTTGAGTTTTTCTTCTTTTTTAAAGTTTACGGAGTTTTCTGGCGGTCCAAATAGACCAGTTGTTCTCGTTTTAACTTCCACAAAGATGAGGGTTTCATTCTGCTTTGCAATAATATCAACTTCAAGGTGTTTGCTTCTCCAATTACAATGGGTAATTATATAGCCCTGTTTTTCTAAATAGCTTAGAGCAATTCTCTCACCACTTGCGCCTAGTATTTTATTTGATAGTGTCATCGGTATTAAGCAATTTATACGCTTGCCACGCCATCATCTCAGCACCATGAATAAGGGCATCTTCGTCAATGTCAAAAGATGGTGTGTGCAAGTGACTAGTAATACCCTTTTTTATATTTCTAATGCCACATCGATAAAAAACTGCCGGAATTTTTTGTGCATAAAAGGAAAAATCTTCTCCAGCTGGCCACAATTCTAAATCATGTATTTGATTTTCAGGATAAAACTCTTGAGCATTCTTTTTTACCAGTTGATTCATTGGCTCATTATTTTCTAAAAAAGGATACCCTACTTTTATTTGAACATCTGCTTTACAGCCTAATGCCTCAGCCGTATTTTGGGCTATTTTTTTTATCCAGTCATGCGCTTCAAACCGCCATTCTTCGTCGTATGTCCTAAAAGTTCCAACCATTTCTACGAGGTCAGGAACAACATTGGTTGCTCCATTGGCAGTTACTTTTCCGAAAGAAAGCACGCTTGGAATAGCGGGTTTTGCTTTTCTACTTACAACCTGTTGTAAGCTATTAATTACTTGTGCCATGCATGCCACTGGATCAGTTAAGGTATTTGGGTGAGCCCCGTGTCCCCCTTTGCCTTTAAGGGTGATATACACTTCGTCTGCACTTGCCATGTATAATCCAGAACGAAATCCAAAATGTCCAACATCCAATAAAGGCATGGTATGTTGGCCCAATATGAAATCAACATCATCCAAAACACCTTCTTTAATCAAAAGACTCGCCCCACCAGGTATTTTTTCTTCGCCGGGTTGGAAAATAAATTTTATCTGACCTGTCAATTCATCTCCGATTTCTGTTAATGCTTTTAGTGCGCCTAGTAGCCATGTTGTATGTACATCATG
The DNA here is from genome assembly GCA_002457675.1 of Bacteroidetes bacterium MED-G17. GTDB lineage: Bacteria > Bacteroidota > Bacteroidia > NS11-12g > UBA9320 > MED-G17. The sequence continues at coordinate 92,759 of NTKK01000001.1, forward strand.
ACCGCAAGCATGCATAATTCCTTTATTTTTTGAGGTATAGCTTGTATTATTACTTTCAACAATAGGTAAGGCATCAATATCGGCCCTTAGAGCCAAAGTTTTTCCAATATTTGGCTTGCCCAAGTAACCTACCACACCAGTTTTGGCCATACGTTTGTAGCTAAGTCCCATATTATCAAGCTGTTTTTCAATAAAATTAGCCGTTTCATATTCTTCAAAACTTAATTCTGGATTTCTGTGAATATGATGTCGTATATTTTGCATTTCCAAAAAATGACTTTTGATAATTTGGCGAATACTTTTTTGAATTTTAGACATTATTACTCAAATTTATATTACAAATCCTAATATTGATTTATTGATTGCTTCGAATACCATACAAGAGATTTTGGATGCCGCCCATATTGAGGAAGTTGTAGGGGAATATATGACTTTAAAAAAAGCTGGTTCGGGTTTGAAAGGTCTATGTCCTTTTCATGGAGAAAAAACACCTTCTTTTTCGGTTTCACCGGCCAAAGGTATTTATAAATGTTTTGGTTGTGGCAAGGCTGGTAACGCAGTAAATTTTGTAATGGAGCATGATGGATTGTCTTACCCCGAAGCACTTCGATTGCTTGCCCAACGATACAATATTCAAATTGTAGAAGATACCAATTACGATGTGGACGCACAGTCTGAACTTGCGCAAGAAAAAGAAAGTATTATGTTGGCCCTACAATTTGCTGAAAAGCAATTTGTTCAAAATCTATTTCAAAACAACACACAATCCAAAGTAGCCTTGGCCTATTTTAAAGAACGTGGTTTACAGAAAAATACAATTAAAGACTTCGCATTAGGTTTTGCAACCGTAGGGTGGGAAAATTTGATTACCCAAGCAACAGAAAGTGGGTATAATTTAGACATTTTTTTTAAGGCTGGCTTAATAAAGAAAAGACAATCAGTGGAGGAAAATAAGCAATCAACTTTTTTTGACGTATTTAGAAACAGGCTCATGTTTCCAATCTCCAATGTTTCAGGCAAAACAGTAGGTTTTGGTGGAAGAATAATAGTGCCTAGCGAGAAAGAACCAAAATACCTCAATTCGCCTGATGGTGTAGTTTATGATAAGAGTAAATTACTGTATGGTCTTGATTTGGCCAAAAATTTTATAAAGCAAAATGACGAATGCTACTTAGTTGAAGGATATATGGATGTTATTATGTTACACCAAAATGGATTTAAAAATGTTGTGGCTTCCGCAGGTACCTCTTTGACAGAGCAACAGGTTAAACAGATCAGAAGATTTACCAAAAACATTAGTATTTTATTTGACGGAGATAAGGCAGGAATAAATGCCGCACAAAGGGCAATAGATGTTGTTCTTGAAAATGATTGTAATGCTAGGGTAGTTGAATTGCCAGAAGGTGAAGATCCTGATTCATTGTGCAAAAATTTAGGATTTTCTGGGTTCGAGAATTATTTAGAAAATAATACGATGACTTGGCTAGATTTTAAAAAGAAAAAGTTTAATAAAAACCTTGATGATCCAATTCATAGGTCGAAGTTAACATCTGATTTGCTCCAAAGTATTGCCAAAATAAATGATTTGGTTACAAGAGGAATATTTGCACATGAATTAGCTAAAAAAATGAATCTGGATGAGCAAATGATGGCTCAGCAGATAAGAAAATACAGGTCTAGAGTGCTCAAAATTAGAGAAAACCCACACGCTGAAGAACGTCAAGAAATCCATTTACCTTCGGATTATGAACATCTAAATAAAACATTAATAACGGATAAAAAATTTGCCCAAGAAGACTATTTAATTACCTCACTGCTTTATTACGGTAAGCTTCCATATGACGTAGACGAAAATGTATCAGTAGCAAAATTTATTCAAAAAGATCTCGATGAAGAAGGTTTTGAGTTTGAATTACCCCTATTGAAAAAGATATACCAAGAGGTAAAAAATCAGATGAATAAAGAACAAATCTTGGAAGATAGATTCTTCATACAACATCCAGATTTGGAAATAAGTAGTTATGCTTCGGACAAGTTGGCAAATAAAGAGTTCTATAAAATCTCAAACTTTTGGTGGGATTTTGCAGAGAAAAAAATTCGAGTTCCGGACGAAAACTACCTTGCTGACGTAAACAACTCTTTGTATTATTTCAAGTGGAGTAAATTGCTCAAAATTAAATTAGAAAACCAAGAAAAATTAGAAAACGCGATTGATGAGGAGCAAATAGAGCAGTACCTTCTTATTGACCACAATCTAAGCAGATTACAGGAAAGATTTGCCCAAGACCATGGTATTGTAATATTACCAGATTTTGATTGAGCAATTCATTTATTCAGTAAGAAAGTGATAGAACCAGCATGCGAAATGAATGCTTTTCTGAAGCGCACTAATTCTCCGTCTATCTGACCCGAAACTTTAGAATTAAATTGTATTTCAAAGGAATTTTCTTGAAAATGTTTTACCACAGAAAGGCTTGTATGTTTTCCTTTTTTTGCCTTTTGAATATTCACTATTCTTTTTAGGCCACTAATTTTTTTAATAATATACAAATTCAGTAAGTGGTCATCAACTTGCGCATTTGGTGCTATATTAAAACCATTGCCAAAGAAGGCACCATTTGCCAAAGTAAGCATAAATGTAGAACTGCTATACATGCGTTGCCCTTTTGAGAAAACTTCAGCTTCAAATTCTTTAAAAGTCAAAATATTATTTATGATGGCCAAATAATATTTCCACTTATGTGGCCAAGCGATGGCAAAATTTTTATGGGTATCAGCAGCAACAGCACCATCAAAACCAAAACCTAGGGCATTTAGAAAGTAATCACCATTTAATGACCATAAATCAACTTTTTTTTCAAAGCCATAGAGCATGGCTTTTTGCCAATCGTATTTTTTGAACATACGGACAAAATCATTCCCAGTTCCAATGGGAATAACATGCCACAAATATTGTTTCACGTCTATCCCTGAATTAAGCACTTCACTCATTGTACCATCGCCTCCAGCTATAGCAAGAATTTTAAATACATCTGATTCTATAAAATCTTTTATCCCTTTAAAATCCTTGGGCTTTTGCGTGTAATATATTTCAAAAGAATACGGAGAATCAACAAAAAAGTCCTTCAGATAAACAAGCTTTTCTTCATTAACTCCTCCACCAGATTTTGGGTTAATAATAAGTGCAAGTTTTGGCACAATCAAAGATAATTTCTTTAAGAATAGTTAAGATTGTAATATGGAAAAAATTGCGGTAGTAGGTGCAGGCTTAGCGGGTTCTTTAATTTCAGTTTTTTTGGCAAGGCGAGGATTTAAAGTCGATGTTTTTGAACGTCGTTCTGATATGAGAAATATCCAACAAAGTGCAGGAAGAAGCATCAACCTTGCTTTGAGTACAAGAGGCATAAAAGCATTAAAAAAGGCTGGAGTGGCAGAAAAAATTTTGAAACATGCATTGCCCATGCACGGACGGATGATGCATGAAGTAAATGGGGAATTAAAATATCAACCGTATGGGAAAGATGGTCAATATATAAACTCTATTTCTAGAAGACTATTAAATGTTGAGTTGATGAATCTTGCTGAAGATTTTGAGAACGTTTCTATGTATTTTGAACACAAGTGCTTAAATGTAGATTTTGAAAATACCCAGTTGACCTTCCAAACTAATATGGGTAAAAAAACAGAATCATATAGCAGTATAATTGGCTCAGATGGAGCTTTTAGTGCTTTGAGGATGGCCATGCAAACATCTGGTAGATTCAATTTTTCTCAAGATTATTTGCCACACGGCTACAAGGAATTAAATATTCCACCCAAAAGTGGTCAGGCTCAAATGGATATTAATTCATTACACATATGGCCGAGGGGTGAATTTATGCTCATTGCATTGCCTAACCCAGACAACACCTTTACCTGCACGCTGTTCTTACCCTTTGAGGGAGTAGACGGTTTTGATAACCTGAAAGGTGACGATGAGGTTATTAGGTTTTTCCAAAAATATTTTTCAGATGCACAAGATCTTATGCCCAATCTTTTGGATGAGTTCAAAAGTAATCCAACCAGTAATTTGGTAACAGTGCGCTGTTACCCTTGGGTAAAAGAAAAAGTTGCTTTAATGGGTGATGCAAGTCATGCTATAGTACCCTTCTATGGTCAAGGAATGAATAGTTCTTTCGAAGATTGTGTGATTTTAGATGATATGATGGAAAAATATTTACCTAATTGGGATAAAGTATTTGATGCTTATCAAGAAGAAAGAAAGCCAAATGCAGATGCAATTGCCGATTTGGCATTGCAAAATTTTATTGAGATGAGAGATTTGGTAGGAGATAAAGATTTTCTTTATCAGAAAAAAATTGAACATCGTTTATGTTCCTTATATCCTGAACAATTTAAATCTCAATATGAGTTGGTTACTTTCTCCAACCAACCTTATCATGAAGCGTTAAATAAAGGTCAACATAATACAGAGTTGGTACAAAAAATAATTAAAGAAAATCTGGAACATAAAATTGAAGAGAGAGATTTTATGGAGAGTTTTTTAGCTCAAAGAGACTTGTAAATGAGCAATCAACTTTTTAAAAGCAAGCGCTCTATGGCTGATAGTATTTTTCTCTTCTAGGCGCATTTCAGCAAAACTTTTTTTGAAACCATTGGGCATAAATATGGGATCATATCCAAAACCTTGGGTCCCTCTTTTTTCGTGGAGGATGAGTCCTTCAACTTTGCCTTCAAAAAAGATTGTTTGGTTTTGGTGTATATAACAAATTGAAGTTCTAAATTGTGCTTTTCTGTTAGTTTTACCTTTTAATTTATGAAGTAAAAGAGCCATATTTTTTTTCTGGTCTTTTTGCTCTCCTGCATACCTGGCGCTTCTAACACCTGGTTCTCCATGCAAGGTTTCAACTTCTAGCCCAGTATCGTCAGCAAAGCAAGGGATTTGAAATTTTTTCCAAATATATTTTGCTTTCAATGCTGCATTCCCTTCAAGTGTTTTTGCTGTTTCAGGAATATCTTCAACTACGTTTAATTCAGCAAGGCCAATAAGAAGGATATTTTTTGGCATCATACCTTGAATTTCCTTCACCTTGTTTGGATTTTGTGTAGCAAATAAAATCTTCATTGTACCAAAGATTTGCCGTTCATTTCTTCGGGCATGGGAATATTTAAGAGATGCAAAATTGTTGGGGCAATATCTGCCAAGATACCTTGAGAGGCTATCTTTTTTACCTTTGAGCTAATTACAAAATATGGCACCAAATTGGTTGTATGTGATGTATTTGGTGATCCATCTTCATTTTTTGTTTTTTCAGCATTTCCGTGGTCAGCTGTTATGAAAAATTGGTAGCCCAATTTTGTGCCTTGTTCAACAATTTCTTTTAAACAAGAATCTACTACTTCTATGGCTTTTACAATGGCATCATATACGCCAGTGTGCCCCACCATATCAGGATTGGCATAATTTAGACAAACAAAATCAGGTAATTCGTGCAATTTTTTTAAGACCAGTTTGGTTAATCTCTGTGCGCTCATTTCAGGTTGTAAATCATAGGTTGCAACTTTTGGGGAATTGGCCAAAATTCTTTCTTCAAATGGAAAAGCGATTTCTCTTCCACCGGACAAAAAGAAAGTTACATGCGGATATTTTTCAGTTTCTGCAGCTCTAATCTGGCTTTTTTTATGGGAGGAAAGGACCTCACCAAGAGTATTTTTTAGGTCTTCTCTCTCAAAGAACACAGAAATGTTTTCGAAGTTTTTGTCATATTCTGTAAAGGTAAAATAGCTTGTTTTTACTTGTTTGATTTCAAATTCACCAAAAGATTCTTGAGTAAGTGCTTGGGTAATTTGACGAGCTCTATCTGTCCTAAAGTTAAAACAAATGACTACATCTCCCTCGGATAATTTATAATTGCTATGATGCATATTTAAGGAAATAGGTTTTAAAAATTCGTCTGTCTCTCCTTTTTGGTATCTAGATTTTATAGCCTTTAGAGGATCGTTAAAAATTTCTCCCTCACCATGGGCAAGAAGACGATATGCTTTCTCTGTTCTTTCCCATCTATTATCTCTATCCATAGCGTAATAACGGCCACAAATAGTTGCCAATCTAGATTGACCAATATTTTTATTTTTTAAGAGTTTTGCAACAAAATCTAGACCGCTTTTTGGGGCTGTATCTCGTCCATCTGTAAAAGCGTGAATAAGGGTCTGTTTGTCTAATTCTTCTTCTTTCAAAAGCGCCAATAAACTGTGAAGATGAGATTGATGGCTGTGAACTCCACCATCAGATAATAAACCCATGAGGTGTATTTTCTTTTTGGGTTCGTTTTTGAGTTCTTTTATGATTGACTTCCAAAGAGGTTTTTGTTCAAAAGTTTGTTCTTCAAATGACTTGTTTATGCGCGCTAACATTTGGTATACAATTCTTCCTGCACCAATATTCATATGCCCTACTTCTGAATTTCCCATTTGCCCTTTCGGTAGTCCTACATTTTCTCCATGGGTAATTAATGTGCCATTTGGTAAATTTTCAAACAGAGAATCTACAAATGGTGTTTTTGCTTGATGTATGGCGTCTGAAAAATCTTTTTTCCCGAGGCCCCATCCATCCAAAATGATTAGTATTGCTTTGTTCAACAAATTATGAAAATTTCTGAGGCACAAATAAAGGTAGATAAGTGGATAAAAACGATTGGTGTAAGATATTTTGGTGAATTAACCAATACAGCCATTCTGATGGAAGAGGTAGGAGAATTGGCACGCTTAATGGCGCGTATTTATGGCGATCAAAGTTTTAAGAACAATGAAGATAAAAAGAATTTATCAGATGAAATGGCTGATGTTCTATGGGTACTAATATGTATGGCCAATCAAACCGGTGTTGATTTAACAAAAGCATTTGAAGAAAACTTCGAGAAAAAAAACCAAAGAGATGCTCAACGGCATAAAAATAATTCGAAATTGATGTAACTACCTAATCTTGAGTCGCCTTATTAAGCTCAATTGCACCTCATTTTTTCTATTTTCGATGCCAAATCCGCTGGATAGATTTAATACAATCTTGTAGGTACTGGTATGCTTAACATCAAAGTAATTGTGAAGTTCTTTTTGCCTACTTTCAAGCTCATTAGAGAAAACCACAGCGCCTTGCATATCAAAAACAGACATATATAGGCTTGCTGTATCTAAATTATGTTTGATAACTAGGGCGTAATCATATCCTTTTTCTGCTGGGAATTCAAAATCATACCAGAGTCCATCAATTAAGTTCATAGATTGACTCCTAACAAAACGCCATTGTACTGAGGGGTTTACTTCAATATTTTGGGCAAAACCACTTATGCTAAGTAAAGAAAGAAACAAAATGGTAGTAACCTTAATCCAATTTTTCATATCCGTATTTTTTAAGAATGCTATTGGTTAAAACGTGGTAAATTTCGTTTAAGTCTGTATGGTCTTTTAAAAATGCTCTATGTTTTTGAATAGTTATTCGATCATTTCTACTTGCAGGTCCACTTTGCACTTTTGAAGGACTTTGTTTTAATGCACTTGAAAATGTTCTTTCAATTAATGGTTGTAAAAGATGATAATCAATTTCATTTTTACCCATAAAATTTTCGCCCATTGCCAATATGTGGTTTACAAAGTTGTTTACCAGCGTGCCAGCAATATGAAGTTGCAGTCGTTGTTTGGAGTTAAACACATGAACTTTTTTTGAAAAGCTTTTTGCTAAATTAGAAAGAAGCTTTTCATGCGTTGGGCTTTCAACAAATATTGGGGTATCGTCAAGCGAAATTTCTACACGCTTGCTAAAGGTATTGAATGGATAAAACACCCCTTTGTTATTAAATTTATCTAAGACACCCAGATGAGTAGCACCAGATGTGTGAACAACGCAAGCATTTTTAACGTCTAAATTTTGAGCTATTTCATAAATCGCTTTGTCAGGGACACATAAAAAAACAAGATCTGCTGCGCATAAATCTAAATCGAAAATTTTTTTTGCCTGGCTACCTACTTCTAAGGCCAATTTTTTTGCACTCTCTACATTTCTTGAGGATATGCCAACAATGGGATGGCCGAATCGAGAAAAATTTTTCGCTAAGTGCCAAGCCACATTTCCAGAACCAATAAATGCAATTTTAACCTTTTGCATTTCACACATCCTTCATACGTTTCACCAAAGATATACCAAAGCCAACAGTCATTATTATGGACCCCAACCAAAGCAAATTAATCCATGGGAAAACAATGGCTTTCATAATGATATAATCAGGTTGTGCAGGCCTTTCAGCGGTATTCAGAACAATGTTCATGTCGCCACTATTTTGAGGATTCAACCTGAAAGTAAATAAAAGACCTTCTTCTTCCAAAGCGTCGTAAACGGTGAATGACTGGTTACCATTAATAAAAAATTTAGGATAAGCGTATTTCGCTCCGTTAACAGAAAGCACTTTAATTGTTGCTCTAGCAATTAAATCAGCTTTTATCTCTAAGTCTTGGGCTTCTTCGATGCTTTCCACAATTACTTTTAGCCCTTTTCTGTCTAGAGTGTCACCAATACCAACAATTTGGGTTATTTCATTTTTCCATTCATCCGGCTCATCTTTGATTGGTATGGAAGTTATATGTGTGAACACATCATGGCTGATATAGTGTTTAGTTGCTGGGTTAGCCATTAAGTTATTTTCTTCGCCAATTTGAGCATTCGGAAAAAGGCTAAACTTCTCCTTGCCATTTTTGTGCTCATAGTCAATTTGAAAATAAATATCTGGCCCAATAGAAGTATCGCCTCTGTATGTTACCAAATAAGGACCTAAGCTAGTTGGACTATTTTTCCAGAGAAGTAAATTTTCTCCTGCCATATTAAGGTCAAATTCTTTTTCTAATATGCCGCTTTTGTCTTGGGAAATAACTTCTTTTTGTGTGCCCGAAATAATTACACCTACAATCATTAGTGCAAAACCAATATGCGCAACAGAACCGCCCATAAGTTTCCATCTAATTTTTTGTATATCTAGTAGATAAAACAAATTACCAAAAATCGCATATAAGGAACTTATTATCAATAGGCCGTATTTCCAAGAAAAGCCCATTTGCCACCACAAAAACCCGCCTAAAAATAACGCTAAAATCAATAGTATAAGAAGGGTTTTTTGGTATTTACCTTTCTTCTTTTGCTTAAAAGAAAAGAATTGTCCGATTGAGGTTAAGGTTGTAACTCCTAGGGCAAACCAAAGTTGCCATTGGTTGTAATGCTCAATAACATCAATTGGTGGAGCTAGGTCTAAGGCAAATAACTTGTTAAAGACTGGGATTGAAGTGGTAAGCAATATTTGAAATGCTGAAAGCAGTAAAATTAAACTACCAATAAACATCCAAAATCCCCTAGCGTATATGTTTTCTTCTTGTCTTGAAAGAGGCAGATGATGATACAACCGCCAACCAAAAAATGCATTTAAAAGTATAAATGCGGAGATATTTAACCAACGTAAATCTTGAGGAAAGAAAAAGTTTAGCAGACAAACTACGAAAAAGAAAAAAACAATCAAAAAGCTCTCGATTCGTTTTTTGGAAATTGCCAGAATAGGCAGCAAATTCAGAAAAAATACGAAAACCAGTAATTGACCAGAAAGTCCCAAATCGGTGAACGAATGCACCGAGGTGTCGCCCAATATTCCACTTCTGGTTAGAAAAGTGGCATAAAGAACCAATAAAAATGAAGCGATAACTAGAATAAAACTTAGCAAAAGGTGGTTTCTGTTGGCTCTTTGGATGAGCATTACGTGATTTGCTGCCAATACAACAAGCCATGGCACCAAACTAGCATTTTCAACAGGGTCCCAAGCCCAGTATCCACCAAAGCTTAGGGATTCGTAAGCCCAAAAAGCGCCCATTACAATGCCCAGCCCTAAAATACCTATGCAAAATAAAGTCCAAGGCATTGCGGCCCTTATCCATTGGGTAAATTTACCTCTCCATAAGCCTGCAACACTAAATGCAAAAGGTACTACACTACTTGCAAATCCTAAAAACAAGGTAGGTGGGTGTATGACCATCCAATAATTTTGCAAAAGAGGATTAAGCCCGGAACCATCTTGTATAAATGTCATATAGTTTTCTTTTTGGAAAATAGGTGCATCCAAAACGTCTCGCATCAAATTGAACGGACTTGAACCAATTGTAACTTCACCAATTGGCAGTCCCAGTAGCATACTTCCTAATATGATTTGGGCGAAAGATACAACGGCCATAACACTAGATTCCCATGCCTTAGAACGGAACAACAAAATGATGCCTAAAATGCTGTGCCAAAACATCCACAACAAAAAGCTGCCTTCTTGACCTTCCCAAAAACAGCTAATCATGTAGCGTGTTGGCAGTGCCTTATTGGAATGCTGCCAAGCATAATGATACTCAAACAAGTGATTTTGAATGATATAATAAAGGCTTATAAATATTCCAACAACAGCTGCACTGTGTAACACAAAAAATAGACGCCCAAGCTTTGCCCAGGAATGATCTTTATTTTTTTCTCCAAAAAAGTAGCTGACAGCACTTCCAATGGCGGATACAAAAGCCAAAACAACCATAAACTTTCCGATATTTCCGGGCAGTAGGTGTTCGTTTTCATATAGTATTTCCTTCATCTATTGTTGTGCAATTTCTGCTTCGTACTTTGACGGACATTTTAATAAAATATTGCTTGCTTCAAAGTTGGCACCGTTCATTTTTCCTACTACCACAACTTTTTCACTTTTATCAAAGTCATTGGGTTTTGCATTTCGGTAAATTATTTTTTTGGTCTTACCCTCTTCATCTTCAAGTAAAAATGTAAAATAATTCGGATTTTCAAGAGGCTCATAAAGAATTGAATCGGGCTGAACCAATTGTCCAACAACATGTACTTCTTTTTGTAGTTTTTGTGCTTCGGCGAAAGAAACATAACTGCTGCTATCTCCATACATACTCAATATAGCGCCCATGCCAAGAGCAATTACAACAAGCAATATCAAATAAGTTTTATTCATTTTCTTTTTTTTCTAATTGAGAAATTCGTCGATCTAGACGAAAAAGAAATAAAGCTAAACCCAAAAAGATGATGCCCAAAACAAGAACTACCACATATATTTTTCCTTCCTTATACATGGGCTCCAATGCACCATTGTCCGCAAAAATTTGTAGAGAACAAGCCATTAATAGTACTAGACTAAATATTTTATTCATTTTTTAAAATTTGAATTCTAAAGTTTAACTGTGCCAACCAAAAACCTATCAAAATCCACCCCACGACTGCAGGGTAAAAAACTTTTCTTAAATCATTATTTAAATCATATGAGCTAAATCCAACCGTATCTCCGCTGCCTGGATGAAGCGAGTAATTGGCCACTTTAGGAATTATCAATATTAAAGATAGAAATATTGGAAAAGCTAGAATATTATATACCGAACCAATTTTATGCATTTTTACTTCATTTTCTTTCAATGAATTCCGAAGGATATTGTAGGCAATATAAATTAACACACCAATTGCAGCACCATTCAGTTTAGGATCCGGAGTCCACCAAGCTGTCCAGGTAAACCTTGCCCATGTAGAGCCCGTCAAAAGACCCATAAAACCAAAAAAAAGAGCAACTTGTATCATTGAATTTGCATACAATTCTTCTCTAGGCTGATTGGTTCTCAAATATTTAAGAGAAAAGAAGAAACTACCCAACAAAACACTTATCATGCCAAACCACATTGGAACATGAAAATGTAAATTTCTAACAGTTTGCCTAAGAATTCCAAGATCATCGGGAGCAGGCATTAGAAATGCAGCTATGATGGAGTACAAAACCAAAAGAACTGCCAAAATTTTCCACCACATTGTTTTCATTGCTAGCATCAAAGGTAACCTTAACAAGCAATTATTCGCCCCAAATGAACGGAAAGAGAATAATCGTGAAAAGGGAAATCATTAAGCTTACAACAAAAAGGAGCCAATGTTCACTCATCCAAACGATATTTTCAAGAAGAAAGGCTCTTTTCCCAGATTTAACAGTAATCAATAATAAGGGTATGGACAATGGAAAACTTAAGATAGGGAAAATAATATTAGCTCCTCTCAATCCTACAGAAATACTAGAAGAAAATGTAAACAACGCAGAAGTTCCCCAGCAAAAAAGTATGGTACTCAAGCCTAAGGGCAAAATATTTATGGAAGGATTGGGAAAGAAAAAAAACATGAGGAATAAGCTTATAATGCCTAATGAAATCCCCATTATAGCATTAAATATAAGCTTAGCAACAATAATTTCTGTTGGAGAAGCAATTTGAAAAAAGTAGAGCGATAATCCAGGTTTTTGGTTTAAAAAACCTTTTCCAACTGCATGGATATTATTAAATAATATGCAGATCCAAAGGAAAACATTCCAGTATTTTTCATTTAAAAATGGATTAGAAAGATATACTAGAAAAAGAGTAATGCATACCTGAACCAACACTCCGGTTAATTGCTCTTTACTTCTCAATTCAGAAGAAAGCTCTCTGCCCAACAGCAAACCTATCTTGCCAAATTGCATATTTTTGTTTAGCAAAACTAAACAATCCAAATGTCTCATTTGGAATTAAAGTAGGGCAGAATGTTTATGGCCAAAAAAATTCGAAAAATACTCATTGCCAATAGAGGAGAAATTGCAGTAAGAATAATTCAAACTTGCAAAAAGTTAGGTATTCAATCTGCTGCTGTTTATTCAGATGCTGATAGGAAGTCAAGACATGTTTTGGAAGCAGATCAGGCCTTTCATTTGGGAGCTTCTCCAAGTAGCGAATCTTACCTGAGGGGCGAAAAAATTATTGAAATCGCTTTAAACAATGGCGTACAGGCTATACACCCAGGCTATGGGTTTTTAAGTGAGAATGCGGATTTTGCCAAAAGGGTAAATCAAAGTGGATTACTTTTTATTGGGCCCTCACCTAAAAGTATTCAGCTCATGGGAAGTAAACTCGCAAGTAAGGAGGCTGTTGCAAATTTTGGTGTTCCCTTAGTGCCAGGCGTAAAAAAGGCAGTAACTGATGTTGCAGAAGCAAAAAATATTGCGAATGAAATTGGCTTTCCAATATTAATTAAGGCAAGTGCCGGTGGGGGGGGGAAAGGTATGCGTGTTGTAGAAAATATGCAAGAATTACCTGAACAAATGAAGAGGGCCATTAATGAAGCTGAATCAAGTTTTGGGGATGGTAGCGTTTTTATTGAAAAATATTTAAGTAAACCAAGACATATTGAAATTCAAATTTTGGGAGACCAGTTTGGTAACATTGTCCATCTATTTGAACGAGAGTGCAGTATCCAACGGAGACATCAAAAACTTGTTGAAGAAGCACCTAGCGCTGTTTTAACAGACGAATTGAGGAAAGAAATGGGAGAAGCTGCAATAAAAGTCGCAAAAGCTGCGGAGTACTACAATGCGGGTACGGTTGAATTTTTGCTTGATGAGAAATACAACTTTTATTTTCTTGAAATGAATACACGATTGCAAGTAGAACACCCGGTAACAGAAATGATCACTGGCTTAGATCTAGTAGAAGAGCAAATAAATATAGCAGAGGGAAAAGAACTGACTTTCAAACAAGATGATTTAAAAATAGAGGGTCATGCAATAGAGCTTAGAGTTTGCGCAGAGAATCCAGAAGATAATTTTAGCCCTGATATCGGACAAATAACCAAATACATTAAACCCTCAGGAAGTAAAATTAGGGTGGATGATTTTATCTACAAAGGCGCAGAGATACCAATTTTTTACGACAATATGTTTGCCAAGCTAATCGTTCATGCTCAAAGTAGACCAGAAGCAATAGAATTAATGAAAAAAGCCATCGAGGGGTACCGCATTGAAGGTGTTTATACTACCCTCTCATTTGGGGATTTTGTAATGAACCATCCCAAATTCCAAACAGGTGATTTTGACACAGGTTTTGTAGAAAAATATTTTAAAAACAAAGAAAATTCAGAGGCGCTTGATAAATACCAAGAAGTGGCAAGATCGTTTGCTCAATTTTTTTTCGAAAATCATCAGGCACCATTCGCAAAAATGAAAAAGAACGCACGGTGGCAAAACAGAAGTTCTCCAAAGTAAAGATTTTAATTCTTGAAAAATCTGAAAAATAAAGGCAGTTTTTTAGGGAATTTATTTCTGCTCAATATTTTGAATTTGCTGATTAAACCTGCCTGGTTACTGTTGGCAGATAGAAAAGTCCAAATTCTTCTGGAAGCAGAGAATTATGGGCTTTTTTACAGAGGTTTCAACTTTGTTTTACTCCTAAATATTTTACTTGATTTTGGTATCAATAATTATACAAGCAAAGAAATTGCTTCAAACCAAAAATTTATTGGAAAATTTTTCAGAAAATTATTGATCATTAAGCTGCTACTTTCAATAGTTTTTTTGGCCTTAGTTGTTTTGATATCGCCCAAAATTGGACACTCAACACAATTGCAAGCCATTATTTTCATTATGGCTTTTTATCAGATATTTTTAAGCTTTTTTCAATTTTTTAGGTCAATTACAGTGGGTTTTCAACAGTTTCGAATTGATGCATTTTTTTCAGTTTTGGAAAAGGGTTTTTTATTGATTACCCTCTTGATTATTCTACATATTCCTCACTATACCCAATATTTAAGTGCACAATTCTACGCCAAAATCCATCTAATCATAATTGTCGCTTTAGCCATTGTTTTGGGCGTTTATATTGTCCAAAAATTTAACCTACTTAGCAGTCAACAGTTAAGTGAAAAAAAACTCGGTGAAATATTGAAAAAAACCACCCCTTTTGCCCTTTTGGGAATATTAATGACCTTGTATACAAGACTAGATGTTTTTATGATAGGCCAGCTGACCCAAAGAAGCGAATTTTGGGTAGCACAGTATGTCAAGGGTTTTAGGTTGTTGGATGCACTCAACATGTTGTTCGCGATCAGTGCGGGTTTTTTGTTGCCTCTTTTTTCTAAATATAGCAAGGATGAAAGATGGATGAGAATTAATGTGGTTGCTTTTTTTGAACTTTTTTTATGGTTTGTAGCACCTTCAGTAATTTTTGCTTTTGCGACTAAAGGAGAAATAATTAAATCGCTTTATGGTGATAAAGATTGGGTAATTGCTGCAGAAAGTTTTGGAATTTTAATTTGGGTTTTTTTAGCGATGTCTCTGGTTTATGTTTTTGGCACTGCATTAACAGCCATGGGCAAATTAAAGCAGTTGAATATGATAGCAGGCCTAACTGTTTTATTAAATTTCGCATTAAACCTTTACTATATTCCTAGACATGGCATTATTGGGGCTGCACTGGTAACTTTATTTTCACAAAGTATATTCGGTGGGTTTTGTTTATTATTAACTCAGAAAAAATCGGGGCTGCAATGGCATTGGGTGAAAAATTTAAAGTTGATACTATTACTACTACTAGTGTTTTTTAGCACAAAATATTTGCAATTCAACCAATATGCTTTTTTTAAGATTGTTGTTATAGAGATTGCGCTCTATATTGTCATATCTATTCTACTCGGCTTGATCCCAAAAAGAGAATCTTTTGTGAATATAAATAAGCAATAAGTAATACAATATCAAAAGATTAATTTCGTAAACTTTCTATATAATGAGTGAAACTAAAGAAACCTTCAATTTCGATTATTCTGACTGGTTACCAACTCTTTGGAAATGGCGAAAAAAAATAATCACAATTACGCTAATCTCTGGAATTTTAGGCGGGCTTATAGCATTTATTATTCCTCCTCAATATAAGGCAGAGGTTGAATTTTATCCAACAACCATTAATTCTATAGGCAATGCATTTTTTACGGATTTGAATAAAAGGGAAGCGGATGTTTTGGCATTTGGTGAAGAAGAGGAAGCAGAAAATGCATTACAATTATTACAATCTTCAAAATTGATTGGCCGGGTTGTAAAGAATTTCAAGCTTTTTGAGCATTATGGAATTGATGTTCAAAGCTCAAAACCTAAGTATAAACTTGCTAACAAAATCAAGAAAAATATAAAGTTTAAACGAACACGGGGTTTGTCGGTAAAGATATCTGTTTATGACAAAGACCCTGTCATGGCGGCAAAAATTGCCAATGGCATTGCGGCTATTTATGATACAGTAAAGTCAGAAATTCAGCATGAAGTTGCTTTACAGGCACTTGAAGTAGTTCAATCTGAATACCAAAATAAAGAAAGAGAAGTAGAAGATTTGAGAAAAAACCTAAAGTCTTTGGCAAATAAAGGCGTAACAAATTTTGAAGAACAAGCTAGGGCTATCTCTGAAGAGATATATAAGGCACGATCAATTGGGAAGATAAATAGAGCTAAGGAACTAGAAGAAGAACAGAAAGAGCTTGCAAAATATGCAGGAGAATTTACTTACTTCAACGAAACTTTAATTTTGGAGAGCGAAGTTCTGGTTCAGCTACGAAAGAGGCTGAAAAAAGCTCAAGTTGACGTAAACAAAACAATTACACACAAATTTATTTTAACCGATGCAGATGTTCCTGAGGTTAGGGCGAAGCCAAAAAGAAAATTGTTGGTTTTAGTTGTCTGTTTATCTACTATGTTTTTCACCTCATTACTTATTTTAATGAGAGAAAATTTAAAAACGATTGACTTTTCATTATAGCCATGCGCGCATTTGCAAGGAATATTTGGCTATATGCGTCAGTAGCTTCATTTTTAAGCGTTTTGTTTATTGCTGCGTGGTTTGATGCACTTTGGATTGCCGCTCTTCCAGTAGCAATGTTGCTTATACACTGGCTGCTATTTTACCCCAAAAACTTTGTCTATTTTGTTATTTTTATTACTCCACTTTCTATACCAATTAAAGATATTGGTGGTGGTTTTGGGCTTAGTGTCCCCACCGAACCTTTGTATTGGATTCTAATTGCTTTTATACTTTTTTCTGTTGCTTTTGGTAAAAAGCTTAATCAACAATTTTTAAGATCTCCCATTAGCTTACTTATTTTGTTTGATATGCTTTGGACAGGTATTACCTGCATTACTAGTGAAATGCCTCTAATTTCATTAAAGTTTCTCTTTGCAAAACTTGTTTTTGTAGGTCTCTTTTATTTTGGTTTTGGCCACTTTTTTAATAACCCTATCAAATTGAAAAAGTCAATTATTCTATTTTGTATATCTACATTTTTTTTGGTTATCTATACTTTGATAAACCATGCCAAATACGGTTTTGTAAGGTATTTTGGTTATACTGCAATGCGACCATTTTTACCTGACCACGGGGTGTATGCTGCCTTGGTCGCCTTTGCGTTAATTATAGTTTTTGTGTTCATGCTCTATGCAAAAACTTTAAAAATTTCTAGGTTGATGCAAGTGATTTTCCTTATTATGTTTGGGGTTTTGATTGTGGGAATAGTCTTTTCATTTACCCGAGCGGCTTGGGTTAGCCTGGTTATTTCACTTGTGGTTTTTTTACTACTTCAGCTAAAAATTCGTTTTAGATTGTTACTGACTTTGGGCGTCTTTTTTCTAATCTTTATTTTGGGAAATTGGTCAAATATCAATAATGAACTTACTCGTAATAAAAGTGAATCAGATGATGATCTAGCTACTCATGTTGCTTCGATAGGAAATATTTCAAGTGACCCAAGCAACTTGGAAAGACTTAATCGGTGGGACGTAGCTTTAGAAATGTTTCGCCAAAGGCCGATTGTAGGATGGGGGCCTGGTACCTACACTTTTATTTACGGTCAACACCAAAGATCATATAATATGACACTTATTAGCACCAGCTCAGGTGATGTAGGTGGTGTGCATAGCGAATATTTACGAACCATTAGTGAAAGTGGATTTTTGAGCGCTCTGTTTTTTTTGATTTTGACAATTCTAGCAATTGCAATTGGGTTTAATCATTTTTATACCTACCCCGCGGGGCCTGAAAAGTATTTGCACCTAGCAATTTTTCTTGCATTGATAACCTATTTTTCCCACGGTATATTGAATAATTACTCTGACTATGACAAGATTGCTTTGCCATTTTGGGGATTTCTTGGAGCTATGGTGGCCATGAAAAAACAGTCATTAGAGAAAGATAGTCCATGAAAAAAAACCTGTTTTCCTATTCTTTTTTCTCTCTAGGATTTTGTCTCGTCTCATTTTTTGGTCTTGTCGCTTTAGGCGGATATGTTTTTGTGCCAATCTCTTATCCAAATGCTGCAGACTTACAATTGCAGCAGAGTTTAAAAGCACCTGGACACCAAGCGTACTTTCTTATTGAAAAGAGAGAAATTTCATTTCTTGATTACTGGATTCATGGGAAGAAATCTGAGCGCTTATTCGTTGTGGATCAAGAAAATGAAGTAAATCCTTTTATGAAGGTAAAATTTTTTGAAACTTTAGGTTCACTAAGCTTTGAATCTATGGATGAGGTGAATTTTAGCCATGAAAAATATGAGTTGAAAAAAGTTGTAAATTTTTTAGGCACTGATCAATACGGGAGAGATGTACTGAGTAGAGCTATTTTGGGGACTAGAATATCTCTTTTAGTAGGGTTTTCCTCTGTTTTATTTTCTTTGTTTTTGGGCGTGTCATTAGGCCTACTTTCAGGATATTATCGAGCTTGGGTAGACAAGATCGTTTTATGGGTTATAAATGTAAGTTGGAGTTTGCCTACTTTATTATTGGCCATGGTGTTAATCATATCTATGGGGAAAGGTTTTTGGCAAATTTTTGTTGCCATTGGTCTTAGTATGTGGGTTGATATTGCCCGTATTGTACGAGGAGAAGTACTAAAAATAAGAGAACTTGAATATATCAAGGCTGCAAACGTACTTGGGTTTTCAGATTTAAGAATAATGTTAAAACATATTTTACCTAATTTGAAAGGGCCAATTATTGTATTGACATCAGCCAACTTTGCAACAGCTATTTTATTGGAATCTGGCTTAAGTTTTTTGGGAATTGGTGTTCAGGCTCCAGTAGCAAGTTGGGGAAATATGATAAGAGAAAACTATTCTTTTATCGCTTTTGGTTCACCCTATTTGGCTTTAACTCCAGGTTTAGCAATTGTCTTGTTGGTCATGGCTTTCAATTTCATTGGCCTTGGGTTGAGAGATTATTTCGACGTTCGAAATTAAATATAGATTTCTCCTTTAAAAATACATTTTGCAGGTCCAATTAAATGGATTTGGGAGAATACGTCCCCATCAAAGTGATATTGAACATAAAATCTTCCACCTCTGGTTTCAATATGTAATTTATTAAACCCATGGGTATTTTTTGCCAGAGCTCTGCTTAATGCAACAGCAGTTACACCTGTCCCACAACTTAATGTTTCATTTTCCACCCCTCTTTCATACGTTCTAATATGAACTGTTTGGTTAATAATTTCAATAAAATTTATATTTATTCCTTTCTCTTTATATTCTTCAGAATACCTAATTTCTTTGGCTCTTCCGATTATTGGTGACTCATAAAGGGCAGATGTTTCAAAAACAAGGTGAGGAGAGCCAGTATCCAAAAAAAATCTACCCTCTTCTATACTGAATCTACCACAATCGTGCATTTGTAAATCAATTTTGTTGGGTTCAATTTCTTCTGCATGATATACTCCGTTTGTCGATAGAAAGCGAGTATTTTTTTTTTTGATTATTTTTTGGTCAAGTGCAAATTGGACAGCACATCTGCTGCCATTTCCGCAGAAGCTTTGGCTAGCATCTGGGTTGTAGAAAATCATCTCAAAATCCAGTGTTGGATGTTGCTGAATTAGAATTAACCCATCGCTACCTATACCAAAATGACGATTGCATACATTTTTTATAACATCATTTGAAAGGGTTATAGATTTTTCCCAGTTGTCAATGATTATAAAATCATTTCCAGCTCCATGGTATTTCCAAAAATCAAGGTTCATAATTTAACTTTTCTATGATTTTAGGATTGGTTTCGATAAGTAAATTTTGGAAGGTAGAATTCGGCAGTAATTTGTACAAGGTTCCATCCTTTTTAAGGAAAAAAGTCTTTTCTAATCCCATAATCTCAATGGCTGTGCTAGGGTTTATGCCAAAAAGTTGAAGTCTATTACTGAAAAATTTATAACCTCGATCATAAACGGAAGATTTCCAATATTCAACTTTTATCTGTTGGAATGTACTTGATTTTTTTTGGGACGCTTCTTTATTCCTTCTTTTTCTTTTTGAATCCTTATAAAAGGTTTCGGTGTTTGTTGAGAAGATGGTTGCTTGAATAGTTGTAACAAACAGCAAACTGTCTGCAACAATTTTTTCTATTACTTCAAGGTTTATTGCCTTAGGTGTTTCCTTATCCATCTCAAATTTTTCTTCTGGAATTTCGTCATCTTCAACAATTTCAATTTGAGCTGGCTGAGGCATTTTTATTTCTTGCGTCATTATTGATTCCTCTTCTTCAATATATTGATCGATAACAACAAGGTGATCAGTAAGACTGTCTGAAGCTATAATACTGTCTGATATTTGTTTTTGAATGCTGTCAACAGTGGCCACTGGTTTAGGTGGCTGACGACTTTCTGAAATAGTTATATGATCAGTTTTGTTTAAATCAATGAGTAAATATGCAATAGAAAATATCAAAACAATTATACTAGAAGCGATTACCCATTTTGTGCTCCAAACATTTTGAAAGTATTCAACTTTTCCTTCGCTTTTTAACAATTTTTTTAACTCATTTTCTTTATTTCTTTCAATTGCTTTAATGAGCAGAATTCGCTTCTCATATGCTAATTTGAATGCAGGATCGTTTTTCATTTTGGCATGAAAAATGTCAAGACTCTCTCCAAAAAGCTCACCTTTATAGTAAGCATCAATTAAGTCATATGTTTCCTCGTTTATTGACATCCTGCTTATTTATAGTAGAATTCTATCATAAGTAAATCAATTAAAAAAAATCTTCCCAATTGTATGAAGCTTTTACCAAATCCTCCAACTTTCTCATGCATTGATATTTTTTACTTTTTACAGTATTTGTATTTTTTAATGACATTTTTTCAGCTATTTCTTCATTTTTCATCCCATCAAAATAAAAATAAGTTAAAAGTAATTTACAGGTTTCATCAAGGTCTTTTACCAAATCTGTAATTAAATCTATTTTTGGGTTGTACTCCTCCGTAGAACTTGAAGCCTCAGACCTATCAAAATTTACTTTTGTCATTTTTGTTCTTTTACGAAGTTTCTTAAACCAAATATTTTTTGCAATTGCCAATATGTAGGTGCCAAGTTTAGAGGTAAGATGAAAGTTGGTATTTGAAATATTTTTCCAAATAGCGATTACAGTTTCTTGCATAACATCCTCTACTTCATCTTCATCTCCATTGTGCTTCAGAACAAAATTCCTCACCAGGGTATAATATTCTTTGAAGATATAAGGCAAAATTGACTCGTCTCTTTGTTTGATCAATTCCACAATTTTTGTTTCGCTATGCCTTTTAAAAAGACTCATTGGTAGATGATGTCAACTTAGTTTTTGTCGATTGGTTTAACATGACAAAATTTTTCGATAAGTTGCACGTTACAAATATCAAAAGAAAGAATCTAAAAAAGATCTTTTCGGCACAAATATTGTTTACGTATTAAAATTAAAATGAAAAAAATAGCAGCAATTTTGCTTTTTGCCTTCTTAGGTGCAAGTTTGGCATTGGGCATTCAAAATTATTTTCTTAAAAAACAAGATTCTCAAACTATTCAAGAAAAACAGGCGAGTTACTTCACCTCAGACATGCAAAAATTGTCAGGTCTAAACTTGGATTTTAAAGAAGTTGCAAAGTTTGCCACACCAGCAGTAGTGCACATCAAAACCAAACTTAAGTCAAACCCTGCCAGCGGCTTTGAAGATTTAGGAAATCCATTTGAGTTATTTGATCCAAGATTCCGCCAACAGGGTCCTCAAGTTGCTTCCGGTTCAGGTATTTTTATTACAGCGGATGGTTTTATAGCCACCAATAACCATGTTATTGACAACGCAGCTGAAATAGAAGTTGTTCTGAATGATAAACGCAGCTACTCGGCAGAATTGGTTGGTACAGATCCTGAAACTGACTTAGCCCTATTGAAAATAGAGGAAAAGGAATTGCCTTTTTTACCTTTTGGGAATTCGGATAATTTAGAAATCGGAGAGTGGGTAATTGCTGTTGGGAATCCCTTCAACTTAACCTCTACGGTTACTGCTGGCATTGTTAGTGCAAAAGGGAGGAATATAAATTTATTGAGGCAAAATGGAGGAGAATGGGCAATAGAAAATTTTATACAAACTGATGCAGCAGTTAATCCAGGGAATAGTGGAGGAGCATTAGTAAATACGCAAGGGGAGTTAATAGGAATAAATACAGCTATTGCTTCTAAAACTGGAAGTTATGCTGGCTATTCATTTGCTGTTCCTGTAAATATTGCCAAAAAAATTCTCGATGATTTGCTCAAATTTGGGGAAGTAAAAAGAGCTGTTCTAGGGGTGAAAATTCAAGATTTGACTGCCGAACTAGCAAAAGAAAAAGGAATAGAGAAACTTGAAGGTGTATTCGTTCCTGAGGTAATTGAGGGTAAAGCAGCGGATAAGGCTGGGATTAAATCAGGTGACGTAATTCTGAAAATTGACGAAAAAAAATTAAATAGCTCATCACAACTACAAGAAGAGATAAGTAAACATTATCCAGGAGATGAAATTTTGGTGTCTGTTTTGAGAGAAGGGAAATACTTCACCAAAAAGGTAAAACTTCTCACAAGAGAAGGTGAAGAAAAATTTAAACAAGAGGTTAGTAGAGACGAAAGAGAAGTTCTTGGAGCTACTTTTGAAAATTTATCTAGACAAGAAAAGCTAAATATGGGCATTCGAAATGGCGTTAGAATCAAGAAGGTGGCAAAGAGTGAATTTGCGTCAAAAGGCGTTCCAAATGGATTCATAATAACCAAAATAGACAAACAAAAAGTGAATTCTACTGAGCAATTGATGCAAATGATAAAAAATAAAAAAGGGTTTGTATTTATCGAAGGATTGAAACCTTCTGGGCTTGAAGATGCTTACGTCCTCCAGTTGAAATAAAATCAAAAAACCAGGCCTTTTGCCATGCAGAAGTCCTTCTTTTGTATTCTTGAAAAAGAAAAATATATTTCTTCTTCTCCTAAGCATTCAACTAGCCTCATTTGCACAAAACCCTTATACAATACAGCATAAGGAAGTACAATACTTTATATATGATTTGAAGATTGTTGAGGCTAAAAAAGCAATCGAACATTTATCTAGGGAAAATATATGGACGCAATACCTTATTGCCAAAGTAGAAGTGTTTGGCCAATTTTGCACCCCAAATCTCAATTCCTTTGAAAGTTCCCTAAAAGAAATTGACAAGCAAATAGACCTAATTAGGTCTAAAAATGTGTTGCCCAAGTATAAATACTTTTTTGAAGGAGAAATACAATTTCATAAAGCATGGCTCGCATTTCAATTTTCAGACTATATAAAGTCAGCAAGGGCATTGCATCTAGCCAAGCAGAATTTACGTAGATCATTGGATTTGGATAAAAATTTTTTGCTACCTCTAAAATCACTTGGTGTAATTAATACCCTTTTTGGTGCCATACCAAAAAAGTATTTATGGGCAACAAATGCAATAGGATATGAAGGAGATGTGGACCAAGGAATAGACGCATTAAGCAAGCTGAGTAAAATTAAAACCAATGAAAATAAGGCAAATTACTGGCTTATAAAAGAAGCTACATATTGGCTAGCTTTACTAGAATTACACATCCAAAATAATCCGGAAAAATCTTGGAATACAATCAAATCAAATGGCAGTAATGACGAAATAAACCTCATGGATATTTATTTGAAGACCATAGTTGCACAAAAAATAAAGAAAAATGAGGAAGTCTTCCAGTCTGTTTCTTACTTGGAAGAAAGAAAAAATGAATTTCCGATATTATATTATTATTTGGGGCTCACCTATTTGTATAGATTAGACGCGCGCTGCGAGGAGAGATTTTTACAATTTTTAAAATCCAAAAACAAACAAAAATTTGCAGCAAGCACTTTGCAAAAATTGTCTTGGTGGTATTTTTTGAACGGTGACGAATTTCGATATGAAACAACAAAACAAAAGCTAATTAGCTTGACAAATTTAAGGACAGAGAGAGATCTACAAGCCCAAAAAGAAGCACATTATTCACTAAATAAGAAGCTATTACACACCCGTATTTTATGGGACGGTGGTTATACTCAAGAAGCACAATCCATACTCCAAACCGTTAAGATTTCATCGTTAACAGATAAGACCTTCCAAGCAGAATACTATTATAGAATGGGACAACTTAGTCGACAGTTAAAAAACAAGGATGACGCAATCAAATATTACAAAAAAGCCATTGAAATAGGTACTAGTCTACCCCGCTGTTTTGCGGCAAAATCCTCATTAAAATTGGGTGAAATTTATCATCGTTCAGGACAAATACAAGATGCACTTGAGTATTACGAAATGGCGACAACATTTCATAAAAACAAGGAATACAAAAGGGCAATTGAACTTAAAGCAAAAGGGGCAAAAAAAAGAATTATTGATAGCAATTAGGCAGTCCACAATTCAAAACGTTTTTTTGCATAAATATGAGCAAAGTTCGAGTACGTTTTGCACCAAGTCCGACAGGTCCACTTCACATAGGTGGGGTAAGAACAGCCCTATATAATTATCTACTTGCTAAAAAAAATCAAGGGGATTTTATCCTTAGAATTGAAGACACTGATCAAACTAGGTTTGTAGAGGGTGCAGAGCAATACATCAAAGAGTCCCTTTCTTGGTTGGGTATATCGCCAGATGAAGGTCCTGGGATTGGCGGAAATTTTGGCCCATACAGACAATCGGAAAGGAAGGAAATGTATCAACCTTTTGTAACACAATTACTTGAGAAAGGAGATGCATACTATGCCTTTGATACAGTCGACGAATTGGAACAAATGCGTGCGCGAATGAAAAAAACTGGAATGCAGCCACGCTATGATACAACCTCAAGAATGAGTATGAAAAATAGTCTTACACTCAGCAAGGACGAAGTAGAAAAGCGAATGGCGGAAGGAGCTGAATATGTAGTGAGAATAAAAATGCCACGAAAAGAGGAAATAAAATTTCATGACGAGATAAGAGGATATGTAAGCGTTCAATCTAATCAAATAGATGATAAAGTAATACTCAAAAGTGATGGATTGCCAACATATCACCTGGCAAATGTTGTAGATGATCATCTTATGGGAATCACGCATATTGTAAGAGGTGAAGAGTGGCTGCCATCAGCTCCGCTTCACGTAATGCTGTATAAATTTTTAGGGTGGGAAAATACAATGCCAAAAATGGCACACCTACCCTTAATTCTTAAACCTGAAGGTAAAGGGAAATTGAGTAAAAGAGATGGAGATAGATTGGGTTTCCCAGTATTTCCAATCGAATGGAAAGACCCATCTACAGGAGAAATGAGCATGGGCTATAGAGAAGAAGGTTACTTGCCTGAAGCTGTCATTAATATTTTGGCGTTATTGGGTTGGCACAGTTCCAACAACGAGGAAATCTTTTCGTTAAGCAGTTTGGTAAATGAATTTTCGCTTTCTAAAGTAAATAAAGCTGGGGCCCGTTTTGATATTGATAAAGCCAAGTGGTTTAATCACCAATACATTATACAAAAACCCGAAAAAGAAATTTTGGATGATTTTAGTACGTATTTGAAGTCCAATAATATCCAAAAGAACGACGAATACCTACTCAAAATAATTCCCATGATTAAAGAAAGAGCCAATTTCATTCATGAATTCTTACAAGAAGGTGAATATTTTTTTAGTCCACCCATTGAATATGATTCTAAAGCAATGAAAAAGAAATGGAAGACAGTAGGCGTTGAGTTTGGTAAAGAATTTTTAAATAAAGCAAACCAATTAGAGGAATACAATGCAGAAAATCTTCATCAACTTTTTCATCAACTGATAGAGGAAAAAAATGTTGGTATTGGTCAGGTTATGCCAACAATGCGCCTAGCAGTGACAGGAAAGGCAGGCGGCCCACCAATCTTTGAAATACTTTCGGTAATTGGTCAAAAAGAGGTTCAAAAAAGATTCACTGAAGCCGTGACAAAATTTCCGGTTTAAGCCAATATATAAAAGGTTCTCCCACCTTCACCCACCATAATTTTAGATTTTTATTATAGATTTAGCGTTAAAAGTATTTTAATGCTACTTTTTCCACAAAAAAGTGTTAATAAACTATAATTGTGGATATGTTTTGTAAAAAAGTGTCTTAAAGTGGTAAAAAGTGGGAATTAGACGTCCTATATTAGCAGCGTTAAAAGAATAACAATCGTTTGTGACAAGATTCATTGGGGAATACGAAGCTAAGTTAGATGCCAAAGGCAGAGTGATTCTCCCTTCAGGTTTGAAGCGTCAAATCCCCAATGATGCTCAAGATATATTGGTCATCAATCGTGGGCTTGACAATTGTCTTACACTGTTTACCAAGCAATCTTGGGAAGTAGAGTTGGCCAAGCTGGATAAACTCAGTAATTTCAATCCAAAACATAGAAAGTTAAAAAGGTTGTTTCAAAACGGGGCGACCATTTTGACTATAGATAAAGCAGGTAGAGTTTTAATTCCTAAACGCCTGCAGCAATATGCTCACATCCACTCAGAGGTAGTGTTTTCTTCTTTTGACAATAAAATTGAGCTTTGGGATAAAAAAGAATTTAATCTGCAACAAGAAATTAGTCCAGACGATTTGTCAGAATTGGCCGATCAGGTAATGGGCAATCTAGATCAAAATGAATAGCCCATACCATACGCCGGTTATGCTTAAGGAAAGTATCGATTTTTTATCGATAAATCCTGAGGGCAACTATGCGGATGTGACATTTGGGGGTGGAGGTCATTCAAGAGAAATTCTAAATAAAATATCAGGAGGAAAATTGCTTGCTTTTGATCAAGACAATGATGCACTTGAAAATAAGTGGAAAGATAACAACTTGATTTTGGTCAAATCAAACTTTAAGTATTTAAAACAATTCCTTTCTTATTATGACATGTTGCCCTTAGATGGTCTTCTTGCGGACTTAGGTGTTTCATCCTATCAAATAGATGATGGGGGGAGGGGCTTTAGTTTTAGGAATGATGGAGCTTTGGATATGCGTATGAATCAAAATGCCAATTTATCTGCATGGCAAGTTGTCAATAATTACTCTGTTGATGACTTGGCCAAGGTTTTTAAAAGATATGGTGAGATAAATAACGCATATGCCTTAGCAAGAAGAATAATTTTAGAGCGAAATATCGCGCCTATAAATACTACCGGGGAGCTAAAGAATTTAGCTGAAAATTATGCAATTCAGAAAAACCGAGTTAATAAATACCTTTCACAAGTATTTCAAGCAATAAGAATTGAAGTGAATCAAGAAATTACTTCGCTGGAAAGTTTGCTCACACAACTGCCCGGCGTAATGAAAGAAGGAGGCCGAATGGTGGTCATTTCATATCATTCTCTTGAAGATAGGCTAGTAAAAAACTTCGTTCAAACAGGCAATCTAGATGGTGTACAAGTAAAAGATGATTTTGGGGTTCAGCGGAGACCTTTTGTTCCAAACCCAAAGAAGATTGTCTTAGCATCAGAGAGTGAAATCCGAAAAAACCCTAGATCTAGAAGCGCAAAACTTCGGGTTGCTATTAAAAATAAAATATGAAGATCGAAGAAGTTTTTGACATACCATTCATCATATTTATAGCATCTTTAATTGCCTTTTCTGTTTTTGTAGGGCATAGTATTGATGGAGTTGCAAGAAAGACACAAAAAGCTCAAAAGGAAGTCAAGAATCTACAATTTGAGCATTTGGCCCGCAAATCAGAGTTAATGCAAAGAACCCAAAGGACCAATCTAGAAAAGCAGCTAAGCGAAAGAAAGTTGATAATCCCATCCACCCCACCAACTCTTTTGAAAAAACAGAAATGAGCAATATTCGAAAAGACATATTGTGGCGAATGTTGCTTGTTTTAGGTGGATCAATAGCTTTCGGAGGGCTACTGATATTTTCTGTTGGAGATCTCCAGTTCTCCGAAAAAGATTATTGGCTTAACAAGGCAGACAGCCTTACCTTAAAATATATGGAGATTGATGCTAGAAGAGGCAACGTTTACGCTTCAAATGGTGAACTTCTTGCTAGCTCAATTCCTTTTTATAAACTTCATTTTGATGCTACGGTCATGAATCGGGACTCCTTTATCAATTATCAGAATCTGTTTTCCACGTCCTTTTCTAAAATCTTAGGTAATCGGAGCACTTTGGCCTATAAAAATTTTTTTAAAAATGCATTTAGGACTCGAGCTCGTTATGATTTGCTTATGCGAAAAGCAAGTTATCTTCAAGTTAAAGAGATAAAAAAATTGCCTGTTTTTAAGCAAGGCACATACAAAAGCGGACTGATTATTGAAGAGTTTACAACCCGCGAAAAACCTTTTGGAATGTTAGCTTCTCGAACAATTGGCTTTTATAGGTCACAAGTTGGGGGCGCAGGGATTGAGAGAACCTTTAACACAGAATTAAAAGGGCTTAACGGAAAAAAGCTGTATCAAAAAATTGCTGGCGGATATAGACCAATCAATGCAGAAAATGTTGTTGATCCACAAGAAGGATATGATCTGTATACACATTTAGATATTCAGATGCAAGATATTGTTGAGAACGCACTATATAAAGGATTAGAAAAACACCAAGCGCACCATGGAACTGCTATTGTATTGGACGTAAAAACCGGCCATATAAAAGCCATTGCAAACCTTACAAAAGCAAATGATGCGTATGCAGAGCGATTTAATTATGCGATTGGAGAGGGTTATGAACCTGGTTCAACTTTCAAAATTATGTCAATGATGGCTTTGATTGAAGACGGTTATGTAGACCTTGATGATTCTATTGATACGGAACTGGGTGAAACAAATTTTTATGGTAGAAAAATGCTTGATTCCGAAAAGGGAGAGCATAGTTTAATGAGTTTTAAGGAAGTAATTGAAAAGTCTTCAAACGTAGGGACTTCCAAGTTGATTAATCGGTATTACAAAAAACAACCCAGGAAATTTTTAACACATATTAAAAATGCGCAATTAATGAACAAAACAGGGGTCCAAATTAAAGGTGAAGCATCGCCGACATTTTATTCGCCTGACAACACGACTTGGTCGCTTACCACCTTGCCATGGATGAGTATTGGTTATGAATTGAAATTGACCTCATTGCAACTTTTGGCTTTTGTGAATGCAATTGCCAATAAAGGGAATTGGGTGAAACCTACTTTGATTAGCCACCTATCAAGCTTTGGTAAAATAGTCAAAAAATATCCGGTGCAAAAACCACAGCGAATATGTTCCAAAGCCACTGCAGAAAAAATTAACCAAGTGTTGAAAGGCGTTGTAGAAAATGGCACCGGTAGGGGTTTAAATGATCTGAGTTTCTCATGTGCTGGTAAAACAGGTACGGCCTTAATTGCACCTTATAGTCAAAAAAAATACAATGCCAGTTTTGTTGGGTATTTCCCGGCAGATGAGCCTAGATATTCTTGTATTGTAGTGGTCAATAAACCAAGTATGGGGCAATTTTATGGTGCATCAGTTGCTCTACCAATTTTCAAAGAAATAGCTCAAAAAACCAATTCATTACATCTATATAACCCATGGAGTAAGGACACAACATACGTGCCCCATTTATACGCATTTAGTGAAGACCTGAAGAAGATTGCCGATGAATTGGACCTTAGTATGGGTAAAACAATGCACGGCAAAATTTACAGATTTGGCGCAGAAAAATTATCAATTGATTCCTCTTTTGAGAAGTTATTGGTTCCAAATTTTTATAATTTGGGTTTAGCAACTTCAAGTCATATAGCGCACAAATTAGGTTTGAAAGTCCAAGCCACTGGGAGGGGCAAAGTGGTTGATCAGCTTCCACATGTCGGCTCCGAAATAAATTCTGGTTCCACTTTAAAATTGGTGTTAAAACGACGATGAAAGTAAACACTATTACAATCAAGGAGTTGATAGGAGATTTACAAATGCGCAGGGTAGATGGTGATATAAATCAAATTATTTCTTCTATTCATTTGGACTCTAGAGAGGTGCAAAAAGGAGGCTGTTTTGTCGCCGTAAAGGGACTGCAAAGTGACGGACATGATTTTATTCAACAAGCTATTGATAAGGGTGCTAAATGTATCGTATATCAAGAATCCATAGAAACTATACTCCACGGTATTTGCTATTTAAAAGTTGAAAACAGCAGCAAAACACTTGCACATATGGCATCTAACTTTTTTGGAAGACCAAGTGAAAAGCTGAGTCTAGTGGGTGTTACAGGTACCAACGGAAAAACAAGTATTGCAAGCATCTTATACCAATGCTTTACTGAAATGGGCTACTCTGTGGGGTTGATTAGCACCATAAAGGTGGCAATAGAAAATGATGTGTTTGATGCAACCCACACCACGCCCAACAGCATAGCTTTAAATAGCACCATGCAGAAAATGGAAAAAAGGGGCTGTGATTTTGTTTTTATGGAGGTAAGCAGTCATTCAATAGACCAAAATCGAATTTATGGTCTAGACTTTGATGGCATGATTTTTACCAATCTTAGCCATGATCATTTAGATTATCACAAGACCTTTGACCACTATAGAAATGCCAAACAAAAGGCATTTACGTGGCTAAAACCCCAGGCGTTTGCCCTATTTAATAGAGACGACAAAAACGGTAAGATAATGGTTCAAAATTCCCAAGCTACCAAGTATAGTTATGCCATGAAAGCTCAAGCAGATTTTAAAAGTAAATTAATAGAACAAGACTTTAGATCGATGCTTCTGGAAGTAAACGGCTCCCAAGCTTACTATGCATTGAGTGGTGTCTTTAATGCGTATAATTTGACGGCGGCATTTGGCGCCTGTTTACTCTTAGGCATTGACCAAGAAGTTGCAATAAAAAATCTAAGTAAAGTGATTCCACCAAGTGGAAGATTTGATTTAATAGAAAGAAATAACATCATTGGTATCGTAGATTTTGCGCATACACCCGACGCGCTAAAAAATGTATTGTCCAATATAAATTTAATTAGAACACGAAACGAGAAGCTCATAACAATAATAGGCTGTGGGGGGGCTAGAGACAAAGAAAAGAGACCCTTAATTGGGCAAATTGCAGCCTCCGGGAGCGATCAAGTAATATTTACTTCTGACAACCCAAGAGATGAAGATCCTGAACGAATAATTGCTGCAATGAGCGAGGGGGTCCTGCCACAGGATAATAAAAAAACCCTTGCAATAGCAAATCGCAAAGAGGCCATAAAAACTGCCGTAATGCTTTCGAATGCTGGTGATATTATTCTGCTTGCAGGCAAAGGGCATGAAAATTATCAAGAAATAAATGGGGTGAAACATGCATTTAATGATTATCAAGAACTTAACAATCAATTAGAACTTTTGTCAAACCAATGATTTATTATTTATTCAGATATTTAAGCCAACTGTTCGATTTTCCTGGAAGTCAGTTATATCAATTTAGTTCTATTCGAGCTGCGGCTGCTGTGCTTCTATCTCTGGTTATTTCTTTACTATTTGGCAAAAGGTTTATTAGATTGCTTCAACGCAAACAAGTTGGGGAAACTATTAGGGACTTAGGCTTGGCGAATGAAGGAAAAAAGAAAGGTACGCCCACTATGGGAGGTCTCATCATTTTGGCAGCGATTTTAATTCCAACTATTCTTTTTGCCCGATTACGAAATGTCTATATTCTATTGCTTCTTCTTACCACAGTTTGGATGGGCTTAATTGGTTTTTTAGACGACTATATAAAGGTGTTTAAAAAAGATAAGAAGGGGCTAAGGGGAAAGTTTAAAGTATTTGGACAAATTACTTTGGGCTTAATTGTCGGTTTTTCCTTTTACTTGAATAAAGATGTTAGAGTTCGTTCTTATATTAAGGCAAATGAATATCAAAAAATCAGTACTACTCAAAACCTTAGAGATATTCAAGTAAATCAGAATGGAGATAGTATTTATGTAGTAGACCATAGAAGCACATCAACTACAATACCATTTGTTAAAAGTCACCAATTCGACTATGCAGATTTGCTATTTTTTCTACCAAAATCAAAACGTGCAAAATTTGCATGGATACCTTATATTTTACTGGTCATATTTATCATTACTGCGGTATCAAACGGTGCCAATCTTACGGATGGTATTGACGGATTAGCGGCAGGAACTGCTGCAATTATTGCCGCAACTCTAGGAATTTTTGCTTTTTTATCCGGCAACTTCATTTTCGCAAATTACCTCAACATTATGTTCATACCTGAGGTAGGAGAAGTACTCATCTTCGCCGCTGCCCTTACAGGTGCTTGCGTAGGATACCTATGGTACAATGCCTTCCCGGCACAAATTTTTATGGGAGATACGGGCAGTTTAGCTATTGGAGGAATCATAGCTACACTGGCTTTGATGATCCGAAAAGAGTTTCTATTACCAATTCTCGCAGGTGTGTTTTTGGCAGAAAATTTAAGCGTGATTATCCAAGTAGCTTACTTCAAGTACACCAAAAAGAAATACGGTGAAGGAAAACGAATATTTAAGATGTCACCCCTTCATCACCATTATCAAAAACTAAATTATGCAGAGCCAAAAATAGTGGTTCGCTTTTGGATCATAGGACTTATGCTGGCCATTTTGACTTTTATAACGTTGAAAATTAGATAATTGAACAAAAAAATCTCCATATTGGGCGCAGGAATAAGTGGATTGGGAGCAGCGATGCTCGCATTCACCAAAGGAGATATACCTTTTGTTTCAGACTATGGTACCATAGACCAACCTACCAAAAATAAATTTTTAAATCAGAAAATTCAATTTGAAGAAGGAGGACATTCGGATAAACTACTTGATGCGGATATAATCATCAAAAGCCCAGGTATTTCTCCCAATATTCCCATCCTATTAAAGGCAAGCGAACAAGGATTGGAAGTCATCTCAGAAATCGAATACGCAAGTAGATTTACTAAAGCTAAAATTATTGGGGTTACCGGAACAAATGGGAAAACAACAACCGTAAACATAATATATCACATACTAAAAAATGCCGGGTTAGATGTAGCGCTAGTTGGCAATATTGGCAATAGTATGGCAGCTATGTTGGTGCATAAAGATTATGAATTTTTGGTTGTTGAATTAAGTTCATTTCAAATTGATGGACTAAAGAACATTCATATTCCAATTGCCATAATACTAAATATTACGCCAGATCATTTGGATAGATACCAGTCATTTGGAAATTATGTGCAGGCCAAACTTAACTTACTTAAGTTTCAAAACGAAAATGATTTGACAATTTTTTGTCAAGATGATATTGTACTTTCAGAAAGTATAAGAAATATTGAAAGTAATACACAAATTATCCCCATTTCTACCGATAGGTTGCTGACAGAAGGTGCCTGGATTAATGATGGTAGAATGGTGGTTAATCACCCAAGTCTAAAACAACAATTTAATATGGAAATTAGTCAACTAACTATTGGTGGCAAGCACAACTTGTACAACACCATGGCCGCGGCAATTGTGGCAAATTCATTGCTTATTCGAAAAGAAAAAATACGTGAAAGCTTATCAAATTTCACTAGTGTAGAGCACCGATTAGAGTGGGTGTTGCGGTTGAAAGGTGTTGAGTTTATCAATGACTCAAAAGCAACCAATGTAAATGCCTCTTGGTATGCCTTAGAGTCAGCAAAAGATCCTGTCATTTGGATTATGGGGGGTGTAGATAAAGGCAATGATTATGAATTGCTTAAGCCACTTGTGAAGGACAAAGTGCGAATTATTATATGCTTAGGTATCGATAATTTAAAAATACATGATGCCTTTGGGCAAGATGTTGAGCTGGTGCTAAATACAACAAGTATGGATGAAGCTGTAAATATGGCCTTTAGACTGTCCAACAAAGAAGAACAAGTACTATTATCTCCGGCATGCGCTAGTTTTGATTTATTCGAAAACTATGAAGAAAGGGGCAAGAAATTTAAAGAAGCGGTAAGAAATTTATAATGCTTGGGATTCGGAAATACTTTAAAGGAGACCCAGTTATTTGGCTAATTGCCACTTTACTCACACTGATGGGCTTGTTGGCTGTTTATAGTGCAACAGGTACTTTGGCTTATGCCAATAATCGAAGCCCTCAAACCTACTTATTCAAGCAATTGTTTCTCGCAGCTTTAGGTTTTGGAATCATGTGGCTTGCTCATCTGGTTAACTTTCAGTATTATTCTAGAGTTTCTCAAATTTTAATTCTTATAAGTATTCCATTGTTGCTTTACACGCTTTATCAAACGAAGGAAGTAAATGCGGCAAAAAGATGGATCACCCTTCCGCTAATTGGGCTATCTTTTCAAACATCCGATTTTGCAAAATTGGGCTTAATTATGTATGTGGCTCGATTTTTATCCAAACACCAAGAAGAGGATTCAAAGAGTAAATATCTTTACATTTTAGCCAGTATTTCTGTTGTATGTCTGCTTATTTTCCCTGCTGATTTGTCTACATCAGCGCTATTGTTCTTAACATCTATTGTGTTGTTATTTGTTGGTCGAATTCCATTTAAATACTTAGGGGGTATTGCTATTGGAGGTGCATTGTTGTTTTTTATAGGTTACACCATACTTATCAACTCAGACAATACAGGAAGAACCGGTGTTTGGAAATCTAGAGTGGAAACATTTTTGGGTCAAGAGGATGCTGACCCTGCGAAAACTTTTCAAAACGATCAAGCTAAAATTGCCATCGTACGAGGGGGGCTATTTGGTGTTGGCCCAGGGAAAAGTGTGCAAAGAAATTTTTTACCATCACCTTATACCGATTTTATATACAGCATAATTATTGAAGAATATGGATTGGTGTTCGGGGCACTCCCTATTTTATTCTTGTACCTATTGCTGCTATGGCGGTCGATAAAAATTGTTATCAATACCCCTAAAAGTTTTGGTGCTTTTTTAGCAATTGGCTTGTGTCTTTTGGTGGTGCTGCAGGCTTTGGTTCATATGGGTGTCAATGTAAATGTATTTCCTGTAACAGGGTTGACCTTACCCATGGTAAGTTTAGGTGGGACGTCGCTATTATTTACCAGTATGGCTTTTGGGATAATTCTAAGTGTTAGTAGATATGGAAAAGAATAGCAGAACTATAAAAAGAGTTTTGCTCTCTGGGGGAGGTACTGGTGGCCATATTTATCCTGCTGTCGCTATTGCAAATGAACTTAATCGGCAGTTTCCTGATATAGAAGTTTTGTTTGTGGGTTCAAAGGCGCGTATGGAAATGGAGAAAGTTCCCAAGGCCGGCTATCCTATCGAAGGGCTTTGGATTTCTGGTTTTGATAGGAAAAATTGGAAAAAGAATCTCTTGTTTCCTTTCAAACTTATTCACGCCCTTTGGAAATCACACAAAATCATAAAAAAGTTTAAACCAGATGTTTGCATTGGGACAGGTGGATTTGCCAGTGGTCCTGTAAACTGGATGGCAACACAAAAAAATATTCCTCTATTGATTCAAGAACAAAATAGCTTTCCGGGCATTACCAATAAATTGTTGGCACAGAGGGCAAGCAAAGTCTGTATAGCAAATGAAGAAGTTAAAAAGTACTTCCCGAAAGATAACATTGTTGTTACAGGAAATCCCGTGCGAAATGATTTGATTTCTGTTCACTCTAAAGAGCAAGCAAGAAAAGTATTACAGCTTAAAGAGATGCCAACGCTTTTGATAATTGGCGGGTCTTTGGGTGCCAAAACAATTAACCAAACAATTGAAAAAGGATTAAATACTTTTGATGAGGAGAAAATTCAACTTATTTGGCAAACAGGCAAAAATTTTACCACCAACAAGCAATTTAAATATGGACTAAGAAAAGTATTTATATACGATATGGCCAATGCTTATGCCGCTGCGGATGTAGTCATTTCAAGAGCTGGAGCACTATCCATTTCTGAATTAGCGGCAACGCACAAACCTTGTATTTTGGTTCCTTCTCCAAATGTTGCGGAAGACCATCAAACAAAAAATGCTTTGGTTTTGGCACAAAAAAATGCTGCTATTATGGTTTCAGACCAAGAAGCGAAATCAAAATTAATTGCTGTGGCCGCACAGCTCTTAAAAAATACTGAACGTCAAAATGCACTATCTGAAGCAATTAAACAATTTAACTTTCCAAATGCCACCGCGGAAATAGTAAATGCAATTAAGGAAATCTATGCTAGCAAGTCTTAAAAATATTTTCATATTAGGTATCGGCGGCATTGGCACAAGTGCTTTGGCCAAGTTTTTTAAAAAAAATGGAAAAGAAGTTTTTGGGTATGACATAATCCCAAGTCTTCGAACAAAAGAATTGGAAGACGAAGGAATAATTATTTCTTACGAAGACGAGCTAAAAAAAATTCCTCTGAAGATCATGGATGAAAAAGAGCATTCATTGATTGTATATACGCCTGCTATTCCTGATCATTTGAACCTATACCAGTATTTCTTACAACACAATTTTAAGGTGAAGAAAAGGGCGGAAGTTTTAGGGATAATTTCAGAAAACACAAAAAATATTTCAGTTGCAGGAACCCACGGAAAAACCACAACTACGGCAATACTTACCCACCTAATGATGGCAAACGACGCGAATATAGCTGCGTTTGTTGGTGGAATAATGACAAACTACAACAGCAACTATGTATTCAAAAAAGGATCGGGAGTAGATATTACCATTACTGAAGCAGATGAATTTGATCGTTCATTCTTGCACCTTTTTCCTTCCATAGCACTTATCACCTCTGTAGATGCAGATCACCTTGATATTTATAAAAACAAACAAAATTTTGACCTTTCCTTTCAAATATTTGCGCAGCAGGTAAATCAAAATAATTTAATTGTCAATTATCGTATCAAAGAACAATTTCCCGGAGCACTTACCTATGGTATAGAGGAAGGGGATTATAAGCCCAAAAATCTTCAATCTACTGAAGACGGATGGTATTTTGACATACAAACCCCTCAAAATAGTTACCAAAATTTTCAGCTTAATTATGGAGGAAAACACAACTTGGAAAATGCAATTGGTGCAATTTCACTTGCCCTGCATTTTGGCATGGCTATTAATGATATAAAAGAAAAGCTTGCTACCTTTTCAGGCATAAAAAGAAGGTTTGAAAAAGTTATAGATAAACCCAATATATTGTTTATTGACGATTATGCCCACCATCCGCAAGAAATAAAAAGCACCTTGAAATCCTTAAAAGAAAAGTATCCTAAAAGAACAATTTTGGGTGTTTTCCAACCCCATCTCTATTCTAGGACCCAAGACTTTTTAGATGAATTTGCCCAAGCGCTTTCCCTCCTTGACAAATGTTATCTATTGCCCATATATCCAGCTAGAGAAAAACCAATACCTGGTATAACATCTGTTAAAATTGCTCAAAAAATGAAGCCTCAAGCCAAGGTAGTTACCAAAACTGCATTATTGTCAGCAATAAAAAGAGAAAAATTTGATGTCATCATTACTTTGGGTGCAGGAGATATTGGCTTATTGGTAGAACCTATTAAAAGAATTTTATCTGATGAAAAATAAAGGCAGAAAAATACTATTTATTAGCTTGCTTATTCTTTTAATAATTCCTTTGGTTTTTTACCTCTTTTCGGAAAAACCATATCATACAATTCAAAGAATTAAAGTTTCTTTTTCTGCAAAACAGAGCAATACAATGATCAGCGAAGAAGATGTCCTCTATAAAATATACTTGACAAAAAAGTTAGAGAAAGGCCAAAAAATTGAAGTTCATGATCAAGATTTAAAACAGATAAAAGACACCTTATTGTCTCATCCACACATTAAAGATGCACATATAATTGCAAATCTAAATGGAACATTACAAATTGAAGTGGAGCAGGTTTTACCCATCTTATCAATTATATTATCCAATGGCACGCAGTACATACTTACTCAAGACAGCAATCTGGTGCCCTTCCCCAAAGAATATTTTCAAAAAGTCCCTGTGGCAACGGGAAATATCAACAAAAATGTGATTAGCAAACTATACACACTAGGGTCCTATGTTCAAGAAAAGCCCTTTTGGAATGCCTCTTTAGAACAGATTTTTGTAAATAAGAAAGGTGATATTCAATTGATTACCAAATTGGGTTCATTTGAAATACTCCTTGGGGATACAAAAAACTTAAATGACAAATTGAACCGAAGCAAAATATTTATAAAAGAAGTCCTTTCAACTAAAGGATGGGATGCTTACAAAGCAGTTGATCTTCGGTACAAAAAACAAATTATAGCATATTAGAAATGACAAAAAAAATTGTAGTAGGACTAGACATTGGAACCACGAAAATTTGCTCAATTGTGGGTCGACTAAATGAGCACAACAAACTGGAAGTTTTAGGTGTAGGAAAACGCCCTTCTGATGGGGGCGTTACCCGAGGGGTGGTTACAAACATCAATAAAACGGTAGATGCTATAATTCACTCCGTCAAACAAGCTGAAGAAATCTCGAACGTAGATATTCAAAATGTGCATGTAGGCATTGCTGGTTCGCATATCAAAAGTTTTCAGCACAGCGGAATGCTTATCCGTCAAGATGTAGAGTCAGAAATTACGCAAACTGACTTAAACAGACTGGAGGAGGACATGCACCGAACAGCTGTTCAGCCAGGAGATAAAATTTTACATGTATTGCCTCAAGATTATACCGTAGATGGTGAACCCAACATTGTAGACCCAATTGGTATGGCAGGAATTCGATTGGAAGGGAATTTTCATATTATTACCGGACAAATTTCAGCAGTAAAAAATATCAATAGATGCGTTCAGAGATCTGATTTTCAAGTTGCTGGGGTTACCTTAGAACCTTTAGCGAGTGCATCAGCTGTTTTAAGTCCAGAAGAATTAGAGGCTGGAGTTGCTTTGGTTGATATTGGAGGCGGTACAACCGATGTAGCTATATTTCATGAAAGTATTATCAGACATTCCGCAGTAATTCCTTATGGTGGAGATATCATCACTAAAGACATTAAGGAAGGTTGCTCTGTTATGCAATCTCACGCAGAATTGCTTAAAGTAAAAGCGGGCTCATGCTTAGCAGAATTGACCAATGAAAATGAGATCATTACCATACCCGGCATTAGAGGAAGAGATCCAAAAGAAATTTCAGTTAAAAATCTAGCTAAAATTATTGAGGCAAGAATGTCTGAAATACTAAATCTCGTGTATTACCACATAAAAGCAAGCAATATGGAGAAAAAGCTGACCTGCGGAATTGTGCTTACCGGTGGTGGGGCAATGATGAAAAACATCCTACAACTTTGCGAGCTTACTACCGGCCTTGATACAAGAATTGGCTATCCCAACGAACATCTTGCCAACAGCTTTTCAGACGACTTAAAAAGTCCTATATATGCAACAGCAGTGGGTTTAGTTCTTAGAGGTTATCAAGACAATTTGCAATTTGACAACAGCGAAAAAGTTCTCGAAGAGGTTCAAGTAGAAGATCCAAAAGAAGAAGTTGAGGAATCAAAACAAAAAGAATCAAAAAAGAACTTTTTTAATACGATTGGAAATAACCTCAAAGATTGGTTAAAAGATGAAACAGATATGAAAGATTTTGATGATATAAACAAATAAGATATGACCTTTAAAGTAGAATTACCAAAAGAAAAATCATCCATTATAAAAGTTTTGGGTGTGGGCCAAGGAGGCTGTAATGCAGTAAATTACATGTTTCAAAATGGAATACAGGGTGTAGACTTTTGCATTTGCAATACGGACGCACAAGTATTGGAATCGAGCCCTATCCCCAACAAAATTCAGTTGGGCGCTGAAACCAATGAAGGACTAGGTGCTGGTGCAGATCCAGAAGTAGGAAAAAAAGCGGCATTAGAAAGCATGAATGAAATCCAGGAAATTTTGGGAGTCAATACCAAAATGCTTTTTATAACAGCTGGCATGGGAGGAGGAACCGGAACTGGTGCAGCTCCTGTAATTGCAGAAATGGCGAAAGAAGCAGGAATTCTTACTGTAGCTATTGTAACCACGCCTTTTAGTATGGAGGGCTCCCAGAGAAGTACCACGGCCAACAATGGTGTAGAAGAATTGAAAAAATTTGTAGATTCCATTTTGGTTATTTCTAATGATAGATTAAAGGAAATTTATGGAAAACTTCCGATAACAAAAGCATTTGCGCATGCAGATGAAATACTAAATACCGCTGCCAAAGGAATTTCAGAAATGATTACCGTTCAAGGTATTATTAATGTCGATTTCAGGGACGTTTACAACGTGATGAAAAATGGGGGAAAAGTAATTATGGGAACCGGCACAAGTTCTGGACAGGATCGAGCTACAGAAGCAGCCAAGGCTGCAATTGCTTCACCGCTTCTTGACGATGACAAACTCTCAGGGGCTAAGAAAATGTTGGTACAAGTTGCTTATGGTTCTGAAGAAGAACTTACACTAGAAGAATTTGATACAATTTGCAATTTTGTCAGGGACGAATCAGGCGTTGATACCATATTAAAAGCAAGTTTTAACGAAGACAATAGTTTAACAAACGATATTAAAGTTACGCTAATCGCAACAGACTTTAGTCCAAAAGAAAATCTACCAAAACAAAGTATTGAAATCACAGAATTGGATCAGCATATTCAAAAAGAGATACATACCATGCAAGGTCAATTACTTAATGAAACCAAAACTCAAACCATGCAACTTTTTGAAGAAAATCAGGACCACGAAAAAATAAATCCGGAGTTGCTGGAAAACAAACGAAAGCACATTGATCAAGCTAGAAGACTTAAAGAGCTTTCCAAATTACACCAAAAAGCAAGTGATGAAATGGAAGAAATGGAAGGAACGCCAGCATACAAAAGAACTGGGGTGAAATTAACTGATGTCAACCACAGTTCGCAAACCGAACTTACTAGATGGAGTCTTTTTGACAAAGATGGGGAACCCATGCCTAAGTCGAACAACTCTTTCTTACATGATCAGGTAGATTAATCAAAACGTTTGCGAGGTTTGTGCAAATACTCGCTGGTTTGTTTTTCTTCTTGAAGAAAATCACCTTTAGGTTCTGATCGCCTTACGATAATCTCATGGCCCATAAATACGGTCTTGTCCAATTCATCAATAGCCTGTAGCGCCGCACGATCGTGGCTCATTTCAACAAAACCATAGTTTTTAGAATTACCGGTTTTACCGTCCATTACAACGTTGGCAGAAGTTACACGTCCAAATTCGGAGAATAGCTCTTCTAAATCAGCAGATTTCGTTTCAGGATTTAATTTGGCGACAAAAAGTTTAATCATTTTTCTTGTATTGATGGATGTATAAGACCGAAATGCCTTTTATGAATGAGTCGAAAATAACATATATTTCCCAAAATAAAAAAACGACTTCTTTGTTATTACCATGATGAAACAATCAATATTTCTCTTTTGTCTTTTGTTTTTGATGGCATGTAGTAAGACCAACACGAAAAGCAATGCACAGACCAAACATGCCCATCATTCTCCGCAGCAAAGCGAATTAATTTCAGGTGAAGACCCTTTTGAATTGCCTGATTCGGCAGCTGTTTTTTTTGCAAATCTTCAGGATGGGCAAGAGGTAAATAGTCCAGTTCATATTCAATTTGGTGTTCGTGCAATGAAAGTACGTCCCTCAGGCCAAGTTATTAAAGGTACCGGACATCACCACATCATTGTCGATGGTGCGGAATACATCAAACAAAAAAATACGGTTCCTGCTGATGCGCAACATATTCATTATGGTGGAGGACAAACAGAAACAGAATTGTCATTAAGCCCTGGCAAGCACAAATTGTCTATGCAATTTGCTGATGGCGTTCACCGTTCATACGGCAAAGCATTGAGCGCTTCAGTAGAAATTTTTGTTAAATAAGATTAGGAATAAGCTTCGCGTTGCGCCTCAATAAGAGCAATGCCTTCTTCAAAACTTTTGGCTTGGTAGCCCAATATTTTTTCTGCCTTACTTAGGTCAAAACCTGTTTTGGGCGGTCTTTTGGCCTTTTGGTTTAGTGTTGTGCTAGATACCCTTTCTACATTCTCCATATCTAAATTGTAGGCCTTTGCTACACGTTCAACAAGTTCATAGATACTCATGAAATCTTTACCGGAAATATTGAAAATACCTTGCGCTTTCTTTTTTTCGGCCAATCGGCAGCCCATGGCCAAATCTTCAGCCAATGTTGGCGTTCTAAATTGGTCATCTACCACTTTGATATGTTGCTTAGCACTTAGCGCATTTTTGGCCCACAAAACGATATTGCTGCGGCTCATGTCATGCACCAAACCATATACCAAAACGGTGCGTAAAATGCTCCAGTTTTGACCATATTTTTGTAGATATTCTTCTGCACGGAGTTTGCTATGTCCATAATAACTCAGCGGATTGGCTTGGTCGGTTTCTTTGTATGGACCTTTTTCACCATCAAAAATGAAGTCAGTGCTAAGATGAATAAGTTGTGCATCAAGCTTTTGGGCCGCTTTGGATACAAATTTTACTGACTCTACATTCAATAGATCGCAAAGTGCCTTGTTGTCTTCACAATCATCTACTTGTGTCATAGCAGCTGCATGGATGATGCAATCTGGCTGAAAGGATGCCACCACTTTTTCTACCTGTTCTTCTTGGGTAACGTCCATTTCAGTATAGGCCAATTTTTTTGAAGGGTGCCTACTTTTCCCTAGGGCAGTAGCCATGAAGTCCACCTCTGGGATATGCAAATACAAATCGCTAAGCTTTTGTCCGAGCAGACCATTACTACCTGTTGCCAAAACTTTTTTCACAAAAGCAAAATTAAGGATGTAAACAAGGAATAAATTACCTTTGGTATCCTTTAGTCGTGATTTTTGATTTAAGTCTTGATAGCATAAGCCAGAAGCTCAACTGCGAACTTGCCGTGGTGATACCAGTTTACAACGAGTCAGCGTCTATTCAAACGGTTTGTGATGAGTGGGTTGCAAAATTTTCCGAATTGAATATTGATTACCTTTTGATTTTGGTGAACGATGGTTCTAAAGACGATAGCTTGGAAAAAATGCAAAAAATCAATGGCAATTTGGCCATAGTGCATAAACACAATAGTGGTCATGGTAGAAGTATTCGCTTGGGCTATGATTTTGCTCTTCAAAAAACCAGTGCTTCTTTCATCATGCAAATAGACAGCGATGGCCAGTGCCGCCCAGAATTCTTTGATTCATTTTGGCAAATAAGAGATCAACATCATTTCATTTTAGGGAAAAGAGAAACACGTGGCGATGGCGGGGCACGAAAAGTCACTTCACAGCTGTCTGCATTTTTCTCTTCAATGCTTACCGGTATTCGTCTTGCAGACCCGAATACACCCTACAGAATTATACAAAACGAAGCCCTTGAAGATGCGCTGAGTTTTATCCCAGAATCCTTTGATATCCACAATATTGCGCTCAGCTATGTCATGGCCAAAAAGAAATATCGCATTGCCCGACCGCCCATTGAATTTCCCGAAAGAATTGGTGGTGAAAATTCCATCAATGTTTTGCGTGTGGTACAAATGGGTTTGGGCTTATTGTTTGACTTATATTTTTTAAAAAAGAGACTTTAACAATATGGACGAAATTCTAGTGGTTGGTTGCGGTCTTTCAGGTGTAGTGATTGCACGGCAGTTGGCGCAAGCTGGTTACAAAATTCACATCATTGACAAGCGAAGCCATATTGGTGGAAATGTTTATGATCAAGTAAATGAAAAAGGCATTCGCGTGCATCACTATGGGCCGCACCTCTTCCATACCAAAAACGAAAAAGTATTTAAATATCTACAACAATTTGGCGAGTGGGTTCCATACAAACACAAAGTAAAGGCCATGTTACAAGATGGTCGATATGTGACCTTGCCGGTAAACAGAGAAACAAAAGACATTGTTGGTGAAGAAAATATCGTTGAAACCTTCTTTAGACCTTATTCGGAAAAAATGTGGGACATGAAGTTGGAAGAACTCAACCCAGATATTTTAAATAGAGTGCCAGTAAGAGATGACGACAATACTTACTACTTCCCCAATGATCCTTTTCAGGCCATGCCCAAGGATGGCTACACAGCCATTGTAAAAAACATCATCAATCATCCCAATATCCGGATCAGTTTAGAAAGTCCTTTTCAAAAATCTATGGAAGAGCATGCTAGGCATATTTTCAATGCCATGCCCATTGATGAATACTACGACTACCGCTACGGTGAATTGCCCTATCGTTCGGTAAAGTTTCATACCATCAATTTGCCCATGCCCAAATTGTTGCCTGTTACCACGGTCAATTTCACTCACAAGGGGCCGCATACCCGTGTTACCGAATGGAAAAATATTCCGGCTCATGGCGAAAACAACCAATTTACCACCC
Source organism: Bacteroidetes bacterium MED-G17 (assembly GCA_002457675.1). Classification (GTDB taxonomy): domain Bacteria; phylum Bacteroidota; class Bacteroidia; order NS11-12g; family UBA9320; genus MED-G17. Next base: position 137,235 of record NTKK01000001.1, read on the forward strand.
TTACCTACGAAGAACCTTGCGATTATAAAGACAACAACAACGAACGTTTCTATCCAGTAAAAGACCTACAAGGCACCAACCGAGAATTGTACAAAAAATACCAGGCAATTCCCAACGAAAAAACCACCTTCATTGGCCGTTTGGGATTGTACATTTATATTGATATGGACCAAGCCGTAAACGCTGCTCTCAAAACCGCAGAACGGTTTTTACAAAAACAAAAAAAGCTTGACCAGTAAAATATAGCCAAGCTTTTAATGGGCGCAACAAACGGTATTTAATCCACCAAAATTTCTAAAAAAAATGGGTACATCGCCAAAAGTATCTTTCTCCCCTTGTGCATCGTAGTAGAATGCTACTGTCGCGCGCGCCATTGTTGGATTGGTACACCCACCAAGAGCCTTTTTGAAACGCGCAATAATCCTTGGCTTCCTGGCTTAAATAGTAGGTAGGCCCAGTATTTACTCTTGTGATGCAGGCATACAGAAAAGCGAGTAGACAGCATAGCAAGAAGCCAATGGCGGGGTTTTTCATGTGGGCAAACTACAAAAAATCTGCCATATTGTCGCAATTTCTTCAATCTTTGTATCTTCGCAGGCCAATAAAATTTTGTCTTTGCCCATAAACAAGAAATTGTACATCGAAAGTTATGGATGTGCCATGAATTTTGCAGATAGTGAGGTGGTGGCTACCATCATGAGCGAGCATGGCTATGGCATGACAGACAATGAGTTTGATGCCGATTTGGTGTTTCTTAATACCTGCTCAATCCGTGACAATGCCGAGCAACGCATACGCCACCGGCTAAATGCCCTAAAAAACAACAAAAAGAAAAACCGCCAACTCAAAGTGGGTATTTTAGGCTGTATGGCCGAACGGTTAAAAACCCAACTCCTCGAAGAAGAAAAATTGGTGGACATTGTGGCGGGGCCTGATGCCTACCGCGATTTACCCAATCTGGTTTCGGAACTAGAAGATCAACACAAATCCATCAATGTTTTGCTGAGCTTAGAAGAAACCTATGGTGATATACAACCCACCCGTTTGCATTCAAACGGTGTAACAGCATTTATATCTATTATGCGGGGTTGCGACAATATGTGCAGCTTTTGTGTAGTGCCTTTTACCCGAGGAAGAGAACGAAGCCGGGATCCCCAAAGCATTGCCCAAGAAGTGGCAGAATTGCAAAAAAATAACTACAAAGAAATTACTTTACTGGGCCAAAATGTTGACAGCTATCTTTGGTTTGGTGGCGGTCCTAAAAAAGAATACAACAAACTAAGCCCTGAGGAACAAGCACATTCGGTGAACTTTGCCAAATTATTGGAAAAAATTGCCATTCAAGCCCCTGAAATGCGCATACGATTTTCAACCTCACACCCCAAAGACATAACTGATGATGTGCTTTATACCATGAAAAAGTACGACAACCTATGCAATTACATTCATTTTCCAGCGCAATCAGGAAGTTCAAGAATTTTGGAAAAAATGAACCGTACTTACGACCGCCAGTGGTATATGGACAAAGTAAAACGCATTCGCGAAATACTGCCCAATTGTGGTATTAGTTGCGACATTATAACGGGTTTCTGTAGCGAAACAGAAGAAGAACATCAAGAAACTCTTTCACTTATGGAATGGGCAGATTTTGATTTTTCCTACATGTATTTTTACTCCGAAAGGCCCGGCACACTGGCAGCCAGAAAATACAAAGACGATATTCCCGAAGCGATCAAAAAAAGACGCTTGAGCGAAGTAATAGATGTACAAAATCAGATTTCCCAAAAGAAAAACGCCACTAGAGTAGGGCAAACTTTTGAAGTATTGATAGAAAGAAGCGCCAAAAAATCAAAAGGTGATTTTATGGGCCGCACCGACCAAAACATCACCACAATTTTTCCGAAAGAAAATTACCAAGTGGGAGATCGGGTAAAGGTGCGCATAGAAAGAAGTACCACCACCAGTTTGATAGGAAAAGTAATAGCATAAAAATTGAACTTACAACAGGTAAAACAGCGATACGGAATCATTGGGAATAGCCCTCGGCTTAACTATGCCCTAGAGACTGCCACCAAAGTAGCGCCTACAGAACTTACTGTTTACATCCAAGGAGAAAGTGGGGTAGGAAAAGAATCTTTTTCCAAAATTATACACGACCAAAGTCCGCGCAAGCACAAACCATTTATCGCCATCAATAGTGGCGCTATTCCCGAAGGAACAATCAACTCGGAGCTATTTGGTCACGAAAAAGGTGCTTTTACTGGTGCGGTAGATACTAGAAAAGGCTATTTTGAAACCGCCAATGGTGGAACCATTTTTTTAGACGAAATTGGCGAACTTCCTCTAGAAACACAATCAAGACTTCTGCGCGTGTTGGAATATGGAGAATTCATCAAAGTAGGTTCTTCACAAGTACAAAAAACAGATATCCGCGTCATTGCAGCCACCAACAAAGACCTACTCAAAGAAGCTGAAAAAGGCAAGTTTAGAGAAGATCTTTATTACCGACTTAGCACCTTGCCCATTTTTGTGCCGCCATTAAGGCAGAGAAAAGAAGACATCATGTTGCTTTTTAGAAAATTTACTTTTGACTGCCAAGAAAAATACCGCAACCAAGATTTTGAACTCTCCCCGGAAGCTGAAGAATTATTGGTGAATTACGCTTGGCCAGGTAATATTAGGCAACTTAGAAACATCACTGAGCAAATTTGTATTTTGGAAAATTCACCCTACATAATACCAAAAACTTTGGAAAATTATCTTCCAAAAACTAGGAGTAGTCTGCCGGCATTACAACAAGAAAAGGGAGAGCAAAAAGAAAATTTTACCGAACGAGACATTTTTTATAAAGTGCTTTTTGGTCTAAAAAATGACATTTCTGATTTGAAACAAATTGTGTTGGAATTGCTCAAAAACAGTCAAGATAAAGAAGCCATCATACAAAAAAATGAATCGCTATTGCGCAGGGTAATGGCTGAAGAAGAAAGAAACCTTGAAGAAGAAGGTTTGGTCATTCACAAAGCCCTTGAAGAAAAAGTGCCTGAGGTTCAATATCATCACCCCAAAACCACCAGTGAAGACAACAGCTCCATTGTGATAGAGGCCGAGAATGTGGTGTCTGAAAATGAAAATTTGTCGATTGGAGACAAGGAAATAGAGCTCATAAAAAAAGCCCTTTTGAAAAACAGCGGAAGAAGAAAAAAAGCAGCAGATGATTTAGGTATCTCAGAACGCACCCTATATAGAAAAATAAACCAATATGAGATTGATATTTAGATTGGTGATTTTCGTAAGTGTTTTAGGACTTAGTTCTTGCAAGATTTATAGTTTCAAAGGCATTTCAATCCCAGCCGATGTGCAGACAGTTTCTATTCAATATCTAGATAACAACGCGGATTTAGTCAATCCCATATTGAGTCAAATCACCACAGAAAGACTTAAAGACAAATTTATTCAAGAAACCAACTTGAACTTGGTAAGTGAAGAAGGTGATTTTGCTTTTAGCGGTTTCATTACGGAATACCGCGTGGCGCCGGTAACAGCAGAGCAAGATGCACAAACAACCCTCAACAGTTTGACCATATCACTGCAGATAAAAATGATCTGCGAGAAGCATGAAGAATTAAATTTTGACAAAAGATTCACCAATTTCAAAAACTTTGATGCAAGCGCCAACTTCTCAGCGGAAGAAGAAAATTTGGTTGACGAAATATTGGAAAATTTAATCAATGAAATTTTTAACAAAGCAGCCATTAATTGGTAAATAATGAAACTAACAAATGAGAATATTAGCAAAATTGAGTCGCGACTCGGCGATTTGAAAGACTTGGTAAAAAAGAAACCTTGGTTTGAGGCTGCACATATATTATTGGCAAGAAAAGCTATTGTAGAAAAATCCACTCAAGCCAAAGACATATTATTTGAGGCTTCCCTCCATGCTGGTGACCGACGTATTTTAAAACAACTAATCGATTTACCTAAGGAAGCGAAACCAAAAAAGAAACCGCAAGTTGAAACAAAAAAGAAAGCTGCACCAGCGAAAAAAGAAAACCAAGGCAGAGCTAAAATTGAAAAGATAACTGAACCTGTTAAAATTGAAGTCAAAAAAACGGCAAAACCCACTAAAGCAAGACATCCGATAAAACTAGAATCTAAGCCAGAAACAAATGAATTGGTGCGCATCGAAATGCCTGCGCAACCCAGCAAGCCAAGAGAAATTATTTTGGGTGAAAAAAAGGAGAAGGGCAAAAACAAAAAGAAAGCCACAAAAAGACAAAACAAAAGCTATGACCCAATTGAAGCCTTGGCTAAAAAAATAGATGAGCCAGGTCAAACCACAGACTTTCTTTATTGGTTAAATGATTTAGATCAGCAAAAAATAGACAGTCAAGTTAAACACACCAATGAAGAAGCCATAATTGAAAAGTTTATTAAAGAACAACCCAAGGTTCGGAAACCTCAAAAAAACAAAGAATATAAATTGGTCAATGAAAAAGAACAAAAAGGAGAGAATCAGTGGGTAACAGAAACATTGGCCGAGGTATATATAAGACAAGGACTGATTTCAAAAGCCATAGACATTTACAAGACCCTCAGTTTGCAAAATCCTTCTAAAAAAACTTATTTCGCGAATCTTATCAAAAAACTGAAAAAACAAAATGTTTAACATACTTATCATACTAGCCATCGTGGCTTCGCTGCTGCTTATACTTTTGGTAGCCATCCAAAATCCAAAAGGTGGTGGATTGGCTTCCAATTTTTCAGGAGCCAACCAAATGTTGGGCGCAAGAAGAACCAATGAGGAAGTAGAAAGATTTACATGGATATTGTCCGTAGCTTTGCTCATTGTATCATTAAGTACGATGTTTTTTGTCAACTCTGGTGATTTAGAGGAAAAACAGTCCAGATTTCAAGAAAATATAGACAATGCTGAGTTCATACCGAATGCGGCAGATGGAGGTGCAGCACTTCCGCCTCTGGAGCAAGAAAATAATGCACAATAATTTTAAATTATAAACCCTTCTGAATGTTGGGTGTTCAAAAACTATGGCAGTTCAGGAATTACAAGACGATACCTTTGCCCAACTGGCGAAAAACGAAGAAAAAATCATTGTAAAATTTCATGCAAATTGGTGCGGGAGTTGTAAACTTTTCGCGCCCAAGTTTAAACGTTTGTCAGAGGACGAACAATTCAATGGCATCCATTTTGTAAAAATAAATGCTGAGGAAAATCCTCAAGCTCGTCAATGGGCCAAAGTAGACAATTTACCTTTTTTCGCCACGGTTAAGAATACTTCCATTCAAAATGCTCTTTCTACCAACAAAGAAGATAAAGTTGTGGAATTTTTAAATGAACTGAAAAAATGAAGATAGCTTCCATAAAAAAGTTGGTCAACCTATACGATGTAGAAGAATTAAAAAAAGCAGAAGAATCGTTTTATGCAGAAGAAAACCCCAGTATAGAAATTGAAGGAGATGACCTTGGGGAAAAATTGACCCATGTTTTGGCTGCAATTGACATTAAACGAGACGTGCAAAATGGAGCAAAACTTAACGAAGCCATTCGTTCTTTTAGCCAAAGAGTTCGCTCGAGCATAAGCTGAAATAGTTTAAGGTATTTTAACTACAAAAAAAGATTCACAAATTGTTGAAAATTACAATCTAAAGTAGTTCTAAAAAGCAATGTAAAAGGGTGTAGATTGTAGCACAAATTTTTATTTTTGTACGCAAGTTTAGACTGCATGTCCAAGGTAATAAAAATCAAAAAAGGAAAAGACCTAAAATTGGCAGGAAAAGCTTCTTTAGAAGTTCAAAGTATTCAATCAAAAACCTATGCGGTTAAACCTCAAGAATACCCATTTGTTTGGCCAAAATTAAATGTAAAAGTAGGTGATGAAGTCAAAGCAGGAACTTCACTTTTTTATGACAAAGCATTTGACAAAGTGCAGTTTTGCGCACCTGTAAGTGGCGAAGTTGTTGAAATCAATAGGGGAGAAAGAAGGGTAATAAAAGAAATTGTAATTCTTGCAGACGAAAAAATTAAGTACGAAAAATTCGATACAAAATCATTTAAGACTTTCTCAAAAGAACAAATAATAGAAGCACTATTGGCGGCTGGTCTTTGGCCAACCATAACCCAAAGGCCTTTTGGCACATTAGCCAATTATAATGAAACGCCCAAAGCCATCTTTGTGGCAGGTTTTGACTCTGCTCCGCTAGCTGCGGATTACGCCTTTGTTCTACATGACCAAAAAGAGCATCTTCAAGCAGGCATTTCTGCAATAACAAAACTGACTCAAGGCAAAGTGCATCTAAACCTCCATCAAAGCCAACGCACAGATGCATGCTTTGATTTAGAGGGAATCCAAAAAAATATATTTAATGGCAACCATCCATCAGGTTTGTTGGGGGTGCAAATTAATCATATAGACCCCATCAATAAGGGTGATATCGTGTGGACGCTACATGCGACAGATTTGGCCAAGATTGGTCGTTTTTTCTTAACGGGCGAATATCGAGCAGAAAAGAAATTTGCCCTTGCTGGCTCCCAGGTAAATCAGCCGCAGTATTTTCACGCCATAGAGGGTATTGCCCTTAATGAATTGTTAGGCGAGAGGCTAAAAAAAGGAGAAACCCGATTAATTGAAGGTAATGTTCTTACAGGGAAGCAAATTAAAAAAGAAAGCTATCTGTCTTCGAGTACAAACGAAATCACTGCTATTCCCGAGGGCAAAGAATATGAATTCTTGGGTTGGTTGTTTCCTAGCTATGCAAGACCAACGTTATCGAAATCAATGCCCAATTATTGGCTTGAAAGAAAAGAATATCAAGTGAATACCAATACGCATGGAGAAGAACGTGCTTTTGTGGTATCTGGTGAATACGAAAAAGTTCTTCCGATGGACATAATGCCTGTACAACTGTTAAAAAGCATCTTGGCAAATGACATCGAAGCTATGGAAAATCTTGGCATCCTAGAAATATTGCCTGAAGATTTGGCCTTATGCGAGTTTGTATGTAGCTCAAAAATAGAGGTCCAAAAAATAGTAAACCAAGGAATTGAACTTATGTTACAAGAAGGATAAAAATGAAATTTCTGAGAAATTACGTAGAGAAAATCAAGCCAAACTTTGAAGAAGGAGGTAAGTTACATTTTTTACACTCAACCTTTGACGCCTTTGAAACATTTTTGTTTGTGCCCAATCACGTTACCAAAAATGGTGTGCATATTCGCGATGGTATCGATATCAAACGTACCATGTTTATGGTTATTGTAGCCCTTATACCTGCCACCCTTTTTGGCATGTGGAATGTTGGCTATCAGCACTTCTTGTCGATGGGTCAAAGTGCAAGTTTTTTTGATGCTATGTGGTATGGTACTTTGCAAACATTGCCCATCATTGTGGTGAGTTATGCTGCAGGACTGGGCGTGGAATTTGCATTTGCGCAGGTAAAGAAGCACCCTGTTTCTGAAGGTTTTTTAGTTAGTGCCTTATTAATACCATTGTGTTTGCCGCCAGACATTCCTCTTTGGATGGTAGCAATAGCCACCATTTTTTCCGTAGTAGTTGGTAAAGAAGTTTTTGGTGGAACTGGAATGAATATACTTAACCCCGCACTTACAGCCCGAGTTTTTCTATATTTCGCCTATCCGGGCGCCATGAGCGGAGGATACGATGTTTGGGTTGCCAATGCGTCAGATGGCTATACAGGTGCAACCAATTTGGCGGAAGTATACAATGCAAGTAATGCGGGAGAACACTTCCATTCAAACACACTTCAAGCAAGTGCTTGGGACAGCTTTATGGGGTGGATACCGGGCTCGATTGGGGAAACATCGACACTAATGTGTTTATTGGGTGCAGCATTCCTCATTTTTATAGGTATTGGTTCTTGGCGAATTATTCTTTCAACATTTATCGGAGGTGCAGTAATGGGCCTTATTTTAAATTTGGTAGGTGGAAATGCATACTATGAAATGCCGTTTTATTACCATTTAATTATTGGTGGTTTTGCTTTTGGTGCCATTTTCATGGCCACTGATCCAGTAAGCGCAGCACAGACCAATAGAGGAAAAATATTGTACGGATTTCTCATTGGGGTTCTTACCGTTTTAATTCGTGTATTCAATCCCGCATATCCTGAAGGGATTATGATGGCCATTTTGTTAATGAATGTATTTGCGCCATTGTTTGATTATTATGTTGTAAAAAGTAACATCAAAAAAAGATTATCGCGTGTCAAAGCTTAACAAAAACAGTAATTTTTACATACTTGGTTATGCGGTTATGCTAACCATTGTTTTAGGAACTTTGTTGCCAACCGTCGCGGGGGCGCTAAAGTCAAAAATTGTAAGCAACAAAGAATTTGAAAAAAAGAAATTCATCCTTACCGCAGGCTTGGGTCATGATAAGCTTGCAACAATGACAGATGAAGAAATAAATCTATTGTACGATAACAATGTAGAAAGTACAGTAATTAATGTGGAGGGCCAAAATATGGATAGAACAGCAGATGCAGTTATTGTTGCAAAAGAGTATAAGCTAGCCAAGGACCAAAGATCTTTGCCCGTATATATCATTTCATCTGAAAAAGAAAAATCTTATGTTTTTCCAATGCATGGCTATGGTTTATGGGATGAAATTTGGGGTTATGTAGCGCTCGAAAAAGACGGACAAACCATAAAGGCGGTAGTTTTTGACCACAAAGGGGAGACCCCAGGTCTTGGGGCACGAATTTCTAGTGAGGAGATTCAAAAAAGATTCTCTGGGAAATCTATTTTCGACGAATCTAATAACTTGGTTTCTGTAGCCATGCAAAAAGGCGAGGGAAATGATTATGCAACTAAAGAAAACCAAGTAGATGGTATGAGTGGTGCAACCATTACAGGAGTTGGCCTCAACAACATGCTTATAGAATACTTTACATTATACAAAAACTTTATAACTTCAATTGGGCAATAAGATGAGTGAAGCTTTAGTAGAAAAACAAAAACAAGAAAAAGAACCATTATTTTCAAAAAAGAATCGGAAGCTAATCAGCAATCCACTTGATTCTGACAATCCAATAACGGTTCAAGTTTTGGGTATTTGCTCAGCACTCGCTGTAACTATTAAGCTAAAACCATCATTTATCATGGGCATTGCCGTATTTTTTGTTATGGTTTTAAGCAGTTTGGTTATTTCATTGATAAGAAATTCTATTCCCTCAAGAATTAGAATTATAGTTCAGTTAGGCGTCGTAGCAACTTTGGTAGCGATTGTTGATCAAATTTTACAGGCGTATGCCTACGATATATCTAAACAGTTGTCTGTTTTTGTTGGCCTAATTATTACCAATTGTATTATTATGGGTCGTATCGAGGCCTTTGCTTTAGGTAATAAGCCTTGGCCAAGTGTTTTAGACGCAGCAGGCAATGCGCTAGGTTACGCAGCCATCCTATTGATTGTCGCGTTTTTTAGAGAATTATTGGGTTCTGGCTCTTTCTTTGATATCAAAGTTTTAGGCGACTGGTACACGCCAAATGGGGTAATGACCAATACAGCTGGAGCCGCCATTATTCTAGGTTTATTAATTTGGGCACAAAGAGCAAGAAACGGATACGTAGAAGACTAAACAAATGGAAAATCTATTAAATATATTCATCAAATCTATTTTTGTTGAGAACATGATTTTTGCCTATTTCCTGGGCATGTGTTCTTATTTAGCTGTTTCAAAAAAAATAGATACTGCGGTGGGTCTTGGCTTTGCCGTAATCTTTGTATTGGGTATTACAATACCATTAAATTGGTTGGTGTATAATTATGTTTTAAAAGAAGGATCTTTGGCTTGGCTCAATAATATGGGTATTTCCAAAGAAATGGCTGACTTTTCAAAAGTAGATTTAGAAGTATTGAAGTACATAGTCTTCATCGCCGTAATTGCTTCCTTTGTTCAGCTAACCGAAATGGTTATTGAAAAAGTTTCACCTTCTTTATACAATGCATTAGGAATTTTCTTACCCCTAATTGCTGTAAACTGTTCTATTCTCGGGGGAGCATTGTTTCTTCCCGGAAGAGAATACACCTTTCCAGAGTCCTTGGCTTTTGGATTTGGGAGTGGAATAGGGTGGCTTATGGCCGTGGTTGCCTTAGCAGCAATAAGAGAAAAAATACAATATAGCAATGTTCCAAAACCTTTACGAGGTTTAGGCATTACATTTATAACAGTAGGTCTAATGGCCTTTGGGTTTTTAAGTTTTATGGGTTTTAAACTACCATTTTAAGATGCTATTTTTAGAAATAAACACAGCTGTAATTTTAGTAGGAGCTTCTGTCTTTACCATCATTATTTTGATGTTGGTATTGATGCTACAAGTGGCCGCCAAAAGATTGATTTCTCAAGGCAATGTTCAAATACAAATCAATGGAGAAAAGACAGTCCAAACGGAAGTAGGAGGAACACTCCTTAGTGCCTTGCAAGATAGTGACTTGTTTTTGCCTTCTGCTTGTGGTGGAGGTGGAACTTGTGCCATGTGCGTTTGTCAAGTTCAAGAAGGTGGCGGAGAGATTTTGGCTACAGAAAAAAGTCAAATTAAAAGAAAAGACCAAAAAGATCACTTTAGATTGGCTTGCCAAGTCAAGGTGAGAGAGGATATGAAAGTGCAAATACCTGATGAGGTATTTGGTATTAAAAAATGGGAATGCGAAGTGGTGTCAAACTACAATGTGGCATCGTTTATTAAAGAATTTGTGGTAAAACTGCCTGAAGGCGAAACATTGGATTTTGAAGCGGGTGGATATATTCAGGTAGATGTACCCAAATGTGAAGTCGCATATAAAAATATTGACATTACGGCACATCCCGAATTGGTGGCTGAAGGAAGAGACCCTCAAGATTTTAAGTCAGAATGGGATAAATATGGTTTGTGGGATTTAAAAATGAAAAATCCAGAACCCATTTTCCGAGCGTATTCCATGGCCAATCATCCGGCGGAAGGTAATATTATTATGCTCAATATTCGTATTGCTACACCTCCTTGGGATCGAGCCAATAACAGATGGATGGATGTAAACCCAGGAATTTGTTCTTCTTTTGTATTTGATTGTAAACCAGGTGATAAAGTGACTATATCTGGCCCATACGGTGAGTTTTTTATCAAAGAAACGGAAGCAGAAATGTTGTACATTGGTGGTGGGGCAGGAATGGCACCAATGAGAAGTCATTTATTTCATTTATTTCATACGCTCAAAACAGGCAGGAAAGTAACCTATTGGTATGGTGGACGATCTAAAAGAGAACTTTTTTACCTAGATCACTTTAAAGAAATAGAGAAGCAGTTTCCTAATTTTCAGTTTCATATAGTCTTGTCAGAACCAAAAGAAGAAGATAATTGGAAAGCGAAACAAAATGTGGATGACAAAAATGGAGATGGATTTATAGGGTTTGTTCACCAAGCAGTAATAGACCAATATTTGAGCTCGCACGAAGCACCTGAAGATATTGAATTTTACTTTTGTGGACCACCACTAATGAACCAAGCTGTGCTTAAAATGTGCGACGATTGGGGTATTCCAGAGGAAAACGTCTCATTCGACGATTTTGGTGGCTAAAATACATGCCCATTACCGAACACTTGTAGTCTTAACAAGCTTGTTTTTTGTGGCCTGCGGTGGTCAATCAGAAAAGCTGCTTTCTGGTAATACAATGGGTACTAGCTACTCGATAAAATATTTTGGCGAACAAACCATTGAGCAGGAAAAGGTAGATTTTCTTTTGGACTCTTTCAACCAAGTGCTCTCTACATATTTACCAAAATCGCACATTAGCAAATTCAATCATGATTACAACTTTTTTTTACAATCTTCTACACATCCTTGGTTGTACCGTGTAGCGATAAAAAGCAAACAAGTATGGTTAAATACTGGTGGTTATTTTGATATTAGCGCAGCTCCACTTTTTAATGCATATGGTTTTGGAGAAGAACAAAAGCAAGAAATAAATGCCTACCTGAGAGATTCACTACTTCAGCTAGTGGGTATGGATAAATTGATTTTTACAGATAAGACCTTACAAAAAGTAGATGTCCGAACACAAATCAATGCAAATGCGATTGCCAAGGGATATGGTGTAGATATTTTGGCACAATTTTTAGATGGGCAAGGCGTGCAAAATTATTTGATTGAGATTGGGGGAGAATTGAGAGCCAAGGGGAAAAATGCCCATGGTGAATGGTGGTCTATTGGCATCAATAAACCGACAAGTGGTGCGTCAATAAAATCACAAATAAAGCAGTTAGAACTCCAAAATCAATCTATTGCAACTTCTGGAAATTATCGCAACTATTACCAAGAAAAAGGTAAAAAGATAGTGCATACCATCAATCCAAAAACTGGATTGGCTGAAGAAAATAATATGGTAAGTGCAAGTATTTTGGCTAAAAATTGCTTGGAGGCTGATGCTTATGCTACTGCCGTTATGGCTATGGGATTCCCAAAATGCCTTTCTGTATTTCAACACAAGAAAATCTCGGCGTATTTGATTTATGAAAAAAATGGTTTGATGGTAGATACCACAATTGGTAAACTCAATATCTTGAAATGAACAAGCACAATTTTTTAATTGCCAATCTTAGGAAACTCGTTTAATTTTTTTCGATCTCCCTGGCAGGCTTCGCCTACTTTACTTCCACAAAGTCCACATTCCCCTATCTCATTGGCTAGTAGTGGATTTTGACTGGCACAGCCACCCCGAACCTCTCCATCTTTCACAAAAAACAGTCGTATGGCAAAACCTGCAGTAACAATGCCCACTAGGACTATAGACAAAAGAAGTGTAGTCATTTTGCCATTCAAAAGTACTAGAATTTTTGTCTGACTTAAACTATTTTGGCTTGATTATTGTATTTAAAGGGTAGTTGTTTAAAAGTGAAAAAATAAAATCGTTTTCTACCATCCTAGTTTTTCTTCTACTTTTAAATATTTTGGCTTTTTCTTTAGGGCAAAAGATTCATAGAAATATTCAGGCAAACTTGGCCAAAACAGAAAAAGTTTCTTTTCATTCTTGGGAAGTTTTGAGTTGGTCTTATTCGTTTCTCCGTTATATTGCCCCTCAAGGTAAGCAGTAGATGGTAAAAAATATATCTCAACAAGATCTTTATGACCGAATTTCTGCCCTAAAGCTGCACCATGTTCTTTTTTGGACGCTCTATTTTCTATTTTGGTATTTCCTTAACAAAAATTCAAATGGTGAGACGTTTGCGCTATTTAATGCCATAAAATTGGTTGTGTATCATGGCGCAGCAAGCTACTTCAACATTTATGTATTGTTGCCTCAATTTTTAAAGAAAAAGCTCTATTTCAGTTATTTCATTTCACTTTTTATGCTTATTTCTTTAATTTCTTTTCTGGTTATAATTACCTATTATTTTGTTGATTTTATCCCTGATCAAACCAAATCCTCACTATGGAGTCAGCGCTTTTTTGTATTCAATGCAATTAGCGTATCCTATACAGTAGCAGTCACTTCTTCGCTAAAACTGGTTAAAAATTGGTACGACAGAGAGCAACAAGCAAAAAATTTAGAGAAACTAAACATAGAGGCAGAATTAAAATACCTAAAAAGTCAAATCAATCCTCATTTTTTATTTAACAGTTTAAACGGTGTTTATGCATTGGCTTTGCAGAAGGATAGTAAAACACCAGAGATGATATTAAAACTGTCTGAAATGCTTCGTCATTTATTGTATAGTGGAAATCATGAATGGGTAAGCTTAGAGGAAGAGATAGACTATCTAAAAAACTACTTATCGTTTGAAAAATTTCGTCTTAAAGATAGGCTAGAGGTGAAATTTTCAATACTTGGAGATATTAGAAATAAAAAAATAGCTCCGATGCTCTTTTTACCTTTCGTAGAAAATGCTTTTAAACATGGAGTGAATAAGCAAACAAAAGCAAGTTTGATCGAAGGGAAAATAAAAGTGGATGACAATAAGTTAAACTTTCAACTAGAAAATAATATTGCTAAAATTCTCACCAAATCAGACAATAACAGTGGAGGAATAGGTCTACAAAACATTCAAAAAAGACTTAAATTGATGTATCCTACAAGTTCAACTTTAGAAATTGAAAATCAAAAAGATAAATTTACCGTAAAATTTAGTATTGACTTAAATGAAAATCAAGTGTTTAGCCGTAGATGATGAACCATTGGCTTTGGATATTATCCAGACCTTCGCCAAAAAAAATACAGAGATAGAAAAATTGTGGATAGCGTCGAACGCGGTTTCTGCTGCTGAAATTCTTCGAAAAAACCCTATTGATGTCATGTTTCTAGACATCCAAATGCCACAGATTACGGGGTTAGAATTTATTCGAAAACTTCAAGATCCACCATTGATTATTTTCACTACCGCATATAGCAATTACGCAGTAGAAGGTTTTGAAGTAAATGCGATAGATTACATATTAAAACCTTTTTCTATAGATCGTTTTGAAAAAGCTGTCAATAAAGCAATGAATCAACTTAAGGCACCAGATCAAAATAATGTCAATAGGGGACAAAATGATTTTTTATACGTAAAAGCCAATCATCAGCAAAATAAGGTGTACCTAAAAGACATCAAATATGTAGAGGCTTTTGCAGATTATGTGAAAATATTTGCAGCGGACAAGCGATATGTTACTTTGCAGACAATGAAAAATATGGAGGCACAACTCCCAAAAAAAACGTTTATTCGAGTTCACCGTTCGTACATAGCTGGGCTTAATCATATAGACTCATTCACCAATAATTCTTTGCTAATTGATGGTAAAAAAATACCTGTAGGTAAAAATTATAGAAATATTTTTCTCCAGACGATTCAACAAAATAAATTTTTATCATAACATATGGATTCCAAACAAATTGCTTTTCAAAGGTTGCTTGATATAATGGACGAGTTGCGAGAGAAATGTCCTTGGGATAAAAAGCAAACGTTCAAATCACTAAGACATTTAACAATTGAAGAAACATTTGAACTCTCTGAAGCAATTGTAAATGAGGATTTTGAAGAAATTAAAAAAGAGCTTGGCGATTTATTTTTGCATTTGGTTTTTTACAGCAAAATTGCTTCCGAACAAAAGAAATTTGATGTAGAAGATGTCCTCAATCAGCTATGTGAAAAACTCATAAGACGTCACCCACATATTTATGGTGATATAAAAGTAAAGAATGATGAAGAGGTAAAGCAAAACTGGGAACAGATAAAACTAAAAGAAGGAAACAAGAGTGTTTTGGGTGGCGTACCAAAAGTTTTACCAAACTTGGTAAAGGCTTTAAGGATGCAAGACAAAGCAGCACAAGTAGGTTTTGACTGGCCTAAGAAAGAACTGGTTTGGGAAAAATACCATGAAGAGCTTCAAGAATTTATAGAAAGCAAAAACATCACGGAAAAAGAGGAAGAATTTGGTGATATGTTGTTCAGCTTAGTAAATATTGCAAGATGGGAAGGAATAAATCCTGACGATGCGCTTGAAAATGCAAACAAAAAATTTCGAAATCGATTTGAATTCATCGAAGCAAAAGCAAAAAAAATGGGTGTATCTCTAAATGAAATGTCACTTAAAGAAATGGACAAATTGTGGGAAGAAGCAAAAGGAGATTAAAAAAACATACCTGCCACCGCTGCTGTCATCAAACAAGCAAATGTTCCACCAATAAGTGCGTATAGTGCCATCTGAGATAGCTGGGTTTTCTTATTTGGAGCAATTGAACTAATGCCTCCAATTTGGATTCCTATAGAAGCTATATTGCTAAAACCGCTCAATGCATAGGTTAAAATAATGATACTCCTCTCATTTGAGAAAAGTCCACTATTTTTAAATTCACCTAGATGTATATATGCGAAAAACTCATTTAAAACAGTTTTTTCACCGATCAATTGTCCGGCAACAAAAATATCTTCTAAAGGAATGCCAATAACAAATGCCAGAGGGGCAAATAGAATACCCAATATATACTGTAGCGTTAATTTTTCCTGTCCAAAACTGTTGTTATTTGCTATGTATGCATTGAAATCTCCAATGTTGCCCAACAGGCCAAAAAGGTAGTTAATCATAGCAACAAATGCAGTGAAAACTAAAAGCATAGCACCTACATTGACAGCCAACTTGACACCTTCGCTTGTCCCGTTTGTGATGGCTTCAAGAATATTTTTTCCTATTTTATCTTTTGATATTTCTAAATCGCTGTTTATGGCTTCCGTTTCAGGAATTAATATTTTCGCCATAATTAGTGCGGCTGGCGCACTCATGATGCTTGCCGAGAGTAAATGGGTAGCAAAAACTAATTGCTCTGAAGTACTAGCTCCACCTAAAAATTGAATGTAAGCAGCGAGTACGCCGCCCGCGATGGTTGCCATACCACCAGTCATTAGTGCATTTATTTCTGATTTGGTCATTTTAGGAATGTAAGGTTTAACCAAAAGAGGGGCCTCCGTTTGACCTAAAAATATATTGCCCGCTGCTGCCAAGCTTTCAGATCCACTTAACTTCATTACTTTCATCATCACCCAAGCGATGCCCTTAACAACTCTTTGCAAGATCCCTAAATAATAAAGCACAGAGGTAAGTGCTGAAAAGAAAACTATAGTTGGAAGAACCTTAAACACAAAAATATATCCTACTTCTGCAATCTGACCTGTGTTGCTATCAACTACATTCACCAAATCAGGCCACGCCCCAAAAACAAAATCTGCTCCCTCAAAAGTAAAAGACAACAAAATGGTAAATCCTTTGGCAAGCGCGTCAAAAAAACCTTTTACAAAAGGCACCTTAAATATTAAGAATGCGAATAAAAGCTGAAGCCCGAGTCCAGAAAAGACCAAACGCCAATTGATTTGCTTTTTATTTTTGCTAAACAAGAAGGAAATCCCCAAAAGGATGAGTAAACCCAAAACCCCTCGTGCAACAGAAATCAATGAAAAATGCACGCTACAAATAAAAGGATTCTGTTAATTTAAATGCTAGTTCTAGACCAACGTATTGTATTCATTCTAATTAAACAACCTAACTAGGACAGCAAAAATCATTTAAAGTATTTTTGAAGTCCACTAATATGTCTAGTGACCAAGTTTATAAGCCCAAAAACAAAGTTCGAATAGTTACTGCTGCATCTCTATTTGATGGCCACGATGCCGCGATAAATGTTATGCGGCGAATTATTCAATCTACCGGATGTGAAGTAATTCACCTAGGACATGATAGAAGTGCCGAAGAAGTAGTAAACACGGCAATCCAAGAAGATGCAAATGCCATAGCTATGACCAGTTACCAAGGAGGACACATGGAGTATTTTAAGTACATGCGTGACTTATTGGTTGAAAAAGGCGCAAAACATATAAAAATTTTTGGTGGAGGGGGTGGAACCATTTTACCAAAAGAAATAGAGGAACTTCAGGCTTACGGAATCAACAAAATATATCATCCAGATGATGGACGCTCTATGGGTTTACAAGGTATGATAAATGATTTGGTGAGTAAATCAGATTTTCCTTCAGGTAAGCATCTAAATGGTGCATTTAAGCAGTTGAATAAAACCAACCATGCAGCTATTGCTAAGGTAATTTCTGGGGCAGAGAATTTTCCCAGTAACTACCTAGATCAATTAAATTCAATAAGTCAAAAAGCAAAACAATGTAATGTCCCCATTCTAGGTATCACTGGGACTGGAGGTGCAGGAAAAAGCAGCTTGGTTGACGAATTAATTCTACGATTTCTAAGATCATTCCCCGAAAAAAATCTTGCAATAATTTCAGTAGATCCATCCAAAAGAAAAACAGGTGGAGCCTTGTTGGGAGATAGGATAAGAATGAATAGCATTAAAGACAAGCGAGTATACATGAGATCCCTAGCAACCCGACAGGCCAATTTAGCTCTTTCAAAACATATAGATACAGCTATTGATATTCTTAAAGTTTCAAATTTTGATTTGATTATTTTGGAAACTTCTGGAATAGGTCAAAGTGACACAGAAATTGCAGATCATAGTGATCTTAGCTTATATGTGATGACGCCTGAATATGGAGCAGCTACCCAACTTGAAAAAATTGACATGTTGGATTATGCAGACCTAGTGGCCATTAATAAATTTGATAAAAGGGGAGGCTTAGACGCTTTAAAAGGCGTAAAAAAACAATTTCAACGAAACAACAAATTATTTGACCAAGATGTGAGCTCAATGCCTGTTTACGGCACAATTGCAAGTCAATTTAATGATATGGGTGTAAATGAGCTTTTCCAAAAAATAATTCAAGTACTCAACGATAAGTGCGGGCAAAATTTTAAATCATCAAATAAAAATGAATTTGGCAAATCTGAAAAACAATATATCATTCCAGCAAAAAGAGTTCGCTACCTCAGTGAAATTTCTGAAAACAACAGGTCTTATCAAAAATGGCTGGAAGAGCAAAGTGAAATAGCACAAGAACTTTATGCCCTGCAAAAAGCAAAAAAAACCATAGATCCAGAAAACAATAACGTGGTTGAAGCACTGGAACAAGCTTTTGAAAAAAAGAAAATGCAACTAGATGCATCATGTTGGGACAATATAAATAATTGGGAAAATGAATTGGCACGTTATAAAGCAAAAACCTACGCTTACTTGGTAAGGAAAAAAGAAATTAAAGTGGAAACCCATACCAAATCACTTGCACATCAAAATATCCCAAAAGTAAGTTTGCCAAGCTACCAAGCATGGGGTGATATTTTGAAATGGAAACTCAAAGAAAATGTTCCAGGTAAATTTCCATTTTCCGCAGGCATTTATCCTTTTAAAAGACAGGGTGAAGATCCTACCCGAATGTTTGCAGGAGAAGGTGGCCCCGAGAGAACAAATAGAAGATTTCACTACCTAAGTAAGGGTATGCCTGCAAAAAGACTAAGTACGGCTTTTGATTCAGTAACTTTATATGGAAATGACCCTGATTACCGACCTGATATTTACGGAAAAATAGGTAACGCTGGCGTAAGTATATGCTGTTTAGATGATGCCAAAAAACTTTACTCAGGGTTCAATTTGGCAGAGAACTCTTGTTCAGTTTCGATGACAATTAATGGGCCAGCACCCATATTGTTGGCTTATTTCATGAATACTGCAATAGATCAACAATGTGAATTATACATAAAAAAAGAAGGGCTAGAAAAAAAGCTAAGGCAAAAAATTAAGCAATATTTTGATGAAAGAGGGACCGTGCAACCACAATACAATGGCGAACTTCCTGAAGGAAATAATGGGTTGGGCCTTATGTTACTTGGTTTAAGTGGTGAAGATGTGCTGCCGGTAAATATTTATCAAAAAATTAAAAAGGACACGTTAAAAATTGTTCGAGGAACCGTTCAAGCAGATATTCTCAAAGAAGACCAAGCACAAAATACTTGTATTTTTTCTACAGAATTTGCTTTGAAGATGATGGGTGACGTTCAAGAATATTTTATTGAAAAACAAGTAAGGAATTTTTACTCAGTATCTATTTCAGGTTATCATATTGCAGAAGCAGGTGCCAACCCAATTACACAATTGGCGTTTACCCTCGCCAATGGATTTACTTATGTTGAATATTATTTAAGTCGTGGAATGGATATCAACAAATTTGGGCCTAATCTCAGCTTTTTCTTTAGCAATGGCATAGATCCAGAATATGCTGTAATCGGCAGGGTGGCAAGACGAATATGGGCCAAAGCAATGAAATTGAAATATGGTGCAGATGAAAGAAGTCAAATGTTGAAATACCATATTCAAACAAGTGGTAGAAGTTTGCACGCTCAAGAAATAGACTTCAATGACATAAGAACAACTCTACAAGCTTTGTATGCCATCTATGACAATTGTAATTCCCTACATACCAACGCTTACGACGAAGCCATCACCACACCCACTGAAGACAGTGTTAGGCGGGCTGTTGCTATTCAATTAATTATAAACCGTGAGTTGGGTTTAGCAAAAAACGAAAATTCGCTTCAAGGCTCATTTATTATTGAAGAATTAACTGATTTAGTAGAAGAGGCAGTTCTTTTAGAATTTGATAAAATTACAGAAAGGGGAGGTGTTTTGGGCGCTATGGAAACGATGTATCAAAGAAGTCAAATTCAGGAAGAAAGTTTATACTACGAAACATTAAAGCATACAGGAGAATACCCCATTGTAGGTGTGAATACGTTTTTAAATAGTAAAGGAAGTCCTACAATAATACCAAATGAAGTAATCAGAGCAACCAAAGAGGAAAAAGAGCAACAAATAATGTTATTAAATACACTTCACACCATTCGAAAAAATGAATCAGAAGATGCCTTAAAAAATATTCAGCAAGTTGCTTTGGACAATAAAAATATATTTGAAAGCCTCATGGAAGTAACTAAAGTTTGTTCGCTTGGTCAAATCACAGATGCATTATTTAATGTGGGTGGTCAGTACAGACGTAATATGTAATTTGTTAAAATTTAAAAGAAAAACCTCCGTTTATTCCTCTTCCCGGAGATACCAAGCCGCTCGAATAAGTTTTGTATCTTTTGTCTAGTAAGTTTTCAATGTTAAGATGCAGCAAAAAACGCTTTAATACCAAAAACTGAGAATTGATATGAAAAACTGCCCATGCTGGAGCATAGGGCTTTCCTTCTTTATTTAATGCATATATATGAGGTTTGGCTCTTTCAGATAAAGAAAGGCGATGATAAGGCATACTTGCATTCCACTGGCAAAGTACTTCCAAACGATGCGAACCAAAATATTTTCTTAATGCCATATGTCCAAAATTTGGTGTTACATGCCGAAGCGAGCTCCCATTACTTTGTTTTCCGTTTATAAAAGTAGCTTGTCCATGTAAAACAATCTCATTTTTAAATACACATTTAAATTTTGCTTTTACCCCAATTATTTCCCCTGAGGCAATATTTTCTAGACGCTGTACTTGGCTTAATACATTCATATAAAGCATGCTGTCTAACCCGTTGATTTGACTGTTTTGCCTTGCCATGGCGTCATTTAATTTGGTGTAGAAACCTCCAACATATAGCTGGTTCTTTTTAAAGAAATTTGCTTGCCAGCCCAAATCTATATTGTACGTTTTTTCTGGTTTTAGAGTAGGATTGGGAACAATAACTTTTCCTGGTTCACTATCAAAAATTTTTGATAAATCGTCAATATTAGGTGCTCTAAAGCCTGTTGACAAGTTACTTGATACTTTATGTTTTTTGCTGAACCACTTAACCAATCCAATACTTTGACTTAAATTCCAATTTTCTTGACTAATTGAGTTGAGTTCATTAGCAATAAAAAAGCGGCCTAGGTTTGCTTTACTTTGAACCCGAGTTAGTCTAGTTCCGTATTCGAAAAACATGGATTTTTGAAACCAGTGTTTTTTAATTTTGGTGTAAAGACCAAGTGAGGTCCAATAAGAATTATCTGGATATCTACTTTGAATTTTGTTGGATGTATTTTGAACAATATTGTTCTGAATTCCATTTGAAGTTATGCTGTTTATAAGCCATTCAGCACCATAAAATATTTGCGTGGCACCAAATTTTTTAATGGCATCAAGATTTATAGAATGGGCTTGAACCTTATCTTTTAAGACATTTTGATAGGTTGAATTTAGTTTTCGGTATACTCTCCCTTCTAAGTTGTACTGATGTGCATAAATGAAATTTGCATGATTGAATAGCTTAGTCTTTTCCTTTAGCTTCACTTCAAAGCGATTCATCATCCATTTTTGTGGGCTGTAATCCCATTGGGCATTAACTAGTTGATTTTTGTTATCTTCTAAAATTAGGCGGTCATATCGAGGAATCGAACTTGTTTGAGCTAAGTATAGTCCATAATTAAATGAAAGCCGATTGGAGTGCTTGTATGCAACTTTTTGAATAAAATTTATTTGACTGTATGCTGTGCCAATTTGCTTCTTAGGTTGAAGATTTTTATATATACTATCTTGGCCATTTACTCTTTTTACAAATGAATTTCTCAAATATATTTCGGGGCCATTATTGCCCATCATTAAAGAACTAAACTTTTGACGGGTAATGGAACTAAGTAAAGAAAAATTATTCTTTCTCATGGTAATATCAGCGTGAATAGAATGTCCTTGTGAGGGAGAGAAATACAGAGAGCTTAGCTTGCCTTCAACGTTTTTTTTCCTTACAAAATCATTAGACAAAAAGTTTGCATGAATAACACCTCCGAGTGCATCAGATCCATAAATTACAGCGTTGGAACCATTGGTAATCTCAATATTTTTTAAAGCGAATGGGTCAATCATTAGCGTGTTGTGAAGATTACCTCCTCTAAATAGCGCATGGTTTAGACGAACGCCATCTACCATCAGCAAGATTCGGTTGGCAGCAAAACCCCTTATCATAGGACTTCCGCCACCAAGTTGACTTTTTTGAATGTATGCATCTCCTTGTAAGCCCATAGCGTCGGCAGCATTTTTTGGTAATGAAAATGCTATTTGGCGGGAGTTAACTATAAACACTGGTAACGGACTGCGTGTGCTTAGTTCTGGTTTTCGCTTTGCATTAATTACAAAAGCTTGGAATTCATTAGGTTTTGGAAGTAGAACTACTTTTTGGGTATCCATACCTAAAATTTTAATTTTCTTTATTCGGTAGCTAGGATGTTGTAAAATAATTAAACTTTCAGCAAATTGTATTTTGAACAAGCCTTTTTCGTTTGAAAATCCAAGCAATTTAGTCTGTTTGTAAACGGCCACATTTTGAAAAGGTTCTTGCGTTTCATCTACTATTTTAAGGATGGTATTTTGGGCCACCGACAAACATGATGCAAAGAACATCAAAACGCAAATAAATGAAGTTTTCAACGTCTGTTTAAGTTTTTAGGGCAAGTAGTATGCCTAATTCTTTTTTTTAGAAATTTTATCCAACCCTTCTAAAATAGTTCTGCAAGCCATTCGGATTTGTCTCGTACTTATGGTCAATGGCGGAGAAATTCTACAAGCACTCAAATCATATAGAAACCAGTCAGTAAATACACCATGTTTGAGGCAATAGTCAATTAAATACTGAGTGATTTTTTCGTTTTTAAGTTTTACTTTCAGCATCAAACCTTTACCGGTCACATGTTGAATGAGCGAGTGTTTTAGCAAGTCTTTAAACAGCATTTCTTTCTCTGCCACTTGCTCAACTAGTTTTTCTTTTTCGAGGGTTTTAAACATTGCAAGAGAAGTTGCGCAGGCCAAAGCATTCCCTCCGAAGGTTGTGATGTGTCCTAAAATTGGATTTTTTGCCAAGCTAAACATAACTTTTTTATTGCTAATAAATGCCCCCAAAGGAAGTCCCCCTCCAAAAGCTTTTGACAAGCATAAAACATCAGGCTCAACATTGTAACCTTCAAAGGCAAATAATTTACCTGTTCTTCCCATACCGGATTGTATTTCATCAAAAATGAGCAAAGCACCATTTTCTGTACAAACTTTTTTTAGCTGGTGAAGAAAAATTGGATTGGCTTGCAAATAGCCTGCTTCCCCTTGTATTGGCTCTATTATTACTGCTGCAGTTTTTGAAGTAATCTTTTTTAAATCATTTACTTCGTTAAACTCAACGAAGTCTATATCAGGAAGTAAAGGACTAAATTTATTGCTGAAGTATTTGTTATCCATTAGGCTTAATGCGCCATGAGTACTTCCATGGTAGGCATTTTTCATGGAGATAATTTGTGTACGATTGGTATGTTTTTTTGCTAGCTTCATTGCACCTTCAATGGCTTCGCTGCCAGAATTAACAAAATATACACTGTTTAACGCTTGAGGCAACTTTTCAGAAAGATATTGCGCTAGCCGGGTTTGATTCTTTTGAATAAATTCCCCATACACCATGAGGTGTAAAAATTTGGAGCTCTGTCTTCTTATAGCTCTTTTGATTGCTTTGTGTTGGTGACCAATATTGTTTACGGAAATTCCACCAATTAGGTCAAGGTACCATTTTTTATTGATGTCTTGAAGATAGCAGCCCTTGGCTCGTATAATTTCAAGCATAATTGGATTGTCACTAGTAGGAGCAATATGTGCTTGAAAAAGTTGACGTTGGCTAAGCATTAGCAAAAAAAAACCCTAGTTGTTCAACTAGGGTTTTTTATTAAATAATAAGATTGATTAAGCAACAGAGTTTGAAAGCTCAGATCCTGGCTTAAATTTTACTACATTTTTTGCTGCAATTTGTATAGTTGCACCAGTTTGTGGATTTCTTCCCTGTCTTGCAGCTCTGTGGCTAACTGAGAAAGTGCCAAAACCTACCAGAGTTAGTTTGTCACCGCCTTTAAGGGTTTTTTGAGTACAATCGATGAAGCAGTTTAAGGCTTCTTGAGCTTGGCTTTTAGAAATTCCTGCTGTTTGTGCCATCTCGTTTACAAGTTCTGTTTTGTTCATAATATTTAATTGTTGAAGGGCTGTATCCCTTGCTCAGCAACAAGTTTAGTGTTTTTTTGAGAATAAAAGCAAGATTTGTTATTCTATTGTGAATAAATGACTAAAAATAAATTTAGGGTCAATACCCCTGGTTATGGCTCTATTCTTGGGTCAATAACTCGATAAATATTCTGTAAAAAAGAATTGATAACAATAAAAAGAGTTGACGTAAGTAAGATACTTCCAATTAATACAGGCAAGTCGGATTTTTCAAGAGCTTCTATTGTAATAAGTCCTAAACCTCTCCAGTTGAATACAAATTCTACGAAGAATGCCCCCGCCAAAAGTGATGCAAACCAGCCTGATATTGAGGTTAATACTGGGTTGATAGCGTTGGGTAGCAAATGGTTTTTAATGATATTTCTAGCGTTGAGTCCTTTTGATTTTGCTAAAGTGATATAATCTTTATCCTTCTCCTCTAAGATAGAGTTTCTCATAAGCTGTGTAATTATAGATAATGGTCTTATACCTAGCACTAAAGACGGGAGAATAATGTTCTTGATTGCCAAAACGTTGTCACCCGATAGATTTGTTTCATAGATATTCCCAACCATTGGTAAATGGGTCAAATCTGAAATAAGGTAGCCGAAAAACCAACTAAATATAATGGCAACAAAAAAGCTGGGTGCTGATATACCTATCATAGAAAGTATAACAATGATTTTTGAAAACCAATTTCCTGGATTTAGACCAGAAATAATGCCAAAAAGTATGCCTACAATACTTGCTATGAGTATTGAACACAAAGCCAAAATCGCAGTATTCTTAAATCCTTCTAATAGAATGGAGCTAACCAATTCCCTGCTTTGAAAGGAGCGTCTCAAATAAGGAAGTTTTAGAACGATATTATTATTATTCCATGCAAACAAGGATAAGGTATTGGGTGATGCTTCTTTTTGTATCGAGATAGGACTCAAATCATTTATATAGTATAGGTATTGTTTGTATAATGGCTTATCTAGACCAAGTTCGTTAACTATCGCTTGTTGCGTTTCTTTGTCCGTATTCTGTCCAATCAACTCTGTACTGGGATCTGGAAATGATGTTGAGAAGAGAAAAAAAACAACTGAGACTATAGAGAATAGGGTAAATATTTGGAAGCCTAAGTTGGCAAGCCATTTATTCATTTGCAATAAGTTTTTCTAAATTTATTGGTTTAGGAAGTCTTGTCGATGGCCAGGTTTTGACAACTGTAGAATTTTTGATTAATAAAACTCCAGGGTTGCTTCTAATTATGCTTTTTAAGTTTGTATTGTCGCCAAAATAAAATTTGAAGTTCAAGTGATTTTCATCTTCAAATAACTCAGACTTTTCCACACCATTTGATGTCAGTGCCCAAAAGCCGAGGTTATTTTTTTCACAGAATTGTGCTAAATCATTTACTCCATCAATAGCTCTATTTCTAAAAAGATCAAGGTCATGGCTTATCAATAAAATTTTATAGGTGTTGTCAGCGAAAAATGAGGGTACGTGATTGATTCCATTTTTATCATCTATTCTAAAGTCATGAATTGGTGCTTTATCTGCTTCTGCAATAATCTCTTCACCAAGATAGGAAATGTAAGTCCAATTTACATTTTTTTCTGGTATCCACTGATTTGTTTCAGAATCATATGCTATTTCAACTTCTTCGCCTTGTTCATTATTGTATAGAAATTTTCTTAAAATATGGTCGTTTTGTCTTCCGCCTGCTGGTATTTGCATCAAGGCTTCGATATCATTACCTACTTTAAATTTTAAGAAATTTAACAAGGGTAAATCATACCAACACCAGATGGAAAATGCAGAACAAAATAAAAAGCTGAGCCCAATTAAATTACGTGCAACACGTTTTGTAAAAAGAGCATTTATATAACGTTTCCAGAGAAATAGTATGAGGATAAAAAATAAAAGAATGATATCTTTAAAGAAAGACTGAAATGGTTTTAGAGGTATGGCATCGCCAAAACAACCACAATCGGTTACTTTATTGTAGGCCGCTGAATACCAAGTTAAAAACGTAAACATGATTATAATAATCAGTAGGCTAAATGTGGTTGTTTTTGGCATAAAACCAATAAGCAGGGCAAGGCCGAGGATGATTTCTAAAACCACCAAAAAGATTGCCAACCAAAGAGCCATTGGCTTTAGACTATTGAAAAAATCTACAAAAATGGAGTCTGATTTGACAAATCGCTCAAGGTCTAGTGCTACTTTCTTGTCAATTTCTTGAAAGCCAGTAATTAAAATTTCCTCGTTGCATACAAGGTTGTCTAAAACGCTGGCTTTGAGTATTGCTTGATACAATATGGTGTTGGAATCCCCATTGATAAAGGATTCTTTAAAAATTGGATTTCCATCTAAACTGACTTCTAAATTACTTACTACATTTACGTCTATTACATCTCCTTTTTCGTTTACGGATTTTGAAGTATCTACGTGAACATGCCAGGAGAGTTGGTGTTGTGAATTTTGCTTATTTAGTTGAATATTACTGACAGAAAAATCGCTACCCTTACCCATGGCAATTGAGAGAGAATCTTGCTTGGCGGATAAGTCTGAAGCAAAAACCGAAAAGTACTCGTCTAATTTGTAGCTAAACCCTAGCGGGTCATTTGATTTTATGAAACCAGAAAAAATAAAAAGCAATCCAACAAGAACTCGTGATATTTGGACTAGGATTTTCATTTTTCGGAACGTCTGATTAATGCAAAGATAGCATAGTTGACCATATCTTGGTAGTTGGCTTCTATGCCCTCACTTACTATGGTTTTTCCCTGATTTTCCTCTATTTGTTTGGTACGCTTAATTTTCATCAAAATCAAATCAGTAAAAGTTTTGATACGCATTTTTCGCCACACTTCGCCATAATCTGTATTCTTTTTGATCATTAAACTTTTTATTTCACCGTAAATTTTGTTGTGCATCTCAATGACTTGATCCTTCGATAGCTCATGATTGGAGGGTTTGTTGAGTTGAATTATACCCATAATAGCGTAATTAATGATGCCTATATATTCATTATCAATACCTTCGCCCACCAATGAATGTCCTTTTTCTTCAAGTGTTCTTATTCTTTGGGCTTTTATGAATATTTGGTCGGTAATTGAAGATGGACGCATAATTTGCCAAGCAGTACCATAGTCCATGGTTTTTTGCTCAAATAATGATTTACATTGTTTAAAAACCGCTTCGTGCTGTTGTAGTGTTTTTGGATTCACCTTATTTTGCAAAAATAATGCTCAGATTGGGTAATCATCTAGACAATGTGCTTAATACGCCTTCAGGTGTACTAGATTTAAGCACGCCAAAAATTATGGGCATAGTCAATCTTACGCCAGATTCTTTTTATGACGGGGGCAATTACAATACAATAGATGATGTCTTAAAAAAAGTAAATGCCATGCTAAATGAAGGTGCTGATATACTAGATTTTGGAGGATATAGTACTAGACCAGGAGCAAAAGATGTTTCCGAAAAAGAGGAAATTAGTCGTGTGTTAGAGCCAATAAAAGAAGCAAAAAAAGCTTTTCCAAAATCAATTATTTCAGTTGATACTTTTAGGTTTCGAGTAGCTGAATTGGCTTTGTCTGCAGGAGCAGATATCATTAACGATATCTCCGCGGGTGATGGAAGTAATGAAAAGATTTTTCAACTAGTAAAAGATAGCAAAACGCCTTACATCATAATGCATAAACAAGGAAGTCCCAAAAACATGCAAACAAATCCACAATACCAAAATGTGACAAACGAAGTTTTTGGGTACTTGGCAAATAAAGTTTCCAAGTTAAACGAAATGAGCATTTATGACGTAGTCATTGACCCTGGATTTGGTTTTGGTAAAACTGTAAAACACAACTATCAATTACTGAAGAATCTTGCGTCATTTCAAACACTTGGTCCAATAATGGTCGGTGTCTCAAGAAAGTCAATGATCAACAAGGTATTAAACTGTAATCCTTCTCAATCACTTAATGGTACCTCAGTTTTGCATGCCTTTTCTTTAAATAATGGAGCGAAGGTCCTAAGAGTTCACGATGTGAAACCTGCCTTCGAAGCCATTCAGTTGTTTGAACAATTTATAGGAAGCTGAACGAAATTTGAAAATTCTTCACTTTTCTATAACCAGTTGAGATTTAAGTGTTAATAATAATAAATCAACAGTTTGTTAAAGTAAATTTAACATTTAGGATAGATAGATTTAACTTATCAACTAGAAGTTTGCATAAGTAAAATCTAAAAAATATGTTCAAAACATTTAACACAATCATTTTAGCGTCATTGGTATTGGGCGCTGCTTTTCTGACGTCATGTAGTGACGATGAAAACACAACGACAACAATTACCAAAACTGATACGGTAACTACAGTAGTGGATGATGTTCACTACGGTTTAATTACTGAAGATGAAACTTGGACTGCAGACAAAATTCACAGATTAGCTGGTTTTGTTGCTGTCACTAATGGTGCTACTTTAACCATTGAAGCTGGAACAAGAATTGAAGGAAATCCTGGCCAGGCTGCTTTTGCTTCTGCCTTAATCATCGCAAGAGATGGTAAAATTGATGCGCAAGGAACTGCCGAGTCTCCTATTGTTATGACTTCTTCTTTAGATGATGGCACTTTAGCTGATGATGCTTCCGGTTTATGGGGAGGATTAATCATTTTAGGTGACGATTACATTTCTGCTGATTCAACAACAGTGCAAATTGAAGGAATTCCTGCAACAAACACAATTGGTCTTTATGGAGGTTCTAATGCCGCACACAACGCGGGAACAATCCGTTACGTTTCATGTAGACATGGGGGATCAAACATTGGTGAAGGAAACGAAATCAACGGAATCACTTTTGGTGGTGTAGGCGCTGCAACAGTTGTAGAGCATATCGAAGTTGTTGGAACGCAGGATGATGGTCTTGAATTCTTTGGTGGTTCAGTTAGTGTTACAAACGCTGTTGTTTACTATAATGGTGACGATGCTTTTGATACTGATCAAGCTTGGGCTGGAACGCTCACCAATGCAGTTTCTATGTTCCCGGGAGATTCTCCACTAGAATTAGACGGTCCAGAAGGTGATTACACAAGCACTGGTCATACATTTAAAAACATTACTTCATGGGGCTGTGCCTCAGGTAATGAGTTGATTGATTTTGATGATAACACAGACGTATCTATCGACGGAATCTACTTCCTCGGTTATGCGGATGATGCAAGAATCGGTGGTTACAGCGGATATGCTGCCAACTCAAATGGATATACTACGACCAATGTAGAATTCACTGGCGCGAATGTTTTCGGCGATATGGATGCAATGGAAGTAACTTCTCAAACAAAAGGTGCTGACCTTTCTGCTCTAAGCTGGACTTATACGGCTTCTACAGATGCTTGGAGTAACCTAAATTAGTAAATTTTAAAACTTATACCTTAAAGCTTGCCCATTTCAGGCAAGCTTTTTTTTTTTGATATGAAATTATATAGACTTTTAATAACTATTCCTTTACTATTACCTTTATTATCTTTAGCACAAAATGGTTTTATAAGAGGGACCGTAATAGATGGTGACTTAGGCGAACCACTATTCGGAGCAAATATTCTGATTGAAAATGGCAGTGGAGGAGCTGTAACGGATTTTGACGGTAAATTTGAGATTAGTATAGCGCCTGGTACTTATGTTTTGAATGCGTCATTTATAGGACTTGCAGATATAAAAATTACTGATGTTAAAGTATTATCTGAAGAGGTTACTTTAATAGATAATGTGATCATGAAAGCTGAGTCAAACCAACTAAATACATTTACTGTTTCTGCCAACGTAATTAGAAACACTGAGGCTGCTATCATTAACATTAAGAAAAAATCTGCAAGTGTTATGGATGGAATATCTGCAGCAAAATTTAGACGTATTGGTGATTCTGATGCTGCTTCTGCCATCAAAAGAGTTACCGGAGTTTCAGTAGAAGCAGGAAAATATGTTTATGTGAGAGGTCTGGGAGATAGATATACAAAAACTATGCTAAATGGATTGGATATACCTGGTCTTGACCCAGATCGAAATAGTATTCAAATTGATATTTTTCCAACAAGCTTGATTGGAAATATGACTGTCTTAAAGTCTGCATCAGCTGAATTTCCTGCTGACTTTACCGGGGGAATTGTAAATATAGAAACGGTTGATTTCCCGGATAAAAAGATTTTTGATGTATCTATTGGGGTAGGTTTTAATCCTGAAATGCATTTTAATTCAGATTACTTGTCTTATCCTGGTGGACGTACAGATTTTTTAGGCTTTGATGACGGTACAAGAGAAATTCCAACCACTGATCCTCTCCAAGCACCTGTTCGGGAATTGTCGAGCTATTTCTCAAAAGAAGAAATTAAAAATTTTTCCGATAAGTTCAGTAAAAATTTAGCCGTGGAGAAAAATCCAAGCTTTATGGACTATAACTTTTCTACAACCATTGGAAATCAAAAAAAATTGAATGAAAAGTACAGATTGGGCTATTTTGCTTCCATAAATTATCGAAAAGAACAAAGACACTATGATGATTTTGAGGTTGGCGAATATCAGAAAAATGTTGATCAAACAAAAACTGAGCTCGCTTATGTTACTGTTCAAAGAGGAGCAAAAAGTACGGACAACGTTTTGTTAGGAGCCATTGGCGGAATTGCACTAAAAACAGCCAATAGTAGCATTAAACTTTCCGTTCTTCACCTGCAAAATGGTGAAAATACTGCCTCACTTTTTAGTGTAGATAATAATGGGGGCTCAGAAGTTGCAGGACAATCAGGCTATGTGGGTATTGCCCATAACCTCCAGTACAATCAAAGAAGCATATCTAATTTATTGTTGCATGGCAAACACATACTGAAGGACAAGGCTTGGGAAATAAATTGGAAGGTTTCTCCTACACTTTCAAGTCTAGAGGATCCGGATATTAGAAAAGCGGGGTTAACTACGGGATTGCCTGGAACAGATAGTATAGTAAACGCAGGAGAAACTGGTTTCCCAAAGAGAATTTGGAGAGATTTAGATGAAAGCAGCTTAAATACCAAGATTGATTTCACAAGAAATTATAAATACAGAGGTAAATCGGCAAGGTTTAAGTTTGGGTCTTCCATTAGTGTCAAGAATAGAGATTATTCAATTATTGAATATAATCTAAATGCGCCGCTTTCGCCAGTTGTAAACGGAGGGGTAAATTCAATGGTTGCCGATTCCAATTTTTGGCCAAACGGCTCATCATTCTTTTACACAAATTCAATTTTACCAGTACAAGTTGGAAGTAGTCTAATTGCAAGGCAAAATCCAAATGAGTATAATTCAAGATCAGCCAATATTGGGACATACGTATCTAATGAATTTAAACCATTTTTTAAGACCAAAGTAATACTTGGCTTAAGGGTAGAAAGTTTTCAACAGTGGCATACCGGAAGAAATCAGACTTATGCAACTACCTCACATTTGCCTGAAAATCAGAGGTCAGGTCTTAGTTTAGACGACGATTTGGTTCTTAATGCAATAGATTTATTTCCATCTGCCAATATAATTTATGCCCTTTCTGATGATCAAAATTTGAGGCTGTCTTATGCGAAGACTATTGCAAGACCCTCATTTAAAGAATTGTCGTACGCGCAAATTTATGATCCGCTCACTGATCGGATGTTCAATGGCGCGCTATCCCCATCGCAAGATTGGGATGGAAATCTTGTAGAAACTCGAATTGATAATATTGATATTAGGTGGGAGTGGTTTGCAAAAAAAGCTCAGCTACTTAGCATCAGCGCATTCTTCAAAAATTTCGATGATCCAATTGAATTGACTCAAATTCAACTAAATGCTACTAGCCAGGAATTCCAACCTAAAAATGTTGGTCAAGGTAGAGTAATTGGTGCGGAATTTGAGTTTAGAAAAAACTTTGAATTTCTAAATCCCAAACTTGAAAAACTTACTTGGAGTGGTAATTTGACTTTGGTTCAGTCTCAAATTAACATGACCGAATATGAGTTTCAACTAAGAAAAAGAAATTTACGAGGAGGAGAAACGGTAAAAAATACAAGAACTATGGCTGGACAAGCGCCATATCTTATCAATAGTGGGTTGACCTATGTTGTGGACAATAAAAATCTAGACTTAGGTCTATTCTATAATGTACAAGGACCTTCAATTATTGTAGTTGGTGGTAGTATCTACTCAGATGTTTATTCGGAGCCATTTCATAGTTTAAGATTCAATATCAGCAAAAAATTAGATAAAGAGGGCAAGAAAAGAGTTAAAATAGGGGTTTCTAATATTTTAAACGACGATAGAGAACAATTTTATAAAGCGTACGAATCAAATGATAAGGTATATACAAAATTTAGTCCGGGGGTAGCCTTTTCAGCAAGTTTTTCCTATAAACTATAATAAATATTTTTTTGATTAAAAGGGTTTTTAGAAAGCCCTTTTAATCATTTTTAATTTTTTCAAAAATCTCTTCTGCGCTTAAGCCTACAAGGCCTTTTTTTAGAAGTATACTTACGTCTTTGCTCATAGGATGATTTGGAAATCGCAGAACCAAATCATTATACGCGGCTTCAGATTCTTCAATTTTTTCCTCATCTTCTAGAATTTTTGCTTTCAGATAAATTGCCTCTGGCTCTTGTTTAATACCTCTATAACGGTTAAGCAAATCATCCAAAATTTCAAGTGCTTTTATTTGTTGTTGAGACTGACTTAAAGCTTTGGAAGCTCTAAGTAAATAATAGCCACCTATGGAATCTCCTCTATTTTCAACTTCTTTTTTTATAAATACTAGTGCAAAGTCTTGCAACTCATCAGTGTTTAATGTATTTAGTTGTTCTGCTTTTTCATAAAATGATACACTACTATCCAGCTGATTGGTCTTGTAATAACTTTTTGCCAAAACAATCTGAATATTTCTATGGAATGGTGAACTGTCATATTGATTTAAATACTGCAAACCTTCCTTTATAACTTGTTGGTTTTTTTGTCTATAATAGAGTTCTTGGATGCCATGAAACCAATAAGAAACAGTTTGGTCTGCATAAGGGTATTTATGGGCGTATTTAAGATACAAATTTAATAATTGGTTTTGTTGACTAGTGTCCAAAAAAGTGGGACTGTTTTCCAAAGCATGAATTTTTTTGTCCATACTTTCTTGTGTGTTGCATGATTGAAAGATTAGTAATCCCAATCCGATAATGATTATCAGTTTATTTGTCATTTTCCTAAGTAATTAAATGGGCTTATCGATTTAATTTTGATTTTTGTTTCTTCATTAAGTTTCAATGAATCAATGAATTGGTGTAATTCTATTTTTTGAATTTTACCTTTTCCTCGAGTGAGTTCTTTTAGCAATTCATAAGGGTTTTTTATTCCTTCGGTTCGCAATATATTTTGTATTCCTTCAGCAACAACTGCCCAATTTTGTTCTAAATCATCGTTTATTTTTTCTTCATTCAATTCCAATTTGGATATGCCTTTTATCAATGCTTGATGCGCAATAGATTGATGACCAAAGGGTACACCAATATTTCTTGAAACTGTTGAATCTGTAAGATCTCGTTGTAAGCGAGAAACCGGTAGTTTGGCACTTAAAAATTGAAGTATGGCATTGGCCATACTCAAATTTCCTTCGGCATTTTCAAAATCGATTGGATTTACTTTATGAGGCATTGCTGAAGATCCTACTTCATTTTTGATGGATTTTTGTTTGAAATAATGCATACTAATATATGTCCAGACATCACGGGCAAAATCAATTAAAATTGTATTTATCCTTTTGTGCACATCAAAATAGGCAGCTAGATGATCGTAATGTTCTATTTGGGTTGTGGGAAAACTTCTTCGAAGACCCAATTCAGCCAGAAAATCTTGTGCCCAATCATGCCAATGAATATTTTCAAAGCAAACGAAATGTGCATTAAAATTGCCCGTAGCACCTCCGAATTTTGCGGAAAAAGGAATATTTACGAATCCCTTTATTTGTTCATTCAATCGCGTACTAAAAACCTGAATCTCTTTACCTAATCTAGTTGGGGATGCTGGTTGACCATGTGTATGAGCTAAAAGGGGAACATCTTTCCACTGCTTGCTCAACGCTTCCAAATTTTGCACAACTTTGGATATGCTTGGGATGAATACTTCTTTGTGAAATTCAAGCAAAGAGAGCGGAATGGCTGTATTGTTGATGTCATTTGAAGTCAAACCAAAATGAACCCACTCGACAACCTCTTCAAAACCATTTTTACGAAGAATATTTTTTATAAAGTACTCAACGGCTTTTACGTCATGATTCGTGACTTTTTCACTTTCTTTTATAAGTATGGTATCAGAAATTGAATACTCATCCTCAATTTTTTTCAATAAATCTATTAATGATGAAGTCAATAGTTGGGATTTTACCGTTTCAAGTAATTTTTTTAAGTAAGCAAGTTCAACTTTTACGCGATACTTAAATAATGCATGTTCAGAAAAATAATTGCCTAGCTTTATTGTTTTAGTTGCATACCTACCATCTATAGGACCAAGAGCCATAAGTCTATTTTCCATAAGCAGTGCAAAGGTAAATTTTCTTGGTTGATAGCTTTATCTTTGAGCAGTGTTTAGAATCTTATACCTTTTTGCTTTAGTTTTAGCAATTTACCAAACGAGCGCCCAAAATGGAAAAGTAGAAATTATGGGTAATGCCAATTTTGGAAATGTAAAATTGGGGAATACAGATACATTGCATCTTAAAATAAGGCATACATTCTCTTCTGAATTGCAAATAAAAATAGCACTCGGGATAAAGAGCAATTCTCTTTTCTTATTAGATACATCATTTACTTTAGCAACCAATATCCCTAAAGATATTCAATTGGTTTACAAGCCAGTCAGTAATATAATGGAGAAAAATTACCTGTGGGTAAGTTCAGCCAAATTTGGTACAAAAAGCATCGACATAAATGGGCAAGGAGTTTTTGAAGATGCTTACTATGAAAGTACTAGAAATAAGTTTGAAGAATCACTTAAAACTGCACTATCTCTTTTAATTTCAAATGCGTACAAAAATATGGGGTACAATTATGCAAGAGATTTAATGTATGGCAATATAGACAATGAAAATGGCCAAGTCATTGATGTTTACACGGGTAGGGAAGCCTCATTTAGTACGAGAAGTGGTGCAAATGCAAATTCCTTTAACACTGAACATACATGGCCGCAATCAAAGTTTAACAGCAAAGAGCCGGAAAAGGCTGATATGCATCATTTGTTTCCATGTGATGTGAGCGCCAATAGTAGAAGAGCAAATTATTCTTTTGGAGAGGTTACAAATGCCGAAATGTGGAATGCGGGCGGATCTAAGTTGGGAAGCAATCAGCAAAATCAAACTGTTTTTGAAGTTAGAGATCAACATAAAGGAGCAGCTGCCCGTGCGATGTTTTATTTTGCTTTAAGGTATGAGAACTACACCAACTTTCTTGATGACCAGGAGAAAGTACTCCGAAAATGGTCAAGTAGTTTTTTGCCATCAAAAAAGGAATTGGATAGAAATGACGCAATCTATAATTACCAAAAAAATCGAAATCCTTTTGTTGACCATCCCTACTTTTTAAATCGAATTCAGTCGTTATCAACTTTTTCAGAAGCATTGAATAATCCGCAGCATCGAGTTTCTATTCAAAGCATAATTGGCCCTATTGTTGATGAGAATGGCGCGTTTGAAAGATACCCAATCGCAATTAGTTATGACAATGATCAAGCAATAAATGTTAATGTAGAAGTTAAAAGTAGAGCTCAACAAAAAAACCGTAGTGTTTTCGCGAAAATTGACAATGCTGTTAAGGACTTGTCTCCTAAAAACAGTCATACCTTTGAGTTATCCGCCAGCAAAAATCTTTCATTCAAAGACACCTTGGATGTATATGTTAATGGCAAAATGATGGAAAATTTATCTGTTTTATTGTCTTTAGATTTCGTAAAAATTGGACAAATAATAGACAAAAAAGCAATAAATTATACAACATTTCCTAACCCATTTCACGACAGTTTTTTTATTTCATGTGCTGCAAAATTTACGCAGTTAAAATTGACTGATCCCAGTGGGAGAATCGTTTATTTTGGCGGATTAAAAAAGGGTTTAAACGAAATTAATGGTGCACATTTATCTACAGGTCATTACTTTGGGGTTTTAATTTCTAAGGACATTAAAACCTATTTCAAACTCCACAAAAGATGAACAAATTCAAAAATCGAGGCTTCTTTTTTTACGTTTTCAGCACGTTTACAGGCCTATTTTTATTTTTCACATTGCTTATACTTTTGCTTTCTGGGATTTTTCTCAGTTCTGTTGCAAAAAAATCTTCTCCACCAAGTTCAAAAAGTCCAGTACTTGAATTAAAATTAAATGGGGAAATAAATGATTACACCCCGGAAAGCGATTTGCAACTGACTGCATATTTGGGTGATGAATTTTCATCTCCTTTAAGTTTGAATAATATTTTGAAAGCCATTGACTTGGCAAAGTATGATAGCGCAATAAAGTGTATTTACCTAAATGTAAATTTCTTAAATGCAGGTTATAGCACGCTTACAGAAATTTATTATGCTTTACATGAGTTTAAAAAATCTGGAAAAAAGGTAATCGCTTTTGCAGATTTTTACTACAACAAAAACTACTTTTTGGCTAGTGTTGCAGACAGTATTTTTCTTCATCCCAAAGGGGAATTTATTTTAAATGGAATGTCTGCCAATACGCTGTTTATCAAGGATTTACTCCAAAAAGTGGGTGTCGAAATGCAAGTAGTCAGGGTAGGTGATTTCAAAGGAGCTGTTGAGCCGCTAGTGAGGAATTCACTAAGTGAAGAAAATAAATCTCAAATCGCCAGTTTCCTCAACCTAAACTACCAGTATTTTATCAATAGAATTGCTGAGGGCAGAAAAATGAGTAGGGATAACCTAAAGAATATTTGTGACAATTTATTGGCAGAATCTCCTACAAAAGCAGAAGAACTTAATCTGATTGATGGCCTAATTTACCCTGATGAATTATTTGAAAAATTGAATGCTTTTGGGAAACAGAAAGATAACAAATACAAGCAGGTCAGTGCATACATTAAGCAAAAGAACGCAGACCAAGAAGGAAACGATGAAATTGCCCTTGTATTTGCAGAGGGTAACATTGTTTCAGGAAAGGGAAATACAACCAATATAGGTGGCAAAAAATACGCCGAGATATTAAGAAAAATACGTAAAGGAAAAAATGTGAAGGCGCTTGTTTTGAGAGTGAACTCAGGAGGCGGCAGCGCTTTTGCAAGCGATGAAATTTTGAGAGAAATTAAGTTAATTAGAGAGAAAAATATCCCAGTTGTGGTAAGTTTTGGGAACGTGGCAGCTTCAGGAGGTTATTATATATCTTGTTTAGCAGACTCTATTTTCTCTTTGCCCAACACTTTAACGGGCTCAATAGGTGTTTTTGGGGTATATCCCAATGCCAAAAAGTTGTTGAATGATAAAATTGGCATAAAACAAGAAGTCATAAAAACAGGAAAATTTTCAGATTTTGGAAGAATTGATAGACCATTAAATCTGGCAGAGAAGAAATGGATTAACCAGAGATTGCTCAATATTTATGATGATTTTGTTGCCTATGTTGCGGAAGGTAGGGATATGAAATTGACCAATGTATATGACTTGGCCCAAGGTAAAATATATTCTGGTTCACACGCTCTTGAGAGCGGCTTAGTAGATAAATTAGGAGGATTACAAATGGCCATGGAAAGTGCCATAAAAATGTCCAAATCCACATCGCCAAAAACCATTGTTTATCCCAAAGCTGAAAATGAAATAAGTATTTTATTAGACAAGATAGGGTTGAAAAGTTATGTATATCAGAAACAATTTTCTGATCTCATGCAAACAAAAAGAACTATCGATAAGTTTTCCAAGGGCAATGCATTGTTAGACAATTGTCAGATGGGTCTCCCTTTTGATTTACAAATTGAATAATTTAATGTAAATTGCATTTGAAAACTTGGGCATTTTGAGACAGACATTTCTTTTTATTTTTATTTTCATTTGTTTAAATCAGGTATGTGCCCAGAAAGAGGGAAATATTTGGCTGTTTGGAGACAATGCAGGTGTTGATTTTAATAGTGGATCTCCAACTCCATTTTCAGGCAATGTTTTAGATCAACAAGAGGGGTTTGCAAATATCTGCAACAAAAAAGGTCAACTGCTTTTTTATACAGATGGTGAAAATGTGAAAACCAAAACACACAAAGACATGTTCTTTCTCCCGACACTTCCATTTAGTAAATTATTTGGTAGTTGGAGCAGCACCCAATCAGGAGTTATTGTGCCAAGACCTAAGGTGGGCAATTTATACTTTGTTTTTTCCGTCGGTAGAGAAGGTGCACCACTGCAATATGTCCAGGTAGATACTAACGCTTTCGGAGGTGAAGGAATGGTTTTTACAGATACAACAACCCTATTAAATTATTCTACTGAAAAAATTACGGCAGTAAAACATGCAAACGGAGAAGATTTATGGATAATCGGTCATGAATTGGGAAATAATAAGTTTTATGCCTGGCAAATGACCGCACTTGGTTTAACAACAAAACCTGTAATCTCTAGCGTAGGCCCAACACACCAATTAGGGAATTCAAGACGTGGTTTTTCCAAAGGTTACATGAAAGCATCGCCCAAAGGAGACAAAATTGCTGCAGCTATAGTTGGGCAACAAAATACAGGTTGGCGAAGCAGTACAACCGATGGAAGAATTGAAATATATGATTTTGACAATGCAACAGGAAAAGTTACCAATCCTGTGGTCTTAACCAATTCGAATAGACCTTCTGGAATTTACGAATATGACGGTGCTTACGGTGTTGAATTTTCTCCAAATGGAAAATTTCTATATGTATCTCAATGGGGGGTTTATAGATCAGACAGACAAGTAGTTCAAATAGACTTACAAGCTGGCAGTAGTAACAACATAATTAATTCTGTTCATCAAATTGCTAGTATATCTGGTCAATCAAACAACACTACAAACAATTTTGGTGCTTTACAAATAGGTCCAGATGGCAAAATTTATTGTGCAAGAAACAACAGAGCTTATATGTCTGTGATAGAAAAACCCAATTGTCCTAAAGCTGCTGCCTCATGGAAAGATATTGGTCCATCTATTTCGGGTTCATGCAATTTTGGTTTACCAACATTTATTCAATCGTTTTTTTTCAAGCCAGATTTTTATATCGGGAATAGAAATTTTAAAAATGATAATGACCCTACTGGATTGTGTTTTTCAGATTCAACTGAGTTTTGGTTGGACGATGTTTCTAATTTAGATAGTGTTAAATGGGATTTTGGAGACACAGCAAGCAAATCGGCTAACTTTTCGAATAGATTTTCACCAAAACACTATTTTTCAGACACGGGTACTTATGAAATTACCCTCTATTATTTCAGGAAAAATGTGACCGCTTGTGAACAAAAAACAGATACGGTATCAAGAACAATAAGCATTTTTCCATACCCAAAATCTGCATTGCTCAGTGACACACTTATATGTCAAGGGGAGGAATTGAAAGTAAATGTTTCAACAAGTGGAGCAAGCTATACTTGGGAAGGTCCCAATATTTCTGCGCCCAACAAGACAAAGGCTTCTCAAACACTGAAGACAAAAGGTACCTACCGAGTGGCAGTGTCTGTTGGTGGATGTATCGCACGTGACACTTTTTTGCTAGATATCGTTGACCCAGTTCTTATTGATCTTGGAAAAGATACTACCATTTGTTCTGCTGATTCTTTCAAAGTTACAATTGATATATCTGCATTTGATTCTGTTAGATGGCATACGCAAAGCTCCCTTTCCTTTGCATATGGTCAAGCAGACTCTTTTTTGGCAATAAAAGCTTTCACGGCTTCTTGCTTTGATGAAGATACGCTACACTTCGGGAAAAGTATCAATCCAATATTTGATGTTCTTGACGATACGACAATTTGTTCATTAGACTCATTTGTTGTTTCACAAAAACGTGAGGTTTCAAGCTGGGATTTCTTATGGTCAGATGGATCGACTGATACGTTCTTCCAGATTAGCAAACAAGGTAAATATTGGCTAACTATTAGCGATACCCTTTGTTCAACAACAGATTCTATCAACGTTTACTCCTCCAATCCTGCCAAAATAAGTTTGGGGTCTGATAGGGTCATCTGTGAGGGTGATAGCACGGTTTTCTTTTTCAACGAAAGTAGTTGGAAATATAAGTGGCATGATGCAAGTGCTGATTCATTATATGTAAGTAGAAAAGGAGAACAAATAAGAGTTGAGATATTTGATGGTTATTGTTTTGTGAGAGATACGGCAGAGGTTTCAAGAACAACGCCATACAAAACAGTGATTCCCTCAGATACAACCATTTGTATCGGCGATACAGTTTTTCCTTTACCATCACCTCCTGCGCAATATGACTTGCTCTGGAATGAGACAAATACAAACAACATAAAAATTTCTACTTCCGGTCAGTATAGG
The DNA here is from genome assembly GCA_002457675.1 of Bacteroidetes bacterium MED-G17. Classification (GTDB taxonomy): domain Bacteria; phylum Bacteroidota; class Bacteroidia; order NS11-12g; family UBA9320; genus MED-G17. The sequence goes on from NTKK01000001.1 coordinate 178,166, forward strand.
CTTAAACTTACCAAATTTCCTCTAGGCGAATGCGTAATTTTTGATACAATCAATGTAGTCGTAAATCCTAAGCCCATGTTGGATTTGGGACCTGATACAACCTTATGTTTTGGAGAAAACATAATACTTGACGCATCAACTGTCCCTAATACAAAAAGTATTTTGTGGCACGATGGCAATGCGAATGATTTTATTCGAGCAAATGAACCAAATGTAGAAATAAATTGGGTTGAAATTTTTGATGGAATTTGTAGTGTTTCAGATTCTATTAAAATTACGCAAATTGCTGAAATTTCGTTTGATTTAGGCAGAGATACAACCCTTTGCGACAATCAAACTTATTACATAGAACAAAATTATCCCAATGCTGACAATTACGCTTGGTACGAGAATGACTTAAATACCAATGTCAGTTCTCAAAATGGATATACCATAAATTCGCCTGGCACAAAAATTTTGGAAGTTAAAATAGGCAGATGCTTTGGCTTAGACACTATTGAGGCAATATATAAATCAACTCCTGTATTTGAGTTAGGGAAAGATACCATTTTGTGCGAGGGAGAAAAGCTTGATATTCCCACAAAAATTTTAGCAGAAAAATATGAATGGAGTTCTGGGGAAAGTGATTCTTTCATATCAGTAAATACTGAGGACAGATATGCGGTTGTTGTAAGTAATGGCCCATGTAAAAGCGCGGACTCCATTAATGTAGGTTTTGCTACTTTCCCTAACGTAATATTAATTGATGATACCCTATTATGTTCACCCACTATATTGTCCTTTGACTTAAGTCAGAAGTACACAAAAATCAGGTGGGAGAACGGCTCATTAGATAATGAAAGAGCAATTAGTCAAAAAGGTATATATTATGCAGTAGCTTCCAATGTTTGTGGTTCAGATAGTGCTGGTTTTGAAGTTGATGTAGATCCGTTTGGATGTGCCGTCCAAATTCCTAATGCATTTAGTCCAAATGGAGACAACCTAAATGAAGTTTTTAGAATTACAGGTTCTGTGGAAGAGTTTAAAGAATTTGTAATCTTCAACCGTTGGGGTCAGATAATTTACGAATCTTATGGAAATCCTTCATGGGACGGTAAAATTAATGATAAAACCGCTCAGCAAGGTGCTTATTATTATTACATAAGATATTCAAAATATGTAGGTAATTTTATCGAAGAATTCAATAAAAAAGGAGTCATTTATCTAATCAATTGACACAAACTCTCTAAATTTGATTTCGAAATTGCATTACAACTTGTAGTTTCAGAAATTGAATGGCAAAATACAAGAGAGTATTACTTAAACTTAGTGGTGAAGCTTTATTGGGCAAGAATAGATATGGTATAGATCCAGATATCCTAGAGCAGTATGCTAATGAAATTCAAAAAGTAAGATCTTTAGATATTGAATTGGCAATCGTTATTGGAGGGGGCAATATCTTTCGAGGTATCCAAGGTGTTCAAGGTGGTATCGTAGATAGGGCACAAGGTGATTATATGGGCATGCTTGCAACGGTCATAAATGCTATGGCTTTACAGGGTGCTTTGGAAAAGAATAGCATTTTCACTAGACTTCTTACTGCCATTAAAATGGAGCAAATTGCTGAGCCGTTTATTCGTAGGAGGGCTGTAAGACATCTAGAAAAAGGTAGGGTGGTCATTTTTGGTGCTGGTACAGGAAATCCCTATTTTACTACAGATACAGCAGCATCATTAAGAGCAGTAGAGATTGAAGCAAATGTAATTCTTAAAGGAACACGCGTAGATGGTATTTATACTGCAGATCCTGAGAAAGATAAAAATGCAGAAAAGTTTAATCATATTAGCTTTGATGAAGTATATAAAAGAGGACTTAATGTGATGGACATGACTGCAATAACGCTTTGTCAAGAAAATAATTTACCCATCGTTGTTTTTGATATGAATACGCCCAACAACCTCTTTAAACTTCTTAGTGGGGAAAATATTGGCACTTTAGTTAGCTAAAACTCCCACACCAGAAAAAATAAAGACCAAACCAGTAACGATATTGATTTGCCTAATTCTCTTAGTATTGAGGCATCTTTGCAACTTTTGTGCATAAACACTCGCCAAACTATCTGAAAGTATAATAAGTATTGCAATACTGCCTAAGACGACTGCAATTAATAGTGTACTAAGGTTGTATCTACTTTTCAAATAAATTGCAAGTGATACCCACCCCATAAAATTGGCTGGGTTTAATGAATTGAGTAAAAAGCCAAGAGTTATGTTGCTTGAAGATTGTCTCCAGCTAAGGGCTGTATTTTTTTTTTGTGGCTTTTTATTAAATAATAAATTGTAAAGCCCATAAGCAATAAGAAAAATGCCACCAAACGCCTTTAGATATCCTGAATAATACTCAACAAAAGGTATAAATCTGCTACCAAAAACAGCTGCACTTATCATAAAAAAATCACTGAGTCCAAGGCCTAAAGTGAAGTAAATACCTTGCTTAGATCCTTCATTTATACTTTTGTTTAAAACAGCAAAAAAAACTGTGCCGATCATCTTTTGGAATGCCTATCAAAACTAATCTTTTATCTTCGTAGACTTGCAAGTTTCTCGAAAAAGTAAAGTAGCACAAGTAGTTGGTAAAGAATTAGGCAACATTATGCTAGAAATGTTTAAACAACAAGGAGAAGGTATTGTATTTACTTTACAGGCATGTACTATTACATCTGATCTTTCGCTTTTAAGAGCTTACTATACATTTTTTGGGAGCATATCAAGAGAAGAAATGGCAAACTTGCTTGAAAATAACATTCGAGTAATACGCAAAAAATTATCAACAAAAATCAAGAATGAATTTAGAATTATGCCTGAAATTAGATTCATTTACGACACAGCTACAGAAGAGCAAAATAGAATAGGTAATATTCTGAAAGGCTTATAATTATCCCCTAAATATATCTTTTACTCTGCCAAAGAGGCTTTTGTCTTTCTCAGATGGATTGGGTAGAAAGTTTGATTTTCCTTCTAATTCATTAATTAGATTTTTCTCTTCAGCAGTGAGTTGGGTAGGTGTCCAAACATTTACATAAACTAGTTGATCTCCCTTACCATAGCTATTTACAGATGGGAGACCTTTGCCTTTAAGTCTAAGTAATTTTCCTGATTGTGTAGAAGAATCAATTTTAAGTCGCACGGTTCCGTTAACTGTTGGAACTTCTACCTGTCCACCTTTTACTGCCATAGGAAAGCTAATAAATAGGTTGTATAAAATATGCTGGCCGTCTCTTTTTAATTCCTCATGTTCTATTTCTTCAATCAATACCATTAAGTCACCATTTCTGCCGCCAACAGGCGATTCGTTTCCTTTACCACTGAGAGACAATTGCATTCCGTCTTCAACACCTGCAGGAATATTGATGCTTGTGGTAATTTCCTTTTGAATCATACCTTTTGAGTTGCTATTTTTCCCTTTTGTATTCACAACTTTGCCGATTCCACCACAGTTGGCGCATGTTGATGTGCTTTGCATCTGGCCCAAAAATGTATTTCTGACTTGGGTTACTTGGCCTCTACCACCACATACTGTGCAGGGTTTAAATGTTGTTTCTGGGTCAAGGACATTTTTCTTGTATTTTATCTTTTTTTCAACGCCATTGGCAATTTCTTCAAGGGAGAGCTTGAGCCGAATTCTAATGTTACTTCCAGATGATTGCCTGCTGCGGGTATTCCCACCACCAAAAAAACTATCAAAAGGGCTGCCTCCTCCTCCGCCAAAGTCACCAAAAATATCCCCAAATCGGCTGAAGATATCATCCATATTCATTCCGCCACCAAATCCTCCCATACCACCACCTAGACCTTGATGTCCAAATTGGTCATACTTAGATTTTTTTTCAGGATTACTAAGAACTTCATATGCTTCAGCCGCTTCTTTGAATTTGGATTCAGCTTCGGAATTATCAGGATTTTTGTCTGGATGATACTTTAGCGCAAGTTTTCGATAAGCCTTTTTTATTTCCGTTTCTGATGCTGACTTACTTACACCCAATATTTCATAATAATCTCTTTTGTTCGCCATAATTATTTGCCAATTACCACTTTGGCATATCGGATTACCTGTTCGTGCAGGGTATATCCTTTTTCAACAACATCAATTATTTTACCCTTTTCTTCTTCGCTCGGTGCAGGTATTTGAGTTACCGCCTCATGTATTTCTGCATCAAACTTTTCACCAACTGGATTATAACTTTTCAATCCCTTGCTTTGCAATGTTTTAAAAAACTTATCTGAAATCAATTCAATACCTTTTTTCAAAGCTTCGATATCTCCCGAGTTGGCCATGGCACTTTGGGCTCTCTCAAAATCATCCAAAATAGGTAAAAGATCTGTCATGATTTCTTTTCCAGCACTTCCCATTAAGTCCAATTTTTCTCTAGCGGTTCTCTTTCGAAAGTTTTCAAATTCAGAGTAAAGTCGAAGGTATTTGTCGTTTATTTCAGAAAGTTGAATTTTTGTATTGTCCAACTCTTTCTGTGCTTTTGATGTCTTTGCAGTTTTGGCTTTTGGACTAATTTTCTTTTCCTTTTTGGTGGACTTCGTTGTAGCCATTATTTTATGTAGAGCAATTGTTTTGCCATTTTTTTTGATGACATTTTGACTGAATATTATTCGTGAATTCTTTGGATGTCGGCACCTATAGATTGAAGCCGAGCTTCAATATCTTGATACCCTCTATCAATTTGTCGAATGTTGTGAATTTCGCTCGTACCTTCTGCACTTAGTGCTGCAATAAGCAGTGAGACACCAGCTCTAATATCAGGAGAACTCATTTTTATCCCTTTCAATGGAACGCCACGGTTTAGACCCATAACGGTTGCTCTATGCGGATCGCATAGAATAATTTGGGCGCCCATATCAATAAGGTTATCTACAAAGAAAAGTCTGCTTTCAAACATTTTTTGATGAACTAAAACATTGCCTTTTGCTTGTGTACACATCACCAAAATCACGCTTAATAAATCTGGGCTAAGACCAGGCCACGGGGCATCTGCAAGGGTCATGATACTGCCATCAATAAAATTTTGTATTTCATAACTTGGATGTTCGGGAACCACTAAATCGTCTCCATCAAGAAGTATGTTGAGTCCTAGTTTTCGAAAAGTTTGAGGAAGTAAACCAAGTTGGTCATATCGAACATTTTTGATTCTAATGTTTGAATTGGTTATTGCAGCCATGGATAAAAAACTCCCAATTTCAATCATATCAGGTAATATGGTGTGCTGGCAACCACCCAATTCGTTGACGCCATAAATGGTGAGTAAATTGGAACCGATTCCTTCAATTTTGGCCCCCATGCTATTGAGCATCTTACTCAATTGTTGGAGGTACGGCTCGCAGGCTGCATTGTAGATGCTTGTTTTTCCTTCAGCCATAGTGGCAGCCATCAGTATGTTTGCTGTGCCTGTCACAGAAGCTTCAGGCAAGAGCATATCGTTTCCTTTTAGATTTTTGGCGTTTATATGGAAAGATTTTTCCTCGTTATTGTAGGTGAAAATTGCGCCCAATTTTTCAAAACCAAAAAAATGCGTATCCATTCTTCTTCGGCCAATTTTGTCTCCCCCAGGACTGGGGATGTATCCTCCACCAAACCTTGACAATAGCGGGCCTAGAAGCATGACAGATCCTCTAATTTTGGCGCTTTTTGCTCTGTATTCTTCTGAGGCAATAAAATCTAAGTTTATGTCATCTGCTTGGAATGTTTTACTACCATTTTTATTTTCAACAACTTTAACCCCTAGGCCCTTTAATAAGTCAATTAAAAGGTTAACATCAATGATGTTAGGTAAATTGTTAATTGTTACTTTTTCGGCTGTTAAAAGAACCGCACATAAAATTTGTAAGGCTTCATTTTTTGCCCCTTGTGGTACAATTTCTCCTGAAAGTTTGTTTCCACCGTTTATTTTAAAAAACGACATTTATCTTCTCTTTTTTCTTTTCGATTTGTTATTGTATTTACCTGATTTATTTTTGGATATAGGCTTCCTTTTATCGTAAAATAGCTCGAGTCTACTTGTGTCTACGATTAATTCTCCATTTGATAGTTTAGCAATGTGTTCAATGAGGGCATCTGTCTCAAGAGTTTCTTCATTCCATAATTTGGATGAATTAACCATGAAACTTGCGATATGATTTATAAAAGCGTCTTTGAATTCTCCATCCTCCATTTTACAGGCGTAATCTACCATTTTTTGTAAGTTTCTACCATAAAAGCGGTATTTTATACGGATGTCTTTATAGGGAACTTTTTCAGGTTTTTGAGCCAATTCTTCCCTTGTGGGTGATTCAAATGGCCCGTCTATATCTAGACTGAAATTGCTGATTATGTGCAAGTGGTCCCAAAGTTTTTGTAAATAGTTTTCTTCCTCTTTTATTTTGGGATTAAGTAAAATCATCAATTCAACTACTGATTCACAAAGTCTATTTCTTTCAAATCGGTCTTCATGTTTGGCGATATTGTTTACAATGTCTTGCAAGTTTCTACCATATTCCAAGATTTGAACTTCTTCGAGATCGGTATTGTACCAAATTCCTTCTGCCATATTGGACAAAAATAAGTAAAAGCTTGTCTCGGTTACACTTGTGTTGAAACACAGACATTTTTTGCCTCTGTGAAAAAGCGTATGGCTTCCCAACCTCCCTCTCTTCCTAAACCACTTTGCTTCATGCCACCAAAAGGGGTTCGTAGGTCTCTGACCAACCAACAATTAATCCAAACAATACCAACATTCACTTTAGCAGCTACACGATGGGCTTTGGCCAAATTATTTGTCCATATTGAAGTGCTAAGCCCATAGGGAGTTGAGTTGGCCAATTGGATTACTTCATCTTCGTTTTCAAATGGTTGAATGGTAGCTACAGGGCCAAAAATCTCTTCTTGGTTTGTTCTGCAACTTTCATTTAGGTTTTCAAAAAGTGTGGGCTCAATATACCAGCCATTCTCAAATCCTTCTGGCTGAACGGTTTTACCGCCGAATAAGAGCTTTCCACCTTCTTGTTTAGCTAGGTCAATGTGCTCCAGTATTTTTTCGTAATGCTGTTTTGAAACAATTGCACCAATTTTGGAATCCTCGCTCATAGGCTCTCCAACGTGTAATGTTTTCATTCTTTCTATAAAAGCATTTTTAAACTTTTGATAAATAGATTTTTGCACATAAATCCTCGAACCACATAAGCAAATTTCGCCTTGGTTGGTATAAGCGGCTTTGACACTTGTCTTTACAGCTTCTTCAATCTGACAATCTTCAAATACGATCGTAGGATTTTTTCCACCGAGTTCCAAGCTTAATTTTTTGAACATGGGTGCCGTTATTTTGGCAATGTTCTGTCCTGTTTTTGTGCCTCCAGTAAAAGAAATGGTTGGAACATCTGGGTGTGAAACCATTGCATGTCCAGCTTTGGCCCCGATGCCATGTACTATATTTAGAACGCCATTTGGTAAACCTACTTTTTGACAAACTTTTGATAGAAGATAAGCTGTGTAAGGAGTAACCTCTGAAGGTTTTGCCACAACTGTATTGCCAGTAGCTAGGGCTGGAGCAATTTTCCATGAAAAGAGATATAGAGGCAAATTCCATGGCGAAATACAAGCAGCAACACCAATGGGCTCTCTAAGGGTATAATTAATGAAATCCTGATTTCCCTTGTGGCTTTCTGATGCAAAGTGCAGAACTGCTCCTGCGTAGAATCTGAAGTTGGCTATTGCCCTGGGTATATCAACATGTTTGCTAAGTTTGAATGGTTTGCCATTATCCTTTGTTTCTGCATGCGCAAATTGGTCGAATTGGTTTTCAATTTCATCCGCTATTTTATATAAGTACGAGGATCTTTTTTCAATAGACAGATTTTTCCAAATCGGGAAAGCGTTTTTTGCTGATTCAACAGCTTTCTGAACATCATCTATGTCACTATTAGGTATTTTGGCATAAACCTCGCCTGTTGACGGACAAAAATTATCAATATACTGATTAGAATTAGGTGCTACTAATTTTCCGTCTATATAGTTTTCAATTATTTCCATACTCATTCCAATTTTTCTAATAGTTTAGCCAAAGACAACTTGTCTGTAAGTCTTGATTTTAACTCACTTATTGAGATTCTTTCTTGGTGTAAGGTGTCCCTATCACGAAGTGTAACAGTTTCCTGTTCTATGCTTTCATGATCAATTGTTATACAGTATGGTGTACCAATCGCATCTTGCCTTCGGTATCTTTTTCCAATGCTGTCTTTGTCCTCAAAATAGCAATTGAATTCAAATTTCAATTCATCAAATATTTTTTTGCCCATTTCTGGCATTCCATCTTTTTTTAGGAGCGGCAGTATTGCCAATTGATTTGGCGCAAGTGCGGGGGGTAAGCAAAGCACATTTCTTTGTTCCCTGTTTGGAAGGGTTTCAGTCTTCAAGTTTTCTGAAATTGTGAGCAGGAATAGTCTGTCTAGTCCAATGGAGGTTTCAATTACATATGGAACTTGACTTTTTTCCGAAATACTGTCAAAGTACTGTATTTTTTTTCCGCTATGACTTTGATGTTGAGAAAGGTCAAAGTCTGTTCTGGAGTGAATACCCTCTACTTCTTTAAAACCAAAGGGAAACTGATATTCTATATCCACTGCTGCATCCGCATAGTGAGCCAATTTTGTATGCTCGTGAAATCGGTATTTGTCTTTTGGCGTGCCTAAATTAGTGTGCCAATTTAATCTAGTCTTTTTCCAATATTCAAACCACTCTTTTTGCTCACCTGGCTTAACAAAGAATTGCATTTCCATTTGCTCAAACTCCTTCATTCTCATTATAAATTGCCTAGCAATTATTTCATTTCGAAAAGCTTTACCTGTTTGGGCAATGCCAAAGGGAAGTTTCATTCTTCCAGTTTTTTGAACATTAAGATAATTCAAAAAAATGCCTTGTGCGGTCTCCGGCCTTAAATATAGCGCTTCATCACTTTCTGTAGCATTCATTTGAGTGCTATACATCAAATTGAACTGTTTTACCTCTGTCCAGTTTTTTGTTCCTGAAATTGGGCAAGCAATTTCTAGGTCAATTATAAGCTGTCTAACTATTTGTAAATCATTGGTTTCTAGTCCATTTTTCAGTTTCTCATTAATTGCTTTTTTTTTCTCTTGGTTTCTTAAAACATTTGGATTTGTTCTTAAAAATTCTTCCAAGTCAAAATTTTGACCAAATCGCTTTTTGGCTTTTTCAATTTCTTTTTGGATTTTCTTTTCAATCTTATTTTCAATATAATCCTCAATAAGTACATCAGCCCGGTATCGTTTTTTGCTATCTTTATTATCGATTAGAGGATCATTAAAGCCATCTATATGTCCACTTGCCTTCCATGTTTTTGGGTGCATAAATATTGCAGAGTCTATACCTACAATATTTTGATGTAATTGAACCATACTCTTCCACCAATATTGGCGCAGATGATTTTTTAGCATTACACCATTTTGACCATAATCATAAACAGCTGCTAAGCCATCATAAATTTCACTGCTCTGAAATACAAATCCATACTCCTTGCAGTGTGAAATGATTTTTTTAAACGAATCTTCCATCAAAAAAGGCAAAGCTACTGGTATTATTGGGTTTTTTACAAAGTAATTAAATCAAGTCAAGTTTGTATTAATTAAGTTCAAAACTTACTTTTGTCAACCTTTTCAAAATGGCCAACCATAAAAGCGCATTAAAAAGAATAAGAAGCAATGAGGTAAAACGCGAGAGAAATAAGTACCAGCATAAAACTACGCGTACTTGGATCAAGCGGCTTAAAGCCTCCGAAAATAAGGAGGAAGCGGAATCATTGTTCAAAGAAACCCAGTCCAAATTGGACCGATTGGTGAAAAAAAATATAATTCACAAGAACAAAGCATCCAATCTTAAAAGTAAACTATCAAAGCTCGTTAGTTCGTTATAATATTTCTTAAACTTAACACAACCAACCCATATCTTTGGATATGGGTTTTTTTGTTCACAGGCTAAATTTTTTAATAATATTTAGCCTATGTGCTTGTCAAAATAAGGGTTTTAAAGAGGAGAAAGTCGCTGAGTTGAGAGAAGTTCATCGCCATTCAATATCGAAAAAAACAGAAGATTTTGATTTTGAAAGAATAAAATCAATACTTTATTTTTCCAATAAAGAGGGCATTTTTTCTATTGAAGACGATTCCAAAAACTTATATAAGATCATAAATGGAAATTTCGAAGGAATAGCTGCTAAATCAATATTTGGTAAAACTATATTGTCGGCACAAAACAATGTTTTAGGATTTCAAAAATTCTATTCAGGCAAAGGTGTCCATCTATCAGCGGATTTTTTAAAACCTTCTCTTGGAGAAAAACCAAGGTTTTTGATTTATAAAAACCAAGAAAAGAATATTTACTACTTATTTGCTTGGGGGAAAAGAAATATTCTTAGGCAATGGAAGGTTTATCAAAATTTATCAGGAAAACTGGAAAAACTGGCGATCCAAGAGAAAGATTTTGCAAAAACCATTCAAAAAGTTGAACAATATAAATCAAATAATATCTTGGTTCTTTGTAATGAAAATGAGTTTTGGATTACGAACCCTACAAATGTTTTGGAGGATAAACCAAGACTGTTAGAATTGCAAAATTTAAAACCTACTACAAATTTTGTCAATTTTGCAATTTACGGTAAGGCTGATAGCACATCCATTTTTTTGTTGGATAGTTTGGGCGTCATTTACAAGGCTATAATTCAAAATGAACATCTGTTTATTAAAGAAAAATGGGCGAAAATAAATTTACCACCAAATAGTATATTCGACTTTGAAGTTATACAAGACAATAAAGTCATCATTTTAATGGGAAGAGAAGAAACTAACCATCTTGTGTGGTTGGAAAAAACTAGAGATAATTCCTTTCAATAAAATCAATAAGGCTATGTATTACCTTAATATGTATTTCCTGCGCCCGATCAGCAAATTGGCTTTTTGGCGCTCTGATTTCGACATCTACAAGATTTGCCATCTTTCCACCCGACTTGCCTGTTAGTCCAATGGTTTTCATACCCTTTTCTTTGGCACGTAATATTGCATTTACAACATTTTGAGAATTTCCGCTTGTGCTAATGGCCAGTAAAACATCGTCTTTTCTTCCAATACCTTCAATATATCTTGAAAAAACATAATCATAACCGTAATCATTTCCGACACAAGCTAGGTGTGAAGGATCCGCGATTGCAATTGCCCCAATAGCTGGTCTATTTTCTCTGTATCTACCTGTTAATTCTTCGGCAAAATGCATTGCATCGCACATAGAACCACCATTACCACAACTCAATATTTTACCATTTCTATTTAAGGATTCAACCAATATATTGCCTGCTTTTTCAATCTGAATGAAATTGTCAGCATTTGCAATAAATTGTTCTAAAACATCTTTTGCTTCGGTAAAATGTTGTTCAATGTATTTCATTTTTATCTAGTTTTATTGAAGGCCTTCAAACCATTTTCCAAATAGTCAATAAATTTTTTGCTATCGTTTACGTCATCATAAGAAACAGTGGGTGTGAGCAAATTGGCCTTGTCGTCTAAGATAGCATATTGCGGTTGCTGATTGGAGCCAAAAAAACAAAATTGAATATAGGTATTTTTCTTGCCTAACGTTTTTACTAATCTTCCATCAAAGGCTGACTTAAACTGGTCCTGTCTTGGTAATACAATTTCTTTGTCATCTGTATATAAAGATAGAATGACAAAATTTTCTCGAAGTGTCCCTTTTGCTTTTGGGTCACTCCATACTTGATCTTCCAGTTTTCTGCAGTTTACGCAGCCATGTCCTGTAAAATCAATAAATACAGGCTTATTCAGCTTTTTTGCACAAAGTAGACCTTGTTCCCAATCAAAATATCCGGGTAACTCGTGTGGAATGTGTAATCCATCGCTTTTGTAAGCCGGAACTTCGCACAGTTTTTTGTCACTGCCCAACTCCTCTTTTACAATTCTTCGAACATCAAATTCTAGAGAACTCATAGGCGGTAAATAACCTGCAAGTGATTTGAGTGGTGCTCCCCACATACCTGGGATAAGGTAAACTACAAAAGAAAATGTCAAAATCGCAAATAGCAATCTAGGCACTTTGAGATAAGGCAAGTCACTATCATGAGCAAATTTTATTTTTCCCAAGAGATAAATTCCCATAAGACTGAATATGACGATCCATAAGGAAATGTACACATGTCTATCAAGTAAATGCCAATGATAGGTTTGATCAGCGACGCTCAAGAACTTAAGTCCAAGTGCTAATTCAACAAAACCCAGAACTACCTTTACGCTATTCAACCATCCTCCAGATTTAGGTAAGTTATTCAACCATTTTGGGAAAATGGCGAATAGACCAAAGGGAAGTGCAAAAGCCAAAGAAAACCCAATCATAGCAATAAATGGTTTTAACCTAGATCCTCCTTGGACAGATTCTACCAAAACCGAACTTACAATTGGTCCTGTGCAAGAAAATGAGACCAAGACAATAGTAAATGCCATGAAAAATACACCAATCAATCCACCCTTATCCACTTGTGTATCAATTTTATTAATGAAACGTGAAGGCAAGGCAATTTCAAAAGCACCGAAAAAAGAGGCAGCAAAAATCCAGAAAATAATAAAAAATGTAACATTAGGCAGCCAGTGTGTGCTGAGCCAATGTGCAAAATCAACATTTTTTGTAATGGCAACAAAAGCGCCGATTAAACCATAAATTCCCAATATACTTAGACCAAATAGAATACCATTTCTTATACTTTTTGCTCTACTTTGATTGTCCTTCATGAAAAAGGAAACTGTCATAGGGATCATAGGGAATACACATGGTGTAAGTAGTGCTACGAGCCCAGCTGCAAAAGAAAAAATAAAGAAAAGTAACCAAGACTTATCTGATGAGTGATTGGCCGCTGGAAAAAGTGGTTCCCATTTTTTGCAAGTTCCAACTTCTCCATTTTCTTTAAATTTATACGCTTGAATTTTGTTTAAAAAACTGTCCGTATCGTTATTTTGGGTTGCTATTTTTTGTGTATTCAGTTCAGTTATTTGGCTGCTATCATCTTTTTGATCTCCCTGAGGCTCATTTTTTACTATTTCAGGAATTTTATCATTCTTTGGTTTAGTTGGTTGAGTTGGTTCGCCACTTTTTATTATTGCTTGTATTTCAAATGGATATTCATGATCTACACATCCTGATTCCGAACACATTTGATAAGTCAATAGTCCCTTAATGATGATGTTATTTGACTGAATAAGAATGCCTTGTTTAAAAATAGCTTCGTTTTCAAAATCAGATACTTCGCAACGGAAAACATCATCAATATAATGATGCATTCCCTCGGGGATAGGCTCTCCGAAGAGTTTGTAAGATTCATTTAACTCAAAATGGAATTCCGCTTTTTTGGGTGGGCAATCTTCAGAAAAATCATTTGAATAAATGTGATAACCTGAAGGAATGTCAGTAGAGAAAATTAAATTTATTTCCTCACCAATTTTTTGTGGTGATTTTTCAAACTCAACCTTCCAATCTGCTGGGGGGATGAATTGAGCAAAAGAACAATGTCCACTAATTAAAATAATGAGAATTAAGACGATCTGTTTAGATTTTTGGATAATATCCATAATTCCGTTTACAAGTTTATAACTTTAAAAAATCATTAACCAAAAAACATTTTGGTTTGAAAAAGTGAAACGTATTTTATTCTTGATTATTCTATCGGGTTTGACTTTCTTATCATTTGCTCAGAAAATGACTACTCAAGCCTACATTGAAGAATATTCTTCTTTGGCTATGGAAGAAATGATGAGAAGTGGGGTCCCTGCATCAATTACTTTGGCACAAGGAATTTTAGAAAGCAGGAGTGGGAATAGCCGCTTGGCAAAAGAGGCCAACAATCATTTTGGAATCAAGTGTAAGGGCAATTGGAATGGAAAGACCATATATGCTGATGATGATAGACCGCAAGAGTGTTTTAGGGCATATCCAAGTGTTTTTGATAGTTATGCGGATCACAGCGATTTTTTAAGAGAGAACCAGCGTTATTCTATTCTATTTGAATTGAGTAAATCAGATTATAAAAATTGGGCAAAGGGATTAAAATTTGCGGGTTATGCAACGAATCCAAAATATGCCAATATTCTAATCTCCCTCATAGAACGATACAATTTAGATAAATTTGACATGGGGTCTATTTCTCAAATATCAGAAAATGGGCAAAAAAACTTACCCAAAAGAAACAATCATTACAAAAACATTATATATAGTAGTGAGAAAAGTTTGGAAGATTTAGCAGTAAAAAATGGTTTAACTCTGCGAAAGCTTTATAGAATAAATGATTTACCTCTAGGAAGCTATGTTAAAGATGGGGCGATTTTGTATCTGGAACCCAAAGGAAGAAAAGCCACAAAAAAATACCAATACGTAAATGATATAGAAAGTATGCATGAAATTTCTCAATGGCATGGAATAAGATTAAGAAATTTATACAAATTAAATAGAATGAACTATGGAACTCAGCCTGCAAAAGGACAAAGACTGTTTCTTAAAAAAAGAAGATCTAAAAAAAATCAAGTTTTATTTGCTTCACCAAAAGAGACAGAAATCATTGAGGCAAAAAAAAATATTGAACAAAACCAAGGTGAAGAAGAAAAAACAATTTATCAGAATGCTACGCAAACCATTAGTACCAGCAATAATCTTAAGTTAGAAAATGTAGATAGCGCTACTCAAAAAAACAGGCAAATTATTCATGTGGTAAAAAAAGGTGAAACCCTTTATGGAATTGCTATAAACTATCAAGTTACTGTTGAAAATATCCAAGAATGGAACCAACTTAAAAACTTTGATTTGAAAATGGGGCAAGAATTGAAAATATTAAAATAGAATGGGTATTTTGTCCTCAAACCTAGATATAATAAGTATTTTTGATTTTTTCTTGTGAAAATAAGAAACGAGATAAAAGTTGGCTTGCTGGCCATTGCTGCCCTTGTGATACTAATCTTAGGCTACGATTTTCTTAAGAATCAAAGTCTTTTTAAAAATAAAAATACTTTTTACGCAGTTTATCCAAAAATTGAAGGGCTTTTGCCGAGTAACCCTGTATTGATTAATGGCTACAAAGTAGGTATGGTTAAAGAAATTGCATTGAATCAAAAAACTATGAAAATATGCATAAAAATTGATGTAGACAATCAAATTTCGGTTTACAAAAACGCTTCTGTAAAGATTGCCAACAATGATTTGGTTGGTTCAAAAGCAATTGAACTATACGTAGGTAGTGATACTGCTGGGAAAGCGCTATCAGGCGATACGCTAAATGGCGAGCAAGACGCAGGTATTGCACAAGCCATAAGTTCAGTACTTACACCACTTTCAGTAGAAATTAAGAATGTTTTGGAAGGTGTTGATTCTACTTTGGCGGAGGGTATGCTCAACCGTACCTTGGCAGAAATGATTATAACTTTAAAAAGTATCAGAAAAACTTCAGATGCAGCACAAACGCTAATGCAAGGTAAAGATGAATCGATAGAACCAATAATGAAAAATTTTACTCAGGTATCTAGTGACTTTAAATTACTTGGACCTAAGATTAATAATTTGGCTGATGAATTAAGCAATACATCCAATAAAATAAACGATTTAGAATTAGAAAAAACACTTAAAAACATCAATAAAACGTCGGAGTATTTAAACTCTCAATTAACTCGATTAAATGACTCGAACGGCACTTATGCCCAGCTTGTAGATAATCCAAAACTTTACAACAATTTAAGTCAAACTCTAGATCAGTTAAATGTTTTGTTATACGATATGCAAAAATATCCCAGCATCTATACTGGAATAACTAAAAGGCAGCGCAAAAAGGCACGAAAACAAAAGGCAGAGGGGATAATAGAAAATCCTTAGTTCATGATTTTTAAAATATCTTGAACAAGTTTAGGACCTTTAAATACCAATCCTGAATAAATCTGTATTGCGTCAGCGCCACATTCTAATTTTTCTTTTGCTCTTTTGGCACTGTCTATTCCCCCAACGCCAATAATGGTTTTGTTAGGCATATATTGTTTGGCCAAACGAAGCCATCCGTTAGACTCTTCAAACAATACTTTTCCACTGAGGCCTCCATTTTCATTGCCTCTTTTTTCCCCATTTACTTGAAGTATATTCCGCTTAATGGTGGTATTTGTAAGAACCAAACCTTGAATATCCAGCTCGTTTAGAAATTTTACGCTGTTTTTAAATTCATCTTTTTCCATGTCCGGTGACAATTTTACCAAAATGGGTTTCTTGCCCATTTTTTGACTTACTGTGTGTCGATACGCCAATAGAGGATTCAAAATCTTTGTGAGTTCTTCGTGCTTTTGTAAAGTTCTTAAATCCTTTGTATTGGGTGAACTTACATTTACGGTAAAGTAATTAGCGTATGGATAAAGTCCTTTAAAACACGCTAAATAGTCTTCAAAAGCCAATACATTAGGTGTATTTTTATTTTTACCAATATTGCATCCAATGGTTAAATCACCATTGTAGTTTTTCAATTTGGCAACCATAAAGTCCAATCCTTTGTTGTTGAAACCCATACGGTTGATAAGGGATTCATTTTTTGGTAGCCTAAATAAGCGTGGTTTAGGATTGCCCTCTTGAGGTTTAGGAGTAACCGTTCCAACTTCTACAAATCCAAATCCCATTTGTTCCCACGTAGTGAGGTAATCCGCATTTTTATCAAAACCTGCCGCTACGCCTAGAGAATTTTTAAAATTAAGTCCGAGTATGTTAACAGGATTTTTCTTTGATGAACCAAAAAGACGAATCAAACCTAGCTTAGCAGCAATTCCAGCAAATAAAAAGGTGATGTTATGCGCTTTTTCTGCATCCAATAAAAAAAGAATGCGTTTTAAAAATGTATACACGTCGGCAAAAGTAAAAATACGCAAAGTCTTGAGAACAATTTAAATTCATCAATTTAGACCGCTTCTAACAAATTTTCCATCGTTCAGAAGGGCAATACATTTTTACTTTTGTTTTGTTATAGAAATTATTAGATGAGTTGGTATAAAAATTTGTTGTCTTCGAGTTTAGGAAGAAAGTTAATAATGGCTGTTTTGGGTTTGTTTTTGACTTTGTTTTTATTGGTTCATCTTGCAGGAAATCTTCAATTGCTTATTAATGATGGTGGTTTCATGTTTAATCGATACGCTGATTTTATGAGCCATAACCCATTAATAGAATTTGTTGCAATTTTTACATTTTTAAGTTTTGCCTTGCATTCTCTAGTGGGTTTTATTTTATATTTCAAAAACAAAAAGGCAAGACCGACAAAATACGCCAAAGTTCATTCTCAATCACATTCATGGACGAGCAACAATATGACAATTTTAGGTATGCTCATACTGGTATTCTTGGTTTTTCATTTAAAGAACTTTTACTATCAATATAAATTTGGTGAAGTACCCCAGCAAGGATATGCAGTTTTTAAGGCAGATGGCCATAGGGAAGTTTACCCTTCCGCAAACGCTGAGGATGCTAAAAAATACATACGACAAAATTTTCCTGCCGAAGAAAATAACTTTCAATTTAAAACGTACAAAAACTTATATCTTGTAGTTGAAACTGCTTATCAAGAACTCTGGTATGTCATTTTTTATGTTTTAGCTATGGCATTGGTTGCATTTCATTTATGGCACGGTTTTGCGTCTGGTTTTCAAACTATTGGTGTGAGACATCCAAAAATTCTTCCACTTGTCAAAGCGCTTGGCTATATAATTTCTATTGGCATTCCACTTGGATTCGCAATCATACCTATATATATGCATCTCAAATAATTAATATATGACAGTTTTAAAATCTAAAATACCAAAAGGATCATTAGAAAATAAATGGTCTAGCCATAAAGGGAGTATAAATCTTGTGGCTCCAAATAATAAAAGAAGAATAGACATAATTGTCATAGGAACAGGTTTAGCAGGTGCATCAGCTTCGGCAACGTTAGCTGAGCTAGGATATAATGTAAAAACATTTTGCTTCCAAGACAGTCCCCGAAGAGCACATTCTATTGCCGCCCAAGGTGGGATAAATGCAGCCAAGAATTATCAAAACGACGGCGATTCAGTTCATAGACTTTTTTATGACACCATAAAGGGAGGTGATTATAGATCTAGGGAAGCAAACGTGTATAGATTAGCAGAAGTATCCACCAATATCATAGACCAAGCAGTAGCACAAGGCGTTCCGTTTGCTCGAGAATATGGGGGATTGTTGGATAACAGAAGTTTTGGAGGTGTGCAGGTTTCCAGAACTTTTTATGCAAAGGGACAAACTGGCCAACAGCTTTTGCTTGGGGCTTATAGCGCCTTAAGTAGGCAAATTTCTAAAGGAACGGTCAAAATGTATACCCGTCATGAGTTGATGGATATTGTAAAGGTAGATGGGAAAGCAAGAGGAGTGGTTGTGAAAAATTTAATTTCTGGAGAATTAGAAAAACATGCTGCACATGCGGTAGTGTTATGCAATGGTGGGTATGGAAATGTCTTTTTTCTAAGCACCAATGCCATGGGTTCCAACGCTTCAGCAGGTTGGAAAGCACATAAAAAAGGGGCTTATATGGCGAATCCTTGTTTCACACAAATACATCCAACTTGTATACCAGTGTCAGGAGAGCATCAATCAAAATTAACCCTCATGTCTGAATCATTAAGAAACGATGGCAGAATTTGGGTGCCCAAGGAAAAAGAAGATGCAGAGGCAATAAGGAATGGTAAATTAAAGCCAACAGATTTGTCAGAGGAGAAAAGAGATTACTACTTAGAAAGAAGGTACCCCGCGTTTGGAAATCTGGTTCCCCGAGATGTGGCCAGTCGTGCCGCCAAAGAAAGAGCTGATGCGGGCTTTGGAGTAAATAAAACAGGTGAAGCTGTTTATTTAGATTTTGCTGCTGCCATACATCGGTATGGAAAAATCGAAGCACATTCCAAAGGCATAACGAACCCAACCGATGGTGAAATTAACAAGCTCGGTAAAGAAATTGTTGCTGCTAAATATGGCAACCTTTTCGAAATGTATGAAAAAATTACCGGTGATAACCCTTATAAAACCCCAATGATGATATATCCTGCGGTGCATTATACCATGGGAGGTTTGTGGGTTGATTACAATTTAATGACTACCGTGCCAGGCTTATTTGCATGTGGCGAAGCAAACTTTTCAGATCATGGTGCCAACCGATTAGGTGCCTCCGCTTTAATGCAGGGTCTTGCTGATGGATATTTTGTTTTGCCTTATACCATCGGAGATTATCTTGCTGAAGATATAAGGACAGGCGAGATTTCTACAGATATGCCAGAATTTGATGAAGCAATCAATGATGTAAAAGCTACCATTGACAAACTAATGTCTATTGAAGGAGATACACCAGTAGACCATTTTCATAGAAAACTAGGAAAGATCATGTGGAATAACTGTGGTATGAGTAGAAACGCTGAGGGACTTAAAAATGCAATCAAAGACATTCAAAATCTAAAAGAAGATTTTTGGAATAAAGTAAGTATTCCAGGTAAGGCCAATTATATGAATCCTGAATTAGACAAAGCCACTAGGGTTGCAGACTTTTTAGAACTTGGAGAACTTATGTGCAAGGACGCTTTGGATAGGGAAGAAAGCTGCGGGGGACACTTTAGAGAAGAACACCAAACAGCTGAAGGAGAAGCACTAAGGAATGACGAAGATTTTGCATTTGTGAGCGCCTATGAGTACAATCCAATTCCTTCAGAAGCAAAACTACACAAGGAAAAATTGGATTTTGAGAACGTTGAATTAAAAACTAGAAGTTATAAATAAAATGGAATTTACACTAAATGTTTGGAGACAAAAAAATGCCGCTTCCAAAGGCTTTTTTGAAACGTATAAGATAGAAAATATTTCTGATGATATGTCTTTCTTAGAAATGATAGATGTACTAAATGACCAGCTAATTTTGGAAGGTAAAGAACCTATCACTTTCGACCATGACTGTCGTGAAGGCATATGTGGAATGTGCTCAATGTACATAAATGGCAGGCCGCATGGCCCCAAAAAAGCAACCACTACATGCCAATTGCATATGCGAGAATTCAATGATGGAGATATTATTACTATAGAACCATGGAGAGCATCTTCTTTTCCAGTAATCAAGGATTTGATGGTAGATAGATCCTCATTTGACAGAATTATTCAAGCTGGGGGTTATGTTTCTGTAAATACTTCGGGCAATACGATGGATGCAAACGCAATTCCTGTCGCAAAAGAAGATGCAGACGCAGCTTTTGCTGCAGCAACTTGTATTGGTTGTGGTGCATGTGTTGCTGCCTGCAAAAATGCTAGCGCCATGTTATTCACTAGTGCCAAAATTGCGCAATTATCTTATTTACCACAAGGAAAAACAGAAAGACAAGAAAGAGCAATAAATATGATTACCCAAATGGATGAAGAAGGCTTTGGTAACTGCACCAATACCCAAGCTTGCTCAGCGGTTTGTCCAAAAGAAATAGGACATCATCACATTTCCAATATGAATGCAGAATACTTCAAAGCAAGCTTGACGGCAAAGAAATAAGTATTTGAAGAATGTTTACTGGAATAGTTGAGACTATTGGTACAATCGCCAAAATAGAAACAAAAGGAACCAACAAAACCTTTTTCCTTGAGAGTGTTTTGGCTGAAAAATGCAGACCCGAGCAGTCAATATTGCATGATGGAGTGTGCCTAACCGTTGAAAGTTTGATAGACAAAAAAATCTATCAAGTTACAGCAGTAGAAGAAACGCTTAAAAAAACCAATTTAGGCTGCAGAAAAGTGGGCGATAAAATAAATCTAGAACAAAGCTTGTCTATGGAAAAACTAATGGACGGCCATTTAGTTCAAGGGCATGTTGATTTGACCGCATTATGTATCAAAGTGGAAAAACTTCAAGGTAGTTGGTTATACCATTTTGAATTAAGTGAAGAAACTGCACTTATTGTGCCTAGAGGTTCAATTGCAATAAATGGTGTAAGTTTAACAATTGCTGAAATTAAGGGTAAAATATTTACAGTTACTATAATTCCTTATACCTATGAAAACACCAATTTTTTCAGCCTAAAAGCTAAGGATGCAGTAAATATTGAGTTTGATATTATCGGGAAATATGTCCTAAAACAGTTACAACATATTCCAACTAAAAAATAAGCCCTTCATCATTATAACTAAAGTATTCATCTGTCCCAATGATGATGTGGTCTAAAAACCGGATATCCAAAAGTTTGGCTGCGTCACACAGCTTTGAAGTCAATTCGTCATCTGATTTACTCGGCTGAGGATGACCAGAAGGGTGATTGTGTGCCACCATAATTGCACTCGAACCAAATTCCAAGGCAACATGAAAAATCTTTTTGGGGTCTACAATTGTACTGGAAATTCCCCCCTCACTTACTTTTTTTGTTTTAAGAATTTCGAGTTTTTGATTCAAACAGATCAGCCAAAATTCTTCATATTTTAGTGGTTTAAACTTTTGAGACAAATGATTATGCAAATCTTCACTTGATGTAATTTTCTTTTTGTGGTGTTTAAAATTTTCAAAACGACCACCGATCTCTAACGCAGCAATAAGTTTTATTGCTTTGGCTTCTCCAATTCCTTTGATTTTACAAAAGTCTTTCACCGTATATTTCTTAATGTCAGATGGTGTTTGGGCGGAATCCAACAATAATTTTCCAACATCAACAGCAGAAAGTTGACGAGTACCAGAACCAATAATTAGTGCAATAAGTTCTGAATGTGTCAAACTTGCAATACCATGCTCTAAAAATTTTTCTCTTGGGCGGTCATCAGATTGCCAATTTTTGATGCTTTTAAAATTTTCCATAAAAAAGGGTTTTTCTCAAACTTACAGAAGATTATTTGGTTTACCTATTGAGCAATGGATGAAAATAAAATAATTGGTGCTTACATTTCTTATGTCTTGGACCACGGTGAAAAGCCGAAATCGGTTTTTAGCTTCGCAAAATCTCTGAAGATGGATGAAGCTAAATTCTATGACATTTTCAGTTCTTTAGAGCACCTTGAGTCAGAAATTTTGGCAAGCTTTTTTAATCAGGCAGTGCAGAAAATGGAAGAGCAAAAGATCTTTGAGGAATATAATATGAGAGAACGGTTTTTATCTGTTTGTTATGCTTGGGTGGAAATTCTAAGAAATAACAGGAGTTACGTTCAACTGACGGTAAAATCGTCAACAAAGTTCATGGAAATGAAGGGATCATTTCAGAATCTGCGCAAATCTGTTGAATCATTTGGAGACAACTTGGTAAAACAGGGGGTTGATAGCCATGAAATAAAAGACAGAAAGTATCTTTCAGAGAGATATCCAAATATTTTGTTTGGCAGTATTCTTTTTATTCTGAATTTTTGGTTAAATGACCAAAGTAAAAGTTTTGAAAAAACGGATGAAGCAATAGAAAAATCCGTGAATTTGGCTTTTGATTTAATGGCAAAATCAACCTTAGACAACTTATTTGATTTTGGCAAATTCATTTATCAGAATAGTTCATTCGCTTGAAAGAACAGGAAAAAATAATATCAAGTAAATTTGGTAGAGGTGCTAAGTTTATAGCTACGGGTGCTAAAGTTGGTGGGAATTACCTCAAGTATTATGCAAAAAAAACCATTAATGGGGAAACAGATAAATCTGAATTACACCAAAATAATGCAGAAGACATTTATGACTCCCTCAGTCAATTAAAGGGCAGCGCACTCAAAGTTGCTCAAATGCTAAGTATGGATAAGAATATGCTACCAAGAGCGTATCAAGACAGGTTTATGATGTCACAATATCAAGCGCCTCCTCTAAGTGGCCCTTTGGTGGTAAAAACATTCCAAAAGGAAATTGGTAAATCCGTAGATGACATATTTGATATTTTTGAGATGAAATCTTTTGCTGCAGCTAGTATTGGCCAAGTCCATAAGGCAAAAAAAGATAATGATGTCTTTGCGGTCAAAATTCAATATCCAGGGGTGGGAACATCTATTCAATCTGATTTAAAAATGATAAAACCCATCGCATTAAGAATGTTCGGTTTTACTGAAGTAGAATTAGCTAAATATATGAGAGAAGTTGAGGACAAGCTGATGGAGGAGACAGATTACACTCTTGAAGCAAAGCGAGGTGCTGAAATAGCAAACAAAGTCAATATTGAAGGTCTATATTTTCCTACCTATTATCCTGAGCTAAGTAGCAAAAAGGTACTCACCATGCAGTGGTTAGGAGGATATCATTTAAAAGATTTTTTAAAATTAAATCCTAGCCAGAAAATAAGAGATGATATTGGACAAAAGCTTTGGGATTTTTATCAATTTCAAGTGCATGAACTCCAACAAATTCATGCAGACCCACATCCGGGTAATTTTTTATTCAAAGAAGATGGCTCGGCTGGGGTTATAGATTTCGGGTGTATCAAGGTAATTCCTGAAGATTTTTATTGTTATTATTTTTCTTTACTTATCCCTGAAATAAGAAAAAATCAAGCCATACGGGAAATAATTTTGTATGATCACGAAATTATATTCAAAGAAGATTCAAATCAGGTGAAAGACGAAATTGAAAAAGCATTTATAGACATGACTGCGTTGCTTAGCCGTCCATTCCAAAGTAAGACCTTCAATTTTAATGATGACAATTATCTTGATGAAATCTATAAAATGGGTGAGTCATTACAAGATATTTCTGAAATAAAAAAACCTACCAAAGCTAGAGGTTCTAAACATGCTTTGTATATTAACCGAACATACTTCGGACTATATAATATTCTCGGCGACCTAAAGGCGAATATTCACACGCAAAGGAAACCTTGGAGAAAGCCACTTCTAGATTTTTGGAAAGAAAAAAATCTACTCTAGCTAACTTTTGTAGAACTTATCCATTACAATGCTGTGTGGCAATGTTATTAAAGAAATTAGAATCAAAAGAAGCTTTACGTTTCCTATTGGTAAGTATTTATTTAAGCTTAAATAAATTAATAATATACTACCAATAATGCTGACTATGCTAAATGGCGCCAATAATTTAAGAAATGTTGTCAAGGAATAAGCTTTACGTTCACGCAGGAATATAAACTCTTGCCTCATCACCATAAGTGAGTGAATACCAACAAAGTACAATGTAAAGCCAGGCATAATGTCTAAATAGTAAAAGCTTAATAAAAGAAGGGTAATTAATGCCAATTCAAAAACAACTGTTCTTATTGAAAAGACCTGTTTAAGGTAGGCAAACGATAAGCAGATTAAAAGCAACCCGGAGCTTACAAAAAAAAGATATTTAAAAAGTTTGGGTTCGAAAATGAAGAAAATTTTATACACTTCATTATCACTTTTCAAATGCTCAATTTCCACCATATTTAAGAAAACCAGTGCGCTCAACAAGCACATCCCCCAACTTATTGGTAATAAAAATTTTGTCCATAAATTTTGAGGATAATCCGCGAATTGAGATTGTCCGAAGTGAAAAACACTTAAAAACATAAAAAAAGTTAAACTCCAAGAGGGAACAATAAACCACGTAAGTCCGTACAATGCCATAACGCCTAAATAAAAAATATAAAAGTCAATATTTAGCTTTCCCGTGCGTTCTTTGTGCAGCAAATGGTCAATTGCACCATGAGGAATACCAATGAGTGCAATTAAAGTAAAACTCAAATAAATCGAATGTTCTGGATATAGAATTTGTTGAAATACAAAAAAGAAGAAGAATCCAAGACCAACAATTGATAATGACTGTATTTGAGACTTTGACATTAAGTTTTTTTCTTTTCTTTTTTTGCTGAGGGAAATAAAATATTATTTAGGATAAGTCTATAACCCGCAGAATTTGGATGTAAATTTAGATCTGTAGGTTCTTCTCCAACCATGTGCCTATAGTCTTCGGGGTCATGACCACCATAAAATGTCCATGTTCCTTTTCCAATCGTTCCATGGATGTACTTGGCCTCATTTAATAATTTATTTTCTCCCAAAATTGTTACAGAACTTTTAATTACATTTTTTTGGAAAGCCGTTGTTTGCCCCATAAAACCTTTGATAATTTTTTGATGATTTTGGGTTAAAATAGTGGGTACAATATCCCATTTGGCAGAAAACTCATTCAACACAAAAACGTCATTTTCTTCATTAACTTTTCGCTGATTTGGTTGCACATCTATATTAGAATATTCGTAAATGACGGGATTAAGTTCTAAAGTAAAATTTTCAAAGGCAAAGCAATTGTCAAAATCTATTTTGCTTTGAGGATCATTTTCTATACCGTCGCCGTCATACATCCAATCCAAAAAATCAATACCATCTGAGCTAAGTGCAATGTCGTAGCTATCTGTTGCTGAGCACATAGCGAATAAAAATCCGCCACCTAAGGTGAAATCTCTAATTCGTTTGGCAACCGCTAATTTCAATTGAGAAACTTTTTTATATCCATATTTTAGCGCCATTCTCTCGGCTTCTTGGACTTGTTTTTTGTACCATTGAGCATATTTAAAACTATTCCAGAATTTGCCGTATTGACCTGTGAAATCTTCATGATGTAGATGCAGCCAATCGTAAAGCGCTAGCTTCTCCTCAAGAACTTCTTCATCAAAAATAACGTCATAAGGAATTTCTGCATAGCTTAAAACAAGAGTGACGGCATCGTCCCAAGGTTGGGCTGTTTTTGGAGAATAAACTGCAATTTTCGGAGGAGTCAATAACTCAACTATTTCAGCATTTACTGATGGTTTAGCTATAGCATTTCTAAGTTTTTGAGCATCATTTTCTGAAATTACTTGGAAGCTTATATCGCGCAGTTTACATTCTTTCTCTATACTGCTATATCCATCAAGTAAGAAAGAACCACCTCTATAGTTAAGTAGCCACTCCGCCTTGGTGTCTTGACTCAAAGCCCAATAGGTAAGCCCATAAGCTTTTAGATGATTTTTTTGCTCATCATCCATTGGTATAAAGATTTTTTGGCCAGCTAAGTACTGATAATATAAACTAGCTAAAAAAAACAGACATATTTTTTTTATTTCTTCCATGGGCTTTTTGCGTAAGGTTCAAAATTTGGTTCTGTTGTTTTTAATTGGTCAAACTGCATATCGCCTGCTTTGGCAATCATAGCTGCATTATCAGTACAATATGAGAGATCAGGAATAAAAAAGTTGGCATCAACTTGTTCCCCTAAGTTTGCTATTGCTTCTCTAAGCATAGAATTTGCAGCTACACCACCAGAAATTCCGATATTCCTTATTTGACTATATTTCAGGTACTTTTTAAAAACTTCAATCAAATAATCAACAATGGTTTTTTGAATACTTGCGCACAAGTCAAAAAGATTTTCTTCGATGAAATTCGGATTTTTTTGCTCCTGATTTCTTATCAAATTTAGGAAAGCTGTTTTGAGTCCACTAAACGAGTAATTGTAATCTGCTACCTTAGGTTTTGAAAAAACAAATGCGTTGGGATTACCCATTTTTGATAAACGGTCGATTTCTGGCCCCCCAGGATAGGGAAGTTTCATTAATTTGGCACATTTATCCAAAGCTTCACCTGCAGCGTCATCTATGGTTTTACCTATTAATGACAATTGGTATTTTTCGTTCATTTCAAATATAAATGTATGTCCGCCGCTAACAAGTAAACAAGCAAATGGAAGTTCGGGTATAGGTGCATCTATAAAATGTGCATAGATATGAGCGCTCAAGTGATCTACTGGCAACATGGGTATTGAATGAGCAGATGCAAGCCCCTTTGCAAAGCCAGAGCCAACGAGCAAACTACCCATTAGACCAGGACCATTTGCTATGGCTAAAGCGTCTACGTCAGTGATGCTTATGTTGGCTTGCTCAAGACTATTGCTTACTACCTGATTTATTTTTTTCAAATGTGCCCGAGAGGCAATTTCTGGGACAACACCACCTAAATTAGAGTGATCTTCTTGTTGGAAAATAACATTGGAATAAATTTTGCCATTAATACATACAGAAGCTGCTGTCTCATCGCATGATGTTTCAATGGCTAGAATAACTTTGTTAGTAGATTTAATGTTCATTTACCAAATGCATGACAAACATAACACTAGAAAAGTACACTTTTGAAGTATTGAAAATATGAGAAGAAAGCTCCTTATATTTTCCTTAACTTCCACTATTTTGCTTTTGCTTGGTTCTGTTTGGCTTGTGAACCACTCACAAACCCAAACCAAACTTGTTAAAAAGCTACTTTTTGACTATTCCAAAGATCTTGAAGGAAGCATGTCTGTGTCAAGTATAAAATATACTTTTCCGTACCAAATAGAACTTAATGGATTTTTGATTCGAGATATTCATTTGGATACCACATTGTTTATAGAAAAAGCCAAACTTAGACTTAATTACTTGTATCCAAAAAAGATCACATTTTTACATTCGGCTTATATTCAAGGACTTGATTGTAGAATAATAAAATTAAAGGGTGACACTACATTTTCTATACAATCTATATTTAGATCTTCTGAAAGTGTAGGTAAACAAAATGTTGTTCCTATTAAAATAAACCAGCTTGTTTTAAAGGAAAGTAAGTTTCGATTGCATGATTTTAACCATTCAGCCAAGAATAAGGAAGAATTTGATCCTAATCACTTGATATTCGACGATATCAATGCTAAAATAGAAAAGTGTAGAATATATGGAGATTCAATTTTGGCACAAATAAAAGAATTGAGGACAAAACACGCAGGTAGGCTTGATGTGAAAAAATTTGAGACAAAGCATTTTGTGTTATCGCCTAGCACGTTAAAATTTGAAAAAACCAAAATGGAATTCAATCGTTCCAAAATTTTTGGTAATATAACATTTGATCAAAATTCATTTCAAGACTTTTCCGAATTTTTCTCAGCCGTTCATACAAATGTGCAGTTGCAAAATTCACTCATTTATAGTCAAGATTTAAATTACTTTTTTCCTGCATTTTCAGAAAATAATTGGTTCATAAAAATCCATAAGATAGATGCTAAAGGTGCAGTAGACAACTTGAAAATATACCATTCAGATGTCTCTATCGGTGGAAAAAATAAGCTAAAGGGTAAACTTAAGCTAAGAGGATTACCCAATATCCAAAATACCTTTATTCAAGCTGATATAAAAGATGCCCAGTTCAATTTAGCAGAGTTAAAGCAAATGTTTGATCTAGAAAACGTACCCGAATCTGAGCTTTCTTACAGCAATATTTTTTTTAAAGGTTCATGCACCGGCTTTTACAACCAAATGGTGGCCAATGGCACTTGGGAAAGCAATTTTGGTTTATTGAAATCTGATGTACAATTTGATTTTCGACAAAAATTGCCTTCTTACAGTGGCAATTTTGAAGCAGTAAACTTAGATTTAAGTAAATTGTATAAACAGAATTTTTTTGGAACTACAAGTTTTAAATTAAACATAAATGGGCAAGGATTTTCTACAACCGAACTAAAATCTCAAATTAATGGTAAGCTTTCTGAGTTTACGGTCAACAACTATGTATACAAGAATATAGAAGTAAACGGGGTAGTTGCAGATAAAAAATTTCAAGGTGATTTTCGTATTCTAGATAGTAATCTAAGTTTATTCTTTAGCGGTTTAGCAAATTTTCAAAAAGAAGAAACACAATTTGATTTTAAAGCAAACCTATCTCAAGTAAATTTAAAGAAAATTGGCATAAAATCTCCGATAGATAAAGCTTCTGCAGAGGTAGATTTTGAACTTTTCGGCAATAATGTGGATAATCTCTACGGACTTATTCACTTTAGACAGATAAAATTAGGTAAAGATGACTCCACCGTTCATTTTAAAAATCTAGCGATTCTATCAGAGTTTGATTCTGAGAAAAGAAATATTCTCTTGGAAAGTGATTTGGTTAACATTAACATAGAAGGAAGTTTTGCTCCAAGCAATCTTAAAAACTCACTTGCTCAGATGATAAACACCTTGGTATCTGACAGCACCTATATGCCCAATGCAAGAAAAGACGACTTTGTTTTGGATATTAATTATCAACTTAATCAGCCAACTATTTGGTCTCATCTTTTTGATCTTCCTTTTACTATAGGTTCGGGCAAGGGATATTTTCACTACAGACCTAATTGGAAATATCTTGATGCTAATTTTAATTTTAGCACATTTCAATTCGAGGCTTATCAAATTGAACAGCCTACATTTTCAATCAATGAAGATGACGATATGCATGTCTTTATATTAAATCATAAAATGATAAAGCAAAATAATTATGTACTATCAGATTATGGACAAATAAGATGCACACAAGCACCCAATGGAGACTTTGCATATAGCTTAAGCCAAAAAAACGAAGAAAAAAAAGTTACACTTTTTACAAGAGGTAAGCTCTTTCTCCCTTCAATAGATACATTTCAAGTAGAGCAAGAGTTGTTTCAAATGAAAGTAAGTCAGGAAAATTGGGCATTACTTGAACCTTGCCGATTTACTGTTATTGATAAACAAGTTAAACTAAGCCCTTTTATCCTATCTAATGACAATCAAAAAATTTCATTAAGCGCTCAAAGCGATAAAGATCAGCAGGAAATAAGCCTAGAATTTATCGATGTGAAATTAAACAGTATTGATGCAATCCTAAATGATTCGATAAAAGTAAGCGGTTTAACAAATGGCAATATTAAACTAGAGAATATTCAAAATAAGTTTCAAACACGCGGGTCATTAGTTATAAAAGATTTGGTTGTATATAATGACTCTTTGGGGGATCTTCAGCTAAGTATGGCAAATATGAATCAGCAATCTCAAATTAACATACACTCAGAACTACTTAATGACGGTGTCAATATTATGACCAGTGATGGTTTTTATAACTATGAAACAAAACAAATAGACTATGTACTTAACACCAAAAATTTTCCTGCAAGATTATTACAACCCTTTTTGGACGGAAGTTTAAATAGCTTAGATGGCGATATGGCTATCTCCGCTCATTGCTATGGACCAATAAAAAAAGCACAATACACAATTATGGTTGATTTTCATGACACTAAATTTACAGTTGATTACACCAATGTCCCTTACAAAATAAATGGAGAAGTAGAATTAAATTCAAGTGAAATTAGGCTTAATTATTTTACAATTTCTGACAAAAAAAACAGCATGACCAATTGCATTGGTAGCATAACACACAATAATTTTAGTGATTTTTATCTCAATATGCAATTGGAAGACTTACAAAATTTCCATGTCCTAAATACAAATCAAACAAGTCAGGAGCTTTTTTATGGCAAGGCTTATTTGGATGGTTCAGTAAATATTGTAGGACCTGTAGAGGACATACGGGTAATTATTGAAGCGAAAACAAGAAAATCAACGCATATTTATCTGCCTTTGGGCAAAACAAGTCAAAATAAAATTGCTTCTTATATTCAATTTGGACATCCAAAAAGTCAAAAAGACAGTACAAAAAATAAGCTAAACAAATCACAAAATTTTGAAATCGAGATGGAATTGGATATCACCAAAGACGCATCTTTTACCTTATTGTTTGACAAAAATCAAGGAGACAGTATGTATGCTAAAGCCAAAGGAGATATCAAGATAAAGGCAGACGAACAAAGTAATTTAAGTGTATTTGGAAAATTAGATGTTGAGGAAGGTATTTATCGTTTTTCCAGCTATGATATTATAAAAAAAGACTTTAAGATTGACCCTTCCAGTAGTATTACATTTGACGGAAATCCATTTAGAGCAAAAATTGATATGTTGGCAGTTAAGCGAGAGTCAACCTCGCCAAAGCCATTGTTCATAGAAGAAAGCACTTATATAGGCAATATACCTGTTGATGTAATGCTAAAAATTAGAGGTTTTTTGGACGCCTTTGATGTTCAGTTTGATTTAAGTTACCCAACTTTAAATATGCAAAGTCAATCAACAGATTTAATTAATGTCTTAGACGAATTAACAGTTTATCCAGAAGAGATTAAGCGACAAGCCGTTGCTTTACTTGTTTTAGGGACATTTATACCTCCTTTGTATAAACAAAATCCATCAGAAAGCATACGTTTAAGTTCTGCGGTCAACAATAGTTTAGGCGAATTTATTTCTAGCCAAGCGAGTAAACTATTTGGTCAGATAAATCCTAAATGGGACTTCAATATCAACTACAATGCAGAAAATCAAGTGGCACAAAGAGAGGTTATACTATCTGTCAAAAGAAAATTTCTTAGAGACCGACTCGCATTAGGTGGTAGCTACGATGCGGCAAATAGTAAAAATAGTACCTACAAAATAAATCTCCAATATGATATAACTAAAGATGGAAATGTAAAATTCGTTGGATTTAATAAACAAGCCAACGACCCCAATATTGGAATGGAACAAAATATGAATACAACAGGTGTAGGGATATTATTTAGAAAATCTTTTGATAAATTTATCCAAAGAAAATCTGTAAAATTGGAAGCCCATTAGACTAGGATTAAAAATCAAACTTATGAGCAACTCACCAAAAATCGATTTTTTACCAATAAATGGCACAGATCACATTGAGTTTTATGTTGGCAACGCAAAGCAATCTGCCTATTATTATCAAAATGCTTGGGGTTATGAACTCATTGCCTATGCAGGGCCAGAAACTGGTATTTCTGATAAAGCAAGTTATGTTCTAAAGCAGGAAAAAATTATACTTGTTTTAAGCACATCATTGCATGAAAATACAGATATTTCACTTCACCATCAAAAACACGGGGATGGTGTAAAATACTATGCCCTTTGGGTGGATGATGCAAAAAAAGCCTTTGAGGAGACCACTAAGAGGGGTGCAAAACCAGCTCAAGAACCCTATACAACAAAAGATGAAAATGGAGAAGTTGTGATATCCGCAATTCACACGTATGGAGATACTGTTCACAAATTTGTAGAACGAAAAAATTATAACGGTTACTTCCTCCCTGGTTTTCAAAAACCAACATTCAAAATAAAAAACCATCCAATTGGTTTAAAACATGTTGATCATTGCGTTGGCAATGTAGAATTAGGGAAAATGAATGAGTGGGTAAAATTTTATGAAGATGTTTTGGGTTTTTCGCTTTTAGTCACCTTCGATGATAAAGATATAAGCACAGAATACACCTCATTAATGAGTAAAGTTGTATCCAATGGGTCAGGATATATAAAATTCCCAATCAACGAACCCGCAGAAGGAAAGAAAAAAAGTCAAATTGAGGAATATATACAATTTTATAATGGAGCAGGTGTTCAACACCTTGCATTGGCCACAGATGATATTATTCATACCGTGACAGAATTAAGAAAGAGAGGCGTTGAATTTTTACATGTTCCAGATAATTATTACGAAACAGTTTTAGATAGGGTGGGCGAAATAGATGAAAGCATAAGCTTTTTAAAGGACTTGAATATTCTAATTGATAGAGATGAAGAAGGTTATTTATTACAAATTTTTACCAAACCAGTAGAAGATCGTCCAACTTTATTCTACGAAATTATACAAAGAAAAGGTGCTAAATCCTTTGGTAAAGGCAACTTTAAAGCACTTTTTGAAGCGATAGAAAGAGAACAAGCACGAAGAGGAAATTTATAATTTCACTACTTTTTTACTTTTGCCAATCTGCAAGACATCATAATGGGTTCTTCACCAAACAATAATAAAAAATACCCTTCCTTGGGAAAGCTAAATCTACCTGAAATTGAAAAGGAAATTTTAAGCTTTTGGAAAGAGCAAAAAATATTTGAAAAAAGTATTGAAAATCGTCAAAATGCAGAACCGTGGGTTTTTTTTGAAGGACCACCAAGTGCAAATGGAATGCCGGGAATTCACCATGTTATGTCTAGAACTATCAAAGATATTTTTGGTAGATATATGACGCTAAATGGAAAATTGGTTGAGAGAAAAGGAGGTTGGGATACACACGGCTTACCAGTAGAACTTCAGGTAGAAAAAAAGCTAGGAATTACCAAAGAAGATATTGGCACAAAAATTAGCATTGAAGAATACAACAATGCGTGTAGAGAAGATGTGCTGAAGTACAAAGATGTTTGGGATGAACTTACTGAACGGATTGGTTTTTGGCTAGATTTAGACAAACCTTATATTACCTACACAAACGAATATATTGAAACAATTTGGTATCTGCTTAAACAACTTTTTGAAAAAGGATATTTATATAAAGGATACACAATCCAACCTTATTCACCTGCAGCAGGTACTGGTCTCAGCTCCCACGAATTAAATCAGCCTGGTTGTTACAGAGATGTAAAAGATACCTCTGTAATCGCACAATTCTTGCTAACGGAAAATCAACAAAAAATAAAGCTATTTGGAGACAAAAAGGTGTTTGCCCTCGCCTGGACAACTACACCTTGGACTTTGCCCAGTAATACCGCTCTTACAATTGGTGGGAAAATTAATTATGCTTTGGTAAAAACAGTAAACCCTTACGTAAATGAAAAAATAAATGTTTTGATAGCTGAAGACTTATTGCCAAAATATTTTGAATTGGTGGATAAACTCTCTTCAGAAAAAACTAAGAAGTTGCAAGGCATTGTGTTACAAAAAATAAAAGGAATTGAATTAATTGGACTTCAATACCAGCAGCTAATGCCATTTGCTACTCCGTATGAAACACCCGAGAATGCGTTTCAAATAATCTCTGGAGATTTTGTTACGACCTCTGACGGAACCGGTATTGTACATACTGCACCTACATTTGGTGCTGACGATGCAAGGGTTGCAAAATTGGCGGGTGTTCCACCAATGCTAGTGAAAAATCAACAAGATGAACTTATTCCTTTGGTCGACAAAAAAGGTAAGTTTATTGAGGGTTTAGGTTTCTTATCAAATAAATATGTTAAGAATGAGTTTTATACCCAAACTCCTCCTGAAAAAAGCGTGGATGTGGAAATTGCAATTTATCTTAAAGAAAAGGGATTAGCTTTTAAGGTAGAAAAATATGTACATAGCTACCCTCACTGTTGGCGAACTGACAAACCAGTTTTATACTACCCCTTGGAAAGCTGGTTTGTTAAAACAACCGCAGTAAAACAAAAGCTGATTGCAAATAATCAAAAAATCAATTGGAAGCCCAAAACTACAGGAGAAGGGAGATTTGGTCATTGGCTACAAAATTTGGTAGACTGGAATCTTTCAAGAAGTAGATATTGGGGAACACCTCTACCAATATGGCGAACAGAAGATGGAAAACAAAGCAAATGCATAGGGTCAATTAGCGAACTTAGCAAAGAAATAGATAAGTCAATAGAGGCAGGATTTATGGTTAAAAACCCTTGTACAAATGCAAATTTTGATTTGCACAGACCCTTTATAGACCACATAACTTTGGCATCAGAAGATGGACTCAGAATGCACAGAGAACCAGACTTGATCGATGTTTGGTTTGACTCAGGCGCAATGCCATATGCTCAATGGCACTACCCCTTTGATAACAAAGAAAAAATTCAAAAAAATATAGCTTTTCCCGCTGACTTCATTGCAGAAGGTGTAGATCAAACAAGAGGTTGGTTTTTTACCCTACACGCCATATCTACCTTGTTATTTGATCAAGTGGCATTCAAAAATGTAATTGCCAATGGTTTGGTGTTAGACAAAAATGGTAACAAAATGAGCAAGCGCTTAGGCAATGCTGTTGACCCTTTTCAAACCATTGAAAAATATGGTGCTGACGCAGTAAGGTGGTATATGGTAAATAACTCACCTCCTTGGGACAATCTAAAATTTGATCTAAAAGGCGTGGAAGAAACTTTACGTAAGTTGTTCGGAACATTACACAATACCTACTCATTTTTTGAATTATATGCCAATATTGACGGCTTTGACCACAGCGCAAAACATATTTCAAAAAAGAATAGAGATACACTTGATCAGTGGATTTTATCATTGCTTAATACCTTAATTGAAGAGGTAATGGTTCATATGGAAAATTATGATATCACCAATAGTACAAGAGCTATTCAAAAATTTGTAATTGATGACTTAAGTAATTGGTATATCAGACTAAGTAGAAGAAAATTTTGGAAAGGTGAGTTTGGAGATGAAAAGATAGCAGCATTCCAAACACTGCATGAGTGTCTGGAAAAAGTATGTATGCTAATGTCTAGTTTTAGCCCGTTCTACAGTGATTATTTGTACATGGCTTTAACAAGAAATAAAAATAGTGTACATCTACAAAATTTTCCTAAGTGCCAACTAGATATTATTAATAAAGATCTTGAAACCAAGATGGCGTTGGCTCAAATTTACAGTTCAATGGTTTTGGGTATCAGAAAAAAAGAAAAAATAAAAGTTCGTCAACCGCTTGCCAAAATCATGATACCCGTTGCAGATAAAAAAACCAAAGAGTTACTTCTGGATGTAGAGGGAATTATTAGGGCAGAAACCAATACAAAAGAGGTTCAAGTAGTAGATTTTCAGGAAGCTATTTTTGAGCAAATTGCCAAGCCAAACTTCAAAAAATTAGGTCCTAAAGTTGGTAAAAATATGAAGTTTGTTGCGCAAAAAATCCAAGAATGGGAGAGAGAGGACATAAATAAATTTAATAAAGAAGGTAAGGCGAGCGTTCAACTAGGAGACGAAGAAATTGAAATTTCAAGTGATGACGTTGAAATTGTTGTGAAAGATATTCATGGTTGGAAAACAGAAAGCACTGGCTCACATACCGTAGCTTTAGATATACATATCACTGAGAACTTAAGAAAAGAAGGAGATGCTCGAGAATTCGTCAATAAAATACAGAATTTAAGAAAGGAAATAGGATTGGATGTTACCGATAAAATTGACATAAAATTTGATACAAACGAATCACTTGCTTTAGCAATAAATGAATTTATTGATTATATTAGTTTAGAAGTTTTGGCGAATTCAATTTCACAAAGCTTTCATAAAATTGAAAGTATAGAATTGGAGGTGAATGGCCAAAGCATTAATGTAGATATTCAAAAAAATAAATAGTATGGCAGAAATTAAAAAGCGATACAAAGACGAAGAATTAGAAGAATTTAAGTCGATAATCCTAAAGAAAAGAACTAGGGCAGTAGAAGAACTGGCTTATCTAACAGAAACGATGCGTTCTCAAAATGAGGATGGTAGTTATGGCGAAACAGGGTCGTACCAAACCCTTGAAGGCGGTTCTTCATCTTTACAAAAAGAAAGTATCAGTCAGTTGGCTGCGCGGCAACAAAAATTTATCCAAAACTTGGATGCTGCATTAATTCGGATAGAAAATAAATCTTACGGGGTTTGTTCTGTAACGGGAAAATTAATTGCTAAAGAAAGACTTCAGGCAGTTCCACACACCACCAAAAGCATCGAGGCTAAGAAAAAACAATACATAGGTAAACTAAGTTAAACTTGAAAAATTCTAAACCTCTTTACTATCATTTACTTCCATTC
Organism: Bacteroidetes bacterium MED-G17; assembly: GCA_002457675.1. GTDB lineage: Bacteria > Bacteroidota > Bacteroidia > NS11-12g > UBA9320 > MED-G17. The sequence continues at coordinate 214,619 of NTKK01000001.1, forward strand.
ATTTTGGTACTTTTTGTGCTGTCTTTAGACCAATATTTAAAATTTTGGGTGAAGATGAATATGTTTATAGGAAGTTCTAGCGAAATTGTCGTCTTTAAAAACTGGTTTATCCTTCACTTTACAGAAAATAATGGTATGGCTTTCGGAATAGGTTTAGGAGGTGAGCTTGGTAAATATTTGTTGACATTGTTTCGAATTTTAGCGGTGGGCGCCATTACATGGTATATTATTTCACTAAAAAGAAAAAATGCATCATTTGGCTTTATTATGGTTCTGAGTCTAATTTTGGCTGGGGCCATTGGAAATATCCTAGACAGTACTTTTTATGGCGTAATATTTAGTCAAAGTACACCTTTTAACAAATCTTTGCTTATGCCTGAGACGGGAGGATATTCAGCATGGTTTCAAGGCAAAGTGGTAGATATGCTTTATTTTCCGTTAATTGAAACCTATTGGCCGCATTGGGTACCTGTCATTGGTGGGAATTCTTTTGTATTTTTTAGACCAGTATTCAACCTAGCGGATTCCGCAATATCCATTGGTGTTTTTTCAATTTTGCTATTTTACAGAAAACATTTCTAATCTACTTTTTTTCTTCCACATCTTTTGATGTGTCTTGGCCTCTCTCAGCTTTCATAAGTGGTTTAAAAATAAAATAGCACCCAATCAAAACAATCAGCGGGATAATAATCTCTGAGGCAATCAAAAGTGTTTTGAAAGTTTTTATACTTTCTTCTGTGTCTACTTTATCAAGGAATATCATCATTCTCAGAATAACTATCAGGTTCAGATTTGGCTGGAGATCTTAGAACTTTTAAAAAAAAATAGGTAGTAAGTACAATTACAGTTAACTGCACTACCACCATCAATATTAATGCTTCCTTACTCATTTGACTATTTTAGTTTTGATCTTTGTTTTTGTGCTTGATGTACCAAAAAACATATGCCTGCAAACAATGAAATCAGAAGAACTCTAGACATATCTATAAAAAATAATTTACTTGGTTGTCCATTTACAAACCAACTTTTGTTTGTTTCCCCGACGTGTAATATTTTCCCAATAATACTTTGAGAACTTAGCTTATAATTCCCATTGAAAATGCTTGACCAATCGCCACCTTCTGGTGTAATTAGAGAAGCCAAAAAAATGACAAGGATAAAAGCGGGTGTGATATATTTAATAACAAATTTAAATACAAAAGGTACTTTCATATCTGCACCAGATGTTATTTCTTCCCAACCCTTATCAATACCAAAAACCCATGCAAATAGTATGATTTCTGCGAGCGCAAAAACTACAAGACTTACTGTCCCTGTCCAATAGTCATACTCGTCAAAAACACCATACTCAAAAAATAAAATTGTTGGCAATGCCATTAACAAAACCAAAAGACCTAGAGTCCAGGCGGATTTATTCCTACTCCATTTAAATTCATCTTGCATAAAGCCCATCCAAGGAGTTCCCATGGCCAAAGAAGAGGTAATCCCAGCAATAAATAATAAGCCAAACCAAGCTACTCCAGCCATAACTGCTAGTGCTGGTCCCCATTGATCAAATAAAAATGGCATGGTCTTGAAAGCCATCATGAATCCGGCATTTTCAACTACCCAATCCAATCCCAAATAACCAACTGCAATGGGAACAACTACTGAAGCACCCAATACAATTTCAACAAATCCATTCATCCATCCTGCAGTCATGGCATTTAAAGCAATATCATCTCGTTTCCTAAGGTAGCTGCTATAACAATGTATAGTTCCCATACCTACAGAAAGCGTAAAAAATATTTGTCCAGCGGCTTCCAGCCAAACTGTTGGATTAAACAAACTTTTTGCATCAGGCTTCCAAAGGAAATTTAGTCCAATATGTGAGTTGCAATCAGCACATTTCCCAGTAGCACCTAAAGAAATCGACATAATTGCTAGAAAAACACCAAAAATAATTAAGAGCGGCATAGCAACCTTGGCTACTTTTTCAATGCCATTACTTAGTCCTCTTGATAGAATATAAATATTAATTCCTAGCGTGACAATGAAAGCCAATAAACCCCAAGTTGGTAAATTAATCCCCCCCGAAATATTTACATAATGATCAAACATTTCTCCAACTTGATTGAGAGGAACGCCAAGAAAATCACCTTTTAACGATTTGATGGTATAGCTTAGGGTCCAAGATTCGATGTAGGTATAATAACTAATAACGCCAACATTGGTAAAAATTCCAAAAACACCAAAATACTTCCAAAAGCGTTTTTTTGTCATATTGTCAAGAATAAAAGGAGTTGAATGGTCTCCATAGCGACCGCCAAATCTACCCATACTCCATTCTACCCAAAGTAATGGGATCCCCATGAGCAAAAAAGAAACCAAATAAGGAATGATGAATGTGCCACCTCCATTCTGAACAGCTTTTACCGGAAATCTTAAAAAGTTACCAAGTCCCACGGCATTGCCTGCCATGGCTAAGATTAATCCCACACGAGATCCCCAACCTTCGTTTGTTTTCGACATAGTCTGTCTTAAACGTGCAAGATGTAAATTACCTAAGAGTTATCCAAATGATAGGGAAACAATATACAAAAGTGTTCTTATTATTTCCCCCTTCCTTGAATCATTATCAAAACAGTATATATAAGTATTTTGAAGTCTAAAACAAGACTCATATTTTCAAGATATAATAGATCAAATTTTAGTCTTTCTACCATTTCATTTACGTTTTCCGCATAGCCATATTTCACTTGACCCCAACTGGTGATACCTGGTTTAACTCTCTGTACTCTTATGTATTCAGGTGCTTTTTGTAAAATTTTATCAATCCAATATTGACGTTCAGGTCTTGGCCCAACGAGGCTCATATTGCCGAGCAAAACGTTGTAAAACTGTGGTAATTCATCCAATCTGGTTTTACGTAGTATTTTCCCGATTTTGGTTATCCTAGGATCGTCATCACTTGATAGTTTAGGCACTCCATTTTCTGCGTCTTTTTTCATAGATCTAAACTTATATATAATGAACGGTTTTCCGTTTTTTCCAATTCTCTCTTGCTTGAACAAAGCAGGACCCTTAGAACCAAGTTTAACTAAAATTGATAGAATAAGCAATAGTGGACTTAAGGCGATAAGTGCAAGTGAGGAAAAAATTATATCCAACGCTCTTTTTAGGCTGGCTTGCCAAGCTGGCATTAATTCAGTTTTTATTTCAATCAGTACTGCACCTAATACGCTTCCCATTTTTACAGCGCCTCGAACAATATCATACATATCTGGAATAATTTTTATCAAGACTTGGTCACTCCCTATGGTGTTCAATATCCCATTTATTTTATGATGTTCATTAGATTCTATAGCTATAATCGCCTCTTCTATTTTATGGGTTTGAATGATGTCTTTAAGATGACTTAAATCTCCAAGTTTTTCCAGGTGAGCAGCCATCAAGCTGTCTTCTTCTCCATTGATGGTAATATAACCAAGAAATAAATGTCCATCAGAAATTTTTGCCTTTGATAATTCTAAGTATAAGTCAACCGCTTTTTGATTACCTCCAATTATGAGTGTTGGAAATCCTATTTTTCTATTTTTTATTTGGTTGCTGTAACGAGTAGATAAAGAAAAGCGAAATAAAGCAGAAACACCAAAGTGGATGAAGAATAAACTAGATAGAGATCTATAGTAAGCTTTGTAATTAGCAACACTATCGTTGAGCAAAATGCCAAAAAACAAAATAATACTGCCAAGTAAGGTGATATTTAATATTCTGAAAAATTCTTTCAATCTAGATTTTCGGACAGGACTTTTGTACAGACCATAAAGCTGAAATGCTGCAAGCCATAAAAAAGGAATTATAGATAATCCTCGAAAAAAATTTGGGTCATCAATTATCTGATTAAATCCTTTGCCTTCTAAAACATGACTTCGATAAAAAAAAAATATGACCCAGGATAAAAAAAACCCAAAATAATCAACCAAGGAGTATAAAAATTTGATTTTTTGGCTTCTCATTGATGAATGACTTTCAATTCGTCTAGATAAATAAAAGCGTTTTGGCTGCTATCCGCGTGATTTGCATAAATAAAAACTTTAAAAGTTGCGCCATTATTTTTAGGCGCACTTACTTCTTCGCCAAGGCTAATGTATAGTTTTTTCCAATTTTTGCTGGGATAAGCCAACAAAATAGGTAATCCATAGATATCTGCCGTATTGAAAGGATAAATCCCAAATTGAACAGCTACGTCAGATTTGTAATCTACTTCTAAAAATATGTTTTTTCCTTGAGGAAGATTCATTTCTTGTAAGGTGGCCACTTCAAAAATTTGGGGCCCCTTACCTAGGGGTATTTTAGCGGAAAATTTATTATTTATAAGATTAAGTTTTTCGTCTTGATCATTCGTAAAAGCTACCGAATCAATTGTTCTGCCGGAAGATGTTCCTTCCAGTGAGGCAGTTTGGCTATCAAATGTTTCTACCCAAGCAAAATTGAGGCTTGAAAAATATTCTACCACCGGTCGAATTGTATCTGTTTGACCGCCCTTTAAGAGCAAGGTTTCTTTGTAAATAGTATAAAAAGGATAGGTAATTCGCTTGTTACTTTGACCGTCTTTTTTAATCCCCGCAAGTACTTTTATCTGGTTTTCTCCATTTTCTAAAATTGGAATGGTTGCAGGTAATTCAAAAACACCAATTTCTTTATTGTTTACATAAACCCACGCATCAACAATGTCTGATGTATTTCCTCCTCTTTGAGTATTTTCTTGTTTAAAACTGATTGAGGGGATATGCAAGAAAGAAGGATTTATTTCATCGGGATCGCAGGATGCAACTGTAAGTAAAATAAGCACAAAAATTGCATGTCTGCTTTTTATCATATTTTGGCAAAGTTACTGCTAACTTGGTCAACGATAAAGTTGGCAATAAATTTCACATCAATGAAAGAATCTATACTTGATTTTGGCTGTCGACAGTTTAAAATACACTGATGAAAATCAGATAAACTTTTTTTGAAGTTATTATCTTGAGAAAGCGTAACCTTACTTACACTATGAAAATTATTTGTCATGTTGATTTTTTCCAAATCATTTTCTTCAAAGAATGAAACTGAATTTTCTAAATGATTAACTACTTGTTGTGTATTGCCGTGAAATAATGTACTGATGTACTTATTTTCCACACCCATTTTACTAATATTTAAATTCACCACACTACCATTTAAATACTCCAATCGTGCATAAATCTGATCTGGGTTTTCCTCAATGTTTCCTAGTCCATTGGCGCGAACTGATTTTATTTCGGATTTGACGAAATGGCAAGCCATTTCTATATCTTGTAGCAATAGGTCATTCAATAGCGAAAGGGTTGCTCCATTGTTGTTGTATTTTATAGTATGTTGGATTTCAACAATTGGTGCTTCTAAATATTTATCATCCAAGATCTCAAGAGCATTTGAATAAACTGGCGAATATCCAAATTGAATCACTGTGCCCGCCTCTTGAGCAAGTTTTTGGAGTTGCTGACCTTGGCTATGGCTAAGTCTGCTAGGATCGTGAATATATATATGTTTAGACTTTCTCGTAAATTCTTTGATGGTTTTATAGTCTGATATTTCTATATCGAAAATAAATAAAGCATCAACTTTGTTAAGTAACGAAATAGGACTTTTGTAATCTTCCATTTCAGGGAAAGATCCATAGGAGCCAACGTATTTGAATGCTTCGTGTGTCCTAATATAGTCAAATTCTTTAGATGAAAAATTACCTTTTCCAAAAATGCCTACTTTTATCATTTTCAATAACAATAAACTTGACTGCGAAAAAAGAATATACTTGTAACAACTAAAACGACAATCATCGCAGAGGCGTCGAATAAACTAAACACTTGAAAGATACATTTAAGCATAGAGGATTGCGCAGGCAGCTCCTATTAGAGCTGAAAGAAAAAGGGATTGATGACCAAAAAGTACTGGAAGCAATCAATCAAGTACCTCGGCATTTGTTTTTTCTAAAAAACTTTGAACAATTTGCTTACGAAGACAAAGCCTACCCTATAGAAAGTGGACAAACTATTTCCCAGCCATACACAGTTGCATTTCAAACCATGAGTTTAGAAATAAAACCCGGAGAAAAAATTTTGGAAATTGGCACGGGGAGCGGTTATCAAGGAGCCGTTTTAAGTAAATTGGGTGCCGAAGTTCATAGCATTGAGCGAGACGAAAAGTTATTTCATCGAACTGCCCAACTACTTAGTGAGCTAGCAATACCGATTAAATGCTATTTGGGAGATGGAACGAAGGGTTTGCCGTCACAAACTCCTTTTGATAAAATCATTGTTACTGCTGGAGCACCTGATCTGACGGACGCTTTGATGCAACAACTTCGAGTTGGCGGAAAAATGATTTCTCCGGTAGGAGATAAGAATGTACAAAAAATGATACTCGCAAAAAAGACAAGTTCAAACAATTATTCTTATCAAGACCTTGGTACTTTTAAGTTTGTACCATTGATTGGCGAGCATGGTTGGAAAAATTAAATACGTACTTTTTTTTATTCTATTAGGTTCATTTAATCTAAAAGCACAGAACGTTAAGGCAAAACCCGAACCGGGTGATGGAATCGAAAGATTTCTTAGCAGATATAACCTTTACCAGTTTTCCTCAAATCGAGACAGTTTTTTGAAAATAAACAATTTATCTAGTACAGATTTTTTGAAAATGGGTGAAGACTATTTACTGCCCATAAAATATTATACATACAATGGAAAAAGCATTCGCACCTCAATTGGTGACAATGATTATGAAAAAGCGTTGAGAATAAAAGCATACAATGAAATTCTAGAAGAACAAAACATTAAATCAAAAAGCTATTTCAAAGACAAAGTATTATGGGTGCCTTACCATGAGCTATTCGGTAATGTCATACTTCAAAAGGATAATAAATCAGTTGAACAAAGCGATTCTAAAGAGATAATTGAAACACGCACTTATGAGATCTTTGGGGATAAATACAAGAAAGTTGATATTCTCTCATCAGAGTTAAAAGGTAAAGTTTACTATATAATAAGCGGTCATGGCGGTCCTGATCCTGGGGCAAGATGTCAAAAAGAAGGCGTCTTTTTGTGTGAAGACGAATATGCTTACGACATATCATTAAGATTGGCAAGAAACCTTATCAAAAAAGGAGCTAGAGTATATATTATTGTGCGAGATAACGACGGAATTAGGGATGAAAGACTTCTTGCTTGTGATTATGACGAGGTTTACCTTGGAGGTGCTCCTCTTAGTAGAAGTCAAGGGAAGCGGCTTCGTCAAAGAGGAGATATAATAAATAGATTGTACAACCAAAACAAGAATGCCGGTTTTACATACCAAAGAGCTGTTGTGGTCCATGTAGATTCAAGACAAGAAAATCAAAAAGTAGATTTATTTTTTTACCACTTTCCAGGCAGCAGAGTTGGTTACAATTTAGCTGAAACAATGCTCAAAAGAATCCAGACAGAATATTCAGAACATCAAACCAATAGATCCTATACAGGTGTTGTGAAATCAAGAAACTTGTTTATGCTTCGCGAAACAAAACCTACCACTGTTTATATAGAACTTGGAAATATAACAAACGAGTTTGACCAAAAAAGGCTGCTAATTGAAAACAATCGGCAGGCACTAGCCAATTGGCTAGCCTTAGGTCTTGAAGATGATTTGGATTAATCTCTACGAATACAAGACTGTCTTCACTGCCTCAACGACCTCTTTGGTATCTGGTAAATAGGCGTCCACTAAGGTTTGTGCGTATGCCATTGGTACGTCAGGAGAGGTTACCCGTTTAATGGGCGCGTCTAGGTAGTCAAAAACCATTTCTTGCATCATGTACGCAATTTCTGATGAAATAGAGGCCAATGGCCAGGCTTCTTCCAATACAACGCAGCGATTGGTCTTTTTAATTGAATTTGCTACAGCTTCGTAGTCAATTGGTCTTACTGAGCGCAAGTCAATCAGCTCTGCAGAAATCCCCTCTTCGCTTAAAGCTTTCGTAGCATTTTCTGCGATACGCATAAATTTCCCAAAACTTACTAAGGTAACATCGCTACCTTCTTGATCAATTCTAGCTTTGCCTATGGGCAGGGTATACTCTATTTCGGGTATCTCACCTTTCATTCCATACATCTGCTCACTTTCCATAAAAATTACTGGATTGTCATCTCTTATAGCTGTTTTAAGTAAGCCTTTTGCGTCTGCACAATTACTTGGTACAACTACTTTCAATCCAGGTGTATTGGCAAACCAATTTTCAAAATTTTGAGAATGTGTAGCACCCAGTTGCCCTGCTGAACCTGTAGGCCCTCTAAAGACTATGGGAACCTTAATTTGGCCTCCGCTCATGGAGTACATTTTGGCGGCATTATTTATTATTTGGTCAATTCCTACCAACGAAAAATTAAATGTCATATACTCAATAATTGGTCGTAAACCATTCATTGCTGCACCCACACCAATACCACCAAAACCCAATTCTGAAATAGGGGTGTCAATAATTCTTTTTTCACCAAATTCGTCCAACATGCCTTTACTTACTTTGTACGCGCCATTGTATTCGGCAACTTCTTCACCCATAAGAATGATGGAATCATCAACGCGCATTTCTTCTTGCATAGCCTCGCGAATGGCTTCCCTAAACTGAACCGTTCTCATTGCTTGAGCAAAAATAAACCAATAAGCTAATAATACTTGATTACCGACCTTCTAATCAAAAAAATTAAATGCGAAATTGAGAAAGATAAAAAAGTACCAAAAATTACAAATGACAAATTGATGCAACATATTTGGGTTATAGAGGAAATACCTTCAAAAAAATATTCATCTACTAAAGAGAAAATAAAAATATACGGTAAGCCTAGAATGAAAAAAGTATTGGGCCCAATAATTTTTCTTTTTCTATATCTAGCTTCATGACCCTTTTTATTTTTGACTTTCAATGCATAAAGGATTGATAAAAACAATAAAACTAAGAATAAATTAATCATCACCGTAAGGAGTGTTTAAAAATAAAGAAAAATAATATCCTCACAAAAGATTGGATAAATTTGGGCAATGGTAGCATCTATTTTCACTTTATTAATGTTGATTTTATTACAAGCAGTTCTAGGTTTTGATAACCTACTTTACATTTCACTAATCTCAAAAAGAGTAACGATTAAACAACAAAACAAAGTGCGAATGTTGGGTATTTCAATTGCTATTTTACTGAGGATTGCGCTATTATTTTTGCTCATTGAACTTATTGAATCATTCCAAAAACCCTTTTTGTCCTTTCACACAAATTGGGTTAAAGCTCAAATAAATTTGCATGCTTTAATAGTTATTGTAGGAGGAATCTTTATTCTTTATACATCAGTGAAAGAGATTTGGCATATGATGCAGCTCCGACATACAGAAAAAAAACAAGGTGTGACATCTTTTAATAAGGTATTGGCTACTATCATTTTGATGAATTTGGTATTTAGTTTTGATAGTATTTTGAGTGCTATGGCTTTAGCTAAAGAACCAACCTCTGGAAAGTATCAATTTTGGCTGATGGCAACGGCCATTATTGTTGGAGGAATACTTATGATTCTACTGGCAAATAGAATCGCCAATTTTCTAGCGAAAAACAGACTATATGAGGTGCTAGGACTCTTCATTCTATTCCTAGTTGGAATTATGCTGCTTACCGAAGGAGGACATTTAGCTCATTTATCTTTCTTTGAAAAATGCATCACACCAATGAGCAAAACAACCTTTTACTTTGTATTAACCATTCTTATTTTGGTTGACTTAGTTCAAACCCGCTATCAAAAAAAAATATTATTGGAGAAACATGAAGGCTAGTGTACTTTTATTTACTTGTGTATTAATTTCCTGTGGTCATGGGAGGCAAAAAGTAAAATACGTGGAGAAGGAAATTCCGTCGTATAATTATGAGGTATTTAAAGAAAAATATCTACCTGTAAAAACTGACAACATACGGTTGCTCAATTTTTGGGCAACTTGGTGTAAACCGTGTGTTGCCGAATTGCCCTATTTCATTGAATTTGCTCAAGAAAATGAAAATGTAGAACTTATTTTGGTAAACCTAGACATGCCTAGTCAAGTTGAAAAGCTAGTCAAACCATTTTTAAAAAGAGAAAATATAGCCCAAACAGTTGTGCATCTTAATGACCCCAATAGTAACTTTTGGATAAATGATATTGATTCATCTTGGTCGGGTGCAATCCCAGCGACTTTGATTATAAGAGATGAAATCAAACAATTTTATGAGGGATCACTTAATTTAGCAGATTTAAATAGAATAATAAAAAATGAGTAAAACAAGAACCATTTGTCTTTTTGTCATCTTTGGATTGGCCGCATGCACACGAACCCAAAAAGAAAATCAAAATACACAAAATAAAGCTACAGGTTATCAAATTGGCGATACAGTAGCTGATTTCACCCTAAAAAATATAAATGATTCATCTATTTCCTTGTCAAATTATACCGATAAAAAAGGTGTGGTTGTCATTTTTACCTGCAATCACTGTCCATTTGCTAAAGCATATGAGGATAGAATCATATCTTTAAATGCCAAAATCAAAACGGACTATCCCATTTTAGCAATAAATCCTAACAATCCGGAGTTAGAGCCAGAAGATGGTTTTGATGAAATGAAAGTTCGGGCTAAAGAGAAAGGTTTCAATTTTCCCTATTTATTTGATGAAGGACAAAAGATTTATCCAATTTTTGGAGCTACCAAAACACCACATGTTTTTTTCTTACAAAATTCCAATGGTTCATTTGTCCTGCGCTATACGGGTACAATAGATGACAACTACCAAGACGCAGAATCAGTTAAAATAAACTACATCGAAGCGGCTATAAACTCCATTGAAAATAGCCTACCCATTGAGCCTACGATTACCAAAGCAATTGGTTGTGGCATAAAAGCATAAAAAAAGTAAAAAAAACCTTGCACATCTAAAATTAGGTGTAGATTTGCATCCCCGTCAAAACGGATGTGCAGTTAGTAAGACACAGCAAGTTGAAAAACAAACAAAAAAAATTAAAACTTTTGTTTGTGGATTAGAAAACTGGACTTAAATTTGCACCCCCTTTGATAGGAAGTTAACTAAAAGTTAACAAAAGTTCTTTGAAGTAATTAGGAATAGCAAGCCCTCAAAGATTTACTTTGAGAAACACAAGTCAGAATTAAACTTTAAAATTTTTTACTACGAAGAGTTTGATCCTGGCTCAGGATGAACGCTAGCGGCAGGCCTAATACATGCAAGTCGAGGGAGAAGTTTAATGCTTGCATTAAACAGAAACCGGCGCACGGGTGCGTAACACGTATGCAACCTACCTTTAACTGGGGTATAGCTTGAAGAAATTCAAATTAATCCCCCATAATATATTGGAATCGCATGATTACAATATCAAAGCTCCGGCGGTTAAAGATGGGCATGCGTCCCATTAGTTAGTTGGTGAGGTAACGGCTCACCAAGACCGCGATGGGTAGCGGGTTTGAGAGGATGATCCGCCACACTGGTACTGAGACACGGACCAGACTCCTACGGGAGGCAGCAGTAGGGAATATTGGGCAATGGACGAAAGTCTGACCCAGCCATGCCGCGTGCAGGAAGACAGCCCTATGGGTCGTAAACTGCTTTTATATAGGAAGAAACCCCTTGTTTCTACAAGGGCTGACGGTACTATACGAATAAGGATCGGCTAACTCCGTGCCAGCAGCCGCGGTAATACGGAGGATCCAAGCGTTGTCCGGATTTATTGGGTTTAAAGGGTGCGTAGGCGGGACAATAAGTCAGTGGTGAAAGCCTGCAGCTTAACTGTAGAATTGCCATTGAAACTGTTGTTCTTGAGTCCGGTTGAGGTTGATGGAATATATCATGTAGCGGTGAAATGCTTAGATATGATATAGAACACCAATTGCGAAGGCAGTCAACTAAACCGGTACTGACGCTGAGGCACGAAAGCGTGGGGAGCGAACAGGATTAGATACCCTGGTAGTCCACGCTGTAAACGATGTTCACTCGCTGTTGGCGATACACTGTCAGCGGCCAAGCGAAAGCATTAAGTGAACCACCTGGGGAGTACGATCGCAAGGTTGAAACTCAAAGGAATTGACGGGGGCCCGCACAAGCGGTGGAGCATGTGGATTAATTCGATGATACGCGAGGAACCTTACCAGGGCTTAAATGGCATTTGCCTTTTGCCGAAAGGTGATTTTTCTTCGGAACGAATGTCAAGGTGCTGCATGGCTGTCGTCAGCTCGTGCCGTGAGGTGTTGGGTTAAGTCCCGCAACGAGCGCAACCCCTATCTCTAGTTGCCAGCATTTAGTTGGGGACTCTAGAGAGACTGCCTACGTAAGTAGTGAGGAAGGTGGGGACGACGTCAAGTCATCATGGCCCTTACGTCCTGGGCGTCACACGTGCTACAATGGTCGGTACAAAGAGCAGCGACTTGGTGACAAGAAGCAAATCTCAAAAAGCCGATCTCAGTTCGGATTGGAGTCTGCAACTCGACTCCATGAAGGTGGAATCGCTAGTAATCGCATATCAGCCATGATGCGGTGAATACGTTCCCGGGCCTTGTACACACCGCCCGTCAAGCCATGGAAGTTGGGAGAACCTAAAGTCGATTGCCGCAAGGAGTCGCCTAGGGTTATACCGATAACTGGGGCTAAGTCGTAACAAGGTAGCCGTACCGGAAGGTGTGGCTGGACCACCTCCTTTCTAGAGAATTCTAGAAGACTTGTGGGCTTGTTATTCCAATTTCTTCAATATTTGTTCTTTACAATACTACACCAGTGTTGGGCAATAAACAGACTTTTATAGTCTCGTAGCTCAGTTGGTTAGAGCACTACACTGATAATGTAGGGGTCGGCGGTTCAAGTCCGCCCGAGACTACAAGGTATAGCGCTAAAGGTTTATTCTTTAGTACCATACAACATTGGGGGATTAGCTCAGCTGGCTAGAGCGTCTGCTTTGCACGCAGAAGGTCAACGGTTCGACTCCGTTATCCTCCACCAATTTCGACACGGTGTAATTTAATGTGCCAATAGGGGCATTTGTTCTTAACAAAATGAGGTTCAACTCCTCAACATTAAGCTCTTGCATTTTTCTTCGGAATTTTGCATAATGTTCTTTGACATGTTGGAAGTAAACGAGTAAAAATTTTAATCAAAAATTAATAAAATAATTAAGTTACTTAAGGGCGTACGGTGGATGCCTTGGCTCTCAGAGGCTATGAAGGACGTGATAGGCTGCGATAAGCTGCGGGAAATTGTCTATAAATATTATATCCGCAGATTTCCGAATGGGGCAACCCATCCAATTTATTGGATTTAAGCTAACCCGCTGAACTGAAACATCTAAGTAAGCGGAGGAAGAGAAAACAAGAGTGATTTCCAGAGTAGTGGCGAGCGAAATGGAATTAGCCCAAACCTAAGCGTGTAGCAATGCCGTTTAGGGGTTGTAGGACCATCAAAATATATGATGTGTAGATAGTAGAATGGCTTGGGAAAGCCAACCATAGAGGGTGACAGTCCCGTATACGAAATCAGATCATCGTAAGATGGCACCTGAGTAGGGCGGAGCCGGTGAAACTCTGTCTGAATCTGCCAGCACCATCTGGTAAGGCTAAATACTCCTGAGAGACCGATAGCGAACAAGTACCGTGAGGGAAAGGTGAAAAGTATCTCGAACAGAGAGGTGAAAAGAACCTGAAACCGTACGTTTACAAGCGGTCGAAGCCTTCGGGCGACGGCGTGCCTTTTGCATAATGAGCCTACGAGTTGCTCTTCCCTGGCAAGGTTAAGTACTTCTGGTACGAAGCCGTAGCGAAAGCAAGTCTGAATAGGGCGAAAGTCAGTGGAGGCAGACGCGAACCTTGGTGATCTACCCATGGTCAGGTTGAAGCTGTGGTAACACATAGTGGAGGACCGAACTAGTTCACGTTGAAAAGTGTTTAGATGAACTGTGGGTAGGGGTGAAAGGCCAATCAAACTGAGAGATAGCTCGTACTCCCCGAAATGTTTTTAGGAACAGCCTCAGGTTAAGTGTACTAGAGGTAGAGCTACCGATTGGGTAAGGGGGCTTCACCGCCTACCGAACCCAGACGAACTCCGAATACTAGTATATGTTTCCTGGGAGTGAGGGCATGGGTGCTAAGGTCCTTGTCCGAGAGGGAAAGAACCCAGACCATCAGCTAAGGTCCCTAAATGTGTTCTAAGTTGATCTAATGTGGTTTGATTGCATTGACAGCTAGGATGTTGGCTTGGAAGCAGCCATTCATTTAAAGAGTGCGTAACAGCTCACTAGTCGAGCGATCATGCATAAATAATAATCGGGCATTAAGAATACTACCGAAGCTATGGATTTATGGTAGGGGAGCATTCCAATTTCAGTGAAGGCAGATTGTAAAGTCTGTTGGAGAATTTGGAAAAGAAAATGTAGGCATAAGTAACGATTAAGCGGGTGAGAAACCCGCTCGCCGTATGACTAAGGTTTCCTGATCAACGCTAATCGGATCAGGGTTAGTCGGGTCCTAAGGTGTACCGATTCAGGGAAGCCGATGGAAAACAGGTTAATATTCCTGTACCAGTTGAAGGGGACGGAGAATTGTAGCAGCTACGGGGTGACGGAAGTCCCCGTTGAGCTTAGCCTTCGGGCGAAGCGAAGTTGTGAATTTTCTTCCAAGAAAAGCCTCAACAATAGCCCGTACCGCAAACCGACACAGGTAGTCGAGGAGAATATCCTAAGGCGCTCGAGTGAGTCGTGGTTAAGGAACTCGGCAAATTAACCCTGTAACTTCGGGATAAGGGGTCCCCACTTCGGTGGGGCGCAGAGAAATGGCCCAGGCGACTGTTTATCAAAAACACATGGCTTTGCAAAATCGAAAGATGATGTATAAGGCCTGACACCTGCCCGGTGCCGGAAGGTTAAGGAAGGTTGTTAGCTTCGGCGAAGCAATTGACTGAAGCCCCGGTAAACGGCGGCCGTAACTATAACGGTCCTAAGGTAGCGAAATTCCTTGTCGGGTAAGTTCCGACCTGCACGAATGGTGTAACGATCTGGGCACTGTCTCGACCACGAGCTCGGTGAAATTGTAGTATCGGTGAAGATGCCGGTTACCCGCAATGGGACGAAAAGACCCCGTGAACCTTCACTACAGCTTCACATTGATTTTGACTATATAATGTGTAGGATAGGTGGGAGACTTTGATCTTCTGGCGCTAGTCAGGGGGGAGTCGTTGGTGAAATACCACCCTTTATCTAGTTGGAATCTAACCCGATTACGGGAACAGTGTGTGGTGGGTAGTTTGACTGGGGTGGTCGCCTCCAAAAAAGTAACGGAGGCTTTCAAAGGTACCCTCAGTACGGTTGGTAATCGTACGTAGAGTGTAATGGCACAAGGGTGCTTGACTGAGAGACTGACAAGTCGATCAGGGTCGAAAGACGGACATAGTGATCCGGTGGTTCTGTATGGAAGGGCCATCGCTCAAAGGATAAAAGGTACTCCGGGGATAACAGGCTGATCGCGCCCAAGAGCTCATATCGACGGCGCGGTTTGGCACCTCGATGTCGGCTCGTCACATCCTGGGGCTGGAGAAGGTCCCAAGGGTTGGGCTGTTCGCCCATTAAAGTGGCACGCGAGCTGGGTTCAGAACGTCGTGAGACAGTTCGGTCT
>NTKK01000010.1 GCA_002457675.1 Bacteroidetes bacterium MED-G17
ATTATTGAATCAAACCGAAATAAAAAATCAAATATTCATTATTTCCTCACAAAAGGAATGCCGTTTGTGGCATTGAGGAGAAAAAATATTTTTGGTGAAATTTTAATTCAAAAAATTAAATTCAAACCCGTTTTGATTCTTGTGTCATTAAGCAATAAGCTACTTAAATATGGCGTAGTATGGTATCTAGTTTTGCCTTTTAGGCTAAAACTAAAATACTCTGAAAATTTAAAAATGAGTTCTGGGTCAAATAAAATTCTTAAATCTCCAGTATTTAGAGCATTAAGTTGAACGTATGCGCTTTGAGCGATCAATATTTTTTCAGAAATCTTAAATGAACTAAATACATTTAAGTTGACTCGCCAATTATTTGCCGTAAAAACCTCATCATTACTTTCATAATCCTCATACTCATAAAAACTTCCAACGGCTATATCAAGATATCCTTTGTCACCTTTGTACAAATTGTGCCTATATCCAGTCCCTAAAAGTGCGCGTAGTTTCATATTTAGTGGCATAGAGTTGCCCCTTTGAGTAAAGAAAAATATTGAATTTAGTGAATCTTTGAAAAGATGAAGATTGTTGCGTGCATGAATTACTAAATCAGATTTGAGTCTTCGCCTATCTTGAGATCTATAATCATATCCAGCTATAAACCTTAATTCATTTTTATTTATCGAATGATGATAAGATAATTTTGTCTCTGAGGTAAGGGTAGCAAAATTTCCAATATTTAACTCACCTTTATCTTGGCTCAAAAAAAAGTGTCTATTTTTATCCGTTATTGATTTGATATTTTCAACGTTTAAAATTTGACCTGTTGAATGGGCAACGAAAAAAAAAGAAAGAATTAAGGCAACAGATTTCAATTTAAATGACTAATGATAAGGCAGAATAATTTAATATCACATAAGCTAAAGCTAATAATAAATAAATCGACAATGACCAATATTTTTCACTCTTAGTTATTACTCCATCAGCTTTAGTAATAATTGAAATTAAGACAGTCACTATGATAATGATAATAATGGTAATTAATGCAAATCCATTGATAAATTCAGCAAGCGTAATGATATCTGTGGTTGGTAATTTTGAAGATAAAATAATACTTGAACCAGCAGCAGTGAACAATGATCCTACCACAAATCTAGAAGGGTCTTTGGCCAAAGTTCCTAAAAAAGCAACTATTACCGCCACATAGACAATTAAAAATAATTTGAAGACCCCTTCAATGCCCCCTCTTTTTATTGGGACAGACATCCTAATTTGTGAAAAATCAACCTTAAAGCCACTTGGTAAATTTGGATTGCCTCTAGCTGATTTATATGCATGAGGCTTTTCTATAATTTTAGAAGTTTTTCTAAGAATTTTGTAGCCTGTTATAGAAACTCGAGAACTAATTTTCGTATCATTTGTATCTGGAACTAACAATACTTTTTGCCTATTTAACCAAGCGTGTTCAATAGAAACTAAAAGATCATGTGCATCAATTGGGAATAGTGTTACATCAAAAAATTGAGTTATTTGGGCTTTAACTTTAAATTGAACATAAGACAACTCGTTGGGGGCTAATGTGATATTTCTAGAAACTTCATTAAAAGACTCAATTTCGCCGTTAATTACAGATATTGGCAATGAGCTTAAGTTAAGCTCATTCATAATTGACTTTAACTTAAGTTCATTTAGGGTATTTAATTCATACTGTTTTGCCAATAATGGTCTTATACCTAAAAAGTCAACCTCCGACTGATTCCAAGTAAACCATAAATAAAATTCCCCTGTCCATTGTGAGTTTTTAATTGCAAGAGACTCAATTCTTTCGAAATAAATACCTGTTTTGACCTTAGGTATATTTTTTGGTTTTTCATAAGAAACAGCCGCAGTTTTGCCTGGATCAGGCGAATTCTCATCCATTATCATTTTCTTATGCAGGCTTATCTCATTGTGTTCTTTTTCTATGAAACTATAGAAATTTCGAATAAAAATAAAAGATATAACCGCTACAAGTATAAATACTATGGCTAGAAGATATTCTGATTTTAAAGATTTGATTTTGCAAAATAAAAAGAAATATTTCATACTTATTAAAAATACATCACTTTACAAAAAGATAATGTAGAGCGAAGTTTTCCTCCCCTTTCGTTTTACCAAATTTTTAGGATATTTTCCATTTACGAAAAATTTTAGCCTCTTATTATTGGCATTATCTACTTTTATCGGTTTCAAAAAGGCAAAAGCAATCCATGCCATGGGTGCAGACATTACATTTGCTAGAATATTATTCTTATGGAATATGGGTTTACTTTAGGGTACATTTAACCTAAAACTAAAAAAAGAATTTATCGACTATAAATTCTGCGCATGAGTTTATGTATTCTAATTATTTTATCAAATTTTTCTCAACAAAACTATATGACAAATTTCAGTCTATAATTTGTTTCACCATGAAAATTTTATTACATATAAAATAATGATTATCAATATTTTATACTGAAATAATAATTCCAGGATGGGGCGCTAAGCAGTTCAATCTTTTTCACATTCTTTCAAATCCTTTCTAGGTAAGCGTTTTATTAATTTATCACTTGCAATTCTTTTCGTAGGTAGTTTCTTCGAATACACATAAAAATCCTTATCTAAGTTTTTATAAAATCTTCACTTTTTTTCTTCTTAGAAAAATCTTTAAACGTCTTTCTTCAGACCCAAATAAAAACCGATTTATGCGCGAACTGTTTAGCCTACTTCAATTGTCTATCTTTGTAGCATTTATGCTTCCCATAGCCATAGCTGAAGATTTTGATGATATTGAATTGTACCAATACGATTTTCGCTATGCGAAAATGCAGTCAGGTATTTTGTATTTGGGCTTAAAGTACAGAGGTGGATGTGTAGCACAACATCATTTTGAATTGACTAGAGACAAAGGCCTCACCGAAGACGGGATCCTTCAACTTTTTTTGTTCGACAGAACGCTAAACGACGAATGTTTGGCGATAGTTCACACCAAAAGGGAATTTGATCTACATTATGTTTTGGAAAAAGAAAAACCCAAAGCCATTCAAATAAATGACCCAGGTATTTTAGTCCCTATTTAAGTCAATTTCGCTTTTATCTTGTTCAAAGCACTTCCTGCTCTAAACCATTCTATTTGCGTTTCGTTGAATGTATGTTTTGCCTCAATGCTTGTTTTTGTTCCATCTTTATGATTGGCGACCAATGTTAAAGATACATCTGGACCAAAGTTTTCTAAACCAATTATATCAAAGGTATCGTTCTCCAAAATACGGTCGTAATCTGAAGGCTTGGCAAAAGTAAGTGCCAAAACTCCTTGCTTTTTGAGATTTGTTTCATGAATTCTAGCAAAAGACTTGACGATTACCGCCCTAACGGCGAGATGCCTGGGCTCCATGGCTGCATGCTCCCTGCTACTTCCTTCGCCATAGTTTTCTTCGCCCACTACCAAACTATATTCACCTGCTGCTTTAATGGTTCTTCCTACTTGTGGAACACCTTCATATTTTTGGTTAATTGGGTTGAGCACGTGGTCTGTTTTCTCGTTAAAAGCATTTACAGCACCTGTTAACAAATTGTTTGAGATATTGTCCAAATGCCCCCTATATTTTAGCCAAGGACCTGCCATAGAAATATGGTCAGTGGTGCATTTTCCTTTCGCTTTTATGAGTAGTTTGAGTCCTTTGAGGTCTTGACCCTCCCAAGGAGAAAAGCTTTCGAGAAGTTGTAGCCTATTGCTATTGGGGTCAACCACTACTTTTATTTTAGAACCGTCTTCGGCAGGCGACTGATAGCCAGCATCTTCAACGTCAAAACCCAGGGGTGGGAAATCCAATCCTTTAGGTTCTTCCAAGCTTACTTGCTCTCCATTTTCATTGGTCAATGTATCTTTTAGTGGGTTAAAGGTCATTGAGCCCGCAATGGTCATGGCAGTAACTATTTCTGGAGAAGCCACAAATGAATGCGTATTGGGATTCCCATCATTTCTTTTTGCAAAATTTCTGTTAAAAGAAGTAATGATTGAATTTTTCTTTTCTGGATTGTCATTATGCCTTGCCCACTGACCGATGCACGGTCCGCATGCGTTGGCCAAAACAACACCCCCTATTTGGCCGAACTTTTCAAGAATTCCGTCACGTTCTGCTGTATATCGAACCAATTCAGAACCTGGGGTAACGGTAAATTCGGCTTTAACTTTCAATTTTTTTTCAATGGCTTGCTGAGCCAATGAAGCAGAGCGGCTCATATCTTCATAACTTGAATTTGTACAAGAACCAATCAGCCCCACTTCTAATTTTTCAGGCCATTGATTTTCTTTTACTGCCTCGGCAAATTTAGAAATGGGTGTTGCAAGATCAGGGGTAAATGGGCCATTAATGTGTGGCTCTAAAGTATTCAGATCAATTTCTATTACTTGATCGTAATATTTTTCTGGTTGATCATATACCTCTTGATCTCCTCGAAGATGCTCAATGACTTTGTTGGCAGCATCTGCAACTTCAGCTCTTTTTGTTCCTCTAAGGTACTTTTCCATCTGCGGACCGTATGCAAATAAGGAGGTGGTAGCTCCAATTTCAGCACCCATGTTACAAATGGTGCCTTTTCCAGTGCAGGATAGGGCATCTGCGCCTTCTCCAAAGTATTCTACTATACAACCAGTACCACCTTTTACCGAAAGAATACCAGCTACTTTAAGGATTATATCTTTAGCAGAGGTCCAACCACTCATCCGGCCAGTCAATTTTACCCCAATAAGTTTTGGAAATTTTAATTCCCATGGCATCCCTGCCATTACATCTACAGCATCTGCACCACCAACGCCTATAGCTATCATACCTAATCCTCCTGCATTTGGTGTATGTGAGTCTGTTCCAATCATCATACCACCCGGGAAAGCATAGTTTTCTAAAACCACTTGGTGTATAATGCCCGCTCCTGGCTTCCAAAAGCCCAAACCAAATTTATTAGATACCGATTGGAGGAAATCATAAACTTCTTGGTTTGTATCAACTGCTGTTTGTAAATCCTTTTCAGCACCTACCTTGGCTTGAATTAAATGATCACAATGCACAGTAGAAGGAACAGCGACTTTATCTCTGCCACTTTGCATAAACTGCAAAAGTGCCATTTGAGCAGTTGCATCTTGCATGGCCACTCTATCAGGGGCAAAGTCTACATAGGATTCTCCCCTGCGGTGTTCATGAACTTCATTAGACCATAAATGCCCATATAATATTTTTTCTGTTAATGTTAAAGGTCTACCGAGCGTGCGACGTATTTGCTCAATTTGATTTGGTAATTTTTGGTAATATTTTTGGATTAAATTTAGGTCGAAAACCATTTGGCAAAACTACAACATTTTGATTTTTTGTAGCTTCTAAAGTGCTAAGTTTTTGTCTATACCTACTTAATTTATTCCCCTGTAAAATTGGCTTTTCTCTTTTCAATGAATGCGGCGACCCCTTCCTTATAGTCTTCGGTTTGTCCTGCAATTTCTTGGTAATATGCTTCAAGTTGCAACATTTCTTCCAAAGAAGATGAATTTGATTGAAGCAACATTTTTTTCATCATGGCAATGGCTTTTGTAGGCGCCTTGGCGTATTTTTTTGCCACTTCGTTTGTTTGAAGGTCCAATTCATCATGTGGTACAACTTTATTTACAAGGCCTAGCGCCAAGGCTTTTTCTGCATCTACTTTGGTTCCCAAAGTTGCAAGTTCGAATGCTTTTTTGGTGCCCACCAAGCGCGGTAAAAAATAGCTCGAACCAGAATCCATTACCAAACCTACATTAACAAAAACTTCAATAAAACTGGCTTTATCCGAAGCTATGAGGAAATCACATGCAAGCGCCAAGGAACAACCTGCACCTGCAGCAACACCATTTATTTTACCTATAACTGGCTTATCTAAATGACAAATGGCTTTGATTATCGGGTTATATCTTTTGTATAAAGATTCAGATAAAGATCTATTGCCTGTATTATCTTTTATTGATTTTAAGTCTTGTCCTGAGCAGAATGCTTTTCCTTTTCCGGTTATCACCACTGCTCGAATTTCAACATCTTTCTTGGCCTTTTTTAAGGCATCCTGCAGCTCATGACTTTGTTGCTCATTGAAGGCATTAAACACTTCAGGCCTGTTTAATGCTATTGTTAAAATGCTGTTTTCTTTTGAAAATTCAATAGCTTGGTAATCCATAATACAAATAGAATACAATTCCATTAATGAACAAGCCCAAAATGCTTCCATAAATAGTTTCTATAAGGGTGTGGGCCTTCAGAAAAAGCCTGCTCCACAAAACAATTGGAACAAAGATGGTGAAAATGAGTAGCCAATATGTTGACAAATGATTGTTCATTGAAAAGAGGTAAATCATTTGCGCGATAAATCCGAGTAAACCTATCATATGTAGGCTTGCCTTTACTTTTAGATTTACCACAAAAGCGATGCAAAAGGTGATACTTGAAGCCAATAAAGATACTTCTATAAAAGGTGATATATCTCCTCTGAAAAAAGAATAAATAAGCAAAAAGTATACAGCGAAAATGAACAAGTAAATGTGCCGGCTTTCGCGCTTAGGCAAGCTAATTACTTTTAACTTTACACTTTTCTTTCCAATCATTAATAACCCAAGGGGAAGAATAAGGTAAAGAAGTACAAAAATGAAAAAGTAATAATTCGTTTCACCGATAGCGAAATAAACATTGTTGTCTTTGTATAGCGCAAAATAGGTGCCGAATAGTGCCCAGGTGGATGGGAAAAAGAAAGCCGATATAAATTTGGCTAAATTTTGCATTCTATAATTGTTTTCTTAATCTTCCAACTGGAATGTTAAGTTGTTCTCTATATTTTGCTACAGTCCTTCGAGCAATTTTATATCCCCTCTCTTTGAGCAATTGCATTAATTTTTCGTCTGTTAGTGGTTTGAATTTATCTTCTTTATCTATTTCCTCTTGTAAAATTCTTTTCACTTCTCGGGTGGAAACTTCCTCTCCACTAGCCGTAATAATTCCTTCAGAAAAGAAAAATTTAAGCACGAAAATACCATAACTAGTTTCAACATATTTGCTATTGGCCACCCTTGAAATTGTAGAGATATCCATATTAATTTTATCTGCTATATCCTTTAATATCATCGGCTTAAGCTCCTTTTCATCACCTGTAAGAAAAAAGTTTTTTTGAAAATCAACAATGGCACGCATTGTACTGAGCAAAGTATTTCTCCTCTGTTTTACAGACTCTACAAACCACTTTGCGCCATCAATTTTTTGTTTGACGAATTGCGTAGCTTGGTTAAGCTGTTTATCTTTTTTATCGGAGTCGCCATATGTTCGAAGAGTTTCTTCAAAAGATTTACTTATTCGCAGCTCTGGAGAATTTCTTTGGTTTAAAATGATCTCTAACTCTCCATAGGATTCTTTGACAATAAAATCTGGAATTATATAATCTCTTTTTTGCAAGCCCCCTGTCTGGGCAGCGGGTTTTGGATTCAATTTGGAGATAAGCTCAATACCTTCCTTTAAATACGCTTCTGATATTTCAAGTTTGTCAATAATTTTTTGATAGTGTTTTTTCGAAAAATCTTGAAAGTGGTCTTCCACAATAATTCTGGCCAAAGCCAAAATAGGATTCTTCCCACTAAGCTCCTCTCTTCTCTCTAATTGTAAAGTCAAACATTCTTGTAAATCTCTACACCCAACGCCAGGAGGATCAAATTCCTGAATTAGTTTTAATATCTCCTCGAGCTTTGCTTCAGTAGTTTGAATATTCTTGGTAAAAAGTAAATCGTTTACAATTGACTTGATAGGTCTTCTCAAATAACCATCATCCTCGAAAGACCCTATTAGCTGTTGAGCAAGCTCCTCATCTTCTTCATTTTCAAGAATTGGCAAGACCTGTTTTTCTAAAGTTTCTCTAAAGTTTTCAAGTGCAACAATGGGCAATTCCTCTTTATCCTCATTAGGATCGATACTTTCACTCATTCGCACACCCCCAGTATCATCGTCTTGCAGGTAGTCCGAAATGTCAAAATCATCTTGAAAATCGGTGTCCGAACTCTCTTCTTGAAAATCTACTTCATCATTTACAAGATCTGCACCTTCTTCTAAGGCAGGGTTTTCAATAAGCTCCTCCTGAACCCGCTGTTCAAAGTTTAGCGTATTCAATTGCAGTAGCTTAATAAATTGAATTTGCTGAGGAGAGAGTTTTTGTAAAAGCTTTTGGCTTAATGTCTGTTTAATAAATGCCATTTAGATTGCATTTTGAGATTGTATTTTTGCCAAAAGTAATTGAGGCGTAAATATTTTTCTCATGAGAATAGAAGATTTAGCAAAAAAAAATGGGCAAACCGCACAAATTCAAGGTTGGGTTGCCAATAAAAGAGAGAGTAAAGGTTTGGTTTTTCTCAACCTAAGAGATGGTTCTGGAATAGTTCAGTGTATTGTCTCAGCAGACAATATTGATGAAAAGTTATTCCAAGAAATTGCGTCTTTGGGCTTGGAGAGTAGCCTTGAAATTGCAGGTAAAGTTGTCCAAGACGAGCGGCAAATTGGCGGATATGAAATTCATGTCGATGAGGCTAAGATAATTCAAAACGTAAGCGAATATCCAATCGCCAACAAAGAACATGGAGCGGAATTTTTGATGGATAAGCGACATTTGTGGCTTAGAAGTCGGAGACAATGGGCTATCATGCGTGTTAGAAACACCATCATATTTTCCATTCACAATTTTTTTCAAAAAGAAGGTTTTGTGCAAATGGACGCACCCATTTTAACTGCCAATGCCTGTGAAGGGACGACGGATTTATTTACGGTAGACTATTTTGAAAATGAAGCTTACTTATCTCAATCTGGACAATTGTACGGTGAAGCAATGGCAATGGCTCTAGGTAAGATTTATACTTTTGGCCCAACTTTTCGTTCGGAAAAATCAAAAACACGGAGACATCTTGCAGAATTTTGGATGATTGAGCCAGAAATGATCTTTTGCGATATTTTCCAAAATATGGATGTAATAGAAAAGTTTATTCAACATGTTGTTGCAGAGGTTTTAGCAAAAAATGAGAAGGAATTGAACGTTTTGGATAGAGATCTAGAACCACTAAGAAGCGTGGAAAAATCATTTACACGTTTAAGTTACGATCAAGCCGTCCAAATACTGAAAGGACAAGAAAAAGTAAATGGTCAAAGTACCTTGGACTTAATTCAAAAAGAACTACAAGAATTAAAAGAGGAAAAAGAAAAACTTGAAATGGACAATGAAGAAAGACAACATATTATCACTAAAGGCGGGATCAAAAAAGGAAAGTTGGCATTTCTTCAAAGCACCATTGACAAACAAAAACAACGTATAAAGCAAATCGAAGAGGATCAGAGAAATTTGCCCCAGTGGCTCGAAAGTGCCAAAAATTTTGCTTATGGGAATGACTTTGGAGGAAGTGACGAAACCGTTTTGACCAAAATGTTTGATGTACCTGTAATGGTTTACGATTGGCCACATGAAATAAAAGCTTTTTACATGAAACGAAATCCAGATAACCCAAAATTTGCGCGAGGAGTTGATTTACTTGCGCCAGAAGGTTATGGAGAAATTGTAGGCGGAGGAGAGAGAGAAACAGATGTTGAGTGGCTTAAAGAAAAAATCATAGAACATAAATTACCTATGGAAGAGTTTGAATGGTATTTAGACTTAAGAAGGTACGGAACAGTTCCACACTCTGGTTTTGGGCTTGGTTTGGAAAGACTGGTCAGTTGGATTTGTAAATTGCATCATGTTAGGGAAGCGATCCCTTTTCCAAGAATGTATGGAAGAATAGAGCCTTAACTATTTTCTTTCATATATCGTAAAATCAAAGGGAAATTCATTCCTTTCGTTTTGCTCAAATGACTCCCTAGAAATTTGTTCCCATTTACTCCAATCTACCTCTGGGAAATAAACATCTGCGTCCACGATATCAGTTTGAATATGGCTGATATACATTTTATTGCATTTGTCAATTAGTTGGGCATAAACCTCACCTCCACCAAGTACAAAAAGCTCTTTTTCATCTAAGTCTTTAGCAAGCGAAATTGCTGACTCAAAAGAGTTGCAAATAATTACGCCTTCTGGATTGTATGTATTGCTTCTTGTAATTACTAAATTGGTTCTATGTTTTAAAGGCCTATTACCCATGCTCTCCATACTTTTTCGACCCATCATAACTACGTGATTTAAAGTAGTTTGACGAAAAATTTTCATGTCGTCTTTTATGCGCCAAGGTAGATCGTTGTTTTTACCAATGGCTCTATTTTTTGCCATTGCCACGATAATGGATATATTCATTTACATGTTCAAAATTACAAGGTACAAAGATTAACTGTAGGATGATTTTCCCACAATTTCTGAATGCCTTTGAACCATTGGCGTACAGTAATGTTTTTAGATCATGGGCATATTTTCTAAAAAATCTCCGAAGGAGAAACTACAAAAAACTTATGAAAAACTATTGAAAGAGGCCTATAATTTGTCTCACACAGACAGAACTGCCGCTGATAAAAAAACGGCTGAGGCAGAAGAAATCTTAAGTCAAATAGAAAAATTATAGATTTAAGCAATGTCAATGAGGAGACTGATGTCCAAGCTTGTGTAGCTATGCGTCAATGCTCCTACTGAGATAAACTGTACTCCAGTTTCAGCATAGGATACAATAGAATCTTCGGTTATTCCACCGGAGGCTTCTGTTTGTATATGATTTGGAACCAATTTCAACGCTTCTCTAATTTTTTCTGGACTAAAGTTGTCAAACATGATTCTATCTATTTTCTGGGTTGCAAGGACTTCTTTTACTTCATCAATGCTGCGAGTTTCAACCTCAATTTTGAGCTTAAGTTGATTCTCTTTTAAGTATCTATAGGCATTTTCAACAGCACTAGTTATGCCACCAGCACAATCAATATGGTTGTCTTTTAACATGACCATATCATAAAGTCCAAAGCGGTGGTTTACTCCCCCACCTTGCAAAACTGCCCATTTCTCCAAAATTCTCAAGTTTGGTGTGGTTTTTCTAGTGTCCAAAATTTTACATTTTGTGTGCGCGATTTTATTTGTCATTTGGTATGTTGCTGTAGCAATGCCACTTAAACGCTGCATAAAATTTAGCAACAGTCTTTCTGCCTTGAGTATGCTATGAACACGACCAACTATTTTCATAGCTGTTGTTCCTTGGTTGACTTTTTGTCCGTCTTCCACCAATTTTTCAATACCCAAAGAAGAGTCAACCACATGTAATATCTCCTCAGCCAAATCGATACCTGCAACTATCCCATTTTGTTTAATTAACACAAGAGCATTTACATTTTTGCTATCTGGAATAGAAGCCAATGTTGAGTAGTCTTCTGGGCCAACATCCTCTTTTAAGGCATTGGTAATGATAGCTTGAATAGATGCTTGCTTAAAATTCATGGTACTAAACCTATTTCTTGAATGAGACTATTTTTTTTGCTTTGGTGAAGAAAAATAGAAACTCTAAATTCTTTTCCTGCCAAACTCAGATATTGACCAATAAAAAAAGATGATTGATCTTCTGATTCTCCGGAGTGTATTATTGTAAAGGTTTTTGGTAGGTGCTCTTTAAAAAACTCTTGCAAAATCAAAACGCATTGTTTTTGCCCAAAAACACCAGTTTTTGATGGCAAGTCAAGCTCCACTAGAGGCGCCAAGTAGGGCAACAATTCTTCAGCGTCTCCTTTTTCAAAAAACTTAATCAACATGCTGCTCTTATCAATTTCTTGGGACTTACTTTGTGCTGTAGCACCCAAAGCTAAACCGAACAGCAGGAAAAGTAAAAAAAAACGCACGCCTAATGTATGTACCAAATTCATGCCAAATATTTAACTCCTTGTTAATTCTCCAAGCTCAAACTCAAGTCCATCCAATGTTGGATTCACTTTTATTTGGCAGGCCAAACGACTGCCTTTTTCATCCAAAACAAAAGCTTCATCAAGCATTGCCTCTTCTTCCTCATTCATTTCGGGCAACTTGTGACTTGATGTGATACGAATATTACAGCTTGCACATAATGCCATGCCTCCGCAGGTCGCCTTTATTGGAAGCTCATGAATTCGTATAGCTTCCATCAAATTTAAATTCATGTCGGTTGGAATAAGTAAAATGTGTTTTTTACTTTCCAAATCAGTTAATGTAACTTGTATGTCCTTAGCTAAACTCATGGATACCCGTAACCGTTGTGTATTTCAGCACCAAATTTTTGTCTGGATATATTTTTTTAAATGCGCTTTGGACCATTAGTGTAGCTTCATGAAATCCGCACAGGATAAGCCTTAATTTACCTGGATAGTTGTTGATGTCTCCAATGGCATAAATGCCTTCCACATTGGTACTGTAGTCTAGTGGATTAACTTCAATAGATTCCCTATTTAGATTCAAATTCCACTCTGCAATTGGCCCCAATTTTGGAGACAATCCAAAAAGCGGTATGAAAAAGTCTGTGTCTATACTAAATTTCTGTGAAGCTTTGTTTGCGATAATAACTTTCTGCAAGAAGTCGCTGCCCCGAAGCTCCACTACTTCTGACTCTAGTACGAGGTTTATTTTCCCAATTTCTGCAAGATTCATGCACTTTTCTACACTATCTAGAGCACCTCTAAAGCTTTTTCTTCTGTGCACGAGTGTCAATTCCTCTACGATTTCTGAAAGTTGAATAGTCCAGTCTAAGGCACTGTCTCCTCCACCCGCGATGACTACCTTTTTGTTTTTGAACTTTTCGGGATTCTTGATGATATAATCCACGCCATTGTCTTCAAATTTTTCCAAATTTTCTAATGCGGGTTTTCTTGGTTCAAAACAACCCAAACCTCCCGCAATTGCAATTACTGGTGCTATATGCTCTGTTCCTTTATTGGTGGTTAATTTAAATTTCCCATCACTTAACCTTTCTATAGATTCTGCACGCTCACCGAGGGTGAATCCTGGTTTAAAAGGAGCCGCTTGTTTCATTAAATTTTCTACCAATTCACCTGCCAAAACCTCAGGATACCCTGGGATATCATAAATTGGCTTTTTAGGATAAATCTCTGTCAATTGTCCACCAGCCTGAGGTAGTGCATCAATCAAGTGACAGTTGAGTTTAACCAATCCTGCCTCAAAAACAGTAAATATACCAGTAGGACCTGCGCCAATAATAAGAATATCGGTATGGATAGCTTCTGCCATTTTGTTGGGACAAAAGTATTGTTGAAATTGTTCATGACATAACTAATTATTTTTTGAAGCATCCTGTATGTGAGTAGCTAAGTAAAATTTATTTTCGCCTTATTGAATTGGTCTATTGAAATAGATTACCCAAATTGGTATCTACTATTGGTTATTGCGGGGTCTTTTGTAATTTCTGGTTTAAGCTACTTGAGAAACCAGAAAAACAAGGTGTTTCTATCACCATCATGGCTTTTGCCTTTTTTGTTTATCTGTAGATTTCTTCTTGCCTTTATGTTACTTTTTTTACTATTAAATCCAGAAATAAAGAAAAGTGAATCTGTATTTGAAAATCCAAAAATTGTTATAGCGGTAGACAATTCCAGCTCCATGAAAAATGATATTAAAAAAATTAATTCGCTGATATCGGTTTGGTCAACAAAGCTTGAAGAAAATTTTGACCTAAAACTTCTTCAGTTTGATAGAAATACCAGAATTGGTATAGACTCTCTCGATGCTTCAGGAAAAAGGACGAATTTGTCTCAATGTTTGTCAACTAGTGAAACTCTGTTTGGTGAAGAAAAAATTGAAGGCTTTGTACTGTTAAGCGATGGCATAATAAATGACGGGCAAAATCCTAGGTATCTTTTGCCAAAAATTAAATTTCCAATTTACTGCGTGATGTTTGGGGATACCTCCCAAAAACTTGATTTAAAAATTGAAGGTATTCGCCATAATGAAGTCAATCGAAAAGGAGACTATACACCAATATATGTGGATATTTCTTGCATCGGTGCCAAAAGTGAAAATTTTAAAGTCTCTATTTTTTCTGATGGGAAACTGCTCGAACAAAAGAGTATTCATATTGAAGAAAAGAGATTTTTTGCTACCAAAATTTTTTATATAAAACTACCCAAAAACGGGCTAAATAGGATTAGCGTAAACTTGTCATCACTCAAAAACGAACACAATGTTTACAACAACCAAAAAACCATTTTTATAGATCAGGTTGACAAAAAAGTCAAAGTTGCAGTTGAAACCGATGCGCCACATCCCGACATTAATGCATTAAAGCAAGCAATAAACGGTTTGGCTAATCTCCAATGGACTGCCAACAAAGATTCAGCAGATATTTTTGTTTTTCACTTAAGTAAATTAACCGATTCCAATACCAAAAAATTACAAGCCTTACAAGATAAAAATACGCCTTGTTTATTTATCCTCGGCAACCAAAGTCAAAATTGGCCGCAAAACATACTAACTTTATCAGAATCCAAACTATCCTATAGCCAATCCGAAAGTTATTTGAATCCAAAATTTTCTCCTTTTGCTATACCTGAAAAAAAACTTTCCTTTTTATATGGGCTCCCACCCTTAGAAAATAGCAAATGGACTATGAAAAATGAAAATACTTCCAATGCGCTATTGAACAAAATGTTTGGTAATATTCAATCAAATATTCCTCAAATTTTCTTTCAAGATTTGGCAGGAAAAAGAAATGTGTTTGTCTTTGGTACCGGAATTTGGCGCTGGAGATTTTACAGCTACAAAGAATTTAATTCCCACGAGGAATTTGATTGGCTCATCGAAAAAATCTTTCTGTATCTGACATCAGGTGCTACAAATAATGAAGACCTTATTTCTCCTGACAAAAAAGTCTTTAAAGAATTTGAAGATGTCCGCTTCTCTGGAATTTACCGAGATAAAACCAATCAATTATCTACCCGCCAAAATTTGTCCGTCGAAATCATAAATGCCAATGGCTTTCAAGCACAAAAAACAATGATTCCAAGAGGCTATCAATTTCACACAAATTTTAAAAAGTTAAGCCCAGGAGACTATAATTACCAAATAATTGAATCAAAAGAAATCATAAAAAAAGGAAGCTTTGCCGTTTCTGAAAACAGAATTGAAGAAAACAATAGCAGCGCAAACCACAAACTACTTCGATATTTATCCCAAACGACAAATGCTGCATACTTTTTACCTAATCAATCCAACATGATACTAGAAATCTTAAAAAACAAGCACATTCAGAAAAAAATTTATTTCCGAGAACGTCATCAAAGTATTTTAAGCATTTTTTATTTTCTCATAATAACGACTTTACTTACAACGGAGTGGTATCTCAGAAAATATTTTGGTAGATTATAAAAGTTTCTACCCAATTTAGCTATTTTTGCAACCCATTTTAAGAATTGGAGATGCGCGTAACTGCAGAACGGAAAAAAGAAATTTTTAAAGAGCACGGAGGTAGTGAAAATAATTCTGGTCAAGCAGAAGCTCAAGTAGCCATGTTTACTGAGCGAATTTCACACCTAACAGAACATTTAAGAACAAATAAAAAAGACTATTCTGCAGAGAAAAGTTTGATTACCCTTGTAGGGAAAAGAAGAAGACTTCTGAACTACATGGCGAAAAAAGATATCTTCCGATATAGAGATATCATCAAAAAATTAGGCTTGCGTAAGTAAGTTTTAACCATTGTGGGGGCACGTAAAACCTAAAAAATACAAATGTTTGAAAATTTTCAAGAAAAGACCTTTGACTGTGGAGATGGCAATGTTATCACCATTGAGTCGGGCAGATTGGCACGACAAGCCCATGGATCCGTTGTGCTTAAATGTGGGAAAACCATGATTTTAGCAACGGTTGTGTCCAAGTACGATGCAGATCCAAAAACAGACTTCTTACCACTCTCGGTTGATTACCAAGAAAAATTCGCTTCTGTAGGAAGAATTCCTGGGGGATTCCTCAAGAGAGAAGGGCGCCTTAGTGAGTATGAAATTCTAATTTGTCGACTAGTTGACAGAGCCCTTCGTCCTATGTTCCCTAGCGACTATCACGCAGACACTCAAGTAATGGTTAGTCTAATTGCTTCAGACGAAAATATCCTACCAGACAATTTTGCAGGCTTTGCTGCTTCTGCGGCCATTTCAGTTTCTGACATCCCATTTGATGGACCGATCTCAGAAGTGCGGATCGCAAGAGTTGACGGAAAGTTTATAGTTAATCCAAAGAAAGATCAATTGGAAAATTCAGACGTGGATTTAATGATAGCGGGCACCAAAGAAACCTTAAATATGGTTGAGGGAGAAATGGATGGAATCTCTGAAGACGATATGCTTGAAGCCATGAAAATTGCGCACCAAGTAATTCAAAAGCAATGCGATGCCCAACTTGATTTGGCAAAAGCATTGAATGGTGGACAACTGCCCACAAAAAGAACTTATGACCATGAATTGAATGACGAAGCATTGGAAAAGGAAGTGCACGAAGCCACCTACCAAAGCATTTATGACGCAGCAACCAATGCATCTTCAAAGAACGAGCGTGCGGAGGCTTTCGATACAATTCTTCAAGATTTTAAAAATACGAAAGGGGAAGTAGATGATGATACGGCCTTTTTAATCAAAAAATATTTTGGAAAAACTAAAAAGAAAGCGGTGCGTGAAATGGTATTGTCTACTTCTCAACGACTGGATGGTAGGAAATTTGACGAAGTACGCCAAATTGAGAGCATGGTAAATTACCTCCCTACCGCGCATGGTTCTGCTGTATTTACAAGGGGTGAAACTCAATCCCTTACAAGCGTAACCTTTGGATCCAAACTAGATGAACAAATGCTTGATAGTCCTATGAATTCAGGTTACAACAAGTTTATTTTACATTACAACTTCCCTCCTTTTAGTACTGGTGAAGCAAGGCCCGCACGCGGACCGGGAAGAAGAGAAATAGGGCACGGAAATTTGGCCTCTAGAGGATTACGAAAAATGCTTCCAGATGACGTCCCTTACACCATTCGTATTGTTTCAGATATTCTTGAAAGTAATGGTTCTAGTAGTATGGCAACGGTTTGTGCTGGCTCTATGGCCCTAATGGATAGTGGTATTCAGTTAAAATCAGGGATTTCAGGTATTGCCATGGGTATGATATCCGATGAAGATTCTGGTAGGTATGCCATTTTAAGTGATATACTTGGAGATGAAGACCACCTTGGAGATATGGATTTCAAAGTGGTAGGAAACCGAAACGGACTTTATGCATGCCAAATGGACATAAAAATTAAAGGACTTAATTATGATATCCTTAAAGAAGCTTTGTTGCAAGCTAGAGCTGGTAGACTCCATGTCCTCGATGAGATGGAAAAAACCATTAAAGAAGCCTCCAATGACTTTAAAGACCATGCACCTAGAATAGTCAAATTTGAAGTTCCAAAGGATAAAATTGGAGCAATTATTGGAACTGGGGGTAAAGTTATTCAGGAACTTCAAAAAGAGACCAACACCACTATATCCATAGAGGAAGTTGATGAACAGGGGGTTGTTGAAATTTTATCAAACAACAAAGACGATATCAATAACGCCTACACGCACATTCAAAACTTAATCGCAGAACCAGAAATTGGAAAAGAATATACAGCCACGGTAAAATCAATAAAAGATTTTGGCGCTTTTGTAGAGTATTTACCCGGTAAAGAAGGACTTCTTCATATTTCAGAAATTTCTTGGAAAAGACTGCCAAGTATGGAAGGCGTGCTAGAAATGGGTGAACAATTCCAAGTTAAGCTAACCGATATAGATAAACAAGGCAGAGTGAAGTTGTCTAGAAAAGTACTTCTTCCAAAGCCGGAAAGATCAGAAAAATAGACATGAAAAATTTGATTACGGAATCGGAATCAAATTATAATAATTTAGAAAATAAGTCATTCACAGACTTATTGAATTTCATCAATAAAGAAGACGCCCTTATCGCCCAATCTGTTTCAAAAGCAATTTTTTCAATTGCAGAAATGGCCGAAGCAATTTATGCCAAATTAAAGGATAATGGTCGCCTTTTTTACATTGGGGCAGGCACAAGCGGACGCTTAGGAATTTTAGATGCTTCTGAATGCCCACCTACATTTGGCGTTTCCAGTGAAAAAATTGTAGGGATAATTGCAGGAGGAGATAAGGCAATAAGAACAGCAGTGGAAGGCGCAGAAGACGATATCAATCAAGCATTTATTGACCTTCAAAAATTTAACGTAAACCAAAAAGATTTCGTTCTTGGTATTAGTGCTTCGGGTAAAACACCCTATGTTATTGGTGGTCTTCAGAAATTAAAAGAAAATCAGATAAAAACAGGCGCATTAAGTTGTAACCAAAATTCTAGAATAGGTGAAATTGCAAAACACAAAATTGAAATAGAGGTTGGCCCTGAAGTAATAACGGGCAGTACGAGAATGAAAGCTGGAACAGCTCAAAAAATGGCGCTAAATATGCTTAGCACTAGTCTTATGATTAAGTTAGGTCATGTAAAAGGAAATCAAATGATTGATATGCAATTAAGCAATGTCAAACTTATAGATAGAGGTACCGATATGATCGTTAAAGAGACGGGTTGGGCAAGGGAAAAAGCAAAAAAGAAATTATTGGAATTAGGTAGCGTAAGAAAAGTTCTAGAATCTCTTTAGTTTTTCTTCAATTTAACCTGTTCTAAGCTTGTTTGATTGGCTTTAACCACTTCGATTTCGAAACCATCAATAAGCAGTTTTTCGCCACGTTTTGGAATCTTTTCATACTTACTTACAATGAAACCACCTAATGTTTCATAATCACCTACTGGTAGACCCAATTTATAAACGTCATTCAAATGATCTATTTCCAAAATACTTGAAAATAGATATAAACCCTTGTTGAGTTCTTTCTCAATTTTTTGGTCAACGTCATGTTCATCTTCTATTTCGCCAAAAATTTCTTCTAAAATGTCTTCGACGGTAACAATTCCTGCTGTGCCTCCATATTCGTCTACGACAAGGGCTATACTCTTACGTTTATTGCCCATTTCATTTAACAATTCACTGGCATTTTTACTCTCGTTAGTAATGAGTATAGGCATTAAAATAGACTGAATTGTTTTTGGATTCTTGAACAATTCTATTTGATGAACATAACCAATAATTTGATCGATATCTTCCTTAAAGATTAAAATTTTACTATGATTTGTTTGTTGAAACAAATGTGCCAACTCTTCTATACTTGCTGAAATATCTACGGCTTTTACCAAAGTTCTAGGAATCATGCAATTTCTTACTTGCACTGTATTAAATTCAAGCGCATTTTTCAAAACTTCTGTATCAACTATTTCATTTTCTTCATCACCATAACTACTTGCAATAAAATGATTTAAATCTACTTTACTAAAGACTCGACTGTCCTCAACAAACTTCTCTTTAAACAATACCCAAAATGTACCCCTGGAGATAGCTACAATCAGCTGAACAACAGGCCACAAAAGCCAATAAAAAATTTGAAACGGATAAATTAGTGTAGCTAGGAAACCTGAAGGATTAATTCTAAAAAGAGCTTTTGGCAGGAACTCCGCTGTTACCAAAACAATTATAGTTGACAAAATGGTAACCAACAAAAACTGCAAGCCAGCTAATTGTTGAGGAAAAATCAACAATTCTGAAAGCAAATTTCCCATCACGATCCCATAAATCACCAAAGCAATATTGTTTCCAATTAGTAAGGTCGCAATAAATTTGGAAGGCATGTTCATATAATTGCTCAATATCTTAGCCCAACGATGTCCGTCTTGACTTTTTAGTTCAATACGCAGCTTATTGGCCGACAGAAAAGCTATCTCCAAACCTGAAAAAAAACCTGATAAAACTAACATGGACAAAACCATGAGTAACGAATAGAGATTTTCCAAAATCTAATCAAATATAAAACTTCGTTTTCAAGACAATAGATTATATTTTCAATCAATATATTTGAACAATTCGAATGAACCCAAGCGTAAATCAAATTTTCTTACCTTTTGTCTGGGAATCAAAAACGAAAAGTAAAAAAAAGCAACTAGAACACCTTGAAAATTTTGAAGCTAGCCACATTTTATTAGTACATAAAAAAAACGAACATCTTCTTGAAAGTTTGGGGAAAAAATTATCGACCAATAAAATACAATACAAAAAGGGTCATTTTTATTCTTTTTCATTTACTAAAAATAAAGAAGGAGATAAGGCCTCTGTAAAAAGAAAATTACAGAACTTTTTAACTCAACTGTTCACGCCAGTGAAGGCAGCAAATTGCTCCGCTCTTTTTTTTGTGGTTGAGAAGTCTACTTTGATAGATTACATCAAAAAAGTAGGGTGTATCGATACTTCTATTGCCTGGAAAGCAAACTTAAATGGATACGCTCTGAGACAAGTAAAACTACCCTATAAAAAAAATTATCACTTTAAAAAAGCCAATGCCAGTGTACTCAAAGATTTCTTTTCTTCAAGATTTTATTGGTTTATCCATCGTCCTATTCAACAAATCAAAAGCGATGGTTGGAATTTGAGTAAAGGCAATGCGCCTGTTTATCGTATTGTATTCGCTGCGATTTGCATAAAGTTATTAGTGGCAATGCCGCTTCTGAGTTTTGATTATAATATGACCTGGGATGAACCAGAAGACAGAAACTATTTTACCAAGGTTCTTAGCTATTTTGAAACATTCGGCAAAGACGATAGATGCATTACCACACAACTTGGGAATAAAGACTACAACCTGCATGAACATCTAATATATTATGGCCCCTTGGTAAATTTAACTACCGCTTTTGTAAATAAATATATTTCTCCCTTTCCTGTTTATGAAACCCGCCACCTGATCATATCATTATTCGCTCTCATAGGTTTCATATATACAGCTATGGTTTTGAGGATGTTACTACATTGGCGCGCCGCAGTTTTGGGTATAATGTTTATAGCCCTCACACCTACAATTTTTGGCCATAGCATGAACAACCAAAAAGACATCCCTTTTTTGTCTTTTTATATTATGAGTTTTTTCTACATCCTACAATTTGTGCGGCAACTGCCGAAGGTTAAACCAGAAACTATTTTTATGATGGGTATTTCTGGAGGTTTGCTCATGAGTGTTCGTATTGCAGGATTGCTTTCTTTTGCCTATTTAGGCCTGTTTACTGCTACGTTTTTTTTATGGGCAGTTCGAAATAAAAAAATTCGCTTTGGTATACATTCCATTATTGAATACTTAAAACCCTTATTGATATCATTTTGCATTGCTTATGCTATCACCATATCCTTATGGCCTGCGGCTCACGCCAAACCATTTAAACACCCATTTGAGGCGCTAAGCAATTTTGAAAAATTCGGATTGGTTCACATATATGAAATATTTGAAGGTACTAGGTACTATATGAAAGACTTTCCATGGTACTACTTACCCAAATCAATATCAATTAGCATACCCGTGTTTGTACTTTTAGGATTAGCTATATTTTTAGTTAATACACCAAAATGGATCAAATCCAAGCAATCCTCTTTACTCTTAATGACAGGATTTGTATTTATTTTCCCGCTGTTATACATCATCTACAAAGACTCAACTGTATACAGTTCTTGGCGCCACGTACTATTTGTTTATC
The DNA here is from genome assembly GCA_002457675.1 of Bacteroidetes bacterium MED-G17. GTDB lineage: Bacteria > Bacteroidota > Bacteroidia > NS11-12g > UBA9320 > MED-G17. Next base: position 21,628 of record NTKK01000010.1, read on the forward strand.
CACCAATTCTCATTTTATCTGTAATTGGATGGGAAAAATTATTTCAAATACGAATTAAAGCTATAAGATGGTTTGGCATTGGTATTTTACTCACACTTGCGCTTAAAACAGAATATTGGATGTATAAGAACCATCCATACCAATACATGTATTACAACGAACTGGTGGGAGGTGTAAAAGGTGCTTATGGAAAATATGAATTGGATTATTGGACCCAATCTCCAAAAGAAGCAGTCAAATGGATTTTAGATCAAGAAAATGACACCTCTAAGATAAGCATCGCTTCGAATAACGATTGGCATACTTTGGATTATGTAGCCAATCATGAACAAATTGGAAGCGATGAATTAATTCTTTTACAAAAAGAAGCCACAAAACTCGGAGAAGAAATAAAACTAATCAGACACGAAGGGCTCAAAAATAATTGGACAGATGCCGAGTTAAGCGAGGCAATAAAGACACTTAAAAATGAAAAACAGATTATAGGGCAGAAAATAAAAAAAATTAAACAAGTCACTATACGTTGGGCGAGAGAACAAGAGTGGACTGAGAAATATTGGGATTACGCAATTTGGACTACTCGTACACTTAGTCAAACTCAAATGAAGAATGGTGCTTTCCCACCAAAAGGTACAATTAAAACAATTACTGTTGATGGCAAACCAATTGCCGCAATAGTAAAGAGACCTAACCAATATGCCCACCTTGCTTCTAAGTTTCAGAAAAAAGGAAATATTGATAGTGCAATTTGGTACTATAACCAATACCTACAGTTTGATAGTCTTGAAGAAGAGGCGCATCGAGGCCTAGGCCTTTGCTTTTTACAAAAAGGACAATTTCAAAAAAGTAAACATCATCTATACAGATCTATTATAATTCGTCCAGAAAATTACTATGCTTGGAATTTATTGGGTGTATTATACAATAATGAAAATAATCTTGATTCTGCCATCAACGCTTATGAAAATGCAGTCAGATTTAAAACAAATTTTAGCACTGCATATGCAGGATTAGGGGAAATATACCTGCAAAAAAATCAACTAAAGAACGCTTTAGCGCAATTTGAGAAGGCAGTTGAGTTTGGTGGAATGAATATCCGGTATGCAAATAATCTTGGAAGAACCTATTTTCAGATGGGTAATGATCAAAAAGCCGGGAGCTACGCCTCATTTGTTTTACAGAATGACCTATCCAATCGCCGAGCCAACTACATCATGGCTCAAATACTTCTCAGAAATGGTCGAAAAAAAGAAGCACAGAAGTATATGCAAAGAGCACAGGGTCGATAATAAAACTATTTCGACTTCTTTTTCGTTTTGAAAGTTAGAGTTTAATTGTATCTTTACTTTTCCTTGCGATGGATTAATTTAAGATATCACCTTTTTTTATTATTAGCGCTGTTCACACATGTTCAGTCCTATGCTACGCATATAGTAGGTGGAGAAGTATATTATAGGCATATTTCTGGTAACCGATATCAAATTACCATGGCCATGTATATTGATTGTTACAATGGTAATCCTGACGCCATTTCACAAGATGTCGATGCTGATTTTGGTGTGTTTGATGCTAGCACCGGCGTATTGCTTAACACATTTACGCTTACTAGAAGTTCGCCTACGAGAATAGTAGACAAAAATTATGAATGCGTTAAACCACCAAGTCAAGCATGTAACGACAGGTATATATATACCAAAAGCGTAACACTACCAAACAATAGTAATGGCCTTATTATCGCATACCAAAGATGTTGCCGAAACATAATTATTGACAACTTAACAGATCCTGAAGGAACGGGCGCGACATATTGGACATTGATTCCTCCACCTTCAAAAACTGGTTTCAATAGTAACCCTGTCTTTAAAAATTACCCACCAAATTTTTTATGCACTGATGCACCACTTACATTTGACCATTCCGCAACAGATGTTGACGGTGATTCACTCGTTTATGAATTTTATCACCCATTCACTGGCGCCTCGAGAGATTCTCCAAAACCAACAATACCGAGCACCCCTCCCTTTAATCGAGTTGTTTGGAAAAATCCATACAATACAAATTTTATAATTGATGGGAATCCACAATTGAGCATCAGCAGAAAGTCAGGAGAAATACAAATTACACCAAATAAAGTAGGTTCATATGTCGTTGGTGTAAGGGTCTTAGAATACCGCAATGGAGAGTTAATTGGCTCTACCATGCGCGATTTCCAGTTCAATGTCTATAAATGTGAATTTGATATTATATCAAGATATTTTATCCCGAATTCCCAATTCACAGTAGATGGTCTATTTTTTTGTGACGACACCGTTAAATTCAACGATCAAAGCTATAAAGCAATCGAATATTTTTGGAATTTTGGAGATTTAACAACCTTGTCTGACACATCTACAATGATAAATCCCACCTATGTATATCCTAGTGACGGAGACTACAAAGTCACGCTAAAAGTAAAAAATAATATTTGTGAGGATGAATTCGAACAAGTAGTTAAAATCAGGGAAAATATTTCTATTGACTTAGGGCCGGACAAAATATTTTGCGAATTAGATCAAATTGGATTTATAGCCAAACACCAATATGACGATGCTACCAAAACAATATGGACGGATGGAACCATAGGACAAAATAGGTTGATACAAGATACAGGTACATTTATTTGCTCTGCTTACTTTGGAGATTGTCAAGCGACCGATTCAATTTATGTTTTTTTAGATCCCGTAGACTTTTCTCCCCTAAGAGACTCTCTTTTTTGCGATTCTGTGAATACCATACTGCAAGTAAAATCTTCAGACGCAATAAAAATTCAATGGGATACTGGACCTAGTGATACATTAGCCCAGTTGAAAGTGAATAAAGTAGGTAGTTATATGGTATTCATGCGAAATGAAAATTGCTCTGCAATGGATACCGTAATGTTATATAAGTTAAACCCGCTTGACATAGGAGATTCTGTTTTTTACTGCAATGAATTTACGCACACATTGGATGCAAAAGAAAGGCTGTTCGGAGAATACCTTTGGAATACTGGAGAAACAACTCCACAAATAGTTGTAACTAAAAAGGGTCGATATAGCGTAATTGTCAAAGAAAAACAGTGCGTGCAGTACGACACATTCAATGTCCGCAATAAAACAATAAATCTTGACCTGGGACCAAACACGCATTTTTGTGATTCGATATTTAAAAAATTACTTATCCCCAATAAGGATTTAACATCTATTCAGTGGAATACAGGCAGCCAAGACAGTGTTTTAATCGTTACTCAAGCAGGGACCTATAGTGTTTTGTTAACAGACACCTTGGGCTGTCAAAAAAGCGATAGTGTAGAATATACCCTAACTTATTCGCCTTCCATAGACTTGGGCAAGGATACTTCAATTTGTGTAAACACTCCTATTTCAATCGGAGTTCCAGATTACTTTGTTAAATACTTTTGGAATGAAAAAGAAGGAAACCATATGCTTGAAGTAGCAGACTCTGGATTTTATAAGTTACGTATTATAGATGAATATGGTTGTGAAGCCGAAGATATCTTAGAGGTTAAAATTGATGAAAACGCTTTACCCAATTATCTTTATATTCCTAACGCATTTAGACCAAATGGGAACGGAATTGCCGACCGTTTCCCCTATACGAAGACCATTCGACAGCCAGAGTTTCATCTTCTCGTATTTAATCGTTGGGGGCAAAAACTTTTTGACTCAAAAGACATGAGTGATGGGCCACAAATGTGGGATGGTACATATAACAACATAATGTCTGAAGAAGCTGTCTATGCTTATTTGATCACTTACAAAGCGTGTAATGGTCGTAAAAAAGTTGAAAAAGGCACTTTCCATCTTTTTAGATAAGCCTATAATTGATAAAAAGTAATTGTTACTTTGCTTTGTTTTATGCCGAGCACCATTCTAATTAAACAAGCTACAATTATTTCAAACAACAAAAGTACTGTTCAAGACATCTTTATAGCCAACAACCGAATTGAGAAAATTGCGCCAAAGATTAATAAAAAGGTGGCCAGGGAAATAAATGCAGAAAAACTTACATTAATACCTGGTGTTATTGACGATCAAGTTCATTTCCGTGAACCTGGTTTAAGCCATAAAGCGGATATTTTTTCCGAAAGTAGAGCGGCTGTTGCAGGGGGGACAACAAGCTTTATGGAAATGCCCAATACCATACCTCAAAGTACAAACAAAATTGAATTAGAAAAAAAATACAGCAAGGCAAAAAATGTTAGCCCCGCCAACTACTCTTTTTATCTTGGTGCAACAAACAATAACCTAGACGACATAAAATCAGTTGACGTAAAAAATGTTTGTGGAATTAAGATCTTTATGGGGTCTTCAACAGGGAATATGTTGGTTAACGAATCAGACGCGCTAGAAAAAATTTTTGAACACGCGCCAACCATTGTAACAACTCACTGTGAAGTAGAAGAAATAATTAAAACAAATACAGAACTGGCAAAGAAAAAATTTGGAGAAAACATACCTATTTCAGCACATCCAGAGATTAGGAACATAGAAGCATGCTATCAATCATCAAAAAAAGCAATCAAATTAGCAAGAGAAAACAATACCAATCTCCATATACTGCATATTAGCACAGAAGAAGAACTTGAACTTTTTGAAAAAGGAAATATTGAGGAAAAACAAATTACGGCAGAAGTTTGCGTTCATCACCTTACCTTCTCAAGTAATGATTACGAAAAGTTAGGAAGTCTAATAAAATGCAATCCTGCCATAAAAGAAGCAAGACACAGAGTTGCTTTGTGGGAAGCTATAAAAAACAAACAACTAGACATTATAGCCACAGATCACGCACCACATACTTGGGAAGAAAAACAAAATGCTTACCTCAAATCTCCTTCTGGGGTACCCTTGGTTCAACATGCTCTTTATTCCATGATTGATTTTGTAAAAAAAGGCCATTTAACTTTGGAAAAAATGGTTGAACTAATGAGTCATAATCCTGCCAAGAGGTACCAAATTTCAGACAGAGGGTACATATCAGAAGGCCAATATGCAGACTTAGTCCTTCTCGATCTAAATAGCACACATACCGTTGAAAAAAATAACATACTTTACAAATGCGGATGGAGTCCTTTTGAAGGAAGAAAATTTCTTTCTAACATACTAATGACGATTGTTTCTGGTCAAATTGCTTATGAAAATGGAAAAATTAATAACGATTGTAAAGGCATGCGCCTTTCTTTTGATCGGGACTAAGCTACCTGCACAAACTGGAGATACTTCGATTGGCCAAAATACAAATATTTGCGTGATTGTTGATCGTGGAAAAAACCAGCAAATCAATGAACCCTCTATAGCAATTAACCCAAAGAGCCCAAACGAAATTGTTATTGGTGCCAACGTCAATAAACTATACTATTCTAAGAATTTTGGAGAAACTTGGGTTTACAAACAGGCAAAAAGTTCTCTCGGTGTATACGGAGATCCTGTTCTACACTTTAACTCAAACGGTAAACTATTTTTTGCACATCTAAGCAAGACACCCGAAAAAAAATGGGGCGCATTTTTTGACAGAATTGTCTTTCAAAGATCCCTTAAAACAATTGATTCTTTGCATGACGGTATAGGTATCGGGTTCAACAAAAATAAAATGCAAGACAAACCTTGGATAAGCTCAATGCAACCCAACAAAACTTGCCTTTCATGGACTGAATTTGACCAATATAATAGCTCAAACCCTCTTCATAAAAGCAGAATAAAATTCGCTATATCACTAGATAGTGGAAAAACATTTTCGGACGCTATCCATATTTCAGACACCACTGGAGACTGCTTAGATAGTGACCACACACTTGAAGGTGCAACAACTGCTTTTAACTCAAATGGCACGATATATTGTGCTTGGGCGGGACACCATAAAATTTATTTGGATTCATCAACAAATAATGGCAAAACATGGAATCGAGACAAAATAATTGCTCCGCAAAAAAGTGGTTGGGATTTAGACTTAAGACAATTCCCAAGAAGCAACGCCTTGCCTTTTTTAATGATTAACCAATCTAAAAGTACATACGGGCAGCGCATGTTTCTTCTTTTCGCTGATAATATCTATGGCGATATGGATATTTTTATTTTGTATTCAGACAACTTTGGGCAATCTTGGTCAACACCAATTAGAGTTAATCAAGATCTAAAAAGCAATGGCAGTGACCAATTCCTACCCAACATGGCTATCGATCCTATAACTGGTCATTTATATGTCATCTATTATGACCGCAGGCATTCTAGTACAAATACTTTTGTTGCTGCGTACCTTAGTTATTCTTTAGATGGCGGAAAATCTTTCAAAGACATACAAATCGGCAAAAACTTTGCTCCTCCTGGAAAGAACTATTTTTTTGGAGACTACCTAGATGTAGATGCATACAATGGAATTATTCATCCTGTATGGACAGAACACCACACAACACATGATGAAATTTTAACTTCGACCCTATTTCATGACCAATTGAAAAATATTTACCCAATTCCCACTGAATTTCAATACTTTATTTCAAAAAAAGAGTTGGTTCTTTTTCATCCAACCAATAATTTTTCATACAAAGTGATCGTAAAAGATAAAAACAAAATTTTGTTTAGAAAATCCTATCGAGGTAAAGATAAGAATGAATATTATTTATCCCTTGAAGAGACTCATCAACCTAAATTGAAAATAAAAATGACAAATAATAGTTCCTCCAGAACTTACAGACTGCTTCCATAATTGTCTTTTGCTATTGACTTCAATAGGCAAAAAATGTATGTTTGCTGACTATTTTTAAAAACCTCCATGGCAAAAGGACATAAAGACACGGAAAGAGGCGGAGTAATTCAAAAAATTCAGAGACAATCGGGCTGTTTATTAGTAGCCATTGGTTTGGGTATGTTGGCATTTTTATTGCCAGATATTTTCAAGAATATTGGAGGCGGCGGAATTTCAGACAATACCCTAGGAATTATCAATGGAACAAAAGTTGATTATACCGATTTTGATGCCAAGTACAAGGAATTCTCAAATCGATATTTAAGTAATAATCCACAAGCAACAATTGGCAAGCAAGAACAAGAGTTAATTAGAAATTCTGTCTGGGATTTTTTCAAACAAGAACTCCTTTACAAAAAGGAGCAAGAAAAAGTAGGTTTAATTGTACCCCCTGATGAACTTGAAGATAAAACCTATGGAAATAACCCACACCCAATTATTCTTCAATTTTTTCCAGATAAAGAAAACGGAGGGGTTAATAAGTCAGGATTACTCAATTTTCTTCAACAAGGTATTAGCTCTGATCCGCAGGCAAAAGAGCAATGGCTATTAATCGAAGATGCAATTACCAACAATATTTTGGAAACCAAATACACAGCCTATTTACAAAAAAGTATTTATACTACAGACCTAGAAATCAAATACAATCATGAGAAAATGAATAAATCCTCCAGCATAGAATTCGTTGGGCTAGAATTCAATTCAGTAAAACAGGATGAAATTTCTTTTGACAATGATGACTTGAAAAGTTTCTTGAATAAAAACAAAAGCAAATACCAGCAAGATGAAAGTAGAGATATCGAATACGCTATAATTAATCTGACCCCATCGAAGGGAGACTCAATGGCTGCAAAAGAAAGTCTTGAAAAAGACCGTGAAAATTTTGCAAATACAGAAAATGACTCCACCTTCTTGGACATTCGTGGTATTTCCGCAGAAAATATTTTTGACTTTCAATTGGTAACAAATCTTACGCCTAAATTGGCTAATGCTTTTTGGGAAGCACCAGAAAATACTGTTTCTGAGGTAATGTTGGATCAAAACCAATATGTAATGGTAAAAGTATTGGCTAGCCAACCAGACAGCGCACAAACTGTGCGTGTAAGACAAATTTTAATCCGAGATGTTAAAGGACCAAATGAATCGAATTATCTTTCAAAAACCTCAACAGAAGTAATTGGTCGCATAAAATCTGGGCAAAGTACTTTTGAAAAAGAAATGAATGCTAGAGGTAAAATCCAATTTGGAAATAGCAACGGTGACCTCGGATGGATAAGAAAAGGAGAACCAAATTTCTCTGTTTCCAAAGAAATAATTTCCGAAGCATTCAAACATAGAAAAGGAGAAATCTATACGGTAAAAACAAGCCAAGGAATTCATATTTTACAGAACGAAACTCCTGTTTTTAGCAACCAAAGACAATTTGCAATTTTGAGCCAAAAAATTTCCATTGGAACAAATACCGCCAAAGAAAAGTATCAGATAGCAAATGAACTTATTGCATCTCTAGAAGACGCATCATCTTTTGAAGATGCTCTTAAGGAAATAGGTATAAGCAAAAGGGTAGCAAGAAAAATCAAAGAAGATGACACCTCTATTCCAGGTTTTTCAAATCCAACCAAATTAATTACCTGGTTGTATGGCAAAGGACAAAAAGAAGGTAGCCTTATGCAGGAAGCCATGGAGATGGACAACAAATACGTAATAGCAAAAATTAGTAAAATTAGGAAAGAAGGCACGCCCTCACTAGAAGATATTCGTCCAGATATAGAGCCACAAGTAGTAAACCTTAAAAAAGGTGAGTTTTTGAAAAAGAAAATTGAAGATGCCCTGTCAAATAGTAAGGATTTAAGTGAATTAGCCAACCAACTTAACACCCTTGTTAGGAAAGATATAGCATTTCAATTGGCAAAAGGCTCAATTGAAGGAATTGGCGGGGATAGAAAACTGATGGGTGTTGTTGATCAACTTCCTACCAATAAGATGAGTGAAGTATTGGTTGGCGAAGTTGGGGTTTTTGTTTTCAACAAAATTGAGGAAAAAAATGCTACTGAGATATTGGAAACAACAAGAATTAAAAAATTGGAAAGCAACGCGTTAGCAAATCGTTGGATAAATACTATGAGGGAATCTTTGGAGAAAACAGCTGATGTAAAAGACTTCAGAAATAAGTTTTTTAACTAAATTAATTTTTGAATTAATTCTTCAATACTTAAACCTTCTGCCTCTGCCTTATAATTTTTCTGAACTCGATGCCTAAGAACAGCAGGCGCCACTTCTTGAACATCTTCTATATCAGGGCTTAATTTACCATGTAATAAAGCATTACTCTTAGCACCAATAATTAAAAATTGACTTGCCCTTGGCCCTGCCCCAAATGAAATAAATTTATTGGCTAAATTATTTACTTGACCAATATTAGGTCTTGTTTTTGTTGTCAATTTCACTGCATATTCAACAACATTTTCTGCAACAGGAACTCGCCTCACTAAATCCTGAAAATGAAGAAGTTCTTTTGCCGATAAAATTTCTCTTTGTTGAATGTTTTGTGCTGAAGTTGTTTTCTTCACCACAGCTATTTCTTCTTCAAATTTTGGATAATCCAAATTGACCTGATACATAAATCTATCTAATTGGGCTTCGGGAAGCGGATAGGTGCCCTCTTGTTCTATAGGATTTTGAGTTGCTAAGGTAAAAAATGGCTTTGGCAAAAGATAATCTTTACCTCCTACCGTAACTTTTTTTTCCTGCATTGCTTCTAGTAGTGCAGCTTGAGTTTTTGGAGGTGTCCTATTAATCTCGTCTGCCAACAATAAATTGGTAAATATAGGCCCCTTAACAAAGGAAAATTGTCTGTTTTGATCAAGTATTTCAGCACCCATGATATCTGTTGGCATTAGGTCTGGCGTAAACTGAATTCTACCAAATTGAAGCTGTAGGACTTTCGCTAAACTCTGAACTAAAAGTGTTTTTGCCAAACCTGGGACGCCAACTAATAAACTATGTCCATTACTCAAAATAGCATTTAACACTAAATTTATTACCTTCTCTTGACCAATGATTGTTTTGGCGAGTTCCTGCTTCAGCTGAGCCATTTTTGTGGTCAGAAGGTCGGCAACTTCCACATCTCCCGCATTTTTACTTATTTCTTTATTCTCATCCATTGCTGCACCTCTTTGCATGATTGATATTCTGAATCTACTTGTATAAAAACTGTCTTTTTGTACTCTTGACTCCATTTTCTTACTTTTTCTTCTTTCTTTTTTTCTAAAGCAAGTAGTTGAAGTTTAAGATAGTCTCTGTTAAAATCTGCTTTATGTGGCTCAGAAATTGATTTTAGATACAATAATCGATATAGAACTGAACCATCTGGGGAATATGTTTGGTGAACGTTTGAAAGTTCTCCTTCTTTTAAAAAATCAAGACGGGCTGTTAGCTCGGCATCCAAATTGGAAACTGGAATTACTTGAGCACCTGTCATCGGATCCAACAGAAAACCACATTGTGCTTTTGTTTCTTCGTCTTCACTATATTTTTTCACTGCTTGGCACCAATCCATTTTTCCTGCCTTTATTTCAGCTGCTACTTCTTGAAGGTATTTTTCTGTTTTCTCAAAATCTGAGGCTACAATTTTGGGTCTTATCAAAATATGCCTAGCATTTATTTCTCCTCCCTTTCTGTCAATAAGCTGAAGTATATGATATCCATATTTTGTTCTAATTACGGGCGAAATAGAATCCTTATTTTTTAGTCTAAATGCTGCAGCTTCAAATTCAGGCACCATTTTACCACGTGAGAAATAACCAAGTTCTCCTCCTTCTTTTTTACTTCCAGGATCATCACTATATATTTTTGCCATCATAGAAAAATCTCTTCCATTTTTAAGTATTTTATCTCGAATGTCCTCAATGGTACTTTTTGCAAAATCTGACGCAAAGGAGCTAGGTTTTGGTTCAATAATAATTTGTGCAATTTCAACTTCTGACTCAAAAATGGGCAAACTGTCTTTTGGCATACTGTTGTAGAATTGTTTTATTTCCGTTGGACTTACATTTACCTGAGAAAGTAAAGATTGCTGGGCTTGTTGAACCACCATTTGTTCTTTGATTTTAGGTCTTATCTCTGCTTTATATTCATATACTTTTTTGCCCAAGTATTTTTCTAATGCGTCCATTCCTCCTGCTTGCGAGGCATAAAATCTAATTCTTCTATCAATTTCTCCATCAACCATTTCATCTTGAACTTCAATACTGTCGGTTTTTGCCATATGAAGTAACAGTTTTTGTAAAACAAGCTGATCAATCAAAGTACATTTTAATTCAGCCTTGGTGGAATTACTTTGTTCTTTGATTTGTAAGTACTCTGTTTCCAAATCAGAAAGCCAAATTACATTTTCTCCTACAAGCCCAATAGACTTTTCGATGACTGTAACTTGGGCATTCGATATGGTTTGAAGAAAAAGGAAATATACAATCGCTTTAAGATTTCTCATTATTGGTAGAGCTTTAATTGGTTGTTATTAATTGCCTGACGAATAAGTTCATTTTCAAAGCTATCCAAATAGCTTATTTTTCTCTTATTGATTAAAATTTCACGAATTTTTTCTTTTTCAAATTCAAATGGTGACAAATCATCTTTTATTTTAAAATTGACAATTTTGATGAAATAAGTAAATGCTTTGTCCCGTATTCTTAAAAGTTGATTGTTACTCAAGAAATGCTCTTCATTGTATAGGTTAATCGGGAGTTCTTTAAGGACATCCACAAATCTCAGCCACTTCTCCGTATTATTGAATACATATCCATCATTTTGATTTACATATTCAGTAAGCTTGTTTAATTCTATTGTATTATTCTTTTGGAACGCCCACCATGCTCTGTCAAAGTTGTTGTATTGATTCGGTATTTTGATGTAATACAGCTGAACTATATTTTCTTTCAATTCAAAGTTCTTTTTGTTGGATTGATAGTAGGCTCGTATATCCTGATTGGTTATCTTGGCGTTGGTGAGCTCCTTGATATACAATTTGCGTAACTCATGGATTTTTAAATCTTGTTCGTACGTATCAATTAGCTTTTGTTGTTCTTGGGAAAGTTCACCAAGTTTTTTATTGGCTTGGTCAATTAACACCTCTCTTTTCATCCAATTTCTTATAAACTTTGTTGCGAGAAAAAAGCTATCCTCTGAATTTTTCGCCATAACAGTTGCTCCATTAATTTCTTTTTCAGTAAGTAAATCCTTGCCAAAGGAAGCAACAATATCATTTGGTAAGTGTTCCTTTTTTTCACATGAAAAAAAAATAAATCCCAAGCAGATTAATAAAATAATTTGATGACCTCTTATCAATTTGATTTAAAAAGGTGTTTTACTCCTTCTTCATTTATTTTAACTGGATATAATTTTTTTAATTGTTCAATCCACTTGATTTCAAGATATTTCTGATAATCTGCGGTGACCAAACCCTTTGTTTCAGATAGTTCTTTTTGTGTTACTGGCAGTATATTTTTGACATGAACTATTTCAATATGCCCATTCTCCAGTTGTTTTTTTTGTATAATGCCTATATGTTCAATATTTTGAAGATAATCTTTTTGGGATTTTTCATACATTCCACTAGAAACTGATGCTGCCAAAGGGTCTTTTTTATTGAACTTCTGTATTATCCAATCTTTATCTTTGCCTTTATTAAGAAATTTAATAACTTTTTTCGCGATTTTTCCCTCCAATTCGTAAACATCCACTTCTGCCCTCTCCTCCCACATGTAATTGGTTTTGTTCTTCTCAAAAAACTCCTCAATTCCTGAAGAATCTTGAGATGCTTTTGACCAAACTTCTTTATCCATAAGCTCAAAGAGTAGAATACCCTCTTCGTATTCTCGCACCAAATATTTAAAATCTGGGTATTTGATTGCCAAATTTCCTTCTTCAAAATTCATAATGCTTTCATTTTTAAAATTTATATAGTATTTCCTCAATACTTCGTAAATATTTTGATTTTTTGGAAATCGCCTCAGCTTGATATGTTCAATAAAATGCTTTTGGGTGTAATTTTCAGTTTTAATAGTAAACAATACTTGGTCTGAAAATAAGTCTTCGCTGGGCGTCCAATTGGGTTTTCTTACAGAATCCCCAACAATGGCAGAAAAAGTGTTTTCAATTTGTTTTGGGAATTCAGTAATTCCATTTTCATTGATTAACCGATCAATCATCGCCGCTTTGTTAATTGAGTTTCTTCCGTCTCTTGACACCCGAATTTTCATCTGCTCCTCAAGCATTTCAAAACTTCCAATTGGCTTCAAGTCAATCCTTTTTATGATATGCCAGCTATATTTTGTTTTCATTGGCGAAGAATAATCACCATTGCTTTTAAGTGCAAAAGCTGCTTCTCTGAATTCTAAGGGGATGTTGTTATCAGTAAATCTAAAAGCTTGCAGTTCACCTCCTCTTTTTCTAGAATTAAAATCTTCCGAAAATTGATTCACCAAGCTTTCAAAAGTTTCTCCCTCATTCAATCTTTTATAAATTTCTTCAATTTTTGTTTTGGCATCTTCAACTTCTTGTTCGTTATTGAATCTTTTCATTATATGAGCAACTTTTATTTTGCCTTGACTCATTCGTCTATCATGAACTTTTACGATGTGGTAACCAAACCGTGTTTTAAATGGTTTTGAAATTTCTCCTATTGGGGTGTTGTAAGCCACGCCTTCAAAAGGATAGATCATAGAAAATGCTGTAAAGTATCCCAACTTCCCAAAGTTTAATTTCGCAGACTGGTCTTCAGAAAATTGATAGGCAGTAGAATCGAAATTTAGTTCACCACTTTTTATTTGATTATAATAACGAATGGCCTTTTTGTAGGCCTTTAAAGTATCCGCAGGAGAAGGGTTTGTAGGTAAAGAAACCATAATATGACTTGCATTTACCTCCTTTAGATACCGTTCATAAGCCTCTTTGATAAGTTTTTCGTTTGACTTTTTATCAACCAAATAGGGTTGAGCGAGTTGTTTACGGTATCCGGCTAGCTCATTCTTAAAACTTTTCTGTGTGTCGAGTTTTTGTCTATAGGCCTCTGAGACTTTCAACTTAAACTTTATATATAGCTCAAGATATTCCTGTATGGCACTGTCGGAAGGACTTTGTTTATCAAAGTTGTTATTTTTTGAAAACGCCCTTTCAAACTCTGTTTGGTATACTTGGCTCCCTCCATAAGAAAAGATAAGATGACCTTTATCTTGTCCAAAAAGCTTGGCACTAGAAATTATAACAAGAAAAATCAAATAATTTTTTCGGTAAATCATAGTTTGCGAATATATAAAACCTTGTTTCTACATATTGTTCATTTAAATATTTTTGGGTTGTAAATTTCTATTTTTCTTTATTTGAAGAGTTATGCAATTAAAAAAGTCTCTTTTTTGCCTGTTTGTGGCAAATTTTGCTCTTTGGTCAACTAGTCAAGCACAGATAGAAATTCCAAAGAAAAGTCCCTATTCCAAGATTTTTCAAAAAGTAGGTCTAACGGATATTAGCATCGAGTACTCAAGACCATCTGCTAAAGGAAGAAAAGTATTCGGCCATTTGGTTCCATTTGGAGATTTATGGAGAACTGGAGCGAATGCCTCAACGAAAATAAAATTCAATAAACAAGTAAAAATTGCTGGACAAGAATTGGCTGCAGGACAGTATGCCCTATATACGATTCCAAACGAACAAGAATGGGAAATTATATTGCATAAAAACACCACACTTTGGGGCACCGGAGGTAAAGACTATAAAGAGGAAGAAAATGTCCTACGCTTTTCTGTAACACCACAGAAAATATTAGATTTCACAGAAACATTTCAAATTACTATCGAAGATATTTCCGACGAACAATGCCTTATTGTTTTGTCTTGGGAAAAGACTCGTATTAATTTTAAAATTAATTTAGAAACAGATTTAGATGTTTTGAAGAGTATTGATAAAGCTATGAGTGGTGTTCAAGCAAATACGTATTATTCTGCTGCAAGCTATTATTTAGAAAAAAAGCTCGATTTAGACAAAGCCTTATCTTGGATTAACCTTGCTTTGGCACAAAAAAACAGCTATTGGATGTTACGAAAAAAAGCACAAATACTTAAAGCTAAAAACAAAATTGACCAAGCAATTAAGGTAAATACTGAAGCCCTCATTTTGGCCGAAAAAGCTGGTAAAGAGATGTATATGAATAGCATTAAGAAAGAGATTACCACATGGAAAAAAGCAGAATAAATATTCTGCTATCTGATATTCGATTTTGGATTCTAGTTGCTTTTTTACTAAGACTCTACGGGATAACATTTTCACCCCTTGAGGTAAACCACAATTGGCGTCAAACTACGGTAAATATGGTGGCGCGCAACTTTTTTGAAATTTCAAATAATATTTTTTTACCGCGAATTGATTTCGCGGGTGACCTAACTGGAATAACGGGAATGGAATTCCCATTTTTCAACTATTTAATTTACCTATCTTCTTTAATTTTTGGTTTTGACCATTGGTATGGTCGTCTTATCAACCTTATGATTAGCTCTTTAGGCATTTGGTATTTTTACAAGTTAATTAAGCAGTTGTGGAATACAAAGCTGGCCTTTTCAGCCAGTTTTATTTTGTTATTTTCACACTGGTTTAAATACAGCAGAAAAATTATGCCTGACACCTTTGCTGTTTCTTTGGTAATGATAGGATTGTATTTCGCATTTTGCTATTTACAGAGAAAAAATCAAAATATTTTGTATTTGATAGGGGCTACATTACTGATGCCCATTGGCGCACTCGCCAAGTTGCCGGCAGGCTATGCTTATGCATTTTTTATTATTCCATTGATAAACAAGCAGTTTGAATGGAAGAAAAAGGCATACTTATTTGGTGGTTTAACACTTGGCTTACTTAGCGTCTTATTTTGGTATTTTTATTGGTCACCCTATCTCACTACCCATTACCAATTTTATCACTTTTTTCAGGGGAAGTCGTTACAATCAGGTTTTTTTGACATATTGTACGAACCAAAGCTTTTTTTAAAAAATTTTTATGAATACCCTTTGCATTTCGTTGGTTTTGGCCTATTTGCATTGGGCATATTTTCTGCAATTAGAGCCGATCAAAAAGATGTTTTAACCATCCTGTCTTTGGGAATGGTCGCATATATCCCTGTAATACTCAAAGGTGGCTGGACATTTATTCATCATAGTTATTATATGGTTCCAGTTACACCTTTAATGGCTTTGATTGCAGGTATTGGCCTAAATTCTATTCCCAATAGATATATTTTCACGCTATTTTGCTGTGCATATTTGGTAGACAATGGACTAAGTCAGATGGATGACTTTAAGGTTAGAGAAAATTACTTCTCTTTTGAAAACCTAGAAGAAGATTTAAATTCCTTGGGTGTTTCAGCTACGGATTTAATCGTTATAAATTCACACCCAAATCCAACACCTTTTTATTTCAGTAATAGAAAAGGTTGGCTCCTGAGCAATGATCAAATTGTGAACAGTCAGACGCTTTTTGAGATTACCAAGGGAAAAGCAAAATATTTGGTAGTGACCAAAGAGTGCTTCGGAAGCAATATCAGCACAACAACAAAACCTATCTATTCAAGGGATACTTACGATATTTACAATCTATCTGAATTCTATCCGCCAAAAAAGTAAATGCTTGCCGCCATAGCTAAACCGGTTAATGCACTTAATGCAATAGTATTGATATTGGATTTGACAAGTGTACGACTCGCAAAATTTTTCTTTATATCAGTAACCAATTTTAAACCAAAAAGAAGGGAAAATATCGAGACACCGAGAAAAACCATGTTTCCATTTATGCTTGAGATATAAAAATATGCGTAAATATTGGCCAAAAAGCTGAGCAGTAAAATTATAAAGTAAATACCAATAGATTTCTTTTTTCCATAGGTCACAACTAGGTGGTTTTTGCCAGTGGTGGCATCACTTTTGGCATCTGGGAATTCATTAATTAACAATATGTTGGCTGTTAAAAACCCAGGTGCTAGACCAATCATAAAGGCTGCTAGACTTAGTTCTTGGGTTAGTACATAATAAACGCCCAAAGTGACTAAGGGACCAAAAGCCAAGGATATGGCAAGTTCGCCCAAGCCTCTTCGAGCAACTAATCGTAATGGAGGGGCAGTATAAAAATAACCTAAAAACAAACCTGCAAGACCAATTGCTAATGCTTTTACGCCTGTTACGTAGGCCAGGTATGCGCCTATAGACGCTGCTGCCGCAACCAACAACCATCCCAATCTTTTGGTTCCTTCAAGAGTTATCAGCCCTAATTCGATAGCTCTACTGCCTCCAGAAAATTGCAAAAAATACTCATTGTTTGCTTCGTCAGTTCCATCTTTTACATCAAAATAATCGTTAAGCACATTGCTACCCAAATGAAGGAAAACAACACCAAAAATTGAAAGTATAAAGTGAAATGAATTAAAACTTCCATCGGATAAATTTAAAGCTGCTAGAGCGCCGGCAATCAAAGCTGGCATGATAACCGCAGAAATGAAAGGAAGCCTAGTAATGGCCAAGCCTTTGATTAATTTGGTTGAAAATTTGATAGGTACGTGTACATCTTTTTCTAGAATCTCTGTAACACCGCAATAACCCGTTTGTCCATTCTCTTTGCCATTTGCAAAAGTTGGCGTAATACGTATATTGGCATTTATTTTGTGACCATCCTTGTGAACAAATTGAGTTTCAGTAAGATACTCTCCTTTTGTACTTGCTTCTTTAAGCCACATGGCCACATTCTGCAAAACAATTTCACCAGGAGAGAACATTGAAACTCTTTTTTTACCTACTACTTCTTCGGCTTTGTATCCAAAAATTTTTTCCGCTCCATCACTAAATGTTTCGATGATGCCTTCCATATCGCAGGTAATTACACTTTTTGAATTCATAATGTAGAACAAAAGTAAAATAAAACTGCATCAAACTTCTATAACTTTCAATAATTATTGAAAACAATTTTATGTCTGTAAAATACCCACATTAAACGACTCAATGTTGCTGAAAGAAGCTAATTCTATGCCCATATACAACCATTTTCGCGTTTGAATTGGATCAATTATTTCATCTACCCATAATTGGCTGGCTGCATAAATAGGGGTTGTTTGTGCGTCATATTTTGAAATAATATTATTCAACAAGTTTTTTTCTTCTTTTTCATCAATTTGTTTGCCCTGCTTATTCAATCTTGACTTTTCTATTTGTAGAAGGGTTTTTGCTGCTTGTTCACCGCCCATAACCGCAATTTTTGCGCTTGGCCAGGCCACAATAAATCTAGGATCAAATGCTTTTCCACACATAGCATAATTCCCAGCCCCATAGCTGTTACCAATAATGACTGAAAATTTGGGAACAGTGCTATTGCTGACTGCATTAACCATCTTTGCTCCGTCTTTAATTATACCGCCTTGTTCACTTCTTGAACCAACCATAAATCCGGTAACATCGTGCAGAAATACGAGAGGGATTTTCTTTTGGTTACAATTCATAATAAACCTAGCTGCTTTGTCCGCACTATCACTATAAATTACACCACCGACTTGCATTTCACCTTTTGCACTTTTTACTAATTGTCTATTGTTGGCTACTATGCCCACATTATAGCCCTCAATTCTAGCCCATGCGCAGATAATTGTTTTTCCATAATTTGCTTTATATTCTTCGAAGCGACTGTCGTCAACCAAAACTTCAATTAGTTTTTTTGTCTCATAAGTTTTTGTTCTATCTATGGGCAAATACCTATAAATTTCAGAAAGTTCAAGTTTTGGTTCAATTGGGGTGTGTCTCTCAAAGGTAGTCTTAGGTTCCATATTTGTTTGCCCCATTAGATATTTTATTCTATCTAGCGCCTTTTCCTCACTTGGGAATCGATCGTCAATGACGCCGGATACATCCGTTTGGGTTTTTGAACCTCCTAAATTTTCGTTATCAATATCTTCTCCAATAGCAGCTTTTACCAAATACGAACCCGCTAAAAAAATAGAACCAGTTTTTTCGACAATAATTGCATCATCGCTCATGATGGGTAAATATGCACCTCCTGCAACACAACTACCCATGACCGCAGCTATTTGAGTAATCCCCATACTACTCATTTTAGCATTGTTTCTAAATATTCTGCCAAAGTGTTCTTTGTCCGCAAATATTTCGTTTTGCATAGGAAGGAAAACACCCGCGCTATCAACAAGGTAAATGATAGGGATTCGATTCTCCATCGCAATTTCCTGAAATCGCAGATTTTTCTTACCTGTCATTGGGAACCACGCGCCTGCCTTTACGGTAGGGTCGTTGGCCACTACAACGCACCATTTTCCGCTTACCTTGGTAATACCCCCAACAACGCCTGCAGCTGGTGCCTCACCATACTCTTTGTACATTTCGTTTGCAGCAAATGATCCTATTTCAAAGAAATCAGCTTCTTCATCCTTAAGATAATTGATTCTTTCTCTGGCCAAAAGTTTACCCTTATCTTTTTGTTTCTGTGCAGACTTTTTACCTCCTCCGAGGGCTATTTTGGTTTTTAGTTTTTTGAGTTTGGAAAGCTCTAGACGGTTGTGGTCTTCATTTTTGTTTAATTCCAAATCCATGGCCGAAAATTAAGGCTTTTTCTTCGCTGATTTTATTTTTTTCATTTTTGACGGGTAAATTTATAGGGGGTACTGAAGTTATCGTCTTTGATTTTAGCCCATTCTTCTACTGCTTTTTTTTGATAGTGATACAGCAGAGTATCTTTCAACCATTGGCTTTTTTGTAACTCACGGTTTTTAGCCCACAAACCATTTTTTTTTACTTCATGCTCCATTTTTTCTATGGTATGCCAAAAAAGTTCAGCTGTTTCTGGTCGAAATGAAGAAGTTTCTAAGACTTGTTTTTGTGGTATTTTCTGCTTATTCTGGAAACCTAGAGCTGTTTTGTATTCAATGGCGGTTTGTCTTGCTTTTTGGAGATTATCTTCATCCGCTTTATTAATACAGATTATATCTGAAATTTCAATAATTCCTTTTTTCAATCCTTGCAGTTGATCTCCTGTTTCTGGAAGTAAAAAAGTAGCAAAAAAGTCAACCATAGCACGAGCTTGAGTTTCACTTTGGCCTACTCCGACAGTTTCAACCAAAATCACATCAAACCCCGAGGCTTCGCATAGCAAAATACTTTCTCGAGTTTTCAGGCCTACACCACCGAGCATCTGGTTATTTGGCGAAGGACGCACAAAAGCATCCTTTGACCTAGATAATTTATGCATCCTTGTTTTGTCTCCCAAAAGACTTCCACCACTTAAAGGACTGCTTGGGTCTACTGCTAAGACCGCTATTTTTTTATTGCACTTTTCTACCAAAAAGATTCCTAAAGCTTCTATAAAGCTACTTTTTCCCACACCAGGTATCCCAGAAATGGCAACCCTTATTGACTTTGTGGGTTGTTCAACTATTTTTTCTATTAATTTTTCTGCCTCTGTTCGGTGAGATGGAAGGGAGCTTTCGACCAAGGTAATGGCTTGGGCAAGCGCTTTGCGATCTCCCGAAATAAGGTACTCAAAAAGGTTCTTCATTTATTCTTTGTCTTTTGGCTTCGAAAGCAAAAATTGCGGCTGCTACTGAAACATTTAAACTATCATTTTTACCAAGCATTGGAATTTTAATTCTCTTACCCGCCTTTTTTTTCCAAAAATCACTTATACCTGAATTTTCTGTTCCTAAAACAAATGCAGTTGCACTTGTGTAGTTTTCATCAAGGTAATTGTTGGAATTTTGAAGGTCTGTTGCAAATATTTTAATCTGATTTTCTTGAAGCCACTGATACAGTTCTTCATTTTGGGTAAGTGCAATTTTTTGAGAAAATAGGCACCCAACACTGCTTCTTATGGCATTTGGGCTATACAAATCACAGTTTGAATTGGTAAGAATAACTGCCTCAGCTTGGATAGCATCTGCTGTACGTAATATAGCACCTATGTTACCTGGTTTTTCTACAGATTCTAAGATAAAATAAATGCCATCTTTTGTTGGCTTTAAGTCTTTTAGATTGTGCCTTTTCCTTTCAAAAATAGCTAACAATGAATCGCCATCTTTTCGATATAAAATTGAATTTAGTAGGTCAGCTTTTAGCTTTACAACTAAATCAGTAAAATTTTTAAGAGACGCTGGCAATGTTCCACCAACATATAATTCCTTTAATCTATAGTTAGAAGCCAACGCGAAAGTGATTTCCTTTTCTCCTTCAACTAAAAAAATATTCTCTTTTTTGCATAAGGATTTTTTTGTACTGAGTTGTTTGAGTCGTTTAATTTTTGGATTTGAAGAGCTAAATATATGCATATTATTTAGCCATTTTATTCAAAATTTCGACGGCAGCTTCTCCCAAAATGGTTCCAGGACCAAAAATAAAATCGATTCCCATTTTTTTCAATTCAGAGTGGTCGCTTTCAGGAATTACACCACCAACAACAAGGATTACATTAGAAAAATCTTGTTCTTTTAACTGTTTCATCAATTGAGGGATAAGTGTAGTGTGACCTCCAGCCATACTTGATATTCCTATAATATGAACATCATTTTCAACAGCTTGATTGACCACTTCAGCAGGGGTTTGAAAAAGAGGGCCTACGTCAACATCAAAACCAATATCTGAAAAGCCCGATGCTATAATTTTTGCTCCCCTATCATGACCGTCTTGCCCCATTTTCGCTACAAGAATTCTGGGCCTTCTTCCATGTTCATCAACAAATTTTTGGATCAAAATTTGAGCTTTTTGAAAATGATGTTCTGCCTCCATTTCTTTCAAATATACGCCCGTAATGACGCTATTACTGGCTTGATACCTTCCGTATACTTGTTCCAATGCAGTAGATATTTCACCCAATGTGCATCGGTGTTCTGCAGCATAAACACATGATTCAAGAATACCTAGGTTGTTATTTGCTTTAGAGGTTATATTCTCAAGCGCTTGTTTCACTAACTTTTCATTTCTATTCTTTTTAATTTCTCTCAAGCTTTCTAATTGACTTTTTCTCACCAATTTGTTATCAATTTTCAATATGTCAATTTTTGAATTTTGCTCTCGCTTAAAATAATTTACGCCAACAATTTTATGGGATCCTTGGTCTATTTTGGCTTGTTTTTCTGTCGCAGATTCCTCGATTTTAAGTTTTGGAATGCCTCCTTGGATGGCTTTTGCCATTCCTCCATGGTTTTCAATTTCTTCTAAAAGTTTATACGCTTTGTTTTTTAGCTGTTGAGTTAAATTTTCAAGATGTGTGCTTCCACCAAAGGCATCTACAAAATCTACAACACCAGATTTTTTTTGAAGATATTTCTGAGTATTTCTTGCAATTGCTGCGGAAAAATCAGTAGGTAGTGCAATAGCTTCATCAAGCGAGTTTGTGTGGAGAGACTGAGTTCCTCCTAAAGTTGCTGCTAGTGCTTCCAAGTAAGTTCTAGCAACATTATTGTACGGATTTTGGGCAGTTAAGGACCAACCTGAGGTTTGGCAATGCGTTCTTAGCATAAGACTTTTGGGATTTTGAGGTTCATATTTTTGCACCAGTTCTGCCCAAAGTTCCCTTCCGGCCCTTAATTTGGCAATTTCTTCATAGAAATTCATCCCAACACCCCAAAAAAATGACAACCTTGGTGCAAAATCATCAATATTTAAGCCTGCTTTTATCCCTTGTCTTATATATTCTAAGCCATTTGCCAAAGTATAAGCCAACTCTAATTCTGAGCTCGCTCCTGCTTCTTGCATATGATAACCACTGATTGAAATACTATTAAACTTAGGCATATTTTTGGCAGTATAGTTAAAGATATCGCCAATTATTTTCATGGATGCCTCGGGTGGGTAGATATATGTATTCCTCACCATAAATTCCTTTAGAATGTCGTTTTGTATGGTACCACTAAGTTTTTCTTTTGGGACACCCTGCTCTTCTGCAGCCACAATAAAAAATGCTAGAATAGGCAGAACTGCACCATTCATGGTCATGGAAACAGAAATCTTATCCAATGGAATTCCATCAAATAAAGCTTTCATATCTTCAACTGTATCTATGGCAACTCCTGACATACCCACATCTCCATACACCCTAGGATTATCCGAATCATATCCTCTGTGGGTGGCTAAATCAAATGCTACAGATAAACCTTTTTGTCCCGCTTTTAAATTTCTTTTATAAAAGGCATTGGATTCTTGTGCTGTTGAAAAACCAGCATATTGGCGAATGGTCCATGGTCTTTTTACATACATCGTACTGTAAGGTCCCCTAGTATACGGTGCCAAACCTGCAGCTTGATATTTATGCTCTTTTGTTCTTTTTTCTGTTTTTTGTTCGAGTGCTGTTGGTTGGGCAATTTTATCTATTAGGTTTTTAGCCAAGTCGGCACTTATTTTTTCAATTACGTAGCTGCCACCAAATGGATTTTTACAGTTAGCAAGTTCTGCCTCAGAAAGTATAACTTCAATTGTTTCATAGGCTGCAAAATTCTCTTCTAATCTATTGTGGTCAATAGACAAAAAATCCGCATTGATCAATGCGCCCATGCAAACTTGATGTGATATGTTAATAAGGTGGTTGGCTTTTTCAGCACTTTCTTCAAAATGGCCACATTCTATATGAATTTGAAGTTTTATATCTTGTTTAAAATGTATTTTAGCCCATTCATAAAAAACATACCGAAAGGCACGAATAGATGATATTTCCTCTATTAAATGCTCACCAATTTGCCAAGTAACCAGTAATTTTTGAACGGAGCTTCCAAGAAGCTCATTAGAAATTTTTTCAAAAAGATTTCCAATTGAATTTTCTAGGCTGTTTTCGTCCTTGAATTTTATAACATGAAAAGTCTTTAATTGCAATGGATTAACTTGTTCTGTTTCGCCATCAAGTGGATTTGGCGCTATATGACAGTAGGTATTATTGTCTAAAATGGGCTCAAATTTTTGACCCCAACAATACAAAAATTTGTCTGCAGCCCTAGGTAAAATAATTTCAAAATCCCAATCTTTTGGCATCGGAGTAAAGGAGTCAATTGCATCTTCAATTTGGTAACTAGGCAACTTGGAAGCATTAAGGAATAATTTAGGTGTAGGCTGATTAGAAAACTTTCTAAACAAATTATCTAATTTTCTATTGTCACTAGAAATGGGGCAAAACAAACATGGCCGTGAATAATTATCTGTTGCATTTGCTTGAGAAATATTTTGCCAGTTTGTCGGGAGATCTTCTTGAGTTAAAAAAGGGCTATAGGCGCGTCCATCTCTATTAATGAAACTTGGAATCTTTTCAAGCTCAATATTTAAATCTTTAGAGATTTTTTTATACCAATCAGCTTTTGTTGTCGGATAGAAAGAATCCATTCTTGTTTAAGCAAACTTAAGTATTCTCAAAATTATGTTTATTTGAAACGATGGCAGAGTTCCAATTTATAGACGTAAGAAAAGTCCAAAATGCTTGTATTATCACCATCAACCGTGAAGAAAAAATGAATGCATTAAACAGGCATTTATTACAGGAAATTAAACGGGCAGTTGAAGTGGCTGAAAAAAATGATGAAAATCACGGAATTATTCTAACTGGCAAAGGAGGAAAAGCTTTTGCAGCAGGTGCAGATATTGCAGAATTTGCAGATTTTGATTCCAAGGAGGGGAAAGCCATGAGTGCTGAAGGACACGAGGTAATGAATGCTCTGGAACAATGCAGCAAGCCAACCATTGCTGCGATCAATGGTTATGCGCTGGGTGGAGGGAATGAACTTGCCATGGCTTGTCATTTAAGAATTGCTAGCCCAAACGCGGTATTTGGTCAGCCCGAAGTGAAATTGGGATTGCCACCGGGCTATGGAGGTACACAAAGATTGATTCAATTGGTAGGAAAAGCAAAAGCACTTGAGCTAAATATGACAGGCAAAAACATCCAAGCTGAAGAAGCACATCATATAGGCTTGGTTAATGCTATAGTAAAACAAGAAGATTTAATGAAGTATTGTTTAGATATCATTTCCACAATTTCAAAACGCTCGCCCATGGCAATTGCATCTATTATTCGGTGTACAAATGCCTATTTTTCTGAACAAGATGGACACAAAACTGAAATTGAGGAATTTGGCAATTCATTCCAAACAGATGACTTTTCTGAGGGAACATCTGCTTTTTTAAACAAAACAAAAGCCAATTTTAGAAAATCATGATAAGCAAGAATGTCTTTTTATGCTTTTTCTCTTTTATCCTATGTATTAGCGGTAAAGGCCAAGTAGTAGATTCCTCAGCAAAAATTAAACTGGTCCATCAATTTCATGATTTTGGAGATTTACAAGAAGGAACCTTAGCAAAAACAAAATTTACTATCGTAAGCGTTGGCCAAGTTCCTCTTTGGATATCGAGTATAGAGCGGAGTTGTGGTTGCACTACACCCCGATGGCCAAAAGATCCGATTGCTCCCGGCGACACTGCGCATATTGAAGTATGGTTTAATACAGAAAACAGAAATGGTCATTTCACCAAAACTTTGCGTATTATAAGTAATAATAAGGGAGGGGAAGTACCAATAAGCATTATTGGGAATATAATCAAAGCACAATAAGTTCGTGTTTTCTTTTTGGCACGACATTTGTTAAAAAATACTACAAGTAATACATTTGACTAACAATGAAAAAGATAATTATCGCATCGGCTCTATTTTTTGGCTTTTTTTATACAAGCCAAGGCCAAGACAAAGTGACTCTTCAAGACGCTAAAGTATCAAAATTGGTTTTTGAAAAAACCCAACATGATTTTGGCACCATTGAAGAAGGTACGCAAGCTACTATCCAATTTAAATTCGTTAATAAAGGCAATGCAGATGCTCTGCTTACTTCTGTTAAGGCTTCTTGTGGTTGCACCACACCAAAATGGACAAAAGAGCCAATCCCTCCTGGAGGTGAAGGCTTTATCACCGCCATTTATAATTCACAAGGTCGGCCAGGTAATTTTGTCAAAACCATAACGGTGAAGAGCAATAGTGAAAATGGTACAGACCATCTTACCATAAAGGGTTATGTGAAAACAAAGCCAAAAACACCCCAGTCACCAGTGTTAAACAAATAATTTCTCAAAAACTAAAAAACTAAAAAACTAAAAGCCCGCTGACAGCGGGCTTTTTTTATATGTTTTTGGCTCTTCATAAAATAATATTTACATTCGAGATTAAATAAAGTATAAATTCATGAATTTTAAATCCTTATCTATTGGAATATTTGTTTTTACAATATTCCTTTCTGCTTGTTCAACTTCAAACCAAGTTGTTTCTAACAAGCGTAAATTAAACAAACGTTTCACGATAACTCA
>NTKK01000011.1 GCA_002457675.1 Bacteroidetes bacterium MED-G17
AGAAGCTCAGCGCCCTTGGTGTTAACAATAGCATACGGCATAGCAGAGGAAAAGACATAGACGCTGCTTGCGGTCAACTGGCGAACAAGTAGTCTCTATCAAGATTATTCTATTTATCTTTAACGATTGTCTTGTCTTTTGTATATAAGCCAAGAAGTAAAGAAATAACCAATAATTTACTGGCAATTTATATCTTGAGGAGACAGTTATTCAGTAAATAAATCGGCTACGCTCTTCTTCAGTAGGGATTCTGCATTCATCTCTTTTTCCGAACCATCTATACCTATTTTTCGCAACCATATCATAAATCTTATCAGCCAAAAAAGTGGGTATTGGTTTTGCAATAATTGATAGGAACTTCCACGTCCAGCCGAGATGACTTGCTATTGACAAAACAGCTCTTGACTTTTTCAACAGTTTATTGTCTTGCCAAAAACAAATACTCTCCAATGCTGAAGCGTTTTCTCCTTTTACTTTAAAAAAATCAACAGCTAATTTTGATTGAAGACTGCAGAACTTGATCGCTTTTTGTTTATCTCGTTTAATGATAAAATCTACCGCACCATTGCATAAATTACAAATACCATCAAAAAATACAGTATTTTCTTGTATCTCCATATTTAATTGCCTTGTCAAATATAACAAGCACATTTTCAATTTGGCTTGTTCTTTTACTTAAGCCATCTTTGCTAAAAGCATGTCCAAAATATCTATAAACCTAAACTCAGGAGAAATTGACAAAAATCCTATCGTACTAGGTATTGATTTGGGGACAACAAATAGCCTTATTGCCCAGGTAAATCCAAAAACAAAGGAAGCTGAAGTCGTAAACTTATCAGGTGGTTCGACACCTTCCATTGTTCATATTGAAAACGGCCAAGCAACTGTTGGGCTTGATGCCAAAAAATATTTAATATCACAACCTGAAAACACAGTTTTCAGCATAAAACGTCTTTTGGGGCGATCTTTTAAGGAAATCTACAATTATCAAAGCTATTTCCCTTACCAAATTTTAGATAATGATGAAAAAGATCTTGTTCAAGTAAAAGTAGATTCTTCATACTACAACCCTGTTCAACTTTCTTCCTTTATCTTAAAAGACCTAAAACGGCAAGCAGAATCTTATTTAAATGGAGAAGTTAGCAAGGTGGTAATAACTGTGCCTGCCTATTTTAATGATGCCCAAAGACAGGCAACAAGAGATGCGGGAAGATTGGCAGGTTTTGATGTACTTAGAATAATAAATGAGCCTACAGCCGCAAGCCTTTCTTTTGGTGTTGGGCTCGATCCTAATGAAAATACTTGTATAGCGGTCTATGATCTAGGAGGAGGCACCTTTGATGTTTCTATTCTACATATTAATCAAGGTATTTTTGAAATACTATCAACACATGGTAATACATTTTTAGGTGGAGATGACTTTGATAAGGCATTGTGCGATTTTTGGAGCAAAACATATAGCCTTGCAAATGACGGGCGACTCAGACTTCAAGCAGAAAAAGCCAAAATTGCCCTTAACCAAGAAGAAAATTATACCTCAGAATACCAAGAAAAAATAATTAAAATTTCTAGAAAAGCGTTCAACAGATTAGTGGACCCTATCATAGAAAAAACGCTTAAAAGTTTCTCCGTAGCTATAAAAAATGCAGAAATAAGCGAATCCGAACTAAGTCAGATTCTATTGGTAGGAGGTTCTACTAAGAGTTATAGAGTTAAAGAAAAAATCGCTGAAAAATTTCCAAAAATTCAAATAAACGACACCATAAATCCTGACAAGGCAGTGGCATTAGGTGCTGCCATTGAAGCAGACATTCTGGCTGGGAACCGAACAGATCTTTTGTTACTGGATATCACGCCACTGTCATTGGGATTAGAAACCTTAGGTGGCCTAATGGATGTGTTAATCCCAAGGAACTCCAAGATACCTATAAAATCGAGTAGACAATATACCACTTCCAAAGACGGTCAAAGTGGTTTGGAAATAAATGTATTTCAGGGAGAGCGAGATCTTGTTTCAAACAATAGACACCTGGGTTCATTTACGCTATCTGGTATCCCAGCAATGCCTGCAGGAATACCTAAAATTGAGGTTTCCTTTTTTTTAGATGCAAATGGTCTTTTGCAAGTCCAAGCAAAAGAGTTGCGGACCGGTGTAGAACAAAATATTCATATCAAACCTAGATATGGCCTTACCGAAGAAGATATTCAACATATGCTCAATAATTCAATAAAATTTGCCAATAATGATGTAGAACAAAGAAGCTTTATTGAAGCCGACAATGAAGCAAAATTGAATTTGAATACGGTAGAAAAAATACGAAATCAAAATCCTGAATTTTTTGATGCACAAATAAACACTTCACTCAAGCATTTGCTTAAATCCATAAAGCAGGCACAGCACAAAAAAGATACCCATAAATTATTGGATTTAGTCGAACAATTAAATCATCTAATAGAACCTATAGGCAATAAGATTATGGCAAAAGAATTGAAAAAGAAAGTAAAATGAAAAAACTAATTGTACTTATTTTGGCATGCTTGTGGCTTCCCGTTTTTTCTCAAACTACTGACAAATCAGCCCATCTTGGAGTCAAAATGGGGCTTAATTCAAGTATCATTTGGGGTGGAAAATTTGATAAGCAAAGGCCTCGTTTCGGTATTCAAACAGGTTTATACATCAAAAAACAAACGAAAAAGCAATTTGGCAATTTTGCCGAAATTGAAATGGCCTTTACAGGGTCAAATTTCAAACATCAAACAAAAGAATATAGCAGAATTAATTTTTTGGTTTTGAATACATCGTTTTGTAAATACCACAATATTGGTGAGCGAGGAGAAGTATTATTTGGTCTTCAAGGTGCTTTTATTCTCAGCAATGAACTTTATGCAAAAGATGAATTAAAAGCGCTTCATCGAAATTTACCCTTTAGACGAATTGATCCTCAAATCAAACTAGGTTGGGCAAATAAAGGAGATTTTAGCACGCTGCTATTGGAAATTCGTTTTAGTCTCCTCAACATTGGAGAGGATATTGAATTAACCGCTTTAGAACCAACTCTAAACAAAAATGGGAACGTGAAGAATTTCTCTATCGCTTGCTCCTTACTATTCTAAAATTCATCTTCATTGAAAAAGTAATCGTCAGTTGTTGGATAATCTGCCCAGATTTCTTCAATAGATTCATATGGGTCCTCTTCTTGTTCTAAATCTTGCAGATTTTCTACTACCTCTAAAGGTGCACCTGTTCGGATTGCATAATCAATCAACTCATCTTTGGTGGCTGGCCAAGGAGCATCCACGAGATAATTAGCTAATTCTAATGTCCAATACATGATTTTCTTAAAAGTTTCGCGAAAATAACAGAATAATTGACTTTTTTGATTGGTTTTATTTTGCCTTTTTATTTATCTCATACATTCCTATGCCCGCTGCTACGGAAACATTTAGTGAGTTAAAGGATATGCTCATAGGAATTCTAATCTGTGCATCACATAATTTTAAAATACCGCTTTGAATACCTTTTTGCTCATTTCCTAAAATTAAAGCACATGACTTGTGAGAAATCTTTGAAAAGTCGTCGTTTCCTTTTTCATTTAGGCCATAAATTCCTATACCCATTTCTTTCAATCCATAAATACAATCTTTAAGATGATTTACACGTGCAACTGGTAAACTCAATAGCGCTCCCGCGGAAGTTTTTATTGCGTCTCCATTTAGAAATGCAGACTCTGACTTGGGTACAACAATCAAGTCAAAATCAAAACTTTTAGCAGTTCGAGCAATTGCGCCAAAATTTCTAACGTCAGTAATACCGTCAAGCAAGAGAACTCTTTTTTCCCCCTCACTATTTATCAAGACTTCATCCCACTGTTTGTATTCAACAGCTGGCAACAATGCAAGCACGCCTTGATGATTCCCAGAAGAATACCTATTTAATGCTTCAGGAGGCACAAAACTATATGGAACACCATAATTTTTTATGTGCTGAAGCAAGTACTTATTCGAATCCGTTAGTAAAATTCTGTGTATTGAAACACCGTTCTCTAAGGCTTCCTCCACAGCATGTTTCCCGTAAATTACACTAGATTTAGCCAAACCATGCAATTTATTGAGCACCTAACCTATCCAAAAACGCCTTTCGGACATTTTCATTGTTGTAACCAAGTTGGTATTGTAAAATTTGATCCAACTCAAACCGATTTGATTTTGAATTTAGCAAGGACTTTATCTGGTCAAATTCTTTTAATTTTTCTCGATCTGCGGTTCGAGCAGCCTGCAATAAAGAGGAGATTGTCTGGATTTTTTGCCTTCTTCCTGCATCTCTAAGCTTTCCTTTAAACTTGGCATAATAGTTCAACAAATCTTGAACTTCAGATAGATAATTGGTTAACATGCGCTCACCTTGGTCTGCCGATTTAGCCAAATAATAGCAATCAATAAAATACCATTTCATGTTGGGCTCCATGGGCAAGCTAGATGCTGGAATTACCGTCATACAATGATCCAATAATTTGGTGGCTTTTTCGTTATCTCCTTGAGCAGCATACCTTCTAGATAAACTAGTAAAAGTGTTTCTGAGATTTTTAGGCACTAGGGTAGCTTTATCATCAAGAAGAATTTCATCTCCTTTTTCCATACCTCCCCAAACAAAAGTGTTCATTAACTTATCATACAGCAGATCCAAGTCGATCATTCCACCTACTTGGTTAAGATTGCTCTCAATTGGGACTAAACGGTATGTAAGGCCTTCAAGTCGCATATACTTATCCAATCCTAGATAGGTCTTTTTGGAAGTAGTTGTGGTGAAATAAATCGGTCTTTCCCAACCATTTTTTGCGTTGGTCGCGATGATATCGTAAACAAGATAGCTCCCCTTCATTATGCCTCGTCCATTGTTATGTTTCCACATCATAGCTGGAACTATAAAAGATGAATCTTTGGCCTTTACAGTACCACTTTCAATAACTACTTGCTTATCTATTGGCAAAATAAGATTTCTTGTAGGCAAGTAGTTATCAAACTCCCCATTGCCCTGATTTACCATAAATCTTCTATCATCAGAGGTAATGAATTTAACAATTTTATCTACTTCGTAATATTTACCTTCCGGGAATATTTTAGGATTGTTATTATACCTCAAATATTCTCTTTTGCCTTCTTCCATTTGCCCTGCTGGTATACTAATTGGTAAAGCCTCAGATTTATAAAATTTTCGTCGCAAAGCTGATGAATACCATTCTGTACTTAATAAACTTAAATTTATGATACGCACATCAGTTCTATATCCCTCTACATTTTGAGCATACCACAAAGGATATGTATCATTGTCACCATTGGTAAAAAGAATGGCATTCTCATCGCAAGAGTTTAAATAATTTTTAGCAAAAGCTAGAGCCAGATCTCTTCCACTTCTATCATGGTCATCCCAATTTTGCGCACCCATCAAAACGGGGACAGCAAATAAGCACATAATCCCGGACAAACCTGCAGCAGTTAATCCGTTTAATCTTTTACTCAATTGATCGTAGACATAAAGCACACCCAGTCCAATCCAAATACAAAAAGTTTGAAAAGACCCAACAAAAGCATAATCTCTTTCTCTTGGTTCAAGAGGTGGCTGATTTAAGAAAACGATAATTGCCAAACCTGTAAAAACAAAAAGACAAGTGACTACCCAAGCATCCAACTTTTGCTTTTTAAATTGATGCAAAACGCCAATAAGTCCTAAAATTAGTGGTAAGAAGAAATATGTATTTCGCCCTTTATTGCTGCTATGCAAGGGAGGTATATTTTTCTGAGGACCTAATCGAGCATCTACAAAGCCAATGCCACTTAACCAGTTCCCATCAAATGGTTCGCCAGTAACATTCTGCACATCGCTTTGTCGCCCTACAAAATTCCAGAAAAAGTACCTAGCATACATCCAACCAATTTGATATTTGAAAAAGAAACCTATGTTTTCAGAAAACGTAGGATTTCTTTTCTTCCCTTCTAAACTAGAAATCCAAATAGGAAAACCTTGATTTTTTTCTCGTGCATCGCCCATTCTAGGAAAAATTGTTTCGTCTTTTTCATCGTATTCATATGAAAATTTTTCGCCAATTTTTTCATACTTACCGTCCTCTTTATCTTTACGATACTGCATTCTTCCTTCATTTATACCAATGGGTCTTGCCGTAAAATAGGGCCCTTTGAAGAGCGGTCTATCTCCATATTGCTCTCTATTTATGTAGCTAAGAAGACTGTGTGCATCTTCGGGATTATTCATATCAATTGTCGGCTCCGCCAACGACCGTATAGGAACCATAGCATAACAAGAATATCCAATAACTAAGAACGTGACACACAACAGAATGAGATTGTATAAAGCGTGACCATTTTTAGTTGTCCAAAACAATCCAAACGCAAGCAAACCGAATAGAACTGCAATAAAGATGATCACGCCAATATTAAACGGAAGTCCTAATTCATTTACAAAAAAGAGGTCAAAAGATGAGGCCAATCTTGGTAAACCAGGAATCAATCCCCACTGTAAAAAACCAAGAATACCTAACCCTATTGCGCTCGCCTTAAACAACCCTTTTCTACTGTAGTCATATTTATTGAAATAGTAGTAGTAAATCACGGCGGGAATAACCAACAAATTCAACAGGTGAAGGCCAATTGCCAAGCCAATTAAAAAGAAAATCAAAATCAACCAACGATCAGCAAAAATTTGATCCTTGTTCGCTTCCCATTTTAATATTAACCAGAATGTTATTGCGGTAAAAAGAGAAGAGCTAGCATACACTTCTGCTTCAACTGCGGAGAACCAAAAGGTATCCATAAAGGTCAAAGCCAAAGACCCAACCAGTCCAGCAGAAAAAAGTGCGATCCCTTGTGGTAAAGTTAGCTGCTTTTCGGACAACTTTATTCCCATCAACTTTTTACCAAAATGGGTAATAATCCAAAAAGTGAACATTACCGTAAGCGCAGCAGCTACTGCAGACAAAAAGTTTACAGCAAAAGCAACATTTTCTGGGCTTCCAGCAAAAAGCGAAAATACTCTACCCAACATCAAAAAAAGTGGTGCTCCTGGAGGGTGAACTACCTGCAACTTATAAGCCGCGGAAATAAATTCACCACAATCCCATAATGGGACAGAAGGTTCAATGGTTAATGTATAAACCAACAAGCTGATAGCGAAAGACAACCAACCCAAAACATTATTTACTAGTTTGAAATTCAACATGAATACAGAACCAACAAATTAAATACTTCTGAGAAATATTAGCGCATAACCTTAAGTATAAAAATTTTAGTTTATTTGCAGTAAAGTAGAAAGGGGATGCAAATCCCCTTTTTTCATGACCACTTGTTGATGAGCAAAGTCAGTGCCATAAAAAATATTATCGAAAACCAACTTGCAGATACAGACTGCTTCTTGGTTGATACGGAAAGTAATTCCACAGAAACCGTCATTAAATTTTTTATTGATGGCAATGCTGGAGTTAAAATTGACTTTTGCGCAAAACTTAGTAGAACCATTTCTAAAGAACTCGACAATTTAGGACTTGAAGAAGATGCGTTCAGGTTTGAGATTTCCTCACCAGGGATTGAAAAACCACTTGTAGACATTCGACAATTTCCTCAACATATAAATAGAACCCTAAGAATAGAACAAGACGAAAATATAATTAAGGGCATGCTTAAAAAGATTGACGGCAATAATTTAGAAATTAAAATACCAAAATCCAAAAAATTACCAGATCAGATCGTTAATATAGAATTTAATCAGCAAATCAAAATTAAAGTAATACCAAGTTTCAAATAAATTATGAGTATAGGACTAATCGAATCATTTTCCGAATTTAAAGAATTCAAAAACATTGACCGCGCCACAATGATGCAAGTAATGGAGGATGTATTTAGGCAAATGCTCCGCAAAAAATATGGCACAGACGATAATTTCGATGTAATTATCAATACTGAACAAGGAGATTTAGAAATTTACCGAAATAGAAAAATTGTAGATAATCTTGAAGTAGAGGACGATAACCTTGACATTGCTATTGACCAAGCAAAATTGCTTGAAGAAGACTATGAAATTGGAGAAGAAGCCATTGAAGAAATTCATATGGAAGACTTTGGGAGAAGAACCATCCTTACTGCACGACAAACGCTAGTTACAAGAATTATGGAATTAGAAAAGGATGAACTTTATACCAAATATAAAGATAGAGTAGGCGAAATTGTAGTTGGAGAAGTTTACCAAATTTGGAAACGCGAGATGATGGTACTTGATGATGAAGGAAATGAACTAATTATTCCAAAAGATCAAATGATACCAAGAGATTTTTACAAAAAAGGCGACAACATCAGAGCCGTTGTATTCTCTGTAGAAATGTACAATGGGAATCCAAAAATTATCCTCTCTAGAACTGCTCCTATATTCCTCGAAAGACTTTTTGAACTTGAAGTGCCCGAAATACTTGACGGCCTAATTACCATTAAAAAAATAGTAAGAGAACCTGGAGAAAGAGCAAAAGTAGCCGTAGAAAGTTATGATGATCGCATTGATCCAGTTGGTGCATGTGTTGGCATGAAAGGCGCGAGAATTCATGGGATTGTCAGAGAGCTTCGAAATGAAAATATCGATGTTATTAATTACACAACTAACAACGTTCTGTATATCCAAAGATGCCTCAGCCCAGCAAAAATTTCAAATATTAATATCATTACCAAAGAAGAGAGAGCTGAAGCATACCTTGCTGCAGATCAAGTAAGTTTAGCCATAGGTAAAGGTGGACACAACATCAAATTGGCAGGAAAATTAACCGGCTTTGAAATTGATGTTTTTAGAGAAGATTTGGCAAATGACGAAACTGATGTAGATTTGGATGAATTTTCGGATGAAATCGACGGATGGATAATTGATGAATTTAAGGCTATAGGCTTAGATACCGCAAAAAGCGTCCTTGAGGTTGAAAACGAAGATTTAATTGCAAGAACTGATCTCGAATCAGAAACGATTGTTGAGATTAAGCGCATCTTAGAATCTGAATTTGAAGACTGATGAAGGCAAATAGAAAAATCCAAACCAAATGAAAAACTTTGTTTTTTATTGGGTTTTTGGTTTATTGAATAAGTATTTAAAAACAATTTGGCAGCCAAGTCAAAAACATACCGTATCCAAAAAGTCGCCGTGGAACTCAATGTTTCCTTTGGTAAACTTATTGAGCACCTCAACGAAAATAATTTCGATGTAGAAGATAAAATTACAGCAAAAATTTCTCAAGAAATGTATGACCTACTTCAGGCACATTTCTCCGCAGATAAAGAAGCAAAAGAAGAATCTTTAAGTCTAAGAAGAACTGAAAAAGTCGAAAAACAAAATATTCACGCGCAATCCCAAAAGAAAGATATCCCCAAAAAACAAACTGAAGAGGAAATTATTCTTATCAAAGACACCGGACTTTCTACTGCACCTACTGAATCCTCAAACAAAACAGAGGAAAAACAGAATTCTGCAGAAGAAACTCCACCAATAAAAGAAGAGAACAAGCAAGAAAAAGAACTAGACGAAATTCTAGAAAAAAATAAATTACCTGGTATTAAAGTCCTAGACAAAATAGACCTCAACCCAAAAAAGAAAGTTGATACTCCAGAAAACACAAATCAAATAAATGCCTTATCAGAAGAACAAACGATTGAGGATAAACTAGAACCTCTTGAGAAAATACCAACGCCATCAGAAGAGAATAAACCGAAAGAGGAAGAATCTGAAAAACCCCTTATCAAACCCCAGTATGAAAAACTAAAAGGTCTGTCGGTAAAAGGTAAGATAGAATTAAAAACACCAATAGAAAAGAAAAAGGAAGAACCAAAAAAAGGAAATACCGACGAAGAAGATGTCAAAAAGAAAAAAAGACGTCGGAGAAAAGTTATCTCTAAAACCGGACAAACATCAACAAGTTCAAAACCAAATAACAAAAAGACTACCCATAATAAGTTTCAACGCAATAGAAATACAGGAAATCGAGCGAAACACCGCCAGAAAAAAAGGGATAACATTCGAAAAAATATTGAACAAACTCAAGAACAAAATATACTTGACAGCAAAATACTACAAGTTACAGAATTTGTAACTGCCAATGAACTGGCAAACCTAATGGACATTAATGTCAATCAAATAATTACTGCCTGTTTCAGTTTGGGCATGATGATTTCAATTAACCAAAGACTTGACGCAGAAACAATTGAATTATTAGCTGAAGAATTCGAATATGAAATCGAATTTATAGATGCTGAAACACAAATTGATATTGTAGAAGAGATTGATAACGAAGAGGATATGCAAGAAAGACCCCCAATTGTTACTATAATGGGGCACGTTGATCATGGAAAAACATCCCTTCTAGACCATATTAGAAACACAAATGTTATTGCAGGTGAAGCAGGTGGAATTACTCAGCATGTTGCAGCATATGAAGTTACGTTAGAAGACGATAGAAAAATTACTTTCATTGATACGCCCGGTCACGAAGCGTTTACCGCGATGAGAGCGAGAGGAGCAAAAGTTACAGATATGGCCATCATTGTAATCGCCGCAGACGACCGAGTGATGCCGCAAACAAAAGAAGCAATTTCACATGCACAAGCAGCCGATGTACCTATAGTGTTTGCATTCAACAAAATTGACAAGGATACTGCAAATCCAGATAAAATAAGGGAAGAACTCTCAGCAATGAATATACTTGTTGAAGAGTGGGGAGGGCAGTTTCAAGCACAAGAAATTTCTGCAAAAACTGGACTCAACGTAGACGAACTACTTGAAAAAGTTCTACTGGAATCAGAAATACTAGAGCTCAAAGCAAATCCAAATAAAAAAGCAAAAGGGACAATCCTTGAAGCCAGAATGGAAAAAGGAATGGGTGTGTACACCTCAGTCCTCGTACAAGAAGGTACCTTGAAAGTCGGAGATTCAATACTTGGAGGATCAAACTTTGGAAAGGTAAAAGCGCTTTTTAATGAAAGAGGACAAAGAATACAAATTGCTGGCCCTTCGGCACCAGTTGGTATGTTGGGGTTCAACTCTCCACCAACTGCAGGTGATATTTTTCAAGTTCTGGGAACAGAACAAGAAGTAAAAGAAATCGCAAGTAAAAGACAACAGTTACAAAGAGAGCAAGGCATACGAGCCAAAAAACTTATCACTCTTGACGAAATTGGACGAAGACTTGCTATCGGCAACTTCAAAGAGCTTAATCTCATTATCAAAGGTGATGTGGACGGATCGGTAGAAGCGCTTGGAGATTCCCTTTTGAAACTCTCTACAGAAGAAATCCAAGTCAATGTGATATATAAATCTGTAGGTGCAATTACAGAATCAGATGTTCTTTTGGCCACCGCCTCCGAAGCTATAATTATCGGTTTTCAAGTAAGACCTACACCTTCTGCTAAAAAAATAGCTATAGATGAAGGAGTAGAAATAAAAACCTATTCAGTAATCTACAAAGCTATTGAAGAAGTAAAAGCTGCAATGGAGGGTATGTTAGAGCCAGATATTGAGGAAAAAGAAATTGGTTCAATTGAGGTACGTGATGTATTTAAAATAAGTAAAGTGGGCACCATTGCAGGTTGTTATGTACTCAATGGAGAAGTCAAAAGAGACTCGAAAATCCGGATTATCCGAGATGGAGTCGTGATACATGACGGACTTCTTGAAAGTTTGAAACGTTTTAAAGATGACGTAAAAGAAGTTAAAAAGGGCTATGAATGCGGACTTCAAATAAAAAACTTTAATGACATCCAAATAGAAGATATGTTGGAGGTGTACCAAGAAGTGGAAATCAAAAGAAAACTCTAAGCATCTTATCAAATCATTCTGAATTTTCAAATTATCATATTTATGAAAAAGTATATTCAATTATCTGCAATCATTCTGTTGGTTTTTTCTTTTAACACTTCTTCCTTGGGACAATCCTATATTCATTACTTTGCTGATGAAGGATCTCACCCTAGAGAACATGCTGTGGATATGCAGCACATGAAAGTCGAGGTGCGCTTTGAACCACAAAAAAAATTGGTCAAAGGAGTCGTCAACCATGAATTTCAAGTTATTCGTAATCAAATAGATACACTATTTTTTGACGGCCCAAAAATAAAAATTATCGAAGCCAAATTAGATGGGCAAGTACTGGCTTTTAAATATTTTGATAAAGGTGTTGGTGTTTACTTTGAGCCCGCCCTTAAATGGGGTGAAAAGCACAAAATTGAATTTACCTACGAGGCAACTCCCCGAAAAGGTATTTACTTTATAGGTTGGAATACACCAAAAATTACGGATCCAATCAATCAAACACGAAAACAAATTTGGACACAAGGTCAAGGTATTGACAACCGCTATTGGATACCCATGTATGACAATATGAATGACAAGTTTACAACCGAGACTATCGTTCATTTCCCAAAAGCATACAAAGTTTTGTCTAATGGCAAATTGCTTTCGGCAAAAAAACAGCAAGATAATATAAGATGGCATTATCGAATGGAGCAACCCCATTCAGGTTATCTGCTAATGTTGGGTATTGGTGACTTTGAAATCAAAAAATCCAAAACAAAAACTGGTATACCAGTTCAATTTTGGTATTACCCACAACACCCTGAAAGACTAAAATGGAGTTCCATGTATACCGAAAATATGATTGAATTTTTGGAAAATGAAACGGGTATACCTTACCCTTGGGGTGGCGATGGTTATAGCCAAATTATGGTGCAAGACTTTATTTACGGAGCTATGGAAAATACCACTGCAACGATTTTTGGCGATTTCTTTTGGGTAGATGAAAGATCCTTTAATGACAGAAATTATATTGGTGTCAACGCACACGAATTAACACACCAATGGTTTGGTGATTTAATAACCGCCCGAACAGCTGCAGACAACTGGTTGCATGAAAGTTGGGCAACTTATTACGCAAAACTATTTAAAGCTTCCGTGTACGGAGATGACCTACTCAAATGGGAGCAAAGAAATGAGCAAATTAGTGCGATTAACGCATCAAAAAAAAATCTCTACCCAATAAGACACACTCAAGCCGGCACGGCTAGATGGTACCCCAAAGGTTCACATGTTATACAAATGCTGCGTCATATTGTTGGCGATCAAGATTTCAAAAGAGTAATTAAATGGTATCTAACAGAACACCAATTTGCCAATGTGGAAACCAATGACTTTTACCAAGCATTTCAAGATGTTTTGGGTCTAAATTTGGATTGGTTTTTCAACCAATGGATTTGGCACGGCGGAGAACCTAAATACAAAGTAAAATATGAAAACTTCGGACAAAAAATATGGGTTTCTGTTGACCAAATTCACCAAAGGGATGACAACGTAGGGCTTTTCAAAATGCCCATTCAAATTCAAGTAAATTTCAAAGACGGAAGTCAAAGCAATAAAAATGTGTGGGTAGAAAATAAACATCATGATATATTCTTTGAGAATGTTGAAGAAAAAGAGGTTAGCTATGTTCTATTTGATGTCAACTCTGAAATTTTAAAACAAGTACAATTTGAGAAACCCTATCCTGAATTGGCTGCACAATTTCAACATGCTAAACATATGATTGATCGGTACGATGCACTTTTAGCACTTCAAACAGAAAGTATTGAAAAGAAAAGAGAGCTGCTACAAATCGCTTTAAATAAAGAAACTTTTGAAGAGATTTTATCAGAAATTGTAAGGCAACTCGCCTCGGATCATAAATCACAAGAAACCTTGATAGAATGGCTATATTCTGCCTCTGTGCAAGTCCAAAGAGCTTATCTTTCTTCTGCAAAAATAAACCAATACAACAAAGCTTTTTTTGTAAGCGCACTTGAACACAAGTCATACAACAATATGCTTATCGCCCTTACAAAATTGGCAGCCTCTTTCCCGACGGAAGTAAAATTATTTACCGAAAAAGTTGATGAAATAAGAGGCTCTGCACAAATGATTCATCTAAAAAAGTTAGAGCTTTTAGAAAATTGGGAACAAATCGTACCATTCACAAGTAACTTATATGAATTCCGAACCCGAATTTCTGCCATTAATACGCTCAAACGAAACGGTTTTGTAAACTCAGAATTTATTGACAATCTTCTAGACGCAGTAGTTTCAACAAACCGTCGCTTGGCTTCACCAGCAAAAATTTGTTTACAATATCTTGCGCAACAAAATACCTTAAAGCAACAAATTCAAAAGCAGATTATTCTAAATTCTTTTAATGAAGAAGAATTGATTTTGCTAGATGCATTTAGATAACATCAAACAAAAAAATGTCTGAATTATACTTTTAGATATTTACCAAACTATACCCTAATCTTATCAAGCAGTTTGTTGAGATTTTTTAACTCTTTCTTACTTAAGTTGTAAAAGATTTGGTCCATTTTGTTCAATTCATTTGATACCAAATCAAACTTTTCTTTTCCATCTTGAGTTAGTGAAATAAGCGAACATCTTTTATCTAATTTACTTTTGCTTTTGTTCACCAAATTCTTCTCTACCATTCTTCCAAGTAATCTGGGTACATCTGAGTCATTTTCCAACAAATTTGA
Source organism: Bacteroidetes bacterium MED-G17 (assembly GCA_002457675.1). GTDB lineage: Bacteria > Bacteroidota > Bacteroidia > NS11-12g > UBA9320 > MED-G17. The sequence continues at coordinate 14,581 of NTKK01000011.1, forward strand.
TTTTATATCCACTACGCTAATGCTTCTTTTGTCATGATTGTCTAGTATCCGAAGTATATTAAATTGTTGATGTGTGATTCCAAATTGCTTGAAAAATTGAGCTATTTTTCCTTTGGTCCACTGTCCGGTATAATGAATATTTATTTGGATCTTTTCCCAATCGTTTCGGAATCCACTAAGGCCTAATTCCTTCTTAAGTTTTGCCACAAGGCAAAGTTAATAAATTGTTAAATTTTTTGTTGCATCGAAAATTGAGTGGATAGAAAAAAAATAAAAACCAAAAAATACGCACTGCTTAAATATCACGAATTTGATCTATCTCTATAACTCTAAATATAAAAAAAATTACTCTAACCTCCCTAAAACCTCTAATTTTATAAAAAGAGTTGTAAAAGGTCTTACGCCCATTCTTTGTTGGTCCTTAAAGGCCAAATCAAATGGGATAATTACATTAGCCTTTTCTCCAATAGCCATATTGAGTAACGCAATTTTTACACCTGGCAATAGGGTGTCCGAAACATTTAGGTCAATCCCATGCTGCGGATGGCTACTTTGTATAATATTCCCTTTTAAATCAAAAATATTTAAATCAACTTTAACTTTCTGCCCTAGAGTTAAATTGGGCAATTCCTTTTTGACTTTTTTATGCAGATAAAAACTGTTATTCGTATCCAATTTATTGATAGGCCATCCTTGTTTCTTTATATATTTTCTGATTTGTACCGCCTCAAAGCTTTTCATGGTATCATAGTGTTCTTCTTTACTTAGTACATCATGGATCATCAACCCAAATTTTATCTCTTGACCAGGCTCAAAATCTTTTTTGTAATTAATTTTTAACCTTTCGGTATCCAAAGAGTCCAACTTCATACTGACTTCTATAGAATCCAATTGCCTTAGTTTGACAAAAATTCGAGGCCAAATTCCATTATTCACGGTATCCTCTACCTGATATTTTTGTTTTCGTTTTTGACCTAATCCATAGGTAGAAAACAAAACAAAATCCTTGGGCTCAATTTTTCTTCCTTCACCCTTAAAAGTCCAGCATAGTGTAAGGTCTTTTGTTGAATGACAATCTTTTCTCCTGCAAGAAACCATAGAACCCAAAAGCCATAAAATCAAAAAAATCCTAGAACAGCTCATCTTTATGCTCTCTAATTTTTTGTTTAAATTTTTCAATTGTTTCTTCCAAGCCCATCTTTGATCTTCCGCCAGCTGCTTTTTGATGACCGCCTCCCTCAAAATATTTTTGTGAAAATAAGTTGACCTTAAATCCACTTTTGGTTCTAAATGATATTTTCACCATGTCTTGACGTTCCACAAAAAGTGCTGACAAAAGAACCCCATCAATTCCTAAACCAAAGTTCGCAAAGCCTTCAGTATCTCCAGTTTGAACATTAAATTGCTTCAATTCATTCTTATCCAAAGCTGTTATAGCCACGGGCATATCTTCCATTACAGCAAGTTTATGGTACAAAACATAACCTACTAGGCGTGTTCTCGATAGTTTACCTCGATCAAATACCAACTCATGAATTTTACTTGTTTGAATACCTAAGTCATGAACCTTTTTGGCCACCAAATGAGTAATTGCTGTGGTACTATCATGCCGAAAAGATCCTGTATCAGTCATAATGCCCACGTATAGACATTTTGCTGCCTCTAGGTTCATCCAATTTTCGTGATCAAATGTTGCAACAAATTGGTAAATTAACTCAGCTGTGCTACTTGCTTTGGGGTTCCAAAATCGGAAATCATCAAAACCTTCAGGATACTCGTGGTGATCAATCATTACCTTTTTTGACTTTGAATTTTTCGCCAAGGCGCTCAAATCATTGATTCGTGATAGATTATTAAAGTCTAAACAAAAAAGAATATCCGCATTTTCAACAAACTCTTTAGCTTTTTCTGGATTTACATCATAATTGACAATTTCTTGCTGTCCTGGCATCCAATTAAAATTCGAAGAATAATCTGTAGGACTTACCACCGTTACTTGCCAACCTTTTGATTTAAAGAAATGATATAAGCCAAGCGAACTTCCTAAAGCATCACCATCTGGCTTATGATGTGTGGTGATAACCAAAGACACTTCTTTATTCAATAAAGGCCAAAGCTTTTGACAAGTATTTTCTAACATTGGAGAACAAAACTCGTAAAAAACCTTTGGGAAACATATTTTTGCCTTTAAAAGATGGCAAGTAATAGAACTTTTACAATGATAAAGCCTGATGCCGTAGAAAATGGGTACGCGGGCGCAATTCTCAACGAAATCATTGAAGCGGGATTTTCCGTAAAAGCATTAAAATTCACTCAACTTTCTAGGGTACAAGCACAATCTTTCTATGGTGTACATAAAGAACGTCCTTTCTTTGGTGATTTGGTAGAATTTATGATCTCTGGACCTATCTATGCCGCCATTTTAGAAAAAGACCAAGCAGTAGCAGATTTCAGAACATTAATTGGTGCTACAAACCCCAAAGAAGCTAAAGAAGGAACAATCCGCAATAAATACGCGCAAAGTATCGATGCCAACGCTATTCATGGTTCTGACAGTGACGAAAATGCCGCAGTGGAGGGGAGTTTCTTTTTTTCGCAGCTTGAAATAATTTAACTTTCCTTGCTTATCATCTAAAAATTGAAGACCATTTTTTATGTACTTCAAGTATACTCTTTCTATTTTTTGCATTATGCCACAACAAAATGTTATATTCATCCACTAATTAGAGAATGAGATTAATAAAAATTGCAGCTGTTCTTCTGCCCTTAGTTTTTGTGAGTTTTGGATTTTACCTGAAATCCAAACAAGAAAATGAGCCGCTATTGCTCAATTTAATTTTTAGCAGTCTTCAAAATGGACACTACAACCCTAGCCAAATTGACGATAAATTTTCAGAAAAAGCACTCAGAAACTACATTGAAAATCTTGACCCTAGCAAACGTATCTTCTTGCAAGAAGACGTCAAAAAATTAACCAATCAATTTAAAACCAGGATCGATAACGAAATTTTTACAGGAGAGTTGAGCTTTTTTGAAACCACTTACCAAATTTTTAACCTCCGAATCAAAAATTTAGATCCCATTTTTGAAAAAATCATGCTTGAAGGTTTTGATTTTAACAAGAATGAAAATATTGAGCTGAACGCAGACAAAAGTGCTTTCCCAAAAAATGAAAAAGCACAAATGAATCTTTGGCGCAAGTATTTAAAATATCAGGTTTTAAGTCAATATGCCAATAAATTAGAGAACCAAAGAAACGCAAAAGAAAAAAATGACACCAATTACAACGTAGAAAGTACAGACAGTATTTATGCTCAGTCATTAAGAAACGTTAAAAAATCAAACAATCAATGGCTGGACAGAATGCATGAAATGCGACGAAAAGATCACCTTTCTATATACATAAATTCGCTTACTTCACTTTTTGACCCACATACCAATTACTACCCACCAAAGGACAAAGAAAACTTCGATATCAATATTTCTGGGCGGCTTGAAGGTATTGGAGCAACACTTGTTCAAAGAGACGGATACATCAATATTGTTAGAGTAGTACCTGGAGGTCCTGCATTTAAGCAAAGTACCTTGGGTGCCAAAGACATCATTTTAAAAGTTCAACAAGAAGGAGAAGAAGCGGTAGACATCACGGGGTGGCGGATTGATGATGCCATCAAAATAATAAGAGGGAAAAAAGGTACAACTGTTACACTTACTGTCAAAAAGCCGAATGAAAGTATAGAAGAGATTTCTATCGTTAGAGACGTCGTTATTATTGAAGAGACCTATGCAAAATCACTTTTACTGCAAGACAAAGATAAAAAGAAGGTTGGCTACATATATCTACCCGGATTTTATACAGACTTTAGCAAATCTGGTGGTCGTACAAGTTGGAAAGATGTCAAAAAAGAAATTGAAAAAATAGCCGCGGATAATGCACAAGCACTCATAATTGACCTGCGTAATAATGGCGGTGGCTCACTAAACGATGTTGTTCAAATGGGTGGACTATTTATCCCTAAAGGGCCAATTGTGCAAGTAAAATACAAAGCTGATAAGCCCTACATTATGAAAGATAGAGACCCACAAACACAGTGGGATGAGCCACTAGTTATCATGGTTAATGAATTTAGTGCATCAGCTTCAGAAATTTTAGCTGCTGCCATGCAAGATTACAAGCGGGCCATCATTGTTGGTAGCCCACAAACGCACGGAAAAGGGACGGTTCAACGATTTGTTGACCTCAACAAAATGATTAGAAACAGCGATATTGGTGATTTAGGTGCAGTAAAACTTACTACGCAAAAATTTTATCGGATAAATGGCGGTGCCACTCAACTCAAAGGCGTAATTCCAGATATTATCCTTCCTGACTTTTTCTCCTACATCGAAACTGGCGAAAAAGAGTACGAAAATGCCCTAAACTGGGATAAAATTGATGCCCTAAAATACCAAATTTATTCAGCAAATGAAGTCCACTTTTCAGAGATAAAAATAAATAGTGAAAAAAGAGTGGGCATGGACTCTACTTTTATTAAAACAGAGCAGGTGGCAAAAACTTGGAAAAAAGATAAAGACAATACAAGCTACTCACTTCAATTGGATAATTATATTGAGGGTTTGAGAAAAAGAAAAGAGCAAAGAAAATTTCAGAACAACCTTTTCAAAAAGATAGATGAATTTGATTTACAAATTTTAAGCATGGACTTGCCTCTTTTAGAAGCAGACAGTAACAAACTTAATACCTTTCAAAAGTGGCAAAAAACCCTACAAAAAGATCACCATCTTTTTGAATCTTTACAAATTGCTGAAGACCTAATTGATGCTCAAGCCCTCACTCAAAACTAAAGTCACACGACTTTTTGGCCTTGAAAACCCAATAATACAAGCTGGAATGATTTGGTGCAGCGGCTGGAAACTTGCCTCAGCAGTAAGTAACGCCGGCGGGTTGGGCATTATTGGCTCAGGTAGTATGTATCCAAAAGAGTTAGAGGAAAATATTAAAAAATGCCAAGCCAATACAAAAAAACCATTTGCTGTCAATGTACCTCTTCTTTACCCAGCTATTGAAAAACACATAGAAATAATCATACGAAATAAGGTACCCATTGTTTTTACGTCGGCAGGCAATCCAAAAACCCACACCCCTAAATTAAAATCGTACGGCATAAAAGTAGTACATGTTGTAAGCAGTGTAAAATTTGCTAAAAAAGCCGAAATGGCTGGTGTAGATGCACTTGTTGCTGAAGGTTTTGAAGCTGGAGGACACAACGGAAGAGAAGAAACTACCACACTTGTTCTAGTTCCAGCTGTAGCCAAGGCAGTAAGCATCCCCGTAATAGCTGCAGGCGGCATTGGGAATGGACAAGCTATGGCGGCATGCATGGCCTTAGGTGCCGAAGCGGTGCAAGTGGGCACTCGCTTTGTTGCCTCAGCAGAATCTTCGGCACACACAAACTTCAAAAGATACTTACTAGAAGCAAAAGAGGGAGATACAGAATTGGTGATGAAACAACTACAGCCCGTTCGTTTACTAAAAAATGACTTTTATAAAGAAGTAAAAGCTGCCGAACTACGCGGAGCAAAAAAAGAAGAGTTAAAGAAAATTTTAGGTCGTGCAAGAGCAAAAAAAGGCATGAGCCAAGGGGAACTAAACGAAGGAGAACTCGAAATTGGTCAAATAAGTGGCTACCTTAACAACATTTTACCTGCCGCAGAAATCGTGGCAAATATGATGCAAGAGTGTATTGAAACAATAAAGAGAACCCACCGAAGTTTATCTTAAATAGATTTTGATAAGTATCTAATTTTTCAAAAACGCACGAATTCAAAACAAATAGGTTTGTGAATTAGGTTATTAAAGTACTTTACTCACCAATCCATCAACAAGTTGGTACTTATCTTGACTCTCGGGGCATAATGCCATTCCAGTTTGGTCAAAGTGTAAGCGGTGGCCAAATTCACTCATCCAGCCAACTTGTCGACCAGGATTGCCAACAAAAAGCGCAAATGCAGGGACTTCTTTAGTAATGACTGCTCCTGCACCGATAAAAGCAAATTCTCCAATATCATGTCCGCAAACTATGGTGGCATTGGCACCGATACTTGCACCTCTTTTCACCAAGGTTTTTTGGTAATCTTCCCTTCTATTTACAGCACTTCTGGGGTTAATCACATTGGTAAAAACCATACTTGGGCCCAAAAAAACATCATCTTCACAAGTTACTCCAGTATAGATAGACACATTGTTTTGCACCTTTACATTTTTGCCCAGAACCACCTCAGGGCTTACCACAACATTTTGTCCAATATTGCACTTGTCTCCTAAAATACAATTGGACATGATGTGGCTGAAATGCCAAATTTTGGTTCCTTTTCCAATTTGGCAACCTTCATCAATTACAGCTGTAGGATGTGCAAAATAAATCTGACTCATTTCTATTATTTTTTAAACTCTCTAGGATGGGCGTATTTGTACAAATCATCTTTGGGCAAGGATTTGAAATAATCATAAGTAATTTTTAGTCCATCGGCTCGACTAACTTTTGGCGTCCAGTCTAGTAGCTTTTTAGCTCGCGAAATGTCTGGTTTTCTCTGTTTGGGATCATCCTTAGGTAAGCCCTTGAAAACAATTTTTTGATCGGTACCAGTAAGTTCTACAATTTCTTTAGCAAAATCCAAAATACTTATTTCATCGGGATTGCCAATATTAACTGGTTGCGCATAATCACTCATAAGTAGTCTATAAATTCCTTCAACTAGATCATCTACATAACAAAAGCTTCTTGTTTGGTTGCCATCACCAAAAACGGTAATATCTTCTCCTCGCAAAGCTTGGCCGATGAACGCCGGTAAAGCACGTCCGTCGTTTAACCGCATTCTAGGTCCATAGGTGTTAAAAATACGAACAATTCTTGTTTCCAATCCATGAAAAGTGTGATAAGCCATTGTCATGGCTTCTTGAAATCTTTTGGCCTCGTCGTACACCCCTCTTGGGCCTACAGGATTAACATTCCCCCAATAATCCTCATTTTGAGGATGAACCAAAGGATCTCCATAGACTTCAGATGTGGAGGCAATAAGCATGCGTGCTCCTTTGGATTTTGCCAAACCCAAACAATTGTGTGTGCCTAAAGAACCTACTTTTAGAGTTGGAATAGGTATTTTAAGGTAATCTATCGGACTAGCTGGGGAGGCGAAATGCAAAACATAATCCAAATGACCTGAAACGTGAATAAACTTACTTACATCATGGTGATAAAAGTGAAATTGTTCTAAGTCAAATAGGTGTTCAATATTTTTTAAATCTCCAGTAATGAGATTGTCCATCCCTATAACTTCATAACCCTCTTTGATAAATCTATCACATAAATGTGATCCCAAAAAGCCTGCTGCGCCTGTAATTAAAATTCTATTCATTATATGATAGTCGTTCGACCAATTGAAGCATAATAGAAACCCAATTTGTCCATTTGATCTAGATCAAACACATTTCTTCCGTCAAAAATGACTCTTTGATTCATGGCCTCAACCATCTTGTCAAAATTGGGGTTTCTAAAGGCAGCCCATTCCGTTACAATCAAAAGTGCATCAGCATTTTGTAACGCTGCATACATATCTTTCGCATAATGTATTTTATCGCCGATCACATCTCTTATATTGTCCATAGCCTCAGGATCGTACGCTGAAATTGTGGCGCCTTCGTCCAATAAAGCACGAATCATGTATCGAGCAGGTGCCTCTCGGATATCGTCTGTATTGGGTTTGAAAGCCAAACCCCAAATGGCAATTTTTTTACCATTCATATTACCAAAGAAATTCTTGATTTTAGGCATGAGAATAGTTTTTTGGTCATGATTTACTTCTTCAACTGCTTTGAGAATTTTGAAATCATAATCTACCTGATCTGAAGACCTCACTAACGCTTGAACATCTTTTGGGAAGCAACTTCCACCATAACCAATACCAGGAAAAATAAATCGCTTGCCAATACGAGAATCTGTGCCTATGCCTAAACGAACTTTGTCAACATCGGCATCAAATTTCTCGCATACACGAGCTATTTCGTTCATAAAAGAAATTTTCATGGCCAAAAAAGAATTTGCCGCGTACTTGGTCAATTCCGCGCTTTTTTCATCCATAAAAATAATCGGATTGCCTTGCCGAACAAATGGGGCATACAATCTACGCATAGTATCTTCTGCTCTTTGACTTGAACAACCTATCACTACCCTATCTGGCTTCATAAAATCATCTACAGCTACACCCTCTCGCAAAAACTCTGGGTTAGAAACCACATCAAAATCACCTTTGTAATTTTTGGCAATTGCCACTTTTACTTTATCTGCAGTGCCAACCGGAACCGTGCTTTTATCCACTATTACCTTATAATCTTTCATGATTCTCCCCAATTGGTCAGCTACACCCAACACATATTTTAAATCCGCAGAGCCATCTTCACCTGGGGGGGTCGGAAGAGCAAGAAATACAATTTCTACCTCGTTTATCACTTCTTCCAACGAAGTTGTGAACCTAAGCCTATTTTGTTTTAGATTTCTTTTGAACAGAACCTCAAGTCCAGGTTCATATATTGTAATTTGACCATTTTTCAGTGCATCAACTTTTTTCTCATCTATGTCTACACAATAAACTGTGTTACCACTTTCAGCGAAACAAGTACCTGAAACTAGTCCTACATATCCTGAACCTACGACCGCTATTTTCACGAAGCAAAGATGCATTAAATTGAGAAATTATTGATGAGATTGAAGATTTGATAATAAGGATTTCTTTCTTTGTATAACTAATGAGGTGTCTGGCGGTTTCCATTTCCCTATTTTTCAGTACAATGCTATTTGGACAGACACCGCCTTCGCTACAAAAAAGCCAAGTAATTCTGCCTCAAGTAGCAGTTTCTTTTCATAAACCCTTTGGCGATCTTGAAGAAAGATTTGGAAATAGCGCTGCTATAAGTCAATCTGTAATTTGGAAATTTAAGAATGACTTTTTTGTCAATATTACGGGTGCCTGGATAGTTGGCAATCAAGTAAAAAATAAAAATCTATTTGATGGAATTTTAGGACCATCTGGACAAATTATCGACAATAATGGAAATTTCAGTATAGTAGAGGTCAACCAACGTGGTTTTTATGGAACAGCTGATGTTGGTTTCCTCTGGGCAAAGTTCCGGCAATACCGACACTCAGGTTTTTACTCAAGTCTTGGTTTAGGATATTTACAACACAAAATAAATGTTCAAGCACCAGAAGCTACCGTTCCGCAATTAAATGGAGAATATCTCCAGGGGTATGATCGCTTGACAGGCGGAACGGCAATAAGAATTATGCATGGAGTGCTTTTCTTATCAAATAATAGAAGGGCAAACTTCAACATGTGCATAGAAACACTTTTTGGAAATACAAAAAGTTTAAGGTCTTACAACTTCTACCCGTATAAAAAAGAATCCAATGTAAGAAAAGATATTTTGTTTGGCGGACATATTGGAATCGTATTGCCCATTTTCTTGAAAGACAAAAATGAAGAGTACTTCTACCTTGATTGATTTTTTGTACTCGCTAATTCTGTACATTTTGTATGGTATTGCAAGTTTGATAGCTCCATTTCACAAAAAGTTGAATAAACTAATTCAAGGCCAAAGAAGTAGCAAAAAATGGATTCAAAATAACAATACCAATTTTGATTACTGGTTTCATTGTGCTTCCTTGGGCGAATATGAAATGATCGTCCCTTTGGCTAAGAAAATAAAAACCCACCAGCCAGGAAGTAAATTAGTATTAAGTTTCTTCTCCCCGTCTGGGTTTGAATATGCACAAATAAAAAATTTATTTGATCATAAATTTTACCTTCCACTAGATACCAAAAAAAATGCAAGAAAAACGGTCCAAAGCTTACAATCAAAAAAGATTTTTTGGGTAAAGTATGACTTTTGGAAACGGCATCTTAAAGCAGCAAAAGTTTATGGAGCTGACATTTACTTAATAAACGCAAATATTATTTGGGACCAGACAAAATATACGGTTTATAAAAAATATTTTTTGTTTCCTTCCTTATCGTATTTCGATAAGATTTTTCAGCTTTATCAACAAAAAAATCCTTGGTTTCCCTCTAAAACAATTACCACTGGAGATACAAAATTTGACCGAACTAAGAGCCTTGCGTTGAAAAAATTTTCACACGAAGTCGTTGAAAATTTTGCAAAGGGTAATAAGATAATTATCGGCGGAAGTACTTATGAGCGTGAAGAAAATTTGCTTTATAATTTGCTGAAAAAAGATAAAAATGTAAAGGTAATTATAGCACCTCATCAAATTAACCCAAAAAGAATTGAGTTCATTTTAAATAAATTTTCTGCCTTTGGAATAGAAAAATTAAGTTCGGTCCCTAACTCTAAACTTAGATATACAAGAGTTTTACTCATAGATTCTATAGGTTTATTATCCAATATTTATAGATATGCTTCAATAGCAATTGTTGGTGGAGGTTGGGCTAAGGGTTTACACAATATTTTAGAGGCCGCTGCATTTGGCCTTCCAATACTTTTTGGCCCAAATCGAAAAAAACAGCCAGAGGCCCAACTATTGATGGACCGCAAAACAGCGTTTGAAATCAACGAAGAAAGCTTCATTAGCACAGTACAAAATCTTTTTTCAAGTGATAAAAAACTACATGAAATAAAAGAGACGTCTAAACAAATTTTTGAGGAACAGTGCGGCTCTGTTGATAAGATTTTTGCTTTAACTTTTAATACATCATAAGCATTTCAAGCTTTTCAAGCAATCGTTTTTTAGGCAAAAATTGATTTTCTAAATGGGCATGAAACGGAACGGGAGTATCCAAACTCCCTACTCTAAAAATAGGTGCGTCCAAGTAGGTAAACCAGTGTTCAGAAATATAAGCGGAAATTTCCGACATGATTCCAAAACTTAGTGTATCTTCTTGAAGTAACAATATTTTCCCCGTTGATTTTACAACTTTTTTGACGGTTTTTTTGTCCCATGGTACGAGTGTTCTCAAATCTACTATTTGAATAGGCCAATCATGTTTATCTTGCATTTCTAATGCCCAAATAAGTCCTAAGCCATATGTTATAATACAAGCATCGGAACCAAAATCAAACACTTTTGCTTTTCCTAATGGAATTTTATGTTCACCCGTGTAAACCAATTCTCTAGAACTTCGGTACAATTTTTTGTGTTCGAAGAATAGAACAGGATTCGGGTCTTCAATGGATTCCATAAGAAGGCCTTTGGCATCTGATGGAGAAGCAGGATAGACAACTTTTAATCCGGGGGTTTTTGCAAACCAAGCCTCTGTGCTTTGAGAATGAAATGGTCCTGCAGCAACTCCTGCCCCCGTTGGCATTCTAATCACTACATCTGCATTTTGGCCCCACCTATAATTTGTTTTGGCCAGATTATTTACTATTTGATTAAATCCACAACTCACAAAATCCGCAAATTGCATTTCAACGATGGCTTTGTAATTCGCGATACTTAAGCCAAGTGCTGCGCCAAGAGGAGCTGCTTCTGAAATAGGTGTGTTTCTAATTCTCTCTTTACCAAAATGTTCCAAAAATCCCTCGGTAATTTTAAATACACCTCCATATTCTGCTATATCCTGACCCATCACAATTAAGTTCTCGTGTTTTTCTAATGAATTCCGAAGGGCAGACTGAATAGCATCTACTAAACGCATTTCCTTTTTTTCAGAGATTTTAAAATTTTCGATAAACTCGTGGTTTGCGTATACATCTTTTGTTTCTTCTTCAACATTTGGTATTGGCTCTGGAAGGGAAAAAGCCCAAGATAAATCTTGATCAATCTTTTTCTCCATTTTATCTGTAATCTCCAATATTTCTTTTTTTGTTAAAAAACCTTCTTTGACTAAAAAACTTTCATAATTGGTCAATGGATCCTTTTTTGCCCAAGCATACATAAGTTCTTTTGGAACATACTTGGTGCCCGATGCTTCCTCATGTCCACGCATTCTGAATGTTCTCGCTTCTAAAAGAAAGGGATGTGGTTTATCTCTCATTTTTTTCGCCAATTTGCTAACTGTTTCAAAAACTTCAAGGACATTGTTCCCGTCAATACTTTTTGATTCTATACCGTAACCAATACCCTTATCGGCTATACTTTTACATTTAAATTGCTGGTGAGAAGGGGTAGAAAGGCCATATCCGTTATTTTCAACTACAAAAAGTACCGGTAAATCCCATGTGGCGGCGAGGTTTAATGCTTCATGAAATTCTCCTTCACTTGTACCTCCATCACCAGAAAAAGCTATACATATTTTGTTTTGCTTTTTGAGTTTATGTGCCAAAGCCACGCCGTCTGCTACTGACAACATCGCTCCCAAATGTGAAATCATACCAACGATATGGTAATCCAAAGTGCCAAAATGAAAAGAACGATCGCGTCCTTTGGTAAATCCTTCTTTCTTGCCCATCCATTGTGCAAATAGTTTTTTTAAAGGAATTTCTCTTGTTGTAAAGACACCTAAATTTCTATGTAGCGGAAATATAAATTCATCTTTATCTAAAGCGGCTGTAGTTCCTACAGAAATAGCTTCTTGACCTATGCCAGAGAACCACTTACTTATTTTTCCTTGGCGAAGTGAAGTGAGCATTTTTTCCTCAATCTTTCGAGGCATTAAAAGAAGTTTATACAAATGCAGCAGTTGTTCTTTTTTGTATTTGCCTGCTTTAAATTGCATGTAAGATTTAGCGAATTAGAACCCCAACAACTGCTCAATTGGATCCTTTCCAGCAATCAATTGTGCGGGATTTTCGAGGTATGTTTTAATTGTTCTGAGGAATGTAACAGACTCTTTACCATCAATTATTCGATGGTCGTAACTAAGCGCTAAATACATCATGGGGCGAATTTCTACCTTGCCGTCTATAGCAACAGGACGCTGAATTATATTATGCATACCTAAAATGGCCGACTGTGGTGGATTGATAATTGGCGTGCTAAGCATAGAACCAAAAACGCCTCCGTTGGAAATAGTAAAAGTTCCACCAGTCATTTCATCTATGGTTAACTTACCATCACGGGCTTTTTTTGCCAATCTCATAACCTCTTTTTCAATTTCCCACATGGTCATTACTTCGGCATTTCTGATGACGGGCACCATCAAGCCTTTTGGTCCCGAAACCGCAATGGAAATATCTTTAAAATCATTAAACACAATTTCATCTCCGTCAATAAAAGCGTTTACCGCAGGGAATTGTTGAAGTGCCAAGGCAGAAGCCCTGGTGAAAAACGACATAAAACCCAATCCCACTTGATGAACATCTTTAAACTTCTCTTTATACTTTTTACGAAGGTCCATGATAGGTTTCATATCTACCTCGTTAAAAGTGGTGAGCATAGCTGTTTGATTTTTTGCTTCCACAAGGCGTCTTGAGACCGTTTTTCGGAGTTTACTCATTTTTTCCCTTTTTTGGGTTCTCAAGGCTTCTTGGGGCCTTGTAGATTTTGAAATCTCTTTCGAGGTGGCTGAAATTGCATCTGCTTTGGTTATTCTTCTGTCTTTACCCGAACCTTGAACATCTTTTGCATCTATATTTTTTTCTGACAATATTTTGCTTGCCGCCGGAGAAGGCGTGCCTGTAGCATAGTTATTGCCTGCATTTTGAAGTGTTTCACGCTCTTCTTCCTTCGGCTTTTCTTCCTTAGGCTTAGTTTCCAAGCTAGCTGGCTTTTCTGCTTTTGTATCAAGTTCAGCAACCACCATCTCTACCTCTACATCTTCGCCCTCCTCTATCAATATTTTTAAAACACCATCTTCGGGAGCGTTCAGCTCTACTGTGGCTTTATCGGTTTCCAATTCAGCAATTGGGTCGTCCATTTCAACATAATCTCCAGATTTTTTCAACCATGCGGCAATGGTAACTTCACTTACAGATTCACCTACGGAAGGAATTTTGATTTCTAAGGCCATTGATAAGGCAAATTTACGAATATGTTATTGACTTAGCCCTGCGCTCGCTTGCTTGCCCCCATTTGAATAGACCGAAAATGATTAGTGCTCCTAAAAAAGCCAACATAATCGCCCAAATTAGTTGCGGTTCTCCTTCCATATAATTATGCGGCCAAACGTTTTTTTGAACGATTGGAACCATTTCGCCATGGCGATTTAATGCCGTACTAATTGTTTTTTTCCACGGCCAAATTTTATTTAAAGAACCCATTAAAAATCCAGTCAAAATGGAAATACTTAAATCAAAATAGTGATCAAGTGTCCATTTAAGTAATCTCGAAAAACTCAATAGTCCTAGTATGGCGCCTAGAGTAAAAACGGCTATCACGGAAATATCAAAAGAACTTATGGCGCGCAAAACCAACTCATATGTACCCAATAAAACCAATATGAATGAACCTGAAATCCCTGGTAGTATCATAGCAATTATGGCAATCATTCCAGAAAAGAAAATAATAAGATAACCTTCTGAAGCTTTGACAGGCGTTAGTGTGGTTATAAAATAAGCCAGGATCGATGCGCAAAAGAAAGCAAATACATTTTTGTAATTTACTGTTTTAATCTGCCTACCTACCAAGAAGATACTTCCAAATACCAGACCAAAAAAGAAGGCCCAAACCAAAACAGGATATTCACTCAATAAATACTTGAATAATTTGGCTAGTGAAAAAATACTTATTCCGATTCCCATTAGAAGAAAAAATAAAAAACTTCCATTTATCTTCTCCCAAACGCCCCTTATGCCTTTCTCTTTGAACGTATTTAAAAGTTTAAAGTTTATAGCATTAATACTACTTAAAAGCTGTTCATAAATACCCGTTATAAATGCGATTGTTCCGCCTGAGACTCCAGGGACAATATCTGCAGCCCCCATGGCCATACCTTTCAGGATTAACAATATGTTTCTGAACATTTCGTTTTAGATATATTTTAAGTCAAAAATAGGCTACAATATTAGGCATTGTATTGGTTTTATATGTAGCTCTCGGCAATAGAACAGGTATGTTAAAGCAAAGTATAGATTTCAGTACAACCCTTTTTTTGATTAACTTGTTTTAAGTAAAAACTTTTTTGATAATGAACGTTAAATGGCTTTTTCTGGTGTTTGCTTTGATTTCAATAAGCTTCTTGTCTTGCAAAACATTGAGTTATCCTAAATCTAAGAAATGTGGTTGTCCCACAGATTTTTAAACTTGCTTATTGTCCTTGTGCCAAACTGTAAGCCCTTTGGTCACCATTTTTGTACAGCTTTTCTGTAGAGCTAATTTCAAAAGCACTTTGCAACTCCAAAATCTCGCTAAGTAAATCCACGTCCTTTTGGTTTTTAGAAAAACGTAGACAGTATGAATTAACCAAATCTGTAAATACTGAACCCTGTGGCCAAACCAAAGTGCCGCGATTGGTTATGCATAACAGGGTGATCTTTGTCGAAATCAAACCATGTATTTTTTTCGCTATACCTTCTGGCAGTTCATCTGACTGAATAAAAACATCAATACCCTCTTCAGTAAGTCCTTCTGAATTGGTTATTAGCATTTTATTTTGCGATGGTATTTTATGCGTATAAGTAGCTTGTTGATTAAGGTCAAATTGATTTTTCATTATATCAATGCTATTTACTATGGCTTGGGTGTATGCTGAAGTACTTAGGTTTGGACTGTTTTCCGTGCCAAAATCGCCAGTATGTGCGCCTGAGTCAATGGTATGTCTTAACGCTTTATAAATCAATGATGCATGGGCTTGTAAGCCTATTTGACGAAGCATCGCTACACCACTTAAAAGTAGGGAAGTTGGATTGGCCAAATTTTTTCCAGCGATATCTGGTGCTGTACCGTGAACAGCTTCAAAAATCATTATTTGATCACCTACATTGGCTGATGGAGCAAAACCCAATCCCCCAACCAGACCTGCGCACAAATCGCTTACAATATCTCCTTGCAGATTGGTCAACACAATCATATCGAAATCTTGAGGAAATCGAACCAATTGCATGCAAAGGGCATCTACAATAATGTCTTTTGCCTCTATTTCAGGATAGTCTTTTGCTATTTCATAAAAAGTTTTCAAAAACAAACCATCTGTTTGTTTCATGATATTGGCTTTGTGCCCGCAGTGTATTTTTTTTATGCCTTGTTTCTTTGCCGTTTCAAAAGCTGTTCGAATTACTTGCTGAGAACCAGGTTTACTAATAATCCTTTTAGAAACCGCTACATCATTGGATACAAAATGTTCAATACCACCATAAGTATCTTCAATATTCTCTCTAACCACCGTAATATTGATGTCAAGACCTGCTTTTGAAAAGATGGTTTCTACCCCTGGAATGGTTTCAAAAGTTCTGATATTTGAGTGGGTATTCCATGTTTTTCTTGCGGTTACATTGATGCTTTTAACTCCGCCGCCTTTGGGGGTTTCCATAGGGCCTTTAAAAAGCAATCCAAACTTTTCGATATGGGTCTTCGCTTCATCAGTCATTCCAGAATTGAATCCCTTGTCGTAGACGGATTTACCCATATCTACAAATTGATAATGCAGGGGAACTTGAGCTCGATCAAAAATTTGTAGAACCGCATTCATTATTTCTGGTCCTATTCCATCTCCTTTGGCAACACAAATAGTTGTTTTTTCAAACATGCTGGCGCAAAAATATTTAAGCTAGTTTATAAGTCCTTCTTTTAGCCATGTAAAGAATGAGAAAATATAGTAAAATAGCTACTATTCAAGTTGAAATATTCCTTACCTTTGCTTGTTCTATTATAGAGAATATCATAATTCACTGAGTATCTTTCATGAGACAACTAAAAATTAGCAAACAGTTTACCAATCGAGAGAATAAATCATTAGATAAATACCTCAACGAAATCAGCAAGGTTCCAATGATTGACGCACAAGAAGAGGTAGAATTAGCAAGAAGAATAAGAGAGGGAGATCAAGCGGCACTTGAAAAATTGGTAAATGCCAATTTACGTTTTGTCGTTTCTGTTTCAAAACAATACCAAAATCAAGGGTTAACCCTTGGTGATTTAATCAACGAAGGAAATTTGGGTCTTATAAAAGCAGCTAAAAGATTTGATGAAACTAGGGGGTTTAAATTTATATCTTATGCGGTTTGGTGGATACGCCAAAGTATCTTACAAGCGCTCGCAGACCAATCAAGAATTGTTCGTTTGCCTCTTAATAAGGTCGGTAGTATCGGCCGAATTTCAGCTACCGCAGCCAAACTTGAACAAGAGCATGAAAGAGAGCCAACACCTGAAGAAATTGCACAGGAACTTGATATTCAAACTTCGGAAGTAGAAAATGCTTTCAAAACCTCTGGGAGACATATGAGTATTGATGCACCGCTGACCGAAGGAGAGGACAATACCTTACTTGGTGTTTTAGACACAAATGATGAACCAAGGCCTGATCAGCCTTTGATGAAAGAATCTCTTCAAAAAGAGATAAATAGGGTTATCTCTACCTTAGCAGAAAAAGAAAGGGATGTGCTACGGTACTACTATGGACTAGATGGTGGACCAGCGCACACCTTAGAAGATATTAGCGAAAAAGTGGGTTTGACTAGGGAGCGGGTAAGGCAAATTAAAGAAAAAGCTTTGAGAAGGCTAAGAAAATCTAGCAAAAGCAAAATTTTAAAATCTTATTTGGGCCAATAATTTTATCGGTCCCTCAATTTATAGAGATAGTCTTCTACTTTCTGAGGAACCATATAACTTACTGGTCTCTTCATGCGCAGCAGGCCTCTAATCAGCGTACTGGCTATGTTTAAAACGGGGCCTTTCATTACCCTTACCTTTTGGTTTTTTGCATATTCCCCACCTGAAAAGCCTTCTCTAAAGTACGCAATTATATCATTACTCATTAAAATATCCTCAAAATCTTTCCATTTATCAAAATGCTGAAGGTTATCCGTACCCATGATGAGGGTAAATTCAATTTTGGGATGTTTTTTTTGTAGTTCCTTTAAAGTTGACGAGGTATAAGATGGCCTAGGCATATTAAATTCGATATCCGAGGCTTTAAAATTTGGATTGCCCTCTACAGCCAATTTTACCATTTTCAAGCGATCTTCTCCATCATAAAGATCTTTAGGTGCTTTTAAAGGATTTTGCGGACTGACTACAAACCATACTTCATCAAGACTTGCCTGATTTAAGATAAACTGTCCAATGATCAAGTGCCCTTGATGTATTGGATTAAATGAACCAAAAAAAAGTCCTACTATCATTTTGTGGCTAAGAATTGATTTACAACCGATTCTGCTTGTGCAAAAGTAAAGTCTAAATGATCATTCACAATGATCACATCAAATTGATTTTCAAATTTTAATTCTTCTTTGGCTTTTTCTATTCGTTCCTGCAATTGATGTTCTACCTCTGTACTCCTATTTACAAGCCTTTCCAATAAAATTTCTAGTGACGGTGGTTTTAGAAAAACTGCCAAAACCTGGTCTCCAAATTTTCTTTTAATCTTCAAACCTCCAATAACATCTACATCAAATATTACTGCCTTGCCTTGAGCCCAAATATTTTCTACCTCACTCTTTAGCGTTCCATAGTATAATCCTTGGTAAACTTCTTCATGTTCTATAAAATTCCCTGTGTCCAATTCCTTTTGAAAATGCGCATAATCAAAAAAATGATAGTCCTTGCCATCAATTTCATTTGGTCTTTTTGCACGAGTAGTTGCAGAAACAGAAAAAGATAATTTTTGCGAAAACTCTTCCAAAAGGTGATTTACTAACGTTGTTTTGCCTGAACCAGAAGGAGCTGAGAAGACAATTAATTTGTTTTTCATTAGACAATGTTCATTATTTGCTCTTTCATTTGCTCCAGATTTTCTTTCATCAAGACCACATTTTTTTGAATTTCTGCATAATTGGCCTTAGAACCGATTGTATTTATCTCTCTACCCATTTCTTGACATATAAAACCTAGTTTTTTCCCTTTTGGATTTTCACCTATCGTTTCAATAAAAAACTGGCAGTGACTCATCAACCGATTTTTTTCTTCTTGGATGTCGTACTTCTCAATATAATAGACCAACTCTTGCTCCAATCTTGATTTATCTATACTTTGATCCACTTTATATTTTGAAAATAAATCATCTAGCTTGTGTCGCATATTTTCTAATCTATTGGACTCATACTGAGCTAATTTGTCCTGATTTATTTCTATTTCCTTCACATTCTTTACTAGTACTTCTTGGATTTTCTTACCTTCATTGGCTCGAAAATTTTGGAGTTCAGTTATCGCTTCTTCAATGGTATTTTTTATCAAACTCCACCAATTCTCGTCCCATTCTCTTTCCTCAGTTTTTAATACTTCCGGCTGATTTAAAGCAATTCTAAAAACATCATATTCTGAAGAAACATTTTGAGCCAATTTCTCAAATTTTTGGAAATAGTTGAAAAACAAATCTTCATTTACAACAAGTTTTTTGGCTGCATTATTCTTCCAATCTAACCTAATGCTAAGCGATACAGTACCTCGCTCCAAAGCACTTGATAACAAGTTCCTAATTTCATACTCTTTTTCTTGTAGTAGGCGAGGAATATGTAAATTACAATCGAAGAATTTGGCATTTACAGACTTTAACTCAACTTTGGAAGTATAGGTATCTGTCTCTAGCAAAGCACTTCCGTAACCAGTCATTGAATGCAAGCTAGCCATTTGATTTTATGTTGATTAAATACAAACCGAAGATTAATACAAAAGTACAGATTATCTTTTTGATGCTCAGTACGTCAGCGCCCAAACATACTGCTATAATAGAAGCTAAAACGGGTTGGAGATAGATATAACTACCTGCTAATACCGGACCACCATGTTTGATGACCGAAAAATTTAACAAATAGGTTAAAAAAGTAGTCCCCAAAACCACAAATATTACGATAGCATATACACCAGTGCTCCAAGTTGCTAGCTCTATTTGGGTCAATTGGCTAAACCCTATGGGAAAAACAAAAATTAATCCTGAAAGAAACAACCATTTGATTATACTTTGGCTAGGATACTTTTTTGTCAATCGCTTTACATAAAACAAATAAAAACCATAGCTCAGAGCATTGAGCAAAATCAATAAATTGCCAATGGTATGATCTTGATTTACACTAAATTTTTTCATACCTACTAAGTATAGCGCACTTGATAAACTCAATAATAGGCCGAGTATAGATTGCCATGACCATTTTTTATGCTGATTCAAGGTATTAATAATAAATACGAAAACTGGGGTAGTTAGCATGATGATAGCTGCATTAATTGGCGTAGTTAAACTTAAACCCTTAAAAAATAAAAGCATGTTGAAAACCACACCAAATAAGGATGCAACAACAATCTTTGGCCAATCTCCTTTTGCTATCTTGACCTTGTTTTTTACAAAAATTGCCAAAACAAAAAACAAAAAACATGCCCCCAAGACCCGAATGACAATAAATGCATAAGGCAATACAAAAGAGGGCATCACCTGTTTTGCTAAGCTATAGTTGGCAGCATAGATTAGTTGAACCAAAAAAGCGAAAAGATGAATTTTCCAAAATGGCACATTCGAAGATACGAACAATGCCCCAACCAAAATATTCCAATTACTTTGTAAATATGTTTGCTTACTTGCATGGTCAACTTTCGCATGTTGAACCCACATTTTGCATTTTAGACGTTAATGGTGTTGGATACCATCTTTCAATATCTGTTAATACATTCAACGAGATAAAAAGTGGCATCAATCAAAAAATAAAACTGTTTGTTTCTCCGATCATTCGGGAAGACACCTTTGATCTTTATGGTTTTTTCGACCGAGCGGAAAAAAATATGTTCCTACATCTAATAAGCGTTTCTGGCGTTGGCCCCTCCACTGCGCGAATTGTTCTCTCCACGTACCAAGCAGATGAAATTGCCATGGCCATTCGCACTGAAAATATTTCGATGTTAAAATCCATAAAGGGAATTGGCCCTAAGGCCGCTCAACGTTTAATCATTGATTTAAAAGAAAAAATGAGCAAAATTGACTTGGACAATACAGGACCAGTCGATTCGAGCAACAATGTTAAAAAACAAGCTCTAGATGCGCTGCAAGCACTAGGTTTTTCTAAGGGTCCCGCTGAAAAAGCATTGGTCAAAGTGGCTCAAGAAAATAATGAAGAATTGACCACCGAAAAGCTAATTAAACACGCACTTAAAATATTGTAGAAATATATGCGTTTTGCATTATAGTTTCGTTGTACTGTAAGAGGAAATTGTATCCTGTGAAGAATAAGACAAATGTACTTTTGACGCTTTTAATATCAGCATTTTGGGTTTTCATAATCCCAAAAGGAAGCGCACAAAGTGATTCAGTAAAATCTCCTTATTCATTCAAAGACTTCAAATACTTCGAAAAAGGAGAAAACACTTTTGATTTTAAAAATTCACCCAACTTTTCAGAAAAGTATGAGTACGACCCCATTCATAAAACCTACACCCAAAAGAAATTCATAGGAAATACAGAAATTGGCGACCCCAAGCCCAAAAGTTTTAAAAAATTTATTGAAGAAAAATCCAAGGAACGAGAAAGAGCATATTTCCGCGAAAAAGCTAAAGCTGAAAATTTTGTTAGAAGTAGTGGCATTCTTCCTAAAATTTACCTTTCTCCTCCCATATTCGACAAAATTTTTGGCGGTGGGCTTATTGATATCCGACCCACAGGGTCTGCAGAGCTAACTTTTGGGGGCAATTTCAACACCGTTAGAAACCCACAGTTTAGCCAAAGACAACAACAAAATGGACAATTTGACTTCGAAACAAAACTCCAATTAGGCATCAATGGGCAAATCGGCAATAAAGTTAAAGTAAACTGGAACTATGATACCGAAGCCACGTTTGATTTCGAAAACCAAATGAAACTCAACTGGCAAGGCGAAGAAGACGATATATTGAAAAATATAGAACTTGGGAATGTAGCCTTACCGCTCAACGGGAGCTTAATCAAAGGAGGCCAAAGTCTTTTTGGTATAAAGACAAAGATGCAATTTGGACGGCTTAATGTAACCACCATCCTAACCCAACAACAAGGTGAAACCAAAGAAACACAGCTCAATGGTGGGGCCCAAGTAACCGAATTCAACATTCAAGCGCACCAATATGAAGCAAATCGACACTTCTTTTTAGGTCAATTTTTTAGAGATCAATACAATAATGCCCTGTCTCTACTTCCTGTGGTACAAAGCAATATCCTCATCAACTATATCGAAGTTTGGGTAACCAATAGAAGCCGCAGTTTCAACACCAATAGAGACCTTATCGCATATATGGATTTAGGCGAATTTGACCCCTACAATGCTTCCCTTAAAGACGCTGGGAAAAGCAATGACGTACCCGACAACAAGACCAATCTGCTCTATGATCGTGTGTTGAGCAATCCAAATTATCGCCAAATAAATTCTGCACTCAACCAATGGAATAATTCGAATGTTCCCATGCGTGTGGGGCAAGATATTACCTTACTTAGCAATGCAAGATTGCTCAACAAAAACGAATACACGATTAATGACAGGTTGGGATACATTTCATTAAATAACTCATTGAATAACGACGAAGTTCTTGCTGTTGCATACGACTTTACTTACAACGGCGTCCGCTACCAAGTAGGAGAATTTACTAGAGACAACCCGGCAACAGTTGAAAATCCATCAGCTCTTACGGTTAAAATGCTCAAGGGCACCCTGACCAAAACCAACCTGCCAATTTGGGATTTAATGATGAAAAATGTCTATAGCTTGGGCTCCATGGGCATCCAAGCAAATGATTTTAGATTGAACGTGGTGTATGCAGACGACCCCTCAGGAGCTGACCTAAACTACCTTCCCGTAAAATCTGAAGAAAGCCAAATTCACCAAAAAACATTGATTGATGTGTTAAATCTTGACAACATCAATCGTCAGAACGAGGCAAAGCCTGATGGGGTATTTGACTTTATTTCTGGACTAACAATCAATACACAAACAGGGCGAATCATTTTTCCAGTTTTAGAACCCTTTGGAGACCACCTGAGAAGCAAATTTATTGACCCTCAAGGCAAACAAGCAGATTATTATGCTTTTGGTAGTTTGTATGACAGCACACAATGGCTTGCCGAACAAGACGTGCAACACAATAAATTCTTTTTGCGCGGCAGCTATAGAGGAACAAGTACAAATGAAATATCCCTAAATTCTATAAATGTGCCTCGAGGATCGGTTCGAGTTACCGCAAATGGGTCATTACTCCAAGAGGGCTCCGATTATATTGTGGACTATACCCTAGGTAAAGTGAAAATAATCAATGAAGGGATTCTAAATTCTGGCGCAAGCATCAACGTGAGCTCTGAAAGCAACACACTTTTTAATGTGCAGCAAAAATCCTTAATGGGCACTAGACTAGATTACCAACATTCAGACAAACTTTTTTTAGGTGGGACATTTATGCACATGAGCGAAAGACCACTCACACCAAAAGTAAATATTGGTGAGGAAACCATTTTGAATTCTATTTGGGGAGGCGACATTGCCTACAGCACAGAATCACGCTTTTTGACCAAATTGGTAGATAAACTCCCTTTCATTGAAACCAAAGAAAAATCAAGTGTAAATTTTACTGGCGAATTTGCTCAAATCATCCCCCATAAACCCCGTTCTATGGGTGAAAGAGGCACCTCCTATATCGATGACTTTGAAGGTGCAGAAATACCATTTGACTTGAAATTTTGGAACAACTGGAAGCTCGCCAGTACGCCACAAGGACAAAATGACTTATTCCCTGAAACTTCCCTGGATTCGACTTATAATCATCACCGTGCAAAACTGGCTTGGTATAGCATTGATCCAGTTTACCAATCTGTTCAGAATCTCACGCCAGATCATCTTAAAGACGATCCCAATCAACGTAGCAACCACAATGTACGAAGTGTGGCACAAACAGAAATATTCCCAGAATTAAATCTTCAACAAGGACAACCAAGGCAGCAAGCTACTTTGGATTTGGCTTTTTATCCAAAACTAAGAGGACAATACAACTACAACGCAGGTATTCTAGATAATGAAGGAAAAATTATTGAAACCCAAATAGAAAAATCTTGGGGTGGAATTACCAGAAGAATTGAAACAAACGATTTTCAAGCTGCCAATATTGACTATATAGAGGTATGGGTCATGGATCCTTTTGCAAATGACATCAACCAAAATTCTCAAACAAAAGGCTTTTTGTATATCAATCTAGGAAGTGTTTCTGAAGATGTTTTACCTGACCAACAAAAATCCTATGAAAATGGATTACCAAAAGATGATAACAACGAAAATGTTGACTTTACCACATTTGGCAGAATATCTACCTTACCAGCAATCAACAATGCTTTTGACAATGACCCAGCAGCCAGACCTTTTCAAGACGTTGGTTATGATGGGCTGAGTGATGCCGCAGAACAAGATTACTTCAAACCATTCCTAAATCAAATTGAACAAAGTCACGGAACGGCATCAAAGGCTTATCAGCAAGCGCTGAGCGACCCAAGTGCGGACAATTACGTACATCATCGAGATGAAACTTACGACAATAACCAATCCTCTATTTTAAAACGATACCAAACATTTAATGGACTCGAAGGAAACAGCTCCTTGAGCAAACTGCCTAATGGTATTCCAAAATCAAACTCTGTGAGCCCAGATGATGAAGACATAAACAATGATTTTACACTCAGTTTAAACGAAGAATATTTCCAATATAAAATTGAAATCAGTAGAGATGCTTTCAAAGTAGGCCAAAACTACATCACCGACAGTGTAAGAGTAAGACCAAATCTACCGGCAAAAATTCAGCCAGAGGAAGTAACTTATTACCAACTTAAAATTCCTATCAGAGAGTATGAAAAAGCAGTAAATGGCATTCAAGACTTTAAATCCATCAGATTTATGAGAATGTTTATGCACGGTTTTAATGATTCAATTATTTTACGTTTTGCACAACTACAATTGGTGCGCGCCGATTGGCGACGATATCTTGAAGGATTGAAATATCCACCAAGTGTTGGACCAAGTCCAGATCAAGATGAAGATGTAGAATTTGTTATCTCTACAGTGAATATTGTTGAAAACAGCCGACGAGAACCCGTTGCGTATGTAGTTCCTCCTGATTTTCAAAGAGAACTTGACCCAACACAACCCAATACAGTACAACAAAACGAACAATCCCTGAGCCTTGCCGTGTGTGGACTAAAAAAAGGAGACGCAAGAGCCGCCTACAAAACCAATCAATTGGACATTAGGAATTATAAAAATTTAAAAATGTTTATTCATGCAGAAGGTGAAGACCTGAAAAATGGTGATGTGCATGCTTTTATGAGGATGGGGACAGACCTCCAAAATAACTATTACGAGTATGAAATTCCTTTACAAATAACACCTTTTGGCGCTCAAAGTGACGCAGACATTTGGCCTGATGCAAACCGTTTAGAAGTAGAATTAGAAATTTTTAATGCCTTAAAACTTGAAAGACAAAATTTTACCCAAGACCCGCTCGCATTTTTTGAAAAAAAATTACCTAACGGACATATTGTGCGGGTAAAAGGTCTCCCTGACCTAAGCAATATAAGAAGCATGATGTTGGGAATAAGAAATCCTGCAGAAAAAACTGATGGGCAGGAAAATTTATGCGCTGAAGTTTGGTTTAATGAAATGAGACTTACTGATTTTACCAACAAAGGAGGTTATGCAGCAAACGCTCGATTGGTTGCAAATCTTGCTGATTTTGCCACAATTAATGCAAATGGAAACTATGAATCTATTGGCTTTGGAGGTGTAGATAAAACCCTCAATGAGAGGAGTATAGACGAAACCATCCAATACGATTTGTCCTCTACATTTGAATTGGGCAAGTTTTTCCCTCAAAAACTAGGCATAACCATACCTATGTATTTGGGATGGGGTGAAACTTTCGTGAACCCCAAATTTTACCCACTTAATCCAGATGTTTTGCTCAGAACAGCCATAAAAAATGCTTCAGACGAAACTGAAAAGAAAAAAATTAGAGAAGCTGCCCAAGACTATACCTCGCGCTACAGTATCAATTTCACCAATGTGAAAAAAAATCGAGTGAATGGAGGTAAAAGCCATATTTGGGATATTGAAAATTTTAATTTTTCATACGCTTATCAAAAAATTTATCGTCGTAATCAAGTTATTGAAGAAAATATAGAACGTATTTATAGAGCCAGTATTGGCTATAACTACTCAAGCAATGCAAAACCTTGGCAGCCATTAAAAAATAAAATAAAGTCGCGGAAACTTGCAATAATTAGAGATTTTAACATTTCATTTTTGCCGCAAAGTTTGTCCTTTAGAACAGATGTTGACCGCCGTTACTCTGAACTTCAAAATCGAAACAATGACCAATTTCAAGCCATTGTACCAAGATTTTTTGATAAAACCTTTCGCATCAATAGAACATATGCAATGCGTTGGAACTTAACTCGAAGTCTTAAATTTGACTATGCTGCGACAGCCAATGCTTGGGTAGAAGAACCCACAGGAGCATTAAACTCACAAGCGAAAAAAGACAGTGTAAAAAATAATTTATTGAATTTTGGCAAACTCAACGATTTTAATCAGACGATAAACCTCAATTACACCCTACCCTTCACAAAAATTAGGAAGCTAAGCTGGATAAATACCACCGCAAGATATTCTGGCAGTTACAACTGGCGACTGGCCTCACCAAGGGCACCATATTTGGGTAATACCCTCCAAAACAGTCAAAGTTATTCTGTTAATTCCACCATGAATTTTACTTCATTTTATAATATGTTCCCTGCTTT
Source organism: Bacteroidetes bacterium MED-G17 (assembly GCA_002457675.1). Taxonomy (GTDB): domain Bacteria; phylum Bacteroidota; class Bacteroidia; order NS11-12g; family UBA9320; genus MED-G17. Next base: position 41,407 of record NTKK01000011.1, read on the forward strand.
GCGAAAACTAAATCAAAAAAGTCGAGCCAAGTCCAAAAAAGAAAAAGATAAAGTTTCATTCAACACCCTCGGAAAAATGTTAATTATGCTCAAACAAGCGCAGTTTTCGTATACAATTAACCGAGGAACTACCTTGCCTGGATTCAAAGAAAATATTGACCTTTTTGGACAAAACTTTTTAAAACAATCTCCAGGTTGGGATTTTGTTATGGGCGAACAAAAAGAACAAATTCGTTATGACTTAGCACGCCAAGGATACTTGAGTAGCAGTCCTGTTCAAAATAATTTGTATATCGAAACCATTACCGAAGACCTAACTGGCCGAGCCACCTTAGAACCACTAAGTGGTTTTAGAATTTCTTTAGATTTCAATAAGCGAAAATCGCAAAATACCCAAAGTATGTTCAGGGTAGATACCACCAACAATTACAATGATTTTAGAGATATTGGACTCAACCACAGTGGTACATTCTCTATGAGCACTATTATGTGGCGCAGTACTTTTGAAAGCCTCGATGAAGAACTATGGACAACTAGCACATACAATCAATTTTTGAATAACCGTTTTGTCATCGCCCAACGTTTACAAGCTGTTCAATTCACAACAGTTGATGCTTACAAAAGCAGCGGATTTGACCAACAAGTAGGTGTCTTAGACGACTCTACTGGATTTCCCGCAGGCTTCAACAAAAACCATCCAGACGTTCTTCTTTATTCCTTTTTAGCAGCATACAATGGTCAAAATGCTATTAACACAAAGTTCAACCCATTCCCCGCCATTCCGCTTCCCAATTGGAGGATCAATTATAATGGATTGAATAAGCTTTTAGGTATCGAAAAAAAGGTAACTAACTTAAACATTAGCCATGCTTACAGCGCCAACTACAGTGTGGGCTCTTACTTATCTTCACTAGATTTCGGCAGTGAAGATATCTTAGAACGTGGCAATAACCTTACCCCATTCTACCAGTACCAAGGTGGTGTAACACTTGTTGAAAGAATTACGCCTCTTTTAGGTGTAGACTTAACTTTTAAAAGTGGCCTTACCATAAAGTTTGAAACCAAAAGAAATCGTAACCTTAATCTAAACTTAAACAATGCTCAAATGGTGGAGCAACGAAACAAAGAATGGGTGCTAGGCGTTGGCTTTAGAAGCACGCGTATACGCATACCACTCAATTTTCAAGGCAAACGTTTGAAATTAGACAATGACCTCAACTTTAGGATGGATGTTTCTGTTAGAGATGGGGTTACCATTGTTCGAAAAATAGATTCAGATGTCAATACGCCTACCGCGGGAAACAGGTTGGTAAGCATTAAACCAACACTTGACTATTTGTTAAACAAAAATTTAAACCTTCGCGCTTTTTACAACCGAACAGTAAACGAACCTAGAACCACCTATTCTTTCCCTACGGCTCTTACCAATTTTGGACTCACACTTCGATATACATTGCAGTAAATCAATTTAAAAAGTAATGTTTTGGTGCATTGAAAAGCAATTGCCAATCAGTTCCTTGTTTTTTCATCATTTTCGACCAAAATTTTTGACTTTCTAGTGCCTCGCCAAAAATAAATGCTGAGTGGATGTCTGAGATAATCCATGTATTTTCTTTCACTTCTTCTTGAAGCTGACCAGCAGCCCAACCAGAATAACCTAGAAAAAACTTATACGCACTTTGTGATTGCGGAAGAATCTCAATTGTTTGAATAGCTTGTTCAATATGCCCACCCCAAAAAATACCTTTTTGTATTTCTACTGCATCTTGAATGGCGTCATTTTGATGTAAAAAATGAAGCGTATTTAACTCCACTGGACCGCCTTGGTAAAGGTCATTTTTTATGCCCAATTCCCCTTTCAATTGCTTATTCATATCGGATGCTATTTTGTTATTAAGCACAAAACCTAGAGAACCTTTTGCGTTATGCTCAACCAAGTAGATCACACTTCTTTCAAAATGCGGATCCTGCAGAAATGGCTCTGATATTAGTACTTTGCCTTTAGCAAGGATTTGAGATGTCATAAGCACAAAAAAAGCGAAGCCAGAGAGACTTCGCTTTATTGCCAATATTTTTTCTTTTATAGTTTAGAAATTAAATCTCTGCAACGTGCAGAATAACCTGCTTCATTGTCATACCATCCTAGCACTTTTACTTGATTGCCCATAGCCATCGTACTTTGCGCATCGAAAATACAAGAATGTGGATTGCCAATTATATCTACCGAAACGAGTGGGTCTTCACTAAACTCCAAAATACCATTCAATTGACCTTCTGCAGCCTTCTTGAATACTGCATTTACCTCATCTGCAGAAACATTCTTTTTTAAAGTAGCAACAAAATCGGTTGCAGAACCGTCTGTTACGGGCACGCGCATAGCGGCACCGTTTAGCTTCCCATCCAAATGAGGCAATACCAAACCAACCGCCTTGGCGGCACCGGTTGTTGTAGGAATAATGGAATTGGCTGCTGCTCTTGCCCTTCTTAAGTCACTGTGGGGAGCGTCCTGTAATCTCTGGTCTGATGTATAGGCGTGTACGGTGGTCATAAAACCTTGTTCTACACCAAAATGATCATCCAATATTTTTACCATTGGAGCCAAACAGTTGGTTGTACAGGAGGCATTGGACACAATATTGTCTTCGGTATGTAATTGCTCATGGTTTACACCCAAAACAATGGTTTTTATGCCGCCTTTGGCTGGAGCGGAAATCACAACCTTTTTGGCACCTGCCTCAAGGTGTTTCCCCGCACCTGCTGGATCTCTGAATATGCCTGTTGATTCTAAAACAACATCAACTTCTAAACTGGCCCAAGGTAATTTGGCAGGATCCCTTTCTGCTGTGGCTTTTATTTTTTGTCCATCAACAATAAGAAATTCATCGGTGGCTTCAACTGTGCCATTGAATTTCCCATGTACTGAATCGTATTTTAATAAATGTGCCAAGGTTGCATTGTCCGTAAGGTCATTAATACCCACTACTTGGATGTCTTCTGCTTGTAAAAGGTTTTTGAAGGTCAAGCGGCCAATTCGGCCAAATCCATTGATTGCTACTTTTATCATTTTGCTACGCTAAATTGCATCGCAAAAGTACTTTTTTAGACAAATATTGTATAATTCAATTTTGTGTATTTCTTTTGCATCCCCGATAGAAAACGGTTCAAGTAAATGGCCCCTTCGTCTATCGGCTAGGACGCCAGGTTTTCATCCTGGAAAGAGGGGTTCGATTCCCCTAGGGGCTACCAAAGCGGAATAG
>NTKK01000012.1 GCA_002457675.1 Bacteroidetes bacterium MED-G17
CGGCTCGTCACATCCTGGGGCTGGAGAAGGTCCCAAGGGTTGGGCTGTTCGCCCATTAAAGTGGCACGCGAGCTGGGTTCAGAACGTCGTGAGACAGTTCGGTCTCTATCTATTGTGGGCGTTTGAAATTTGAGAGGATCTGACTTTAGTACGAGAGGACCGAGTCGGACATACCTCTGGTGCATCTGTTGTGGCGCCAGCCGCATCGCAGAGTAGCTATGTATGGAACAGATAAGCGCTGAAAGCATCTAAGCGCGAAACTGACCTCAAGATGAGATTTTGTAAGGTCGTAGAAGATGACTACGTTGATAGGCTGTAGGTGTAAAGGCAGTAATGTCAAAGCCAAGCAGTACTAATTACCTAGAGACTTAATTATTATTTTTGATCGTTTACTTCCACTTGCATGTCATGTTTCCGCCATCTTTTTGGCGGATTAAGAAATATCTCTGAAACATAACATCAGAGATGATAATCTTAGGGTGACAATAGCATGTGGGCCCACCTCTTCCCATATCGAACAGAGAAGTTAAGCCACATAGCGCTGATGATACTTGGGTAATACTTGGGAAAGTAAGTCGTTGCCAAATTTTTTAAAACTCACTCCATTAGGAGTGAGTTTTTTTATGCCCTATTTCCTTGTCGTGTTGCTGTCGTTCTTTAACATGAATCATATATCTCACCCATACCAAACTTGACAGCACCAAAAATATAAGTCCTATTCTTTCCATTTTTATTGATTAACTAGATTGTCTAAGCGTAAATCTCTGCGATAGTTTTACATATTATTATTGCATAAAAAATCAAAACTATTATTGTCAAAATACCCAAAAACTTCCAGTATTTTTTATTGTACCTAAAAGCTTGATCCAAATCAAAATTATTTTTTTCAGCAATGGCTTTTTTGGTATGTCTTGAAAATTTATATAAATACCAAATCGGAAAGAAATAAACCAGGCATATACCTAAATAGACAAATTTCACATTTTCTATTGGCAATAGGCTTTGACTATCTTGGTCGAGCCTAGCAATAAGCGAACTGGCAAACAAGCTGCCAACCAACAATAACCCAATCATTATAAAACCCAAAACAGAAAAAAAACCGACCCATTTGTGCGTACTTTCTAAATACCTTAATGATGAGGGCAGAAGCTTCATGCTGTAAGCTTCGTCAGAAATTGTTTGTTTTACTTCATTCATATTTTTCGACGAATGTAAATAATTGGTTAACAAAGGTTTTATTGCAAATGCAGTAAACAAGCTGTTTGATTTTTTGCTTAAACATGATTTGAATCATGTTGACTTTGAAAAAAAATGTTGTAGATGCCTATGGATTGTATTTTAATTGGAAAGTGATTTGACGGATTTGACTATTTTCAATGGTAGATAAACCACTTCCGATATAGGTTTTGTTGCTTTGTCTGTAAGGAGAATAGTCGACATTTGGGTTTATGTTACTAAAACGTGTTTTAGTATATTTAAACCACAGGTGAAGCTTTGTGTTACAATTCTTGGCGACATGCGACAAAGGTCGCTCTTCAAAAAGGCTTTTTTTCGGACTTCTCGAGCTTTAGGACCGATTGAATTCTTGCCAAAATATGATTTGAATCATATTGATATTGCTAAAAAATGGTAGTTTCTAAAAAGTTTATGTTTAATAGGTGTTAAAAGGAATCTTAAAAATCAGTGATTAGCACTTTTACGTCCAATTTTGGTGCTTATAAAAAATATATGTGCTTTTTATTGATGTAATTTATACAATTGGGAGTATGCTGCGCCATCTCGAACCTCATGTATCAAGTTGCTGCTAGGCAAAGCAGCCAAAGAATCCAAAATCGGGTGGTGTTCATAGGTAGAAATCACCATATAGTCGGCAGCTTCTCTACTATTGATAAGCACCTTTTCGGGCGCCAGGTGTGTACCCTTTTTTTGGTAGCCAATTTTGGGTCGTGTGAGTGCCTCCTTAAATTGTCCATGAGTGAGTAGGATATCTTTGTCTGGGTCTAGCTGCTTATTGGTTATTTCCACCATTTCGCTTAACACTTTTATCATTCGGCCGTAAGAAAGTTCCACATCAAAAAACGTATCGGATTGCCAACTTGTTCGATAGGCCAATATCTGGTTGGCCAACAAAAATAGGGACAACAGGTAGGGCCATTTTTTTGCATATACAAGCTGTAAAATAGAAGCTACATGCATGAACAATAGCAATAACAGCAGAGTACCAAGGTACCTAAGTGACATGAAATTGAGTATGCAAAAGATAAAAAAAGATAAACTGCAAAAGAGTAATGCCAATACAAAATCACTTTGCTTTTTGCTAAACATGTGCCTGTTGTAATGAAACAAAACGAAACTTCTTAGCAGAAAGAGGGGAAGCGTAGCGGCTTGCCACTTAAAACTGGGTGCAAAAAATGCATACAGCAACACAGTGTCAAGCATAATTAATGCCACTTTGGCTCCCTTTTTCCATTGGTTGTTGCCCGGAAAAAAATAACACAACAAATGTGAAAGTAAGATCAAGCCAATGAATACATACAAACGTTGTTGATCTATCATAATAAAATGAGCGGTATCATAACTTTTGTTCAATATTTCACGGACATCAAATGAAATCCAATTGAAATGTCTTGGGAAGAAATACCATCCTAATTGTATTTTTTGAATGAATATAAAGCCAACAAAAGGCAATATGGCTAAAAAATATTGGATACCTTCTTTAAATCGGTAAAGGACCGATGAAGACTGAGCCCTAAAAAAAGCCGCTGCAGATATGCCGGCAACAATGGCCAAGCCAGACTCCTTGGTAAGCACCAAAAGTCCAGCAAACAGAAAGTAAAGCCAATAATTTTGTTTGCTGAAATACCAAATACTTGCCAAAGACAAGAGTGCCAATAGCATTTCGGGCAAAACAAAAGTGCTTTGAGCCAAAAATACAGGTTGAAATAGCAATATGGCCATGAACAAGGTCAAAAGCGAATGCTTAAATAGTTGCTTTACCAAATACAAAACAAAAGTGAAAAGTGCAGAACTGATAAGGAGAGCAAAAAGCTGAAGTGAAAAAACTTGACTACCAAAAAGTCGTCCCCATAAACTTTCCAAAAAATAAAAAAATAAAGGATGACCAGTATGTAGAAATGGGTTGATACTCCCGGGAAGTAAGGAGGGCCCTTTTTCAATCATTTCAAAAATAGCTGGACCATATACCCAAGCAACGTCCCAGTAGAAACCCCAGTGTAGTGCTGGGAAGCGCAAAATCCAAAGAATTGCCAAAGACAAGACTAAGACACCCAAAAAGATTATCTGAGATTTTTTGATGGTTTCAAAACACGAGAAAAAGAAAGAAAAAACAAAAAATATACTTTGCCTTAGCTATTCATATAGCTTTATCTTTAAACGCAAGAGTTCTTTTTTAATGGCTAAAAGCTCATTTTTTACTGCCTCATTTTTTGAAATACCCTTTTTGGATTTGGCAAAAGCATCTTTTGCCCCTTGCAAAGTGTAGCCTTTTGTCTTAACCAAAAAAAATATTTCTTCTATTTGGTCTATATCTTTTTTTGCATAAAATCTCGTACCCTTTTTATTTCTTTTGGGTTTGAGAAAGCTAAACTCACTCTCCCAAAAACGCAACAAGCTTTGACTAACACCAAAATAGTTGGCTACCTCGCCAATTCCGTAATACAATTTATCTGGTAATGGTTTTTGTGCCATCAATCAAAAGTTATGTTGGGATGGGAGCTTAGTTTTAGCATCTCATCAAACTCATCTGCACTTAGGTCATTGAAATAGTAGTTGGCAGGATTTTGTGCTTTGTTATTTAAACGTACTTCATAGTGTAGGTGAGGCCCCGTGGACTTCCCTGTACTTCCTACCAAGCCAATCAATTGACCGCGCTTTATTTTTTGACCGCGTTTTACTTTGATTCTATACAAATGTGCGTAAAGTGTTGTATAGCCATATCCATGATCAAGCACAATTTTATTTCCATAACCCCTTCGGGAATATCTAGTCTCCTTGACCACGCCATCAGCGGTGGCATAAACTTTTGTGCCTAGGCGTGCGCTAAAATCCATGCCTTCATGAAATTTGCGGGTTCTATAATAAGGATCAATACGGTAGCCAAAACCAGAAGCAACACGTTTGAGATTTTTATTGGCTACTGGTTGAATGGATGGTATGTGTGCCAGTTTTTTAGATTTCTTTTTGGCCAATAAAACTAAATCTTCAAAAGACTTTTGCCTTATTTTGGTTTTGGCAATAAGGGCATCAACTTCTTGGTAAGCTTCTTTGATGTCTCGCTCTCTGATACTTCCAAAAGGGTTACTACCACCTGTACCAGCCTGTTCAACTTGAGACGGTAGAGGGTCTATTCCAAAAATTTCTTTATAAATTTCGTTGTCTTTCTGTTTTAGAGATTCCAAATCTCCTTCTAAGGAGTGAACCTTGGATTTTAGAATTTCTAGGTGGTATTTATATCGTTTTTTTTCTGCTATAAGTTTTCGCTCATTTTCCGTAAAAAAAGCTCCTTTAGAATAGCCCAAAATGCCAACTACAATACTGCCACAAGAAAAAACAACGACAAGAGCCCAAAGCAGCAAATTTTTGCTTGTCCACTCTTCCTTTTCGTAAGTGAGGGTCTCAGGATTGAAATTGAACTTTCTTTGTCGCATAATCCGATAACAAATGAATACTTTTGTGGCTCATTTGTTTGTGCAAAGGTAAGGCAATTTGAAAACAAATGATTGGTAGCTAACTTTTAGATGGCAATTTCAAGCAAAATACGTAAGGAATTTTTGGACTTTTTTGAGAAAAAAGGACACCAAATTGTGGATTCGGCACCTATTGTGCTAAAAAATGATCCAACGTTAATGTTCACTAATGCAGGTATGAATCAGTTCAAAGATTATTTTTTGGGTACCAAATTTTCAGAAAATAGAAGGGTGGTAAATACCCAAAAATGCCTGCGCGTTTCAGGAAAACACAACGATTTAGAAGAAGTGGGTAAAGACACCTACCACCACACCATGTTTGAAATGTTGGGTAATTGGAGTTTTGGAGATTACTTCAAAAAAGAAGCTATTGAGTGGGCTTGGGAATTGCTTACCGAGGTATATGGACTAGATAAGGACAGATTGTACGTAACCTATTTTGGTGGAGAGAATAATCTACAGGCAGACGAAGAATCAATGGAATTGTGGAAAAATCACATTTCGGACGACCGCATTTTACCCTTCGGTAAAAAAGATAATTTTTGGGAAATGGGCGAGGTAGGACCCACAGGCCCGTGTTCTGAAATTCATATTGATTTACGAAACCCCGATGAAAGAAAAAAAATAGATGGGAAAACATTGGTTAACCAGGACCATGAGCAGGTAATTGAAATTTGGAATTTAGTTTTTATTCAGTTCAACCGCAAGGCAAATGGAAATTTAGAATCCTTGCCTGAAAAGCATGTAGATACAGGTATGGGTTTAGAAAGATTGGTGCGTGCTATTCATGCACAACAATCCAATTATGACAGCGATATCTTTCAGGAAATCATTAAAGAAATAGAAAAACAAACGGCCAAATCCTATGGTCAAGACGAAAAAATAAATATTTCCATGCGCGTCATAGCGGACCACTGTCGTGCAGTTTCTTTTTGCATTGCGGATGGTCAGCTTCCATCCAATAACAAAGCGGGCTATGTGGTGCGAAGAATACTACGGCGAGGTTTAAGGTATGCATACAGCTTTTTGGATGTCAAATCTCCTTTGATGTATAAACTGGTTGAAGTTTTAGTTCAACAATTCAAAGACGTTTTTCCCAACTTGATTGCACAGCAAGATTTCATAGAAAAGGTGATTCGGCAAGAAGAAGAAACATTCATTCAAACCCTTAGCAAGGGAATGGAAATGCTTGAAAACATTTTTGCCAATCAAAAGATAAAAATTATTGATGGTGAAACAGCTTTTTTACTCAATGATACTTACGGATTTCCTGTTGATCTCACCCAACTTATTTCAAAAGAGCATGCTTTTGAGCTTGACCTTAAAGGGTTTGAAAAAGCCTTGGAAGCACAAAAAGAACGGTCCAAAAAAGACGCAAGTAAAACGCTAGGCGATTGGCAGGTTTTTATAGAAAATGCGCAAACAAAATTTTTGGCATACGATCAAGAGAGTGCGCAAATCAGAATTGCACGCTTACGCGAAGTCCAAAATAAAAATAAAAGCATAGTTCAGGCAGTTTTTACACAAACGCCATTTTATCCGGAAGGCGGAGGACAAGTAGGTGATCAAGGATATATTCAAGGGGTAGAGGATGGAGAAAAACTAGAAGTTGTAAATACCAAAAAGGAAAACGAGCTAATTGTTCATAATTTAAAGAAAGTTCCAGAAAATATAGATCAAGAATTTGTGGCACAAATACATGTGCAAAAACGTTTGGCCTCTGCGAAAAACCACTCCGCTACACACCTACTTCAGGGCGCTCTAAAGCAAATTTTAGGAAACCATATAGAGCAAAAAGGATCGCTAGTTAACAGCAAATATTTGCGTTTTGACTTCGCTCACTATGAAAAAGTAAACCAAATGCAGTTGCATGAAATTGAAACATTGGTTAATCAAAAAATTAGGCAATCAATAGACTTAGAAGAGCAAAGAGAAATGCCATACCAAGAAGCGATAGACCAAGGAGCAACAGCCTTGTTTGGAGAAAAATATGGCAATAAAGTGCGGATGATTACCTTCGACAATAACTTCTCAAGAGAACTTTGCGGGGGAACACACGTAGCCAATACCAAAGAAATAGAACATTTTAAAATTATTTCAGAGTCTGCAGTGGCGGCAGGAATAAGAAGAATAGAAGCCATTACCGCAGAGGCCTACCAAGATTATGTGTTACAAAAACTTACACAATTATCCGAAATCGAAAAGGCCATAGGTAACAGCCAAGATGTATTAAAATCGGTAGAGAGCTTGGTGGCAGAAAATAGAAATCTTCTAAAAGAAATAGAAATTAGCAGGAAACGCTTGTTGACTTACCTAAAGCTTGAGGTCAAAGGTAAGCTACAAAAATCTGATACACTTACTTGGGCTGCCTTACAACTTCAGGTAAACGATGCCCAGTCCTTGAAAAATTTGTCTTTTCAATTGAAAAACGAATACGATAATTTGGTGCTTGTACTTGCCGCAGATTTAGGCGAAAAAGTGGCGGTATCAGCGCTATTTTCAGAAAATATTACAACAGAAAATTTCAATGCAAAACAAATAATCAAAATGATGTCTTCGCATATAAATGGTGGAGGAGGCGGTCAAGATTTTTTTGCAACTGCGGGAGGAAAAAATCCAGAGGGGATTCCAAAAGCATTACAAGAAGCCCAAAAACAAATACTTAGTATATGAGCAACTTTAAAGAAAAATATGAATTGGTTGCAGGACTGGAGGTACACATACAGTTGCTTACCAATAGTAAGGCCTTTAGTGATGATGTGGTAAACTATGGTGATGCACCAAACACCAATATTAGTGTGGTTAGCTTGGGTTATCCTGGAACGCTGCCCGTTCACAACAAAAATGCTGTAGTTATGGCGATTAAATTGGGTTTGGCTTGCCGCAGCGATATACGCGAAAAGAACATTTATGCCAGAAAAAATTATTTCTATGCAGACCTACCAAAGGGTTACCAAATTACCCAGCACACAACTCCCATTTGCAATGGTGGAAAAATTGAAATAACCTTAAAAGACGGGACCAAAAAATCTATTGAATTAACAAGAATTCACATGGAAGAAGATGCAGGTAAAAGCATTCATGACCAAGACATTAACCATACCTTAGTAGATTTTAATCGAGCGGGAACAGCTCTTTTGGAGATGGTTACAGAACCTGTATTTCGTTCGAGTGACGAGGCCTATGCTTACCTTACAGAGGTTAGAAGATTGGTTAGGTATTTGGAAATTAGTGACGGAAATATGGAAGAAGGTAGCCTGCGGTGCGATGCCAATATTTCTGTCCGCCAAATAGGGGCAAGCAAGCTTGGTACCAAGGTGGAAGTGAAAAATATGAATTCCATTAGCAATGTCAAAAAAGCCATAGAGTTCGAATTCGACAGACAATGTAAATTGATTGAACTCGGCGAAGAGGTGTTTTCTGAAACAAGAAGTTTTCAAGCTTCAGATGGTACGACCAAAGGAATGCGAGCGAAAGAATTGGTGAATGATTACCGTTATTTTCCTGAACCAGATTTGCCGCCCTTACTCGTTTCAAAAGCCTTTATAAGTGAAGTCAAACAAGAGATGCCAAAATTACCAAATGAACTCTTCGAAGAGTATACACAAGAATTACTTTTGAGTGATTATGATGCCAAGGTTTTGATTGACAGCAAAGAATTGTCTGACTATTTTCAAGATCTTATTCAACATACCCATAATTATAAAGCTGCATGCAACTGGCTTACTGGTGATGTAAAAGGGTATCTAAAAAAGGAAGGAATTGACATAAAATACTTTCAACTTGTTCCAGAAAAGTTGGCTGCTTTGATTAAACTGGTAGAAGATGGGTTACTTAGTTATTCTGTGGCTGCTCAAAAAATATTTCCTGCTCTAGTAAACAATCAAGGGTTAGATCCAAAGGATTTTGCTGAATCAAACAACCTGATTCAAAATTCTGATAATCAGTTTTTACATAATTTAATTGAGGAGGTGTTGGGTCAATTCCCAGATAAGGTGGCCGCGTATAAATCAGGCAAGAAAGGTCTTATGGGCTTATTTGTTGGACAAGTAATGAAAAAATCACAAGGCAAAGCAGATCCCAAAGAAACCAATAAATTGCTCTCGGAAATATTGGATCAGTAGGCCTTTTCGGGCCTTTGTAGTTCTTTATAAACTAAGCGTTTTATAGAGTGTGCTTCCAAAGATAGATAGTCAAACTGCTCTATCACTTTGCCTTTTATTCTATAGCATTGATTCCACATAAAGTCATTTTTTTTATATGTATTTGGAAAATGTACCGTGTCAAAAAAGTGTCCTTCAATGTCCATAAAAGTTCCAAAGCCCATTTCTTCCTTTTTTTGACCTTGAGTATAGGTTTTCTTTGTGTGGACCAAATAGGCGACAATTTCAATTTTTTTTCCTACTTTTTCTTTAAAATTTACTGATGAGAGATGACAATTCTTTTGTTCTTCTTTTTCCAATAGTTCGAAGGGAGAACAGAGTGGGAATCCCAAATATTCTATATCGTCTAAGGCTTCTTGTTTTGGGTGTGGATCAAGCTGAGGAATTTGAAAATCATCTTGCATGATTGGTGTTTCAAACAGGCCAGTTTGCCTTTTTGCATTTTTCTTTTTTTCCAATAAAAAGTGGGCTTGCCAAAGCAAGTAAGTTTTATGTTGTTTCGTAAATCTAAAAGCGCCAGTTCGTATGAGAATAAGGGTCATTTCTAAACTTGGTCCTAATCGATAGACAAAATCTTCGAGACTTCTAAACGGTCCATTTATTTTTCGATTTTGTAGGATATTTTGCATAAGCTGTTTTTCAAGTGCCTTTATGTGTTGAAATCCTAGAAAAATGTTTTGACTTTTTATGGTGGTTTCATATTGGCTTGTGTTCACACAAGGTCTTAAGATTTTTGCTCCTTTTAGTCGCGCCTCCTGAATGTATTGCTCTGTTCGGTAAAAACCACCAAAATTATTTATCGTGGCCACCATATATTCAAGGGGGTAGTATGCCTTTAAAAAAAGACTTTGATAGCTTTCTACAGCATAACTTGCCGAGTGTCCTTTTGCAAAAGCATAATTGGCAAAACTTTCAATTTGTGTCCAAATTTCTGTGCTGAGTTCTATGGTATATCCCTTCTTTTTGCAATTGGCAAAAAACTTTTGTTTGACCATTGCAAACTCACTTCTTTGTTTGTATTTCCAACTCATGCCTCTTCGTAATACGTCAGATTCTTCAAGTGAAAGTCCTGCAAAATGGTGTGCAACTTTGAGCACATCTTCTTGATAAACCATTACGCCGTAAGTTTCATGTAAAATTTTTGCCAATATGGGGTGTGCAGCTTTTCTTAATTTTGGATTTCTGTGTCTTTTTATGTACTCCGTCATCATGCCACTCTTAGAAACGCCTGGACGAATAATGGAGCTTGCAGCCACCAAACCAGTAAAATCATTCACTTTCAATTTTTTCATTAACCCTCTCATTGCAGGACTTTCAATATAAAAACAACCAATACTGTCCCCATTTTCCAACAGCTTTTTGATGTTTTTATCTTGCTTCATTTCTTTGATATTTTCTATGTTAAAGCCTGGTTTATTAGGTTTGTTTTGTTTGATTATGGAAAGGGTTTCTTTGATTTTACTAAGACCTCTTTGACCCAAAATGTCATATTTATAAATACCTACATCTTCTGCAATATGCATATCAAAATGGCTGGTGGGAAACCCTTTTGGCGGCAAACTTGTCGCCCCAAAATATTGAATTTTCTTTTCGGTAATAATAATGCCGCTGCTGTGCACGCTAAGGTGATCTGGTAAGCCGTGGATATATCGGCTATATTGCCAACAAAGTTTTTGAAGTGTATCTAACTGGTGGTAATTTCTTTGCTGTACTTTCCGGATTTCCTCATCTGGTAGACCAAGTACTTTACCAATTTCGCGAACCACAGATCGTTGCTGAAAAGTAACAAATGAGCCAAGCAGTGCCGTATTTGGAAATGTTTTAAAGATATATTGTGTTATGTCTTCTCTATCTCGCCAGGAGAAATCAATATCAAAATCTGGTGGTGATTGCCTACTAGGGTTGATAAATCTTTCAAAATATAAATCTAGTTCTAGTGGGTCCACGTTGGTGATTCTTAATAAGTAAGCTATTAGGCTATTGGCGCCGCTTCCTCTTCCAACGTAAAAGTATCCTTTATGTTGAGCGTATTTTACTATGGTGTAATTGGCCAAAAAATAGGGAACAAATCCACAATTTTGAATAATACCAAGTTCTTTTTCCATTCTTTGTACCATTTTTTTTGAAGGATTTTCTCCAAATCGATAAGCGATGCCTTCGTAAGCCAAATGTTTCAGTAAGGCAAAGTCATCTTCTTCGCTTTGAGAGAAAGTAGCCATATTCTGTGATTTCCCGTCAAAGTCAAAATTGAGTTGGCAGTTTTGTAAAAGTCGTGTTGTATTTTCTAAAAGATGGGTATGGCTTTTATAATGTCTTTGTAGTTCTGTTTGAGAATAAAACCTATGCTCTATTTTTCCTTGCTCTTCATTAGCCAATTTACTCAGTAGGGTATTGCAATCAATAGCTCGTAGTAGTCTGTGGGTGTTAAAATCTCTTTTGTTTCCAAAACTAACTGTATTTAGAGCCAAGCATTTTTGTTTTGGCCACAAGTGTTCCATTTTCTGATAGACAAACAATTGATGGGGTCTTATACCAACAAATTCTTTTGGTTGGAGCTGTCTAGGCGCCTTTTCCAATGGGTAGATAATAAAGGCATGTTGTAGCAAATCACTAGGCGCTTTTGAATCCAATATGGCTCTACTTTCCAAAATAGAAGATAGGTATAAATTGATGTTTTCGAAACCTAAATTATTTTGTGCAATTGCAATAAATTTTTGTTTGTTGCCCACGCGAAAATCAACGCCAAGACAAGGATTTATTCCTCTTTTTTTGGCCTCCATTGCAAAGTATAAGCTACCTGAAGTACTATTTATATCAGTAAGAGCAAGCTGTTGAACACCTAGCTTTTCGGATTCATCAAGTAAATCTGATGTCTGCATAGTGCCATACTTAAAACTGTATTGAGAGTGACAATTTATATACATTGATAATTTTTATGACAATAAAATGATATTTAAAATATAAAAAATAGTAATCAACACAAAACTTTTTTCAAAAGGATGTGATATCTGATTGTTGCATGTATTTTCGCTTGCATGGGCGCAATCAAATTATTTACCTATTTGCCAATTTTGTTTATGGCCTTTACTACATGTGGAAGCAAAAAAGCTGATCAGCTTCCTAAAACAATAGAAATACCTTCATCACAAGAAGCAACTAAAAATCCTGTACAATTAGGTGATAAAGTGAATTTGGGAGGTAGTGTAGAAAACTTTACTGGGCTTCTAAAACTATCAAAAATTTCTCAGGGTAAAATGATCCTTTTGGACACAGTTAGAATAAGTGACAAATCCGATAAATTTTCATTTCATATTTCATTCGATGAACCTACATTATGCTATTTGACCTTTGCAAAAAGTGGACAAGGTCTTCCTGTAATTTTGTCGTCAACCAATAAATTAGAATTAAAAATAAGCTATGCATCAATTCCCAAAGCACAATATAAAGGTGAGGAAGAGAATGCCAAGCTTTCTAAACTTTTTGAATTATACAGCTTTTATGACAACCAAATGACAAAATTTAATGAAGATGTTAGAGGGTTAAACATCAATGCTTTAAGCGATAGTTCTAAGCAGGTTTTACAAATTCGCTATCAAAATATACAAACCAACAGGACCAATGAAATTGCCAAATTCATTGGGGATGAGGCAGGTTCATTAGCAAGCTATTTTGCGGTAACTTACCTATTTGAAGACACCCCCTTGTCCATGCTAAATAGTGTTTATTCTAAAATGAAAATTATGCATCCTGCATCTCAATATACAGAACAGTTGGCTGGGAGAATTGAAAATTTATCTCCTTTAGAAGTAGGTGCAGTTGCACCTGAAATTACTTTAAAGACCCCCTCAGGTAAGGAATTAAAGCTGTCCTCACTTAGAGGTAAAATGGTACTGATTGATTTTTGGGCAAGTTGGTGCAGACCATGTCGAGCAGAAAATCCAAAGGTTAAAGTGGTGTATGACAAATACAAAAGCAAAGGTTTCGAAATTTACGGGGTTTCATTGGATAATAGTAAAAGCAGATGGCTGGGCGCTATTGAGCAAGACGGACTTAGTTGGAAGCATGTTAGTGATCTAAAAGGTTGGAAAAGTATTGCGGCTCAAAAATATAAAATCACCAGTATACCCAATACTTATCTGATAGATAGAGAAGGTAAAATTATTGCCAAAGGTCTTCGTGCATATCAGTTGGATAAGTTTTTAGAAAAAAACCTTTAAATTAACATTCACTTAACTTGTTGAAATGGCTTCAAGCCATTATTTTGCTAAAAACCAAATAATTATGCCAGCTAAAATATTAATTGTTGATGATGAGCCAGATATCGTTGAATTTATCCAATATAATCTTGAGAGAGAGGGATTCGATACAGAAACAGCTTATAATGGAGAAGAGGCAATAGCAAAAGCCAGGTCTGTTCGTCCTGATATTATCATCTTAGATGTCATGATGCCTGTAATGGATGGAATAGAAGCCTGTAGAATAATTAAAGAAGATGAAAGAATAAAAAATACGTTCGTGGTATTTTTAACGGCTAGAAGCGAGGAATACAGCGAACTTGCAGGTTTTGAAGTGGGTGCGGATGATTATATTTCTAAACCAATAAAGCCAAGGGTCCTCGTAAGCCGTTTAAAGGCCATGTTAAAAAGGGGTTCTGAAAATGGAGATATTGGCAATGTCCTCACAGTACAAGATTTAATCATCAACAGAAATTCATTTAATGTGCAAGTGGATGATAAAACGATTACGATGCCAAAAAAAGAATTTGATCTTTTGTTTTTGTTGGCTTCGAAGCCAGGAAAAGTTTTTACTAGAGAAAAAATACTCTCTGAAGTTTGGGGAGATGATGTGCTCGTTGTTGATAGAACAATAGATGTGCATATCAGAAAAATTCGTGAAAAGTTAGGAGATAAGCGCATAACTACTGTGAAAGGTGTAGGGTATAAATTGGAAAAATAATGAGGAGAAATCCCTCTCCAAATTTTATTGCGTTCTTGTCTGCCATTTCCGCGGCTTTTCCAACGATTATAGTTTATTATATTTTTTTTACTCAGGATCTTATTTCTAACATAACACTTTTCTTATGCATAGCAACATTGGGTTTCTTTACTTTTAAATATTTTCTTGAAACTTTTATTTACCGGAAAATTAAATTGATATACAAGAGTATTCATAAAATTAAAACTGAAAATTTATTAGTAAAGAATAAAGAAGAGGAGGCAGATCCCATTTCACAAGTTACAGAAGAGGTTATACTATGGGCCAAAGATAATCGCCAACAAATTGAGAGTTTAAGAAAGCAAGAGAATTATAGAAGAGAATTTCTGGGAAATGTATCGCATGAATTAAAGACACCTATTACAAGTATTCAGGGATACATTCACACTTTACTAGATGGTGCATTAAAAGATGCTGATGTGAACGAAAAATTTCTTAAAAAAGCGTCGAGAAGTATTGATAGATTAGAAGAGTTAGTCAATGATTTGGTTGCGATAAGTAAGTTGGAGTCTGGAATTAATGAACCAAAGATGCGAAAATTTGATATTCATGCTTTGGTCTCAGAGATATTTGATGAGCTAGAACATCGGGCGGAGAAAAGAAATATCAAGCTATATTTTAAATCAGGCTGTGACAAAGCATTTTTTGTTGAGGCTGATCAACTCCAGATAAAACAAGTATTGACTAATCTAATCGTGAATGGTATAAATTATGGTAAGGAAAATGGTAAAGTTACAGCAAGTTTTTATGATATGGGCTCAAATTTATTGGTCGAAATAGCAGATAATGGAGAAGGTATTGATCAAGAACATTTACCAAGGCTATTCGAGCGTTTTTACAGAATAGACAAAAGCCGAAACAGGAAAGTAGGAGGGTCTGGGTTGGGTCTAGCAATTGTAAAACATATAATTGACGCGCACAACCAAACCATCAATGTGCGCTCAAGTATGGGCAAGGGCACAACATTTGGATTTACACTTACTCAAAAGTAATCAAACTATATCTTTGCACCCTTGCGTTCCATCGCTCTACATACTTTGGGCTGTAAGCTCAACTTTTCTGAGACTAGCTCAATTGCTCAAAACTTGCAAAGCCAAGGTTTTGAGGTCAAAAAGATTAAGGACCTTGCAGACATTTATGTGTTAAATACATGCAGTGTAACAGAAAATGCAGATAAAAAATGTCAAGATTGGGTAAAAAAGGTAAAAAAGCAAAATCCTGCTTCAAAAGTGGTAATTATTGGATGTTTTGCCCAGCTTAAGCCAAATTACATCGCAAAAATAAAAGGTGTTGATGCAGTTTTTGGCGCAGCTGAAAAATTTAATTTAGCGCAACACCTACAATCTTTGAAAAGTGCTCAATTGCCGATTGTTATGAATAGCAATATCAAAGAAGTTCATCATTTTACACCAGCATATTCATTTGGCGATAGAACAAGGACATTTTTTAAAGTTCAGGATGGATGCAACTATTTCTGCTCGTTTTGCACTATTCCTCTGGCACGTGGTAAAAGTAGGTCATCCAATATTGAGCAAACGCTAATAGAAATGAACAAAATTGACCCAATGGTCAAAGAGGTTGTCCTTACTGGATTAAATATTGGTGATTTTGGTTTTGGTACCAGTGAAAAATTTATAGATCTCATAAAGGCCATTGAAAAGGAAGAATTTGACAAAAGATTTAGAATTTCTAGCATTGAACCAAATTTGCTATCCGATCAAATAATCGATTTCGTCTCTACCAGCAATTATTTTGTTCCACATTTTCATGTGCCTCTTCAATCTGGTAATAACGAGATCCTACATAAGATGAGGAGAAAATATCAAACAAATCTCTACCGAGATACAGTACAAAAAATAAAAAATAAAATGCCTAATGCTTGTATTGGAGTTGATGTAATTGTTGGATTTCCGGGCGAGTCAGAATCTCATTTTATGGATACTTATCATTTTTTAAATGATTTAGAGGTAGATTATCTTCATGTTTTTCCTTATTCCATGCGCGAAAATACGGGAGCAAAAAAAATGAAAGAACAGGTACCAAAAAACATAAAAACAAAACGAGCAAGTATGCTTAGAATCTTAAGCGAAAAAAAGAAAAGAAAATTTTACCAATCTCAACAAGGCAAAATTGTAAATGTTCTTTTTGAATCAGAAAATAAAGATGGAAAAATGCACGGTTTTTCAGAAAATTACATTCGTGTAGAACATTCATTTAAGGAGGATTGGATTGGAAAAGTTAAATCAATGGAGTTAAACCAATTGCAAACCAATATGATTTTCACTTCAGAAAATATTAACCCAGAAGTCATTTCAAAATAATTATTTTTGACATGTATGTACCCTAATTTTTATTACATATTCAAGGATTGGTTCGGCTTAGAAATTGAGTTCCTTAGAGTTATAAACACCTTTGGTTTTTTTGTAGCTCTTGCATTCTTGGTGGCCAATTATGTAATGGTATTAGAATTAAAGAGAAAGGAAAAAGAAAATCTTGTATTTGTTTCAACTAGAGAAAAGTGGATCGGCAAGGGGCCTGTTTGGTTAGAGGTCTTGCTAAATGGGTTTTTCGGTTTTTTATTTGGTTGGAAAATTTTGGCACTTATTTTTTACCCAGAACTTATCGGAGGCAATCCCCAACAATTTATTTTTTCTACTGAAGGCTCTTTAGTTTTAGGTTTAATAACCGCATTTTTATTTGGAGCATATAAGTATTGGGAGGGAAATAAATCAAAACTGAAAGAGCCTAAAAAGACCATAGAAAAGATTCGTCCCTATCAATTAATGGGTAATATTACTATCCTGGCAGCAATTTCTGGGTTAATAGGGGCTAAGCTATTCCATATTTTAGAATATTGGCAAGATTTTTTGCAAGATCCTTTGGGTATGATTTTTTCTGGAGGTGGTCTTACATTTTATGGAGGCTTAATCTTTGGAGCGGTCTCTGTTTTAATTTATGCCAGTAAAAGAGGAATTAAACCAGTACATTTATTAGATGCAGGAAGTCCCGCTTTGATGCTTGCCTATGGAGTGGGTAGAATGGGTTGTCATACTTCTGGTGATGGAGATTGGGGAATCGTTAATACACAAGATAAACCAGATTGGCTTTCTTGGCTTCCAGATAATCTTTGGTCGTATAATTATCCAAATAACGTATTGAAAAAATGTAATCCTTATCAGGGAGAAGAATATTTCCAGCATATATGCGATTTTTCTGAAACACCTTATCTTATTGCGCCCGTTTATCCAACTGCACTCTATGAAGTATTGATGGCCATAGGGATTTTTGCCTTTTTGTGGTTTATTCGTAAGAAAATAAATACTGCAGGTATAATTTTCTTTATTTATTTGTTTTTCAATGGTTTAGAAAGGTTTTTGATTGAAAAAATTCGTGTAAATAGTACCTATGATTTACTCGGTATGAAAATTACTCAAGCAGAAATTATATCCTTTGGGCTCATGCTCACCGCATTGGGAGGGGTACTTTCCTTGATGTTACGGAGAAGTAAAAAATCTAGCACATAAATTTTTTAAAGGAACTTCAGACCAGTCCCTAAATATTTTGCTTCAGAGCCTAGCTCTTCCTCAATCCTTAGCAGTTGATTATATTTTGACATCCTGTCCGAGCGGGAGGCAGAACCTGTTTTTATTTGCCCGGAGTTGAATGCCACTGCAAGGTCAGCTATTGTTGTATCCTCTGTTTCTCCAGATCTATGGCTTATTACATTGGTATACGCATTTCTGTTTGCCAATGCTATGGTATCCATTGTTTCAGTTAGGCTACCAATTTGATTAACTTTTACCAAAATAGAGTTGCCGACTCCTTTGTCTATACCCATTTGAAGACGACTTTCGTTGGTTACAAATAGATCGTCTCCGACCAATTGTACCTTATCACCAACAGATTCTGTGAGTTTTTTCCAGCCTTCCCAATCATCCTCGTCTAATCCATCTTCAATTGATAAAATGGGGTATTTATTTGTCCATTCCGTCCAATAGGCAACCATTTCATCTATCGTTTTATTTTTCCCGCCTGATTTTTTAAACTCATACATTTTGGTTTTTTTATTAAAAAATTCTGAGCTTGCCGCATCCATAGCTATATATACATCTTCACCTGGTTTAAAACCAGTCTTTTCAATTGCAGAAATAACTGTCTCAATCGCTTCTTCATTTGATTTGATATTTGGAGCAAAACCACCCTCGTCGCCAACGTTTGTGCTATATCCTTTTTCTTTTAATACTTTTTTTAGGGTATGAAAAATTTCAACACCCATTTGTAAAGCTCTACTAAAAGTAGGCGCATTTACAGGCATTACCATAAACTCTTGGAAATCAATACTATTGTCAGCATGACTACCCCCATTTAGTATGTTCATCATAGGTATGGGTAAGATTTTGGCATTGGCACCACCAATGTATCTATAAAGAGGCAAGTCTGCTTCGTATGCTGCTGCTTTAGCGCAGGCAAGGGATACAGCTAAAATAGCGTTTGCACCCAAGGCGGATTTATTATTGGTTCCGTCTAAATATATCATGGTGTTGTCTATTAAATTTTGTTCAAATACATCCATCCCAATCAGTTCTTCTTGAATTTGATTGTGTATGTTACCAATTGCATGTAGAACACTTTTGCCCATAAATGTGTCCTTTTTGTTATCTCTTAATTCTACTGCTTCATGTATTCCTGTCGAAGCTCCAGATGGCACTGCTGCTCTTCCAACAAAACCAGCAGAGGTATGCACATCACATTCAATAGTGGGATTTCCTCTTGAGTCTAGGATTTGTCTGGCGTAAATTTGTTCAATGTTTGACATGATTATAATTGATTTAGAAATTGGTCAAATAAATATCTTGAGTCGTGTGGACCAGGAGAGGCCTCGGGATGATATTGCACAGAAAAAGCTTTATGTCCTTTAACTTTAATGCCTTCAACTGTATCATCATTCAAGTTAACATGGGTGATATCCACAAGTGGGTTGTCAAAATCTACTTTTACTGCAAAACCATGATTTTGACTGGTGATTTCAGAATGATTGGTAATTAGATTTTTAACAGGATGATTTAAACCTCGGTGGCCATTGTGCATTTTAAATGTCTCTAACCCTAGAGCCCTTGATAAAAGTTGGTGTCCAAGGCAGATTCCAAAAATTGGTATTTTGGCTTCAAAGAAATTTTGAATCACTTTTATTTCAGAAGTTAAGGGCGCGGGATCACCAGGCCCATTACTCAACATAATACCGTCAGGTTCCCAACTCATTATATCTGAAAAAGAGGAGTTGTGAGGAAATACTTTCACCGCACAGCCTCTGTCGGCAAAACATTGTGCAATGCTTTTTTTCATTCCATAGTCTATTATCGCAATTTTATGTCCGTTTTGGTTGGAAAAATTATAGGCATTTTTTGTGCTTACTTTTGATGCAAGCTCTAATCCTTCCATAATTGGTGTTCGAGATAATTGATCTTTCAATTCTTCAATATCCAAAATTTCGGATGATATGATACAATTCATAGCACCTTTGTCTCTTATATGTCGCACAACTTGGCGGGTATCAATGTCTGAAATCCCTGTCAAGTTGTTCCCTATAAACCATTCGTCTAAACTTGAATTGGCAATAGTACGAGAATAATTATCACTATAAGTTTTACATATCAAACCAGCGATTTTTACGGAGTCACTTTCAAGATCTTGATTGTATGCACCATAATTGCCAATATGGTTGCTTGTACTCACAATGATTTGACCGAAATATGAAGGGTCAGTGAAGATTTCTTGATAACCTGACATGCCAGTGTTGAAACAAATTTCCCCAGATGTTGTACCAATCTTTCCAATAGTGCTTCCAAAAAAAGTTTTGCCATCTTCTAATATTAAAACAGCATTTTCACCTAGTTTTAGTTCCTTATCCAAAACAATACAATTTTAGCTATAAGACCTTTCAGAATGAAAGTCAATTAAGATTACCTTTCAACGAGTTATCAATACTTAATTAAATCTGGTCGTATTTTCTAAGTTGCTTTAGAAAAACAACAAAATCTTTTGGGTAAGGCGCATTTACGATAAGCTCTTCACCATCAATATTTGAAAATGAAATACTGTAAGCATGTAACGCAAATCGCGAAATCATGGGTATGGGTTCTTTCTCTTTGGTTGATCTTTTATAGTTTTTTTTAATCTGACTGAGAAATGGGAATTTACCTCCATAAGAGGTGTCAGAAACCAAGTTGGCTCCTTGATTGGCTAAATGAATTCTAATTTGATGCAGTCTGCCAGTAATTGGTAAGCATTCCAATAGGGTAAAATGTCTAAAATTTTCTATGCTTTTAACAATCGTTAGAGATTGCTTACCCATTTTGAAATCTATTTTTGCTTTTCCCGAGCTAGAAACTTTAATTGGAAGGTCGATGGGGTCTCTATCAAATTTGTGCGTCCCATGGACAATTGCATGATATTTTTTAATTACTTCTCGATTTTGAAGTTGGAGGTGAAAATTTCTATAGGCCTCTGGATTTTTTGCTACGACCAAAACCCCTGATGTCATTTTGTCTAATCGATGGCCAAGTTGGGCAATTGGTAAATAAGATTTACTTAAATCTTGAATACTTACATGCATACCAAATCGCTCTTGAAGACTACTTATACCAGTAGGTTTATTAATTATAATATAATTGCTGTTTTCAAGAAGAATTAAATCCTTGAAAGTCAAATTGATTTTTGAATTTGGTTGATGAGTGCTTCAAAAGACAGAATTTCTTGACGACCTGAGATCATATCTTTTAGTGAAAATTTGCCCAATGCCTTCTCTTCTTCACCTATTGTTATAACAAATGGAATATTTTGTTTATTGGCATACTCAAGTTGCTTTTTCAGCTTTTTGGCTTCTGGATAAACTTCAGTGCGTATATTTTTTTTTCTAAGTTCAGCGGCAATAGCAAAAATATCTTGAAGTGATGATGAATCTATTTGAGTAATTAAAACCTGGGTGGTCTCCAGAAGGTTTTTAGGCCAAAGGTTTCTCTCTTCCAAAACATCTGCAATTCTGTCTAGACCAAAACTAATGCCCGCTCCAGACATATTTTTTAAACCAAAACCGTCTGTTAATTTATCATATCTGCCACCGCCAGATAAACTGCCAATATTTGACTGAGGCACCTTTGCTTCAAAAATACAGCCAGTATAATAATCGAGCCCCCTTGCCAAGCTCAAGTTGATATGGGCATTTTTGGAATTTACATTGGAAGCAATAAAATTTAGTTCTTCTATTGCCTCGCTTAGTTTATTAGATTCATGAATGGTGTTATTCAATTTTTTTATTTCTTCCAAGTTAAATGGGATGGGTCGCATCCAACTTTGAATTAAAGAAATATCTTGTTTTTTAAGGCCTAGTTTCAAAAAATCGGCTTGTAATTTTTCTAAAGGTACTTTGTCCAATTTGTCTAACAATACAGTGAAAGCAGTAAAATTTTCGCTTAGGCCAACTTGTAGTGCCATGGCTTCCAAAAGTTTTCTATGGTTTATAAATACTTGAAAATCATCTAGTTTTAATGCTTCAAAAGTAGATTGATAAATTTTTATAAATTCAATTTCAGGCAATAAACTGGCAGTCCCAATAACATCTGCATCACATTGCAAAAATTCTTGATATCTGCCTTTTTGAGGTCTGTCAGCCCTATAAACATTTTGTATTTGGTATCTTTTGAAGGGAAATACAATATCGTTTTGATGTTGAACCACAAATCTTGCAAAAGGGACGGTAAGATCGTATCTAAGCCCTTTTTTGCTTAGTTGTTTTATGACTTGGGCACTATTTTTTTCTATCAAATCAATCGGAGGCACTTTAGACAAAAAATCACCTGAATTTAAAATTTTAAACAGAAGCTTGTCACCCTCATTCCCGTATTTCCCTGTCAGTGTATCCAAATGTTCAAATGCTGGCGTCTCTATCTTTAGGAATCCATATTTTTTATAGGTGCTTTCTATGCACCTTTGTATATATTCTCTTTTGGCTAATTGTGTGGGATTAAAATCGCGTGTCCCTTTTGGATTGCCTACTGCCATCATCGCAAATCTAATTGAAACATGTTAATATGCTTTGCGTAATTGGCAATAAATGCCTACTTTTGTCGGCCTCATAATGAAAGAGAATACACATCCAGAAAGTTACCGATTGGTAGTTTTTAAAGACATGAGCAACGATGACATGTTTTTGACACGCTCCACGGTAGAAACCAAGGAGACTATCCAGTGGCAAGATGGTAATGAGTACCCTCTATACAAATTGGATATTTCAAGCACTTCTCATCCGTTTTATACGGGTAAAAGTAAATTTGTTGATACAGCAGGACGAATTGACAAATTCAAGAAGCGTTACGAGAAATCAAATAAGTAAGTTAAATGTAACTTTACAGTGATGAACGTTATTATTTCTGATTTACACGTTCGTAAGCATTTTTTACCTTTATCATTTTTACGCCCAGTATCTACTTCAAGGATAGGTATTTTAACAATTGACGAAAAGTGGCAAAACTTGGCTTGTTCTGTTTCATGGCTGACAGAAAATTATATTCAGCAGGCCTATCCATCTGTTTTGACCGATGACAACTTTTTGGTTTCTGCTAAAGTAATTCCTAATTTATCGTTGCTTGATGAAATGAAGAAATTGAAATTTGGAGAAAGTTTATATGTCGGAGATCAATTTATCGTCGGCAGATTCTCCAAAGAAGATGCCATAAATTGGACACCAGGTGGGGTTGCCAACAAAAAAGAATTAACAGCTACCATTCATTTTATAGAGTCTCTAACAGATATTTTCAAATTAACCCCGACTGAAATAGTGAATGATATCAAATTAATTTCACCACAAACAGTTTCAAGAGAAAAGCTCGTTATGTCAGGAAATAAGCAAATTGGGGACTATCCAGTCTATTTTGACGGAGATGTTCAAACTTTTGATGTAACTTTTAATACCACAGAAGGACCCATTTATATAGGTAATCAAGCGCAAATAATGGAGGGCGTTAAATTGCGAGGGCCCTTAAATATTTCTAATCATGCGGCAGTCAAGATGTCTTCAAAAATATATGGGGGTACCAGTATAGGACCATTTTGTAAGGTTGGCGGAGAAATAAGCAACGTTGTTTTTCAATCTTATAGCAATAAAGGGCACGATGGATTTTTGGGGAATTCTGTTGTGGGCGAATGGTGTAATTTGGGTGCTGATACCAATTCAAGTAATTTGAAAAATAATTATGCAGATGTTAAATTGTGGAGTTATCAATCAAATAGATTTGAAAACACAGGAGAAAAATTTTGTGGTTTGATAATGGGTGATCACAGTAAATGTGGAATAAATTCAATGTTTAATACAGGCACAGTTGTGGGTATTGGAGCCAATATATTTGGATCAGGATTTCCAAGAAACTTCATTCCGTCCTTTGCATGGGGTGGTGCATCAGGGTTTACTACGTTCCAATTGAATAAATTTTTTGAAACTGCAGCGTTGATGATGAAGAGAAGAAATCAAATTCTATCAGAGGATCAAAAAGAAATTATAAAATTTGTTTTTGATCAAAGCAAAACAAATCGATATTGGGAAAAATAATATGAGGGGAAAAATTATTGCCGCCAATTGGAAAATGAATCTTAATCTGGAACAGGCTACAAACCTGATGAAAGATGTGAGAGATAGAGTTGATTTGGAAAAATTCAAGTCAGAGGTAATTATTTTCCCACCATCTATTTACCTCGAAAGCTTTGAAAAAAATTTGACGAACAGTTTAGTTTCATTAGGTGCACAAGACCTTAGTGCCAACATAAAAGGTGCTTACACGGGTGAAATTTCTGCGCAAATGCTTGATTTTCTTCATGTAGAATATGCCCTCATTGGTCATTCAGAAAGACGATTGAACCACAAAGAGGATCACGATTTATTGACGCGCAAAGTAAATCAGGCATTGCAAAACAACTTAAAGATAATTTTTGCTTGCGGGGAAACTTTGGAAGAAAAAGAATCACGAAAAGCAGAAGAAATCGTTGTTCAGCAGGTTTTAAAATCTTTAAACCAAATACAACATGAGCGATGGTCTCAAATAACAATTGCATATGAACCGGTTTGGGCCATTGGAACTGGCAAAACGGCCACTCCAGAAGATGCCAACAGTATGCATAGAGTAATTCGTGAAGCTCTTTTTGAGAAGATTGGTCATTTGGCTAATGATATCAAAATTTTATATGGCGGAAGTGTGAAACCAGAAAATGCAGGAGAGCTTTTCAAAAAGCCAGAAATTGATGGAGCGCTGGTTGGAGGAGCATCGCTAAACTATCTTGACTTTATAAAAATTATAAATGCCGCCGAATAATCATGGAGTATAAATTCATTATTGCAAATTTCCAGTACGACAAGCACATTGGTCTGATTCAACTTAACCGCCCAAAAGAATTAAATGCTTTGAATTTAGAACTTATGCTTGAGATAAAAGATGCGATAAAGCGAATGGATGATGATGAAAATATTAGAGTAATTATCATCACCGGAAATCGGAAAGCATTTGCAGCAGGCGCGGATATCAAACAAATGGCAGGCAAAAGTGCCATTGATATGTTGAAAATAGACCAATTTACAACATGGGATCAGATTCGAAAGACCAAAAAACCTTTGATTGCCTCCGTAAGTGGGTTTGCTCTTGGAGGTGGACATGAATTGGTCATGCTCTGTGATATGGTAATTGCTAGTGATACAGCAAAATTTGGCCAGCCAGAGATAAAGATTGGGGTTATGCCGGGCGCTGGTGGTACACAAAGACTACCTAGAGCTGTGGGCAAAGTTAGAGCAATGGAAATGGTTTTAACGGGTGACTTTATTGATGCAAAGACAGCAGAATCCTGGGGTCTTGTAAACAAGGTTGTGCCTGAGGAGCTATGTCTTTCTGAGGCATTAAAAATGGCAAGGAAAATTGCTGAAATGAGCCCTATAGCAGTACAATTAGCTAAAGAATCTGTGCTCAAAGCATTTGACCAACCTCTACAAGAAGCGCTGTATTTTGAGAGAAAGAACTTTTATATTCTATTCTCAACAGAAGATCAAAAAGAGGGTATGAAGGCTTTCGTTGAGAAAAGAAAAGCTAATTTTACAGGAGATTAATCACTGGCCATCAGTTCGGTATAATACTGGTAAAAGAATGGTATGGTCTCTATTCCTTTATAGAAATTAAACAATCCATAACTTTCATTGGGCGAATGAATCGCGTCACTGTCAAGACCAAAGCCCATTAATAAAGTTTTTAGTCCAAGCTCTTTCTCAAATAAAGCGACAATTGGAATACTTCCCCCGCCTCTCGTGGGTATAGGTTTTTTCCCAAAAGTAGTTTCCATAGCCTTACTTGCTGCTTTGAACGCAACTGAGTCAGTTGGTGTTAAGGCAGGTTCACCACCATGGTGAGGGGTTACCTTAACTTTAACTGATTTGGGGGCAATTCTTTCAAAGTGCTCTGTAAACAATTTTGTAATTCTCTCAGAACTTTGATTTGGTACCAAACGCATACTTATTTTAGCATATGCCTTACTAGGAAGTACTGTTTTGGCGCCCTCGCCTGTATACCCACCCCAAATACCATTGACGTCTAATGTAGGTCTCATACCCGTTCTTTCCAGTGTTGTCCAGTCTTTTTCGCCCATTACATCATCAATTTCCAAATTACTTTTATAATCTTCAATACTGAATGGTATTTTGGCTAATGCCTCTCTATCAGTATTACTTGCCTCTATTACGTTATCATAAAAACCAGGAATATTGATTTTCTTGTTTTCGTCATGTAAACTAGCAATTAAATTTGACAGTACATTTATAGGATTGGCTACAGCACCCCCGTAAACACCAGAGTGTAGGTCTATATTTGGGCCTGTGACTTCAACCTCTACATAACTTAAACCTCTTAAACCAACATCAATACTGGGTATATCATTAGCAATCATGGAAGTATCACTAACCAAAACTACATCCGCGGAGAGTTTTTCTTTGTTTTGGGCGATATAAGTACCCAAATTATCTGAGCCAACTTCTTCTTCACCTTCAATCATGAACTTGACATTACAAGGAACTGAATTGGTTTGCATCATGCTTTCAAAAGCTTTGATATGCATATACATTTGACCTTTGTCATCACATGCACCACGGGCATAAATTCTTTCATTTTTGATTATAGGTTCAAATGGTGGAGAATCCCATAGTTCGTCAGGTACGGAGGGTTGGACATCATAATGCCCATATACCAGTATAGTTGGTAAATCTTTGTCCTTAAAGTATTCACCATATACTATGGGGAATCCAGGGGTTTGTTCAATAGAAACTTTGGTTGCACCTGCAAGCTTGAGTTTTTCGGCTACAAATTCTGCTGTTTTTAAAACATCATCCTTGAAAGCTGGATCTGCGCTTATGGAAGGTATTCTTAAAAGTTCCAACAATTCATTTAAAAAGTGTTCCTTATGTTGATTTAGAAAATCTTGTGGAGACATGCTTCAATATTATATAAAATTTAACGTTTTCCTTGTGCAGTGCTTTTATTTTAATTTAACTTGAAATTATGTCAATAAGAAGTTTGAAAACACAATTGCTATTTTATGCTATTGCAGCACTTTTTTTATGGGCTTGTGCGCATGTCCCTATAACAGGTAGAAAGCAGTTGAATTTATTGCCAGAAAGTCAATTAATGGCTTCTAGTTTAACAAGTTATCAGCAGGTGCTCAGCAATAGTAAACTAATTACTACAGGTGCTGATGCTCAGAGAATGCAAAAAGTAGGTAAAGATATTAGCATGGCCATAACCAATTATATTAATAAGAATGCGGATCATAAACATAGGGTAAAGGGTTATCAATGGGAGTTTAATTTAATTGATGAAAAAACCGTCAATGCGTGGGCTATGCCTGGCGGAAAAATTGCTTTTTATCAGGGCATAATGGATATTGCAAAAAATGATCACGGTGTAGCTGTAATCATGGGTCATGAGATCGCTCATGCAATTGCCCGGCACGGCAATGAAAGGTTAAGTCAATTATTAACCACTCAAATGGGTGGCCTTGCGCTGCATGTTGCATTAAGTGAGAAGCCTCAAAAGCTGCAAGAATTGGCCAATCGTGCTTATGGTATAGGAACTCAAGTAGGGGTGATGCTTCCATTCAGTAGAATGCATGAATCTGAGGCAGATAAAATGGGCTTAATGTTTATGGCTATGGCAGGATACGATCCTCGAGAAGCGCCAAAATTTTGGCAAAGAATGTCAAAGTTGGGCGCTGGTTCTAGGCCTCCTGAGTTTTTAAGTACCCACCCAAATCCGCATACGCGGATTAACAATTTAAACAATTGGATGGATGAAGCTATGGTATATTTTAAAAACTCTTCCAAAAAATGAGTTAAAAAAAAAGCCCTGAGTTATCAGGGCTTTTTTTTATTTCAATGTTTTTTTTATTCGATAATTACCTTTTTGTTGCTCGTGAATTCTTTACCTATGGTTTGGATCATGTAGATTCCTTTAGGTAAGTTCGCAACAGAAATTGTATGTATTCTTGAGTTGTCTGCGTCTTTGCGCGCAACAACTTTTCCATTTAAGTCTAGAATTTGAATGCTTGTCAATTCTTTTTCAGAATTAATGTTCACTTCAGTTTTTGCTGGATTTGGATAAATTTTAATCAAATCATTTTGTGTATAGTTATTTACACCACCTGAAGCCTCGCATGGTAGATCTAACACTATGCAAACACGAGGGATTACATAACTAAATATTGTATCGATATAATTCATTGCTCTCTCCTTTGAGGCATTTGGAGCATCATCATAACCCGCTTGAATATTTGGGTTTTGTGAAGTATCATCAGTCCACCACTCCCAAGGGCTAGAATCCATGATGCCGAGTCCTGTCATAGGATACAATCCATCAAGTCCATCATTTTTTGAATTGGCAATTTTGGAGATTTCATCATCTAATTTTTCTTTTTGGTATATTTCATTGTTTCCATATCTCTTCATGATGGTGTGTATATCATAACCACCAGATGCGGTGATAATAGGATCAAAACTTACCGAGCTTACAACTATTCTTGTAGTGTAAGGCGAGAATCCTTCTGTTGGTGAATGGAAAGAGACAAATGGTACTGTACTCTCTTCGATCCATCCAGAATCAGCAACTGCTCCGGTTAGGTTGACAACCATCTTAAAATCAAGAGCTTGTACGTCTGCATGATTTGGGTAATTCAAGGTATCTAACATATTAGGAGCTCCAGTTGTATTTGGAACAACTGTAAGATTTGTCCCCCACACGTTGCCATGAATTTGTTCATTGACCATAGGTATAAATCCACCATTACCATCATCTTTTAAGAATTTACCATCTGTTGCAGTTGGAATTTTGATATAATCACTTGTATCTTTAAGTAAAGCGGCGTTAATAGGAATGTAGCTTCCTGCTCCTTGGCCCATCATTAATATTTTACTTGTATCAATACCATATGGGTTATTGTTTTCAGCATATGCTTTGCTCATAAAGCGTAGAAAGGTGTGCGCGTCCTGAATGCCTCTATATGCTGCAAGGATTAACTGCTCAGCTCTTTCTGGCTGCGTGCCTGCTGCAGGATTCCAACCCATTCTGTAATCAGGAACAGCAACTACATATCCTCTTTTTGCCCATCTTTTAGCTATTTCTACTGTGGCAGAGTCTCGTCTAGTTCCAGTTGCAGAACCATTTATTGGGTGGGGAACAAAACCACTTGTGTGCCAAAGTACAACCAAGGGTCTGTCTGTTTTTTCATCATTTTCAGGAGAATAAAAGTCAAACGCTAAAGGTCTTAAAATTGCATGACCAGTTTGTCTAATTGGAAGGATGGTAGCATTTGCTCCGTAAACCACATCTTTCTGTATGGAAACAGAAGAAAAAACCTCGTCGTTATAACGGGTTTGGGCGTTTGTCAAACTTACTATTGACGCAAGGATGACAGTTAAAAAAGTAATTTTTTTATTCATATTGCTTGTTTTCACAATAATACAATTTTCTTTATTAATCCAATTTTATTGAAACCGATTAGCTGTTTATAAGGGACATGGCATTATCAACCATATTTGACGAGCCAATAATAATAGGAACACGTTGGTGAAGTTCTTTTGGATTGACTTCCATTATCCTTATATCACCAGTGGTGGCTTTACCACCTGCTTGTTCGATAAGAAATGCCATTGGGTTGCATTCATACATCAATCGCAATTTACCCTCAGGTTGTTTTAGGGTACCCGGATACATGTAAACTCCCCCTTTTATGAGGTTTCTGTGAAAATCAGCAACAAAAGATCCTATGTAACGTCCAGTAATTCCTTTCTCATTGCAATAATCAATATAATGCTTGATGCTTGATGAAAAGTCTTTGTAATTGCCAATATTTACAGAACAAATCTTTCCGTGCTTTGGTGATTTGATTTGTGGATGAGAAAGGCAAAAATCGCCGATACTGATGTCTAAGGTAAATCCATTTACACCAGATCCTGTAGTATAAACCAGCATGGTTGAGCTCCCGTAAAGAATGTATCCTGCGGCAATTTGGTTTTCTCCTTTTTGGAGGCAGTCTTCATTGGTAACAGCATCTCCTACAGGTGATTTTCTCTTAAAAATTGAAAATATGGTTCCAATTGTTACATTGGCGTCTATATTGCTTGAACCGTCAAGCGGGTCTATGGCAATAATGTATTTACCCCTAGAATTTTTAACATGTATAATTTCTTCTGATTCCTCAGATAAGATGGCACATATGTCTCCACTCTGCTTGAGAGAAGACATAAACTCCTCATTGGCAATAACATCTAGTTTTTTGACTTCTTCACCTTGTATATTGGTACTACCATGTTCCCCAAGAATATCTACAAGTCCTGCTTTTCTAACATCTCTGTTAACAATTTTTGCCGCCAGTTTAATATCTCTGAATATTTTAGATAAATTTCCTGATGAACTTGGATGTTTAAGTTGCTCTTCAGCAATAAATTGACTAAGTGTGATAACATTTTTTCTATTAATCATATTTTCTCTTTTGTGTACTTTTGAATTGCAAATATAAAAAGGTCAAAACATGAATGTATTTAAGTTTGGTGGCGCGTCGGTAAAAAGTGGTTTGGCTGTAAAAAATGTTGCCAAAATAATTCAGGAACATAAAAATGACTCGCTTCTTGTCGTGGTATCAGCTATGGGCAAAACAACCAATATGTTGGAAAACTTGGTAGAGGCAGTGTTTAATGAGTCTAAAAATAAGCAAAGTATATTTAATGAAATAAAAGTTTTTCATGAGGAAATCATGGCCGGATTGGTTGAAAATTCTACCAGGTATTTTTTTGAAGTTGAAAATCTATTTATCGAGTTGGAATGTCAATTGGATACAGAGTTGTCAGACATAAGCTATGTTGAATTGTATGATCGTATCGTACCTTTTGGTGAATTGATTTCCACCAAAATAATAAACACCTTCTTAAACGCGAGTGGCATATCTACAAGATGGATAGATGCTAGAAATTTTATAAAAACGGATCAAAAATTTTCCAAAGCTTCTGTAAACTGGTATGCAACAAAAGAGCTTATAGAAAAGAGACTCAAGCCAATTGTAAATAGACAAATTGTCGTAACTCAAGGTTTTATTGGTAGGAGCTCTTTGGGGCTTTCTACTACTCTAGGAAGAGAAGGTTCGGATTATTCTGCGTCTATTTTTGCTTATGGACTAGACGCCAGTTCTGTGACCATTTGGAAAGACGTTTTAGGTGTATATAATGCAGACCCTAAACAGTTATATTCTGCTGAGTTGATACCGCAAATTGGTTTTCAACAAGCCATTGAATTGGCTTATTATGGTGCATCAGTAATTCATCCCAAAACCATTCAACCACTTCAAGAAAAACAAATTCCCTTGTATGTAAAATCTTTTGTTGAGCGAGAATTGAGTGGCACACTAGTTTCTGAAAAAAATAATTTGGAATTACCTTCTTGTATAATTTTCAAAGACAAGCAAGCGTTATTGGATTTTAAGACAAAGGACTTTAGCTTTATTGTTGAAAATCATATGACGCATATTTTTCAAGTGTTTTCTGATCTCGGTATTTCTGTAAATCTAATTCAAAATTCTGCGATAAGCTTTAGGTGTATTGTTGATGATGAACCCAAATTGTTTGAAAATTTAGCGGAAATTTTCAAAGATAAATTTTCTGTTCGAGTGACTTCAACTCATCGACTGCTAACCATTTATAATTATACCAATGGAGCTGAGGAAAAGTATCTGGAAGACAAAAAAGTTTTACTAGAGCAAAAAAGTCTGATTACAGCACAATTCTTGTTTAGTTAGGATTGACCCCTGGGTTGGGTTTAGGAACCAGTTCGTCATTCTTAAAAAATACTTTTTGACCATTTCCGAAAGGATCTCTTTGAATAAACTCACCTTCTTTTTTACCGTTGACCCAAGTTCCTTCAAGTCCTGAGATGCTTTGGGTGTTAAACTGTTCTCCTTTTCCATTGGGTAATCCATCTTTAAAATAACCTTCGTGGTAGCCATTGTTGTTATTAAGCTTTCCCCATCCGTTAAACTTATTGTCAAGCATTTCTCCTTCATAGTAATCTGTTTTATTCAAATAAAATTTTCCTATTCCATTCATTACATCTTGAATGTACCTGCCCTGATATTTCATACCGTTAGCAAACTTACAAAGCCCTTTTCCTTGGCGTAACCCCATCTGAAATTCGCCGGTATAAGTATAATTTCCTTGATAGTTCATACGACCGTTTCCCCACAAAAAGCCAAACTTAAAATCTCCTGAGTAGGTTCTGCCAAATTTATCACTGTAAAGGCCTTTCCCATGCGGCAATCCATCTTGCCAATTGCCCCGGTAAGTCACCACGCTATCTCCCCAAATCATTTCCCCGTTTCCTTCAAAGCAATCGCCCTTAACACACTTTCCATCGTTGAGTAATCGAATCCCCCATTTATTCATATTTTTTTGGTTAGCAAGTTTTTCTGCTTCTGGTTTTAGCGAAATATTTATTACATTGACAAAATAATCTTTGAAGTAAATAGAGGTATTCAAGTTTTTACTATCAATAATTCCTTTGAACGGATTTCCTTTACTTAGTTCCATATTTTGAAACTTGGCTAAGTCTCTTTTAATATCAGTAAGGAACATAGAAAATTTAAGATTCATAGGTAGTTCACCACTATACCTTTTGTATCTTGATCCAGAGTCATAGAATGTAATGCCAACGAGCGTGCAATTGTAGTTAAATATGTAGTCAATGCCACTTGACTCATATTTTATGGAATATCGATTTTTTAATGCTTTGTATGACTCTTTTTTTTGTTTTCCAACCAATGCATACAACTCTTGGTAAACTTCTATATCAGAAATGGGTTTACCTAATAGATCGATTACATTTTGTGCTTTACAATCTTCAATTGGACAACAAAAAGATATGAAGATTAATAAGAATGAATGTACTTTTGACATGTATATTTTAAACGAATTAAAAGCAAAAAGAGCTTAATGGGGAGAAATAAAAAAATATTGGTGGAATTTGAATTTGAGGATAAGTCTATTAACCCCATTAAGGTTGAAGCAGGAGAGGGGGATACTATTCTAGATGTTGCGCATGACAATGACATACATTTAAATCACAATTGTGGTGCAGTTTGCGCTTGTAGTACGTGCCATGTATATATATTAGAGGGAGAACATTCACTGCCAGAGATATCAGATAAAGAAGAGGACTTTATTGATAGAGCTATAAACCCTCAAATCAATAGTCGTTTATCCTGTCAATGTTTACTTTCTGAAAGTATAAAAGTTTGTATTCCTGATCAAAAACAAATAATTGGACACGAACACTAATATGAATAAGCATTTTGAATTACCTATAAATTGGTCCGACTATGAAGATATAGCCATGGCGCTGTATGAAAAATTTGGAGATGAATTTACAGAGCAAAAAATCTATAGAATTAGGTTTACTGATCTATTGGATTGGGTTTTGGGTTTGCCCAATTTTGAAGGAACAAAAGAAGATTGTAATGAGGGTCATTTAGAGATGATACAAAGCGCTTGGGTTTATGAATGGCGCGACAATCAATAACCAATTTTTTGGATATCGATTGTTTATATCTGAATACTGCTAGCAAAATCAAGACTAAATTTGCTTTATGGGGTGGAAGAAATATGTCTTTGTTTTTGCCATTTTTTTTGTTTGGGTTGCCTTTTTTGATCAAAATAGTTTGCTTTACCGCTACCAACTAAAAAGAGATTTGAAAAAGTTAAATGTTCAAAAAGAATATTTAAAGCAAGAAATAAAAAGTTTAGCAAAGCAGAATCAAATGTTAAACGGAGGTCTTGATAGTTTAGAAAAGTTTGCGCGAGAAAATTATTTTATGAAAAGACCAAATGAAGATATTTATGTTTTCGAATAAAGTTATTTTTTCTTAAAGTCACCATTTTTCCAAGCTTTAAAAAATTTTGCCCACGCCAATGGACTAAATATATTCATGGGCGGCATTTGCCCAGCATAATAATATTGTCTAGCTTGATTTTGAAGCACCAT
>NTKK01000013.1 GCA_002457675.1 Bacteroidetes bacterium MED-G17
ATGGAGCAATGGTCAAAGAGATTCTGTCGCTTCTGCTCTGAGCATTGGTACCTATAAACTTATCGTTTCAGATATCTACACCTGTCAAGATTCTATTGAAGTTCAAGTATTTCAACCTGATGCGATTCAAATAAAAATTGATGAAATAAACCCCTTATGTTTTGGCTATAATGATGGAACGCTTAAGGCTACTATTTCAGGTGGCACGAGTCCTTACAAGTTAACTTGGAATAATGATACAAACCAAAATTCCACCATAATTAGCAATTTGTTTGCAGGTTTATATAAATTAAAAGTTGAAGATAACTATCGCTGTTCTGATTCAGTTGAAGTTGAATTGAATGAACCAAAAGAAATTATATTAAAAATTCCCGACACAACATTTTCTCTAAGTAATTTTGAAACAAGCATTAATCCTCAAATATCCCCTCCTGGTTCGTATAGCTATTCTTGGAGTGATCCGAATTTGTTCAACAATCCCTTTTCACAGAATCCAACATTCTCTTTACCACTAGGTTTGTATAATATCCAATTAAAAGCAACAAACGATGATGGTTGTTTTGCTGAAGATGATGGAATTATGCTAATAGTTGATAAATTCATACCAAATACTTTTTCACCAAATGGTGACGGTTTGAATGACAAATTTGGGCAAGTCAAACATTTTAGACTTTTAGAAATTCAAGTATTTAACCGTTGGGGAGAAATCATATATACTAATAGAGATGGAATTCCTTGGGACGGAAAATTTAAAGAAAGCCTATGCAAAACAGGCATTTATGGGTATCAAATAATTCTTGAATTCAAATACAATAAGGTGAGAATCCATCAATATGGGAATATCTTCTTAATGAGATAAAATATTTTCAGCTAGATCTGATAAATATGTTGAGATAATCAACGAAAAAGTTAAACATTTTTTCTTTCATTAAACAATCAATACTTAGCTGATAACAAAGTGTTTACTTGATAGATAATTTATTTTTTAAGACATTTTTATGACATAATTAGGTTTATGTAATTTTTTTGTTTAATGTTTGTATCACATAATTAAACAAAAAAATGACTGTATTTTTATCTGCATTCAAAGAATTAGCGCCTAACGATTACGTTGGATTTACGTTCTTCATTGGCTACATGGCGATGTTCGCCGCTTCTGTTTTCTTCTTTTTTGAAAGAAGTAGAGTTGACGACAAGTGGAAACTATCTTTATTGGTTTCTGGTTTGATCACAATGATTGCTGCCGTTCATTATTATTACATGAGAGGCTACTATCTAGAAAATGATGCCAACCCTACCTTCTTCCGTTATGTTGACTGGACGCTGACTGTTCCGTTGATGTGCGTTGAATTTTATTTATTAACTAAAGCTGCCGGAGCAAAACTGAGCTTATTATGGAAACTAATTGTAGCTTCTGTATGGATGCTAGTTGCAGGTTACATCGGAGAATCTTTCAACCCTGAAGGTGGAAGTACTTCTCACTCAGTAACTTGGGGTGTTCTATCAACTATTGGTTATGTTTACATTCTTTACACAGCATGGTTCGGTGAAGTGGCTAAATTGGCTGCTGACAGCAACAACGAATTGGTAAAGAAAGGTGTTAGAACTCTAGCTTGGTTTGTCTTAGTTGGTTGGGCGATATACCCAATTGGTTACATGTGTATGCCAGGTGGTTGGTTAAGCGGAACGTTTAGTCCAGCAGACGTTGATTTGTTCTACAATATTGCAGATGCCATCAACAAAATCGGTTTCGGTTTGGTGGTCTACGGAATTGCTGTAGGTGCAAAAAGCGAATAATAACATTTAAAATTAATATAAGAAAAGCCTTACCATTATTGTGGTGGGGCTTTTTTTATGACCGATTTTAAAATATTTTTAAAAATTTCTGTATTGTTATAAACACCACGAAAATTTTCTGAGCCAGGGCCATATGCAAATACTGGCACCAAACTTGTCGAATGTCCTCCGCTAGTAAATGAAGGCTTGATAATGTTATAATCTCTTTTACCTTTCAAGAACTTCATTAATCGAGACTCTTGAGCTGTAAGTGCTAGTCCGCCTGTTTCATGGTCTGCAGTTACAATTACCAAGGTTTCACCATTTTTTTCTGCAAAATCTAATACCAATCCAATAGATTTATCAAAATCAATAAGCTCATTTAAAATATAATCTGCATCATTTGCATGACCACCCCAATCAATTTGAGAACCTTCAATCATGAAAAAGAAGCCGTCTGTATCCATAGACAACCGTTCAAGACCAAGCTTAGTGGCTTTCGGCAAGAAATCACCCCGTCCTTCTGTCATCTTCGGCATTCCATTTTCCGCCAATAGAAAAGCATAATTTTTATTTTGATTCATATCATTAATAATTAACTGGCTTGTATCGATTATATATTTTTTTGACAATTGTTCAAAAATTGGACGAAAGAATTTCTTACCACCTCCAGCAAAGTATGAAATGTTCGCTTTTAACATGTCTTTTGCAATTTCTTTTTCCATTTTTCTATTTAGCTGATGAGCATAAAAGCACGCCGGCGTTGCATGAGTTATACTGGAAGTAGCTACGAGGCCTGAGGACATTTTTTTCTTTTTGTATAAAATGTCCACTATACTAGTTAAATGATTTGAGTCGGTATCTAAACAAATTGCACCATTGTATGTTTTTTCCCCTGCGGCAAAGGCAGTTGCGCCTGCAGCAGAGTCAGTGATTTTATGACTTGCGGATGAAGTGATTATCAATCCAATATCATTAAATCGGCTAAAATTTGTATTATCTTTTTGGAAATAATAAGCCATCGATACCTGTGAGAGGCCCATTCCATCTCCAATCATAAGTATTACGTTTTTTGGAGTATTATTTTGAGCCAATAAAAAAATATGGATGCTTGCAAATACTATAGTTAACCGAAGCTTCATCCTCCAAAATTGAGTTAAATTTTAAACCTTTTCCATTATTTAAACTTTTAATAACAATTAAAAGTGAATTGAGAGTGTTATACAGAGAGGATTTTGCAGATACAATTGTTGAGTTGAGAAAAGTTTCAAACTTAAATCCTCATTGACTTTAAATTCATTCAAATGTGCATCTACATTGGCATCTACAATTTGCAAAAAATAGAAACCAATAAAACCTAAACTGGCCATATCTCTATATCTTCGAAATCGATCTCTTTGGGCTCGAATTGCAGTGTTTGATAAATCTGCATATCTTGTGTCTACCGTATTTGGGTCATTATCAAGACGATAGTCCAAGGCCTTTTGATAAGATTCCATTTTGCCTCTATTGTATGAATATGAATAGGCGAAACCCCCAAGACCTGCATAAACGACGCTAGTTTTCCAGATTTTTTTGTTTATTGCTTGACCTAGTCCAGGAATAACTGCTGAGGCAAGCGTTATTTTACCCGGTGACAAGACTGCTTTTTTGCTCTGAGAAACCCCAACAAATGAACATTGCAGAAAAAAAAGAGAAAAGCTAATTGCTAAAACTTTACTTTTTATGTTTTTCTGCCGATTCATCAAAAAAGTCCAATATATTTTCTAAATGTATTTTTGAATCGAATGGGATAATAATAGACCCTTGCTCTCCTCCCTTTGTTTTGAACTCTACATCTGTATGAAGTTTTTCCTTAAAAAGATTTACATAGTCATTGTAGTCTACAAAGTCGATTTTGGCTACTTTGAGTTTTCTTTTGGTATATTTTGAATCTTTCTGGCTGTCTTTAGACATTTCCTCAACCTGTCGAACATTTAAACCAAGATGTAAGATTTTTTTATATATTTCAAATTTTTCATTTGGGCTTTCAAATGCAAGTAGTGCCCTTGCATGACCCATTGTAATCAATCCATTTTTTATGCCCAATTGTATAACATCAGGCAGTTTTAGGAGTCTCATATAGTTGTTTACGGTCGATCGATTTTTACCAACTCTCTCCGCTAAATCTTCTTGCTTCAAACCACATTCATCAATTAGCCGCCTGTAACTCAAAGCAATTTCAATAGCATTTAAGTTTTCTCGTTGAATATTTTCAATGAGGGCCATTTCAAGCATTTCTTGATCGTTTGCCTTTCTTATGTAGGCGGGAATGTAGAGAAGCCCTGCTAGTTTAGACGCTCGTGTTCTTCGCTCGCCCGAAACTAATTCATATTGTTGCGGCGAAATTTCCCTGACTGTAATTGGTTGAATTATCCCATGTGTTTTGATAGACTCTGAGAGTTCTTCAAGGGACAGTATATCAAATTCTGTTCTTGGTTGAAATGGATTGGCAACAATTTTTTCAATTTCTATTTCTGATATCCCCTCACCTTCTCGGATGCTTGGTATTTGCTTTGGTTCTGCATCTGAAAGCAAAGCACTCAAACCTTTTCCCATTGCTTTTTTCTTTACCATAAAAGTTACTTTAAACTGTGATTGACTGTGGTTCTTCTATCCTAGTCTTTCCATTTTTTTGCAAAACTTCTCTCGCTAATTCTAAGTAATCATGACTTCCTCTTGATGATACATCATGCTCCAGCACAGGCAAACCAAAACTAGGCGCTTCACTAATTTTTGTATTTCTATTTATAATGGTATCAAAAACAAGGTCTTGAAAGTGGATTCGAACGT
This sequence comes from Bacteroidetes bacterium MED-G17, assembly GCA_002457675.1. Classification (GTDB taxonomy): domain Bacteria; phylum Bacteroidota; class Bacteroidia; order NS11-12g; family UBA9320; genus MED-G17. The sequence continues at coordinate 4,609 of NTKK01000013.1, forward strand.
CTTCGACAACTTGATTGCAAAGGCGAAGTCTAGAATCAAACATGGTGAGTAAAAGTCCCTCAATACTCAACTTGGGGTTGATACTCTTTTGAACGATTTTAATGGTGTTTAAAAGTTTCCCTAAACCTTCAAGAGCAAAATATTCGCATTGCACCGGAATGATAACAGAGTTGGCCGCTGCCAATGCATTGGTCGTTATTAGCCCTAGCGATGGTGAGCAATCAATTAAAATAAAATCATAATTGTCTTGAATCCGTTGTAATTGTTTTGTCAAAACCATTTCACGGTCTCTTACTTGAATAAGCTCCAATTCGGCTCCAACCAAATCAATATTTGCTGGCAAAATATCCAAAAACTTATTGTTTGTTTTGAGTATAACATCTTCAGCATTCGCTTCTTGTATAAGGCATTCATAAGTGCCTACTTTTACATTGTTTGGATCTATATTATAACCAGATGTAGTGTTTGCCTGGGGATCAGCGTCTACAAGTAACACCTTATACTCCAAAACGGCTAAACTATAACTTAGGTTGATTGCTGTAGTGGTTTTCCCTACCCCACCTTTTTGATTTACGATTGAAATTATTTTCCCCATAATGTTTATTTTAACAAAAGTTTTTAAACCAAATGAGCTTTGCAATTAGTTTTGTGGAACAATTGTGAAACAAACATACATTTTAACACAATCTTGATATGAACAGAGTTTGGCTACTTATTCACATTGCAATATTGTTAATATCTTGCAGAGAAAAACCGAGTGAAGACAATCACAATATTTTCAAATATAATTCCAGCAACAATATCAGTTCTTTAGATCCCGCGTTTGCTAGAACACAAGAAAATATTTGGATTTGCAAACAACTTTTTAGCGGTTTAGTTCAACTGGATGAAAACCTTCAAGTCATGCCAGATATTGCAGAATCCTGGACAATTAACGAAGAAAATAATTTATACACTTTTAAACTTAAGGAAGCTGTATATTTTCACGCCTCAGCATTCTGGAACACCCAGGCTAGAAAGGTAACGTCATTTGATTTTAAGCATAGTTTTTTGAGGATTTTAAATAAAAAAACTGCCAGCCCAGGAAGATGGATATTCTCCAACATTATTGATTCTTCTAGCATTTGGTGTGAAGGTGACAGCATATTAAAAATAAAATTAAAAAAAAGATTTCCTCCTTTTTTGAACCAATTAGCCATGCCTTATTGCTTTGTAATTCCCAAAGAAATTTCAAACAAAAAAAAGATTGATTTTGGCAAAAACCCGATAGGCTGTGGCCCATTCCAATTAACTATTTGGCAAAAAGGTAGTAGATTATTGGCCAATCGAAATATGCTTTATCACGGTGAATTACCAAAAATTGACGGCTTTTCTGTTCAATTTATCCCCAACAAGCAAATTGCTTTTCTTCAATTTAAGAAAGGCAAGTTAGATTTTTTCAGTGGTATTGAAAGTAGTTTTAAAGATCATGTAATTAGTAAAAATGGCAAGCTTAAGCGCGCTTATCAATCAAAATTCTATTTGCAGACCAAACCTTTTTTAAATGTAGAATACATTGGATTTAACATGCAAAATAGAGACGCTAAAAATATATTTTTACGCAAAGCCATTCATCATGCAATCAATCGAAAAAATTTAGTAAAACATTTGCGCAATGGTTTAGGAACTCCGGGAATAGGTGGCTTTATACCTATCGGCTTGACTGGTTACCGCGGATGTAAAGATTCTGTATTTGACCCCCAAAGGGCCGAAAAATTGGTCCTAAATCATGGATTGACGAACAAAGAAATTTTATTAACGACCACAAAAGATTATGAGGATATGGCCTTATTTATTGCTGGAGAACTTGATAAAGTAGGTTTAGATTTAAAAATAAATGTAGTACCCGCTGCCGTTTTGAGACAAGGTAAATCAGAAGGTGAATTCAGCTTATTCAGAGGCAGTTGGATCGCAGATTATCCAGACGGCCAAAACTTTTTATCTTCTTTTTATTCTAAAAATATTCCGCCTGACGGGCCTAATTATTTTGGATACAAGAATCCTATATTCGACGAATTGTATGAAGAAAACGTAGAACAGATAAGGGAAAGATCAAATACTGAGCTTTATTTAAAGATGCAAAAAATATTGGAAGATGATATGCCCCTCGTTGTCCTATTTTATGACAAATCAATTCACTTACTCAATAAAAGAGTGAAAAATTTCAAGGTAAACTCCTTAAATCATATTGACTTAAGAAGCGTTAGTCTTGTTCATTAGTTTCTTGTTCTTCCCCTTGAGCAGGCTGCAATTCTGACAGATCCATCTGCTCAGAAAGAATGTTGTACCACGAGCATAATTTCAAGATATCTGAATTATACACTTTTTCCTTATCGTAATTAGGAACTATTTTTTTAAAGAAAGCGTCAATTTCTGACGAATTGGATTTCTTAGAGGGCATTTCTACGCCTTCTTCTTCAATTTTTTGATACATTACAATAAAAACATCCAAAATTTTCAAATCTCCTGTATTTGTAAAAACCGAGATTTCATCTAAAATAGAAACTCTTTGGTTTGTATTAGTTGGGAACCTTCTCGCTTGGAAGTCAAGAGACTCGACAATAAAGCCATTTTTTCTTTTACTCACTATCTGGTATAGACCTTGCTTCCCACTAATAGAGACAATATCTTTTAAATCCATTATTTATGGTTCGCGAAAATATAATTATTGTGTTTATGTCTGTATAGAAGTCTTATTAGATTTTAAATTAAAATGAGATATTCACACCAAATCTTAAGTTTATGCCCAAATCATCTGCAAAGTATCTCTGTCGATTTAGATAATCTCTATACGTTTCGTTGAGTAGATTTTGAATGTCCAAATAGAAGGTAGATGTAAAATGCTCTTGATATAAAGAAGCGTTAAGTCCAAAGCCAATTAAACAGTAGGCATCAGGTGGAGGTAAAAAATCTTGATTGGCATTATAGTTATTCTGTTTAAATACATATTGAATGTTCGATTTGACACCAATATTTTGGAAAGAAAGTAAGTTCTTTAATCTATAATTTACATGTAGGTTAAAATTATTTGGTGGCATATAAACTAGAGGTATTCCTTTATAATCGCGCCCACTCAAGAAACTATAACGGGAACTCACATTTAATTTTTTACTATGTTGATAATTACAATCAATATCCGCTCCTGAAATTTGAGCATCAGTTTGTTTATAGCTGAAAACAGGAAAAGCTCCTCTAATTGTCAGTCTAAATTCATTTTCGGGATTCAAAAAAATATAGTTTTTGATAAAATGGGTGTAGAAAAGTGCATGGAAGTGAATTTTTTTGGCAATTTGTGAAGCGAACGATAAGGTATTTTTTATCGAAAATTCTTGAGCAAGATTTGGATCACCTTCTTCTATACCACTTACCCCTTGATGAAGGCCAAAGCTATATAACTCATTTATTTCAGGGTTGCGCGTTGCGAGACCCAAATTATAATTGATTTGTGTATTGTCTGAAATTTTCTGCGAAAAACCAGCATAAGAAGCGAAACTTTTATAGTGCTTGTTGTACCTTACTATTTTTCTTGGGTAACTACTTGAAATAGAGACAACATTTCTTTGTTCCATATCCATCCTAGCACCAAATTCTGAAATGGTATTTTTATCAGAGAATGTCGCCATTGAATAAAATCCAAATTTACTGGCGTAATAATCCGGGATAAGTGGCAATATTCCTGTCTCTGGTAAATTGGTATTTTTAATATCAGTTATTTGTATGCCATGACTAGAAGACCATTTTTTGTTGAGAATTCCTTTTAATTTTAGTTCGCCAAAACTTGAATAATTTTCCAAACTCATGGATGGAATTTCGGATCTTCCATTTCTTCTCACATCAAATTCTTTTCTTTGATTTTGTTGCCGGAAAAATGAGGCATCAAGAAAATAATGTTTACTAAGCATGTATTTTGAGTGAATTTTAAATAATTGATGACGAACTTTTTGAGCAGGAGATTGAATTTCTGATGAATAATCTGATTCTGTAAAAAAAGGAACATCTTTCACTATTGCTTGATTAAGATCTGTAATATTCCCAATATGTGAACCCCTCAAAATACCCATTTCTGAGTTAAATGAACTAAAGTACATATCCGCGGATAACTTTTTTCCAAATCTCTTTTCTAATTGAAACGAAGTATTGGCTTGTTGATGACCTGTATTCTTTAAAAAATACTGGGATGATTTATTATCACCACTGTTTTTTAAGGTTCCTAGAATACGCCATTTTAGTCCTTTAAAATTTTGCTGTAGGTTAATGTTCATGCCTGCTGACCTACCATTTGTTTCAAAATATGATTTGAGTTCCCCATGAATGTGTGGTTCATCTTGTAATTTTTCAGGTTCTATTAGTACAACATTACCCAAAGAACTAGACTGATAGGAAATTGCGGCTACACCTTTAATTATTGTAATTTCTCCTGACATAAAGGGATCAATTTCTGGTGCATGATCTATACCCCATTGCTGTCCGTTATGAACTGCACCATTATTCAAAATGGCAAGTCTATTACCAAACATGCCATGAACAATTGGTTTTGATAGCGTGTTACCGTTCTTTAGAATGCTAACTCCAGAAATGCTTTCCAAAATTTTGCCTAAATCCTTTCCATTGTTCCACGCTTCTGTATTAGGTGCAATTGACTGAATTTCTTGAGATGATTTTTTCTTTTTAATCGTAAAATTAAACCCAGAAAGTCCTAAAACCTTATGATTTAGATGGATAGCTACATTAGTATCCGAGATTAATATTACATAGAAAATCTTCTCTTTACAACCAATATGACTTATTTGAATATGGTATTTTGCAGGACATAAGTTCCTTATTTCAAAAAATCCTGATGAATCAGTAACTGCAACATCCCTTTGAGACTCCTTTACGAAAATATAAGCACCTTCTAGAGGAATACCAGTTTGAAGGTCTACAACTTTACCCGATAAGGTTAATGCGCACTCTTGAGCGTTTGATACATTAAATACCAAGAGCGTGCATATTAAAAATATTCTATTTAATAAGTATGTCGAAAGAAACCTCAATGTCTGTTTCGCCACCAGCATTGGTAATATCCCCACTTGAAACACCTGTAGCTTTTTTATCAGGTTCATGTCTCAAAGTTACTGTGATGTTTCCAGATTCCGCCCCTTCTGTTTTGATTATTGAACTCAATCCCAAAGGATTTCCATCGGCATCTTGGTCAGCATATTCTATACTAACTCCAGAAAGCGTGGATGCAAAGAAAAACTGATGTTCTTCATCTTCTTCCTTTACTTCTTCCGTGATATCTTTGGCTGGGCTTTCCATTTCATTCAATAATTTTATTGAGCAGTTGTATGTTGTATTTTGAGTCAATACACCGGACGTGATTGTAGGTGCATTTCCTCCATCTCCATCTAAATCCTGAAATGAAAGTGCAACAGTATCTCCCTCATTTTCAGATATTAAGGTATAATTTAGTGTAGTTATGACCTCCTCTTCATTAGGAACTACTGGAGCGGGTGGCGCCTCATTATCATTACAAGAAGAAAAAAAGGAAATAGGCACCACAAGGACCATCAAGAATTTGATAAATTTATATCTCATGCAGACAAAAATAATTAATAATTTAGAAAAACAACTGAGTTGCTTTATTGAATTATTTTCAAAACTTTTGCCATATGATTGATGTACATTCAATGCTAAAAATGTGTAACTTAAAGAGAACCCCTTTCAGAGTAAATCTTCTTGAATTATTTGTTCAAACAAAATCATCAATTCAAACCCACACAATAAGGGAAACTTTTGAGGGTAGGTTCAATAAAGCTACGATTTACAGAGCAATTGAGGCATTCGAAAAAAATGGTTTAATACATAAGGTTCCCGATATAAATAACTTGTTAAGATATGCTCTTTGCAGAGAAAATTGTGTAAACGGTTCGCACAAGCACACACATTCCCATTTAATATGTAATTCTTGTAGAGAAACTTATTGTATTGATCAAATAACAACTCCAAATATCCCTTCAGCTATTGGATTGAAGATCGATTACGTTGATTTGGTTTTAAATGGAGAATGTTTCTCATGCCAGTTAAACTAAGAAGAAAAACAACTCAAGAAGACATTTTAGTTAAAACAAATTAATTAATATTGCCCCATGTCTAAAGGAATTTTGACAGGTAAAAAAGGAATTATTTTCGGTGCCTTAGATAGCAATTCCATTGCATGGAAAGTTGCTGAGCAATGCCATGCGGAAGGGGCAAGTTTTGTTTTAACTAATGCCCCTGTAGCATTAAGAATGGGCGTTATTGATGAATTAGCGAAAAAGACTAATTCTAAGGTAATTGGCGCTGATGTAACTTCTCAAGAAGATCTTGACAAATTGGTCGACGAAGCACTAAAAGAATTTGGAAAACTAGATTTCATTTTACATTCGGTAGGAATGAGTCTGAATGTTAGAAAAGGTAAGGCATATACCGATCTTAAACACGATTGGATGCACAAAACCTTTGATATATCTGCAATTAGCTTTCATAGACTGATGCAAACTTGTTGGAAAAAAGACGCATTAGCAGTAAATGCATCTGTTCTGGCTTTAACTTATATTGCCGCACAAAGAGTTTTTCCAGATTATAATGAAATGGCTGAATCAAAAGCTCTTTTGGAGAGCTTTGTAAGAAGTTTTGGTTACCATTACGGTAAAAAATCTAAGGTTAGAATAAATTCAGTATCTCAAAGTCCCACGCCTACAACAGCGGGAAGCGGTGTTAAAGGTTTTGATAAATTTTTGAACTATGCTGAAAAAATTAGTCCTTTAGGTAACGCAGACGCAGAAAGTTGTGCGAAATATTGTGTGAGTTTATTCTCAGATTACACCAAAATGGTTACCATGCAAAACCTATTTCATGACGGAGGATTTTCTTTTACTGGGGTTAGCAATGAGGTTATTGAAAATATGTAATTCTACCTTAAATCTACCTCCACAACGCCAGGCTTTGTCCTTTTATCAAATTTAAAATAGGCATCTTTTACCGGCAAATTTGCTTTAAATTGAGTAATTTTATACGAAGTAATTGTGCCATTTTTATTAAATACTTTGGCTTCTGATACTCGGTTAGAAATTTTATCAATTTTTATTTTGACTTTAAAATAGCTCTTGGTTTTATTAATAGGTGTCAATTCAATATTATGCACCCTCCTGCCTTGATCTGTTGTTTCACTTATATATTTATTGAGAAAACCTTTATTATAAATAGTAAACAACTCAGACGGGCTGAGTTCACTATCCTTAAAATCAAAATTTGTGATTTGCACTTCATTTTGATCAGGCAAAAAAGTATACATGGTATTTTTATCACAGTATATTTCTTGCTCTGACATATTTATCCTAAACATTTTATCCTTGATGTAAACTTCACCACTTTGTTTGAATGACGATTTGGTTTGTCTATTGTAAATACTGATTTGAAAGTTTGCCCTGATACTTTTATACTGATTGTAAGTAGAACTTACTTTTCTCAATACTTTTGATGCTTTTTCATCTTCTGCGCGGCCATTAAAAGGACTAATTAACACCAGAATAGCTAGAAAGATACCTATGTTTTTCATTATTTTCTTAATTCTTGCAACAATTGTTCCAAATCTTCAAGAGTAGGCACCAATACTTGTCTTGCCTTACTACCTTCAAATGGGCCAACAATATTTGCATGTTCCAGTTGATCAATCAACCTTCCAGCCCTATTGTACCCAATTTTCATTTTCCTTTGGATAAGTGAAGTACTCCCCTGTTGGTGATTAACTATTACTCGCGCGGCATCTTCAAACAATGCATCTTTTTCATCTAAATCAAAATCACCCCCGTCTCCTCCTTGTTCGTTAGGTACTTCAGGTAGAACATAAGCTTCTGAATATCCTCTTTGAGCACCGATATATTCGGTGATTTTTTCTACTTCGGGCGTGTCCACAAAAGGGCATTGAAGACGAACCAACTCATTTCCATTACTAAATAAACAATCACCTTTTCCAACCAGTTGATCTGCGCCATTGCCATCAAGTATTGTTCTTGAGTCAATTCTACTGGTCACTCTAAATGCCAATCTGGCGGGAAAATTGGCCTTGATGGTGCCTGTAATTATATTTACTGATGGTCTTTGGGTTGCGAGTATTAAATGAATACCAACAGCCCTGGCGAGTTGTGCCAATCGACCAATTGGGTGCTCTACCTCTTTACCAGCAGTCATAATTAGGTCTGCAACTTCATCAATAACGACAACTATATAAGGCAAGAAACGATGCTTCTCCTCGTCTGTTGGTACCAATTTTCTTGCAATAAACTTTGTGTTGTACTCTTTAATATTTCTAACATACGCACTTTGCAAGAGTTTATAGCGATCATCCATTTCTAAACATAGCGAGTTTAAGGTTGTTACAACCTGTTGATTATCAGTTATTATTGCTTCTTTATCATCTCCAGGAAGTTTGGCCAAATAGTGTCTTTCCAAAGCATTATACAAGGTAAGCTCCACCTTTTTTGGGTCCACTAATACAAATTTGATTTCTGCAGGATGTCTTTTATATAAAAGTGAAACAATTATCGCGTTAAGTCCAACGGACTTTCCTTGACCCGTAGCACCTGCCATTAGCAAGTGAGGCATTTTTGCCAAATCCGCTAAATAAACTTCGTTTGAAATTGTTTTTCCTAGTAAAACTGGCAGCTGCCAATTAGTATCTTGGTATTTTTTACTGCGAACTAATGAGGACATTGAAACAATCACTGGTTTTTTGTTAGGTACTTCAATACCAATAGTTCCCTTACCCGGTATAGGTGCTATAATTCTAATCCCAAGTGCTGCCAAACTTAATGCAATGTCATCTTCCAAATTTTTAATTTTAGAAATTTTAACGCCTGGTGCCGGAACAATTTCAAAAAGGGTAACCGTTGGACCGATTGTTGCCTTGATTGTCGAAATTTCTATTTTGTAGTTTTTTAGAGTATCAACTATTAGGTCTTTGCTTTTACCAAGGTCTTGCGAACTCTCATTGAATTTTTCTTTATCCCCATACGTGTTCAATAAATCTACTGGAGGAAATTTAAACGAAGAAAGTTCAAGTTTTGGATCAAAAGGGGTATCTATTGTATAATGTGTCTTTTTTGTTTCAGTTAACTCTTCTTCTTTTTGAGTTTCAATTATTAGTTCAACATTTTCTTCTATTTCTTTGGTGTTTTTCTCATCTATTTTATCGTCAATTTCTTCTTTTGGTTCTTCGAAGTTGTGTTCCTCTGTAATTTGGAAAGGTGTCTCTTCTTCAGAGAGAGAAGGTTGATTTTCAATTATCTCGTTTTCCGCTTGTTCAGATGACATTTCTTTGCTCACTTTTTTTCTAAATCTTTTTAATGTAATTGAAATTCCTACTCCCCATTCTAAAATAACATATCCTAAAGCTATCAATACCAGTATGACTCCTATTCTTCCCAAAATAGGTTTGAGTAAATCAAATAAGTAAAACCCCAATGCGCCATGCAATAGATCATTTTCGTTATTGGTTATTGAGGCTAAAAACAATGGAAGCCAGAAGGTTAAAAAAAGGAGGCCAATAGATATGGATAATTGCTTTTTTTGACCGATCCATTTCAAATAGATCATACTAGAATAAAAAATATAGAAGACTAAACTAAAGGCGCCCAAACCAAATCCATTGTGCATTAAGCGGATCGCCATCCACCTTCCTAGCGTTCCCATTATGTTTTTTACATCTTGACCTTCTTCAAATAAATAATCACTTTTATAGCTAAAAATATGGGAGAAAAAAGAGAGTATTAAAAAAAGAGAAAAAAGTAGAACTAATGCCCAAAAAATTCTTTTTGTTCTGGGGTTCTTCGCATTTAACTGCGTTCTTAGATAAGATACTTTTTTTGCTGATTTTGCTTTCTTCCTTGACTTTCTAGCCATTTTTACAAATATCGAGTTAGAAGAAATTAGATTTTAAACATTTGCTAGATTTTATGTTGGATTAAATTGACGCTTTTATAATACCACATTCATTTCATCTAATAATCTTTGTGCTGGGCTTATATATTTAAGGACATACAAAACGTACCTAATATCTACACCAATAGACCTGCTATAGCTCTGATTCCAGGCAAAGTCATTAATTGTTGCCGTGTAAGCTCTATCAAAATTTATCCCAATAATCTCCCCTTTACTATTTAAAATAGGACTTCCTGAATTTCCTCCCGTTGTATCCATATTGTATAGCATACAAACTATTACCTCACCGTTTTTATCATTTCTTAATGCATCTGAAGCTTGTGTCGTTTTCATTTTCTGAATAATTTCTGGCTCTAAGAAGTAATCAGCTTTTGTATTTGCCTTTTCAAAGATGCCCTTCAGGGAAGTAAATGGGTAATTGTAAACCCCATTTTCTGGTTCATATCCTTGGATGTAACCATAAGTTAAACGAATGGTTCCATTTGCGTCGGGCACAAATTTTTTACCTAGAATATAAGACTTAGCGTCTACCATTTGAGGGGTCAAAGATGTCAAAGCAGCGTTGTATTTTTTCCTATTTTGGAGATATGCACTGTAAGCTTTTTGTACTTGCCTTGCATACTCAATAAGAGGGTCTTTGTAGTTGAGCAGCTTTTTAAAATCTTTTTTCCATAGTTTGATATTTTTTTCGGGATTATTTAGCGTAGACTTTTCATATAATTCTTGAAAATGTTTTGCAAAATCAATCTCGTAACCAATCTCTAATTTTTTCTTCGCTATCCATTCACTATTGTCTATAAGATTCAAATTGGATTGAATTTTATAAAAAAAGTCACTTTCTAATTTTTCATCAATTGGTTTAAACCCTCTTTCTAATTTTTCTAGAATTTGTTTTCTATCGTCTTTATCACCTTCGTTATTTTTAAAATCTTCTTGAATCTTTGCTATAAAAGAGGCTTTATTGAATAGCGTTACGCTATTGTACAACCTACCCAACCAAAGACCCAAATCTACTTCTCTATTTATTTTAGAATAAATGAGGTCTATTTCATCAAAAACTTTGACTTTTTCCGGCAAAATGGTTTCAGCTAAACGCTTAGTCTCAAATTCTTCTAAAAGGTATTGTTTGGTAAGTTGAGTTCTATACAAACCTTGCATTTTACCTTCAAAATTTTTGGCGGTATTGGCGTGTCTTTTAATAAGGCTTGCCACTTTTAGTTGTTTTTGTTCATCGTCTCCTGCCCAAGTTTTCCAAGCATCTATCTTGTAATTAAACCAAGAAGAAATGATAGGCAGCAAATGTTGTTCTTGGTAAACTAAATATTGGGCTGGTTGATTGCGATACGTTCTACCAGGGTATCCAAGAATAAAGGCAAAGTCGTTTTCTTTCACACCGTCAAAATCAATTTTAAAATACCTTTTAGGGCTAAAGGGTTTACCATCTTTGTATGCGCGAAAAAAAGAAAAGTCTCCATTGTGCCGAGGCCATTCCCAATTATCTGTTTCTCCGCCAAATTCGCCTACGCTTCTTGGAGGTGCATAAACCAGCCTAATATCATTTAAATTTTGATACGTAAAAAGGGTGTAAGACTTGCCTTGTATCATTTCAGAAACTTCATAAAACTTGTCTTCTGTTTTTGCCTTTTCCGTGTTGAGTGCTTGCTGTAAGCTATCTATTCTAAATGCTATCCTATTTGATTTTTCAACAAAATCAAGCTTGTTTAGATTGGAAAGAATAATTTGTGTAACATCTTTATATTCTAAAGTTATCCTGCAAGTTACAGATGTTTTTATCTCATCGTTAATACTTGAAGACACAAATCCATTCTTGAGGTAATTGTGTTCAACCGTACTCGCTGCACGAATGGCAGAAAATGCGCAATGATGATTGGTAAAAATCAGCCCATTTTCAGAAACGAATGAGCCTGTGCAACCGTCAATTCTAACTAAGGCATCCAACAAACTCGTATCTTTGGGATTGTAAATTTCTTTAACATCTATTTCCAATCCAGCCTTTTTCAAGTCTAGGGAAGATAGATAAGATAAAGGGAACATACCTTCATCATTTGTGTGATTTTTGGCTGAAATAGCCAGAACGAAAAGCGCTAGATAAATTATACCTTTTTGAAATTTCATGCTTAAGAAGACTTTATAAATGTTTTGACAATTTTTTGTTCAGTTTTTTGGATTTCATTTCTGCTACCGTGCCAAATATTTTCCCCATGGTAAATAAACACAATTTTATCTCCAATATCTGTTACGGTTTTCATGTCATGGGTATTAATAATTGTAGTAATTTTATATTCTTCAGTGATGTCTTTTAGTAAGGCATCAATTTTTCTAGAAGTAATAGGATCTAAACCAGAGTTGGGTTCATCCGCAAAAAGGTATTTAATGTCTAGGGCGATTGCACGAGCAATTCCCACCCTTTTTTTCATTCCCCCGCTAATTTCTGCGGGATACTTTTCGTTTTTGTTATCGAGCGCAACCCTTTTCAAACAAAAATTCACCCTTTCTGCTATCTCCTCTGTATGCATAGAGGTAAACATTTTAAGCGGAAAACCAATATTCTCTTCTACCGTTAATGAGTCAAACAAGGCATTCCCTTGAAAAAGCATACCAATCTCTCTTCGTAAACCGCGCAACTCGGCGTAATTTAAATTAAGGAAATCTCTTCCATCATAGAACAAATCACCTGAATCTGGTTGTATTAGTCCTACCATAGACTTCATCAAAACAGATTTTCCATGACCACTTGAACCGATAATTAAATTTATTTTTCCAGGCTCAAACTGGGCAGAGATATTCTTTAATACCTCCGCATTATCAAAGGACTTGTATAAATTTTTAACCTCTATCATGGTTCTAGAAGCAACTCAGCCAATAAATAATCAGAACATAAAATTGCAACTGCACTATATACAACTGCTTTTGTACTAGATTTTCCAACCTCCAAAGCCCCTCCAGATGTATAATATCCTTGATAGCATGAAATAGAAGTTATTATGAATGCATAGGTGAATGATTTCAATAGAGAAAAAAACAATTTGAAAGGTGTAAAACTGGTTCTCGCGCCTTGTAAAAATTCTTCAGGGGTGATTATATCACTAAAAAAACCTACAATTACACCACCAAGATTGCTTAAAAAAATAGAGATAATAATGAGAAGTGGCATCATAACCAAACCGGCTATGATCTTTGGCAAGGCCAAAAAACTAATAGAATTGATCCCCATTACCTCAAGTGCATCTATCTGTTCGCTGACTCGCATGGTGCCAATTTCAGATGCAATGTGACTGCCTACTTTCCCTGCAAGAACCAAAGAAGTAATTGTTGGGGCAAGTTCCAAGAGCGTACTGTCTGAGACAATCTCTCCAATAACTGGGTTAGCAATAAGAGGAGAAATTAATTGGAAAGCTATCTGTAACGTAGTTACTGCTCCTTGAAAGATGGCTATAATGGCAACAATTACAAGTGACCCGACACCAATATTGTTCATTTCCAATATAGTTCTTTGGAAGTAAACCTTGTACTTTTCAGGCCTTGCAAACAATTTGCTCAAGAAAAGAACATACCGACCAACATGTTGAATCATCAAAATTTTACAGAAATTGCGGTAAATATATCCTTTCTCATCACTTTTGAAGTAATTTTACAAATGACAAATCAGCAAACAGCTATAATCACCGGGGGGTCAAAAGGTATAGGAAGAGCTTGTGTTCAAAAATTTTTGGAAGAAAATTTTACGGTATTTTCTTGTGCTAGAGATATAGCACCATTCCAAGATCTACAGCAGGCGTTTCCGAAAAGATTATATCCATCAATCTGTGATGTCTCTAAAAAAAATGAGCTAACTAATTGGCTTAATTTGGTGAAAAGCCAAACAAATCAAATAGATGTTCTAATAAATAATGCTGGAGTTTTTTTTCCGGGCAATCTTATGGACGAGTCTTCAGGACATTTAGAAAAAATGATTGAAACCAATCTATATTCAACATATCATACTTGTAGAGAGATTGTACCAATTATGAAAAATCAAAAAAATGGACACATTTTTAACATGTGTAGTATTGCCGCACTTCAAGCTTATCCACAAGGTGGTTCATACAGCATCTCAAAATTTGCTCAATATGGATTTACCAAAAACTTACGTTATGAGCTTAAAAACGACAACATCAAGGTAAGTGCTGTGCTGCCCGGGGCAACCCATACAGATAGCTGGATTGAATCAACACTTCCTAAAGAACGCTTTATTCAAAGTAAAGATCTGGCGCGATTGATTTGGTCTTGTTTTCAAAACAATGAATTTGCGGTTGTTGAAGACCTAATTGTAAGACCCCAATTAGGCGACGTATAAAAAATATAATTAAAGCCCATGTTAATTATTCATTAATCGCTACATTTGAGGCACGTTATGAAATTTTTAAAAGCATTACCAGTAATTTTTGCATTTTTAGTTCTACACTCATTTTCTTTTGGTCAAACAGAAATTGCAGCGCCAAAAGGGCATTTGGGTAAACATTTAGGAGTAGATGCAAAATCATTACAATTTGAAGAGAGATTGAATAAAATGGATCCACACTCTGGATGGTGGGATCCTGTTAATTCAATTAGTTTATTAACAAACCTTACAAGATATGTTTCTTTCTTAATGCCTGATACAAATGCAGTATTCGTGCCAGATAAGTCTTCGGAAAATCCAGATCCGTACCATTTTCCATGGCATAGTGTTGGAATGGTATTTGATCCAAGCGACCCAAATTTATTGGCAGATGATAACATAACTCAATACACAAGATATACAAGATATACTGTTGATTCAGTAGCTTTTCCTTATTTATATGTCCGCTACGCTGATTCAATTGAATTAAATGGCGCAATGGAAAAGGTTGTTGACACCCTAATAATTCAATTTTTTACTTACGATAATTTACGAGTTAGCACATTTACTAACCCTGCAGAAATTTTTGCTGTTCCAGAAAACCTTGATGGAAACTCCCTCACTTATCCGAATAACGCCTATACGGTTAAAATTCCTTTAACTGATGAGGACTCAACAAATGTGCCATCAACAGATGGTTGGAGAACCAAAACATGGGTTCAAGCAATTCCAGACATAGCTATCTCAGATGATCCACTCGTGCAAAATAGAAACATTGCCGGTTTTCAGTTTGCCTTTAAAACAATGATTCCAATCAATTTTGGTGATACAATGGAAACAAGAGATGGCTCTATACCAAAGAAAAGATTGAATTATTTTGGCCATTCTCTTTTCATTGGTACACAGGGATTTGAGCTAAAGCAAACGGACAAAATAAATAATGGATTCTTCACTGTAAATGTACAGAGATATGGAGAAACACAAAATGGTTGGGCTAGTAACATTCCTGGAAATGCTTATTTTGACGATAGATACATTAGAGGTTTTTTTCACACAAATACTGAAAACCTAAGTACGTTAGACCTTGAAAGTAAAACTTATGGATTAGGTATGGCCTATCCAAACCCTAGCCGAGGTAGTACCCATGTTGATATCAATTACAAACTTCCAAATAGCCAAAAAGTATATTTTAAAATATTTGACCTAGCTGGAAATGTAGTACAAAATATTGCAACCCAAAACAACCATGCAGGTATTAATAGTTTGACAATCAATATAGGTAACTTGAGTAATGGCCTGTATTTATATCAAATGCAGACCAATGGATTCAGCCAAGTTAAAAAATTGGTAGTAAACAAATAATTTAAATTATTGAGTTATAAAAAAGCCTTTGTATTTGCAAGGGCTTTTTTTATTTCTTTATCAAAGACATCGTGCTGGAAGCACGAACTGTTTCAACCCACTGATCATCTTGATAATTTAGACCGATTGCTTCACAGAAAAATAAATTCCTGCCTGGTTTTACAACAGAACCTTCAACCCTAAAAATGCTCGGTTGATTTGGTTTCAAAAAATTTACAGAAAGATTTGATGTAACAACCTTTACCCCTTTCTCAACTAACGAAAAAGCGGCAAAACCCATCGTTACATCGCATAAAGTACTTATAACCCCTCCATGTAATATACCATCTTGCTGAAGGTGGATTTGTTCAATAAGTAATTGACTAATTACTTTTCCTTCTTGGATATCTGAAAGAACAAAATGGTTATGTTTCATAAAATGCTGTTCCTTCAGCTTTTCACTTATAAGTTCTTGAAAATTGGCGTTTTGTGAAATAAACTGCATATACTAAAGATAATTTTCTATTTCAATATTTTGTATTTCTCTCTTTAATTCTGAAAGTGTGTGCTTATCCCCCTTTTCCTTAGCTAGTATTTCTCCTTTTTTGAGTACTTCTAAGGCTTTGTTTTTTTCACCATCTTCATAGAGAAGCGTACCTAGTTGATAATAGGAAGGTAAGTAGTTGGGGGAATTTTTTAGAATATTCTCTAATAACTCCATAGCCTCTTTCTTTTTGTTTTCAGCCAAAAATTCTATGGACAATGCATATTGCAAAAAAGCGTCATTTGGCTCCTTCTTTAAAAACGATATAATCTGTTCTTTCCTATTGGTCATTGTGGAAAACAAAGAGTGCAAAAAAACTACATTTGTTCCATATTCTTAAAGAAGATGGAAATCTTAGTTTGTATGAGTGTGGTTCCCGATACCACAACAAAAATTACTTTTAGCGATAATAATAAAACCTTCAATAAAACTGGTGTTCAATATATCATTAATCCATATTGCGAATTGGCTTTATCTAAAGCCATAGAATTGAGCGAAAAGCACAATGCCAATGTAACGGTCATTCATGTTGGTGGCAACCAAAACGACCCGATAATAAGAAAAGCTTTGGCCATGGGTGCACACCAAGCAATTAGAGTTGATGCAGAACCAAAGGATGGACAATTTGTGGCCCGAGAAATTGCAGAATATGCTAAAACTAAATCCTTTGATTTAATTTTATCCGGACGTGAAAGTATTGACTTTAATAGTGGTATGGTAGGAAATTTGGTAGCAGCTTATTTAGATCTTGAGCACGCTAATGTTGTCACTGAATTGGATGTAGATGACAATAACCTCATTTGTATAAGAGATATAGATGGCGGAAGAGAAAAATTAGCCATTAAAATGCCGGCCTCGGCAAGTGCCCAAAAAGATTTAATAGAACCAAAGATCCCTAATATGCGCGGTATAATGCAGGCAAGAACCAAACCTTTACATGTAATAGCACCCTCGGTAGCTGAAAATGTTGGAAATATCCAAAACTATGAACTTCCTAAAGGCAAACAAGAGGTAAAGTTATTCGATACCGATGAGGTTGCCAATTTAATTGACGTACTAAAAAACGATAAAAAATTATTCTAAAATGAGTATACTCGTATTTGCTGAAAGCCAAAACAACAAATTCAAAAAATCAACATTTGAAGCAATAAGTTATGCCAAAGATTTGGCAACATTACTTGACCTCGAATGTATTGTGACATGCCCAGCTGAAACTGAAAATTTGGAGATTTTAAGCCAGTATGGCGCAGACAAAATTATAACACACCAATCTGATGAGTTGCGTATTTTTACTCCAACTCGTTATGCAGAGATGATTTACAAAACTGCAGCGGCGCACACTTGTAAACATGTCATCATATCTCAAACATACGCCGGAAAAGCAATTGCTCCTATTGTTGCGGCAAAATTAAACTATGCAATCGTTACAGGAATTATTGATTTTCCTACCCAAGAAGAGGAATTGGTAGTAACCAAAACTGTTTTTTCTAACAAAGCCTACGCTAAGGTACATTTACCAAAAGAAAATTTAGTTATGACCATAGTTCCAAACTCTTATGAGCTAAAACAGCAAAAGGGTCAAGGCAGTATTGTTAACCACACTTTTACAAGTAGTAGCCATGTGCTTACGAAATCCATTGAAATTATGAAATCTAAAGGTAAGGTCCCTTTAACAGAAGCCGAAATAGTAGTCTCTGCTGGAAGAGGGCTTAAGGGTGCTGAAAATTGGTCAATGATTGAAGAATTGGCAGACTTACTTGGCGCAGCAACTGCTTGTAGCAAGCCAGTAAGTGATATGGAATGGCGACCGCACAGCGAACACGTCGGACAAACAGGTATAACCATTAAGCCAGATTTATATATAGCAATTGGCATTAGCGGTGCAATACAACACCTTGCCGGCGTCGGTTCAAGCAAAAATATTGTAGTGATCAATACTGATAAAGAAGCACCATTCTTTAAAGCTGCTGACTATGGTATAGTTGGTGACGCTTTTGAAGTTGTTCCGAAAATGATTGAAGCGTTAAAAAACAGTCAGTCTTAAGAACTTATGGACGAGCAAAAGGTGAAGTTGAAAATTGTTGGTATTACTGCTGGGCATGCCAACAAAGGTTACTATACCTTACTTTTAAAGCAATTTAACAGTCAATCTAGACTTCCTATAGTTATAGGCCAATTTGAGGCGCAATCCATCGCTTTAGAAATTGAGGGAATAAGAAGCGACAGACCAATGTCACATGATCTCATGGTAGATATCTTTAAATCCCTTGGTGGAAAACTTAAGGAAGTATTTATTAGAGATGTTAAAGAAGGAGTATTTTTTGCCACTTTAGCATTTGAACAAAATGAAAAAATACTAGAAATAGATGCTAGAACCAGCGATGCAATTGCCATATCTGTTCGAGAAAATACACCTATTTTTACTACACAAAAGGTAATGGATAAAGCAGGTATTATCTTAGAAGAAGAAAATAATGAGAATGAGAAAGAGACAGGCAAGGTTAAAGACGAAGAAAAAAGTCCAAGCTTTTCTGACACGGTAAACTCATTAAACAATGAGGAATTAAATCATGAATTGAATCAAGCTCTCGAGAATGAAGATTATCTTCGAGCAGCCATCATTAGAGATGAGTTAAAAAAAAGGAGTAAGTAGGCCAGTTTAATCTAAATGAATGGTAAATTTTATTTAAAGGTAGACCCATAACATTATAGTAATCTCCGCGTATTTGTTTGACTGCAACGAAACCTAACCAATCCTGGATGCCATAAGAACCTGCTTTGTCTGAAAATTTAAAATTATCTAGATAATAATCAATTTCACCCTTAGTCAGTGGGTTCATTTCCACTTCAGTTATTTCTGAAAAATGGATACAATTATTTCTATCTCTCAGGCAAACACCAGTTACAACACTATGCGTATTATTCATTATTGAACTTAACATATGCCTTCCTTCCTCTTTAGTACTTGGCTTGTTGAAAATTGTATCTCCTAAAATTACGGTGGTATCTGCGGTAATTAATATTTGATTATCCTGCAAATTTTGATACGAACGGCTTTTTTTCTCAGCCAAATACTCAGCAACAGACAATATCTCCATTGATGAAGGAAAATCTTCGTCGCACTCAATTTTAACAACTTGAAAATTATGAAACAATTTACCAAGTAAGTCTCTTCTTCTGGGTGATTTAGATGCAAGTAAAATTTCTTTCAAAACAGACAAATCAAAATAATCCCTCCGTACAAAACAAACTTTAGATAGAGGGAAATGTGTTGGAATTTAGTTTCTACATTTTTCTTCATTAGAAGAAAATACGAGAACCCAATTGGAAAGATTAAAAAGAACAATATATAAACGTTAAATAAAATTTTCAAATCGCCAAAAAAATAATTTTTCGATAGATAATATGCAGCAAAAACTAAAATGAAGAAAGTGGACGTGAGGCTAAACTTGAGCATCTCTATTGTTCTTGGCAATCCAAAAAATACGGGCGTAGTCTTTGCACCGTCAAATTCATCACCATGAAGATCAATAATATCTTTTACCAACTCTCGGTTATAATTGACCAGAAAACTCATGGTAGAAAAAAATAGTAAAAGGATCAAATCAATATCATATAATAAATAAAGAACAAAAATCCCGAAGGATGTTGTTGCTGCAGCAACAATATTCCCTAAAAAAGCAATATTTTTTAATACGTATGAATACCATAAACAAAACAACAAAACAATTGAAATGGACAACATAAACTGGCGAGAAAGCATCGCTGCCAAGTAGAGAGAAAAAATACTAATTAATATATAAAGTATCCAGGAGAAAGTTGGCATTAATACCCAGAGACTTCTTTTTTTACCATTTTTTTCATCTCTTTTTTCATCTAGAAGATCATTAGATATGTAGGCGCCTAAGGTTGTAAGTACCGAAACAGAAATAAGTAAAAAGAGTCCAACAAGCCCATGCTGCTGGAAATTTATATCTGCTAAGAAGCGAACCGAAAGTACTTGTGCAAGGCAAACGAAAAGTACATTTATGGGTCTAAAAGATCTATTGAAGTTTTGCCACATAATAATTAGGCAAATTTCATGGGATAATTGGC
Organism: Bacteroidetes bacterium MED-G17; assembly: GCA_002457675.1. GTDB lineage: Bacteria > Bacteroidota > Bacteroidia > NS11-12g > UBA9320 > MED-G17. The sequence goes on from NTKK01000013.1 coordinate 24,969, forward strand.
TCGTAATTTTCCTTTTTTAACGTCTGCCAACTTTCCTTTTATCAACCTTTTTTTAAATGCCGAAAGATGATCAACAAATAAAACACCTTCAATATGATCATACTCATGTTGAATGACCCTTGCAGTCATTCCATCAAAAGTTTTGATGTGTTGAACAAAGTTTTCGTCTTTGTACTCAATCTTTATTTGTGACATTCTAGAAACAGCTTCTCTAATTTCTGGTATACTTAGACATCCTTCTTCAAAGGAAAATGAATCACCAGTTTCTTCCAATATTATTGGATTTATAAATGCTGTTCGCAAACCTTTTTCAGAATCTTTTTCTTCGTACATTGGTTTGGAATCAATCACAAACACTCTAAGAGATTTTCCAATCTGTGGAGCAGCTAACCCCACACCATTTGCGGCATCCATGGTTTCAAACATGTTGGCTACTAGCGTCTTAATTTCTTCTGAATGCTCCAAAACATCATCTCCTCTTTGTTTTAAGACTTTTTGACCGTAAGCAAAAATTGGAAGTATCATAAACCTTGCGAACTTAGGTAATCTTGTAAAATTATGGTTGCGCTAGTGGAATCTAGCAAGGATTTATCTTCTCTTTTCTTTTTCTTCAAACCGGATTCTACAAAAGACTGCCTTGCAATTTTTGAGGTAAACATTTCATTGTAGCGAACCACATTAACTCCCCATTTTTTGATATCATTTACAAATTTTTTTATTTCAGTTTCAATATCCGAAAAACTGCCATCCCATCGAGTAGGTTGGCCAACTACGATGGTTTCAACATATTCTTGTTTTAAATAATTTTCTAAGAAACCAAGTGCTTTTGAATTTTCAACTGTTTCGAGTGGTGATGCAATTATTTTGAGTGCGTCTGTAACTGCGAAACCAACGCGTTTCGCTCCATAATCTATCGCTAATACTCTTGCCACAATAACAGCGAAAGTAATTTATTTTACTACCTTATTTGCACAATAACTACTTGCAAACGCTTCTGGTTTTGCTTTGAAAGTGTAACCCATGCCCAGAATATATCCCATCGCTTCTTTCAAAGCTATATTGCTCTTAAACTGTGG
>NTKK01000014.1 GCA_002457675.1 Bacteroidetes bacterium MED-G17
TGCCATTTTTATTCCATTTGATAGCTTTTAGATAAGAATCAAAATCAGTAATAAAGGATAAATCGCAGTCTGATAAATTTATCTGTTTATTTTTTTGTTCTTGAAATACTAAAATTCTAGTTAAGGTTTGTTCATATTTTTTGATGGTATATGGTGTCACCTTTTCCAAATTTTTATATTCTTCTATAAAGAGGTCAAAAAAGGAATTTAATTTCACTTTTTTAGTCTTTTTTCCTAGAGCAATGTCTTTAATATCGGTAACATCAAATTCATTTCCTTCCAAATTTAGTTGATGAAATGTGTCATAAATTTTGTCCTTTATTTTGGCAATTGATCGATTAATGTGAATGTCATAAACGTGTTCTTCCTTTAACTCATCCCATTCATTTGTTAGACATCTGTATCCAATGAAGTATTCAGTTTTTTTTCTTTGATAAATCATTCTCAAATAGATTGGATGTTTGATATCTTTTGCCTTAAGTTTTAGGAAAAAACCAATACTAATTCTATTCATAATATTTGGTGAAACATTTTTTAGGTGTGGTGAAACATAGGTGAAACATTTTATGGTAAAAGTAGAAAAAAAGTGAAAAGAATTGCAAGCGGCAAAATCGCAAAACACTTGTTATGAAAGGGTTTGAAGGAAAGTGAAAAAAATTGAACTGCTTAAAGCGCCCCATCCTGGACTCGAACCAGGGACCTGCGGATTAACAGTCCGTCGCTCTAACCAACTGAGCTAATGAGGCGTTTACTTTTTTAAAGGGAGGCAAAAATAAAATTTAATTCATTAGAACAACTTCAATTAGACAAATTTTTTTATTTCGCCAAAGCAAGCAATTTTTGTTGTGCCTATGAGCTTACTTACCATCGGAAGCGTGGCCTTCGACGCTATTGAAACCCCTTTTGGCAAAACAGACAAAATAATCGGTGGGGCAGCCACTTATATTGCTTTCTCTGCTTCCTACTTTATAAACCCCATTCGCTTGGTTGCTGTTGTGGGGGATGACTTCCCCATAAGCAAATTAGAAAAAATGCAACATGCTGGAATTGATTTGGAAGGCTTGCAAATAAAAGAAGGTGAGAAGTCTTTTTTTTGGCAAGGAAAATACCACAAAAACCTCAACGCACGGGATACCTTAATAACTGAGCTAAATGTTTTGGGCAATTTCGACCCTATCATTCCTGATAATTACCAAAATTCAAAATATGTAATGTTGGGCAACCTTAGCCCAAAAGTACAATTAACCACGCTAGAAAGGCTGCAACAGAAACCCAATTTAATTGCACTAGATACAATGAATTTTTGGATGGATAATGCCTTGGAAGATTTACTAAAAGTGATTGAAAAAATAGATGTGCTCATTATCAATGACGAAGAAGCACGACAGTTGAGCGGTGATTATCACCTAAAAAAAGCAGCGCAAAGAATATTGAATATGGGGCCAAAACATTTGGTAATTAAAAAGGGGGAGCATGGTGCATTACTCTTCGGAAAAAATCATCAAGTTTATTCTTGCCCGGCACTTCTTTTAGATGAGGTTTTAGATCCAACAGGAGCGGGAGATACTTTTGCCGGAGGATTCATGGGTTATTTGGCTCAAACAGAAGACGTTTCATTTGAAAACATGAAAAAAGCCTTGGTTGTCGGCTCAAGTATGGCCAGTTTTTGTGTCGAAAAATTTGGCATAGAGCGTCTGTTAGAACTTAGCTCCACAGAGATAAACAAACGTATGCAAGCATTTGTTAATTTGGGCCAAATTTCAATGCCCAAAAAATTTGATTGAATTATTCCTTTTCAACCAATTTTTTGATCTCTTCCTCCAGTTCATATTCATCTCCTTCCAAGTAGCCAGTATGGGTATAAACGATATTGCCATCTAGATCTACCAAAAATGTAACTGGTGGATTGGTTACATTCATTTTACGCTGTAAATCTCCATTGGGATCCAACAAAATATCATAATCCCAACCAAGCCCATTCACCATCGGTCTAACCTTTTGAATATTACGGCTATCATCTACACTTACAGCCACTATTTCAACATTATAATCCTCGGCCCAATCTTCAGCTAGGTCAGCAACATTATTCAACTCTTTTATGCAGGGTTTACACCAAGTAGCCCAAAAAGAAAATACCGTTATTTTTCCATTTTTTGCATAATCAGCAACATCTACTGTTGTGCCATCCATATTTTTGATTTCACAGTTAGGTAGTGCTTTCTTTTCGGTGACCTCTTGGCCAAAAGCTTGACATGAAAAAAATAACACAAATGAAATAAGGGCAATTTTCTTAATTTTTAAACAGTTCATAATGATTTCTACAGCAAATAACTTGCCTTTCGACTACAATTTTACACAAAACTTCCAAAGGATGCAGAAAGCAAAAGCGTTGACTTACATTTGTCTTGTATAATCAAAAAAAAATTGGTACAAAAAATAAGGGTAGGAATATTTTTTGGAGGTGCATCAAGAGAGCGGGAAGTTTCTTTTGCTGGCGGTAGAACAGTCTATGACAACTTAGACAAGTCTATTTTTGAAGCCGTACCGATTTTTGTTGATGCCAAAGGGAAAATGATTATTTTACATTGGGCTTACATTTATAAAGGCACCATCAGAGATTTTTTCCCAAGTGAAAAATTTACAAAAAACCAAACATATCGGGTATATGCAGAAAGCTTGGATTTGTCCAATGAAGCATACAACGAAATGTACAATGACTTGGGCAGTCCCATCGCATTGGAAGACCTAAATAAGCACATTGATTTTGCTTTTTTGGTCTTGCACGGTGCTTTTGGTGAAGATGGAAGCATTCAAGGTCTTTTGGAGTGGCTAAAAATTCCCTACTCTGGTTCTAGAATTTTATCCAGCGCGATTGGTATCAACAAAAGCCTACAAAAAAGATGGATGGAAAATGCGGGATTTAATGTACCTAAGTATTTAACCTTTACAAGACCAAATTTAACAGCTACAGATAAAATTGAGATCAAAAATAAGGTCGGCTTCCCTTGTGTAATAAAGCCTGCAAATCAGGGCTCTAGTGTAGGTGTGGGTATTGCCCATAAGATGGATGATTTAGATAAGGTTTTTCAAAAAGCTTGGGGAAAATTTCACTTACCCAAAAATTTATCAGAAAAAGAGCTTGAACAATTTGCACACAACAATTTAAAACTTAATAATTCTATTGGCTTCCCTATGTTGATGGATGCCAAAGAAATTAAACATCCCGAGGAGCTTGTCCGAGAGTACAATCCCGAAAAAGGTGCATGGCTGCAATCTATGCAAAATGAGTCTGAGGTTTTGGTTGAAGCGTTTATTGAAGGCCGAGAATTTTCAGCCATAGTGCTGGAAAATGAAAAGGGGGATCTTGTGGTTTTACCTCCAACGGAGATATTAAAAACATCAGAAATTTATAATTATGATGCGAAGTATTTACCTGGAATTTCTCGCAAGAAAACACCCATGGAAATTTCGTTTGAAGAATTGGAAAATCTCAGTGCAGAAGTCCTCAAATTGTATAAACTTCTTGATTTTAATGTGTATGCAAGAATTGATGGCTTTTTAAGTTCTTCAGGAAAAATCTTCTTGAACGATCCAAATACAACCTCCGGTATGATGCCTTCTAGCTTCTTTTTTCATCAAGCGGCGGAAGTTTATATCGACCCCAAAAACCTAATCAGCACAATAATTAGAAATTCACTCAAGACAGGGATTGCTAAATGTGTCGATTCCCAAAGATATAGCGATTTGATGTATCAACTCAAGGAGTTGGTGCAGCGTAATGGTAAGCTTGAAATAAAAGAAAAAGTTGGGGTGATCATGGGTGGCTATTCAACGGAGAGGCATATTTCTATGGAAAGTGGAAGAAATATTTTTGAAAAATTAAATTCTTCTAATGCTTACCAGGCCATACCAATTTTTCTTCGCAAAAGAGAGAATGAGATTCAACTTTATCAATTGCCTACAAGCTATCTTTTAAAAGATAATGCGGATGATATTAGCGATAAAATTGATCAAAGTGACATCAATCCGTATACCGAGAAAATTGCCCAAAAATTTAAAGATGATTCTTTGTTGATCAATCAAAAAACAATTGAACTTCCTCAAAAAATAGAAATAGAACAATTGCATGAAAAAATTGATTTTGCCTTTATTGCATTGCATGGAAGACCAGGCGAAGACGGAGAAATTCAAGAAAAATTGAAGCAACAAAACATACCATTCAATGGAAGTGACGTGGCAAGCTCTCAGCTTACAATAAATAAATTCCAAACCAATAATTTGCTGCGTTCAAAGGGAATCTTGGTTGCAGAAAATTATTTGCTTTCCAAAGAAGATTGGACAAATAATAAAAGGAAATGCCTAAACGAATTGAGCCAATTAGCGTATCCTATGATTGCAAAACCAGTAGATGAAGGTTGCTCTTCGGCGGTGTTAAAAATAAAAAATGAAAAAGAACTAGAAAGTTATGCAAGGCTAGCATTCAGGGGAGGAAAATCACGTAGTCAGGAGGATGAAAAAAATTTGGGTTTACAATCTGCCGATGAATTTCCAAGCAAGCAAAGCATATTGTGCGAATCATTTGTTGAAGCAAAAAAAGGGGAAAAACTTATTGAAATTACAGGAGGAATGCTCATAGAAACATTATCCAATGGGCTTAAAAAAATTGAAATTTTTGAACCTTCTGAAGTGTTAAGTCAAAGTGATATTTTGAGCCTAGAAGAAAAATTTTTAGCAGGAGAAGGGCAAAACATCACACCAGCAAGATTTTCTCTAGCTTCAAATGAAAATAAGCGAATTGGAGATATCGTAAAAGATGAGCTAAGGAAAACTGCACAATACGTTGGTGTTGAAGGATATTGCAGGATAGATGCTTTTGTAAAAATAAAAGAAGATGGCCAAGTAGCAGTTTTTATAATTGAGGTCAATAGCTTGCCCGGTATGACTCCTGCTACCTGTATTTATCATCAAGCGGCAATTTCTGGATACAATCCCTTAGATTTTATTCAACAAATCATACATTACGGCCAAAATAGAACGACATGAAAAAAGTTTTCAGAAATATCTTCTTTATTTTGGGCACTACTGTAATGTTGTTATTTGGACTATTTTACTTTTTAAAATTATATACCGGCCAAAATGAAGAACCTATAAAGACACCAAACCTGGTTGGCCTAAATATTTTTGAAGCCAAGGACTTAATCCAACAATTGGGTCTACAAACCATTGTAGCCGACACCACCTATATCGATGGAAAGAATAAGCTTGAGGTGATTATCCAAAGTCCTGAAACAGATCTTTTGGTTAAAAAAGGCAGAAAAATCTACCTCACCATCAATTCAGATAAAATTCCTAAAGTAAAAATGCCCGATTTGGCTGGTAAAACAAGTTTACGGCAAGCCAAAAATATGTTGCTATCAAGCGGATTGATTTTATCGGAAGTTATTGAAAGACCTGACCCAAGTGTAGGTAGTATTTCAGACAAACCTGTTCTTGACCAATTGTTGAAAGGAGAAAAAAGGACCATAGAAGCCAATACAGAAATCCCTAGACTAAGTAAGATAAATCTCATAGTAGGTGTGCCTGTAACCACAGACTCTTTATCAATTGATTCCTTAACTAAGGATTGGTGAGAAGTTATGATGCCACACTTTAATAAGAAAAAAAGCGTTTTAAAAACTGCCATGAGAGCTATACCTCTGTTCATTTTTATATTATCTGTTAGCAAGATGTTCGCACAGGTTTCGGAATTTGCATTGGCTGAAAATAGGAATGTTTTATTTCCTAACACCAATCTAGAATTCCCAAAAAAACATAAACGTTTAGTATACAAAACAAATTTTGACACCTTACAACTGCCTTTTTTTGATGATTTTTTTCAAAAAAATGTGTATCCTGATTCCAACCTGTGGCTAGATAAATGGGTTTACGTGAACGGTCATTTTGCTTTAGAACCGCCAACTTACGGTGTAGCAACTTTCGATTTTTTTGACGAAAAAGGAAAGCCTTATAAACAACTAGGGTCTTCTGGATTGTACGGGGCAGATACCCTTACGTCAAATTTTATCAACTTAAAGGATTCTTTCTCCAAGAAATATACGCCAGCGGATTCAATAGTTCTTTCTTTTTTTGTTCAAGCGAAGGGTCTAGGGTTTAAAAGAACCGCCCCAGACAAATTGGTACTACAAGTAAAGGACAGTAGCGGAAATTGGGCCAATGCTTGGGAAAATAGTACGCTTGAGGGTGGGCCTTTTCAGTATGTGGCCATCCCTATTCAAGCGCCAAGCTATTTGCATAAACATTTTCAATTTCGATTTATCAATTTTACGCCGGCTTGGGGAAATGCCAACCAATGGCATGTTGACTATATCCTATTGGATAAAAATAGAACTACAAGAAATATTGGCTTTGAAGATTACGCCATTCAGTCAATGCCTACAAGTTTATTAAAGGATTATTTTTCTATGCCTTACAGCCATTTTTTATCAGGGGAAAATTTACTCAATGACAGCACGTGGTTTTATGTAAGCAATCTATCAAAAGTTGTAAGACAATTTCAGGTACGACATGCAGATAGCGCTATTGGCCTGCAGCTTTCTAAAACAAACTTCAATCAAAATGTAACAAATTGTGCTGCCCAAAGCAACAGTTTAAGAAGATTTCCAATGTATGATATTGGTTCTTTTTCAGAGGAAATGCTTACCATTCAAAGACGAATAGAAATGCAAGAAGATGGCATTCAAAATGAAAATAGAAACAACGATATCTTAAGGGTACAACAAAAATTCAGAAATTATTTCGCCTATGACGATGGATCAGCTGAGGCAAGCTTTGGTTTCAATGACCTAAGTACAGGTTTAGGGAAAATAGCTGTCCAATTTGAAATGCATAGACCTGACACTTTACGTGGTTTTTCAATATTTTTCAATCAAGAGTTAAAAGATTTAAGTACTGCCCAAATAGCATTGGCTGTTTGGACAAAACTTGACGAAGGACAAGAAAACTTATTGTGGGAAAGGTCACAAATTACACCTACTTATACCGACTCAATTAATGGCTATCACTATTACGATTTGGATACTTTTTTAAGCCTTCCAAAAGGCAAATTTTTTATAGGATGGACCCAAACAGACAACTTTAATCTCCACGTAGGTTTTGATAAAAACGGAGGCAACAGATATCACAAGGTATTAGAAAATCAAAAAATTTGGTCCAACATATTTGGTAATTGGGAAAAAGTAAATGGTTTATATGGAAGTCCTATGATTCGGGCATTTGTTGGTTCGCCCTATCAGCCAAATGCTAGTAAAATAGATCGGTTGAAAACTGATTTTTCTATCTTCCCGAATCCTTCTTCTGACAAAATATACTTTGAAAGGACGCTTGTGCATATAAAACTTTATGATCACACAGGAAGACTCGTTTTTTCTCAAAAAGATAGAAGCAATCAAATTACTATTTCAAAGCTTTCTACAGGTATTTATCATTTATTTGCAGAAAACTTAAGTAATAAAGGTATTTATAAGAAAATTATAAAATTATAATTATGACAGATATAAGCGTAGAAGAATTAAAGGAAAGATTGGGTAAAGGAGAAACCATCAACATCTTAGATGTGAGAGAGCAAGGAGAATATAATGAATTTAACCTCAAGGGCAAACTAATCCCTCTGGGAGAAATTCCAAGTGCTATAGATGATCTTGAAGAGTGGAAAAACCAGGAAATTGTTGTTCATTGTAAAAGAGGCGGTAGGAGTGCTGCTGCGAAAGATTATCTCTCAAAAAATGGTTTCACACAAGTAAGAAATTTATTGGGTGGAGCAGATGAATGGTTGGCGAAGTTCGGCGGAGAGTAAAAAAAGTTTACTAAGCGGCACGGCAGTACTTTTTCTCGTGCTTACTGCAGGTATCATCGTTCAAGAAGCTTGCAATAGCAAAGGAACCCAGAGGGTACAAAATCAATTTCTCAACCATAATCCTAAAGTTTCTTATGTAGGCATACAAAAATGTGCCGAATGTCATCAAGACAAATACCAAACTTTTAAACATACAGGAATGGGGCTGTCATTTGATTCGGCAAGTCATACAAAGTCAAGCGCCTATTTTAAAAAGGATCATATTGTTTTTGACTCGGTAAAAGGTTTTTATTATTATCCATTTTGGAAAGATCAACAACTATTCATAAGGGAATATAAAATAGATGGGAAAGACACGATACACTCTTTAATCCAAAAAATAGACTACATCATTGGCTCTGGGCAACATACAAATTCTCATCTCTTTAAGCAAGGCAAATACATTTATCAAGCACCGCTAACCTTTTATACCCAAGAAGGTAAGTGGGACTTGCCACCTGGTTTTGAAAATGGCAACAACCAAAGATTTTCAAGAGTCATCAATGCAGAATGTATGAGTTGCCATAACGCGATGCCAAGAATGGCTGAATCTTCAGCGTACCAATTTGTTCAAATTGGAAAAGGTATTGACTGTGAAAGGTGCCATGGCCCAGGTGAATTGCACGTAACAAAGTGGGAAAACGAACAAACAAAAATTACAGGAAATGATCTTACAATTGTCAATCCTAGCAAACTTTCAATGGATTTGCAAATAGATATTTGTCAAAGATGTCACCTACAAGGAAACAATATTTTACAAGAAGGTAAAAAGTTTACAGATTTTAAACCTGGTATGCATTTACATGAAGTTTTTCAGATTTTTTTGCCTGTCTATGAAGGAGAAAATCCCAAATTTAATATGGCAAATCATGCAGAAAGAATGCAAAAGAGCAACTGCTTTATTGCTTCTCAGCATACCAATAAACCCATGACATGTATTAGCTGTCACAATCCGCATGTTAGCCACAAGGCAATGGGTAAAAACTATTTCAATGACCAATGCTTGGCTTGTCATTCACCTAATTCAACACTTTTTACCGAATCAAAATATCAACATACTGCTCAATCAAATTGTATAAACTGTCATATGCCAGTAAGCAATTCTCGTGATATACCTCACGTAACCGTGCACGATCATTGGATTCAAGCCAAACCTAAAAATAGTACGGAAAATTCTGAAATAATTGGTTTAAAATCAATAAACGGTGGAAAGGTAAGCAATGACAAGATGATCCTTGCCTATTTATCCTATTTTGAAAAGTTTGACAAAAACCCTATTCATCTCAATAAAGCAAAAGACCTATTGGAAAAGTCTGAAAATATCGAATTACGGATACACTATCTCTATTTGGTAGAAGATTGGCCGCAAGTAATTAACTTAGCGAAAAAAATTTCACCAGAAAAAGTAGATGCTTGGACTGCTTACAGAATAGGTGTTGCATATCAAATGAGGGAAAACTGGGTTTCTAGTATAGTTTGGCTACAGAGCGCTTGTAAAACACAAAAAGATATGGTTAATTTTTGGCAGAAATTAGGCAATGCACAACTAAATATTTCAGATATTGATGGAGCGTATAACAGTTATACAAAGGCAAAAAATATTAATCCTTTAGATGCTACGGTTTGGAATAACTTGGGCATTATTTATGCAAGAAAGAGCGAGGCTATTAGAGCAAAAGAATATTTTGAAAAAGCCATTCAACTAGATCCAAATTATCTGTTGGCTTATCAAAATGCCCTTAAGTTAACCAATACTAGTCAAAATTTGAATTGGAAAAGACAATTGATAAATCAAATGAAAAAAAATCAACTTCCAACTGAACAAATTTTGCCAAATGAACTTTTACAAGTAATCAATTAATTTTGAAACATGGCAATTAAGATTACAGAAGAATGTATCAACTGTGGTGCTTGTGAACCAGAGTGCCCAAACAATGCCATTTATGAAGCGGGTGCAGAATGGCGTATTGCAGACGGAACAGGGGTGAAAGGAGATTTTTTATTGGAAAACAGCTTGTTGACAGATGCCAATAAAGCGCATGCACCTATCGACCAAGAAGTGTATTATATAGTACCAGATAAATGTACGGAATGTCAAGGATTCCATGAAGAGCCCCAGTGTGCTGCAGTCTGCCCTGTAGATTGTTGTGTGCCAGATTTGGACAGAGAGGAAACGGTGGAACAGCTGTTAGAAAAAAAGGAGAGATTGCATTTATAATGCGATATATCAGTAAACTACCCTTCACCAATATATACAAAGAAGCGCATTTTCAATCAGAAGTAATTTCGCAAATAGTGTATGGCGAAACATACAAGGTATTAGAAAAGAGAATAAATTGGGCCAAGATTGAATTAGATTTTGATGCCTACACTGGTTATGTTCCCAACAATATTATTGAGTCCCCATTTGAAGGGAATTTGCCTATATATGATAAACTTAATAGAAATGAGGCCATAGTACGCACGCTAAAACAAAAACAAAAACTAGCAAGTTTCGCGCATAGCATGCTTGGAGTTCCCTACGTTTGGGGTGGTAGATCCACCTTTGGTGTAGATTGTAGTGGTTTTGTGCAACTTTGCTACAAAGAAATCGGGATTCAAATACCACGTGACGCATATCAACAAGCTAGACTTGGTATAGATATTACTAGAGATTTTGAAATATTTGACCTACTTTTTTTTCAAGCCCATTATGAAAAGAAGAATAAAGTTACCCATGTAGGTATTTTCTGGGAAGACAATCAAATAATTCATGCTTCGGGGAAGGTGAGAATGGACAAGCTCGTTGAGAAAAATATACATGACGGGGAAAAAATAAGCCACAAGTGGCTTGGAGCTCAAAGAGTTCTTAGAACTTAGGGCAAGCCGATTTTATAAAGTGAAAGAAGCTCCTTCCTGAACCTTTTTCTAATATGGCGCTGTAGTTTATCTTCAATAAAATGTGGTTGTCAAAATTATTTGGATTCCCCTGGTTACTTACACCGTCTACTAAGTCAGAAGTACTTTTGACACTATAAAGTTGCAAACCAACTCTTTGTTTATTTCCTAACTGGTACGCCAACCCAATACCAAAAGGAAATTGTAAAGAAGCTGTGCTTCCAATATTTTCTGTGTAAGTGGTGTTACCTTTTTCTTTAACGCTCGGGCTTGAGTAATTCACACCAGTACCAAAAAAGATGGAAGGGATAAAATAATTTTTTGAATTGGATCTCAAGTTTTGTGGAGAAAATTGTTTCTCAAAAAGCACATTAGCTTCCACGCAAATAACATTACATTCAAAACCTCTATCTATCTTCAATTCGTTTTCACTTTCCAAATCAGAAGCCCTAAGCAGACTAAAATTTGTACCAAAAACCAAATAATTATTTGGTTGGGAAAAACGGCTTTTTTGGCCAAAGCCGAACATAAAATCTACCCCAGCATGAACACCAGTACTCTTTAAATCATAATCCAATATGTTGTTTTTTGCTTGTTCAAAATTACCCCCCAAATCTCCTAACAAGGCTGACGGGCCAATGTTGGGGCGAACTCGAAGATTTTGCCCTTGGGCTAGCGTAAAAATCAAACAAAAAGAAAGTGATTTAATAATTTTTTCTAAATTCATCTAGTTCAAAGATCACTGTTTTTTAAAAATTTTATTTTAAAAAGTTCATTTTTTTCATCCACTGGTCATTAAATGCTTTACCAACGTACCTGCTTGCATGGTCATGGAAAATGACTACAACAAGGTCTTTTGGGCCAAATCTATTTTTCATTTGAACCACTCCAGCAGCAGCACTACCACAAGAATTTCCTACCAAAATCCCCTCCTCTCTTGCAAGTCTTCGTTGAAAAATAAGGCCATCTTTGTCACGTACTTTTTCAAAATGGTCTATAACGGAAAAGTCAACATTTTCAGGCAGTATATCCTCTCCAATGCCTTCAGTGATGTATGGATAAATTTCATTTTTGTCGAATTCACCTGTTTCATGGTATTTTTTGAATATTGAGCCGTAGGTATCAATGCCTAAAATTTTAATTTCTGGATTTTGCTCTTTTAAGTATTTTCCTACACCTGAAATGGTGCCACCTGTGCCCACTCCAACTACCAAGTGTGTAATTTTTCCTTCAGTTTGTTCCCAAATTTCTGGACCCGTACTTTCATAATGTGCTTGCCTATTGGAAAGATTATGATATTGATTGGCATAAAAGGCATTCGGGGTTTCTTCAGATAGTCTTTTTGAAACGGAATAGTATGATTGTGCATCATCTGGTTCAACATCTGTTGGACACACATGTACTTCGGCACCAACAGCTTGAAGCATATCAACTTTTTCCTTGCTTTGCTTGTCAGTGGTTACAAAAATACATTTATAGCCCTTTACCACCCCTGCAATAGCTAATCCCATACCTGTATTTCCACTGGTTCCTTCAACGATAATTCCACCTGGCTTAAGCGCCCCTGATTTTTCTGCATCTTCAATAATTCTTAAGGCCATTCGGTCTTTGATTGAATTGCCCGGGTTGGTTGTTTCAACTTTGGCAACAACGGTGGCTTCTACTTCTCTCATCACACGATTGAGCTTTACCATAGGGGTATTTCCTATGGTTTCTAGAATGTTGTTGAAGTACATAAGTGCAAAATTAGTTAGTAGTTCCCAGCAATTTGTTTCTTTGTTATCAAGAAATGATGAAGAAGTATAAAAAAAAGTACAAATCCCTTTGGTTTAATGCTTTTCTTTTGTTGAGTGCGCTCATACATATTGGCTCAACCATTTTGGTTGCAAACCAATTACTGAATACTTTAAAAGATGTAAATGAATTACATGCAAAAGGTCTCAATTTGGAACGAAAAGTTCTTTCGTACGAATTAAAACAAAAACTTGTCGATGATGAAATCCGAAGTGAAAAGGTCAGTAAGTTGGTATTAGATGCAGATACACTGCTTATTGACACTTCTCGTTTGACAAGCTGGTTTCATGAAAATAATTATCAGAATTTTCACTTTCAGATTAACGAACAAAAAGGCATCAACGAAATGTTGATTTATCCTAGTCGAAGTTATCTTGAGCGTCTTACTAAGCATAGGAGAGACACATTAAATAGGGGCCAATTTTTTTTTGCTGTTAGGGATTCTTTTTTTACTCATGATTGGTTATGTATTTTATCGAGCTAATCGATTTGTTGCAGAGCCTGGTAAAAATTCAGACAGAATTTTTTTGTCTTTCAAACACAAATTGAAAACCTATATCGCTTCGGCTCAATTGGCTAGTCAAACTTTACAAAATCACGATGCGCTAGATGAAATCCAAAGGGAAAAGATGTTCCGTAGAATTTTAACAAATTTGAAAAGATTAAATAATTTGATTGACAATATCTCTGCAATAAATAAGCTGGGTAAGGAAATAAAGCAGCAGAATTTTGAAAAGATCAATCTTTCTAAACTGATTAGAGATACATGCTATAATTGGGAAAATTTAGCTCAAATTAATCAAATTATTGAGGAAAATATTTGGATAGATGGAGACCGCTATTACCTTACACTTTTGTTAAATAATCTAATATCCAACACAGTGGAATTTGCTGATAACCAAATGGTTGAAATTAAAATGTATTGTCAAAATAATAAAATTATTATGCAGATAAACGACCAAAGTAATGGTGTATCAAGTTCGGTTAAGAAAAATTTTTTACCAAGTGATTCCAAAGTCTTAGATGAAAAAATGACGAAAAGTGAAGTTGGGGGACTGAGTTTATCACTTACACATAAAATTGCTAAACTTCATGATGCTAGAGTGTGGCTTGTTTATAATTCGTTGAAAAGCAGTGCTTTTACATTTCAGTTTTCTTCGAGTCAATTGTAATTGAGTCTTTAAAAAATGTCTTATTTTTACCCCACTCATGAAAAAGAAAATACTCCTAGTAGAGGATGAAAAACATTTGGCAGACACCATATCGTTGAACCTTGAGTTAGAAAATTTTGAAGTAAGTTGGGTAAACGACGGTCCGGCTGCTTTGCGGGAAGTTTTTGAGCAACAGTTTGACTTAATTATTTTAGATATTATTCTCCCTTCAATTGATGGAATTAGTGTCTGTGAAAATATACGGTTGAAAAACATCGACATGCCCATCCTATTTCTTTCAGCCAAAGGCTCAGCACAAGATCGAATTTTTGGTTTAAAAAGTGGTGGAGACGACTATTTGGCAAAACCTTTTCTTTTGGAAGAACTCGTTTTGAGGGTCCATAAATTAATTTACCGCAAGAGGCCAAAAGAAAACCCAGTAAGATTAAACGCCTATAAATTTGGTAACTGTTCTGTTGATTTTAAAAATTATACTGCGAAAAATGTTCACGGTGAAAAGATTCAACTTTCTGCTAAAGCATCCATGATTTTGCAACTCTTAATTATGAATAAAAATAAAATTGTTGAAAGACAAAGAATACTTAGAAGCGTTTGGGGATATACCGTATTTCCTGCAACAAGGACCATTGATAATTTTATTTTACACCTTCGAAAACATTTTGAACCCAATCCCAAAAAGCCTAAATACTTAAAAGTCATTAGAAAAAAGGGTTATATGTTTGTTGAGGAATAGGCTTAGAATTCGCCATATACTATGGTTCTGAAGTTTTGGTTAGGACCAAAACGGGAAAACTTTTGCAAAATTGATTTTTATCAAGAAGTCTTAATGCCAAATTCTATGTAATATTGAAACTTGCAGCAAGAAAAATTAGTTATTATTGATTTTGGTTCTCAAGTAACACAACTTATTGCAAGAAGAGTTAGAGAGTGCGGGGTTTATGCTGAAATCATGCCTTACACCACAAATTTTAGGTTATCAGAGAATATAAAAGGCATCATTTTAAGTGGTGGTCCTTCCTCTGTAAATGAACAAGAATCACCAAAAATTGGTTTAGAAGAAATTATAGGGGAAATTCCAATTTTGGGGATATGTTATGGCGCGCAATTTTTATCAAAAAGTTTGGGAGGTACAGTAGTTTCGTCAAACAAAAGAGAATACGGAAGAGCCACCATACATTTGTCAAACAAAAGCCAGTTATTTGAAGGGTTTGATATCAATTCACCAGAAGTTTGGATGTCTCATAGCGATACCATTTCCAAACTTCCTGAAAATTTTATTGCCACAGCATATACTGACCAAATACCGGTTGCCGCATTTGAGAATCCACAAGACAGCATTTTTGCTTTACAATTTCATCCGGAGGTAGTACATAGTCAACAGGGTAAACTTTTACTCGAAAATTTTGTGCGCAGAATTTGTAAATATCAATCAAATTGGACGCCAGCAAACTTTGTTTCAGAGAAGGTATCTGTCTTGCAACAGCAGCTTGGTAAGGACAAAGTTTTGTTAGGTTTGAGTGGAGGTGTTGATTCTTCAGTGGCCGCTTTATTGCTTCATAAAGCTATAGGGAAGCAACTTATTGGAATATTTATTGACAATGGTCTTTTACGCAAAGGAGAATTTGAAGAAGTCTTAGAAAGCTATCATGAAACTGGTTTACAAGTAGTAGGTGTGGATGCAAGAAAAGAATTTTATGAGGCATTGGCCGGTATTTCGGATCCCGAGCAGAAAAGAAAAACCATAGGTAGAGTATTCGTTGAAATATTTGATAGGGAAGCACAAAAGCTTAAAAATATTAAATGGCTTGCCCAAGGCACGATATATCCGGATGTCATTGAAAGTATATCAGTAAATGGGCCCTCGGCCACCATTAAATCGCACCACAATGTTGGCGGCTTACCTGAAAAAATGAAATTAAAAATCGTTGAGCCACTTCGTCTATTGTTCAAGGATGAAGTTCGAAAGGTAGGTGCTCAACTAAATCTGAATCCAAATATCCTCAATCGACATCCATTTCCAGGTCCTGGGTTGGCCATCAGAATTTTAGGCGATATTACTAAGCATAAGGTTGAATTACTTCAACAAGCCGACAAAATCTTTATCGATGCGCTAAAAAAGTACAACTTATACAACAATATTTGGCAGGCTGGCGTTGTGTTGTTGCCTGTAAAGTCTGTAGGTGTAATGGGTGATGAGAGAAGCTATGAAGAGGTCGTTGCACTAAGGGCAGTTCATTCCCTTGATGGAATGACAGCTGATTGGGTGCATTTACCTTATGATTTTTTGGCGGATGTTTCTAACCAAATTATTAATCAAGTAAAAGGTATAAATAGAGTGGTATATGACATAAGCTCCAAACCTCCTGCAACTATTGAATGGGAATAAAAACATAGCAACATTTTTGGTTTCTTGCCTCGTTCTAATTGTATTTTCAAATAGTAAAACTGCTGTTTCATTCAATCATTCAAATAATCAGCTTGACAAGAAAAAAATCAGAGTTGCATTTATTTTGCCTTTTTGTATTTCTCAAAAAAACCCTACTGAAAAATTACTTTGGGAAGTATCAAGCAGCTATTATTCTGGCGCAAAACTCGCACTTCAACAAAATGTATTTGACAATACTGAAATCGAGGTTTTTACATATGACAACGAGCACAATCATGAAATTACTGCACAAATTGTAGAACTACCAGAACTGAGTACGATGGATATCATTTTTGGACCTGTAGGTCAAAAACATTATCAGATATTGTCTTCATTTTCAAATAAACACAGCATCCCGCTAATTAGCCCTTTTAGTGAAATAAACGGTTCGTTAGAAAATCCTTTGTTGATATCGATAGTTGGTAGCAAAAAAACCAAGGTAAACCATGTCGTTGACCTCTTTAGGGAGTTTTTTACTGGGAAAAGCGTAGTAGTAATTGATGATGAAAGCTCACAAAATCAAGCATTTATATCAATTTTGAGGGAGAGTCTGGAAAACAATAAAATAGAATACGAATGGATAAAATTTTCTAATATTCATTCGTCAACCAGCACTTTACAAACAGTAGATAATGGTCTTGTATTTATTCCTTCTAACAATAGAAATGTTGTAAGTGTATCGCTAGGCAAGTTGGTTGAAGCGGGGGGCAATTTTACGGTTCTTGGAATGAATAAATGGTCTAATTGGATAGGGAACGAATATGCGTTTTGGGAAAAATTAAATCTACATCTATTGGAATCAAATTTTACACAACCTTTAGACGCCCAAACTAGAAATATTATGCATTCCTATCGACAATTGAATAGAATGGATATGGACAAGTATGCATGGGCGGGATATGACCAAACAAAATTTTTTATTTCTGCTTCAATTTCGCTTGGCAGCACATTCCCATTTTTCATTGAAAATCAAAAGTTCTTTTTGAATTCTTCATGTCTAGAATTTATTGGGGTGAATAACCGGCTTGAAAATAAACTTTGGCGCGTATTACAATACCATGAAAATCAACTTATAGTTTTGCCAGAATGAGGTGGGATACGTATCTTAAAACCGCCCAAAAGATAACTATTGAGTTTAAGGGTGATAGCTCTTTACCCCTGCTACTAAAGCAGTATTTTCGAAACAATAAAAAACATGGAAGTACGGACAGAAGGTGTATATCAGATATGGTGTTTTCCTATTACAGGCTCGGAAGAAACTGGATGCAAGACCACCCAGAAAAGAGATTGGCAATAGGGTTTTATCTTTTCTCTCATGAAGCCAAAAAAGCTGCCAATTGGTTTTATGAACGTTATGAAATAGTGTGGCACGAAAGCAAAGATGACAGACTCAAAGAAATTGAAAAAAAGTATGGTAACATGCCTTTTTACCGGACGTATGATACTTATAAAAGCCAAGATTTAATAGCTTTAGAAGAGACAGTCCCTACAATTGTGGAACCACTGTTCTGGCTTCACATAAGACCTTCTAAGTGGAAAGAAATAATTTATGCTTTGCAAGAGAAGAAAATAGATTATATCACGCATGAAACATATAATGTATTGGCATTTAAAGATGTTAAATCATACAATCAATTCATCCAATGGGCTTCACCGTATCATTTTTTAATTCAAGACTGGAGTACCATCTCTCTTCTTCAAAATTTAGGAGAAGTTCATGAGATTTGGGATGCTTGCGCTGGTAGTGGAGGCAAAGCGCTCGGCATAGCATATAGGTTTCCAAAGGCAAAAATATTTGCAAGTGACATTAGAAAATCTATAATACACAAGCTACATGAAAGAGCAGAAGGACAAAATATTAACAGCATTTTTACCCAAATTTATGACCTTAAAGAATTGCCCCAAAACCTATTGTTTTCTCATCGAAAGAATCGAGAAAAAATTTATCCAACTTCATTTTCTCAAATTCTTCTAGATGCCCCATGCACAGGCTCGGGAACCTGGAGAAGAGAGCCCGAAAAGGCATTCTTTTTTCAAATAGCGGAAATAAGTCGATATGGTAAATTACAGGCCGAATTGATTAGAATTCTTTGGCCATATTTGGATAAACAAGGCTATTTTGATTATGTGACTTGTTCAGTATTTCAAATGGAAAACGAAGACAAAATCAAACTTTTTGAAGAAATTCCAGACGCGCAATTAATTTCTACCAATTACTATTTTGACGATAAAGGAAAAAGCAACACGCTTTTTCACTTAAGGGTTAAAAAACTAGACTAAAAAAATCTTATTTTCCGCAATCAATAGGACCTCGGCATCTTCGCTTTTGTCCATTTTATGCAAGCCAGTTAAGGTTCCAAAAGATGGGAGGATACAAGAATTATTGACAAAATAAAAACATGGAAAAGCAATTTTTTCCCTTTTGGTACCTAGAACAAACCCAGGATGGATGTGCCCGCAAAAAAGAAACTTATCTGTTTTAATAGGTTCATGATTGTATATAAAATTGGTATCCTCCCAAACATGAACCTCTCTCATATTTGATGGCAAATTATATTTGCCATAACTGTATAAATCATGATTTCCTATCACTAAAACAAAATTGACTTCCGAAAATGCGGCAATAAATTTAAGTACTTCTTTTACTGTTGTATTGATCTTACTATGAAACAAGTCACCCAGAAAATACACGTTTCTTGCCTTTGTTTCCTTAATCAATTTTTCAAGATCTTGAAGATCCTTATGTTCAGGCGTTTGGCTAAGAGGAATCCCATTTTTTTGAAATGTTAGTGCTTTGCCTAGGTGTAAATCACTTAATAAGAGCGCTCTGTCAGATGACCTAAATATTGCTTTTTGAGGCAAAAAATAGAATTCTTCCCCCAATATTACTTTATGTATTGCGTTTTTAAATAGACTCATCATAGCTTATGATTATGAGGCCTAACAAAAGTAAATTATCTTGCATGTGTCTATGAGAATTTATAGTATTTTTCTTTTAATTCTTGTTTATATTCAAGTCTACACACAGCCACTTCCCTCTGGAAAGTCAAGCAATAAAAAAGCAGATAAACTGTACCACGAGGCTTTTCAATTTTTCCAAAATAAACAATTTGAAAGTAGTTTAAACAATTTGGTAAAAGCCCTTTCAAAAGACGTTGACTTCATTGATGCTTTAGACCTAACAGGCAGAATATACAGAGAACAGGATGAAAATTATAAAGCAATTTCAATCTATAGAAAAATCAAACAGATAAACCCGCAATATTGGCTGGCAGATTACGAGCTAGCTGAGCTATATTTTCTTGAAAAAGAATATGACAGTTCCATTGTATTCGGCGAGTATTTTTTTCAATTCAAAGACTTGCCAACCCAAATGGAGGAGACCATAAAAATGCATATTCAAAATGCAGATTTTGCCAAAAAAGCGATGCAAAATCCCATCGATTTTGTGCCCAAAAACCTGGGCGACAAGCTAAATACCAATCAAGAAGAGTATTTCCCAACCATTAGCGTTGATGGCAGTCAAATTTTCTTTACACGCAGAGATCCGTCATTGCCACCTTACAGGCAGAATGAGGATATTTTTTTCTGCACAATTCATAATGGAATGTTGAGCGATTGGCAAGCTATTGGCGCCCCCATCAACACGCAATATAATGAAGGCGCTTTTGGTGTTTCGGCGGACGGAAAGAATATTTTTTACACCTCCAACAGACCCAAAGGTCTTGGAAGATTTGATATATGGTTGAGTAAAAAATTGAAAAATGGTTGGGCAGAACCATTGAATCTTGGGCCTGCAGTAAACTCAAAACATTGGGATGCACAACCAAGCATTAATTCTGAAGGAAATTTGATGTTTTTTGTGAGCAACCGTCCGGGAGGATTTGGAGGCAGTGACATCTATTACTCTCGATTTGTTAAAGGAGAAGGATGGCTTCCTGCAAAAAACGCAGGTGCTGCAATAAATACTTCATTGGATGAACAATTTCCTTTTATTCATCCTGACGGTCAAACGTTATATTTCTCTTCGCAAGGTTGGCCAGGCATGGGACAATCAGATTTGTTTAAATCAAATTTTACCAAAGATTTGATATTTACTGAAGCCAAAAATTTGGGATATCCTTTGAATACACAAGCCTCGGAGTGGAGTTTGGTAGTGGATAGAGATGGCAAAACGGCCTATTATGCCACAAATAACGGGCCCAATTCCAAAGGTGGTATGGATATCTATCGATTTACCTTGCCTCCTGAAGCAAGAGCCAAATCGGTAAGTTATGTTAAGGGTATTGTGGTAAGCAAAGAAACCGGTAAGCCGCTTAGCGCCAAGGTACAATTAATTGATCTCAAGAGTGGACAAATAGAAAAAGAAATGCAAACCAATAAAAGCGGGTCTTTCTTTGTGACCCTTACCGCAGGTAAATCTTATTTGTTTAACGTAAGTAAAAGCGGCTATCTATTTTACTCGGAAAATTTTGATTTAAAATCAACTTATAAAAATAAGCCAATGGGACTTAAGGCAAAATTGGACAAAATAAAAATTGGTGGCAAGAGTATTTTACGCAATGTATTTTTTGAAACAGGACAATACAATCTTAAAAATGAATCAATAACAGAACTGACAAAACTTTTTCATTTTATGAAACAAAATGAGTCCCTACGAATAGAAATAGGTGGCCATACAGACAATGTAGGAGATAAAGATGCGAATTTGATTTTGTCAAGAAATAGGGCGCAAGCAGTTGCCAATTTTTTGGTTAAAAAAGGCATCGCGCGCGCGCGAATAGTTACACGAGGATACGGTGAAGAACAGCCCATAGACGCCAATGAAACCGAAAAAGGAAGGGCCAACAATAGAAGAACAGAATTTACTATCATTAATTAAATAATTTTGTTTAGATGACAAACAACAAATGGGTTTTTTGGATACTACATCTCTGTCTTGCTTATTTTTTTATTCAACATGGTTTTGAAGCATTTTTTTCAGCACATTATTTAGATGAAATTCGTGCCTTTGGTTTTCCATTGTACTTTGTGCCATTTCATGGAATGGCCAAGATTTTGGGCGGGCTTTTTTTGCTAATTCCAAGAAAATTTTTTCTTAAACATTGGGCTTATTCTGGGATGTTTTTCAATTTGATTTTTGCTTGTATTGCAGAGTATAACATGGGCGAAATCCCTGTTTTTCAACTTTTTTTAACCGCTCTTCTACTGGTATCTTATTACTTCTACCTCAAGTTTGCTCCCTACAAGGCATTAGATTAATTACTTACAAGCAACGGTCATCTCTCTTTTCCCCAAAGCTCCTGGAGGGTTGGTTACAATAAGGCCCAAGGATTTAAGATCACGTTTAAATTGTCCCATGGCAGAATAGCTCACCAAAAGACCGTTTTTTTTCAAGGATCTAACAAGCTTTTGTAAAACATCAAAGTGCCATAAATCCGCTTGTTTTGACGGAGCGAAAGCATCAAAATAAATGATGTCATAGGCATGATTCAACGCTGTTTTGAGTATATCAGATTGTCTTTTAAAAAGAGAAAAATGTGTGCAAATTTCCACCTCTGATTCCCAGTTAGCCGAATGAATCAATTGAACTACTTCCTTATTTTCAAGGCTCAGATCTGCATAACTTAAACCGCCAAGCAAATCACTTGGCACAGGGTATTTTTCTATTGCTTCATAGCGGATACTAAGTTGGTGTATTATCGCTTCTTCACAACTTAAAATGGCATTTAATCCGGTACCATAACCAACTTCTAAAATAGAAATAGAACGCTTGTTATTGCTTTCTAAAAAACGACGAAGTCCTTGTTGAATAAATACATGCATGGACTCCTTATAAGCACCCAATCTAGAGTGATATGTTTCATTTAAGTGGTGGTTAATTAAGGACAAACTTCCATCTCCTGTGCTATATATTTCTAAATTGCTCTGTTCGATTATTCAAAAAAACACCAAATTCGCAAATTAATGACGCAAAAAACTTTATCCATTATCGTTCCAGCATATAATGAAGAAGCGACCATCCAAAATATTTTGGAAAAATTGGTTCAACTTCAACTGAGAGATAATGTGCAAAAAGAAATCATTGTAGTCAATGATTGCTCCAAAGATAAAACAGAGGAAAAAATATTGGCGTTTAAAGCCAGTCACGAAGAAGCCGCTGTGGTTTACAAAAAACATGCAAAAAATCAAGGTAAAGGTGCCGCTTTGCATACAGGTATATCAAGTGCTTCAGGTGATTTTCTTGTTATTCAAGATGCAGATTTGGAGTATGATCCCAATGAATTTAATGATTTGCTGAAACCACTTTTGGCAGATGTGGCCGACGTAGTCTATGGATCACGATTTATGGGCGGTAATCCACATAGGATATTGTTTTTTTGGCATTCATTAGGAAATAAATTCTTGACTTTGGTGTCCAATATGTTTACCAATTTAAACCTTACAGATATGGAAACCTGTTACAAAATGTTTAAAACACCGATCATTCAAGGAATAAATCTAAAAGAGAAGCGATTTGGTTTTGAACCAGAGGTGACAGCAAAAATGTCTAGAATACCCAAAATTCGGATTTATGAAATCGGGATAAGCTACTACGGAAGAACTTATGACGAAGGTAAAAAAATAGGATGGAAAGACGGTTTTAGAGCAATTTACTCCATTTTAAAGTACAATCTGTTCGATAAAAACTAAATTATATCGAATAAAATGTGCTTCCTTTCAGAAGAATGTTCATTTTTGAAGCAATAGATTTTACGAATGAAAAAAATATTTAGTATAGCATTGGTAGCGATAATGGCTTTTAACCAAGCCAAAGCAGACGAAGGAATGTGGATTCCCTCGCTGATTGCACAAAATTATGATGCGATGAAAAAATTAGGTTTGGAACTTACGCCCGAACAAATCTATGACATCAACAATTCCAGCCTAAAAGACGCCATTGTGCGTCTTGGTCGGGGGTTTTGTACGGGGGAAATTATTAGCAATAAAGGCTTGATGCTTACCAACCATCACTGCGGTTATTCGGTTATCCAAGAAAAAAGCAGCCCAGAAAATGATTACCTTACAGACGGTTTTTGGGCCATGAAAACTTCTGAAGAATTGCCCGCAGGTTTTGCTGTTTCTTTTCTACAAGAAGTAACAGAACTCACCGACTTGGTGCTAAAAAATGTAACAGATGATATGAGCGAAGAGGAGCGCGCCAAAAAAATTGCAGACAACCAAAGGAAAATTCAAGAAGATGCTGACTTGTCGAAGTACCAAAGTCTAGACATTAAAAGCATGTTCAGTGGAAACAAATATTTTGGGTTTAAGTATATAAGCTTTCCTGATGTTCGTTTGGTAGGTGCACCACCATCTTCCATAGGTAAATTTGGTGGCGATACAGACAATTGGATGTGGCCAAGACACACAGGTGATTTCTCCATGTTTAGAGTATATGCAAACAAAGACAATGAGCCTGCAGAGTATAGCGAAACAAACGTACCTTACACACCAAAGCACCATCTTCCTGTTAGTCTAAAAGGTGTAGAGCAAGGAGATTTTGCTATGATTTTTGGATTCCCGGGAAGCACAGATAGATTTTTAACTTCTCACGGAGTTAAGTTTCAAACGGAAAAAGACCAGCCGTCAAGAGTGAAAATCAGAAGAAAAAAATTGGATATTTATGAAAAGTACATGAATCAAAGCGACGCAGTAAGAATACAGTACGCTGCAAAGCACGCGCGTGTGAGCAATTACTGGAAATATTTTATAGGGCAAACGCAAGGGCTAAAAAGACTTAAGGTGTATGAAAAAAAGAAGGCCGAGGAAAATGCATTCGAAAAATGGATGGCTGAAAATGCTGAAAGAAAAGAAGCGTACGCTTCTGTAATACCGCTTTATGAAGACGTATATAAAACGTATAACGAATCCAAACTGGCAGAAACCTACTTTTTTGAGGCCATTACAGGCATTGAAATGATGCGACATGGTTTCATGCTTGGCGGTGTAGGCGCTACCCTTAGCAAATTGAAGAAAGCCAAAGGACAAGAAAAAACTAAACTGGAAGCCCAATTAGAGGGTATGGTTGGAACAACCAAAGAAAGACTAGGTGGCTTATTCAAAGACTATAATGCACAAATTGATCAAGAAGTTTTTGCTGCCATGTTGGCCACTTATGTAAACGATATACCTGCCGATCAAAGACCTGCCCGTTTCAATGATTTATACAACAAATACGGCAATGATAAACTTACCTCAATGGTGTTTGATAAGTCTATTTTGGTGAGCAAAGAAAAATTGGGTGCTTTTTTGGAAAACCCTTCTGAAAAAACGCTCAGAAAAGACCTAGGATTTAAACTGACGCAAATATTTTATGCGTATTATCTGACTGAGTTAGACGCCATGTTTGGTGAGGCAGACGTCTTAAGAAGCAAAGCGGATAGACTTTATAAAAAAGCCCTTTTAGAAATGTACCCTAACAAAAGCTATTATCCAAACGCGAATAGCAGTATGCGCTACACCTATGGGCAAGTACTGGAATACGAACCTAAAGATGCTGTTAAGTTTTATCACTACACTACATTGGAAGGTGTTTTCCAAAAGGAGGACCCTTCAAGTCACGAATTTCAAGTGCCTTCGAAGCTTAAAGAACTTTATTTTGACAAAGACTACGGACAATATGCCAACCAAGCGGGTGACCTTCCGTTGTGTTTCCTATCAAATAATGACATCACTGGAGGAAACTCTGGTAGCCCTGTTATAAACGCAAAAGGCGAACTTATTGGTACGGCATTCGACGGAAACTGGGAAGCAATGAGTGGAGATATAGCATTTGAACCTGAATTGCAGAGAACCATTAGTGTGGACATCAGGTATACCTTATTTATCATTGACAAATTTGCTGGAGCTTCTCACCTAATTGAGGAGATGACTGTAGTAAAATAAATTATTCATACGTTTTGGCTGGTAAATGTGTATTTTTGCCAGCCAAATTTTTTCACAATTGCCATGGACATCATCAAAAAAATACAAGCGGATCAAATAAGAACCGACCTGCCCAACTTTTCGGCTGGAGACAATATCTCCGTAGATTATAAGATAAAAGAAGGAAGCAAGGAGAGAATACAACAGTTCAAAGGCACCGTAATTCAGCGAAGAGGAGAAGGACTTACCGAAACTTTTACCATTCGAAAAATGAGTTCGGGTGTAGGCGTAGAAAGAATTTTTCCAGTAAATAGCCCCAATATCCACAACATAGTTGTAAACAAGAGGGGTAAAGTAAGAAGAGCCCGCTTGTTCTACCTCAGAGGCCTAACTGGCAAAAAAGCCAGAATCAAGAGCAAGATTTCTTAAGGTTTTTATTCACCTTCAGATCTTTTTTTCTCTATTTGTAAAATGTTGTTTTGAATGTCTTTCATAATCCATTTTCCCCACCAACCGGCATAAAAGTTATATGCTGAAGCGCTGCACCAAAATTAGTTATTGAACCTGAAGTGCATAACATCACCGTCTTGCACGATGTATTCTTTGCCTTCCACACGCATTTTTCCGGCGTCTTTTACCGCAGATTCAGACTTGTATTG
>NTKK01000015.1 GCA_002457675.1 Bacteroidetes bacterium MED-G17
AGTTAAAAGATAAATCTCAGCCTCATTACTTAAAATTTGTTCAGAAGATTGAGCTGAAAAAGCAAGAAAAAAAAACAATATAGTCACTATTTGCTTCATGTTACCTTCATTTTGTCTACAGGCAAAGCAAAGCTATCACATTCCGCTACATTTGTTGAGTGGCGAAGAAGAAAAAAAATAACACAAAAAAAGTGTACATATTGTACACAAAAGTTTTAACATGCTTTGAACGCCACCCCGCCAAATTATTTAATCACAAACAAATAGCTGCAAAACTTAGTCTTCAAAGTGAGGAGGAAAAAAAGGAAGTGATAAAAATACTCAATGTACTATCTTCAGAAGAGAAAATTGAAGAGACTCAACGAGGAAAATTTAGGTATATCTCTCGAGCAAATATTGTTGAAGGAAAAATTGAAATTACTTCAAGAGGCACTGGTTATGTAATTGTAGATGAATTTGATGAAGACGTTCAAATTAGCCAATCATTAACTGGCAAAGCACTTCACGGCGATACAGTCCTTGTAGAGCTATTGCCGCAAAGAGCCAAATTAAAAACACAAGGACGTGTTTTAAAAATCATTGAGCGAAATGCTACCCGTTTTGTTGGGATAGTGCAAAAAACAAACGATTATGCATTTGTTGTCCCTGACAACAACAAAATACACATCGACTTTTTTTTATCAAAAGGTAAACTTAAAGGCGTAAGAAATAATCAAAAGGTTGTAATAGAGCTGACCGATTGGCCTAATGACGCTAAAAATCCAACTGCTAAAATAATTGATATTCTTGGTGATGCAGGGAATAATGAGGTTGAAATGCACAGTATTGTTCATGAATTTGGCTTTGAAATTAACTTCCCAGAGGAGGTTATGACAGAAAGCTTAAAATTACCAGATGAAATTAGCCAAGCGGAAATCAGCAAAAGAAAAGATTTTAGAAAAACCACCACATTTACGATTGATCCGTTAGATGCAAAAGATTTTGATGATGCAATCTCGTTTAAAAAACTTGATAAGGATATAGTGGAAATTGGGGTACATATCGCAGATGTATCGCACTATGTAAAGCCCGATTCCGCTCTTGATAAAGAAGCGATGGAACGAGGTACTTCTATTTATTTGGTTGATAGAACCATTCCTATGCTTCCAGAGAGAATTTCAAACGAACTCTGCTCTTTAAGACCAAATGAAGAAAAGTTGACATTTTCTGCCGTATTTCAAATGAATGCAGAAGCACAAATTTTAAATTTTTGGTTTGGGAAAGGCATCATTTATAGCCAAAAAAGATATACTTATGAGGAAGCCCAAGATTGTATAGAAAATCAAAGCGGATTCCATTCAGAGGAATTAACAGTTTTAAACAATTTAGCAAAAATATTAAAGGACAAACGCTTAAAAAATGGAGCTATTTCATTTGAAACAGAGGAAGTTAGATTTAATCTAGACCCACGTGGAAAACCAATTTCTGTGTATACCAAAGTAAGAAAAGATGCCCATAAACTTATCGAAGAATTTATGCTTTTGGCAAATAAGAATATTGCCAAACACGTCAAAACCAGACTGAAAGAAGAACAAGCAATTGCTTTTCGAGTGCATGAGCCACCCATTTATGAGAAACTTCAACCTTTTGCGCAAATGGCAAAAAAATTTGGCTATAACCTAAATCTCGATGACCCAAAAGGCCTAGCACACTCGCTAAATAAAATGTTAGAAAAAATTGAAGAAAAACCAGAAGCAAGTATCCTTCAACCAATGGCCATAAGAAGTATGGAAAAAGCATATTACACTTCAAAAAAGTGTCATCACTTTGGACTAGCTTTTGACCATTACTGTCATTTTACCTCGCCAATTAGGAGATATCCAGATTTAATTACACATCGGCTTTTATTTGACTATATAAATGGTATCTCAAAAACCGATATAGAAACTTTAGAAAATGCATGTGTTGAGGCTTCAAAAAATGAAATCAGAGCCAATGATGCCCAAAGAGCATCTGTTAAATATAAACAAACCGAGTACCTAAGTGATATGATTGGAGAAGCTTTTGAAGGCACCATATCTGGGGTTACAGAATGGGGTATTTACGTGGAAATAAATGAAAATAAATGCGAAGGAATGGTTCGTCTTAAAGACATGAAGGGGGATTTCTTTGAATATTTTGAGGAAGGATTTTACGTGGAAGGCAAAAGATCAAAACAACGCTATATGTTGGGAGACGATATTTGGATTCGGGTGAAAAAAACAAACTTGATTAAGAGAACAATTGATTTTGAAATTATTGATTAAATGAAACTTCAAGAGTACATAACTGCGGCTTCTACCGCTATAGAAAAGAACAAATTTGAAGGTCAACCAAACAATCTGTATGACCCACTTAACTATATTATTCGCTTGGGCGGAAAAAGAATACGACCGGCTCTTGCACTCATTGGTTATCATACATTAAAGCCAGATTTTGAAACGGCTATTCCCTTAGCAAAGGCAATAGAATATTTTCATAATTTCAGCTTAATGCACGACGATATCATGGACAAAAGTCCCTTGAGAAGAGGTCAACAGTCAGTCCATTTAAAATGGAACGAAGCAACTGCAATCCTGTCTGGGGACCTTATGTTAATTGAATGCTATAAAGAATTAACCAAAATGAAAAATGTATTGATCCTTGAAAAATTCAATCAGATGGCAGAAGAAGTTTGCCGAGGACAACAATTAGACATGGATTTTGAATCAAATGAAAAAGTTACTATTAGTCAATATATAGAAATGATTAGACTAAAGACGTCTGTGCTATTGGGGAAATCTCTAAGTATGGGTGCCCTATTAGCCCACGCAGACCAAATACTGATCAACGCATTTGAAAAATTTGGAGAACTAATGGGTATTGGCTTCCAAATAATGGATGATTATCTAGATACCTTTGGAGAAAGCGCCAAAACTGGTAAGAAAATAGGACAAGATATTCTTGATAAGAAAAGAGCATTACCATTTCTTCTTGCTGAGAATACGCTTTCGAGAAAAGAAAAAAAAGAATTCATAGCACTATTCTCATCATACGATGAAGAAAAGTTAGTCAACGAAGTCAGGGCAATATTCATAGACCATAAAATAGATCAGCAAACGATGGATTTGGCAAAAAAATATTTCAAGGAAGCGGAAGAAATTTTAAATACGCTGACTGTTGACAAAACTGCTCTTAACGAATTAGTGGCTTTTCTTAGAATCAGAAATTATTGATTTTATACAAACCCGAAGAAACTCAAAAGCAAATAGATTAAAACAATAAATAAGGCCAAACTAGCTTACCACAAAATAAATCCACTCATCAAGCGCAGCAATAAGACTATCAGTATAACAATTACAAGAACATATATAAGTTCATCATTTGATTGGATTTTTTTTTTGAGACGCTGTTTTTACCATTCTATTTACCTTTCTTGAAGTAAATTTTTCAAGAACCTTTTCATCATTTACATTTTCAGAATAAGGTGTTTCAACTCTTTTTGTAGCGTATGTTTTATCTGAAAAAACCTTTATTTTTTGATCTATATTTTCCTTTTGAACAGTTGGTTTATTGGTTCTATCAGCTATAGACGAACTTTCAATAATATTTAATTTTGGTTTAGTATTTTGTTTTTTATCTACTCCCGAAACAATCTCCAATTTTCCGCGCTTCAAATACGAATAGTGCTTTTGCGAGCAACCAAATAAAAAAGTTAAAGACAAAAAAGAGAGGAATATTTTATTCACATACCAAATTTAGCTTTAACATTTCAAAATTCTTGTTTTAATTGCTGTTTATGTTTTTAGACCCATCAATTAATTTTTCAAAGTTGGAGGCAGACGTCTTGATACATCAAATTCTTTACGAGCATACCTCTAGTTACATAAAAGGGTCTATCAAAGGACCATCAGAAATAATCAAAGCAAGTCATTATGTAGAATTTTTTGATGATGAACTGCAAAGAGATATCAGTAAAACAGTAAAAATTCATTCTTGTGATCCTTTATCATTTGGGGATAAAATTGATGAGAAGGCCATTGACTATATCAGAATGTACCTAAAAAGTATATCAAAAAAAGAATGCTTTCAAATATTTCTAGGTGCCGAACACAGCATCTCTTTCCCCATTGTTGAATATTTTCATGAACAAAATATAAACTTTGGCATACTGCAAATAGATGCGCATGCTGATTTGAGAGAAGATTATCAGGGCAATAAATATTCACATGCTTCCGTGATGTCAAGAATAGCTGAATTGCAAATTCCAATAACACAAATTGGCATCAGGGCCCTTTGTGAAGAAGAGTTTGAAAAAATTAATTCATCCAATCAAATACACACTTTTTATGACTTTGAAACTTCATATAACCAAGAAACGTGGGAAAAAGTCGCCGAAACATTACCAGAAAATATTTATATAAGTCTTGATACTGACGGACTTAATCCATCTGAATTTCCATCTGTAGGTACTCCAGAACCAGGAGGTCTAAATTGGAAAGAAATTACGGCGCTTTTGCGAAAAATCTTTAAAAGTAGAAATGTTGTCGCAATGGATATTGTTGAATGCTGCCCTATCGAAAATGATGTACGAACTCAATACAACTTGGCTAAACTAATTTATAGAGTAATTGGATACAAATTTGGGACTTAAGCCAAAGCCAACTTACTTTGCGTATATGAGGGAAGTTTATTTAGATAACGCTGCGACTACACCCATGTACCCTGAGGCTGTAGAAGACATGCAAGATATCCTAAAAGATGTTTTTGGCAATCCCTCATCTACACACTCATTTGGTAGAAAAGCTAAATCACATTTAGAAAATGCGCGTAAAGAAATTGGCGAAATTTTAAATTGCTCGAGCAGTGAAATTTGTTTCACTTCAGGAGGAACTGAAGCTGACAATACCGCCATAAAATGTGCCGTAAATCATTTGGGTGTAAAGAATATTATCACTTCAAAACTTGAACACAAAGCAGTCCTAGATACGGCCAAACTAATGGAGGAAATGGGCTTAGCAAAAGTTTTTTGGATAGAAAATGATAAAGAAGGCAAACTTGATTATGAGCAACTAAATTATTTGGCACAAACCCATGACAATTGTTTGATTAGCATAATGCACGCCAATAACGAAATTGGCACATTAAACGACTTAGAGATAATATCCCGAATAGGACGAGAAAGTAAATCTTTTGTACATTCTGATACGGTTCAAACAGTTGGTCATTTTCCTATTAATTTGGAAACACTGTCTTTAGATTTCATCGCTGCTGCTGCGCATAAATTTCATGGACCAAAAGGAGTTGGTTTTTTATACTGCAACAAAAACAATAAAATAAAAGGTCTGATAACAGGCGGAGGGCAGGAAAGCAGAAGAAGAGCTGGCACCGAAAACGTTGCCGGTATTGTAGGTATGGTTACTGCCCTTAGGAATAGCGTAAAAAATATGGAGGCCAACGCCAAACAGATACGCAAAATGAAAGACTACTTAAAAGTTAAACTTTGTTCCGAAGTGCCAGACGTCCAGTTTTTCGGGGATACCAGTAACAACAGCTTGTACACGGTCCTCAATATCGCCTTGCCCAATCGGTTTGATGCCGCAATATTACCTTTTCAATTAGATATGAATGGGATATGTATTTCTTCTGGTTCTGCTTGTAATTCAGGTGCAAACAAAGGAAGCCACGTGATCAATGCCTTAAACGTTTTGCCTAATCATAAACCAATTCGTGTAAGTATGAGCGAGTTCAATTCACTTGAAGACCTTGATTATTTCATAGCAGTTTTAAAGTCTTTAGACCTCAACTAAACAAAAAGCCAAAATTTAAGATTTGAGCCTTTTTCGTAATTAGATTTAAAATTATAGCCTTTATGGACCAACCTCGTGATTTGCACTTTCTAGAACAAATGGGTGGTTTTTCGGATACATGTCCGCTTTTGATAAAGAATGTCTCAATACATAACAAAACAAGCCTAGAAAAAATATTCCAAAACCAATTTCTAACGGTCCAATTCCAGCTTTCTCCCCGACAACACCTGGCATAACCATTAAATAAATATCCAACCAGTGACCTACCAAAATTAAAATACCTCCAAAAAGGGTTATGTACTTATTTCTTTTTGCATATCGCGCAATAAGAACTAGAAAAGGTAAAAAGAAATTCATCAAGATATTGGCAACAAAAAATGGATAGTATTTGGCAACCCATCTTTCGTAATAATATATGCTTTCCTCAGGTAAATTGGCATACCAAATAAGTAGGAATTGCGCCAACCAGATGTACGCCCAAAAAATTGAGAATCCGAACATAAACTTGACCAAATCGTCTAAAATTTCTTCATCTACCAAATTCATATAACCCTGCCCTTTTAGGAATATCGTAATGAATGTAATTACTGTTACGGAACTTACAAACATGATAGCAAAGTTGTAAACGGAAAAAATAGTACTAAACCAATGTGGATCAATACTCATCATAATTAGCCAAGAAAAAACAGAAAAAGTGAAAGCAAAAATAACAATGAATGCGGCAGAAAATCTGATTGATTTATTGAAAAACATCAAACCACCTTCATGATCTTCTTTTAAAGACAATCTCCTGATAACTGTTCTTAATGCATACCAAATAGTAACAAAAATTATTGGCGCGATATACAGCCAATTTCTATTTAAAAACCACTTTTTGTCATCAAGGAGATGATCGGCGGGTAGATCTGCCTTGTGGTTATTATAATATAACCATTCATATAGATGTTCTCCTCCAAAATAAACTGCCGCCATGAGCAGAACAAAACCTATAGGAATATAAGAACTCATTGATTCTGCAACTCTTTTAATTAACGTTGCCCAACCTGCATTGGCTACATAATTTACCGCAACAAAAAACAAACCGCCAACAGCAAAAAGGAAAAAATAATATGCGTTTACTAAAAATGCTGCCCAAACTCGACTAAGCCAACCTGTTGAATGATGTCCTTCTGAGTGATTCTCTACATGTGTTGAGCTATGGTGGTCAACGTTTTCTGCATGGGTCGAAGCTATATGATTCTCTGAATTATAGTTATCTGTATGTGGATTTTCATGTAGTTCGGAAGAATGATTATCGGCTTGCCAAGAATCTTGGAGTCTTAAGGCCCCAAATCCTGCAATTAACAGACCAACAATCATCAAAAATCCTGTTACAAGACGCCCCCTTTTAGAAAATTTGTATCGTTCGTTAGGTAACTGTGTGATATAGTGGTGTCCCATATTTATTTATTTTGATTTTTAGTTTGTTCGTAAACAAATTCGTCACCCATGCTTAAGCTTCTTACATAGTAAATTACTTTCCATCTTTCTGATGGGGTCAGCATATGAGCATGTGAGCCCATGAGACCTTTTCCATGTGTTATGGTGTGATAAATTTTACCATCAGGCAATTCTTTTATATAATCACTGGTGTAACCTTCCCAAGGTACACCGATGTAACCCTCTTTAACTACTGGTCCATCATTATTTCCTCCTTTACCATGACAATGCCAGCAATAGATTTCATAAAGCTCTTTACCCCGTAATACATTTTCTTGAGTTTTTGGCATTTCACTAGTAAAAGCGGCAGCGGCTTCATAGCCCTTTAGCGAATTTGGATGAGGGTATTGATAATCAATTTGTCCTTTTGCAATTGTACCTTTTACAGGCAATCTGGATGACATGCCTTTTGGATTATAAGCCCAACCCTCTTCAAGTTGGCTGTATGGTTCCGGCGTTTTTGAAATGTACATATTAGGTGCATACTCATAACCAGGATTATTTCCTCTCGAGGTACACGATTGCCAAATAATTGCCAAGGAACCCAAACAAACTAGTAAAGTATTATTTATTTTCATCTGTATTGTTTAAATTTCTTTCGTAAAAGTCTAAAGCTCCTTGATTTTTAACTATAGTTTCGAGCTCTTCCTTAGTCATACTTAATTTATCTGGTTCTATTGCCAAAACAAGTCTATCATCGGTTTGCCGAATATCAATAAGGTCTTCTTCAATTCCATGAACCATTCTTGACCGCGCAAAAAATAGAATGCCCATGCCAAATGCAGTAAACAAAATGGTTAGCTCAAAAGTAACGGGGACAAAACTTGGAATTACACGCCAATCAATTGGCTTTCCACCAATTATCATAGGCCAGCTTTTAAAAGTTCCAAAAGTATCTGTCATGGTGTAAAGTTGAAGAGTGATTCCACATAAAAACCCAACCAACCCGCAAACAAATGCACCAAAGACTAAACGCGACCTTTTTACACCCATTGCTCTGTCCAAATTATGGACTGGATAGGGCGTATAACAATCAAAAACTTCAACCCCTCTTTCTCGCAGATTAACCACAGCATCATATAGCTTATCGCCATCGTCAAAAATGCCAATTAGTAAATTCTTTTTTAATATATTTTTAGCTGCCATATTATTCTCTATCGTTTATAATACTTTTAACTTCTGCCATGTTGATTATTGGTAGATACCGAACAAACAAGAAAAAGCATGTAAAGAACAATCCCAAAGTTCCTAAAAAGAGCGCCACTTCCGTAAAAGTTGGCATATACAGTACCCAGGATGAAGGTAGATAATCTCTATGCAAAGAGGTTACAATAATTACAAATCTTTCAAACCACATGCCAATATTCACTACTATGGACATCATAAATATGAACCATGGCGTGGTTCTTGACCATTTAAACCAGAATACTTGTGGAGCAACTAAGTTGCAAAACATCATTGTCCAATAGGCCCATGCAAATGGACCTGTAGCTCTATTTAAAAATGCATATTGCTCATATTGTACGCCCGAATATTGCGCAATAAAAAACTCTGTTAGATAAGCTAATCCAACCATCGAGCCAGTAAGCATGATTACCTTGGTCATGGCATCGAGGTGATTAACGGTAATATAACTTTCAAGGTTTAAAATTTTTCTTGCAATGATTAGCAGAGTAAGAACCATCCCAAATCCAGAGAAAATTGCACCGGCAACAAAATACGGGGGGAAAATCGTTGTATGCCAACCAGGAATTACAGAAGTTGCAAAATCAAAAGATACAATGGTATGAACCGATAGTACCAATGGTGTTGAAATTCCAGCCAATATTAGCGCAACAATTTCGTACCTATGCCAAGTTCTTGTTGACCCATTCCAACCCATAGAGAAGAAGCCATAAACTGCTTTACTTACTTTACTTTTTGCACGGTCTCGAATAGTTGCTATGTCCGGGATTAAACCTAAGTACCAAAACAGAAGGGATACTGAAAAATATGTGGAAATAGCAAAAACGTCCCACAACAACGGCGAATTGAAATTGACCCAAAGAGATCCAAAAGCGTTAGGCAATGGCAAAACCCAATAGGCCAGCCAAACTCTACCCATATGAAATAGTGGATAAATCGCTGCGCAGATTACCGCAAAGATCGTCATTGCTTCTGCTGATCTATTAATCGCCATTCTCCATTTTTGTCGAAATAAAAGGAGTATGGCA
This sequence comes from Bacteroidetes bacterium MED-G17, assembly GCA_002457675.1. Classification (GTDB taxonomy): domain Bacteria; phylum Bacteroidota; class Bacteroidia; order NS11-12g; family UBA9320; genus MED-G17. The sequence continues at coordinate 9,500 of NTKK01000015.1, forward strand.
GAAATTAAGGTCCCTGCGTGACCTATTCCTACCCAAAAAACGAAATTGGTAATATCCCAAGCCCAAAAAACTGTTTTGTTAACACCCCAAGTTCCAATACCAACCGTAACAGTATTGTATAGTGCCCACACCATGAGCATTAAGAAGACAAATGAAATGGCAAAACCAAACATCCATCCTCGAGTCATTTTACCCTCTACTGATTTGAGCACATCATTGGTAACATCTGCAATTTTTTTGTCTCCTTGAACGAGTTTGTTTCTAATCTCTGCTATGTACATCTTAGGTTTATCCGTGGTGTTGATCTTTTTTATTTTCTTCTACATTTCTAATTTTGGTCATGTACATGATAGATGGTTTTACATCTAATTCTTCTAATGCATGGTATGACCTCTCATCTTTATAAAGTTTGCTTATTTCACTGTTTTTGTCATTTAAATCGCCGAAAACTATAGCACCAGTTGGACAAGTTTGCGCACAAGCAGTTTGTACTTCATTTGACTTCAACTTTCTACTTTCTCTTTTTGCAGTCAATTTAGTTTCTTGTATTCTTTGAACACAAAAGCTACATTTTTCCATAACACCTCTTGACCGAACTGTTACATCAGGATTAATGACCATTTTCCCAAGATCATTGTTGAAATAGAAATCAAACTTGTCGTTATCATAATATTTAAACCAATTAAATCTTCGGACTTTATAAGGGCAGTTGTTGGCACAATATTTTGTCCCAACACATCTATTATAAGTCATTTGGTTGAGCCCTTCAGATGAATGTGTAGTAGCTAGAACTGGACATACCGTTTCACATGGTGCATTATCGCAGTGTTGGCATAGCATTGGCTGATATGCGACACGCACGTTTTCATAATGGGATTGCGTCTTATTGGTTTTACTCGTTTTATCTATCTTCTTTTCTTCTGTTAGGTATTCTTCCCCACTTGCAAAAGAGTAGTAACGATCTATTCTCAACCATGTCATTTCTCTTCTCCTAATAATTTCGTCTTTTCCTACTATCGGCACGTTGTTTTCTATGCTGCAGCTTACTACACATGCGTGACATCCATTACACTTATTTAGGTCAATGGCCATAGCCCAATGATGTCCTTCAGAATAATCATGGTCTCTCCAGAGTGACACGAGATTGTGTTTGTGTTCATTTCTTACTTTAGGGTCTTTTTTATATTCACCTATACTTGCCTCTCTAACTATATCTCTAGCTTCAATTGAATGATGGGTTTGAGTTTGTGCTAACTTCTGGGTTTTACCTGTTTTTTCTATTTGCACATTGAGAATTGTATAATTTTCTGAATTGTTGCTAACGCCAACAAATGGGTAAAGGTTTTCACCTAAATTATTTAAGTCATTCTGTGTTTTTGTTGTTAAGTTTCTTCCATAACCTAAAGCAATACCAATGGTACCATTGGTCTGTCCTGGTTGAACATAGGCTGGGAGTTTTACAGATTTCTTTCCAGATGATACCTTCAGGACATCACCGTTTGAAATAGATTTCTCTTCAGCCAACATTTTAGAAATAGTAACATAATTGTCCCAACAAATTTTTGAAACTGGATCAGGCGTTTCATGCAACCAAGGTGTTGGAGCATCACAACCATCTCTTGGTCCTACTTTTTGGTATAGATTTAGCTCTAAACCGTTGTCATTTATTTTAACCCTGTTTGCAATTTTTTGCGCCTCTTTTTCATAGTTAACAGAAAATGACATTGGAATGCTCTTCGCCTCATTTTCTAAAAATCCTCTTTCAATCGCTTGATTAAAATCAGATTTAATCCAATATTTTTTGAGGTCCAAATAGCTTTTTGTAAAACCATTTTTTTCTGAAACGTCTTCACCGCTCCACGAAAGAAGAGTTTCATATGCCTGACGCGTGTTGAATACGCGTGAAATTGTAGGCTGTAAAAAAACATAGCTTTTATTCATTGGCTCATAAACATTCCAAGATTCTAGATAATGATTATCTGGACAAACGAAATCAAAATTTGTATTGGTCTCATCCAAATGGGTGTTTATGGCTACTTTTAAATTTACCTTGGCAAGTAGTTTTGTGAAATCATATCCCTTAATATTAGCGTACGTAGGATTGGCATTTTGCACTATCAAGGCTCCGACTTTTTCGCCGTTAATCTCATCAACTAACTGATGGAATTTATTTGAGTCATATTTGGTGAAATTTGAATGATTGGTCAGATCGATGGTTTTACCATAATTGCCTAACATATTGTTTATCGCATTTACCAAAATTTGATTGCTTACATCATTTGATCCAGAAACAACTAAGGATTTACCTTTATTCTTCCAAAGTGCGCTCGCTGAATTTTTTATCATCCCACCTGCAACCTCTAACTCATCTTTTATTGGCAGTTGTTTCCATCCTGCAAGTTTGGCAATTTCATTGTGAAGTTTTATAAGATGTAAGCCTTCTCTTGAAGATTTTATTGGAAGTCTATAATCTGCATTTGACCCTGTCATAGACAAATTGGATTCAAACTGAAAATGCTGATTCATATGACCCTTTCTGTCGGGTGTTTTGTGCTTGGCATAGTCTTCTGCATATTTATTAGATTCCAACCATGTTCCCAAAAAGTCACAATTGAAAGAGGCAATTACTTCTGCTTTGCTGAATTTATAGTTAGGTATAACCCGCTTCCCAAAACTTTTTTCATTCGCCTCCAAAATACCTTCGTAGGAAATCGCATCGAAAACTACGTGTTCTACATTGGCATATTTTTGCTTCAGCACTTCTAAAGCCTTGGCATGCAACGTGCTATTGTCAGTATTTGTCAGAACAACAATCTTCTTTCCGGTATTTGCTGCTTCATTTAATCCCTTTATGATTTTTGCATCAACCTTTTCCCAGCTAGTAGAAACAAGTTTATTAGAAATTCTTTCCAAAGGGTTCTCAATCCTATTGATATCATACAAAGAAAGTAGAGATGAATGCGCATGAGCCAAAAGATTACCACTGACAAGCTGTGTGTTTTTGTTTGGCTCAAACTTTATAGGCCTTCCTTCTCTAGTCTTGACAATGGCAGGGATGACTTGATTGTTCACCAAAACAGCAGAAGCATAATAAAGTGCACTCGACGGTGTTATCTGTTCTGGTTTTTCCACATACGGAACGGCATACTTGATAGGTGCTTTATTACAAGCTGCAAGAGTAACGGCACCTAGACTAAAACCAAATATTTTTAGAAAATCTCTTCGGTTGGTATTTAAAGATTGACCTTCGTCGATAGCTTGTTCTAAGGGCAAACCCTCAAAAAACTCATTTTGCTTGTCTTTTTGGAATTCTGCAGAGTTCTCTAACTCCTCAATTCCTTTCCAATATTGTTGCTTCATTCCCATTTTGTTGCTTAATAGTGACATTTACTACATTCCAAGCCGCCGTTTTGCGCTACCGTGTAATACGTTTTACCTTCTATCTTCATTTTCTTATGAATTTCTTCATAGTAATCATTGTTTTCAGCATCTATACCTCGTTGTCTATGACAATTGATACACCAGCCCATCTGTAAATTGCTATACTGATATACTTTTTCCATTTCTTGGATAGGTCCATGACACAGTTGGCACTCCAAATTACCTACTTTTACGTGCTGAGAATGATTAAAGTAAGCCAAGTCAGGCAAATTGTGGATTCTAACCCACTTAATTGGCTTTTGGTCATAATTATCTATGTATTTTGCTTGATCAGGGTCATAACCTACTGCATTGTATATTTTTTGTATTTCCGGAGAAACTTCTCCGTCATATTTTTCTCTCGCTTGAACGCCTTTATGGCAGTTCATGCAGGTATTGGCACTTGGTATACTTGCTGATTTTGCGTAGGAGGCAGTTGAATGACAATATTGACATTCGATTTGTAATTTACCAGCATGGAAAGCATGACTGTAAGCAATGGGTTGCTCGGGAGCGTAACCTTTTTGAACACCAACTTCATTTTTGGCAAAATTAAAAAACCAGGCACCTACCAATAAAATCACGATGGTTCCAATCGAGAGTGTTGCGATAATAGGATTCCATTTTGATATAACTGGTTTAATCTTTGATTGATAAAACGAAGGTGTAGATCCAACCCCTTGTTTTTCATTGATAATTCTTTTAAGATTCTTGTTTAGCACGTTCAATAACAAGACAACTAAGACCATTATTCCTAGTAGAATAAGCAAAGAGACAAAACTATTAGATGAATAGAAGCCAGACTGTGCCCTTATGACCTGTTGGAATATTAAGGTGAATAGTGCTAATGAATAGATTTTTTTTGATATCAAAACTGTAGTTATTCCCTTTTAAGCGAGGCAAATATACCAAGCTTATATGGGTGGAAAAAACATGTTTCCCACAAGAAACAATTTAGACATTTTCTAAAGACCTAGTTGGACTTTATATCACTTTTTGATAGAATTTGCACCATTAATACATAAAGCAAAACTACAGAGACGAACAAAACGGAAGACTCTAATAAATTGAGGTTTTTGAGGAGGAGAAAACCCACAATTATTGGTGCAATATTTAAAGTATACATGATAATACTTACGATTGCATGTTTCTTTGAGACCCTATTAAGTAGCATGTGGTGCATGTGATTTTTGTCAGGGCTAAATGGCGACTTGCCTAAAAAAAGACGGACTGTAAATACTCTGAGTGTATCAAAAATAGGAATGAAAAGTATTAAAACTGATAGATAGGGTAAATTGACAAAGCCTACTTGGAGTAAAGAAATTTTATTTTCTAAGTTTAAAAATTTAAGCGTGAGTATGCTAATTATTAATCCAATTACCATACTTCCCGTATCTCCCATAAAAATTTTCCATTTATTCGAAAAATTGAAACATAAAAAAGTCGCAAGAGAACCTATCAGAGACATTGCCAACAAAACAAAAGCGTGCTCTTCAACAGCATAGAAAATAACCCCAAACGTAAAAGTTGCAATAATACCAAGACCGCCAGCCAAACCATCAACTCCATCTATGAGATTGAATGAATTAATTAAAAACACCACCACCAATATGGTTATCAATATGGAGATAACAAGCGGTAGCTCTTGAATACCAAATAATCCATACAAGCTCGCAATCCTCAATTTTCCACCAAAACTCAATAAAGTGGCAGAAAAAATCTGCAACGTTAACTTAGTCAAAGGTCTCATACCAACGATATCATCTTTAACACCGGTAAAAAAAATTATGATAAGCGCTGCAATTATCGACGCCAATTCTGGGAATGCTGTATTCCCCAACCAAATGGTAAATCCCAAAACAGAAGCTATAAAAATCACAATACCGCCCAATCTTGGAACCTGACTTTTATGAGAACTCCTATAGTTGGGTACATCAAATAAATTTTTTGTCTTTGCGACCCTATTTACCACTGGAATACCAAGCAAGGTTATTGTGGCTGAAGTACCAAAAGCGAAGAAATATAACAAAAATTTTTGTGCAATCATTTCCATCAATTCCGGCACAAATATAAGTTTCCTGCGATATCTAGACCGGTAATTAAAATGTTACCGTTGTGTCAATTTTTTGATAAAAACCAAAAACGTTTTCGCTTGAGCGCATTATCAAAGGCGAACATCTATCAATTTTGATTTATAAATATACATTCTGCCATTACTTAACTGAATTTTCACTTCAACATGTACATCACCTTCATATTTACTTAAGTCCATAACTGGTTTCCAGGTCAAAGTGGGCAGGCCATAACCATCTACAATTTCTTGTTTAGTTATGTGTACCGTGTCCCCATTTACAACCATATCTACTTTTGCATCTTTTACATCTTGATAAGTTCCAAAAGACCAATAAGTAAAGTTGAACATCTTTGGAACGTAACCTTCTGGCGGCCAAGCTACAAACCTTTCTTTATATAAAATAGAATCATTGCTCCCTGAATCATCTAAAACCCAGATTGTATGAAAATCACCTGTACTTCCAAACCCGAATTTCCTAGCGTTTGGGAAAAGCATCCATCGTCTATTACCAGCGCTGTTCGATTGGTTATCCGCCACAAAAGAAGTGATTGTACTAAGAGGATTGGCACCTTTAGAAAGCAAACTATTTTGCGCGGCATAATGCCCCTCACCTGCATAGCATTTCCAAGCTTTTGGAGGATTGTGGCTAAGCTTTTTATTGGCTTTCATGATTAAGCTAGCTCTTTGGCACCAGTCATTTAAATCCTTGTTTAAAACTATTGGACTAACTCCAGCTAATCGCCTGAAGTAGTTCACTCTGTTTTCAACTTTATTCAAGAACTCATCAGACCAATAACCAGGATTACAATTAACAGTATTTCCATTCCACTCATACAATTCCTTTTCCCATCTGGTTTGGTAATAATTTTTACTGAAATCTTTTTTTGTTAATTGTCTGTATTGATCTTCCCAGATATCTGACCGATTAGAATTTGGCAATTCATAATCTATAATCTTTTTGGCTTCAAAAAAATACTCATCTCTTAGCATGAGATCAACAAGTCT
>NTKK01000016.1 GCA_002457675.1 Bacteroidetes bacterium MED-G17
GGCGCTCTATATGGGATAGAAAGTAACTCATCGTGTTTGTTGAAGGTCTCATCATAAACTTTCGCTGTATTTTGTCTAACTTTTATAAAATCCTTGAGGTGGGGGAGTTTTGCCAATAAAATGGCTGCTTGTAGGGTGTCTAGCCGCGAGTTTACACCTAAAATGTCATGTATGTATTTTTTTGATTGTCCATGGTTGGCAATCATTTTCGCTTTATGCGCTAGTAAATCGTCATTGGTGCAAATGGCTCCGCCATCTCCAAAGCAACCAAGATTTTTTGAAGGAAAAAAAGAAATGGTTCCAAAGTCTCCAAAGGTTCCTGTTGATCCACTCATTTTTGCGCCACAATATTCAGCTCCAATTGCTTGTGCATTGTCTTCAACGACTCTTAAATTGTATTTTTTTGCCAAATCTGTTATTTCATCCATTGGCGCAGACTGACCGTATAAATGTACTGGCATTATTGCCTTTGTGTTGCTATTTATGACTTTTTCTATTGAACTTGGCAATGTTGTGAAGAAGTTTCTGTCCACTTCAACAAATCGAATTTTATATCCCAAATGTGCTGCAACTTCTGCGGTTGCGACATAGGTAAAAGAGGGTATTATTATTTCAGAATTTTTTGGGATTTCCAATGCTTGTAATGCAATTTGTAATGCATCAGTGCCATTTGCTACAGGAATTACATGTTTTACCTGAAGAAAATGACCTAAATGGCTTGCAAATTCTTTTACTTGAGGACCATTTATAAATTGACTTGAACTAAGCACTTTTTGCATTTCACGATCAATGCTGGTTTTAAGCCGCGTGTATTGAGCTTGTAAGTCAACCATTTGTATTTTTTTTATATGACTCATTCGATACAGCTTCGCCTCCTCAGTCCCAATGGCTAAGTAGTTTTTTTTGTTTAATAGACTCTGTCGTCTCCGAATTATTTGCTCCAAAGAAGAAGATACTGTGAGAAATTTTCCTTTGCGGTAGCTTCCATGTATTCTTCTAAATTGTAAACAATTTTTTTAATTTTTCTTTTGATCAAGAGTTCTGCTTTTTCGCATAATTCTTGCAAATATTCTTTGTCGATTTCTCCAATAAAAATCAACTCCACCAAATCACTGTCCAATCCTTTTGAAAATTTACCCGAGAGGTATACTCTGTTTAGATCACCCAATTTCAGGACCACATTTTCAATAACCATATCGAGTCCAACCATTTTATAAATGATACTTTTTAAGTCATTGTGAAGAGGATGGGCCAAGTTGGCTTTAAAGTACTTTTTGTTTCCCTCATTTTCAGAGATCAAAAGTCCTGCTTCTTCAAATTTGTTTAATTCTTGACGAATGGCATTGGTCGACTCTTTGAATTCTGCTTCCAAGCCTCTCAGATAGGAGCGATTTGAGGAGTTTAAGAAGAATTTAAGCAGAAGCTTAATTCTAGTCTTGGAAGAGATAAGCGTTTCAATCAAAATTGAGCAACAATATTACTCAAAATGTGTTAAATTAAATGAAAATGTAGATAAACAAAAAGAAAATTTAGATGAATAGTTATACGGAACGATTCAGATCCCAGGCTTCTAAAATGTCAGCAACTTTTCTAACAAATTGTCCACCTAATGCCCCATCTACGACTCGGTGGTCATATGAATGCGATAGATACATCATATGTCTGACGCCTATAAAGTCTCCATCGGTTGTTTCTATAACTGCTGGTTTCTTTTTGATGGCCCCAAAAGCCAATATTGCCACTTGTGGTTGATTGATGATTGGTGTTCCCATTATATTGCCAAAGGTTCCGACATTGGTAATGGTATATGTGCCCCCTTGTATTTCTTCAGGCTTTAATTGATTCATTCTAGCTCGATTTGCAAGGTCATTTACTTTTTTTGTAATACCTAAAAGATTTAGTTGATCAGCGTTTTTAATTACCGGTACAATTAAATTTCCGCTAGGTAAAGCGGTTGCCATGCCAATGTTAATATTTCCTTTTTTAATAATTTTATCTTCCTCAACGCTTATGTTTATCAAAGGGAATTCTTTGATTGCTTGAGCAACTGCTTCAATAAAAATGGGCGTAAAAGTGATTTTTTCGCCTTCTCTTTGATGAAAATCCCTTTTAACTCGATTTCTCCATTGAACAATATTGGTAACATCTGCCTCAACAAAAGAAGTAACATGTGGACTTGTCTTTTTGCTATTGACCATATGCTCAGCAATAAGTTTTCTCATCCTGTCCATTTCGATAATTTCGTCGCCATTATTTACGAACACGCCCTCAGCATTGGTTTTTACAGAGATTGAACTGGGTTTTTGCAAATTTGGGCTTGTTTCATTTTTCTGCGGCTGCCTGTTTTTACTCTTTACATAAGTCAACATGTCTTTTTTTGTTACCCTTCCATCTTTGCCACTACCTACTATAGACGCTAGTTCATTTAGAGAAATGCCTTCCGTTTTTGAAATATTTAAGACCAGCGGAGAATAAAATCTATTACTTGTACTAGAAACCAGAGGAGCTGTGGGTTTATCTTCAACAATTGTTTCAACCTGTTTTTCTATTTCATTGGCTACAATTTCAATCTTATTATTTGAAATTTCTGTTGAATCTTCAATTATTTCGGCATTTTCGGTAAGTATTTCAGCAATTTGGGCGCCTACTTCAACAACATCTCCTTCTTGAAAGAAAATTTTTCCTAAAACACCTTCAGATGGTGAAGGTACCTCAGAATCAACTTTATCTGTTGCAATTTCAAGTACTGCTTCATCAATTTCTATTCGGTCACCCTCTGACTTCAACCATTTTATGATAGTAGCTTCCGCTATACTTTCGCCCATTTTGGGCATAATCAAGATTGTTTTTGCCATAAACCTTCTGCAATTATCGCTAATTATTGATTGCTATTCAATCTCATTCATCAAAAGTTGTCTTAGCATTTCAAAAGCAAAAAAGGTAGCATTTTTGATAATGGTGATTCGATTCCCGTTAAATTTATACCTTTTTACGTGCTGGATTTTGCCATTTGTAACGGCTATGTAGACGGTTCCTACAGGTTTTTCCTCTGTTCCTCCATTTGGTCCTGCAATGCCAGAAACTGCAACGGAGATATTTGTATTGAATTGTTCTCTAATCTTTAGCATTTCTATTACTGTTTCCTCACTAACTGCTCCAAAATTTATGATAGTTTCCTCTTTAACATCTATTTTTCGTTTGATGTTGTTGTGATAAGCAATAATCGAGCCGATGAAAACTTTAGATATGCCAGAAATATTTGTGAGCTCTTTAGAAATAGCTCCTCCGGTACAACTTTCGGCAAGTGATATAGTCTGTTGCTTGCTCTGCAGCAATTGTGCAACTATTTGAAATATATTCAAGCTTCCATCAAAAAAGATCTCATTTTTTAAATGGTCTTTGAGCTTAAACAATTGATTTTTTAGTGTTTCTTCTAAGATGTTTTTTATCGAGTGCTTTCCACTCAATCGAATGCGAACGAGTGTTTTGTGAGGTAAGTAGGAAATGCTAACAAAATCTGGCAAGTTCTTTTCGAATTCAGTAAGCTTGGTTGCTAAAATGGATTCGGGGACATTTACTACGGTTATAGTTGTATGTAAAATGTTGGTTTGATTATTTATTTTTTGTGAAAGCTTAGACAATACATAATTCTGCATAATCCCCTTCATTTCATATGGCACTCCAGGCATACTCACATATATTTTCTTTTTTTGTTCAAACCACATGCCTGGAGCTGTACCATTTTTATTTTCTATTGGTATGCAATTCTTTGGCACCAGTGCTTGGTTCTCGTTGATTTTTCTAATTGGAATACCTCTTCGCTCTAACCTTTTCTTTACATTTTCCAAAACGGATTTGTTTTCCACCAATTCTGTATCAAAATATTTGGTTAGTGTATATTTAGTTATGTCATCATTTGTTGGTCCTAGACCACCTGTTGTGAAAATGACATCCGCACGCAGTGATGCTTCATTTAAAGCTTGAATAATCGTTTGCTCTTCATCGTTAATACTAGTAATTCGCTCAATTTGAATGCCAATTTCATTTAGTTTTTCACCAAGCCATGCGGAATTGGTGTCAATTGTTTGTCCTATTAATATTTCAGTTCCTATCGTGATAATTTCTGCTTTCAAACCATCTAATTTTTGTCAAAGGTAAGAACCGAATGCAAAAAGTTAGTGCTTAAGGTTTTCTCGCTTTAACGAAGTAGAAATTTGTATTTTTTTTGTGCTAAATTTGTTTTTCAATGCAAAGCCAAGCAGCCATAGAAAAGCTCCAAGAAATAATAAAAAAATCAAATAAGAAATTTGATAGTGAGTGGATTAGTTCTCAACTTTTGGCCGTGAGAGAATTGGCAAAAGAGGAGAAAGACCCAACGGTAATTAAAATTTTGCGTTTGGCGTCAGAATTCATTCAAGAAAATGAACATTTTGATTTGGGTTTTTTCGAAGAAGAAGAAGAAGAAATGGAGATTTCCGAGTTTGAATATCTATTACAACTAATTATACAAGCGGAAAAACCAGCCAATAGAGAAGAAATCACTTTGTTCAGAGATTTACTATGGGCGTCTTTATATTAATCAATTAATCCTTTGAATCAAACACAACTTCACGAATTAAGCACCCGTTGTTCTAGGCTTCGGGAGTATCTTTGACATTGATCAAAAGCTTGCCTTAATTGCAGACGAGGAACAACAAACTCATGACCAAAGGTTTTGGGACGATCCAAAAGCAGCTGAGCTACATTTAAGAAAAATAAAGCATAAGAAGTTTTGGACTGATTCTTTTTCCAAAATTCTTTCGATGGTGGAGGATTTGGAAATATTATATGAGTTCAAACAATCTGGGGATGTTACGGATGAAGAATTAGCTAGTCAATATCAGCTCGCCATAGAAGCATTAGAAAAATTGGAGTTTAAAAACATGCTTAGCAATGAAGAAGATCAATTTGATGCAATTATAGAAATTAATGCTGGTGCTGGCGGAACAGAAAGCAACGATTGGGCCAACATGTTGATGAGGATGTATGCTATGTGGGCAGAGAAAAACAATATTAAAATTGACTTGGTTGATGAGGTCCAAGGAGAAGTTGCAGGAATTAAAAGTGTAATTATGCAATTTACCGGAGAATTTGCTTTTGGTTATCTAAAAGGTGAAAACGGCGTTCATCGTTTGGTAAGGATTTCACCATTTGATAGCAGTGCAAGGAGGCACACAAGTTTTGCATCGGTATATGTTTATCCATTGGTAGATGATGATATTGAAATTGAAGTCAATCCTGCCGAGATTAGTTGGGAGACCTATAGATCAAGTGGGAAAGGAGGACAAAATGTAAACAAAGTTGAAACTGCTGTTAGACTTCGCCATGCGCCAAGCGGTTTGGTTGTTGAATGCCAGAAAGAACGTTCACAACTGGCCAACAAGGAGAGGGCTTTAAAAATGCTTAAATCACAATTATACGAACTTGAGGTAAGAAAAAGAAATGAGGAGCAAGCAGAGGTGGAGGCGGGTAAAATGAAAATTGAATGGGGAAGTCAGATCAGAAACTATGTAATGCATCCCTACAAACTGGTTAAAGATCTTAGAACCAATGAAGAAACTAGTAATGTACAAGCGGTCATGGATGGTGATTTAGAAAAATTTATAAAGGCATTCCTGATGAGTAAAGGCAATAGTTAGTTGCCTAATTTTTTTGGAATTGATTTAACTCCTCTTAAGAAATCTTCAACAGGCATATTTTTTTTCCCCTCTAATTGTATTTCAATTAATTCCAGAGCACAATCACTGGTGCCAACAAAGAGTTTCTTGTCTTTAGTGAATAATTCCCCTGGATTTAGTCTTATTTGAGGGCTTTTCTCCACTTTTCTTACTTTCAAGGTTTTTTCTTCCCATTTGCTCCATGCACCTGGATATGGGGATAGACCTCTAACGAAATTGTGAATCTTGTCGGCATCTTCATACCAATCTATTTTACAATCACTTTTTTTAAGTTTTGGTGCTTTTTTATGGTTTCTAATGCTGAGGTCTTGGGGAAGAGGTTTTTCATTACCTGTTTCAATTCTTCTAAGAGTATCCAAAACGATAACTGCTCCATCAATCATCATTTGGTCGTGAAGCTCTCCAGCTGTCATGTCATTTTCAATTAGTATTTCCTTTTGTAAAATAATGTCACCTGTATCTATTTCATGTTTTAATTTAAACGTTGTAAGGCCTGTTTTTTTTTCACCATTGATAATAGCCCAATTTATGGGCGCTGCCCCCCTATAATCAGGGAGTAAAGAGGCATGTAAATTATAGGTTCCAAAGCGCGGCATATTCCAAACAGTCTCAGGTAACATTCTAAAGGCAATGACAATTTGAATGTCTGCATTGTATGTGGACAGTTCTTCAATAAAAGTTGATGACTTTAAATTTTTTGGCTGTAATACTGGAATTCCTAATGAGCGTGCTGTTTCCTTTATAGCGGAAGACTGGATTTGAAGTCCTCTGCCTGCAGGTTTATCAATTGCAGTAACTACAGCAACTACATTATATGATTCCTGAACCAACTGCTTGAGGCTAGGTACAGAAAAATCAGGGGTGCCAAAAAAAACAATTCGCAATTTATTTTACTCTTTTGAAAATGCGATTAAATCTAATACCCCTTAATTGATTTTTTGGTGGATTGTAGTTTCCATTATAGGTTTCATATTTTAAGGAGAACCATATAAATAAGGGTTTACCAACAATATGATCTTCCGGAACAAAGCCCCAAAATCTAGAATCTAAACTATTGTGCCTATTATCACCCATCATGAAATAGTAATTCATTTTAAAGGTATATTTTTCCGTGGGTTCACCATCGATTACCAATCTATTATTACTTAGATAAGCATTTTGATTGCCCTCATATTCTTTAATTATTTTTTCGTAGATGGGGTAGTTGTTTTTATTGATAGCTATAGATTCTCCTTTTTCTGGAACATAGATGGCTTCCATGTAGTCTCTATTCCATTTCCCCATTACAGCAGTATCTGTAGGAAAAAGGTAGCTATCAGTTGTACCAATCGGGTAGGTTTTTCGCAGAACTGAATCTGGATTGAAAGATTTTTCTACATTTTCTTTACTTGCCTGAGAAAGGTGAAGGTCAGACATCCCCGCTCCTCTATTAAAGTCTGTTACGTCCAATTTAAAGAGTTTTTTTGGATTTAAACTTTTTCCTTTTGTATATACTCTATATTCAAACTGACCATCTTGGGGGAAATCTTCCATATTCCCATCGATATGAACATATCCATCTTGAATTGAAATAGTGTCTCCAGGAATGGCAACACATCGTTTTATGTAATTCATTTTTTTGTCTGCGGGTCTTCCGTCAGGTTCTGCAGGCCAGTTAAATACTACGATGTCCCTTCTTTTTATTTTTTGTAAACCTTTTGTCCTGAAATAAGGCATTTTGAGTGCTTCAGAATAGGCTTTGACCCCAAATAAATTTTGGTGAACAAATGGAACCGAAATAGGAGTGATGGGCAACCTAGCACCATAATTTATTTTTGATACGAACAAGAAATCTCCAACTCTAAGGGATTTTTCCATTGAAGAGGTTGGGATTTTATATGCCTCTATAAAAAAGGTTCTAATAACCGTAGCAGCAATGATTGCAAATAAGATAGCATTTACCCAATCTCCGCTTTTGTGGATTTTCTTGTAGTGGTATTTATGAATGTAATAAACCCATATTACCAATTCCCAAATTACAAAAATCACTAAACTTTTTGTTATTGGCGCACTAGCTCCAAATGTGTAGAAAACGAAAAAAATAAGGTTGAAAATTGTCCAAATTGAAATGACAACCTTGGTTCTTGTTCTAAATTGTTTGATTATTTTTCTTAGAGCTAACTTTTCTTTTGTTTTTGACTTTCCTTTGTTTTTAGTCATTGCTTATTTTTATTATTTCATCTATCATTTCATCGAGTTTAAACACACCTTTTTTATCTACTAGCCATTCAGAAGCTTTTACAGCACCACTTGCAAACCCAATTCTATTTTTTGCTGTATGACGGAGTTGAATGCTATCAATTTCATTTTCAAATTGCACCTCATGTATTCCTTTTACATTTTCTTCCCTTGAAAAAGTAATTGGAAGAGATTTGTTGTTTATGATTTCGTTATTCTTTATGAGTTGCCAGTCGTCTAATGAATTTGTTTCTTTGATTATCGTTTCAGCCAATGTAATGGCTGTTCCGCTTGGTGAATCAAGTTTTTGAAGATGGTGAACTTCGTGAATTTTACTTGTATATCCCTCTAGACTATTCGTCCATTTGGCAATTATTTCATTTATTTTAAAAAAAATATTAACGCCAAGACTAAAATTGGTCGCTGTAAGCATTGTCTGATTTTTTGACAAAGCCATCTCTTTTATTTCATCGTAGTGTTCATACCATCCAGTCGTGCCTACTACTACAGGTATATTTGCAGCAAAGCATTTTTTTATGTTGCTTGTACATGCACTTGGCTGCGTAAATTCAATTGCCACGTCACTATCTGAAAGGTCTTCTGCTGAAAAGTCGTTGTTGTCCACAATAAGAGAAATAGTGTGTCCTTTTTGGCTTGCTATTTTTTCGATAGCTGTACCCATTTTCCCGTGGCCTATAATTGCAATGTTCACTATAATTAGTCACGAAAGTATAAATTAGCGTTGAATTGAGAATCAATAGAATTTTTTCTATCTTTTTATTTTTTTCATTTGGACTTATTTTTACATTATACGTCCTTGTTTGGAAAACGAGTAGTCTCCATAAAAAAAGTGAAGAATACATTGTTTTCATTGAGCCAAATGAATCATTTGAAGTTTTTTTTGAGGCCGACTTGAAGCCAATACTTCGATTTCCAAAATTGTTTCTTTTTTTGGCTGAACAAATGAATTTGCCTAATCACTTTTATGCAGGTAAATATTCATTTACTTCTGATATAACTATAGTAGGTCTCATAAAAACAATTAGAAGTGGAAAGTTTGAAATGATGGTTGTAGACTTACCTCAAGGAATTTACCAAGATTCTTTATTGAAAATTATTTCGGAGGCTATTTTTCTATCTGAGGATAGAATTAAAGCAGTTTTAATGGATTGTAGATATTTTAAAAATAACCAACAAGATTTGATGCCTCTTTTGACTTTTTGTTTTGCTGATAGATATTTTATGCCTTATGCAATAAGCGAAAAAAAATTGCAACAATTTTTTGAAAAAGAATTTAAAAAAGTTTGGAATGAAAATAGGTTAGCCAAAGCAAAAGAAATAGGATTACTTCCTGATGAGGTAACAGCTTTAGCTGCTATTGTGCAAGCAGAGGTAGTCTATAAAGATGAAATGGGTAGGGTAGCAGGTGTATATATTAACAGATTAAAAAAAGGCTGGAGATTGAATGCAGACCCCAGTATTCGTTTTATCTTGAGAAACAAATCCGTTAAGCGTATTCTTAATGAGGATCTAAAATTAAAAAATCCTTACAATACTTATCAACGAGGAGGCATCCCTCCCGGCGCCATAGGTTTGGTTTCGTTAAGGGCAATAGATGCTGTCCTAAATTTTGAAAAACACGGATTTATGTTTTTTTGCGCCAAACCCGATCTGAGCTTCCGACATATATTTTCCAAAACGTATACAGAACATTTGATTATTGCAAAACAATACCAAAAGGCTATGAATGAGAGAAATATTGTACGTTAAGTCTGATCAACTCGCGTATTCTTTACCTGTCTAATCAACTGTAATTCTTTGGATAAATTTTTGATTAAAATTTGAGATTTATCAATTTTTTTATCAAAATCCTTAAATATGTCATCTGCATTCTTGCTTCTAGCAAAAAATTGCTTATTGTTTTCCAGCGTGTGTACTTCAGATTTAAGGCTTTCTATTCTCTTTCGAAGCTTGGATTCTTCAAATGATAGTTGTTTGGCACCATTGGGCATCCCTAAAAGATTTGAAAAGTGTTGTTTTTTTTGATTGGTTCGGATTTCATTTTTTAAGCCCTTAAATTTTTCAAAAATCTTAGTGCTTAGTTCGTTGTACTTATTGTTTACGGCATCTTTTTGTTTGTAACTTACATGACCAATTTGTACCCATTGACTCTGTAATGTTTTTAATTTTTTCAACAACTCATCACTTGATTCTTGACTAAGGCACAGCGAAAGTTGATCTAAAATGTTATTTTTTTTAATCAAATTGTCTTTTTCTTCTAACCGTCTTTCTTTAAAATAAGACTTTCGGGCTTCAAAAAAACTATCACAACTTGATCTGAACTTATTCCAAATTTGCTCAGCGTCTTTTTTTGGTACAGGACCAATTTGTTTCCATTGTTCTTGAAGTGATTTTAGGTTTGCTTCGCCAGTTTTAAAGTTTAGTTCTTTTGAAATAATTTCCGCTTTTTCGCAAATCTCAAGTTTTTTTGATAGGTTTACTTTTTTCTGTTCTTTAACCTGGCTGTAAAATTCGTTTCGGTTATGGTAAAATTCGTCAAATTGGTTTTTAAATTCTGCCCATATTTTATTGGATTGTTTTTTTGGAACTGGACCAATTTTTTTCCATTCTTCCATTAAAGCTTTCAGCTCCTCTTGTTTTAATTTCCAATGATCCACTCTTTCATAAGTTTGCTTTGCGACTAGAATGGCTTTATCGGTCAATATCTTTTTCTTTTCAAGATTGTCTTCTTTTTGCGCTTCCATTTCAGAAATTTTCATTTTTTTATTCTGATAAACTTCGTCCGAAGCTGCTTTAAATCTTTGCCAAATTTCTTCGTTATACTCTCTAGGAACAGGGCCAGTATTTTTATAGTCTTCGTGATATTTGTTGAGTAAAATAAATGATCGTTTAATGTTGGGTTCCTCATGAAGACTAAGAACTTTTTTAGATAGCTCAATTTTAAATTCTAAATTCTTTTGTCTGTCAAGCTCTTTTAGTTCAATATTGATTGAGTGTTTGTCGTAAAAGGTATCGAGTAATCTATGGTAACGGTTCCACAAATCTTCAATTTTGTCCTTTGGTAATACTTTAATGGCTTTCCAAGACAATTGAAGTTCTTTTACTTCTCTAATGGTTTTTTCTGTCTCATCATTTTCTATTATTCCTGACAGTTTTTGTAGGATTTCAAGCTTTTTGTTGTAATTGGTTTCTTTTTCTTCTTCTATTCTCTTCTTTTCCTCTATTCGTAATTGCTGGATAGTACTTAGTAGATTATTGAATTTTATAAATTCTTTTGGTACTTCAAATTGCAAATCTTCTGCATTATTCCCTTCCATTGTATACGATTCAAGTGCTTGATTTTTATCTTTTTCTAAATTTTCGTCAACCAAGGTTTTGAGAATATTGAGCCTTTGCAGAGATTCCTTGTAACTCAATTTGGTCATTTGAGATTCAATCAATTCAAGTATTTCTTTTGTAGATTTACCCTCAAAATCGGATTCTGTAAAATCGTTGACTACCTCTTGAAATTCAATTTCTTTTGTGATTTGGCCTTTTTCAATGGGGTTGAGAATTTCGGATTTGGTGTTTATGGAGTCCTGACCTTGTTTAATGTTAGGCATATTTTGGATTTTTCAAGTTGGTTTTGTTGAAAAAACTTACGATGCAAAAATGCTATTTTTGGTAAATAAATTGTTGTCCACCTTAAGAAAAGATGAATATTAAGATAATTGAATCCCCAAGAGATGCTATGCAAGGCATAAAAAGATGGATTCCGACCAAAAATAAAATCAAATATGTGAACCAGCTTTTACGTGTTGGTTTTCATACGATAGATATTGGAAGTTTTGTTTCAGAGAAAGCTATTCCACAAATGAAAGATACAGATTTGGTACTTGAATCCTTGGATGTACATTCTTCTTCGAGTCAACTGTCGGTTATTGTTGCTAATGAGCGAGGTATTGATAGCGCATTGGCTTATGATTCTGTAAATTATCTGGGTTTTCCATTTTCAATTTCTAAGATATTTCAACTAAAAAATACCAATAAAAGCCAATCAGACGCCTTAAAATTGGCAGAAATTTTGGTTTCAAAATGTGCTCAAGAAGGAAAACAAGCTATTGTCTATATTTCAATGTGTTTTGGCAATCCTTATGGTGAAAAATGGTCTATTTCAGAACTGAATTATTGGTTAAAACAGCTAGTTGATAGAGGAGTAAATTATTTTTCTTTATCAGATACAATAGGTTGCGCAAGCGCTTATCAAATACAAAAAGTTTTTTCAACTGTCAACAAAAAATTTTCAGAAGATTTTGGTGCACATTTTCATTCTAGTCCCAATTCAAGTATAGAAAAAATACAAGCTGCTTTTATGTCCAAGTGTTACAGGTTTGATGGTGCACTCATGGGTTTGGGGGGGTGCCCTATGGCAAAAGATGATCTAGTAGGTAATTTGGCAACAGAACAACTGATTTCGTTTTTCCAAGCTAAAGAAGAAGATATAGGTTTGAACTTATCAGAATTACAAAAAGCGCAAAAACTATGTCAAGAATTAATTTTAGCTTAGTTTAATTATAGTATTCAGCGATGAATTGGTTGACTCTAGATTCAATGGTCTTTTCAATTTCATCATAACTTCTTTTCTGAAACTGGTTTCCTGTAAGTTTTTCGTATAGCTCGATATACCTTTTGCTTATTGAATCTATGAACATATCGCTAAGTTCTGGAATTTCTTCACCTTCTTGACCTTGAAAATTATTTTCAATTAGCCATTGTCTTACAAACTCCTTGCTGAGTTGCTTTTGTTGTTGATCCTTACCCTGTATTTCTTCGTAGCTATCTAAGTAAAAGTATCTACTTGAGTCAGGGGTGTGAATTTCATCGATAAGATAAATTTCGTCATTATTGATTCCAAACTCATATTTTGTGTCAACCAAAATTAATTTTTTTGACTTTGCATGTTCCGTGCCGAATGCAAACAAGTCTTGACTAATGGCTTCTAGCTTTTCTAGTTGTTTTTTCTTTAATATTTTTTGTTTGATAATCTCCTCAAAACTTATATCCATATCATGTCCAGTATCAGCTTTTGTACTTGGCGTAAGAATTGGCCTAGGTAAAGGATCATTTTCCTTCAAACCTTCAGGAATTGTCTGACCGCAAATTTTTCTTTTACCTTCTTTGTATAAACGCCATGCATGGCCAGATAAATATGCACGAACAACAAACTCAATTGGAATAGGCTGACATTTGTAGCCAATGGTCACATTTGGGTCTGGTTGCGCAACTTTCCAATTTTGGACAATATGTTTTGTATTGTCGAAAAAATCGCTTGCAATTTGGTTTAATACTTGCCCTTTGAAAGGGATAGATCTAGGCAAAACTTGATCAAATGCACTAATTCTATCTGTTGCTATCAAAGCGACAAATTCGCTATTTATGAAGTAGATATCTCTGACTTTTCCTCTGCTAAAACCACTTTGCTTTTCAAAAAAATAGTTGGTCGAAACTAGATGACTATCCATAACCTAAAATCAAATGTAGAAAGAAGTTAATTTCATAATACAGAGATTTTTCTTGTTTGTTTAACTTTATTTTATATCAGATAAGAAAACAGTTGTGTCAATATTATCTGCAAAGCTTGTGATTTTTGGTGATTGGCTTTGACCAAAATCCACATGATTTACATCTCTGCTTACTACACATTGAATATCTTCTGACCTTGATATGAAATTAAGATCTTTTAAGGACGAATACCTTTCTAAAAATAAGGTGGATATTGGTGCATGTAGTTTTTGGCTTTCTTTGATAAGCAAAAAACCATTGTCCCAATGAGGATCTAAATTCATATTCCAAATTGCTTTTCGATACATATAATTATTTGCAAACTTATTGTGATTGATGACCCAACTATACTTATCGAAATGAGGTAGAAGTTGTGAAATTTCAAATTTTTGTGGAACAAATATCTTTGATACATTCCGGCATCCTAGTCCAAAATATTGAAAAATATCATCTGCCAAAAGTTCGAGTTCAACATGGTCAACATCTTCTGTTATGATGGCAACAGAAGTTCTATTTCTTCTTAAAATTTTAGGTAAATCTCTAAAGTAATATTCAAAATATCTAAAAGTATTATTTGACCCTGTCGCAATTACAGCGTCAATATTTTTAAGTTGATTCACAATTTTAATTTGCTTTTCTTCTGGGTCTAAAAAGTGAATGACCTTTTTCATTAAAATATGGTCTAGATTAGATAGTTTAATGCGAACCTGACATCCATACAAAAAACAAACGATAACATCATGTAAACCTACAAGTGGTAAATTCCCTGCTGCAACAATTCCAATCTTTTTATTTACATCATGGTTGAAATTATTCAGCAATGAGTTCAGGTCTGTTCTATTCAAATTTTTTGCCCAAGTTGAAATACTCGTATCCAAAAAAATCTTGACAAACCATGGGTTCTCCAATTCAGATTCGGCTAATAGGGGTGTATTTTTGCGTATTTCTATTTCTAAATATTCAGAAAGTTGTAATACTCTTTCAATCCTATTGTTCATAATATTTTAGTTTCCATCTTTTGTGACTCCATAACCAATTGTATTTCTGCTTTTCAATATCTTCTTGAAGCAATTGAGTGAATTGTTCTGTTAATGATTGTTTTGATTTGTACTCTAGTTCTAAAAATTTAACCTCAAAATTCATGAAATCTTTTCTACGGCAATAAGCATAAAATACGGGTCTGTCAAATTTTGAAGCCATTTTTTCTAGCGTACCAAAAAATGCAGTTTTTTGATGTAAAAAAGTCTTCCAAATAATAGCGTTTCCTGTTGGAGATTGGTCGTTCAGTAGAAAATAAATTTGATTTTTTGATTTATTTCTAACAAGGTGCTTTGTAGTCGATCGCATTTCTACTAATTCATTTCCAAATCTAGTTCTTCCTCTATTTAAAAAATATTCAAACCAAGAATTGCTCAATTTTTTGTAAACAATCACGCCATTTGAAACCCCAAGCAAAGGGAATGATTGAGCCAGAATTTCCCAATTGCCTGTATGGGACATAATGCAGAATATCGAGCCGTACTGGTCTGTTTTTTCTTTAATTGACTTTTGGATATGGTTTAGTTCTCGACCTAAAGATTTGATAACTAATTTTTTTGGAAAATAATTTGCCAATAAAACTTCTACAAAAAGGTAGCCCAAATGACGATAATATTTTTGTCTTATGTTGGTAATCTCTGCGTGATTAAGATGTGGGAAGGATTTTTGTAAATTGTTATCAATTACTTGTTTTCTATACCGAAAAGGCCAAGACAGCAATAAACCAAAGAGTTTGCCAATCAATTTCAACAATACATATGGAAGTTGAGCTATTGGCCATAAAACAACTGATAAAAGCAACCTTAACATAAAGGAAATACAAAGATGGTGATTTTAGTTTTGGGTGGTCATATTTAATAATTTGTTAAGAATTAGATGTTTTATGTTAAGCCTTAACCTATTTACTTTGATGTCAATGATTTGGAGGAAGCTTTCAGGAGAAAAATTAGAAAAATCAATTGAAGAAGAGGTAGAGCAAATAATTGTTGAGGAGCAAAAATCTCACAAAATAAAGGTTTGTATTGGCTCAGATAGTCAAGTAAAAGGCACCATTATTGAGTTTGCAACAGCCATTGTGTTTCTTCGGGAGGGGAGAGGCGGCTTCTTGTTTCTCAATAAATATAGAACTAAAGCGAATATTGGTATTAAGGAACGCATGCTCAAAGAAGTTTCAGACTCCATACAAATAGCGTACAAGTTGTGCCCAATTTTAGATAGATATAATATTGACTTGGAGGTGCATGCGGACATAAATACTGACCCACAGTTTAAGAGCAATATAGCTTTGAAAGAAGCGATGGGATATATTCTGGGCATGGGTTACACTTTCAAAGCAAAACCAGAAGCGTTTGCAAGTAGTTATTGTGCAAATAAGGTAGTAAAA
>NTKK01000017.1 GCA_002457675.1 Bacteroidetes bacterium MED-G17
TCCGAAGCAGTTTACAGAATCGGTATTGACCAGACTAGTATTGATGGCATCAGGTTGAAATACTTGAACTTCAATAGAATCTTGACAGGTGTAGATATCTGAAACGATAAGTTTATAGGTACCTGCTGTGAGGTTTTTTCTATTTTTTGTCGTATCTCCATTTTCCCACAAGAAATCTATGGGGCCAAATCCACCTGAGAAGGTAGTTTCAATAAAACCATTTGATAAACCAAAACACAATAAAGAATCCGATCGGGTTGCCGAAACATTTAATTGACCGGGGTTAATAAAGTTAATGGTATCACTTGCCTTGCAGCCAACACTATCCAAAACGTCGGCATAATATGTACCGGTAGTATTCAAGAAAATAAAAGAATCGGTTTTACCGGTGTTCCAAATAACTGAAGACCATTGGGTTCCAAGTCCAAGTCTCAGACTATCTTTTGTGCAATTGGTAAACATCAATGTATCAAATCCTAAATCCAAATTTGGTTCGCTTAATTTTAACTGCAAGGTGTCAAAACATTCATTATTTAATGTATCACTTACTGAAAGAAAAAATGTAGTATCCTGATACATTACGAAAGTTATGGAGTCTATAACACTTAAAATAGAATCATTTTTTTCTTTCCACTGGTAACTAAATAGAGAACCTGAATTGATTTTAATATTATCCAGCCCCCAATTGTCATATGGGTCACCTGAAGAGAAAATTTGCGTCCATCGAAAAATTGTATTGGTTGTTTTTGCTTGTGCAGGTATCTCAAAAGTATAGGTACCCCAAGAATTAAAAATCCCGCAAGAGCCATTTCTATTGCCAAGCCCTACAGAACTATTGGGTGTTGATTGTAGAGTTTGAGGATAACCACCGATCGAGTCCCATACAGCAGGTAAAGTACCTTTGTTTAGACCATTTGGATCAGGACATAAGTATACAATTGACTGCCATGTTAGACCATTGTCAATAGAAAATTGTAATTCTACTCCTTCATCAATTTCATCTGCCGTTTCGCAGCCAAGACCTAAGCCGGAAGAGCCAGGGGCATTTGGCAAATACCTAAAATCAAAAGTTATATCGCCACCTGCTGTGCAATCTAGAATAGCTGAAGTAATAGAAGGTGTATTACCTCCTGCTGTTGAAGACCAATAAAATGCATCTGAAGTCAATGAAGGAGCAACACAACTCAAACGCCCAAAATTAGAACCTCCTGTGACAGACCAGCCGGTTGGAAGAGTATTTGAATTAAAATCAAAATTATATTGCGCGTAATTTAGGGCTCCAGGATTAACTCTGAGTGAAATAGTGTCGCCTGCGCAAAATGATCTCTGAAGGGGGGAATAGGTAATATTACAAGTGTAATTTATACTTGAATTTTGAGCGTGTATAAAAATTGACCAAAAACAAAAAACAAGGCATAGAAAAACCCTCCTAGAATTAAACAAAATACGCATCTTAACCCTTTACGAAAATGCATAAAAAGAATTAAACAAGGAATGAATAAAATTAATTAAGGATAAAAATTATCAAAAAGATAATATGCGGAGAGAGAGGGATTCGAACCCCCGGACCCGTTAAGGTCAATGGTTTTCAAGACCACCGCATTCGACCGCTCTGCCATCTCTCCGAAGGTTGCAATAATAGTATTTTTTGAAACTAACTTTTTAATTTTTTAGATATATTCTTTGCTTTTGATTTACTGGCATTCAGTTCGAAACCAATAAATAAAACAGTACAATTAATGTATATATAAAACATTAATACCATTAGCGTCCCAATACTTCCATACAACTTATTGTAAGAATTAAAATTGGCAACATACAAAACAAACAAGTAGGTAGACATGGTACTCAGAACAGTAGCTAGGTTTGCACCAGTAGAAAAAAAACGCCACTTAAACTCTTTTGAGCTTCCTAGAAAATAAAGGAAACTGAAAATAAAGTAGACCAAAAACAATACAGAACTATATTGAACCACTTTTGAAATGAAAAAGGTACCTTTTGGTAGTATAGAAAAACTGTCCTGGAAAAATGCAATTAAAAAATTCCCAGCTGAAAGTAGTCCTATAGAGAAAATGACCAAAATTGATATAACTAAGGTTAACAATATTGCTCTAATTCTTTTAAAAATGTAGCCTCGTTTAATACCTCCATCTGTATATTTTTCAAAGACAGACAGCATGGTATGGAATCCATTACTAGCAAAGTATATCGCCATTAAAAATCCAAGCGAAAGCAAGCCGGATCTTTGATTATTTAAAATATCTTTAATGGTTTCCAACAGAAGATTGTAGGCGTTTTTTGGAAGAAGAGATTTGAAAAATAGTAAGACCTCTAGCTCTAAATTATTTATAGGTAAATATGCCACTAAGGTGAAGAAAAATAGAATAGTTGGGAACAACGCAAGAAAAAAATTAAAGGCTAAAGAAGAAGACTTTATATGTAAATCTTCATGCAATATGGCTTTAATAAAAAAACTTGCTGTATCCCAAAAAATTTTGTTCTGGCTCTTTAGTCTTTTTAGATATCTATGTAGCCAATCAGATATGTTATGTGTGCTATTCAGACACCACAAGTATAATAAGCAAAATTGAGTTAATGTATAATTAACAAGATTCTGAAATTGGAATTGCCGAATAAAATTAGTTTTGCAAGGAAAATGAATAAAGTACACAACTTTTCCGCTGGACCAGCCATTTTGCCAGAAGCAACAATAGCGTCAAGTGTTAAAGCACTACAAAATTTCTCAGGTACTGGACTCTCCATATTGGAAGTCTCTCACAGAAGTCCTCAGTTCGTTGAGGTGATGGATAGGGCAGTACATGCAACCAAGGAGATCTTTAGTCTTCCCGAGCAATATGAAGTCTTATTTTTACAGGGTGGGGCGAGTACTCAGTTTTTAATGGTAGCTTATAATTTGCTAAATAAAAAAGCTTCTTATTTAGATACGGGCTCTTGGTCTACCAAAGCTATAAAAGAAGCAAAGCTTTTTGGTGATGTTCAAACTGTTGCCTCATCCAAAAGCAAGAATTTTAATTTTATACCTAAAGACTTTGACGTTGCCGAAGATGCAGACTACTTTCACTGTACATCCAACAACACAATTTTTGGAACGCAAATTCACCATTTTCCCAGTTCGACTGTTCCGATGGTTTGTGATATGAGTTCTGATATTCTGAGTAGAGAGATAAGGGCAGATGATTTCGGACTCATATACGCTGGTGCGCAAAAAAATATGGGCCCTGCAGGTGTAACTATGGTAATTGTTGATAAATCACTTTTGGGTAGAGTAAATAGAACAATCCCTACAATGATGGACTACAACACGCATATAAGTAAAGGATCAATGTTTAATACGCCACCAGTCTTTTCCGTTTTTGCTACCCTTCAAACACTCGAGTGGGTGCTACAAAACGGGGGCCTTAAGGAAATGGAAAAAAAGAATTTTCAAAAAGCCGATTGCTTATATAAAGAAATAGATAATAATGATCTTTTTGAAGGAACGGCAAAAAAACAAGATCGTTCCAACATGAATGCCACATTTGTTTTAAAAGATGAAAGTTTAAATGATAAATTTCTCAAGGCATGTAAAGAAGCAAAAATTAGTGGAATTAAAGGACATAGATCTGTGGGTGGTTTCAGAGCATCTATGTACAATGCAATGGAAATCAATAGTGTACATGCTTTAATCAATGTAATGCAAACTTTTAATTAGTATGATAAAAATTTTGGCCAATGATGGAATTCACCCAAGCGGTGAAGATTTACTAGAAAAAGCTGGTTTTGAAGTAGATATAAAAAATATTAGCAAAGATGAGTTGCCCAATCAGCTCAATTCTTACGATGTTTTACTGGTGAGAAGCGCCACGAAAGTTCGAGCAGATTTAATGGATAAAGCACCAAATTTAAAGATGATTGGTAGGGGTGGAGTTGGTATGGACAATATAGATGTTGAATACGCAAAATCAAAGAATATTGAGGTGTTTAATACACCAAAAGCAAGCAGTCAGTCTGTTGCTGAGCTCGTTATTGCACACCTCTTGTGCATTGCAAGAAGCTTGTATATTTCAAACGCTCAAATGCCTTCAAAGGGCGATGTTGAATTTAAAAGTTTAAAAAAAGTGGCAGGTAAAAATGGATTTGAATTGCAGGGAAAGACTATGGGCATTTTTGGATCTGGTAGGATTGGTAAAGCGACGGCCCAAAAGGCAATAGCACTAGGTATGAATGTTGTTTTTTATAACAGAAAAAAAACAAGCGGTGTACTCGACATCAGCTTTAATAACAATTTAAATATTGATTCATTGAAATATGAGTTTTCTTCTGTTAGTTTAGACGAGTTTTTCAAAAAAGCAGATGTGATTAGTTTGCACGTTCCCGCCGTTGAAAAACCTTTGATAGGACAAGATGAAATCAGCAAAATGAAAGATGGGGTAATTCTAATAAATTGTGCTAGAGGTGGCGTCGTTGACGAAAGTGCGTTAGCTTCTGCTCTAGATAATGGAAAGGTGGCTTATGCTGGAATAGATGTTTTTGACAAAGAACCCCCAGTTGATATGACAATATTGAAAAAAAAGAATGTCTCTCTCTCTCCACATATAGGAGGATCTACTAAAGAGGCACAAGAGCGAATAGGTATTGAACTTGCGGAAAAAATAATTTCTTTTTTTAAAAAATAATTTGCCAAAGTTCACCCCATTCAAGCCGATAGTTCCATCAAACAGTAGGTTTGCTCAGCAATTAACGGCACGTTCATCAGATTATGATGGGCAACAAGCTTTAATTGATGAGATGTTAAGTAACCAACTTACTTGGCATCACATGACCAAAAAGCATTTATTGTCAGGGGATAAAAATTCTAGCCCTATGGATTTTGTTCATGAAACTACAGAATATGTAGAAAATCTATGGCGTGAAAAAGTAATAATTGAATTTACGGAGAAGAAATACTTGTATTATTTTCAAAATAGTGGCAACTATTCAGTAGGGGGGATTATTGGGTTAACGTCTTTAAAAGATTATGAAAAGGGTGAAATAAAGATTCATGAAAAGACCAAGCCTAATAGAGAAAGTTTTATCCACGAAATATTTAATAAAACGGAGCTTATAGGTGAGCCTGTTTTATTAGCATATAAGGGTGACAGAATCATAATTGATAGGGATTCATTAAGGAATGAGCTTATTTTAGACTTCACATCTATAGATGGTATTCGTCACCAAATATTTTCTATTGATGAGCGTGTGTATCCCAAAATCGAATATTTTTTTGATTCTCTGTCTAGCCTATACGTCGCAGACGGCCATCACAGAACCCATACAATATATCAATATTTAAATGCGAAGCAACAACTTGAAAAAGGTGGGCTATTATCTTGTATTATTCATGAAGATGATATGGCCGTTGACGCGTTTCATAGAAAAGTAAAACTCGAACTACCTCAATCTGAGGAAATTTTTTTGAAAAAAATTTCAAACCTAGGTTATGAAATTACCAGACTACCTGACGTGCAAATGCCTAGTGGGCCAGGAGAAATAGTTATGCTTTTAGAAAACAAAGCTTTTATGCTTAAAAAAGAAGTCAGTTCAGATGTAATTGAATTGGAGAGCTCGATCATAAAAAAATTATTAAGAATTGAAGATTCTAAATCAGATAAACGGATTGAGTTTTTTCCAGCAAAAAATGTGGATAAGGTAAGAGGAGAAATGGGAGCAAGCCAAATTGTGTTTCTACTATTTCCAGAAAGTTTTAAAACGATAAGAAACGTAGCCGATAATGGAGAAACAATGCCGCCCAAATCAACATACATTTCTCCAAAATTTAGAGGGGGGATGATTCTACACTCCCTATCCTAATTAAATCTAATTTTGTTTTTCCTTTAATAAATAATTTTTCAATAAGCTAGCAGTAATATACTTTAAAACTGTTGAGAAAAATAGGGTAGAAGCTAATAAGTTTAAGAAAAAATTACCGAAAATAGCGCCGTCAAAAAATGCAAGTCCGGCGATGTAGCATTGGCCTAGACCATGGATTGTTTTTGCATAAAAAGGGCTTGAAAGCCAAGCACCAAAATTGGTTATGAGAAAAAATAAGACTGAGGCAGCAATGGCCGCAAAAGGACTACTGAGTGATATAATATGAATAGCTTTTCTATTGTAATAACCAATTGTATAACATCCAAAAAGTGCAACATAAACAAAAAGCATGTTTTTGCTGAAAAGATAATCATGATATAGATTTTTAAATACAATTGCCAAAACAAGATCACCCAATAGTAAAGAAACTAAAGGAATCAAAAAGCCGATCTTTCTATTTAAGTAAACACCACCGACAAGCGCCATAGCAACAATTGGTGTAAAGTTTGGAATACCAATAAATGCTAAACGAGACATAGCTGCCATGATAAATACTACCGCAGGTGCTAAGAATGCTTTATTCATTGTACAATAATACTATTATGATAACATATTTTTTGATTCTTTTGATTAACATTTGTAAAGGCGTTAACATTTGTTATTTTGCAATTAGCAAATGTTAAGCATAAGTCAAAGAGTTGTTAAAATATTAACACATTACAAGCTAAATAATGCCCAGTTAGCGCAAAAATTAAACGTTAGTCCACCAGTTGTAACTCATTTAAAATCAGGTCGTAATAAGCCAAGTTTTGATATGTTAGTTCAATTGTCCAACAGCTTTCCCGATATTGATTTACGTTGGTTGGTACATGGAGAAGGAGATATGATAGATCATAAAAACAGCCAAGTGGATGATATCAAGGCAAAGGTTTCAAAGAATTTAGAGCTAATTGATAAAGTGTCAGAGGATTTAAAAAAATTATTAAGTTAAAGTGTAGATTTAAAAAGGGTACCCTATACCAATGTTTAACAATGTATTGTATTTTAAAAATAAGATTTTGTCTTTTCGAATAGAATTAATTACCCATCGCTGATTTTTTGGTTTGCTGGGGTTATGAAGAGCAATACCCCAATCCATTCTAAAGATAAAGTAACCTAGATTTAAACGAAGACCAGCTCCCGAGTTTAATGCCAAAGATTGAATGGTATTTTTCATTTTAAAACTTCCGTTCTTTAAGTCCTCATGTTCAGTAACCAACCAGCAATTCCCAGCATCTATAAAAAATGCTGTCTCAAAAAGTGATTTACCGATTGAATTTCTGAGCTCCAAGCTTGCTTGCGTTATTAGATCTCCTGATTTTTCAAACTGAACGCCTGAACTTCCTGCATAATTTCCTGGGCCTACACTTCTTGGTTTGAATGCTCTTAAACTATTTGCTCCGCCCACAAAATATTGTTTTTCAAACGGCATTATATCTGAATTCCCATAAGGTATGCCAGCGCCAACATTTATTCTCACGGCCAAGTTACTTTTTCTACCAATTTTTCTTGAAGATTTTACGTCCAATTCTGATCTCACATATTGAAAGTAGCGGACATTAAATAAAGTTTTATCAATTGTTCTTGAACCACTGGTAAGCGCATGATATAGTCCAATTGCATTTCCAGACAACTCAAATAAATGCATATTACTTTTAAAATAATTCCCATTTTTAACAGAATTAAAAAACATTGAGAATTTTGATCCAGCGATTAGGTTGTTATTGAGTAACCGTCTTATTACTAAATTATTTAGCTCATTTTGTTTATTGTTAATAGAGGCGTTGTTGAAACTAATTTGCAATGGCGAGAATTGATAAGACCAGTTTTTTTTATTGATTTCATAGATGAAACTAAAAGGGAACGAGGTTCTATTGAATATGACGTTGTTTTCTTTAATAAACCCTGCAGCAAATATGGTTTGTTTCGTATCAAAACTTTTTTGATTAAATTTATTTCTGCCCAAGGCCAAAAATGGTAGAATTAGATCGAGATTTATATTGTTTGAGATACTATTGATTTTGAATATGCCTGCGCCATATTGACTTTCTAATCCTAATGTCCAGTTAATATCAAATTGCTCTGCATGCCCAAATACATCTCTATTGTTTAATTTTAGCAAATTTTGAAGTCCGTAACTTCTATTTTGATTAATTTGTCTTTCTGAGTTGAAAATAACTTGCGGTTCCCACACCACTTCATGATTTTTTTTCTGCTTCAAGTTTATGGTGCACTTTAATAGCTTGCTACTATCTTCTTTAGAAGGCGTGAAATTGATATTCACACTTTTGAAAATGGCAAGATTTAGAAGGTTGTTGTAGGTAAAAGTAGTGTTGGCCGGGTTGTAAATTTCGTCTGGCCTTATTTTGACTAAGTTATCTAAAACTTCTGGTTTAAGCTGACCTGCAAGTGTTTTGTAGTTTATACCATTCAATTGAATTTCTTGATAATGGTTTTTTTCTGAATCAAATATTATTTCTACCGTATCTATTTTTTGCCGGACAAATACTTTTTTATCCTTTTCGGCATGATAATCAAAATAAATGTCTACTCTTTTATTCGAGCAATTTGTATCAATCCAAACATTTAGAAGGCCGACATCAAAATAAAAATATCCATTATTTTGGGCTTGTTCAAGGAGTTCAGTTTTTACTTTTTTTAAAAAGCTTAAATCTAAAGGTTTTTCATGTGCAATTTGATTATTCGCCAGCGCGTTTTGTAGAATTGAATCGAAATGCTTGTTAAACCCATCAGAATGAACAGAATTTATTAGCCACTGAGGACCACTTTTAACAAAATATTTTACACCAATAAGCTTGTTATTACCAAATTTTTGAAAAGTTTCATGCGTTACTTTCGTATTAATGTATCCCTTATCTATTAAGAAGTTGCTTAAATTCTCTTTTTCTAATTGCACAAATTTAGGATCATAAATAACGGGCGGGTCTCCATTTTTAATCAGCCAATTTTGTAATTTACTGGTATCCGAACCATTATTTTTATTCAGTCTTTTTACGCCTTTTTGATACAATCTTAATTTGGTATTGAAAACACCAAAAAGTTTTTTATTGTGCAGATAGGTGCGTTCCTTCTCTAACTGACCAGTTTCTGTCTTCTTCCCAATTATTTTAGAACCTATAAACAACGCTTCCTCTTTATGAAGCATGCGGGTAGGTGTACAAGCTGAAAAGCATTGGCAAACTATCAAAACAATGGCTAGTTTTGCATAGCATAGGTCAAACCAGGGATGTACTTGTCTCAGAGTCAACAAAAAAAGATAAAATCGCTTACAACAAAAAAGAATAGACAAAAATTGAGCCTTTTTAGGATTGACAGAAAAAAAATCGTGTTGGAAGCAATAAACGAGAACACATTTCCCTTGGAATATTTATTGATGACCCAAGATCATTTTGACAAAAATGACTGGGGTGAGGGGGTTCAAGAAAAAATAATTATTGCTTCACAAAAACAACTAAATAATATTTCAAATCATAAAAATCAGGGAAAATTAATTGGCGTCTTTAAAACTTTAGGTTATAAGAATAAAAAGGATAATGAACAAAAGTGGGAAATTGGCTTATGGGATGTTCAGGATCCAAGTAATTTCGGCGCTATATTAAGAATTGCAGACTGGTATAACATCAATCAAGTTATTTGCTCTAGCAATACAGTTGATCTGTTCAATCCAAAAGTCATAGATGCAAGTATGGGAAGTTTCTTGAGAGTAAACGTTCAATACACAGAAATGTATTCATTTTTGACCAACTATAAGTTGCCAATCTATAAAACCCAAATGAACGGGCGCTCAATATATGAGCAAGAAAAAATGGGAGGACTTATTCTAATTGGAAATGAATCAAATGGCATCCCTATTGAGCTTGTTGGGGAGAATATTCATGAAATTGGTATCCCAAAAATCGGTAGCGCTGAAAGTTTAAATGCTTCTGTAGCATGCGGTATTGTTGTTGATCGCTTGGTTGGAAATTGCTAGAAATACAAAACATATCGTTTGAATTTGCGGGGCATTATCTATACAGAAATATAAATTGGACAATTAAACCAGGTGAAAGAATAGGTTTGGTCGGGCGCAATGGAACCGGCAAATCAACATTACTCAAGATAATCAACGAAGATATTGAGCTTAGAGAAGGAACCATAAACAAACCAAAACAATACAAAATTGGCTATTTATACCAAGACTTAATTTCATACAATACTGAGCAAAGTATTACACAAGTTGCCATTCAAGCATTTGCAAATCTTCAAACCCTTCAAACCGAAATCGACGAAATACTTATTAAAATGGAAAATGAGTATTCAGATGAATTGGTGGGCATTTTAGGAGAGAAGCAAGCGCAATTCGAGCACTTAGGAGGGTATACCATGCAAAATGAAACGGAAGAAATATTGTTAGGGCTAGGCTTTCAAACAAGTGATTTGAAAAGGCCACTAAATGAATTTTCCGGTGGGTGGAGAATGCGAGTGATTTTGGCAAAAATGCTATTGCAAAAGCCAGATTTGCTCTTGTTGGATGAACCCACAAACCACCTTGATCTACCTTCTATAGAATGGCTTGAAAAATATTTAAATAATTTTCATGGAAGTGTTGTTGTTGTGTCTCATGATCAGGAATTCTTGAATAGAATTTGCACCAAAACAGTAGAAATTACCAACAAACGAGTTTACGAATGGGCTGGGAATTACGATTTTTTTCTTCGGGCTAAGATTGAGCGAGACGATCTGCAACAGAAGCAATTTGAAAGCCAGCAGCAGTATATTAAAGATCAAGAAAAATTTATTACTAGATTCAGAGCAAAAGCCACAAAAGCAAAGGCTGTTCAATCTCGTATTAAGCTATTGGAAAAATTAGAACGCTTTGAAGAAGTTGCGCAGGACAACCAAGCCATGAATGTAAATTTTTCGATAAACAGACCAACAGGCAGAATGGTAAGAAAGCTGGAAAATATATCCAAATCTTACATAAATAAATCAATTGTTAAAAATATCAATAGAGAAATTTTAAGGGATGATAAAATAGCACTTATTGGAGCCAATGGAACGGGAAAATCAACCTTGCTTCGCATCCTTTCTGGTGATGATTCTTTTGAAGGAAAAGTTATTAATGGCCATAATGTTGATGAAAGTTTTTATGCACAACATCAATTAGAATCTTTAACCTTAGAAAATGAAATTCTTGATGAGTTGATAGCTTTTGCTCCACACAAAACTGAAACTGAATTGCGAACATTATTGGGTTGCTTTCTATTTGAGGGTGATGATGTGTACAAGAAAATAAAAGTCCTTTCAGGAGGAGAAAAAGCTCGTGTTGCATTAGCAAAAACTTTAACTACAGGTGCCAACTTTTTATTATTAGACGAGCCTACCAACCATTTAGACATGCAGAGTATTGATGTACTTATTCGAGCGCTAAACAACTATAAAGGAAGTTATGTGATTGTAAGTCATAATAGGCACTTTGTTTCCAAAACGTCTAACAAAGTTTGGTGGATTGAAAACCAAGATATCAAAGAGTATCCAGGCAATTATATTGAATTTGTTGATTGGAAAAATAGAACCACTTTAGCGAGGAATCCCAATGAAAAAGAACCTCCTAAAGGCAAGAAAAATCTAAAAATTAAAGCTATTGCTAAATCAGTAGAAACTGATGAAATAAGTGTAGAAAAGCAAATCGAAAATTTTGAGAATCAATTGTTTGAATATCGACAAACATTAT
The DNA here is from genome assembly GCA_002457675.1 of Bacteroidetes bacterium MED-G17. GTDB lineage: Bacteria > Bacteroidota > Bacteroidia > NS11-12g > UBA9320 > MED-G17. Next base: position 11,624 of record NTKK01000017.1, read on the forward strand.
TAATAGTTGAACAAGATATGGCCAGTGAACAAAATTACAGAAACCCCGAAATGATGAAGAAATTAAACCAGAATAAAAGTAGTCTTTTCAAACTCGCACAAAAACTGGAAGAAGAAATAGATATGCTATATAGACAACTTTGATATTTTT
>NTKK01000002.1 GCA_002457675.1 Bacteroidetes bacterium MED-G17
AATCAGTATTTGGGCAGTACCTAAAGAATCTTTGTATGCTGGTACAAACATTATTCAAAAGGAAAAATATTGCATGAAGAAAAAGCGAGATAGTTTAAACCATTTCAGCCTGAAGATACGTCTGTTTTAATAGCGGGGCTATTTTGTATCGTTCCTCTTTGGTGTCTTCATGCAAAGCCTCTAAGGTTTCGTAAACATCTTTTATTCCAAACTTTTCGACCCATTCAAAGGGCCCAAAAGGATAATTTGTCCCCAATTTCATCCCCATGTTGATATCCTCCTTGGAGGCAGTTCCTTCTTGAACAGTATAAAAAGCTTCATTAATAATCATGTACAAAATTCTCGGACTTACCATGCCAACGCTGTCTTCTACCATTTCGTATTGCCATCCCAAGTTTGTCATCAGGTCATTGAGCAGGTCTTTGTCATTTTTGTTCAATAAAGACATCTCTTTTTTCTGGAATGACAAAAATCCTGAGAGTGCATTTATTCCAAAAATTTTATTTTTTCTTTTGCTTTGGTTAATGAAAAGTGCCTGTCGCAGGCTACATTTTGCAGAAGCCAATACTAGTGGAATCTCATCCAAACCCTCGTAAATTTCAAAATCTTGGTGTTCGTCAAAGTCTAAATCCACAAGCAAATCAAAGTCGTTTAAATGATTGTCTTTAATTTGTATAATCTTGCACCTGTCTGAAAAACTAGGAAGTAAGCTCTGGCATTTTTTTTCAGCACCTAATAAACCAATAAGCATAAGGCAACAAAGATACACGAGTTTAATATGAATCTTATCAAAGCCATTAATACAACAAATGCCCCATCAGCAATTGGACCGTATCATCAAGCCATTAAGGCCAATGGTTTTTTATTTTGTTCTGGGCAAATTGCTATAGACCCAAAGACCAATCAGTTGGTCACCAGCGATATTGCATCGGAAACCGAACAGATTATGAAAAATATTTGTGCACTGCTTGAAGCGGAATCCTTAAGTACAGGCAATATTGTAAAGGCCAGCATTTTTATGCGAAATATGGATGATTATGCCCAGGTCAATAAAATCTATGCCCAATATTTTAAAGACGGGAAATATCCTGCCCGAGAGGCTGTAGCTGTTGCAGGATTGCCCAAAAATGTTAACCTTGAAATTTCTATAATCGCAACATACCAATGGCCATAGAACTACCCCGAATACCATATAAACGGAAAGCAAACAGAAGGTTCAATTATGTTCCAAAATATTATGATCCCGAAAAAGAAAGACTTCAAGCGCAAATAGATTTTCACAAGAAAAAAAGTATTTCAAAAAATGAAGATATTGAGCAGGTTAAAAGAAACATTCGCAATAGTTTTAGCTATAACAACATAGAAAAAACAAGATACAATTTGGATGAAAAAGGAAGAAAAGTGCGCACATTTTTAATTGCCATTTTGCTCATAGTTATTTTTTACTTTGTTGTCGATGGCAATTTACTAGACAAACTTTTTTACATTTTCTATTCGAAATAAGCAGTTTTGGAAAAGAACAAAATCTCTACAATTCAAATATTAAGCGATGCGGTAGCCAACCAAATTGCTGCCGGAGAGGTAGTTCAAAGACCCGCTTCAGTAGTTAAAGAGCTGCTCGAAAATGCTGTAGATGCTAAAGCCAACAATATAGAATTGTTTATTGAGGAAGGAGGTATCCGGAAAGTTTTGGTTAAAGACGACGGATGTGGCATGAGTGCCATGGACGCAAAACTCTGTTTTGAAAGACACGCTACTTCAAAAATTAACAATGCAGACGACCTGTTTAAATTGAATACGTTTGGGTTCAGAGGTGAAGCACTAGCAAGTATTTCTGCTGTTGCAAGAGTTACGCTCAAAACACGCACAGAAAATGATCAGTTGGGTACAGAAGTTAAAATTGATGGCAGCACATGGATTCATCAAAATGCCATAGCTTGTCCAAAAGGGACCCAGATAGAAATAAAATCGTTGTTTTTTAATCTTCCTGCACGAAAACACTTTCTCAAAACAATTCATACGGAAACAAGATACATTGTTGAAGAGTTTAACCGCGTAGCCATTTGCAATCCTCATCTTGATTTTACGCTATACAACAACAATAAGATGCTGCTTCGCTACACAAAAAGTTCAGTAGAAAAACGAATTGCTGAAGTATTCGAAATCGAAGACACAAACCAACTACTTTCGGTCAATGAAGATACTGAAATCGTAAAAATATCAGGATTTATCGGTACGCCGAAAATTGCTCAAAGAACGAGAGCAAAACAATACTTTATAGCAAATGGAAGATTCATCAAAGACAACTATTTAAACCACGCCATTGGCAACAACTTTCAAGGTTTTATTGAAAGTAAACAATACCCAAGCTATTGCCTATATCTGGATGTTGATCCAAATAAAATTGATATCAATATACACCCCACCAAAACCGAAGTAAAATTTGAAGAACAACGCTATATCTACCAAATTCTGCAATCAGCAGTAAAAAAAACCTTAGGAACCCATCATCAGGTGCCAGATATTGAAGGACAAAATATGTTAAAAAATTTGGGTCTCAAGCCTGTTGAGGATATAGATTATGTGCGCAATCCGAATACGGAAATTCCAAAAATCAATACTTCTTTTTTTGAAAAATCAAACCCAAATAATCAAGATTGGCCAGCACTATTTAAGACAGATGAAATATTTGATGAGAAAAAAGTGGTTGAATTGCAAAAACCCCTTTTCTCCGAAAAAGATGTTCAAATACAAATCAACAATTGCTTTCAAGTAAACAATACCTATTTGGTGGCTTCGCTCAATACTGAAATGTATATTGTCCATCAACAGAGGGCGCACCAAAGAATATTGTTTGAATCACATTTAAACGCCCATCGACTGCAAAATGCCGTGTCACAAGAATTGCTATTCCCTAGAACCGTAGAACTTGAAACCACAGAAGCATTGCAAATGCATGAACTTTTACCTATCCTGAATACCATGGGGTTTAACATTGCTGAATTTGGTCGAAATACTTTTATCATTAATGGAATACCTCCAAAAATTAGCAAGGGAAATGAAGAAAAAATTGTTTACCAGATATTGCATAATTATAAGCAAACACAGCTTTCAAAAGATACAACATTGGATGAACAACTTGCCTTTTCTATCGCCGTCTCTACATGTATTCCGAGCACAAAGTCTTTAAGTCTTGAGGAACAAGAAAACTTAATAACCCAATTATTTAATTGTAAATACCCTACCTATACACCTAACAAACGGGCTATATTTCATAAATTTGATGCAGAATTTCTTTCCAATTTTTTTAATTAAACGTGTTTAGATTTAATAGATATAACAACAACAGTTCTGAAGTGGTAAGAAATATCGTGAACCTGAACATTGGGTTTTTCATACTTACATTTCTAGGTCCATACTTTAGTGGTCTTGATTTTTACAAACTATTTGGATTGCATCACTACAGTTCGGCCTACTTTAAACCATGGCAATTGCTTACGCATATGTTTATGCACGGAAGTTTATTGCATATTTTTTTTAACATGTTTGCTGTATGGATGATCGGCAGTTATTTGGAAAGACTTTGGGGTGGACGACGCTTTTTAATTTTTTATTTTTTCTCAGGTGCGGGCGCCATTTTATTACATACGCTTGTGCAGAATTATCAAATTGAACAAATTATCAAATACCTAAATACAGAGCAGCTAGAAATGATAAGAAGTTCTGTAACCTATTCATTTAATGATATAGTAGCACAAAACCCAAATTCCGCAGGTGCCGTTATCAAATATAATCGTTTGATCAATACTCCTACCGTAGGCGCCTCAGGTGCGGTATTTGGTATATTAGGTGCCTTTGCATTATTGTTTCCAAATACTGAGCTTATGCTAATGTTTTTACCTATTCCAATAAAGGCCAAATGGTTTGCAATTGGCTATGGCCTTATCGAATTGTTTTTGGGGTACAGAGGTGTCACTAGTGGAGCAAGTGATGGAATTGCACATTTTGCACATATAGGAGGGCTAATATTTGGCGTACTTTTGGTGCTATACTGGAACAAAACAAAGAAAAATGAGTTCTTTTAATGATGCTTACCGATTGGTGGGAAAAAATAAAATCTAGATTTAAACTAGGCGACTCAGCAGTTAATCAGCTTTTGTTCATTAATGTAGTTGCATTTTTTATTTTTTACATACCCCGAATTTTGTCTTTCTTCTTTTTAATTGATCTGAGCAGAGTAATTAAATTATTCTACCTACCAGCCGATTTTACAAAGCAACTTTTGCAACCCTGGACATGGCTTACTTATATGTTTTTACATGCAAGCTTCAACCATATCCTCTACAACATGTTATTTTTCTATTTTATCGCCAACATATTAGAAGGATTTCTAGGCGGTAAAAGAATTTGGAGGTTGTATCTGATGGGTGGAATATTGGGCGGTCTTTTCTTTGTTCTTTCTTACAATATATTTCCAGTTTTTAAACCAATGCTTGGGGGTGCAAGTTTGGTAGGTGCATCTGCGGCTGTTTTGGCCATTGTTGTTGCAGCAGCAACCTACTTGCCTGAATATTCTGTAAAGTTGTTTGGTATCATTCCTATAAAGCTTAAGTGGCTTGCGATCATTTCCATCGCATTAGATTTCGTAATGATTGAGCAGAGTAATCCTGGTGGACATTTGGCACATTTGGGAGGCGCCTTGTATGGTTTTTTATATGTTTTAGATATTCAGGGCAAAATTAATTTACCACAGTTAGATAAAATTTTGACCAAATTCAAACGGAAAGAAAAGACGATAGACGAAAGAAAAATAAAACGAAAAAGAAGACCAAAAAATAATCTTCCTAATCAAGATGAAGTGGATGCCATTCTTGACAAAATTTCACAAAAAGGATACAACAGCTTGAGTAAAGAAGAAAAAGACACCTTGTTTAGAGCTTCAAAATAATGTTCAAATTATTGAAGCAATTTCTTTTTTTACTCAATCTTTTGGTGCTTTTGGCACTCTTACTTTCGTATGTATCCTCTTCGGTTGATCCACGTGTGTTTCCCTATCTTCACTTTTTTAGTTTAAGCTATTTGGTATGGCTTTTAATTGCCTGCTTTTTTTGCTTTGTATGGCTACTTTTAAAATTTAAATACCTTTTGATTAACCTATTGGTCATTGCAATTGGTTTAAAAACGCACAAGAATAATTTTAATTTTTCCACCCAAAATGAAAATGATGAAGGTCTTAGGGTGGCAAGTTTCAATTCACAGGGTTTGGGCCAAGCAGTTCAAGGAAATTTTGACGAAATTATTGCCTATGCAAAAAAAGAAAAGTTAGATGTCATCTCCATTTTAGAATACAAAACCAAACATGACCACAAACCTGCTAATTGGTATAGCCAATTTGTGCCTTTTAAGGACGATGGATTGGTGCGCCCCGGAATAAAACTTCTTTCCAAATACCCCATAGTAAAGGCACAAAAAATTGATTTTGACAAAACCAAGGGCAACATGGCCATTCAATTCGAAATAAATATCAAAGGGCAAAAAGTGGCCATTTTCGCTGTGCATTTAGAAACCAATAGCGTTCAAAGATTGGATTATCAAAAAATGAAAAAACCAGTATTGGATTCGTCTTATATTTTTCATGCAAAAAATCTGTCGCAAAAATTGTCAAGACAAGTAGCTACAAGAAGTTTACAAAGCAAAACTATAATCAATAAAATTAAAGAGACAGAAATACCCTATTTGGTCATGGGTGATTTTAATGATGTCCCTAGCAGCTTTGTATACCAACAGTTTACGCCCTATACTTCCGATGCTTTTTTAAGCAAAGGGTTTGGCTGGGGGCCAACCTATTTAAAGCCTTTTCCTATTTTTCGAATCGACTATATTTTATATTCCAAAGAGTTTACATGCAATTGCTATTTTAGTAGCCAAGAAATATATTCCGACCATAAATTGGTCGGCGCAAACCTATCTTTAGATGGAATTCATTGACAAAAATTTAAACGACTACGCAGAAAATCACAGCCAAGAAGCATCTGACGTACTTAAAGAACTTCACCGATATACCTACGCAAAAGTCTTGACGCCTAGAATGCTTTCTGGCCATTTACAAGGAAGATTTTTAAGCTTTATTAGCCAATTCATTCAAGCAAACAATATCCTAGAAATAGGAACATACACGGGCTATTCAGCTATCTGTTTGGCCGAAGGACTAGAGAAAGATGGGCAGTTACACACCATTGAAATAAACAAAGAATTACAAGAACAGGCCCTAACCTATTTTGAAAAGGCGCAATTGAACAACAAAATACACATGCATATTGGTCATGCTTTAGATATTATACCAAACCTAGATTGCACTTTCGATTTGGTATTTATTGATGCAGATAAAGAAAACTATGCGCATTATTATGAAGCCGTTTTACCGAAATTAAGAAAAGGTGGGGTAATTATTGCTGACAATGTTCTTTGGAGTGGCAAGGTTCTTGACCAAAATCAACTTGATAAAGATATAGAGACCAAAGCCCTTGACGCTTTTAATAAAAAAGTTCATCAAGACAATCGGGTTCAAAACTTGTTGTTGCCAGTTCGGGACGGACTCATGTTGCTTATAAAAAATTAAACTACGCTCTATCCCTGCTATCAAGCAAAATGGTCACTGGACCATCGTTTTTTAAGCTTACCTGCATATCTGCTCCGAAAATTCCTTTTTGAACAGGTATAGCGCCTTTATTAGATAGTTGTTGGCAAAACTTATCAAACCATTTTTTGGCACCTTCACCCTTGGCAGAACCCCCAAAAGAAGGTCTATTACCCTTCTTTGTACTTGCAAAAAGAGTAAACTGACTAACTACCAAAATTTCACCACCTATGTCGGTAACTGAGTTATTCATTTTTCCTGCTTGATCTGAAAAAATACGCATAGACAAAACTTTATTTACCGTCCATTCCAAATCTTCTGTTTGCTCATTTTCTGCCACAGCACAAAGAATTAGCAAGCCCTCATTAATTTTTGAAACAGTTCGCTGGTCAACCAAAACCCCAGCATTCTTTACTCTTTGAATAACAAGACGCATAAAATGGAAACATGTTAAAAATAAAAATGTTATTTGTATGTCGAATGGAAAAGATACAACTTTCCATACCACCCGAAATTTCCAAAAAAATACAGGAAGGTGAAAGCACCGTTTTGGATTTTAAACAAACTGTTTCTAGCGCCCACAAAATTGCCAAAACGATGTGTTCATTTGCCAATACCAAAGGTGGCACACTCCTCATAGGCGTTAGAGATAACGGCTCAATAGCAGGCATAAAATCTGAAGATGAAATTTATATGCTCGATTTGGCAGCCAAATTTTATTGTAAACCTAGCCTAGATATCAGAATAACACTTTGGAATATTGGCCAAAAAGAAATCGTGGAATGTACCATTCCTATAGGTAGCCAACAGCCATATTTTGCAAAAGGAGAAGATGAAAAATGGTGGGCGTATGTAAGGGTGAACGACAAAAGCTTGCTGGCGAGCAAAGTTGTGTTGGATGTAATGAAAAGAACCCAATCCGACAAAAACACCTTCATAAAATATTCGTCCAAGGAAAAAGCCATCTTAAATTATCTCCAAAAAAATGAGCGAATTACACTTCAGGAGTTTCGAAAAATGGTGAATATTTCTAAACAAAGAGCCTCAAGAATATTGGTGAATTTAATCTCAGCTGGAATAATTAGGAACCATACTACCGAAAAAACCGAGTTTTATACTTTAGTTTGAAGTAATGAAATTTGGTGTTGTAGTTTTTCCAGGATCCAATTGCGACCAAGACTTAGTAAATGCTATTGAACGAGTAACCAAACAAAAAGCCATCAAGCTTTGGCATAAAGAAACCAACCTACAAGAAGTTGATTTTGTGTTTTTACCTGGAGGATTTTCTTACGGGGATTACCTACGAAGTGGTTCCATTGCCAAACTTTCCCCAATCATGCAGTCAGTAGTTGCTTTTGCCAATAAGGGCTTTCCTGTGATGGGTATTTGTAATGGTTTCCAAATTTTGTGCGAATCTGGGCTGCTTCCTGGAGCCCTATTGCGAAACACCAATCAAAAGTTTATTTGCCAAAATAGTCTGCTAAAAGTAGAAAATACCAAAACCATTTTGACAAGCCAACTGCAATCAAACCGAAGGTACAAAATACCTATTGCCCATGGAGAAGGCCGTTTTTTCGCTAATCCAGAGACAATTGCTTCAATGGAAGCCCATCAACAAATATTGTTTAGATACGTCGACGATAACTTGGAAGCAAGTGAACAAGCCAATCCCAATGGCTCGGTAAAAAACATTGCCGGTATTTGCAATACAAACAAAAACGTATTTGGTATGATGCCACACCCAGAAAGAGCCGCAGACTTGGCATTAAATAACCAAGATGGTGAAGGCTTCTTCCTTAGCATCCTCCATCATTTTGAGCATGAACTGGCTTGAAAAAAGAGAAGATATTGATCTACAGCTGAGCAAGGAAAATATCCACAAACTTTTTGTACAACAAATCGCACAAGACTTTAGTCGATGCGCCATTGAAATAGATTCTTCACAGCTCGAAATTTTGTTTGATGCAATGGAATTAAATACAACAATTGCCCTTGCTCTTCAAAAACACCACAACAAATTAGACCAAATATTATACATAATAGATGTGCCCGAAAAGTACACGCTTAAGCTTGATAAGGAAAAACCAAATTTCCTTCAAGATTTGGCCATGTTGATTTTAAAAAGAGTATTGCAAAAAGTGCTAACAAGACTAGCTTTCCAATGAAGCTACTTAGCTACTCGCCAATCTTTGTAAAAATCTCTTGCTTCAATATTTCGTGGATGTAAATAAACGCCACTTACCCAATAGTCATCCATGTGAGGTGAGTCGTTATCCTCATTATAAAAACGCAAACTATTTTCACCATTTTGCAAATAGCTATTTGGAACATAAACAATGAGCTTGGCAGTTGACTGCATGGAGTCTTTTTCTTTATCATAAACACCTTCATTAACAACCGTATAATTTTTGTGGTCTGTATCCCAAAAAGAAAATCTTGAATTGGCCAAATCAGTTTGAATATGTGCAGTAAGTGACTTTTGATTTACTGTAACCTGAAAGTGGTTAAATACATTCAAACTTCCCACATAGCACTCAATAATTAACAATCTAGGAACTGAGTCTAGATTGAAAATAAGCTCCTTACTAATGCTCGACAACTCATTGTCTCCAATCCCAAATGGTGATTCAATTAAATTGTTTTGCGCTTTGAGCGAGATGCCAAAACACCCCAAAAAAAGCAATATAAAAATAATAGATTTGTTCATAAGACAAACTTACTTTAACGGCAGTCAACTTATTTTAAATTGAAATTAACTTATTGTTTTGAATACATTTCATGTGCACGAAGAATTAGCTGAAATAAAGCATAAAACTGACTTAAATCAAGTCATATTCTTGGCGCTGGAAGATAAAAATTTATTCAAAAAATTGGTTGAATGTCTTTTTCACAATAACCAAAATATAGCCGATAAAGCTGCCTGGGCAGTCAGCGATTGTGCATTACAAAAAAGCCATATCATAGAACCATACCTTCCAATTGTCATCGAAAAGTTGCTAAAAGCCAACACCAATATGCAAAAAAGATGTTTGACTAGAATTTTTCAAACTCAACAAGTGCCAAAAGCCCAGCAGGCTTTGGTATTTAATCATTGTATAACTTGGGTTCAAAACAACAACGAACAAGTAGCAATTCGCGCTTTTGCGATGAAGGTATGTCTAGAAATAGGCAAAATACACAAAGACCTACTGGAGGAACTAAAGCATTCTATTCACCTAATACTTCCATTTTCTTCAAAAGGGCTTTTTAATAGAGGTAAAAAAATTTTGAAAGAAATAGAACTTTATCAAGGATAGTCTAATAAATTATACCTTTGGTACAGATAAGTTGGCTTGAATCTCTCTGTCGTAATAGTAAATTATAATGTTAAGTTCTTTTTAGAACAATGCCTACTTTCGGTCAAAAAATCTAGTACAAATTTGGCTTGCGAGGTTTTTGTAGTGGACAACAATTCGGTAGATGGCTCAGTCTCCATGATCAAAGAAAAATTTCCATGGGTAAAACTTATAGAAAACCATGAAAATCTTGGTTTTTCCCAAGCGAATAACCAAGCCATAAAACAAAGCACTGGTAAATATATTTTATTACTAAATCCAGATACCTTAGTAAAAGAAGACACCTTTCAAAAATGCTTTCAATTTATGGAAGAAAATAGCCAGGCAGGTGCTCTTGGTGTAAGAATGATAGATGGAAAAGGTCAATTTTTGCCAGAAAGTAAAAGAGGACTACCAACTCCTGAAGTGGCAATATATAAAATGCTCGGGCTGAATAAAATTTTTCCAAAATCTAAAATATTTGGTAAATATCACTTGGGGTTTCTTCCAGAAAACCACACCTCTGAAGTGGATGTTTTGGCTGGTGCATTTATGTTTTTGAGAAAAAAAACACTAGTTAAGATTGGACTCTTTGATGAAAGATTTTTTATGTACGGCGAAGATATTGACCTTTCTTTCAGAGTGCAATTAGGCGGGTATAAGAACATATATTTTCCACATACCACCATCATTCATTACAAAGGTGAAAGTACAAAAAAACAAAGTGCCAAATACATTAGAATATTTTACGGAGCCATGCTCATTTTTGCCAATAAGCATTATACAAAAGGAAATAAAAAATTACTTGCCACTTTCTTAAAAATAGCAATTTGGCTTAGGGCATTTATGGCTCAATTAGGCAGATTAAGCAATAAGTATGGCCTCTTAGTTTCCGAAACATTTATCATATTTGGCTTACTCATTTATATGAAATTTTATTGGGAAGAGCATATAAAGCTTGACCAATTGTATCCAAAGGAATTGGTACAAGTAAATTTTCCAATCTATACGCTTTTCTGGATAATTTCCCTAATATTTAGCGGTAGTTACGCAGATAAATTTTCTCTAAAAAATTTATTTAGAGGTCTGCTCATTGGCACAATTACTATTCTAGCTTTTTACGGCCTAATGCCAGAAAATCTGCGTTTTTCAAGAGGCATAATACTTGCAAGCAGTTTAAGTATTGGAGCCGCACTATTAACCGTCAGGTCCTTATTACATTACAACAAATTCAAGCACTTAAATTTTGGCCAAAGTCTTAGCTCAAAAGCTTTGGTTATTAGTAATTACGATGAGTTCATGAGAATAAAACAGTTGGCATCCACTCATGGTGAAAGATACCAAATTCTTGGATATTTAAGCCCAAAAAAACCTAAAGCAAAAAGTGCTCTTGGGCATACTGAGCAAATTGTAGAAATAGTTAATGTATTTGATGTAGAAGAAATAATATTTAGCTCTACGTCTGTAGATTCAGAATTTATCATGCAAACCATGATGAATTTAGGAAATAAGCTGAACTACAAAATAGTGCCAGAAAATAGTACATTTATTATTGGAAGCAACAGCAAGGATCAACGTGGAGAGTTTTTAGGAAACGAAATAGAATTAAAACTCAATAAAGAATCTATTCAAAGCAAGAAAAGACTATTAGACATTTTGGTTTCCTCATTTTTACTTTTATTTTTTCCTTTACTTATTTGGTTGGTCAGGAATAAAAAAAGGTATCTTAAAAATGCTCTATCTACCCTTTTTGGACAAAAAACATGGATAGGTTACTGTGATATAAATTCGATAACAGTTCTGCCTCAAATAAAAAAAGGTGTCTACAATAATTGCCTCCAAAAAAATCAAGAAACAACACTATTAAAAACCATTGATCAAAATTATGCGAAATACTATAACCCTTGGAATGACCTGTATTTAATAATTAAAAAACTATAACATTTAACTTTGGATTAAAATTTAAATCGCTCCTTTGTTCAATGCCTAAATATATAATCAGTACAATTTTTTTTCTTGTAGCCTGTAAATTTTCCTTCGGTCAATTGCAAAGTGGACCAATGCCAGGCTATTCAGAAATGCGCGAGACAGCCATTTGGGTTCAAACTAAAGGTAGCCACGAAGTATTCATAAAATATGGTAGCAATGGGCATTTTAAAAACCAAACAAATACCGTTTTAACGGGAAAAGAAAAAGCATTTTGCGCCACACTTATAGCCGACAAAGTAGAGCCTGGCAAAACTTATTCATACCAACTTTTTATTGACGGTAAGCATTTCCCTATAAATAGGAAATTACAATTCAAAACACCTCCGCTTTGGCAATTTCGAACGGATCCTCCCAATATGAAATTTATAGCAGGAAGTTGCACCTATATCAATGATAAAAAATATGATAGAAAAGGTCGATCATATGGCGGTGGGTATGAAATTTTTGAAACCATGGCACAACAGAAAGCTGATTTTATGCTCTGGTTGGGCGACAATACCTATTATAGAGAACTTGACTGGAATACATTTACCGGTATGGCTTACAGAAATTCGCATACACGTTCGAACCCCGATATGCAAAATTTACTTTCCTCGACCAACCACTTGGCTATTTGGGATGACCATGATTATGGACCAAACGACAGCGACAGGAGCTTTTGGAACAAAAAAATGGCAAAAGAGGTTTTTGATTTATTCTGGGCAAACCCCAAACATAAAATTGAAGGGTGCAATGGTATTACCAATTATTTCACTTGGGGAGATATTGATTTTTTTATGCTTGACAATAGGTATGACCGAAGCCCTAATCAAAGAAAATCAGGCGAAAGAACCATTTTAGGCAAAATACAAAAAGAGTGGCTCAAAGATGTTTTAGCGTCAAGTAAAGCATCCTTCAAAATAGTAATTATGGGAGGTCAATTTTTGAACGATGCAGCAAAATATGAAATGTATTCTAACTACGGTTTTCATGAAGAACGACAAGAGATTATCGACTTCATTCAAAATGAAAATATCAGAAATGTTGTTTTCTTGAATGGCGATCGTCATCACTCAGAGTTTAGTGTACTTAAAAAAGAAAATTTTCCGACTATATATGACCTCACCGTTTCTCCTCTTACTTCAGGAACTCACGCAGGAGCACCGAGAGAAAAAAACACCTTAAGAGTTCCAAAATCGTTGATTTCTAACAGAAATTTCGCGCTAATTGAGGTTAGTGGGAAACGAAAGCACAGAAAAATGAGCATCAAAATTATGGACCAAAAAGGCAAAATAAACTTTAAGGCGAACATAAATTAGCTTAGATACTGATTCAAATTAGCTTAGACACTGATTCAAATCAGCCTTGAAGCTGACGGAAAGGTTTTTTTTCATTTTTTTATTTTTTTCATTTGCACTCTTCATTTATCAATTCATTGTTGATGGATAAATAGATGATTTTTTTCATACGCATAGTTAGGTAAACTTAACCCTAGCTAGTCTTTCTCTTAACCAAGTAAAACCCAGCCCAGGCTGGGTTTTGCGTTTTATTTAAATCTTGATACTTTTCAATCGGTCAAAATCAATAATGTGAATTTTTTGAGGTGATTGTTTTAGGCATGTTTTAGGCAAGATACTTCATTACTTTCAATTACATTCGCCATGGGTAATGAATTTTAGAATTTTATATGCCTATTTGAGAAAATTAACCGCACGAAAAATTATCAATTCCCTCGTATTGTATCTTTCGTACTTTAGATCCAAATGGTCGAAAAAAAATTATCACAGAGGGATGCCCATGTCTCTTTCTATTGAGCCAACTACTTCATGCAATTTACGCTGTCCACAATGTCCGAGTGGCTTACGTTCATTTTCAAGAGATACAGGTATGCTGCAAAAAGAGGTATATGAGAAAGTGATCGATGAGCTGCACCCTTATCTAAGCTTCCTAACCTTTTATTTTCAAGGCGAACCCTACCTAAATCCTCTTTTTTTTAACATGGTGGAATACGCCAGTAAGAAAAATATTTTTACCCATACCTCCACCAATGCACATTATTTAAATGAAAAAAACTCCTTATTGACGGTTCAAAGTGGTTTGGATCAAATAATTATTTCTATTGATGGGTTTAGTGAGGAGACTTACACAAAATATAGGATTGGAGGAAGCTTGGAGAAAGTTTTGCAAGGCACAAAAAATCTTGTTGAAGCAAAAAAAAAGTTGCGCTCTGACAGCCCCAACATTATATGGCAATTTATTGCTTTTGACCACAATTTACATGAAATACCTTTTGCCAAAAAAGTTGCCAAAGAATATGACGTTAATCAATTGAAAATCAAAACCGCTCAAATCTATAATTTCGAAGAGGGGAATGAATTAATACCTAAAAACAACAAATGGGCAAGGTATCGAAAAGTAGGTGGTAAATATGAAATAAAAAATAAATTACTAAATCATTGCTGGAGAATGTGGCAATCGGCAGTAATTACTTGGGATGGGATTATGGTGCCATGTTGCTTTGACAAAGACGCTAAATATCAAATGGGTAATGTGTTAGAAAACAAGGTCAAAGAGATTTGGCAAAATGGTCAATATCAATCCTTCAGAAAACTTATTTTAAAATCTCGAAAAAATATTGACATATGTAAAAATTGTACCGAAGGCACCAAAATATGGATGAACGGCTTGACACAACAGTAGATGCTTTTTAGGAAACAATTTTTTAATTTTCAGTTTATATCTTTATTATTGAATAATATCAACATCTTAAACAACTATGACAAAGAAATATAATTTAATTTTCTGTTTGTTTCTGAGCTTTATTTTTTCTTCACATTTTGTTTTTGCTCAAAATGAAACTAAAAGATTTGGTTTAGAAATTTCAGGAGGTATAAGAGAATATACTGGGGATTTAGCCAACGATATTTTTTTCGCTAAAAGACCAACCTATCATGCAGTTGGTGGTGCATTAAGCATGTACTACAACAAAAATTTTGACATTACTCTTTTTGGTTCTGTTGGAAATTTAGGCTACCAAAAAAGAGAAAGGCTTGAGCCCATCTCCTTTCACTCTAGAGTGCTAGATGTAGTTGGAGGACTTCGATATAAACTAAATAACGACCTTATTTTGCCTGTTAACTCTAGGGTGCGTCCATTCATACAAGCTGGAATTGGTTATGGACAGTACACGTCAAAAATCAAAACAAACAATGAGTACTTAAACGAAAAAAATCAAAACCCAATTGACCCAAATGACGAGGTAACATGGCGAACAGCCCATAAACTTCACATTTCTGGAGGTCTAGGTGTGAGATACGCATTGTCTGACCAACTAGATCTTTTGGTTCAGTCTAGACTAAATATGTTGTTTGATGACTATATCGATGGTTCACCTCATTATTCCGTTGGTCCATCAATTAAAAAATACAATGATATGTATCTTTATCATTCAGCCGGTTTGGTCATTAATTTCAACTACGGCAAGAGCAATTGGAGGGTGAAAGATGAAGATGAAGACATTCCAGAAGAAATTTTGCAAAGAACAGAAGATGCAGCCAACAACATCTTTTTTGAATTGGCTAGTTGGGAAATTAAAGAAGAAAGTTTCGACGATTTGGATACAATTGTTTCAATACTATTGGCTTACCCAACCATTAATATTTTGGTTGAGGGACATACAGATAACGCCGGAACTCCTGATCTAAACATGGTAATATCAAAAAAACGAGCAAACTCGGTTAGAGATTATATTATTTCTAATGGTGTTTCTGCTACAAGAGTTTTTGCTGAAGGTTTTGGACAAACCCAACCCATTGCAGATAATGCTACAGAAAAAGGTAGAGCCATTAACCGAAGAGTCCGTATGAAATTGTTTTATAGTGCAGGCGCGGAGCGAGAAAAAGAAACCTCAGAAATCATTAAAGAAACAAATGATGGAGGTGATTCTTCAAAAAAGGAGAAAAAAGATAAAAAGGAAAAAAAGGAGAAAAAGGAGAAAAAAGATAAAAAAGTAAAAGCTGAGAAAGTAAAAACCGAGAAAAAAGGTAAGAAGAAAAAAATATCTGAAGAGCAAACAGAAGATCTTGAAGATTCAAAAAATTAATCGCTTTTTGATTGACAGAAAAGGCCTAGCTAATTACTAGGCCTTTTTTTTTCTAATCTAAACATCTCGTCCCTTAATCTAGCTGCTTCCATAAAGTCCATTTCTTTAGCAGCGAGCATCATTTTTTTACGGGTATGCTCAATGGCTTTTTCCAGATCGTTTGGTGATAAGAGATCGGTAACTGGGTCTGCTACTTGACTAAGTTTTTCTTCTTGTAACTTGTATTTCCTTCTTTCCTTTAAAGGCTTATGTTCCTCAACTACTCTAGTCTGCTCAAATATTTCGTTTTTGGTTTTTCGAACAGTTTTAGGAACAATACCTTTTTCATCGTTGTATTGGGTTTGAATTTCTCTTCTTCTGTTGGTTTCATCTATAGTTTTTTGTATGGACTCTGTAATTTCGTCTGCGTACATGATTACTCTTCCGTCTGCATTTCTTGCGGCTCGACCAATGGTTTGAGTGAGCGATCTTTCTGAGCGTAAAAACCCTTCTTTATCTGCATCCAATATAGCTACTAAAGATACTTCTGGTAGATCTAAACCCTCTCTTAATAAATTCACACCAACCAATACATCTATATCTCCCAAACGTAAGGATCTTAAAATTTCTACTCGATCAAGGGTTTTAATTTCTGAATGTATATACCCTGATTTTATATTCAATTTTCTCAAATACTTGTGCAGCTCCTCTGCCATTCTTTTGGTTAAGGTAGTAACCAACACTCTATCTCCTTTTTTTGCTGTTTCATCTATCTCTTCAAGTAAATCTTCTACCTGATTTCCGCACGGGCGAACATCAATCGGGGGATCTAGCAAACCAGTTGGTCTTATGATTTGCTCAACAATCAGTCCTTCAGACTTTTGAATTTCATAGTCTGCAGGTGTTGCACTGACATAGACTGTTTGTGGCGTCATAGTTTCAAATTCCTCAAATTTTAATGGTCTGTTGTCAATTGCTGCAGGCAAACGAAAGCCATACTCTACCAAATTTTGCTTTCTAGCTCTATCACCCCCAAACATGCCTCTAACTTGTGGAATCGTAACATGGCTCTCGTCCACAATTAATAAAAAATCTTTTGGAAAGTAATCTAACAAACAAAAGGGTCTTTCTCCTGGATTTCGTCGATCAAAATAACGACTATAATTTTCAATACCACTGCAATAGCCTAGTTCACGCATCATTTCTAAATCAAAATTTGTTCTTTCCTCCAATCTTTTCGATTCCAAAAATTTGCCTAAATCGTTGAAATATTGTGTTTGTGCAACTAGGTCATCTTGAATCTCTTTTATAACGTTCTGTAATCGATCCCTAGGCGTTACAAACAAATTGGCAGGGAAAATTGCTATATGCTCATAGTTCTGTATTGTTAAACCTGATTGGGGATCAAAACTTTGTATTTCTTCAATTTCATTTCCAAAAAATGAAATGCGAATACCCAAATCTTCGTAAGCCAGATGAACATCAACTGTATCACCATTTACACGAAAATTTCCTCGCTCAAACTGAGCTGTAGTCCTTGAATACAAAGATTCTACCAAAGCATACAACACAGCATCTCGCGCAATGATTTGACCTTTTTCCAAACGTATAATACTGTCTTCATAATCATTTGGATTTCCCGCACCATAAATGCAAGAAACTGAAGCGAGCACTACAACATCTCTTCTTCCAGATAATAAACTTGATGTTGTTTTTAACCTCAGTTTTTCAATCTCCTCATTTATTTGAAGGTCTTTCTCTATATATACATTGCTTGAAGGGATGTAAGCTTCTGGTTGATAATAATCATAATAGCTCACAAAATATTCAACCGCATTTTTTGGAAAAAATTGTTTGAATTCCCCATACAATTGAGCAACCAAGGTTTTGTTATGACTAATTATCAAGGTAGGTTTTTGAACTGCTTGAATAACATTTGCCATAGTAAATGTTTTTCCAGATCCCGTCACACCTAATAAGGTCTGCGCTGGTAAGTTTTGTTCAATTCCATCCACTAATTTTTGGATGGCTTGGGGCTGATCACCACTTGGCTGGAATTCAGAAACAAGCTGAAATTTCATTGTTTATGTAAAACTAATGAAAAGCGATTGTGTTGGTAAAATAAGATGAAAAAAGCTATTTTAATTGGGGGAACTTCAGGTATTGGTAATTCTTTGCTTAAAATTTTACAAGAAAATGAATGGGAAGTTCATGTGATAAGTAGAAACGCAGGGGAACATGTTTCCTCAAGTAATACATATTTTTATTCAGCAGATGTAACCAAAGAAGATCCTTCTTTCCCTGCTATTGAAGGTATTGACGGTTTTGTGTATCTGCCTGGTAGCATAAATTTAAAACCATTCCGTGCGCTAAAACCAGATTTTTTCATGGCCGACTTTCAAATCAACCTGTTGGGTGCTGTAAAAGCACTTCAACATTTTTCTCCAAATTTCAATCCTGAGGCAAGTAGCGTTTTATACAGCACTGTGGCTGTACAAAAAGGTATGTCATTTCATAGCTCTGTGGCTTCTGCTAAAGGCGCGGTTGAAGGCTTAGTAAGATCTTTAGCGGCAGAATGGGCGCCAAAATACAGAGTAAACTGTATTGCACCATCGCTCACTGACACGCCTCTGGCAGAAAGATTGTTGCGCAATGACAAAATGCGAGAAGCTGCAAAAGACCGACATCCCTTGAAGCGTATCGGAAGCGCAGAAGATATAGCAAGTGCCACCCATTTTTTGTTATCCAATAAAAGTAAATTTATTACTGGACAAATTATAGGAATCGACGGTGGGTTGTCTGGTTAATTTACTTTACTACCGTTGGCAACTTTTACACTGGGTTGGTTGAATTGTAATTGACCCGATAAATCCTCTGACATCAAAATCATTCCCTGACTTTCGAAACCTCTAATTTTTCGTGGTGCCAAGTTACACACAACCGTAACCTGCTGTCCCAAGACGTCATTTGGACTAAAATGATGTGCAATCCCTGAAATTATTGTTCTTATTTCTCCCCCCATATCTACCTGTAGTGTAAGCAATTTATCCGCTTTTTCCATTTTTTTGGCTTCTATTATCGTGCCAACGCGTAGATCTATTTTTTCAAAATCATCAAACTGAATTTCTTCTTTATACATAGGTTTATTTTCTTTTTTTGGTAGTAATTTATCGATTTGAATTTGGATTTCGGCATCCTCTATTTTTTCAAATAGCAGCATAGGTTTGTTAAGCTTGTGCTTGGGTGAAAGTACTTCTGCATTTGAAAGATTCAAGGTGTTTTTTATTTTTTCCGCAGTATTGGGGAGAAATATTTGTGCCTGTCTTTTAATTTCTTCAACCAATTTCAGACAGGTAAATAAACAATTACGAACCTGTGGCTTGAGATTTTCCTCCTTCCACTTTTTCCATGGCTCTTGCTCTTGAAGATATTTGTTGCCCAATCTTGCTAAATCTATAAAAAACGTATTTGCTTGTCTAAATTCAAAATTTGATAGCGCAAAGTCTATTTTTTGAGCTAAATCTTGCACCTTACTTTCAACAGTTATATCCATTTGACCTTGAGCCACATAACCTTCAAAATATTTATGGCTTAAAACCAAAACACGGTTAATGAAATTTCCTAAAATAGCCACCAACTCGTTATTTACCCTAGCTTGAAAATCTTTCCATGTAAAATCTGCATCGTTATTTTCGGGCATTATTGAAGTTAATACATATCTTAACTCATCAACTTTATGTGGGAAATCTTTGAGGTAGTCATTTACCCAAATTGCATGATTTCTTGAGGTGGAAATTTTTTTTCCTTCTAAGTTTAAAAATTCATTGGCAGGAACATATTTAGGCAAAATAAAATCACCGTGTGCATGCAACATTGCTGGAAAAATGAGGCAGTGAAAAACAATATTGTCTTTCCCGATAAAATGGATTAATTCAGTCTTTTCGTCTTGCCAATACTCCGTCCACTTTTCTGTTAATTCCTCTGTCATAGAAATATAGCCGATTGGGGCATCAAACCAAACATAAAGAACTTTGCCGTCGGCGCCTTCAACGGGAACTTTAATACCCCAATTTAAGTCCCTGGTCATGGCTCGTGGTTTTAATCCTTCGTTGAGCCAACTTTTACACTGTCCATATACATGGGGTTTTAAACTTGTGCGAAGACCTTCTATATAGGAATCCAAAAAAGAGCTTTGCAATTTATCCAAAGGTAAATACCAGTTTTTTGTTTTTTTAAGGATTGGTGGACGCCCACTTAAGGCTGATTTTGGATTAATTAATTCTAATGGACTAAGTGATTTACCACAAGATTCACACTGGTCACCATACGCATTTTCATAACTACAATTTGGACACCGTCCGGTGATGTATCTATCCGCCAAAAATTGCTGAGTTGATTGATCATAATATTGTTCACTTTCATGTTCTTCAAAAACACCATTGTCGTATAATTTTTTGAAAAAGGATTGAGATCTACGATGATGGGTATCAGAGCTTGTTCTTGAAAAAACATCAAAATTTATCTTTAGTCCTTCAAAAGATTTTTTGATGTTTTCGTGGTAAAAGTCAACCACTTCTTTTGGAGACTTTCCCTCTTTTTTTGCTCTAATAGTAATAGGAACTCCATGCTCATCTGTGCCACATATAAATTTTACATCTAGATTTTTTTTGTGCCTTAAGAAGCGCACGTATAAATCAGCGGGTAAATAAGCCCCAGCAATATGACCAATATGCAAAGGCCCATTAGCATAAGGAAGTGCTGAGGTTACTATGTATTTATGGGTATTGGTCATTTAAGGCAAAGGTATTGTTAAGAATGAACTCTCTGATTTATTTTTGATTTTTGAAATCTCAATAGTATTGGATGGATAAAAACCGCAATCAGGATAATTCCTGTACCCCAATAAAAAGATGGTGCCAATTCTTTATTTTCCTTGAAAATAATACCTGCCAATAAAATACCATAAACTGGTTCAAGATTGATCGCCAAATTTGAGGTAAATGCACTCAAGTCTTTTAAGGCTATTACACTCAAAACAAAAGCAAGACTTGTACATAAAATTGCAAGAATTAGTAGATATGGAATATCCTGTTTTGGAAGAGTAAACTGATTATAAAATGATTGATCAAGTAAAGGTGTAACACAAACCAAAAAAACCCATCCGGCAAAAAGTTCTAATGACGAAATACTCAAAGCGTTATATTTTGCTTTGATATATTTTTTGTTGAGGGTTGAGAATAGCGCCGCAAACAATGCGGAAAGTAATCCTACCCAAATAGCTTGGTAAAAAGCTTTACCCATTTGTGCAATGAGCAATATGCCCAAAATGATAATTAACCCAATTACAAGCTCCACCCATTGGAATTTTGTTTTTGTAAGCCACGGTTCAAGAAATGACGTGAAGAGGGTTACTGTACTTAGGCAAGCTAATGTTAAAGATGCACTATTGCCAAGTTTTATGCTTCCATAAAAAGTAATCCAATGTATAGCAATCAATATGCCAATGAGGATAAATCTCTTTTTATCAACTGGTTGAATTTTTTTTATACCACGCCAAACTTTTGGAACGAATAAAAGGGCGAAAGCAGCCATCCACATTCTGTGCCAAACCAATGAAATAGCAGAAAGCGATATCTGCTTACCTAAAATGGCTGTAAAGCCAAAAAGAAAAACTGCTATATGTAAGTATATGTAAGATTTTATTCTAGAACTCATTTCATTACGAATTGTTGAGCAATTTTTGATACAGTTTTTCGTACGAAGGAATTATTTCTTTTTGGTCAAATTTTTGGGCTTGTTTACGAGCGTCCTTTTGGAAATTTGCCATTTTATGAGGATCATTCAATAGTGATAGCGCTTTCTCTGTCATTCCATCAATGTCCCCAACTGAACAACAATAACCTGTGCGCCCATCAAGCATAACTTCCTTCTGACCTCCCGTATTGGTGCAAATCACTGGAACTTCACACGCCATTGCCTCCAAGGCTGCTAACCCAAAACTTTCTGTTTCACTGGTAATAAGAAAAAGGTCGCCAACAGACAAAATTTCTTCAATTTTATTTTGTTTTCCCAAAAATTTAATGTTGTCAGCTTGGTTATTTTGACGAGATTTATTTTCTAAATTTTTTCTCTCCGGGCCATCACCAATTAGTAGCAACTTGGCAGGCAATTTCTCTCTGATCTTACAAAAGACTTTTATTACATCTTGCACTCTTTTTACTTTTCTAAAATTAGATGCATGGATAATGATGTGTTCATTTTGAGGTGCTACCCAATCTTTTAATGCATTATTTTCCATTTTCTTAAAACGATTAAGATCCAAAAAATTCGGAACCACCGTAATATCTCTTTTCACATTAAAATAATCAATTGTATCTTCCTTTAAACTCTCAGAAACTGTTGTAACTACATCTGAATGCTCAATACAATGGCTAATTACTGGAGTGTACATTTTGTCTCTTCCAATAAGGGTAATATCAGTTCCATGAAGGGTAGTAATTATTGGCAATTGAATCGCGCTACTTTTCAAAATATTTTTGGCCATAATTGCTGCTGCTGCATGAGGAATCGCGTAGTGAACATGCAACAAATCCAACTTTTCGTACTTTACCAAATCAACTATTTTGCCTGTTAGGGCCAATTCGTATGGTGGGAATCTAAATAATGGGTATTTTGAAACAGAAACTTCATGAAAAAAAATGTTTTCTGAGAAATGTTCAAAACGAACCGGCTGCTCGTAGCTAATAAAATGTACTTGGTGTCCTTTTTTTGCCAAACTTTTACCTAGCTCAGTCGCAATAACACCACTACCCCCAAAAGTTGGGTATAAAACGATACCTATTCGCACTTTTAGAGAACAAAGTTCTTTAATTTCCGATTTAAGCGAATAGAAATCATATTTATTTGACCATCTAGTAAGGTTAAATTTACATTCTACCCATTTTTTTGTCACATGCGAGTATGCCTTTTAATCATTCATTTAGTTTTCCTAAATTCTATTCTTTTTGGACAAACCAGATTTGAGGTCAGTATAAAACGAACTTCCTTTGAGTTGGTAGAAAATGATACCGTAAATATTTCCAGTGATGATGCCGAACAAGAAAACCAAACAATGGATAAACTGTATGATGATGACCTGGACGCAGGTTGGGAAGGCGATGATTTTAATACCCTATTTGTTGGCTTAAGATTTACAAATGTTCAAATACCTCAAGGCGCAATTGTTGATTCAGCCTATCTAGAAGTTTACTCTCATGAAGAAGAAAACGATCAAGCCTTAATTACTATCATCGGTGAAGCAACGGATAACGCTGAAACTTTTGATTTGGATAACCTTATTACTGATAGAAAACAAACGAATGATTCAGTGCTCTGGAACGTAAACGAAAAATGGACGATCTGGACAAAATACAAATCAGCTGATTTTGCACAAGTCATTCAAGAAATTGTCGATAGAAGTGGATGGAAATCTGGAAATGCCCTTGCAATTTTTTTAAAGGGTTCTGACCAAGGCGCAAGCAATGAAGACAATGCACGAGATATGGAATCTTTCGAAAATGAAGAAGATCCAGCAGATGGTGGTGATGGAAAAAATCATCCTGAAAGAGCACCTAAATTAGTGGTTGTTTACAGCGGAGCAGCATCCACAAGCAATATAGATATTTCACAAAATGTTGAAATTATTCCAAACCCTGCAAATGATTTTATTCAAATAAATATAGGAAAAAACCAAGAGTTTTACGTCTCAATAGTTGACCTAAATGGTAAAAAGATATATGAAAGAAATGTAAGGTCTAATGAATATATCAATCTTTCCGAATTACCTAAGGGATCATACCTTATTCAAGGCACTCTAGAAATGGGGTCATTCAGCAAAAAATTATTGCTTAAATAATGCTCGGAAACTTTTTCCAAGATAAAAAAGAAGTCAAATTCATCTTATTGAATTTGGCTTTTTTGTTTCATATACAGGGATACGGTCAAAACTTTATTTCAGGGACCATAAAAGACGCTGAAACACAAAACATACTTGTTGGAGCTGACATACGTCAAATTGAAGGTAAAACAATTGCAATCAGTAATGAAAACGGTGAGTTTAAACTAAAGTTATCCGATAAGTCTCCAGTGGTTATCAATTATATTGGCTACAAAAGCGACACACTTAGAAATTTTTCTACATTAAGCGTTGAAATCTTCCTTACACCCTCGTCAAAAGGATTAGATGCATTTACAGTAAATAGTAGATTTAGCCTCCAGCAAATTGGGTTAAGAAATCAAAAGGAATCTAAAAATATTAAAAATATCATCAGCGCAGATCAAATAAAATTATTTCCCGACATGAATGCAGCTGAAGCTGTGGCTCGTGTTCCCGGAATTACCTTGCAAAGAGATCAAGGCGAGGGTCGTTTTGTTCAATTACGTGGAACTGCGCCTTGGTTAAGTACATTAAATATCAATGGAGAACAAGTGCCAAGCCCGGAAGGAGATGTACGTTATGTTGGCCTTGATGTTATTGCTGCTGACCAAATAGAGTTTGTTGAGATTACAAAAGCGCTAACACCTGATATGGATGGAGACGCAATTGCAGGAAATGTGAATATCATTACTAAAAGAGCCCGAAATACTGAACCCACGTTAAATATGGCTTTTTCAGGAGGCTATAACAACATAAGTAAACAACCCAATTTAATGGCAAGTGTTTCGTTCGGTCAAAGAATTAAAAAGCTTGGCTTTCACCTCAATGCAAATCATCAAATAAATAATCAGGGAGCTCATAATATAGAATATAAATTTGTACAGAGACCCACTCAAGAAGATACTAGCTTTAATCCCGTTTACTCTGATATCCAGTTTAGGCACTATAGCATAACAAGAAAAAGGACTGGTATAACCGCTACAATGGACTACAGCTTTTCCAAAAATTCCTTCATTATTTTACGAGGAATGTTTAACAATTTTTCGGACAACGAAATTCGCAGCAGAGTAAGACATAAATTGGGCAGTGGAACTATAATAAATAAGTACTATGCTAAAGAAGCCAAAATAGAAAGAGATCTTAAAATGAGAACCAAACAGCAACAAATTGCGTCCTTGAATCTAAATGGATCAAACTATATAAATAAAGCTAAATTAGAATATGGACTCGCCATTTCAAACGCCTTCGAACATACTCCTGACCGTTTTGAAATGGTTTTTGAAAGTGACGAACTTGACATACAGTTGGATTTATCAGAGCCTAACTTTCCAAGGATTTCATATCCCTTAGAAAGAGATATAAGTAATGCTTTTGATTTTGAGAATTACACTTTTGAAGAAATGGAACTACGAAACGACTTGGTTGAAGACCTCAACAAAACTGCGAGATTGGATTTAAGTATTCCTCTAAAAAATCCTAAAAACTACCTAAAAGTTGGGGGGAAATGGAGAAATAAAACCCGAGAAAGAAACAATATTGGAGTAACCTACAATAAATACTATGGCATCTTTTTACCAGGCTCAAGACAAATTTATCTTCAAGAAGGACCAGATTTAAATTTAGCTCTTTTGGCTGAAGATTTAAAAGTTAATAACCTTTTAAATCGTGGCTATGAACTTGGTCCAACTCCAGATCCTCAGCTTAGCAAGGACTTCTATGAATATTATCAACAACATTTTAAAATTGACGAAGACCAAAGCAAGCAGAAATCTTTTAATTCAGATTATCAAGCTAAAGAAAATATCTATGCTGCGTATGCAATGGGTGAATATAATTTGGGTAAATTAAGTATTGTAGGTGGTTTGAGGTATGAGCTTACGGAAATTGAACACAAGGGAAATGTTTTAAAACTTGAAAAAGGCAGGTTCTTCAGAGATTTATTTGAAGAACAAAAAAACTATTCGCGAAGTTTTCTTTTGCCACAAATACACCTTACCTATCGGCCAGATAGAAATACCAACATAAGATTTGCGGCAACCACTTCTTACTCTCGTCCGAATTTTGAAGACAATTTGCCTTATAGAGAAGAAGAGAATGAAGACGAAGTTACTTATGGAAACCCCCTACTAAATTACCCTAAATCCTTCAATCTTGACTTTATGCTTGAAAAATACTTATCAAACAATGGTCTTTTATCTGGAGGTTTGTTCTACAAAAGAATTGATGATTTTATATTTTTCTATAAGCGATTTGCGCATGAAGATTCTAATTTTAGTACTGCAGGCCTTAACGAAATAACTATGGCCAATAATGGTCTTTTTGCAAACGTTATGGGAATAGAACTTACAGCGAATATCAAATTTTCTAAGCTACCCAAAAATTGGCGATATCTTGGGATTTTATCAAATTACACCTTTACACTATCCGAAGCTTTTATAAATCAAAGATTACCAATTGAAAGATTAGACCAAGTATTCATCTATGGTACGGATGGCAAAGGTTTTCTTTTGAATAATAAGCAGCGAGAAAAAATAACACTACCCGGACAATCTCCTCACACAGCTAATTTTTCACTTTTTTATGACCATCCAAAATTTTATGCGAAACTTTCAGCAAACTTTCAAGATCGGTTCTTAAATGAACTTGGGGCAGAAAAAGAACTTGATGTATTTTACGATAGGCAATTTCACCTAGATTTTCTGGCAGACTATGTTCTAAATCCCAAAATCAAATGTTTTATTCAAATTAACAATATCACCAACCAGCCACTAAGGTATTACTTAGGAAATCCTTCGTTAACGAAGCAATATGAGTTTTACTCATGGTGGGGAAGAATTGGTTTAAAAGCAAACTTTTAGATATGAAGCTTGGCATTTTAGGTTTTTTGATTGGTCTTTTTTCAATCCAGACAAAAATAAAACCAGACGTAATCACTCAAAAAGTGCGTTATGATAGCGACGATCCAGCAATTTGGTATAACACAAAAAATCCCAACAACAGTGTAATTTTCGGAACGGATAAAGATACAGATGGCTCAGTTTTAGCCTTTGATTTAAATGGAAAAATTATCGACTCGCTTTGCATCTTTGGGCTTAGAAGACCCAACAACATAGATATTCAACAAAACTTTAGTTATAACGGAAAACAACATTCAATTTTAGCACTTACTGAGAGGGAACTAAAACAAATTCGATTATTTTCTATTCCAGATATGCATGAAATTGGAAATGGTTTTAAGGTCTTTAAACATGATACATTTCCACGTTTTGACCTGCCGATGGGAATTACCTTAGGCGCTAAAAATCAAAAGTTGCTAATTTTTATCAGCAGAAAAGAAGGACCATCAAAAGGTTATATTCATCAATATTCCTTTGACCCAGCCAATGCAAGTTTGAATCTGACAAAAACACTAGGAAATTTTGATGGTAAAAATGAAATTGAAGCTTTGTGTTTAGACGACGACGAAAATATCTTGTATTACAGCGACGAAGGATTTGGCGTTCACGCACTGAATTTAACAACCGAACATGATACTGTTTTTGGAGGAACTCAATTTGGAGAAGACCATGAAGGTATCGCCTTGATTAAAAATGACTCGCTTAACTTGGTTGTTGTTTCGGACCAAAAAAATGGTGAACTAGAACTCTTTGACGCTTCCAACAACTATATACATGTTGCAAGTGTAAAAATGAGTGCCAAAGAAACGGATGGAATTGAAATACTCAACTATCCAATAAAAATGTTTCCAAAGGGTTTATTAGTAATCATGTCAGATAACCGAACTTTTCAATACTATTCTTTAAATAAACTAATTAATTCCTTAACAAATAATTAACTTACTGCGAAAGGCAATACGTTTTCTTTGTTTCACTATAATTAAAAAAAATATGTTTAGAAATTACAAAATTCTTTTGATGCTTTTTGTGCTTTTCTTTTTTACAAGAAATAGCACAGCTCAGCTAAAAATGGAAAAATTAGGAACTTTCACTGCGGATGCAGATTTCGCTGAAAGTGGATCGGAAATCATTGCTTTTGACGAAACTAGTAACAGAGTTTTTTCGACCAATGGCTTTCAAAACCGAATTGATATTATTGACGCAAGTGACCCAACCAATCCCACATTTGTCAACTCGATAGATGTTTCACTAATTGGTGACGGTGTACAAAGTGTTGCTGTAAGTGGAGGCATTGTAGCTGTTGCTATTTCTAATGCCGATGGTATGCAGAATGGTTTTGTAGGATTTTTCGATACAGACGGAATATTCAAGTCTTCAGTAGAAGTTGGGGTGCTTCCTGACGCGGTAACTTTTTCCCCAGATGGAAACACTGTCATCACATCGAACGAAGGAGAGCCAAGCGATGATTATTTACAAGATCCAAAAGGATCTATTTCTATTATTGATGTTTCTGTGGGTATTGATGCAATCT
Organism: Bacteroidetes bacterium MED-G17; assembly: GCA_002457675.1. GTDB lineage: Bacteria > Bacteroidota > Bacteroidia > NS11-12g > UBA9320 > MED-G17. The sequence continues at coordinate 28,344 of NTKK01000002.1, forward strand.
CTCAAGCGAATGTTACAACGCTTAGTTTTGATGAATACAACAATAACTACGACAGAAATATCAGAGTCTTTGGGGTGACACAACCTTTTTTAACAGAATTCCTAGACACTACCCTAGAAGCCAACGGTGTAAAAACTTACAACAATGCTTCTGACAAAGACTGGAGATTGTCTTCTAGAGATGGAATATTTTACGCGGAGATAAATGGATTTCGCGGAGATGTAGCCTCGAATGACTGGTTGGTTGTTGATTCATTAGATCTTGCGACTAGTGGACACGAGCATGCCTACCTCAGCTTTTTGAATGAAAGAAGATTCAATGGAAACGGAATGGAAGTTTTAGCTTCCACGGACTTTGCAGGCGATGTGAATACAGCCACTTGGGTTAATATTGAAGACAATAAGTCCATAAGTATGATGCTTAGTGCTGCCTCTGATGATACCGAAGAATACGTAGATGGACCAAATCAAACGGAAACTGTCGGTTCTAATGATTTTGGAAGTTCAGATCTTGAATTTAACTCTGAAAGAGACGGTATGACTAGACCTCAAGCGGTCGCAGTTAGATTTGATAATGTTCAAATTCAAAAGGGTGCAACTGTTAAAAATGCTTACGTACAATTTACAGTTGATGAAGCCGCAAAAAATGATGGAGAATGTTCTGTAGATATTTTGGTAGAAGCTAATGAAAATGCATCCACATTTGACGGAACTGATTCTTTAGTTGCTAATAGAACGAAGATGAAAAATCCGAACGCCAGTGATTTAATTATCTCTGAAGTAGCTGAAGGTTCTTCGTATAACAAGTACATGGAAATTTATAACGGAACAGGTTCTGCAATTGATCTTTCCGACTATGCCTTAGCAAATGTTGGTAATGCTCCAAGGAGAGAAGGTGAACATGAATTTTGGAGAGATTTCGATTCAGGTGCCGTAATACCTGCGGGTGGAACATATATTATTGCCGATGATAGAGCAGACTCAGCATCAATTGTGAGCAAGGCAGATGAATTCCACAACTTTTTAAGCAATGGTGATGACGGTTATTGCTTGGTTAAAGGAAACAATTGGTATGGGCCAACTGGAAAATGGAAACCTGTTTCCATAGCAGTAGGCCCGGGAAGAGGAAGAGCAGATTATTTTGCTTTCAACTATATCACCAATGCAGCAAGAAATTCTGTAGATGATGACAGGATTGTTTTTAATCTCGACGGAACCTTCGAAAATGAATTTGGAGCAGATGGAAGAACCTGGATAGAGAATTGGTTTGATGGTGCAGGTGATAGAGACGCTGAGCCTTCAACGCCATTTAATAATCCAGCAGGTTCAAGATGGCAAAAGATAGGAACAGACACTATAAGAATCATAGGTGCGGGATCGTATATAGGCCTACAAAAAACTGTCAATGGTGGCGAATTTGGAAATGATGTGGCATGGACTGGAGTCGCTAGAGATACATTAGAATATCTAATATCATCTGAAAATCCTTCTATTACTGAAACGCTAGTACATTTTGATATTCAAGTAGGAGGTGGAAACTGGTGGAGATTTACCTACAGTGATGAGGGACAAGATATTTATTTCCCATATGCTAAGGTTGACTGTGTAGGTGATTTTATGGGTGATCCTGGTTCTGGATGGGACGTTGCAGGTGTTAACAATGGTACAAAAGATCACACCCTAATAAGAAAGTCTTCTGTAGCTGATGGAAACGGCGGAAATTGGACCGCTAGTGCTGGAACAAGTGCTGAAAACTCTGAGTGGATTGTAAAAGATAAGGATGACTGGAATGATATTGCAAAGCACGCCACTGACATTGGAAAAGATATGTCTGTTCGTTGGACTATTGCAGCAAATACTTGGCAAACAGCAGACGAATCTGGTGCCGATCAACAAACCGTAGATATTTCTAAATTGGTTCAATCTGTAATTGATATGCCAGATTGGGAAGCTGGAAATGCAATCGCATTATACTTCATGCCTGCCGGAATTGACCAAGGTATAAGAGTTGCTAAATCAGCTGATGATGCTCCAGATGAAGCAGCAGAATTACACCTAGAATTTGACGGTGGTGTAATCAACTGGTCTGATAACAACGAATGGCAATGGACAGAGTCAGGTTATATCGATATCTCAGAACACATTTCTGACAATACTGCTATAGCTTTTCACTACACAGGTGGAAATGGTCAAGGCGACGGATCCGGTTCGTGGTACAGAATTTCTGATATTGAAATCGCTCAGCAAGATTTGGCAAATGATTTAGAGCCAGAATACTCTGTTGTTGGTTCAGACAATAATACTGTCTACACCGTTGCTCAAGAAAATAATGCAATGATTGTTAGTACAATCAACCCTCCTGCCATTTATGGAATCTATCCATTAGGCACCAAAGACCACAGCGCACCAGGAAACGGTTTAGACCCAACGAATGACGACGGTGGAATCAATATTGGCAACTTCCCCCTAAATGGAATGTATATGCCAGATGGTATGGCAGTTGCGAACATTGGAGGAAATGATTATGTATTCACTGCCAATGAGGGCGATGCTAGAGAATATGAAGATCTTCCTGGATTAATCGAAGAGGTTGATTTAATTGATGGAGGTAACGGTCTTGTGGGACAAGGATTCATGGATATGGATGACAATGATACAGCTGACGATGGAACTGAAGACTGGTATACACAATGGGGTGGAGATGATAAATTAAATGACATGTCTTACCCAGTTGCGTTCAATGCGCACACAAATGGTGTTACAGCAGAAGTAAATCTATATGGAGATACAGACGGTGATGGTCTAATCGAAGAATTGCACAGTTATGGTGCCAGATCATTTACCATATGGGATAATAGATTGGCCGTAATTTATGACAGTAAAGATGAGTTTGAGCAAAACATTGCCAAAGAACACCCAGATAACTTCGGAAATGACAATGATGAGCAAGATTTTGAAGGTAGAAGTGACAACAAAGGCCCAGAACCAGAATCAGTAGCCGTTGGACAACTCGGAGATAAATACTTCGCATTCATAGGCCTAGAAAGAGCTGGAGGAATAATGGTATATGACGTTACTGACCCTGCTAATTCAAAATATGTTATGTATGAGTTGAACAGAGATGTAACCTTACCAATTGAAGAGCAAGGTGATCTTGGTCCAGAAGATGTAAAGTTTGTTTCAGCTGAAAATAGCCCTAACGGAAAAGCTATGGTTATTGTATCAAATGAAGTAAGTAATACGGTTACATTCTATAATGTTGAATATTTAACTGGAAACATTGAAGACATCAACGATAAAGATGTTGTTAAAATTGCTCCAAACCCTTCCAACGGATTAGTTAATCTATATGTGCACAATGCAATTAAAGAAAACTACAATGTAGAAGTTTACAACCTAGTTGGAACTGTTGTTTACAGTGAAAGTAATTTACGTGGTGGAGTGACCGCCCTAGACCTAAACCATCTTGACAAAGGTGTTTATATCATCTCTGTAGGAAACAACAAAGTTTCTAGCAAACAAAGAGTTGTATTGAAATAGGTTTTATAAAAATAATCATTAAAAAAGGCCCATCTGTTGATGGGCCTTTTTTGTTTTTAGCTTGTCGGGATGAGTGGATTCGAACCACCGATCTCACGCCCCCCAGACGTGCACTTTAACCGGACTAAGCTACATCCCGATGTGATGCGAACTTATACCAAATTGCTTAGGGTCATTTCGAGTGCTTTACTCGAAATACCCGTATTTTTTGGATTAAATTGATGAACCCGCATCAAGGTTCTTCTCATCAGTTCACTTGTGTCTTTAAAGATGGTAACATCCTCTACATTATTTCCTACTTGGTGTAAATAGGCAAATGTTCTCGCCATGCCTGAATTTGCTATAAAATCTGGGATTACCGCTATATTCTCATCCGCGAATTGAGCGATAGGACCCATAAAAATTTCTTTATCTGCAAAAGGGACATTGGCACCATTTGAAATTACCTCTATACCTGAGTCGATCAGTTGCTCTACATGTCCGCGAGATATCAATCTAGAAGCTGCACCAGGAATAAATATTTCCGCACTCAAATTCCAAATTTTTTCATCTACTTCTTGAAATGACAGCATTTTAGGATGATTGAGTTTATTGCCTTTTCGATTGATAAATAAGTCTTTTACTTCTGACAAACTCAGACCCTCTTCTTTTATCAAACCATTTTCTTTATCTATAATTCCAGTTATAAGCGCTCCATGCTTAGCAAGATAAAATGCTGCTGCAGCTGCAACATTTCCCCAACCTTGAATAATGGCCCTCCTTCCCTGCAATCTTCCTCCCCAAATTTCATAGTAATGACGAACGCACTCTGCGACACCAAATCCAGTAATCATGTCACTAATCGTATAGGCCTTTTCCACGTCTGGACTAAATCTTTCGTCTGTTATGCTTAAAGAAACGCCATCTTGGAGTTGCTGAATAGCTTGCATTTTTTCCTGTTCGGAATATCTTTCGAAATGGCCGTTGACTGTTCCCTCTTGCGGATGCAATAAACCTAGGTCTGCGGTATAAGGAATGACTTCATGAATTTCATCAACATTCATATCTCCCCCAGTTCCATAATACATTTTCAAAAGCGGATAAACCGCCTTATACCATCTTCTAAGCACCCCTTCTTTCCTTGGATCATTGGGATCAAAATTGATTCCTGACTTAGCTCCTCCAATATCTGGACCACTTACAGCGAATTTTACTTCCATGGTTTTTGCCAAAGACTCCACCTCTCTCATGTTCAAACCTTTTCTCATGCGCGTACCACCACCAGCTGAACCATTTCTTAACGAATTGATTACCAACCAACCTTCAGCTTCGGTTTCAGTGTCTGACCATTCAAATACGATTTCTGGTCTTTTCTCTTCAAATTGTTGAAGTAATTTGAGCATACCTATAAGAGGTCAGAGAAGTTTCCATGTAGTGATCCCGCGAGGACATCATCATCAGCACCCGTAACTGATTTATAAATATTGTCAATATTTTTTACCCTCAAAATACCTAGAAGAGCAAAAATTAATGCTTCTTTATATTTTACTAGCATATCGTCAGGAATTACAATTTCAACATCTGTATGGGTTTTTATATGATCAATTAATGTTTTGTTGTGAACACCCCCACCTGTGGCGAGTACGCGCTTTACGCTTCCTTCCCCACCTGTTAAATCTTCAATGTTATTGCCAATTTGTGAACCAACGTGGTCGCAAAGGGTTTTCATTTTGTCCTCTTTACTAATGCCACTTTCTCTAACGTTAAACCAAAACTGATCGTTTATCCATTCTCTTCCTAATGTTTTAGAACCACTTTGATGATAATACTCAATTTTATTCAACTTATCCAATAATTGGTAGTCGATTTTCCCTGATTCAGCAATGGTCCCGTTCTCGTCATAGTCTTTGCCAAACTCTCGTGCAATACGATTGAATAAAATATTTGCAGGGCAAATGTCAAATCCAATTCTTGCTCCGTTTTGATTTGAGGAAATATTGGCAAAACCACCAATATTAAGACATACATCATACTCTGAAAAAAGAAGCTCATCTCCAACGGCACTAAGAGGTGCGCCATGTCCACCAAAAATTACATCCATGGCTCTAAAGTTGGTTACCGATGGAATACCTGTCATAGCCGTAATGGAATTCCCATCACCAATTTGCACCGAAAGATTATTGTGTGGTTGGTGAAAAATAGTATGCCCGTGCGAAGCAATTAAATCCGCATCTAAACTATTTTCATCAAGAAAATCGGCTATACACTCGCCAATATACTGACCGAAAAACCTATCTGTTTTATAAAAAATCAATGATGATTGATTTCTTAATTTGGAAAGTCGCAATCGCCATTTGTCGCCATAGGGTATTGTTTTGGCGTGGTTGATCTTATAATCCCATTTTTTGTCTTCCCTTTCACTTAATGTGAAATGTGCTATGTCTAAACCGTCCATTGAAGTTCCAGACATTACACCAATTATATTATATGAACGCATAATTATTTAAATTGAATATGTAACTAAAAATTTAGCAGGGGTGCAAATTTACGTTTTTGTGGTGCTTCATACAATCATTTTATAATAAGGCCTTATTTTGCAATCATATCTTTGATGAAAGTAGCTGGAGTAACATTCATTCGCAATGCAGAAAAATTTGCCTATCCAATTAAAGAAGCTATATTATCAATTTTACCGATTTGTGATGAATTGGTCGTTGCTGTTGGCAAGTCAGAAGACAAAACGCTAGAAATAATTCAACATATAGATAGCGACAAAATCCAAATAATTCAAACAGTTTGGGATGACAACATAAGAACTGGCGGGCAGGTTCTAGCGATAGAAACCAACAAAGCCTTAGATGCTGTTTCAAATGATATAGATTGGTGTTTCTATATCCAAGCTGACGAGGCTATTCATGAAAAATATCTTTCCAATGTTCGAAAAGCAATGCAAGACAATCTTAACAACAAAAACATTGATGGCTTGCTTTTTCATTACAAACACTTTTGGGGAAATTATGACTACATTGGAAACTCTAGAAAATGGTACAGAAAAGAAGTTCGCATTATAAGAAACAATAAAAAAATTAGATCTTACAAAGACGCCCAAGGTTTTAGAAAAAATAATCTAAAACTAAACGTAAAGCAAGTGGATGCATATATCTACCATTATGGCTGGGTAAGGCCACCTGAAAAACTTCAACTTAAAAATTTGGAGGCCAATAAACTTTGGCATTCCGACGATTGGATAAGTAAAAATGTACCCAAGGGTTCTGAATTTGATTTTTCAAATATTGATTCTTTAGAAAAATTTGATGGTACACACCCGGAAGCAATGGCAAAACTGATATCAACAATCAATTGGCATTTTAATCCCCCTCCGAACCGGTTGGGAACTAAAGAAAGAATTTCAAGATGGATAGAAAAACTTACTAATTATCGCTTGGGAGAATACAAAAACTACAATTTGAGTAAATAAACTAATGAATAAAATATCTGCGAGCATAATAACCTACAACGAAGAAGAACATATTATAAAGTGTATTCAATCAGTAGCTAAGGTAGCAGATGAAATTGTGGTTTTGGACTCAAATAGCACAGACAATACCGTTGCATTGGCAGAGAAATATGGAGCACGTGTTTTTCAGAGAAAATTTGTAGGCTTTACAGAACAAAAAAATGCAGCCGTGAGCCATTGTAATTACAATTTTATATTGTCTCTTGATGCTGATGAGGAACTATCTGAAGAATTGATCAGGGCTATTTTACTATGTAAGAAAGATGGTGAAGGCAAAATTTTTTCTTTTAACCGCTTAAATCATTTCAACAGAAAACCTATCAAATCATGCGGTTGGTATCCAGATAAAAAAATAAGACTTTTCCATAAAGATTATGCCCGTTGGGTAGGTGGTATGGTTCATGAAGAAGTTCAATCCAACAAGCCCAACGAGAAAATAGTACATCTCAAAGGTGACCTTTTGCATTACGGATTCAATAATTCCAATGACTTACTAAATAAAATGCAAAAATATGCCACCATATATGCGAGAGAAAACGCATATAAAAAGAAAGTAAACGGCTTGGAAATATGGATCAAAACACAAGCGGCATTTTTTAAAAACTTTTGGCTAAAAAAAGGTTTTGCTGATGGATACATAGGATATCTTATTTCTAAAGCCAATGCAAATGGGGTGCATTATAAATATGCCCAGCTTAAAGAACAAAACGAATCCTTAAGATGCAGCCTCATCATCACCACCTATAACAGGCCCGAGGCACTCCAAATTGTTTTAGAATCCGCACTAAGGCAAAATAAATTACCAAAAGAAATAATCGTTGCTGATGATGGTTCAGGGTTTGAAACAAAAGAACTACTTGCGCAATACTCCAATCGGATAATTCCTATAAAGCACATTTGGCAAGAAGACCAGGGTTTTAGAGCTTCCCATGCCCGAAACAAAGCCATTGCAGCTGCCCAAGAAATGTATATTATTTTGATTGACGGTGATATGGTTTTACCAAAAACATTTATCCAAGACCATCTATCCGCTTCCAAAAAAAGTAGGTTGGTGCAAGGATCAAGAGTTTTACTTAGTGAGCATTTGAGCATTAAAACAATTAAAAATATGCAAACACCAGGATTTTTTAGCCTTGGTTTAAAAAACCGAAAAAATAGAATTCATTCTAAAGTTTTATCCAAGATTTTTTCATATCCTAACGAAAATATCTTTAAAGTGCGGAGCGCAAATATTTCTTTTTGGAAGTCTGACGCAATTGCAGTTAACGGTTTCAACGAAGACTTTAATGGCTGGGGGAGAGAAGATTCTGAATTTGTGCAACGCATATTAAATAATGGCATACAAAAATTTCATCCTAAATTTATGGCGTCTGCCTATCATTTATACCACAAAGAAAGTTCTAGAAAACAACTTCCAGAAAATGAGAAAATACTCCAAGAGACAGTTAGTAACAAGCTGTTAAAATGCGCTAATGGTCTAAATAAATACCTCAACTAAACTTATAGTTAGCCTATTTTTGAAGTCGTTTTGAAAGAAAAAGTATTGGTCATTGGTGCCATGGGTCAGGTAGGAACAGATTTGGTAAATAAACTGGCAAGCATTTATGGTACGTCTAATGTGATAGCAAGTGACATTAAATCGCCACAAAAAAGCAACACCTTTTTTGAAACAATGGATGTCTTAGACAAAAATGCCATAAAAGATGTTTTCACCAGGCACAAACCAACAATGGTTTACCACCTTGCGGCTATGCTTTCTGCAACAGCAGAAAAATATCCAAAAAAAGCCTGGGAACTTAATATGCAAGGTCAATTTAATATTTTCGACGCATGTTTAGACCACCAAGTAGATCGTCTATTTTGGCCCAGCTCAATAGCCGTTTTTGGCCCAAATACACCTAAAATTTTAACTCCTCAAAATGCCTATTGTGATCCAACTACCATTTATGGAATTAGCAAACTCGCTGGTGAGCAGTATTGCAATTACTACTACAAAAGGTATAACCTTGACGTAAGAAGCATTAGATATCCAGGTTTAATTAGCTGGAAGGCACAGGCTGGTGGAGGAACAACCGACTATGCGGTAGAGGTTTTTTCAGAAATTATTAAAACTAAAAGTTACAGCTGCTTTCTTAAACCAGATACTATGTTGCCAATGATGTATATGGATGACGCAATTAGAGCGACCATCGAAATCTTAGAAGCTCCTTCAGTTAAAATTAAAGAAAGGACATCATACAACATTGCTGGGTTTTCTTTCACACCAAAACAACTTTTTGACGAAATTGCGCTGCACGAACCTGCTGCTGAATTTGACTACCAAACTGATGAGCGACAACAAATTGCTGACTCTTGGCCAAAAAGTATTGATGACAAAGTAGCAAGAAATGATTGGTCATGGCACCATCAATTTTCCCTAAGCAAGATGGTTAGCAATATGTTTGAAAACCTAACCAAACCTTAGCTACATATCCAACTCAATGTAACTAGGGCAATGATCTGAGTGCATAGCTTTACTCAAAATTTTTGCACCTTTTATTTTTGCGTCCAAGGAATCACTTACAGATATATAGTCTATTCGCCAACCCTTATTGTTTTTTCGTGCATTGGCTCTATAACTCCACCATGTATAGTGATTTTGCTCATCAGGATGAAAATGCCGAAAACTATCGATGTTGCCTGAGGAGAAATATTTATCCATCCACGCTCTTTCTTCTGGTAAAAAGCCACTTGAATTTTTATTGCCAATAGGGTTATGTATATCAATGGATTGGTGACATATATTAAAATCACCGCATACAATTAAATTGGGATGATCTTTTTTTAATGCAGTCTGGTATTCCATAAAAAAATCCAAAAAGTCATATTTGACTTGCTGCCGAAAATCTCCTGAAGAACCTGAAGGAAAATAAGCAGATAGTACAGTGAAATTATCGAATTTCATCTGTAAAATTCTTCCCTCGCTATCAAAAAGGCTGTGTTTGCACTCATAAATAAGCTCTTTAGGTGTGCGTTTGGTCAAAATACCTACACCGCTATACCCTTTCTTTTCAGCTGATTTCCAGTAGCATGAATAACCTAAATGTTCAAATAAAGAATCGTCTATTTGATCTGGTTGTGCTTTGGTTTCTTGCAAGCACACTATATCAGGATTTTCCTCTTCCAAAAAACCGAGTAAGTTCTTTTTCAAAGCAGCCCTTATTCCATTTATGTTGTAGGTTAATATCTTCATATTTTAAAAACGTATGAGTTCCTCTAAAGCTTTTGTAAGCTTTTCTGCAGATGGGAGCATAATTTTTTCCTGACTTTTATTTAGCGGAACGGCCGGTAAGTCAAGTGACCCTAGCAATTTTATGGGTGCATCTAAGTAGGCAAAACAGTATTCTTGAATCCTACCCGCTATGGCTTGAGCAAATGAGTTGTTTAAAGTTTCTTCGGTGAGGATAAGTACTTTACCGTGTTTTTTACTAAGCTCAAATATTGCCTCGTCATCGCACGGACTTAAGGTTCTTAAATCCAAAATTTCAATTCGACCCAAAAATGATTTTGCTGCATGTAGTGCCCAGTGCACACCCATTCCGTAAGTAATTATCCCAATTGATTCTCCATTTTCTATCATTTCTTTTGATGCAGAAAGAGCTATACGTGCTTTGCCCAGAGGAATTACGTAATCTTGATTTGGCTCTTTTGTTTTCGCATTTTCAGTTCCAGGTACTTTACTCCAATAAAGTCCTTTATGTTCGAACATAACTACAGGATTTGGATCATAAAAAGCCGCTTTCATTAATCCTTTCATATCTGCAGCATTGCTTGGATAACATATTTTGATTCCTTTAATAGGCAAAATACTAGACTCTACTGTTCCAGAGTGATAAGGTCCACCCCCACCGTAGGCACCGGTAGGAACCCGAATTAGCGCTTGCACAGGAAATTTGCCTTTTGATAAATAATTGGATTTTGATAATTCTGTTACAAGTTGATTAATCCCTGGCCACAGGTAGTCGGCAAATTGAATTTCAACAATGGGAAGCGCACCCGCAGCAGCCATTCCTGCCGTACTTCCTACAATATAAGCTTCTTGTATGGGCGTATTAAACACTCTATCTGTTCCATGCTTTTTTGCAAGTGTTGCGGCCTCACGAAAAACTCCTCCTAATCGTATGCCAACATCTTGACCATATAAGACAGCATTGGGGTGATTTGTCAAAATTTCATCTATGGCATGAAGTGCCGCATCAACCATAATCACTTTATCAGAATTTGGAGGTGTCCTTAGACCTTTTTCCTCGAGTATTGGTGTTGGTGCTAGAACATGTTCGTATATGGAATTTGCTGTTGGTTCTTGTGCATTTTTGGCACGTTCAAAATCCTTATTGATTTGTTTTCCAACCTCTTCAAAAACCAGTTCAATTTGTTCTTTTGTGAAATCTGCTTTTTCTAATTCTTCAATGAAAATGGGCAAGGGGTCATTTTTTTGATGCTTATCCAAATCATCTCTATACCATTCGCTTCTCACCCCTGAAGTATGATGACCTAAAAGGGGAACTTTAACGTGCAAAAGGGCAGGCAGCCTATCTTTCCGACACTTTTTTACCCAATGTTGTATTTTGTTATAACATGTTGAAAAGGATCTTCCATCGAAACTGTCTCTTTCTAGTCCCTTAAAACCGGCTGCGTATTCATAGGCATTCATTGTTCGCATTTCGTCTCCGCTTGCAGAGATGCCCCAATCATTGTCTTGTACCAAAAAAATGATGGGTAAATTATGTAATACGGACATTTGAAGTGCTTCTGAAACCTCCCCTTCTGTAACCGATCCATCACCTAAAGAGCAGACTACAACAGATTTTTTATTGTTTTGAAGTAGTTTTCGATTCTCTAAAAACTTTAGTCCGTGAGCCAATCCTGTGGTAGGTATGGCTTGCATGCCTGTAGCACTACTTTGGTGAATTATTTTGGGTTTGTCTTCATCAAGTGAGGAAGGATGTGCATAATATGTCCGACCACCCGAAAAGGGATCATCTTTTTTGGCCAATAGTTGAAGCATTAGCTCATATGGGGAGTACCCCAAACCCAAAAGCAAAGAATCATCTCGATAATAGGGAGAAACCCAGTCTTGCGTTTCTAAACTAAAGGCAAGAGCCAATTGAATCGCTTCATGACCTTTTGAAGTGGAATGAACGTAGGTAGCAATGTCTCTATTTTCGTCATAAATTTTGGAAAGATGCCTTGCTTGTGCAAAACACTTTAGCGCCTTTTGAAAGGTTATGTTAGAGATTTTTTTGCTACTTGACACGCTTTGTTTATTCCACTGTTACACTTTTGGCCAAATTTCTCGGCTGATCAACATTGCACCCACGGAGGACAGCAATATAATAGGAAATTAGTTGTAAGGGAATAATTGACAATAATGGCACAAGCGCGTCCTCAACATCTGGTATTTCTATTGCAAAATCTGCAAGCGCTTTTACCTCATTATCACCTTTTGACACGATGGCTATTACCACACCATTTCTAGCTTTAATTTCTTGTATGTTACTAACTATTTTTTCATAATGCCCTCGTTTGGTTGCAATTACTATAATGGGCATATTTTCATCAATTAGTGCAATGGGTCCATGTTTCATTTCCGCGGCAGGATAGCCCTCTGCATGGATATACGAAATTTCTTTTAGCTTAAGTGCTCCTTCTAATGCGATTGGAAAATTGTAGCCACGTCCTAAATATAAAAAATTACTGGCTTCATGATATTTTTCTGAAATTTCCCTGCACAAGTTATCGCATTCCTTAAGCAATGATTCTACTTGCTTAGGAATAACTTCTAATCCGCTTAGCATTTCACGAAGTTTTTGGGTGCCAATTGCACCTCTAATTTGCGCCAAACCTAAAGAGAGTAAAGTTAGCACGGAAACTTGTGCAGTAAAAGCCTTTGTTGAAGCAACGCCAATTTCTGGGCCTGCATGGGTGTATGCGCCTGCGTCTGTAAGTCTGGCTATGGAAGACCCTACTACATTGCAAATACCATAAATAGTTGCGCCTTTACTTTTGGCTAATTCTAGTGCGGCCAGCGTATCTGCAGTTTCCCCAGATTGTGATATAGCAATAACCAAATCATCTTCAGTAATTATTGGATTTCTGTATCTAAATTCTGAGGCGTATTCAACTTCGACTGGTAGTCTTGCAAAATCTTCAATTAGGTATTCTCCTATCAGACCTGAATGCCATGAAGTCCCACAAGCGACAATGATAATTCTTTTTAAATTTTTTATTTTATCTTCATATTCAATTAAACTGCTCATGGCAAACCTCAACTCAGTTGGGCTAAATCTGCCACGTAGGCTATTGCTAATACTCGTTGGTTGTTCAAATATTTCTTTAAGCATGAAATGCTCATATCCACCCTTTTCTATAGCTTCCAAGCTAATAGACAGTTCTTGGATAAAAGGTGTCTTTTCTACATTCTCAAGTGTTTTTATTGATAGCTCACCCTTTTCAATAATCACAATTTCTTCATCTTCAAGATAGCTTACTTGTCTTGTGTATTCTATGATCGGTGTGGCATCTGAAGCTATGAAATACTCGCCCTTATTTTGGCCTATTCCAACAACAAGAGGACTGCCTTTTTTTGCGCCTATTAATATGTTCGGGTTTTTTTGATCAATCAAAACGATAGCATAAGCACCAATTACCTCATTCAGTGCCAGTCGGACGGCTTCATAAAGTTCTACACCGTTTTTCTCTTGTATTTCTTCTATCAGTTGCAGCAAGACTTCGGTATCTGTATCACTTGCGAAAGTTCTTCCTCTATTTTCCAATGCTTTTTTTATGGTCGCATAATTTTCAATGATTCCATTGTGAATCATTGCCAAACTGCCTGATTGACTAATATGTGGATGTGCGTTAGCATAGTTTGGAGCGCCGTGGGTTGCCCATCTTGTGTGACCTATACCTAGACTTCCCTGAATATTTTGATCTTGCACAACATGGACTAAGTCTTTAACTTTTCCTTGTGTTTTGTATACTTTTAGCTCTTCGTCTAATAAAGCCACTCCAGCGCTATCGTATCCTCTGTATTCCAGCCTCTCGAGTCCTTTGATTAGGTAATCAAAAGCATTTTTATTCCCAATATATCCTACAATTCCACACATGTTTTAGAGATTAAATTTTTCCTTTATTGTATCGACAAAATTCAATTTTTCCCACGGAAATAACTCTACTTCTAACGATTTTTTTTCTCCATTAGAATCAATAAACGTTTTCAATTTTATTTCTGGTGTTCTACCCATATGTCCATATGCAGCAGTTTCCGAATAAATTGGTGTTCTAAGTTTTAGTCTAGTTTCTATTGCTACTGGACGCATGTCAAAAATTTCCAAAAGCTTTCGAGCTATTTCTCCTTCTGAAAGTTGGGTTCTGTTCGAGCCATAAGTATTAACATACAATCCAGTAGGTTGAGCAACGCCAATTGCATATGATACTTGAACCAAAATTTCATCGGCCAATCCTGCTGCAACTGCATTTTTGGCGATGTGTCTTGTGGCATATGCTGCTGATCTGTCTACCTTACTCGGATCTTTACCCGAAAAGGCTCCGCCGCCATGGGCTCCTTTTCCTCCATAGGTATCCACTATTATTTTTCTTCCTGTGAGTCCTGTATCTCCATGTGGACCACCAATGACAAACTTGCCCGTTGGATTGATATGGTACGTAACGTCTTTGCCAAATAAGTTCTGCACTTCAGGTTGATATTTTTCAATCACTTTGGGCATAAGAATGTTGACTAGGTCCGAACTGATTTGATGGTGCATTTTTTCATCGGAATCAAATTCATCATGTTGGGTGGATATAACGATTGAATCAATTCGCTCCGGTTTATGATTATCAGAGTATTGTATGGTGACTTGTGACTTAGCGTCTGGTCTAAGGTATTCAAATTCTTTTGTTTCTTTTCTTATTTTGGCAAGTTCAACAAGTATTTTGTGTGCGATTGATAACGCAAGTGGCATAAATTCTTCGGTTTCTTTTGATGCATAGCCAAACATCATTCCTTGATCACCTGCACCCTGATCTTCTTCATCTTTTCTTTCAACACCTCTATTTATATCTGCACTTTGACTATGAATTGCAGACATTATTCCACAACTATTGCCATCAAATTGATAAGCGCTCTTTGTATAACCAATGTTATTAATTACACTGCGTGTAATATCTTGAACGTCTAAGTATGTATTGGATTTTACTTCGCCTGCCACAATTACCTGCCCCGTAGTTACCAAAGTCTCACACGCTACTTTGCTTTTGGGATCAAAGGCTAAAAAATTATCTACCAAAGCATCGCTAATTTGGTCCGCAATTTTATCTGGATGACCTTCTGATACCGATTCTGAAGTGAAGAAATAAGACATGTTCGACAAATCTAATTTATTCTCGATTACCCAAACAAATGTTCCATCAACTTGGGAATATTTTCAAATTCAAGATATTGTTGATTTTGTTTTCCGTTCGGAGATGGAGGAAGAAAAATATGCTCCGCACCATTTTTTATGGCCTCTTCCTTCCGTAGGTTTATTTTATTGCTTCCCCTAATTTCTCCTGTAAGACCTACCTCACCGATAAAAATAGAAGTATGTGGCAAAGCTATTTCATAAAAAGAGCTTAACAGCGCAGCAATTACTGCCAGATCAACTGTCGGGTCTTCTAATTTTAGTCCGCCAGTAATATTTAGAAAAATATCCTTGTTGCCCAATTGAAGATCACATTTTTTTTCGAGTACAGCAATAAGCATATTTAGTCGTCGCATATCAAAACCATTGGTATTTCTTTGAGACGTTCCGTATACAGCATTACCTACCAATGCCTGTATTTCAACCATTAATGGTCGAATACCTTCTATGGAAACTGATCTTGCCAGTCCAGGATGGTTTTCATTTCGCTTTGTTAAAGTTAGCTGAGAAGAATCCTGCAGCGGGATAAGCCCTTTGTGAGTCATTTGGTAAATACCTAAAGCCATAGCCGAACCAAATCGATTTTTTACTGCCCGAACCATTCGATAATCATGGTTACGGTTACCCTCAAAATATAAAACAACATCGACCAAATGTTCTAAAATTTTTGGTCCAGCAAGTTGTCCGTCTTTGGTGATGTGACCTATCAAAAAGATACATTTATTTGTTTTCTTGGCCAATTGCATTAACTCTTGCGAACAGAATCTAATTTGATTAAGACTCCCAGGGGCAGAATCAATTCTGTTGGAATAAAGGGTTTGTATGGAATCTACCACAACCAAAGGATGATTGTTGTTTTTTAAGACGTCTAAAATTTGCTCTAGATCTGTGGTGTTCAATAGCATTACATTTTTATTTAATTGTTTGTGTAGTCTTTGGGCTCTTTGCCTGACTTGATTTGGACTCTCTTCGCCCGTTACATAAATACTAGTCCATGGAGATTGAAGTAAGTTTTGTAACATTAAGGTTGACTTTCCTACACCTGGTTCGCCTCCCAAAAGTATAAGAGATCCAGGAACCAAACCGCCCCCAAGCACTTCATTAAATTCATCATCTACAAATTGTATTCTATTCTCTTTTTGCTCGTTAACTAAGGTAAGGGGAATTAAATCGCTATTTTTTTGTGAGCCTTTTGAAACGCTGGTTTTTACTTTTTGCTGTTCTTCAAACGAATTCCAAGCCTGACAGGCGCTACACTTTCCTAACCATTTAGATGATTCAAAACCACAAGATTTGCATTTATAAATCCACTTGCTCTTTGCCATACATTTTTATCGTCAAAATAAACCATAAAATTATTGATGGAAAATCAAGTTTCAATAATCTGTCATATTTCAAGTATTTTATTTGTGCGTGGCTTACAAAATTTTCTATTTTTGTTCGCGTTATATCAAAGAATCGCTAATCGATCAAAAAAATGAAAAAACAAATTCTAATTTTCGCAATCTTATCTGGATTATTCCTTTTTGGCTCTACATCAGTCCTAATTGCAGAAGAAATTGAGAATGACACAGCAGAGACAGAACAAATAGACAGTTCGACTGTAGAAACAGCAGACTCTGGGGTTACAAACGAGAACCCAGAGGAAGCCAACGAAAAAGCACCTGTTGTAAAAAAACAAGGGAGGAAAGTAATCAAAGAAAAGTTTATCGAAGGGGGAGCAGGATTTATGGCTTTACCTCTAATTGCATTGATACTTGGACTAGCGATTGCGATTGAAAGAATGTTGACATTGTGGTTGGGAAGTATCAATACAGTCAAATTCGTAGAAAGTATTGACGAAGCGACTGCAGACGGAAACGTTGAAAAAGCTTTAGAAATCAGTAGAAACACCAAAGGTCCTGTTGCTTCAATATTTTATCAAGGACTTGATAGAGCAAAAGAGGGTATTGATATGGTAGAAAAATCGGTAGTTAGCTATGGTTCTGTCCAAACGGGTAAATTAGAAAAGGGTTTGGTTTGGATTTCTTTGTGCATTGCTCTAGCACCTATGCTTGGTTTTTTAGGTACAGTAATCGGTATGATTCAAGCGTTTGACGAGATTGAAAGAGTGGGAGATATTTCTCCAAGTGTTGTGGCAGGAGGTATTAAAGTGGCACTTTTAACCACTGTTGCTGGTTTGATTGTAGCTATTATCCTACAGATATTTTACAACTTAATTTTAAGTAAAGTTGACTCTGTTGTCAATGAAATGGAAGAAACCTCCGTTTCTTTAGTGGATATTCTATTGAAGAACAACGTAGTTAATACAGAAAAATAATCGACATGCAAAAGAATATTCGTTGGGCATATTACCTTGTTGTACTGTTGTTGGTTCTCATATCAGCTTTTGGCCTTTTTGGCAAAAACATCAATATGGGGGCCAATGTAGGGCTTAATCTTGCCTTCGGCCTTTTAGCTGTTGGTACTTTAGTAGCCATTGCAGGATTTGCCATCCAATTAAAGAATAATCCCCAAAATAGCCGAAAATCTTTAATGGGTATCGGCATTATTGTGATTTTGTGTGGCATTTGCTATGCTTTTGCGAGTAGTGAAGTTACTGAGCTTTATATCAACAATGGACTGGAAAGTGCCTCTGCGTCGAAAAGGGTAGGTGGTGGATTGTTACTCACTTACATTTTGGGTTCTATTGCCATTGTAGTAAGCATCCTGTCTGGATTGATAAAGTCTATAAGATAAAAATTCAAAATGGCCAGAAAACCAAGATCCGTACCAGAAATAAACGCCGGCTCAATGGCAGACATTGCCTTTTTATTGTTGGTATTTTTTTTGGTGACAACAACCATGGATATCCCTACGGGCTTGCAAGTAGGTTTGCCACCTATTCCTGATGGTCCACCACCTGAATCAAAACAAAGGCAAAAAAATGTTCTAGAAGTTCTAATTAATTCTAGAAACCAACTTTTAGTAGAGGGCGATTTAGCAGAGATTTCTCAATTGAATGAGATTACTAAGACCCATTTGTTAAATGAAGGAAGAGATCCTCGGTATGCAGAATCTTCCGAGGAAGCAATTGTATCACTTAAAAACGACCGAGGTACTGACTTTGTAACTTATGTAGGTGTTTACAACGAAATAAAACGTGCTTACAATGAGGTCAGAGATGAATATTCCGAAGCCAAATTTGGAAAACCCTTCGCTAAATTGAAAAAGAAAAGTGTTCCCTACGACGAAGTAAAAAAGAAATACCCAATAAAAATTTCAGAAGCGGAACCAGAAGATATGGGAGGAAACTAGATTATGTCTAAATTCAAAAAGAAAGAAAGCAGAGGTTCTCAAACCATAAATACATCTTCATTGCCTGATATCGTATTCATGTTGTTGTTTTTTTTCATGGTTGCTACCAAAATGAGAGACAATGAAATGAAAGTAAGAACATCTGTTCCTAAGGCCTCAGAAGTAGAAAAAATGGAGAAAAAATCTTGGGTAAATTTCATTTTTGTAGGCCCTCCGTTAAAAACAGAAGTTTATGGTGAGACCCCAAGAATACAACTAAATGACAAAATTTCCTCAGTTGACGATGTACAAGAATTTATAACTCTTGAAAGAGAAAAGGTAACTGAAGCTGAAATTCCATTTCTAACAACTGCCATCAAAGCAGACAAAGAGGTAAAAATGGGTATTGTTCAAGATATCAAACAAGAACTTAGAAAAATCAATGCACTCAAATTGAGTTATATTGCTTCAAAAGAAGAACGAGGTGCTGTTCAATAAAGCACCGGTTTCTTAAACCCGTATATGCCATCAAATTTTGATTCGGTAAAAAAATATCTCAAACCTCAACTACACGAGTTCGAAAAAAGATTCAGAGAAAGTATGCGCAGTCAAGTCCCTTTGCTTGACACCATCATGACTTATATTGTAAAGCGAAAAGGGAAACAGATAAGACCAATGTTTGTGCTGCTTTCTGCCGACCTATTTGGTGAAATAAACGAAAAAACTTTCCGTGGCGCCTCATTGGTTGAACTTTTACATACAGCTACGCTAGTTCATGATGATGTAGTGGATGAGGCGAATTATCGACGCGGTTTTTTATCAATTAATGCCCTTTGGAAAAATAAAATTGCTGTTTTGGTTGGTGACTATTTACTCTCAAAAGGACTTCTTCTATCGCTAAAAAATGAAGAATTTGATTTTCTCAAGATATTGTCACACGCAGTAGAACAAATGAGCGAAGGCGAATTATTACAGCTAGAAAAAGCACGAAAAATTGATACCTCAGAAGATATTTATTTTGAAATCATCCAGAAAAAAACTGCCTCTCTTTTGTCTTCTTCTTGCACCATTGGAGCCGCCAGCGTCATCCAAGATCAAGAAGTTCTTAAAAAAATGGCTGTTTTTGGAGAGAAAATCGGATTAGCTTTTCAAATTAAAGATGATCTTTTTGATTATGGTAAGCATAGTGTTGGTAAACCACTTGCCAATGATTTAAAAGATAAAAAACTTACACTACCCTTACTTTATTCCCTTAGGGTAAGTTCATCTTCAACAAAAAAAGAAATTATTAAAATCATAAAAAGCGGAAAAAGCAACAAAGACTTTAGTCGACTAATTGAAATAGTAAACCGAGAAGGTGGAATTCAATACGCTACAAATAAAATGAATCAATTCAGAGAAGAAGGACTTGAAATTCTCAACGCAATTCCACAAACAAAAAACACGAGTTACCTAGAAAGTCTCGTAAACTTTGTCGTGGAAAGAAAAAACTAGTTTAGCAAGTTGATGATGTTTTCTAAAAGTTCTTCTTTTTGACTAGGTTGGTAACCTTTTTGTGTGGCTACTAATTTGCCATTTTTATAAAACATAAGAAATGGAATTGACTGAATTTTATGATAATCTGTAATAAAACTTTCTTCATCTACATCAATGTTTACGACACGTAAACCCTGTTCTCTTTGATTCTCCTGTAAAGAATCCAAAATAGGACTTAGCAGTTTACAAGGTCCACACCACTTGGCTTTAAAATCAAAAAGAACCAACCTTCCACTTTGGCTTAAATTCTCAAATTGCTGAATATCAATGCTGCCTTTTTTTTGATCATTTTCTAATGGATAATTTTTTGCCGACCAAGCCATTATTCCACCATCTAAATCATATATCTCTTTAAAACCCATTGCCAATAACTTTGTTGCTGCCACTCGACTTCTACCACCTGATTTACAATAAACCAAAGTGGGCTTACTTTTATCAAGTTGTTGAACTGATTGATTAAAATTTGACGCATAAACGCTAATATTTTTTGCGCTTTTTAGGGAAGAGGATAAAAATTCCTGGCTTGTACGGACGTCCAATATTTGTATTTCTTTATGTTTATTTATCAATTCTCTGGTCTGCTCAGGACTTCTCAACGAAATCCCTTCTTTTTGAGACAATCCTTTTTGACACGATGAAAAAAAGATGATATATAGGACAAAAAATAATTTAGTTACTCTTTTCATTGTATAGTATGATTTCCTCAATGATACGTCGATTATTAGACAATCTTGGAACTTTGTTTTGACCACCCAATTTTCCGTGACTTTTTAGCCATTGATAAAAAGTATTTTTTGAAAGTTGGGTTATTTTAGGTGGGAGCATAGCAAGATTTCCATTTCGTTTTGCTTCATAGTCGGAATTCAGTTCTTTCAGTTTTTGGTCTAAAAAGTTGATAAATCTTTGTAAATCAGTTGGGACTTTGTTGAACTCTATTAACCATTCGTGCCCACCAGATTTTCCATCCTCAATATATACTGGTGCCGCCGTAAACTCATGAAAATCTGCTCCTGTATTTTTACATGCCCATTCCATTGCCTCCTCTGCATTGTGAATCATCAACTCTTCTCCAAAGGCATTTATAAATAATTTAGTTCGACCTGTTATCCTGAATCGATAGGGTTTTTTACTTGTAAAAACAATGGTATCCCCTAAATCATATCTCCACAAACCAGAGTTGGTGCTAATAAGTACAGCGTAATCCTTGTTTGTTTCAATTTGATCGAGCATATAGGTTTTTGGATTGTCCTCTTCATAGTTTTCCATAGGGATAAACTCATAAAAAATACCATAGTCAACCATAAGAAGCATATCCTTGTTGAGCTCTTGTTGCATGCCAAAAAAGCCTTCTGATGCATTATACGCCTCCATAAATCTCATGTTTTTTTTGGCTATAAGTTGCTCAAATTGTGCATGATATGGTTTGAAATTAACCCCTCCATGAAAGTACAATTCCAGATTTGGCCAAAGCTCTCCAATGCTCTTGCACCCAGAAATTTCCAAAAGCCTTTTAAGCAACAATAAAGTCCATGTTGGAACTCCAGATATATTTGTAACATCTTGATTAACAATTTCTTGCGCCATCGCTTCAATTTTTACCTCCCAGTCCGGCATTAGAGCCACTTTCGGTTTGGGCGTTGAAATCAAGTTAATGTAAAACGGTAAATTGTTCATCATAACAGCGCTCAAATCGCCAGTATAAGAATGGTCATTGTATTTATTTATAGATTTACTCCCACCGATAAAAAGAGATTTTCCAGTAAAAATTTTTGAATCTGGGTATTGATCAAAATAAAAGGTAAGCATATCTCTGCCTCCTCTAAAATGACAGGATTCAAGTGTTTCAAAACTAACTGGAATGTATTTACTCTTGTTTGAAGTTGTGCCGCTTGATTTGGCAAACCATTTGATTTCTGAAGGCCATAAAATATTCTGTTGTCCTTCTAAGTTTTTGTTGATAAAAGGTTTTAGCGCTTCATAGTTCGCAACTGGAAGCCTATCTGTAAATTTCGTGAATGTTGAAATGGACTCAAAACCGTATTTTTTGCCATAAACTGTACTTTGCGCCACCTTAAGCAAGTTAAAAAGCGTATTAATTTGGGCATCAATTGGGTTTTCAATGCTTTTGTAAATCTGAGGTAAACGTTTACGCATATACCACCCAACTAAAGAATTTACAACACCCATTTTTCTGATTATAACCAAAATTAGTCTCTTTTATTGAATGCCACAATTACTAAGAAATAATTGTTGACCTACGGATAGAAATCTTTAGTATTGCTTGACGTTATGCAAGTTTTTGAACTTGAAGTTCTGCCATGGACTATTGTGCTTTTGAGTATGATCTATTTGATACTCTTATTGCAACAGAGTCATTGGTGTTGGCTATTTGGTATTGCTTCTTCAGGCTTGTCATATATTGTGTTTCAGCCTAAATTATTTTTCGAAAGCCTTTTGTATTTATACTACGTAGCTATTGGCATTTACGCATGGCGAGATTGGCTTAAAAAAGGCGTAAAAAACAACAGTAGGGTAAGAAGATTGTCAATAAGAAGTCATGCTTTTTTACTTATTTTCCAAATAGCCTTGGTAACTTTAATTGGGTATTTATTTAAATCAAAGCAAGATGATTTAAAATCTTTTGTTAGCGAAAGGCCTTATGCTGACGCGTTTACAAGTATATTTAGTGTTGTAGCTACTTTTTTAGAAGCCAGACGCTATTTAGTTTCTTGGTTATATTGGATTGTTATTAATTTCTTTTCTGTTTGGCTTTACCTCAAGGTACAAGAACCGGTTTTGGCGGGACAAATGGCAGCATATGGTTTGCTCTCTATGCTTGGTTTTTGGAGGTGGAAAAAATTATCTTAATAATTTTACAGTACCTTTTAAATATTTGACTTCACCATTATAAGATTCTGTTCTTATTTGATATTGATACACACCTAATGGTGATTTTTTTCCATTCCAAGCTTGGTTTTTGGCACCATCAAAAATTAATTGACCCCATCTATTGTATATTTTCATTTGATATGATTTCATACCCAATCCAATGGGTTTAAACGCTTCGTTTATATCGTTATTATTAGGGCTAAATGCGTTGGGTATATAAGTGGTAGCTAAAAAATGTACTTTAAGCATTTTAGCAATACTATCTTCACATCCATTTTTTGAAGTTAGTATTTGTTTTATCTCATAAGTCCCACTATCCGAAAATTGGTGAAAGAAACTTGCATCTGTATATAGGGAACTATCACTAATCTCATATTGGTATTTCGTAGCACCAACACTTTTGTCTATAAATTCAATATTGGCATTTAGAATATCTGTTTCATTCGGGAAAAAATCAAAGCCTGTTTTGGGTAAAGGGTATATCTCTATGGACTTCGTAGCCTCATAAAAACAATTTGGTAGCGTTTCAAATTTTAGGAAAATAGTATACAGACCACTTTTTTGATAAGTATATAACAAGGTATTCTGATTGCTTACTGTATTCCCATCACCTAGATCAAAAATTGAATTGGAAATACTTGTTTTTAAACCTTCAGAAGCATTATTGATGATTTGTTGATCTCCAATGCAAACACTGTCTGCTACAATTTTAGCTCTGACTATGTTTTGAATTTTTATGTTTTCAAATGCCGTGTCTTTACAGCCTAAGTCATCAGTTAAAATAAGGCTTACAGTGTACAATCCAGTATCTGAATAGGCATATTCAAAACTGTCCAAGACACTATTTTTACCGTCTCCTAGCGTCCATTGAGGATTTATGTTAGGTGATTTAAAAAGAGCTAAATTATCCGAACACGGCAAGGAGATATCTATTTGTGCCTGCGGCTTTTCTAACAAATTAAAATTATAGGTAGAATCTTTGATACAATCATTTTTTGCTTTGGTAAACAGTTGAACTTGATATGCTCCGCTTGACAATTTTTTCCTCCAATTGCTTTTTTGAATAGTATCGCCCTCAAAAACCCAAAAAAGTTCGCTCAAAGAGTCTATTGGGCTAGGTGTAGCTTCCCAAGTAAAATATTCGTTTTCACATTTTCCTGAAAAGTTGGCTATTGGGCTTACCAAAGACTTGGTCCAGAATGTTTTTTGAATCGAGTCTTTACAACCAAATTGATTTTCTACATATTGCCAGATATGGCTTTGTCCACCCTTTTTAGGAACTACAAGTAGGGGATTTACTTGTACAAACTCTTGATTTTTCCAATACCATTTTATCTCTTTTACTTTATTCCGTGGAAAAATAGCCTGGTCTATTGCATGTAAAGTATCGCCAAGACATATGTTGGAAGCAACAAAATTGGCTGATGGTTTAGGAAATACATCAAGAATTTTAGTCAGCGTGTCTTTACAAGCAAAATTGGTTTCTATTTCTAAGCTCATATTGAATTTTCCGGTATCGTTGTGCACCATTTTAAATTGCTTGCTGCTGTTTATCAATTGAGTATCTAATCGCCAATTATAATTCAATATTGTATCAATCGATGTGTTTTTTGAAATGTAGAAAATTGTGTCTCCTAAACATTTTTCTTTATAATCAAAATTGGCTACCGGTTTTTGATAAACCCATGTCGTATCTATAGTATAATCTTCACATCCAAATGGAGTTCGAGTCGCCAACACAATTTCTTTTTTTCCGTCTGTTTTCCAACGAATAATAGCTGTATCACCTACTATAGAGTCATTATTTATCCTCCAATAATGTGAAAAAGAATCTGTTGATTGTGTAGTTGCCACATAACTCAAATAATCCATCTGACAGCCATTGGCAATTTGCAAGCTTGGCTTGGGTGCTTTATAAATTTGCAGAGTGTCTCGAATAGTGTCTTGACATCCTCTAGAATCAACTATCCACAATTTGATGGCTTTATGCCCTGAACTATCAAACATTACTTTGGGTTCAAAAACATCGAAACTGTCTTTGCCAATTGTCCAACTTGTTGTAACAAGCGGATTGCTGAACGAGCTTTCATTTTTTGTTTCTACAAGCTGAAAAACACAAGCATTATTGACGATGAAATTAGCTTGAGGGTTTTTGTTTACCCTTACATAAAGCGAGTCATGGAGATAACAACCCGTGGGATCTGTTACGGATACAAAATACTTTTTGTCCTTACGAATATTGGCGTAAGGTCTAGTAAAAAATGGGTCGCTCAAACTGTCTTGGGGCGTCCACGCGTATTGTTTAATTCTGCCAACACCTCCATCAGCTATATTGCCAATCCGTATAGGAAAACCTTCACACATGTCGGCGGTATCTTTCATGTCAATGGTAATAGCTGGATAGACTGTGATGAAAGCTGAGTCTACACTTTTACAATTGCCTCGATCCGTAGTCAATTTGATCAACTGTTTTGCATTGGAAGCTGTAAAATTTTGTGCTGAAAAATAAGCTAAACTGCTCGTTGGTTGGTTGATTCTTTGGGTATCGTTCCAAGAATAAGTATAATAAGCAGGGGATTTTGTTCCAACCAAAATAGGATCATAGCTACATATTGTCGTATCTGAACGAACATTTTGTAAAACGATTCTACCTACGGCTTCCGTAGCCTCTTCACATAAACAACTTTTCGCGTCAATATGTAATAGTAAGTTACAGGCTTGACCTTTTTGTAAGAGATACCTAAATCTTTGTTTGACGGTTTGGTTTTTCTTTATTTCTACCGAGATAGTATCTCGCGCAAGCAGTGTATCGGAAGGATCCACTATTCCATTTTTATTGGCGTCAAAAATTAACTTAACTCCCAAGTTTATATTTTGCTTTTTTACCGTACCCATATTGGTAATTTCATAATCTATTTCTGCCCACTCTTCACTTAATTCCATCATTGATTTTGCTTTTACAAACTTCAGTTGGTAAATACTTTTCTTAACAGAATCTAAAAGAAGTTGATCGCTAGTGTTTACAAATATTTTACAAGAGGAATTATTCTTCACACAGGTAACGGACTGCATCACCACAGCTTGCATATATAAAGGCACTTGACCGCAGACCAATTCGTCTGAAAGCACATAAGTAGCCAACTGGAAATGTGCGCTATCCCTAGGGGCTATTCCAACAGGAATATCCATAATATAGCGGTTGTTGCCATTTGTGGTATCATATGTTATTTTTTGAATACCGTTATGCAAGCTGACTGTTTTTGTAGGATTTATGTAAAATCCTTTGGGTACATTAAAGATTATTTTGTCTGTTTGGGTAGTGCTATCTGGGCCTAGATTTAGAAACTTAACTGTTGTATTGTCTTCATAGTTACATGCATCAAGTGGATTCATGGTAAACTTTAGTGACGAATAGTAAGGTTGTTTTACGCCTTTAATTCTTATAGGTTTTCCCGCTGTTATGCCTGCATAAACTGGATCTCCACATTTTAAAAATCCGCCTGGTTTTAGCATAAAAAAACTACCACTTATAAAATTGCAATTGGTGTTTATTTTAAATTTTAGTTGGGCATTCGCCCTCGAACTATTCACTTTTTCAATACCCTTTTTCTTAAGAAGAGCATCATATGGCTCCAAATAGAATCGATAAACATTGTTTGCCACTTTGCTAGGGTTTCTAACCAATGATGAATCTTGAGCGGATTTATAAAATAGCCAAAGTGTATCGGATAGCTCCATCCCTGGCTGAAGGTATATGTCAATAAATGGATTGTATACATTTGATTGACCAACATTTGATAGTTGCACTTCGTACTGTTGAGGTGAACAAAGATCTACTTTTTGATTGCTGTCGTTTAATGAAATTTCTAAACGTGTATTAATTACCTTAAGTGATAAGTTGACTTTAGAAAATTGACAAGCATAGTCATCCAAAGAGTCTGGATAATTTACACAATCCCAACCAGCAAGCAGATCAAAATTTTTGGGTGTACAAGCGGTAAATTTTGCTTTCACTTCGAACTGCTTTTGTGCTTGGGCAGCCAATGTACCAAAAAGAAAAATATCATTTTGCTTACTGAGCAACTTGTTTGAAGACAGTTCTTTTATCTGCAAAAGCTGCATTCCTTGATATTTTCTTGCACCAAAAAATAGCTTTTCAGCAATGCCCTGTCTGTTGGTATTTGAAACACTAATAACCCAAATCGCCGTATCGTTGGCAGGGTTTACTTCTTGTTCTTGAGCTACTATATTTATACTCGCTTTTTCAATATTTACTAAGTCTCGAGAATTGCTAGAATATAGGGTATCAAGACCGTTTCCTAATTGGTTTCTTTGCCTAAAAACAAAAGAATAGTTGACGGTATTACTTCCCGAATTGGCTACACAATTGGTAGTAATTTTTGGTTGAAATACTCCATGAAAACCATCATCGCTTAGCAAAAACTCTCCACCTTTATCACTGAACAAAGAATCTAGCGAAAAAACAACTTGATTTGTGTTGGAACTACTAGGGTATACTTTTAAATTGTATTGGTTTCTAATGCTTCCAATACCTTTGGTTCCATAGTGCCACATCCGTGCTTCTTGGCATGTAAAACCTTTGGGCAAATGCACAATTACTTTTTCTACATTGGCCCAGTTTCTATACTCATATGGGAATATGTCATTTCCCGCGTAATTTGAGCAACATGGCCCTAAACCTAAGTAAAAATTTTGGCTTATGTACTGTTCTTTGCAGCCCGAATTATTATAAGTTCCTGGCCCCCAATTCGTAAAATAATAACCCACCAAGTTAAGTCGGTCTGAAAAGGTATCGCATTGAAATTTTTGGCTAGCTGAAGGATTGCTTACGGAGGATATGTAGAATTCGTTGGTAAACTCCATTTCTCCAATATTTCCTCCATAATTGTCATTTACAATATACAATACTTCAAGCTCAATACTATCTGCATTTTGGTAATTAAAATTCGTGGGTAATCGGCTCCCACCCGAGGTCAGGCCTGCATAACTCAAATCAAAAGAAAAAGTTCTATTTTGACCCGTTGTATTTTGACTGTAGTTTATACCTGTCCCATTAAAATATTGCACGTTGGAACGATATATTTTAGCGCGCACTGATTGTACGTCCAAAAATTTTCCTAAACGTATTTTGCTAATGGCACGGCAATAATTCCATCGAAATGAATTGGAGTAAATTTTACCTCTAAAAGTTGCTTTTAGGGTATCACCGAACATAATTCTCTTCTTTTTCACCTTGCCTTGGTCTATACTCCCTGTACTGTCTGGAATTCCGTCAGAATTATTGTCTGGTTTACCAAAACTTATTCGCTCAGCTAAAAAATCGTTAAAATGCAAGCCATAAGCACAAGTAGGTGAACAATGTAGTTTTATCTGGTCTTCATCGCAAAAAGGAAGAAACCATTTATTCTTTGCACAAGTTGTGTCTGGATTGTAACGCCATTGTATTTTGTACTTGAGATTGTTGTTTTTGGTATTGATACAATTTCCTTTAATCTTTATTTTCAATTCACCCCGATTTAGCGTTACCTTAGGAGAACCATAAAAAACGGCACGAATGGTATCACCTTTTTTAATCAGCTTATTAGGTTTCCAAGAAGTCCCATTTTGGTGAATAAATTGAAAATCCGCAGCTTGCAAGGAATGACTTAAACCAGCTTCAAGAATTAAATCTAAGGAACTTTTAGCCGCTGTACTTGCCGTGACAAGTCTGCCTGAATTGAATTCATAATTTAGCTCTGCATCACGAGAAGGTTTGATGTCTGTAGGGGCCAATTTAGTAAACCTGATGGACTGATAATAACCATATGAACCCCATGTTGTGCCTTCTGTAATTTGGTTTTTACATTGGTTTTGGTGATTTACCAAAGTATACCATCTATTGCTCCAAAAAGCCGCATTACAATTTTCTGATATACATGCACGGCTATGCCAATAAACATAAATGCTATCTAGGCTATTGAGCGCTGGCAAGTCGACTATCACTGAAGCTGCTGCATTATTGCCCAAACAAGCATAAATCCCGTTTCTATTTGCGTAACTAAGCACGCTGAGTGTTTGTATTTTTATTTTCTTACCTTTTTTTCCCATCGAATAATAAAAGCTGTCTGTAAGAACTTCGCTAAGCATATTATTACTTGATTGCCGCACGGTAAGCGTAAGTTTTCTTGCAGTATCGTTTCCTGTATTTACCAATATAGACCGTTGTGCATGCGGTTTTGAAAAATCAAAGCAAGGTGTGGTATAGGACGTATTGATTGTTTTTATTTTGGGACTTTTGGTGCTAATCTGACTACCTACTTTTTTGCTTTGTCGAATGCAAATATTGCGCCCGCAATACCAAATTGCTTGATAGTGAACATCTAAAGAATCACAAGCTACATTTTGAAAACTATCTACAAAAGTGATTTGCTCGTGTTTATCAAAATAAATGTCTTTGTTGCCAATTTTTTTAAAATAACTACTGTCTAAAATGTGCCAAAAGGTATCCTTGCTCTTTTGGGTTAATTTAGGTTTAGCACCTCTCCATTGTAGGCCTGACCCAAGCATTCTGAAAAGAGCTATTTTGACCAATTTTCCATTGCCGCTGTTGCTTAAAACCACTTTTCTAGAAAATGTATCTTTCACATCTAAAGTATTTAAGGATTGGCTAATAGACAATATTTGGAGTGATGGCTGTAGAATATTTAGTGGTGTGGATGTTTTTTGAAGTTTGGTGCTGCCTTGGTTTACTTCCACTTTATAGGTGAATAGAGCGCCTGAACTAACTTTATTGCTCGCTCCGCAAAGTACTTTGCATCGCAACTTACAGGTAATTGACGAGGCCAGGCCAATTGAGGAAAAAGTAAATATAGGCCGAGCTGGGTTGCTTACATTGCTTTCTGAAATTCCATTGCCTAACAAGCTACCCGAAGCATACTCCATATTTTCTGGCAAGGATAATTGTATACTGCCTGCGCCAATAGCAGATGTACTTATATTTCTTAGCTCTATGGTAATAAAATCTCCCGAGGTACATAGGTGAATAGATGATGGATTACTTAAACTTAACACCATGCTTTGTGAACAAAGCGTATATGGCAGAAAACAAAAAACAATCCATTTAAAAAATCTTTTCATCCTAACCAATATGTAAAAATAGGGGTTTTGAAAAAATTCTATTTTCTGGGACAAAAAAAGGAGCACCGATTGGCACTCCTTCTTGGCAAAATGTTATTTTGCCTGATGCGTATAATGTACAAAGTAAAAGGAAAATTCCCTTTCACCTTGCAACCCTAAAGGGAGTGCCGTTGCTGACACTCCCGAGCTTAAAAACTATATAATAAAAATGAGAAAAGCTATGACATTGCTTTTCAACACCAAAGGGAATGCCGTTACTGACACTCCCAATTGGTTTTTGTACCAAGAAAATCCTATAGCTCAATTTTTATAAAGCTTTAGATACCTTTTTCTAGAAAGGGAGTGCCCCTGTGTGCTGCAAAACAAATAGACACCCCCTCATGAGAAAGATATAAATAATCAGCGTGACATCGTAGTGTAATGTTTTAACACACTGATTTTCTTAACCCTTATGCTAGCGCTAATATTGTGCCAGTATTTTGGGTAGTATATAATAAACCCCAAGGCATATGTCCTACAGGGGTAATACTTTGATTTTTTTGCTCTTTTTCAGTGATCACTCTACATTGCAACGTGTTTTCACTACACAAGAAGCAGCAACCATTAAAAACGCGGACGCCGAATATATCGGCAGTGCCGCTATTTTGAATGGAAGCCGGGGTATCGCTTAAAACTGAGGTACACACAAGAAAATCAATCATGGTGTTACCTACATTTTCTTTAAATAATTTGCCAATAGAAACTACAGAGCAAATTATTTTATTATGGCTATTTGGGGTTGAACCCAAAATACTGTACCTAATTATATTTTTTACATTGTACTTTTTTGCAATGTTTGCATCGTCCCAAAACTTGACATCACCAAAAACATTGCATTCATCAGTAAAATTGACCTCTGCATTGAGACGATTTGGCAAACACGCAAAAAAACAAGCAATGAGGACTATGAAAACTTGAAATGAAGACCCCATATCACCATGAAATAAAAAGAAGGAGAGGCCTATGAATACCCCTACCTTTTGCCTCATTGCTCTGACTTTTAAACTTCCCAATATATCTATTCCGTTTTGCACTCTTTGTATATTATCTTAATACAATTTGCTGTGGCAAAGTTGGGCACAATAGTGCATTGCGGTATTGATCCTTTACGGTATTTTACCAGTATTTTTATTCCTCTAAACTGATTTGAATCATGATTACATTGCAAAAAAATATTATTTTTTTTCACAGCAGTAACTATATGATATACAGGCTTTTATATTTTATTAAAAAAATCGATTTTTTTAAGCTGTGGTAAAAAACAACTATTTTCCTTGAGGTAGTAAAAAAATTTGGATTTTTTGAGAAAAAAAACATCGAGTGTAGTCCAAATTCTTCAAACATATCCAATAACTTTTGGTAAGGAAAAATTGCTCTAAACAATTGAATTGATTATTATAATTTTGGCTGAATTTCTTTGGAAAAGACGTAGACTAGGTTAAACTACACAAATGATATGGTCTTTCTCAATACGTTATTGGAAAAAAAAGCACCTGTTTAAGGTGCTTTTTTGGTGGGCCCACCTGGACTCGAACCAGGGACCAACTGATTATGAGTCAGCTACTCTAACCAACTGAGCTATAGGCCCTTTTTGTAGAAAGGATTACAAAAGTAATTTTTTGTTACTTTGTGTCCATGAAAAAGTTTGCGTCTTTCTTGTTTTCGCCACTACCAATTGACAAACTAGCTATTTGGCGCATACTTTTTGGATTGCTCATGTGTTGCGAAGCATGGGGGTCTATTGCTGTTGGATGGATTGATAGAGTATTTGTTTCACCTCAGTTTCACTTTCATTTTATAGGTTTTGAATTTTTGCCAGTGCTGCCAGGTAAATGGCAATACATTCCCTATCTACTAATGGGAGTATTTGCTTTGAGTATGGCATTGGGCTTCAAATATCTATTGAGTACAGGCTTGCTGTTTATCTTCTGGTGGAATACTTATTTGACCCACAAAATTGGCTACAATAACCACCATTATTTATACGGTATTTTACTTGGTCTTTTTTTGCTGGTGCCCGCTGACAAAAAATATAGTTTTTCCAAACAAAAATTGAGTCATGCTTTTCGTTGGCATTACCTAGTTTTTTTGGTTTTGCTTTTTTTGGCGTTTTCATATGCTGCTGTGGCCAAAATTTATCCAGATTGGTTAAACGGTCACCCTATAGGTTCATGGCTAGACAACAAAGAAGGTTTTCCTGCTTTCTTTTCCAACCCAAATTTTCATTTGCTCGTTGCCTGGGGAGGAATCGCGTTTGATGGATTGGTAATACCTTTACTACTTTATAATAAGACAAGATGGATAGGTGTTACTGCTTCTTTTGTTTTTCACTTATTCAACTCAATAGTTTTTGAAATAGGCACCTTTCCTTATGTAATGCTAGCTGCTTTGTTACTCTTTACAGAACAAAACTGGATAGAACGAATGCCCTTCTACAAAAAATCTCCAGCTTATAAACTTCCCCAAGTAAATGGCTTCCAAAAAAGCGTAACAATTTTCTTTTTTAACATGTTTGTTCTTGTTCAGTTTTTGATCCCTCTTCGCCATTATGCGTTCACAGATAATGTGTTTTGGACTGAAGAAGGCCATAGATTAAGTTGGCGAATGATGCTTCGATATAAAGTGGGTCATGGGTATTTTTTAATTACAAAATCTGATGGTAAAGTTATTCAACATTGGCCTCAAAAATATTTGAGCCAAGATCAGTATAATAGGGTATGTACCAAACCCGATATGCTATACACATATGTTCAATACATAAAAAAACTCTACCCAAAAGCAAAAATTTATGGGCATATACAAGCCAGTATAAATGGCAGACCGCTCAAAAAATTTGTCGATCCAAGAGTAGATTTGGCTAACATAAAATGGAAGCCTTTTGCTCACGCAAATTGGTTAATACCCTTTGAAGGATTCACACCTTTGGAATAGGTAAAATATCAAAAATTTCTTCAATCTCATCTGAAAAAATACATTCGCTTACTATCTGTTTACTTGGCCGATGTAAAACCACAACACCTGCTTTGAAATGCCTATGTGCCACAGGGAGTTTTGAAAATGTAGAACTGTTTTTTCTAATTTGACTTCTGGCAATAAATATATAATCGCCATAGAATGATAATCCTCGAAGCATTCCACCAATGGCAATATTTTGAAGTTGTTTATTTCGTAAATCAAAGATGGATAACAATCCAAAAGCACTTTGTAAAAAATAGATTTTTTCATTTTTGTAGCGAGGAGAGTGGGGCATACCCAAACCCCCTAGCAAGATTTTGTTTTCAATGGCATCGAGAAGTATACCACCTTCTATAATATTTTGTCTCCATCCTTGTGGCATAATTGAGTCGCTAAGTGCTGTGATTGCAAAAGGCTGGTTTTCTTTGATGGCCATTCCATTTAGATGACACGTATCAAAAAATTGGTTTTTTTGATTGATGAAAAATGGTCGCCATACTTCTTGGCTTTTATGCTGATCTATCCTTGTAAGACAATTGAATTTGGTATTTACTGCCAATACGCTGCCTTGGCACCAAAAAATATCATGAATATCTAAGTTTTCAGTGTTCCAATGTTCAATAACAAAGGGGCTTTGAAGTTTCCATTTTACTCGAGAGATACCTGTTTTTTCAGCCATTATCAAGTCTAAATTTTCATCTAAAGCGAGGCCCAATGGTCTATTGGCTGAAACAGATTTGGTTCGTACATTAGTACCGTCATTGGAAAAAATGAAAAGAACTTTACCTCTCTCGTACGTGCTAACAGCTAGTGTTATTTCAAGTTCAGCCAATAGCTGAGCAAAAAATGGAGGATGATAAATAGACTGTTTTTTCAGCTTATTCTAAAATTTCTTCAATGCTTTGGTAGGAAACTGCATGATACCCTGGCTTCGCCTCGATAAAAACCTCTTTTGCCCATGCTTTTCCTTCTTCTGTTTGAGCAAGTCTTTCATACAAGGGTGTCAAAAATTTTCTGCGTCCTACCCCTATCAAAAATTTTCTTATCGCTGGATACGCTGTTTTGTATTCCTTTTCAATGGCTATTTTAAACCAATCACACAAAATTTCTGCATTGCTTCCATTTGTAAGTTGAAAGTTGGTATCTAGCATCTTCATTTGTTTGTTGCTAAGATTTTCTAATTCAATCCCTCTCAGAAAATACAGCCAATGATGAGTTGTCCAATCTTGTGTTTCTTTTTTGGTCAAATTTCCTCCTTTATTGAATGTCAAAAGCAAATTGTCTATTTTATCTAGAGCATGACTTTTAACCTTGGGTATATTTCCAGGAATACCAGGACCATAGACCCACATATGTGGCTTAATGCTATCTTCTGCCCCTGACAATGTATCAAGTAAATGCTTGTCTAAATAGTCCAAAAAATCTTGGGTTGACATTGGCTTAAATGCATTCTCAGTGAAGTATTGTTTTAGAAAATTGTCAAACTTTTTTCTACCCACAAAACTTTCAATAGTTTGTAAGAAAAATCTTCCTTTTTCATATGCCACATCTGTAAGCCCCTCATCTGGATCTCTATTTTCAAGGTTTAAGTATAGATGTGTATCTTTTCTTTTTCCAGCTTTATTTAATCTTTGAATGGTATTTTGCAATTCACCAAAGCCCAATGTAGTGAGCATCCTTTCGTACTCTGTGCCGTAAATTTTTTCCATTATTCTTTGCTCAAAATACACGGTAAAACCTTCATTTAGCCAAAAGTCATTCCACGTCTTGTTGGTTACTAAATTTCCACTCCAACTATGCGCCAATTCATGAGCGATTAATGAAACCAATGATTTATCGCCAGCTAAAATAGTGGGTGTTGCAAAAGTTAATCTTGGGTTTTCCATCCCACCAAAAGGAAAGCTTGGAGGAAGAACCAATACATCATATTGCCCCCATTTGTACGGACCGTATAATGCTTCGGCACTATCAATCATGTGTTGCATATCTTCAAACTCATTAACTGATTTTTGGAGCATTGCAGGCTCTGCATATACACCGCTATTTCGGCCGGTGCTTTTGAATTCCAAATTGCCAACAGCCAAAGCCAATAGATAGCTACTAATAGCTTGCTCCATTTTAAAGTTATATACCCCAGAATTGTTTTTTTCCTTTGGATTTTCTGCGCTCATTAAGGCCAATAAATTGGGGGGGCAAGTGATTTTTGCATCATAAGTAAATTTAACACCTGGTGCGTCTTGACAAGGCACCCAAGACCGAGCCAAAATGGCTTGAGATTGACTAAATAAAAATGGATCCTCACCTGCTGTTTGTTGTGGGTCTAACCACTGTAACGCAGCTGCTTCAGGGGAAGTGGTATAAGAAATTAGTATTTTTTTCGCATTTTTAGGAAGTTTAATTGTGAGTGCTTGTCCAAAAGTTTCATGCTTAGCACCTAAAGAAAAGGCACATGGAGTGCCATCATCTTGATATACATTATGAATAGTCAAATCACGGGTATCAAGCACTAGAGAATCGCAAGTGGCCCTTCTATTTAACGTCCAAGTGCAGGTTCCTGAAAGTGTTTTGGTATTAAAGTCAACCTTCAAGTCTAATGACGCATGACCTGCAATTACCTCGTCCAGGTTGGCAAAAGAATGTGGGTCTCCTAAGCCTGCTCTTTTATTTGTATCCATATTGTTTTTGTATTCCTTTGAGTTACATGTACAAAGAAGAAATAAACTAAAAACCCATATTGTACGTTTTAGTCCTACAATTGTGTTTGGATTCATGTTTTTCAAAAGTAGACAAGAATTTCATTCCATGCATTTTAAATATGATGAATTACTTATATTCTAATTATTACTATTTTCGCCAATCCTCAAAAATGATGCGATTTTGTTTTTTACTTACTTGTCTGATTACAATGGCTGCATCTCAGGCACAAACCCAAGAAAGTTATGATGATTCAGATGGGTATTACAATAGCTACAGTTATGAAGATAGTAGTTTAGCTAGCACTGACACAACTTTTGTTGATTATACCGAAGAAAGTAATGCTTTTGAAGGCTTTGACGATTTGGGACTAGGTAGTGTTGCTGAGGGAGAAAGTAGGCCACGAACAAGGGTTCTTGTAAACCACATGGAAGTTGAAAAATACCACATGCCACTAGATTCGATATCGGGCTTAATTACCTATTTGGAAGTGGTTCAAGTTAAAGAGCAAATCAATAGTGAATCTTTTCCCTATCAAGACTCTTTATATTTGCGTGCAAAACGCTGGCTTTCAAGTATGTATTCAAAAAAACAGCTGAAAAATATGATTCAAGAAGAAGGTATTTATCCCGAAGGTGAAGGATTATATTTTCTACTTAAAAGTAATTTTCCTTTGGTTAAAAAAATTAATGAGTCTGTAAAAGAAGATGATGGCAGGATAGAGTTTGAAATGCAAGTTCGATTTAAGGATGAGCGCTATAGATATAAAATAGACAATTTTGTTCATGTAAAAATTGACGGAAATGGTGAGGCTGACAGAATCTATTTAGAATATTATAAAAACACGGAAGACAATGTTTCGATGAACAATAGTGTATTAATTACTGTGGATGAACAAATCAAAGAAATGGTTGCCAAACTCAAGGACTATTGCGCCGAGCCAATATGGGTAGATGAAGACGATTGGTAACTAGAAAAGCTTGTCGTCTCTAACCAACATCAAAATGCTATTGTGGGAAATCATCAAGTACTTTTCACCTGCTATTGATAATTCATAAGCCCTATTTTGAATAAAAACAGCCAAGTCACCTTCTTTTGCTTGTAAAGCAACGTATTTGGGCTCTTCGTGTTTTTCCTTCCAAGGTTCCTCTATATCTGTTTGAGGAATTGGATAGCCAGGTCCAATTTTTATGATATATCCACTTTGTAGAGCTTCCTTTTGATGCACACTAGGCGGCAAATACAAGCCCGACGGTGTAGTTTCTTGGGGTTTAAGTGCCTTTACAAGAACTTGATCTCCAACCATTTGTACCTTGTCAACATTTTGTATTCTAATTTGATTTATGCTCATTCTACTACTTTGTTTATTATGCTGATAGGCAGGTTGATTTTTATACTTTGCTTGAAGCTCTCAAATAATATTACAAAAATTTTGTGTCCTTTTTTTTGCAGCAAAATGCCTTTTTGTCCCTTTAATGGGCCTGAGTTTATTTCAACCTTCTGACCCAATTGATAATCTGCTTCTTCAAAGTTTTGCTCCGTATGATAACCGCTTTTTTCTATTTGTCTAATTATGTCAATTTCTTTATCACTAACCAAAGCCATCTTTTTTGAAAACTTTAGATAAGATACTATGCCTTGCACTTGCAATACCTTTTCGAGTTCTTTTTCTAAAGGTCGCACAAATAGATAACCATTGAACAAGGGAATTTCTACCCATTTTTTTCTATCGGACCATTGTTGTAGCTTCTTTACCAGTGGTAAATAATGCACTATACCTAATTGAGTTAATGTTCGAGAAACTTTTTTCTCCTGTCGTGATGCAATATAAACTACTTTCCAAGTGCCCATAATAAAAAAAGAAAAACCCCGAAGAATCGGGGCTTTCGGTGGTACCACCTGGAATCGAACCAGGGACACAAGGATTTTCAGTCCTTTGCTCTACCAACTGAGCTATGGCACCATTTCTAAATGGAGGGCAAAAATAAAACATTCTCTTATTGCTTTTTCAACTTATGCGTTTTTTTTATGGGTATAAAAAACTGTTGGTACGCAAACAAATTGCTCTTTCATTAATTCTTTAATTACATTTGATTGGCATGTTTATCTGGTCACAAATAATTTTTATTCTGTGCTTTCTCTTGGCCATTTTCTTTTTTGTAAGAAATGTGGGTCGCATAAGAAAAAATATTTCTCTAGGCCAAGACATCAACCGAAGTGACAACAAAAAGGCGCGTTGGAAGCAAATGGGCAGAGTGGCTTTGGGTCAAGGCAAAATGACTACAAGACCCATAGCGGGTATTTTGCATATCGTTATTTATACTGGCTTTATACTCATCAATATTGAAGTCTTGGAAATATTGTTGGATGGATTTTTTGGTACGCACCGACTATTTCTGCCGTATTTAGGTCAGTTTTATGGTGTACTAATTGGCTTTTTTGAGGTTTTGGCTTTGCTTGTTTTTGTGGCTTGTATTCTGTTTTTAACTAGGCGTTTCGTGTCAAAAATTTCTCGTTTTCATTCAGCTGAAATGAAAGGCTGGCCTACCAAGGATGCTAGTTATATTCTACTAATTGAAATTGTTTTGATGGTTGCTTTAATTACTATGAACGCAAGTGACCACATCTTACTTCATCATTTCAACCCACCAATTAGTAGCCGAATTTCGGTTCTTTTTGCCAACCTTTCTTCTGCTGACTTAGCACTTATTGAGCGCACCGCTTGGTGGTTTCATATTGTTGGAATTTTTGCTTTTCTAAACTATTTACCATTTTCCAAACATTTCCATATAATCATGGCATTCCCTAACACATGGTATGCTAGCTTGGAGTCTAGTGGAAAAATTGGTCATATGGAAAGTATAGACAATGAAGTAAAAATGATGTTCGCTCCTGAACAAGCCAACCCAAATATTGCTCCTCCAGAAAGTTTTGGTGCAAAAGATGTAAACAACCTTGCATGGACCAGCATAATGGGAGCGTATGCCTGCACAGAATGCGGACGGTGTACAGATAGCTGTCCCCAAAATCAAACAGGAAAAAAACTATCACCACGAAAAATAATGATGGATGTAAGAGACCGTGCCGAGGAGCTGGGTACTTTTCAAAGACAAAATCCTGAAAAAGAAAACGACGGTAAATCGTTGCACGATTACATAAGCCAAGAAGAATTGATGGCCTGCAATACATGCAATGCATGCGTAGAAGCCTGTCCAGTTTTAATAAACCCTTTGGAAATCATAGTCGAAATGAGACGATTCAAAATTATGGAAGCTTCCCAGGCACCATCTGAATGGAATGGGATGTTTAGCAATATTGAAAACAATGGTGCTCCTTGGCAATTTAGCCCAGCCGATAGAGACCAATGGACAAAAGATTTAGAAGAATGAAAGAAAAAATACACATACCTACCATGAGCGAGTTGGCTGCAAACAACCAACAAGCAGAAGTACTTTTTTGGGTTGGTTGCGCAGGAAGCTTTGATGACCGAGCCCAAAAAATAACCAAAGCAATTGTGAAGATTCTTCATAGTGCGAAGGTTTCTTTTGCCATTTTAGGACAAGAAGAAACATGTACAGGTGATCCTGCTAAACGAGCCGGAAATGAGTTTCTTTTTCAAATGCAAGCCTTTACCAATGTTCAAACATTGAATGCCTATGGTGTTAAGAAAATTGTAACCGCATGTCCTCATTGTTTTAATACATTAAAAAATGAATATCCTGCACTTGGTGGAAATTATGATGTAATCCACCACACCGTTTTTATCAACCAACTTTTAATAGAAGGGAAATTTTCTATTAAAGGCGGGGCATTTCAAGGGAAAAAAATCACTTATCACGACTCTTGTTATCTCGGTAGAGCAAATGGAATCTATGAAGCACCTCGAGATTTGATAGAAAAGTTGGATGCAGAATTTATAGAAATGAAACGTTGCAAAAGCAAAGGTTTTTGTTGTGGTGCAGGTGGCGCACAATTGTTTAAAGAGGCGGAAAGTGGACGTTCGGAGGTTAATCAAAGTAGAGCTAAAGAAGCCATGAATACGGGCGCGTCTATCGTAGCAGCAAATTGCCCTTTTTGTACCACGATGATGCGAGATGGGCTCAAAGAAAACGATAGCTCAGCTCAAGTAAAAGATATAGCAGAATTAATTGCAGAAGCCAATGATCTCTGAGTCCAAGCTACATGACAAAGACAAAGTTTGGGTATTTCAATCCTCCCGGACATTTGATCCAAACCTTCAAAGTCAAATATTGTCTACCATTGCTGATTTCACCAAAGATTGGCAAACCCATGGCAAAGCGCTCCAAAGTGGCGCTCAAATATTATATAATCATTTTATAGTAATTTGGGTCGAAGAAGCCTTCCAAAGTGCTTCTGGTTGTTCAGTAGATAGGATGATGTCTTTTTTTCAAAAGCTTGGAGAACAACATCATTTAGATCTTTTTAATAGAACAACTTTGGCTTTTATAGAAAAAGATAAGGTCTTCTTCTATAAGTTATCAGAGGCCAAAAGAAAAGTAAAACAAAAGGCGTTTTCAGAAAACGTTCTTTTCTTTAATAATAGCATTTCTTCTGGAAAGCAGTTTCACCAAAATTGGAAAATCAACCCTTATCAAAGCTGGCTCAATAGATAAAATTATGCTTGGATTAAATAAAATTAAAGAGGCAAAAGCCAAAGCAGATGAATTGAAAAACAACTTAGAACATATGCTTTTTGAAGAAGAAAGGGAAAATGGTATGATTCAGGTTGCTGTCAATGGAAATAGAAAAATAACCAAATTAAAGATCAATGAAAGTCTGCTTCGAGTAAGAGAAGGGGGAGAAATTGAAGAGAAAGTTCAAGACGCTTTAAATACCGCCTTAGGAAAAGCTGAATTTTATGCAGAGCAAGAACTTAAAAAGCTTATGCCCAACATACCAGGTTTAAATTTCTAAAGCAATTTGAGGGTCCCAAAAAACCTCATTAAAATTCTCTATTTGGTCATCATTGATTTTAATCCCTTCAGATTCCAAAAGAGTCTGCATTGTTTTTTCTCCTCCAAAATGATGTTTCCCAGTTAACAAACCTACTCGGTTTACTACTCGGTGAGCTGGAACTGGTGGAACAACCCCGTGCGCATTATTCATGGCATAACCAACAATTCTTGCAGAACGACTAGCACCAAGATATTTGGCAATAGCACCATAGGAAGTAACCCGCCCTTTTGGGACCAATCTTACCACTTGATAAACCAAATCAAAAAACTCTTTTTTACTTGTAATATCTAGTATTGGCATAATATTTGTTCATCTACTAACAACATTTTCAATTGCCAAACGTAATCTAAAAACATATTTTTGACCAGCATGTTTAAAAAATTCGCATCGCTAATAACTTTGTCTGCATTTGTTTTTTCCCTCTCGGCCCAAATAGCATACCGAATTGAGATCAATTCAAAACTAAATGATGGAGATACACTAATCTTAGCCAATTACTTTGGCGATAAACAATATGCGAAAGACACGGCTTTTGCACAAAATGGAAAAGCACTATTTTCAGGACAAAATGCACTTTCCAA
This sequence comes from Bacteroidetes bacterium MED-G17, assembly GCA_002457675.1. Lineage (GTDB taxonomy): Bacteria > Bacteroidota > Bacteroidia > NS11-12g > UBA9320 > MED-G17. The sequence continues at coordinate 69,907 of NTKK01000002.1, forward strand.
CGGTGTATATTTAGTTGTAATGCCGCAAAAAAATTACTTCGAAATATTGATACCTAAAGAAGATCAAAACTTTGAGTTGGATGTTCCGGAAGATTTGAACCCGCAAAATATTGTAGTCAGAGGTAGCAAAGACAATACGCTATTTCTTGAGTTTGGCGCATTTGCCCAAGAACAAGGGAAAAAAGCAAGAGATATAAGAGCGGCTTTTCAAAAAGCGAAAAGTGAAAAAGAAAAGAAAGAATTGAGAGAGAAGAATGCAAACATTGCCAACTCTGTTAGCCAAATGAGATTGGATTTGGCCAAAGCAAACCCCGAGACTTTTGCATCAAAAGTTTTTATGTCTATGACTGATGTGGAGATTCCAGATGCGCCAAAGGACTTAGATGATGAAGCACAAAAAGAGTGGACATATAATTATTATAAAAAACACTACTGGGACAATGTGGATCTTAGTGAGGATGGATTGGTAAGGACACCCGTTTTTCATAATAAGCTGAAACACTATATCCAAAAAATATACCCGCAAGTACCTGATTCTGTGATCGCTGGTGCAGACCGCTTAATCAATAAAATTGATGAAGAAAAAGCCCCTGAATTATTTCATTTTGCAGTTTGGTGGCTCACCAATACATATGAAGAAAATAAAACGGTGTGCATGGACAAAATGCTCCACTATATGGCTTCAAGCTACTATTGTGCCGGACGAGCGTGGTGGGCTGATTCAACCACAGTAGCCAAATTTTGTGAACATGCCAAAAATATTGGACCAACACTTTGCGATAAACAAGCGCCTGAGATGCTCATGCCTGACGAAAACAAAAAACTGCAAAGTTTGCATGCCCTGATAGCCGACTATACTGTTGTCGCCTTTTGGGATCATGAATGCGGGCATTGTAAGAAGGAAGTTCCTAAACTAGCAAGCATCTACAGGGATTCCCTCAAAGATTTAGGTGTCAAGGTGTATGCTGTCTACACCCAAGGAGATTGGGAAGGTTGGAAAAAATTTGTAAAAGAAAAAAACTTGCCTTTCATCAATGTTGCAAATATGTATGGTATGGACAACTTTAGAGAAAATTATAACATCATTTCAACACCAAAATTCTTGATTTTAGACAAAAACAAAATCATCAAACTCAAAGATGTCCCAGTTGATAAAATCTATGAAGCGATTGGTTTTCTCAAAAAAGAGGAAAAAAATTCCAACTAAGTCTAAAGGTATTTTGGCTTGAAGACCAAACCCGTTGAATAATAAGGACCACTATACTGACTAAACTCATTTAACAGATTTAATCTTAGTCCAAAACCCAATTTACACCCTAGCCATGGAAACAACATCCATTGTGCATCAATACCTCCTTCTATTGGAATAATAGGCTTTACAGTTTTCTTATTTTGCAAGTCAATTTGGTCGGTTTTTCCAAAGCCTACAGCAATCGGTATCATTAGGTCAATATTATTGAAACTTACCAAGTCTTGAAAAACTGTGCAACCTACATAATCAAATTTTTGGCTAATCAGTAAAGCATTTTCTTTTGCTAGATTTCCTGTAAAGCCATAGTAACCAATATGCCATAGTCTTTTTTCCTTAGATTTTTTTCCTACAACAAAACCCCATAGTCTAAAACTATTGGCATCTACAAAGGTCATTTTGTTGTTTAATCCCACAAAAACACTTTCACCACCCGCCAGAGACTTTCTAAGTATTTGTCCTGACATAGTTGTATTGAAGAAAAATAAAAATAATAAAGAAGCTATTTTAGCTTTGAAGACCAAGGAAATTTAATGCGTTTTGATAGAGTAGCTTTTCTTTTTCTTGTTGGCTCAAATTGGGGTGGTTCTCAATAAATTTTCCGTGCTCTAAATCACCTAGTGGAAAGGGATAGTCCGTTCCGTAAGCTACCTTATCTATACCAATGGTGTCTATTAAATATCTCAATGCTTTTGAATCATGGGTGATACCGTCCACCCAAAACTTTCCCTTATAATCATAAGGGTCTGAAACGCCATTTAAATTTACCAAATCCGGTCTGCAATGCCAACCATGAGAAATTCTACCCAAGGTAAAAGCAAAAGAACCACCGCCATGCGCAAACATTATTTTGAGTTTTGGAAATTTATCAAATATACCGCCAAACATCATCGAACAAATGGCTCTGCAGGTTTCAGCAGGCATTCCTACAAGCCAAGGCAACCAGTATTTTTTCATATCTTCCATACCCATCATTTCCCATGGATGGATAAAAATAGGCATATGTAAATCTTGTGCTGCCTCCCAAAAAGGAAAAAAACTTGGATCATCTAAATTTTTGTCTAAAACGTGACTACCTATCTCTACACCATGCAAACCGATCGATTTGCATCTTTCCAATTCTTTTATGGCTAGATCGACATCTTGCATGGGTAAAGTTCCTAAACCTATAAATCTATCCTTGTTTGACTCCTGAACTGAGGTCATATGGTCATTTAAATAAATTGACCAATCGTATGTATCTATTGATTTTGCCCAGTAATTAAACAAAACAGGTATAGTACAGAGCACCATCTTGTTCACGTTATTTTTATCTAAATCTTCGATAATTGCTTGTGGATCATAGCAATTTTTTTGTACTCTTCTAAAAAACACACCATCGTCACGCATCATTTTTTTAGCACCAGTCTCAGGCTCATCTTCTAAATGTATAAACCCTTTGTAGCCATACTTTTCATGCAACATGGGCCAAGAATCAGGCATGATATGTGCATGCATGTCAATTTTTTGCATATCCACGAAAGTGCATTAATTTTAGATAAAACGCTTATCTGCGGCCATTGTGACGCCACAAGTTTTACAAGTTCTCAATTCTTCACTTCCATAGTATTTTTTAAATCTTGGTATAAAGTCTTTCTCAATATTGTTTAGTGGAAATAATTCCTGGTGTAGTTTCTCATTGCAATTTTCACAAAACCACAACAAGCCATCCTTCTCATTTGCTTTTCTTTTATTCTCAATTACCAAACCTATAGAACCTTCTAAACGAATAGGGGAATGCGGCACTTTTGCCGGCAATAAGAACATCTCACCAGCCTTTATTGGTATATCTACCACCTGACCATTTTGTTGGGTTTTTACCACAATTTCTCCTTCTATTTGATAAAACAGCTCTTCTGTTTCATTGTAATGAAAGTCTTTTCTAGCGTTTGGGCCCGCAACAATCATCACTATATAATCCCCAGATTCATGGTACAAATTTCGATTTCCCACAGGTGGCTTAAGTTCATTCCTATGTTCATCTATCCATTTTTGCAAGTTGAATGGTGCTTTCATGGCCTCTAAGGTAAAAAAAACAAGGATAAAAACGATACAAACAAAAAAAGCATCGTTACATTTTACTTTCTCTATTAGCTTTGTGTGTTATATTGCTATTATGATATTTTTAATTGGATTGGGAATTAATGAATTGCTAATTGTAGCGATGATTGTCCTTTTGTTGTTTGGCGGAAGAAAACTTCCTGAATTGATGAAAGGTTTGGGCAAAGGCATAAGAGAATTTAATAATGCCAAGTCAGACATTAAAAACAAACTTGACGAATCAATTAAAGACGAAGACGAGAAAAAGGCCTAATCTATATGAATAGACGCTTTCAATCGCTTTTAGATATTCAAAAAACCAAGATATCTTGTGTCGATTTGGTAGAATTTTATTTGGGGCAAATTCAAGCCCAAAATGCATCTCTTAATGCTTTTATTGAAGTATGGGAAAAAGAGGCACGCATCCGAGCCAAAGAAATAGATGAAAAAATTAAAAAAGACACTGCAGGAAAATTGGCCGGTATGGTCATAGGTCTCAAAGACAATTTATTAGTAAAAAATCAAGCGGCTTCAAATTCATCAAAAATTTTATCTGGCTTTACCAGCCCATATACAGCAAGCGCAATTCAAAAGTTGCTCGATGAAGACGCCATATTAATTGGGCGTTTAAATAATGACGAATTTGCTATGGGTTCTTCCAACGAAACTTCTTTTTATGGACCAGTAAAAAATGCGATTGATTTGGAAAGAGTCCCAGGAGGTTCTTCTGGAGGGTCAGCAGTTGCTGTACAAGCAGAAATGTGCACCGCTGCGTTAGGAACGGATACGGGCGGTTCCGTAAGGCAACCTGCTGCCTTTACAGGAACCATAGGATTAAAGCCAAGTTATGGGAGAATTTCTCGTTATGGAGTTATGTCTTATGCCTCGTCTTTTGATCAAATTGGCCCGATTAGCTATTCAATATCAGACGCAGCAATTTTGCTAGAAGTTATGTCTGGAAAAGATCCAAAAGATGCAACTAGCTCTTCAAAAAAAGTGGAAGCGTATAGCGCACTTAAACCAAATGAACCAAAGCGTATTGCGTATATCGAACCTGAGGGGTTAGACGACGAGGTATCAAAAGCTTATACCTACCAAATAGAAAAAATTTCTGCAAGCAAGCACCAACTAGAAAGAATAAGCATTGACTTTGCTGATGCACTGGTTCCAACATATTATGTACTTACCACTGCAGAAGCGTCTTCAAATTTGTCACGATATGCCGGCATGATTTATGGACACCAATCAAAAAAGCAAAATAGCTTAGATGAAATGATTATGCAATCCCGCAACGAAGGTTTTGGCCCCGAAGTAAAAAGAAGAATAATGACGGGTACCTTTATTCTTTCAGAAGAGCATTTTGAAGCCTATTACACCAAAGCACTGTTGGTTAGGAGAAAAATTAAAAATCGTTTGAATGAAATTTTTGAAAATTTTGATGCCATACTGTCACCAACAGCACCCACTGTTCCTTTTAAACTTAATGAAAAAAAACAAGACCCTATTGCAATGTATTTAGCAGACCAATTTACCGTTATGGCTTCGTTAGGTGGCGTTTGCGCCATTTCTATACCTATGAAAAATATAACTGGAAAACTTCCCCTTGGCTTACAAATTACCTGCAATAGTTTCTGCGAAAAATCTCTGCTGAACTTGGCTAATGAATTGGTATAAACAAACAATATCCGTTTTTCTTACCCTGTTATTTTTTTCTCTTCAGGCGCAAGTTAATATTGAGTCCGAGATTGAGCGACTAAAAAAGGTTTTTCCTTATATCAACAAACAAAGAGTAAAGGAAGAAATAAAAAAGACCCTTGAAAATCCGACCGAAATGAGCCATATACTTGGGAGAGAAAACTTATTTCTTGACTCAATAAAAAGCTATTTAAAAACCAACAATGTTCCTACCGAAATTGCTTATTTACCTGGTGCAGCAAGCGGTTTTAATCCTTTTAAAAAGTCCGTCTATGGTGGTACGGGAATATGGTGTTTTAAATACGCCGTGGCCAAAAAATACGGGCTAACCATTAGCTCTTATATTGATGAACGAAAAGACCCCTTAAAATCTTCAAAAGCTGCTGCAAAATACCTAGCAGACTTGTATACTTATTATGGCGATTGGAATTTGTGCATCTTGGCATTTTATTTTGAGCCAATAGAGCTGAACAAAGCCAGTATTTTGGCCAATGAAAAATGCGCACTTGAAAAAATAAAAAAATACCTACCTCCTAGAACTGAAAATATTCTTTCTTCATTTATTGCTTACTATATGTTGTCTCACAACAAAGAATATTTTGGTCTTCCACAAAAAGCAATTGACACTTATGCAGGAGAAAAAATTCTTATTTCCAAAGCATGTCGTTTGGAAAGCATAAGTAAATTACTCGAAATCCCTTTGGATAGACTTCTTTTTGCCAATCCTATCTATAAAAGACAAGAAATTCCTACATCCTCTAAATCCTATTATATCTCCATACCAAAACAAAAAGTGCAACGTTTTTTGGCTTTGGAAGATAGTATTTACAAATTGAAGAAATTGGAAAAAAGAGAAATCAAAACAAAACCTCCAGCAAAACCTAAATTAGTCAGTAAACCCAGCAAATCACTTTTGTATTATACCATCCGTTCTGGCGATTACCTAGGGAAAATTGCCGACCTCTACGATGTTGGTATTAGCCAGGTTAAATCATGGAACGGCATAAGAGGAAGCAAAATTCGTGCAGGTCAAAAGCTTAGAATTTATGTTGCCCCAAGTAAATACAGTTTTTATAAAAAAATAAATGGGATGAGCAATGCCCAGAAATCACAAATAATGCGAAGAGATTAATGAGCAAAAAGCAAGGCAAAAAAGACAACATTGAGCCGAAAGAAATTTTTGGCTTCTTGGTGGTACTAAACCTTTTGCTTTTTGCACTTATTTTACTCATCCCTTCTGGCAAAATTTCTTTATTTAAAAAGGTTGACTTTGTTTTCGTTCCAAAAGAAAAATTATGGGAAAATACCAAGCCTATTTCTAAAGAAGAACAGCTAGAAAGCATTATACAAAAGATTGAAAATCAAGTAGCAGATACGCAGAAAAACGCCGATACCATATTATACAAACTGCCTATTATGCATCCCGATTCGGGGAAAAATGCACTTTTATCTTTTTATCAAACGCTTATCCAACTTCGATCCAAAAAAAACAAAGTATATAGAATTTTACATATCGGCGACTCTCAATTGGAAGGAGATAGAATAACTGATTACCTCAGAGAAAAAATGCAAAACCGCTTTGGAGGTAAAGGCCCTGGCATTATAAATCCTTTAGAACCTACAGCCTATTATAGAAAATCCGTTCTATTAAAACAAAGCAAAAATTGGCACAAAGAAGCCATTTACGTCAAAAATTCAAAAAATAAAAAGGGTGCTTACGGTATTGGAGGAGCAAGCTTTATCTATTCTAATTACAACAAAATAATCGGCTACGATACAACTATTTATAAGGTTGATAGCTTGTTTGCAGACAGCTTACAAATAGACACCATGTCACAACATGGAACCGTTGAGGACACCACAATTGTTCCAATTTATAAAAATCAAGTTTTTCAAAAAGCATGGATCAAAGCAAAAACTTTGCAATCTAGCTTCCCAAGAGCCAAAAATTTTGAACAAATACAACTGATATACATGGCTCAAGACAGTACATACTTCAGCTTTTCAGAAAACAACAGAAAAGGCTTTTGGCTTACCCCATGTTTATACCCCAAAAAGGTGCAAATACCTTTATTTTCTGACAAAAAAAACATCTCTATGTATTTTCAGGGGCCCAATATGCGTTTGTTCAGCATGTCATTAGACGGGCTTAAGGGCATAGCTGTCGACAATTTTCCGATGCGGGGAAGTTCTGGCCTGGGATTTGAAACCATCAACCGCACTTGGTTAAGCAATCAATTAAAAATGATGGAGGTAAAACTACTCATTTTACAGTTTGGCATCAATGTTGTGCCCAATCCACAAAAAAATTACAACTATTATCAACGCATGTTTTCTGCCCAGTTAAAAGCAATCAAAAAAGCACATAATGATCTGAGTATTTTGGTCATTGGTCCGTCTGACATGAGTCGAAAAAAAATGGGTGTATATGAATCTTATCCGAACATACCCCTGATTCGTGACGCTATGAAGCGTGCAGCCTTTGAAAACGGTTGTGCTTTTTGGGATTTATACGAGAACATGGGTGGCCAAAACGCCATGCTTTCTTGGGTGAAAAGAAAACCTCCTTTGGCTGCAAAGGACTATACCCATTTCAACCCAGAAGGTGCCCGATATATAGGTGAAATGTTGTTCAATGCACTTATAAATGACTTTAAAAATTATGAAAAAACCATATACAATTCAAATAGACCTTAAGTGGCCTAAGGCTTTATTAATTCTTGTTTTTACGGTCACCTTCTTTTCTTGTGATTCTTTGTATGAAGTACTTGAGGCAGTAGACAAAACTACCAGCACAAGCATCACTGAAAAAGAAGCCATTTCTGGCCTTAAACAGGCCCTTGAAAAGGGAGTCCAAAACAGTACTGGTTTATTGGGTAAATCAAATGGCTTCTTAAATAGCTTCCAGTACAAAATTCCCTTTCCTTCAGATGCACAAAAAGTAGAGAAAACACTGCGTAATTTAGGTGAAGGAGCGCTTGTTGACAATATGATTACCGCCATCAATCAAGGCGCAGAAAATGCCGTTAGGCAATCAGGGCCTATATTTAAAAAAGCCATTCAAGACATGACCATAACAGATGCCATCAATATTGTAAAAGGCGGAAATGGGGCGGCAACAAATTATTTAAAGCAGAACACTTCAAAAGATTTGGTTCAAAAGTTTTCTCCAGAAATTCAAGGTGCTTTGGATCAAGCTCAAGCCACCAAATATTGGACCGATGTATTTACCATCTACAACAAATTGCCTACCACACAACAAAAAATAAACCCAAACTTGAATGCTTTCGTAACCCAAAAAGCAATAAGTGCAATTTTTGATGTAGTGCAAAAGGAAGAAAATAAAATAAGAGCCAATCCTACCGAAAGAAGCTCAGAGATTTTAAAGAAAGTATTTGCCTATGCAGACGCAAATAAATAGCCTTTACCTTTGTATTTTTTTTATTTGGTAATGGCCTCTATGCCTGGCAAACCGTTTCCTTCAAAATAAGTAAGCAACGCTCCGCCACCAGTGGAAACATAGCTAACTTTTTCTTCAAAACCCAACTGTTTTATTGCCGCTGCAGAGTCCCCACCGCCAATAAGCGAATAGGCACCTTCTTCGGTTTGCTTCGCAATGGCTTTGGCCAACTCTAGTGTACCAGTTTCATAAGATTTCATCTCAAAAACCCCCATTGGGCCGTTCCACAAGATACTTTGCGCGTCTTGTATGATGTGCACATACTTTTTTATTGCCTCTTGGCCAATGTCAAGACCCATATATCCGTGTGGGATTTCTCGACTATTGATTGTTTTTTTGTTGGCTTCCTCAGCAAAAGCATCAGCAACCAAAGTATCTTCAGGCAAATGGATATGCACACCCTTTTCTTTGGCTTTTGCTAAAATTTTGTTGCATAATTCCACGCGATCTTCTTCCAAAAGAGAATTGCCTATTTCTCCACCTTGGGCCTTAATAAAGGTGTAGGCCATACCTCCTCCAATAATTAGATGATCAACCAAGGGCAACAAATTTTCTATAATCAATATTTTGTCTGACACTTTAGCTCCGCCCATAATGGCAACAAAGGGTTTTTGTGGTGATTCCAAAATTTTCCTCGCATTTTCAATTTCTTTAGCCATTAAAAAGCCAAATGCTTTTTTATCTTGAAAAAATTGGGCCACCACAGAGGTGCTTGCGTGGGCACGGTGAGCTGTGCCAAAAGCATCATTGATGTATTCATCTGCGAGTTTTGAAAGGGATTGCGCAAAGCTTATGTCCCCTTTTTTCTCTTCTGAATAGAACCGCAGGTTTTCCAGCAGTAGCACTTCGCCAAAAGGTGTTTCTTTTACCGCTTGCTCTACCACAGGACCAATACAATCTTCCACAAAATTTACTGGTACTCCCAATAGGTAATGTAATTCTTCAACAAGGGGTTTCAGCGAAAATTCAGATTTTTTTTCCCCTTTTGGCCGTCCCAAATGGGACATCAAAATTGCCTTTCCCCCATCTTCAAGTACCTTTTTTATACTTGGCAATGCAGCCACCATTCTGGCTTGATCTGTTATTTGCCCGTCTTTAATAGGGACATTGAAATCAACACGAATCAATACAGACTTGTTTAGGTAATTTTTTTTCTGAATGTGCATTATTTTAAATCGTTGAAGGTCTGCAGGGCATCAAATTTTTTGGCTTCCTCGCCCACTCTTTCGATCACAACTTTCTGCATTACATCTCCTTGAATGGTATTATAAACAATCGAAAAGCCACTAACTACTTTTCCAAAAACTGCATGTTTTGAAGTGATGGGGTCTTTGTTAAAATCTAGACGTGTATTGTCTACCAAATTGATAAAAAACTGACTTCCATTGGTGTTGACTCCAGAGTTTGCCATACTGATTGTCCCTTGGGTGTTGCTTAAATTGGGTGAAAACTCATCTTTAAACGAATAACCAGGGCCTCCTGATCCTGTACCTTGCGGATCTCCACCTTGAATCATAAAGTCGTTGCCGTCTCCATTTACTTTGGATATGACACGATGAAAAGTGAGTCCATCAAAATAGGGTACCCCATCACTTTTGGCTGTATTTGGCATGTTTCCTTCTGCCAAGGCGATGAAGTTCGATGCAGTTAGCGGCGCTTCTTTGTAATTTAACTCTACCGAAAATTCTCCTCTGTTCGTTGTGAAATGTGCATAGATTCCTTCAGGCAATTGGCTGGTGCTGTCTTTTTGCTGAGGGGTTGTTTGGTCAACTGATTCTTCTTGCTTATTGGCACAAGAAACCAATAGGCCAAAAAATAGAATGGTGTATATTCTTCGCATGTTGCAAATAAAGAGTAGATTTTGCTTATCCCTTCCTTAGTTTTTGAAAAAAATCTTGCATAAGGCTTTGGCTTTTTTCTTGATGTACGCCCAATGTATAGTCCAATTTGGGCTTGATGATGTGTTGAGTAAATCCGGTTTTGGGTTCGTGCAAAGCAAAATGAACCTTAGGAATTCGTGCATGAACAATGGCGCCATAGCACATTACGCAAGGCTCAAGGGTAATATATATTTCACATTCATTTAAATATTTGGATCCCAAATAATGGGTGGCCGCAGTAATGGCCAACATTTCTGCATGGGCAGTTGGGTCCTTCAGCTTTTCTACTTGATTGTAGCCTTTTCCTATGATTTGCTTGTTTAGGACCACCAATGCTCCAATGGGCACTTCGTCTTCTTCTTTGGCCCTTTCTGCCAATTTTAAAGCTTGTGTCATAAAATATTCTTCGTTTAGCATACTTTTGGTCTAATGAAAAAAACAGATGATAAGAGCTTGCAAATTAAGCTTGAATATGAGATTTCCGAAATTTTGAGGGCAGACAACGGGGTATATGCTGCTTTTGATTACCACATAAATATCAGTAGTTCTGAGCAAACTGTAAAATTGAATTTGTTGACCTACAACCCCAAACACCAAGACTACATGTTGTTTCACACGGTGTTAGGAAATTCTTCTATTGATTGTTTACAGAAAATGTTGACCTATTTAGAAGAACACCAAAAAAAACCAGTCAAATACAGCTTTACCATAACATGGTCAAAAAGGGGGAATAATCAGAAACACCGGTCTTATTTTCGAGCTGCTTCTGAAAGCATTGCTTTGGAAAAATTCTTTCATGAAAAAAACCCGGATGATTATGAATGGAGTATAGAAATGAACCCATTGACCTAGTTTTCTTTTTTATCTTCATCTTTGAAAAGCCATGACGCTTTATTTTCTTTTTGTATTGGGCTTTGTTTTCCTAATAAAGGGTGCCGATTGGCTGGTAGAAGGTTCACAATCCATTGCCAAAAGGCTTGGCGTTTCTGATTTTGTGGTAGGGCTTACTGTGGTTTCTTTGGGCACTTCATTGCCCGAATTGCTGGTCAACTTGAATGCCAGTTTAAGTGGAAATGGTGGCTTAGCCGTAGGAACTGTTGTGGGAAGCAACATATCCAATATACTCTTAATTTTGGGCGTTTCTGCAATCATACACCCAATTGCTGTTCAGCGAAACGTCCTTACATATCAAATTCCTTTTAACATGCTTGCTGCGCTACTCTTAGGTTTTTTGGTTAGCACATCTTTTGCATCATTTGATAAGGCTATGAATATTAGTCGCTTAGACGGGTTTGTTTTGATGGGCTTTTTCGTTTTGTTTCTATTGTTCATTGTCCGGTCATCAAAAGAAGAGTTGCTACAAGAAAAGCGAAGTGATGTGCAAGGGCATTTTTTAAAATCTTCTGTGATGATTTTTGTGGGTGCTTTGGGGCTTTATTGGGGTGGAAAATGGGTTGTTGACGGAGCCGAGCAGATGGCCCGCAGTTTGGGATGGAGCAATGAATTGCTTGGTTTGAGTATTGTTGCCATTGGTACCAGTTTGCCGGAATTGGTAACATCTGCCGTGGCCGCCTCCAAAAAAAATGCGGACATTGCTTTGGCAAATGTTCTGGGCTCAAACATATTCAATATCTTATGGGTGCTGGGCTTAAGCGCAGCCATTAGGCCCATTCCTTTTAAGCCAATGGTGCATACAGATTTGGCTGTATTTATGGCTTCGGTATTGCTTGTTTTTTTGAGTTTGTTGTTTGGGGGTAAAAGTCGTTTGACCCGCTGGAAGGGACTCGCTTTTTTATTTATCTACGCCCTATACCTCGCATTCGTTATGGTTAGAGGATAAAAAAAGGCCGGTTTGAAACCGACCTTTTGCTAGGTATTATAAGTTTTGTTCCACAAGTACCTTTTTATGTGCAATGGCATTCTTCCCTACAACGGTTAAGTAATAGGTGCCTGATTCCAAGGCCAAGTCACTTACAGAGACTGGCTGACTTACTTGGTGCTGGTTAGGCTAATCCCCCAATTTCCCAAATTGTTTTTACTTGAATAAGACTTCATGAACTGAATCTTACCCAACAAGGACTGGTAATTTCCTTTAATGGAAGTTAGGCTTCCCCCAAAAGGACCATTCGCAGAATATTCTGATTTGATTCTACCATGAGCAAATCCTCCCGATAAGGTTAACCAAGATTTGTTTTTGAACTTAAATTCATGTCCCAAAAGTGCTTGAGAATGGGTTACTCCATTCAAAAGAAGACGCCCATAAACTTGAGCCCTCATTTTTTCGCTTAGGCAACAGGATAAACCGACACTTGCCCCAGGCAAAAGCGCAGATGGTATACTCACACCACCCTCTACCTGTATCTGCTGTTCTTCGTGAACACTTATGGGTGGGCATGTTTGCGTATAATACATTGCACAAGACGGGCAAAACAGAAGCAAAAAAACAGCCAAGGTAATTTGTTGAAATTGTGGTTTTTTTTGTTTGTACCACAGAGCAAAAAGCGCTGTGATTGAGGTCAAAGAAAGTGTGTTTGTTTTGTGTTTGGCTGCTCGCTTTTTCATAGCTGTTTGTAACACAAAATGCTTGTTTGGGGTAAAAAACATTTGCTGCAAGTTAGGGAAAAGGGGCTTACAAGGCAAATGGGCCTGGCAGGGACCTAAAAAAAACACCCAATTCTTTCTTCAATTTTTCTACAAGGAAAAGTTATTAAATTGTTGCGTGATTTTCTGTTTTATAAGGATTGAATTCTAAATGGATTTATCTCCTAAAAAAAAACCAAATCAGAATAATTTATGCTAATTTCGTATCAGTCCAGGCTGGCTCTATTCTAATATATGAATTCAACTCTACAAAATAGAGAAAGCAAAACAAGCAATACTAACCATCAGGAGGAAAATGACTTTGTGGAGGGAAACAAAGCAAGGAGACTAAGTGATAGTGAGCTATCCTTAATTCAAAGATTTGCAGACAAATCCAACCAATCCGCCCAATTGAGCGGACTAAAGGAGGCTGCAAAAAATAGGACAGGTTTGCCAAACACTCTAAAAAGTGGCATGGAATCAAACACAGGCATTGATTTAAGCGATGTAAAAGTTCATTACAACTCCCCTGAACCTTCCCAGTTGAATGCCCATGCATTTGCAAAAGGGAACAATATTCACTTGGCTCCTGGCCAAAGTAAACACCTTCCCCATGAGTTGGGTCATGTAGTCCAACAAAAAGAGGGAAGAGTCAAACCCAACAATTCTGTAAATGGAGAGCAAATAAATGACGACAGCACGTTAGAAAATGAAGCCACTAAGCTTGGAAATGACGCGTTGAATTCGCCAAGTGATTCTACCGCTGCAGAAGACAAAAATATTGTTAAAACCACCCAACTTGTAAGTCAGCTTAAAGGGGATACAATCGAAACAACTTCGGAAATATCCAATACTGGTAATGATGCCATTCAGGGTGGGATAAAAGCGGCAGAAGTCTCAGGAGCAATAAAAGCTACTGAAGGCGCAAGCTTCGAAACAGGCAGTTTATTTGATGGTTTATTTGCAGCCAAAGATTCCATCCTTGAAGCTCGAGAAGCATACAGATCCGGGAAAATAGCTGATGGTGTAAATTCCCTTGCGAGTTTTGGAAAATCTATTACAAATTTTGTTGAACTAGGAGAAAAAGCACAAGGCATCGATCGAGGAGAATTTTGGCCGGGTGTAGGGGCAGGTATTGATGCGTTTAAATCTGCGATTGCTGTCTTTAAATCTATCAACGCCATAAGCGCAGTTGCCAAATTCCAGACACACGGTGAGTCTGTTTTGGAAGAGGAAGAAAAAAAGATTGTCGCCGAAGCAGGAAGGAGAGCCAAAATAAAATTAGGTGAAGGCATATTTGATTTTCTTAGACATCTAACTGCTTGCATCGGAAGCTTTGCCGGCGGCGGTCCTGCTTTTGATGCCGCAGATAAAATAATTAGTGCTGCTCAAACCATTGTGCATTTTGGGATAGAACACTATAAAGGTTTTAGAAACTACAGACTCGAACGGCTAGGGATAGATTCAGTAATTGAGGTAGAATTAACAGACAATCAAATAGACCATATTATTGGGCTAGAAATGGGTTCTGGCAAACCCTTGAGAAATTTAATCCGAAAAGGAGATTTCTGGTCAAGGAATAAAGAACGTTATCAAACCTTGATAGCGAAAAACCCTGCAGAAAGAAACGAAGCAGAAAATAGCGAATTAACAAATTTAAATTTGGCAAAAAACCAACTGGAGTCATTTTTGACAACATACAATGCTGGCACTGGTTCGGAAGTTCCAGATTTTAATTTGGAAAATATCAGCCAACTTGGAGAAATGCATCGTAATCTAGTAGCTAAGCTATTTGATGAAGTTAAACACCTAACCTTCTGGCAAAGAACTCGAGAAAAGATGGGAAAAACTTTTAGAAAAAGACAAATGGTCGAAACCGTTCTGAGGAATATGCCGGGAGCAGTTGGCATTGAGTCAATTATGGGGACTGGGGACCTGCCCGTCAAACTTATGCACGATTTGGGTGAAGGCGGACAAGAAATTTCCGTAGAAAAACTAAAAGTTGCACTTAAACTTGCCAAAGAAAGACGAGATAATCCTAGCCTATTGGACAAAAGCTCTTTTGACAACGAGCTGGAAAGAACCCTCCAAAGACATCAAGGCGATATGACACTTGTGAAAGGAGTCTTAGAAATCAGTTCTGTTCAAAAGAGATTAGGTTTAAGTGATGAAGCCTCTATTGATACAACCGCTACTGACATTAAAAACAAAACAAGCACTGGCAACACAAAATGGAGTACCGCAGTGGAAATAGCAATGATAGAGTTTGGAAGATAATTTTATGAATATGAAACAGTTTTTATATAAAAATCTAAAAGAACTGAATTTTAAAATCCATGAAGATAAAAAAGTGGACAGTTTAGATGTAGGTACCATCATTTTTTCTTCCAACAGAGAAGATACGGATCTTCAGTTCGCACTTATTTTCTCAAAACTTGATGATAGTATTTATCTCAATGTTTTCGCCACCTTTCCGCAACCCTTTCTCCAACCAAGTAATGAATTATACCAAGTTCTAAACAAACTAAATTTAAATTCAGATACTGGCTTTTTGGTTTTCACGCAAGAAAATGAACAATATTTCATAAGTTATCGATCCACACTTTTACTTGGTTATGATCAATTGGAGAACGATTTGCTTGTTCAGGATTTTATATTCAATTCTGTTAATTCATTTTTTGTCAAAAAAGTTGAATTGAGCTTGTAATGCAATTAATTCTTTATATTTAAACTTTTAATTCTCATCGTGCGGTTTTATTCCCATAAAGAAAAGAAAAAACTCCAGCCTTCTTCCGATGCAAATAACAACTTTAATTCTCCCGAAGTTGACCAAATGCAACAATTGGCAGATGAAAGCAACCACACCGTTCAATTAAAATCAATAAAAGATAGCATCACAGGTCTTTTTTCGAGAAAAAAAGAAGCCGGTGAGGAAGGAGAACAAAATGGATCCAGTATTTCAAAAACCCTATCTTCCGCTGCTAGTCAGGTTGGCAGTGCTTTAGGTGCAGACAAGGCAAAAGAGGAATTGAATAATGTAAAAGAAGGACGATATGCTGACAGCGAAGGCAATCAGAGATATGGAGCACTCGGACGACTTGCAGGGAGAGGTCTTCAAAAAGGAGTCACTACAGGTCAATCTGTAAATTCTGCCGTGGATAGCGGACTCAAAGCAGGGAAATTCCTTGAAGGAGCCAAAGATGCTGCAAGCCCTGCCATGAAAGGAGCAGCAACTGCCTCAGGGGCTTTTTCCGTTGCTACTGGATCAATGGACCTTTTAAAAGGGGGGTACAATTTAAAGAAATCAACCGATAAGAAATCCAACATTCATGATGAAATTAATCAAACCGAAATCAATTTAAAATCTGGGAAAGATGCATGGGAACAAAGAGATAAAGAACACTCTTCTGTCAAATTAGATTGGAAAGAAAAAAAGAACCAATTCGCCAATGACAAAAATGAATGGACTACCAAAGAGAGTGGTTACATTGAGAGACTAGAAATGTTGAGACACATGGATCGTCTTCAAAGCAAAAAACAAAGCAAGGGGGCTCTCAATGCAGTTACTGGTGCTCTTGACCTGACAGCGGGGGCACTTACACTCTCTGGCGTTGCTGCTCCTGTTGGAATGGCTTTGGGAGCGACCTCTATGGCCATAAAAGGTGGAAAAGCTGCTTACAGCAACGCCAAACAATATGGCCGTGACCGAAAAGAAAGATACCTAAGAGATGCAGATGAAATTGGAAATGATTTCGACACCAAAAAACAAAAGTTAGAGGAAGCAAAAGAATACCAAGGATATAACCCATTGAAGCTATGGAAAAAAAGAAAAGCCAACAACAAACTTGAAGAATATGGTGATGATAAAGAAGCCTACGTAAACAAAAAATTAGAAAAGTACGGAGCGATTGGAGAAGATGGGCAAGTGAAAGATATTGAAACTAGAAAAATGGAATATGAAAACAATCCAGACAACTGGTTGTCTGGGAAAAGCGATGAGAGCAAATCAACCAAAAAGAATGATGAAGCCAATGATAAATTGGCCGAATATCTAGCAAACCATCCCGAAGACATGGCACTTTTCAGCTCTATTGGCAGTACAAAACAGTTCAATGAAGCTGACCAAGAAAAAAAAGTGGAATTATTGAAAAAGAAAATTAAAAGCTAAATTCTTAATACTACTTGCTCTCTAAAATCAAAAACATACTCGAAAGATCAGGCTTTGCGTCTGTTGCTGTCAACCAAAGTGATGTACACAACCAAGAACACCTCACTTGCAAATTCTATTTTGAAGACTCACAAACAGAAGTATCCATGAACATCATGCTTCTCTCCGATTTGGAAGAAGAATTAGACGATTTGAAGATTATGCAATACTTTGTGGAACTTCCAATGAAACTAGCAGAAATACCGAATGAAAAATTTGCCACATTTATTCATAAGATGATGAATACAAACTTTGAATTGCCAATAGGCTCTTTTGGGCACTTAATAGAAAGTGATCTCGTTTATTTTCAGTATAGGGAAATATTCAATCCTAAGATTTCTGTTGCTGAAATTGAAAAAAAACTTTTGGTCTGTTTGGATCTTATTTGTTGGCAATTAGAGAAGTTTATCCAAGCAACAGATCAATAAAATTAATTTACTTTATTCCTAAGTTCATCTAAGAGTTCATCTGAGTTGGAATACCATGCCAAGGCATTCCCCCCTTCATCAATGGATACCAAGAAATGTCCAGATCCAATCTCAGCTTTTACCATTTTCCAAACCCACTTTTCATGGCCCTCTAAAGAAGAAATTTGATTCAATTTTTTTAGCGACGAATTGTTTTGATTCATTGAAAATACTTTCACTTCGTTGTCCAAAGAAGAAGTAACCAAATAGGAAGACTCAGGCAAATATGCCAAGGAGGTTATAGCAGAATTGTGTGCATTCATATCTACTCTCTCAACCAATTCCTTTCCATTTCGCTTGTAGACCTTTAATCTACCTTTTTGCGTTCCCAAAATAACCCAACGATCGTCCACAAATATGGAGGAACTAGATTCAATATTTTTTAAGAAAAACGCTGACTGAATGCCATTTTCGTCCAGGGTTTTTAACTGACCATTGATAACAAAAAATATTTGATTTTGGAATTGAAAAACAGTTTGAATTTTATGATTAAACTTTAGCGGGTCTTTGGCTTTTATCAAATTTGGTGTTTGAAGGAAATAAAAAGTATTTAAACCGCGAGCGATTATTGTCTTCCCAAAAATGAAAAAATCTTTGACAATATCATTTTTTTCAGCCTCAAATGCGATTCTTTTTGATGTCTTTTGGCTCGGATCAAAGATGGCCAAAAAAGCCTCCCCTGCCGAAACACCTCCCAAGGCAACATTTCCATTGGGCAATAGTTTACAACTTCTTAAATCAACAAGGTTATTTGAATTAGAGACTCTATGCACCGGTAGAATATTTCTGCCGGGTGTTTTGAAGGTAATATTTTCAGCAAAATATACCACCCCCTTATTTCCAACCGATACTGCATTTCCTCTTTGGTTGATGTCGATATCCCTCAAATTGCCATTGTATTTTGTTTTGCTTCCGTCGGAGGTGCTCAGGAGATTCATTTTGGTATCTATGTACTTATTTTTCCCATTTATTTTTTCAAAAGAAGTTTGAAAAATGGGTTGCAATTGACTCAGATTCAAGTTGGCATATTCTTCGGGGTTTTCCTGCTTTAGTTCATTTTGTGTTTTTCGCAACTGATCAGCAGAGTCAACCACTTGTTGAACATAAAATTCTATGCTTTTTTTATCGTTTATATCCGCAATTTTTAACTGATTCGATAGTTGCAATAATTTTGCTTCAACGGAGGCAATTCGCTTTAGCTTTTTGGCTTCCTTTTCATTTTTTTCTGCTTTTTTTCTTTCTTTATCGGCACGCCTCTCATTTGATTCTGCCCGTTTTCTTTCCTCTTGGGCTTTGATTAAGTTGAATCTAGCTTGCAATTCTGCTTTTTCGGCCTCAATTTTTGATTCTTCTGCACTTTTCTCAGCTTTTTTGGCTTCCTTTTCACTTTTTCTCGCTTCCTCCGTCTTTTCATCAGCGAGGTACCTTGCTGCAATAGAACTGTCTTTTGCGATCCTAGCCTGTTCAGCTTTATACTCAGCAAAATCCAAACTTGCCGTGGCTTCGTTCCTACTTTTTCTTGCATCCTCTCCCATAATAAAGGCGACCACTGCAGCAACTAAGGCAAAACTTACCAGAAGCAATAGACCTCTAATCCTTTTCCTATTTTTATTCTTTTCATTTTCGAGCTCTAATTTTTTACGTTTCTTTTCTTGGTTGTCTTCGAACTTGCTCTTTTCCAAGTAAGTGAATGCTTTGTCAAAATCGTCCCGATATCTTTGAAGCCATTGCCTTTCTAATTTGTTATGCTCCTGCCAAGCTAAAAAATATTCAAGCTCAGGAGATTTCAATAAATTTCCCCTTTCATTCTCATAACTTTCTGACAGGTCACAAAGTTGAAGATAGTTGCTTTTATTTTTGTTCTCTTCTTCCAACCAATTTGTTATTTGATCAATTAAAAATGAGTGTCTTAAAAACCTAAGTTTTATGGTCTCACTGCGGACTTGATCTGACTCTTTGCCTTTGATTTCGTGTGCTCCATAAATATTTATTTTCCTAATAAATAAAAATGAATGGGGATCATAGGCAACCATGGTCTTTATAATTTTTTCAATATCAGAACCAATATATTTCACCAATTCCTTTTTTGAATATATTGGCTCTAAACTGCTATTGGTTTTATTGGTGAAAAAAAGTTGAACCAATTTTTTAATGATCTGCTGTTCTTCATTTTCTAAATCATGAAACCTTTGACTAAAATTTTCCTTTTCAAAGCGATAAATGGGCAAACAATTTATAACTTCTTGCTTTCCAATATTCCTAATTTTTAGCTCTTTTAGAAATGGATTCAAAAAGGGTAGTTGACAGTCACCTACCTGATTCAGAATTTCAAGAAAAACAGCATCCTCGGATTTTATTTCGTCCTCCAAACCAAAACTGGAAATTGTCTCCTTCAGGCCAGATTCCTCCAAATCATTGATGGCAAACTGACTTTTGGAAATTTTTTCTTGGAACATGGGATATTCAGAAAATGCATTGATAGCATTTGACCTTATTCCCAAAATCAAGTAAATTTTTTTGTCCTCGGCAACCTTAAAAATATTTGAAATAAACTGGTTGATTTGGTCTCGATTGTCTTTTTCTGAAACTCGGCTGAGTTGAATCAATTCCTCAAAATCATCGACTATAAGTAAATGGTTCGTATTTTCTTTATTGTTCTCCAGAAAAATTTCAAGCCCCCGATTGCTGGATTCCATGTCTGTCTCGAGATTTTTTACCACATCTAAATCAATATTTTCGCCTTGATCCACAGAACGAACAACTTGCCATGAAAGATTGAACAAGGCATTGGTGCCTGGAGCCATCCTAGTAAAAATCCATTCTTGATGATCAAAACCATTCTTATTGGATTCAAGTCTTCTTGGAATCAACTCATTTATTATTACAGACTTACCACACCCTTCTTCACCATGAACAAAAACAAAGCCGTAATCCCTTAGAAGCTCAATGCTGGTCTCAATTTGCCTTTTCCTCCAGTTATAAAACGAATCCATCCTAAGCAAATTTATGGATATAAAAACATTTTGATTGACCTGATTAAATTTGTGTGTTTTGTTTTGAGCTCGGATTCAAGTTTTTCCTCTTTAAGTCTTTTCACTATGTTGGAGTCATCCAAATACACTCTTGATATTTGTATTGATGAAAAATACTTTTTCTCCCTCTCTGAACAACTGCTGGCTCTTGCAAATCGTGAGTTATTTGTCAATTGTGTTGTGCTAAAATCAACCGAAAAGACGTTTGACATCCAACAATCTAATTTTATTTTCAGGTTGAAAGCTTCAGGATTCAATGTTTTCATATCGAAAGAAAAACGAGACTCTTTTGCAATCATCGACAAACAACAAGTCATTTTTTTCGACAAAAAAAGTTCACCCATATTTGAACTTGAAAAATCCAAAGCATTGAACCTTTTGAATATATTTTTAGAAATCACCAAATCTGCCTTCCGAGTTTCTTCAGAAAAACGGATAGAAATTCAACATTTTAATGTGTCTTCATATGAAGTTGACCCTGGCAGTGAAATCACCATCACTTGGAAATGCATCAATGCGCAAAATGTTCATTTACAAGGGTACGGTCCTATTCCTGACGAAGGGTCGGTAAAGAAGAAAATTGCCAAAAATGAATTATTGGTCCTTCAAGCAAATTCTGGTGAGGAGCGGATCGAAAAAAGGATATTGGTCAAAACATTTCAAAAACCAAGTTTGCAACTACACTTCTATTTTTTAGATAAAAAATCCCAAAAATATTTACCCATAAAGAACAGATCAAAATTTTTTGTGAACAAAAATACCAAGATAAAGATTGAATGGAACGCTTTAAATACCGAAGAAATTACAGAAAAAAATTGGGGGGTACTTCCACAAAATGGAGCAATGGAATTTACAGTATCTAAAAACCAAGATTTATGTTTTGAGCTAAGTTCCCAGAAAAGAAAAAGTTCAACAAGCGTTTATTTTATAGTAAATCCGAGACATTTTTCCCTTTTTAAAAAAAATAAATGATATTGAAACAATAATTGCCGAAGCGTGAACAAAATCGTCAATGCGTTAATATCAATTAGTGGAGCCAATGAAGGCATTTTGGGCAGGTGTCCTGACAATGAAAAAACGCGTATGGCCATCTATGGTACTTTTATTCTCATAACAAGTATATCGGCATGGGTAAGTGCCTATTTTGCTTTTTCGCTGATTACCAATCAAAAATTACTTCTCTTTTTGTTTTCCACGCTTTGGGCTGTATTTATATTCAACCTCGATAGAATTATGATCATCTCGTTTCACAAAAGTGGAAATTTGAGAAAAGATTTGATTGCGCTTTCTCCCCGACTCATTGTGGCTTTTGTTATTTCAGTTTCTTTGGCCAAACCACTTGAATTGAAATTGTTTGAAAAAGAAGTTTTTCTCGAAATTCAAAATAATATCAGTCAACAAACAAGAAACATTCAAAAACATTATGATATTCAAATACAAAAACTAGACGAAAAGATTGTAAGTATCAATGATGATTTAAAAGACAAGTTTGAACTTAAAGAAAAATATTACCAGGAATACAAATGTGAATGCGATGGCACCTGCGGAACGAAAATAAAAGGAAGTGGGTCGGAGTGTGAAAGGAAGAAAAAAAAATATGAAAAGTTTTCAGAAGAGTTTTACATCATCAAAAAAGAAATGGCAAAACAGATTGAAACCATCAATTCAAAGAGCAAACTAATCACCCAAGAAAAAAATCAGGAAATAAATAAATTACAAAATGCCAATCATTTCGGTTTCCTCAACCAGCTGAACGCACTCAAAGATATCAACGGGTTCAATTCACTAGCCATTATTTTATTGATATTTTTACTGGAATGTGCACCACTTTTGTCTAAAGTACTAACGCCAATTGGTCCCTACGATTTACTGTTGCAGGAGCTTCACAATTCCTATTCAAGGAAAAAATCATTTCATTTAAATAAATCTGACCAAGAGGAAAATACGTCAAATCAATTCTTTTCTTTTTCAGAGTCAGAAAAGAAACGAATTCAAGAATTTGAAAAAAATCAAGATGCAAAAAACTAAATACTTAATTATCACCTTTTTCTTTTTGTGTGCCAATTTTCAGACTTATGCCCAAAACAACACAGAAGATCTTATAAACAAGGATGCATTGCTTAAAAAAGCCAAAAGCTTAGTGGAGAATGTCATTGACAAAACCAAACCCAGCAACGGAAATCAGTCAAATAAGATGGTTGAGTTATTGGCCAAAGGAGAAATTCTGGATTTAAATATTTCCAGTGCTCGTATTTTGGATTCTCTTTTCGAAAAATTAAGACCACCTAAAGTGAGTCAAATAAAAAAGGGTTTTGAACTTGAATTGTCTAGAAAACAGAATTCAGCAAGTTATGAGATACCGCTTTCACTTCATGATACCTTGCAGTTAAAACTTTTAATTAAAAAAGCCAACCGCACCCAAATGGAATTTTATTTCCAAGACTCATTGGTTCAAAAATTTGAAACTTTAAAAGCCAAAGAAGAAATAAATTTCAAATGGATTTCAAACAATAAAGGGAACCTTATTATAAACGTGGCGAAAAAAATTCCATTGAATTTTAAGGCAAGTGGCCTATACACCATTTCCCCTTATCAAAAAAAATTATCCGTTTCCATTGATAACGATACCACTGAAAACCCAATTGAGGAAGAAATAAATAGAATTGATAGCAATTTTCTTGTTTTGTTGAATGAACCTATCCAACTAAGTGGTTATTTGGATCTTACCAAGCAGCATACGTTTCATAAAACCTTTGATATACCCAGAGATTCCTTTACGGTTCTTGGTATTGCACTTAAGCTGTCGCATAAAGACTCAAGCTTACTTCCCGAATCTTTTTTCAATAAATTTGTGATGCCAGAGTTTAGTCAAAATAAGGCAAATGAGACAGCTTTTTTTAAACCACACAATCTCAAAATATCCCACGAATTTTTCGGTAATTGTGTAGAGCAACCCTTCAAAAGCAAGCACTCAAAATCCGGTCAATCCCTCTTTTTACTCCAAAACAGTTTGTGCCAACAATTTGAGTTGGAATTCGCCAACCAATCTCAGATCTATAATTTGAATTTTAAAGCTATAGCATTATTAATTTACAAATCCACTAGCTTTGTTAAAAGTCAAACGGTGCGTAAAAAAATTAAACCGAAGGTTTATGTTCAGTGGAAATAGATACAAGTTAATCTTTCTGTTGGTTTTTGGAGTAAGTTTAAACAGTGGTTGTAGAAAGGTCTTAAAGCCGCTAAATACAGCTGTTCGCAATACCAATTCCGAGAAAAGATATACAGAAAACACCTTCCGAAGAATGGGTAAAACGCTTGGGTTCAGAAACCCCCAAAAGAGAGTAAGTCTACAAAAAGTAGACTCGCTGCAAAAATCATATTTGGACACGAATCAGAAAAATGTCATCAATAGATACAACTATCTCTTTAATGCTTTAAATGGTAAAAATGCCTTGGATGCATTAAATTGGGATAAAGACAAAAATAAATTTTACCGACGCAACAAAAAGTACCAAAGAATTCGTCCTCAATATGAAGTATTTGGGTGGCATCCTTATTGGAACAAAGACAATTGGAAAAGCTACCCACTAGACTTAATTTCAACCATTGCTTTCTTTTCATATAAGATAAACCCTGAAACAGGTTCTTACACAAACAGAGAAAATATTGTAGAATGGAAAACAACCGAACTTATTGACTCTGCAAAAGCTACCAAAACAAAGGTTTTGCTGAGTGCAGCATGTACTGGCCAAAAAGAGGTAGAAAGATTTCTCACCAATCAACAAAGCCAATCACAATTTATAGACTCCATCAAAAAATTAATTCAGTACCGAAATACAGACGGAGTAGAGCTACACTTAGAGGATATTCAAGACAAACATTGGAAATATTATGGAAACTTAATCAAGCAAACCAGCAAAAGATTTAGACAAACTTTCAGCGATCGTAAGGTGGATATCTACGTATCTGTACCGCCCGTTTTGTCAAAAAATGCAATTTCAGTGCTTCAAGATATCTTATATAGAGTAGATAGGATTGTTGTTTCTGGTTACCAATTTAATCCTCCCAATGGTTTTTCCGGCTCAATTGCGCCCTTGATAGACCTAGATGGAAAAGGCAGTATCGAAAAATCACTCCAAATTATCAAAGATAATTTTACCAATACAAACAAATTTATTTTTGCCCTCCCGCTCTATGGAAGCCTATGGTCAGGAGAACTTCAAAATTCAAACACCTACTCCACAGGTTTTGACAATTTTGTAACTCAAAAGGAAGTTTATATCATGTCAGAGGATACACAATCCCTTGCTTACTATTCAAAAGAATTTGATGAGCAATCTTATACAAATTTTTTCTTTTTTGAATACAAAGACAGCACTTCACACGAATTTTGGTTCGATGATGCCTATACAACCACCCGAAAAATGGATGCAGCCTTGGACAACGGGATAAAGGGTGTAGGGTTTTGGGCACTGGGCTATGAAGCTCCCGACGGCATACTTTGGGACAATATTGCCGAGAGATTTTCAACGGACACGCTGGCTATTGCTAACCCTATCAATGAAATAAAAGGGTATCCGTTTTCGGTTTCGGCATTTTTACTGAAGTACAAAAGTATTTTGATTACCTCCTTTTGCTTTCTCATTTTATTTCTCTCCATTGCCCTCATCATCACCGTGTCGGACCAAAACTTTCGGAACGCCATGTACAGAGATTATTTTGTAGGGTTTATAAAAATATTAATTTTAGTGTCCCTTTTTGTACCCTTATTTGCCTTAATTGATTTTTTAAATCAGCGGTTATTATACATTATCAGTTTTATTTTGGGAATTGCTGCAAGCTTTTTGTTGGGGAAAATAACTTTTAACTTCAAACAAAACAGACCATAAGATGGGGAAAAAAATTTTCAAAGAAATTTTATACTTTCTAGGGTTTTGCCTCGCCTCTGTGCCGATGGCCTTTATTTTTCTTAGTCTTCTTAAAATTGCAAGTCAAAACAATCATATAAATGATTTTGAAAAGGTATTTGTAGTAGAACTTTTCATTATTGCATTTTTTATCAGCTTGGCAACATGTTATTTAATGAGACTAATGTTTGTAGGATTAAAAAAGATTTTATTGGGATAAATGATACTCTCAGTTCTTTCTGGAATAAATGAAGAGTTGAACGAAAGACTAAGTCAAAAGTTTGGTACAGTCGAAGAGATGGTAAAAATTACCAGCCTCAAAAAAGGACAATCAGACAATCTCGATATTACCAATAAAATTGCCTCCTTTCTAATCAATATAGAAGAAGATGGAGCATCAAAAAGTGGTCCATTTCAATCAAATCCTGGTGCAAATCCCTCTTTTTTTATCAATCTTTATATCATATATGCTGCAGCTTTTGAAAATGAAAATTATCCCGAATCTCTAAAATATATTTCCGAAATCATCTCTTTCTTCCAAGAAAGAAATGTTTTTGAGGATTTCGATAATCCCAACATAAATAAAATTATTGTAGAAATGGTGAATGTGCAATTTCAAGAACTGTCCAACTTTTGGAATAATATTGGTTCCAATTATGTCCCTTCCGTTGTTTATCGATTTAGAATGTTAAATTTTTCTTCCAACAATATCAGTTCCGCCATTGGCAACATAATCTAATTATCATTTGAACACACTAGGAACTTCTTGGCAAAATGACTACCATGTATTGGCCTATGTAAAAACGTATCACCTCTTTTATGAAAAAGAATGCGGACTTATAAACGTTATCCCAACGGAAGAATGTAAGTTTACTATGTCCAATATGGGATTATTGTTCAAGGCTACACAGGAAGGATTTGCCATATTGACCCAAAAAGCATCTTTTAAAAAATTATTGAAGATTCCTAATGAAAAATTCCTCCTAACTTTTAGATTCAATATCATTGATCCAAATTTTTTCAACTTTACCAATATAGATAAGGGAATCGAACAATCGTTTTATTTCCGAAACTTTGCAAGCCATGAATATCTACACGAAAATGAATTTGCAAGTCAAAAAGATGTAATTGACAAATATATTCCGAAAACAGACGGAATAATAGAATTGTCCTTTAACATCCATGACCCCTTGGAAAAGACACACAATTTGTTTCTTCGGTTTGAACAACGCAACATTCGAAAATTACTTGTGATTAATCTTCCCAAAGAGATCACTCCAAAACAACTTTTACGTTTCGAAATCTTAGACAAATACTCTTTGAAAGAAATTAAAAACTACAAGCAAATCCGTCCTGAAGAAAATTACGGATTGAAAAACGCAATATTTCTGCTTTGCGATGAAAACAAAAAAAAATATTTTCAGGAAAACGAAAAGCTATTCATTAAACTCTTTTTCAAACATTTAGACAAAAACATTGAACTCAGGACAAGCTTGCCAAAACATAAAATTGACAATTGCCACAAAAGTTATGAACTAGATTCATACATTTGTTACAACATAGTTCATTTAATATGGCAGTATTAGCAACACCAGGAGTCTACATAGAAGAAAAAAGTGGTTTTTCGTCTAGCGTTGTTCCAGTGGCCACAGCGTTACCAGCATTTATTGGGTACACTGCAAAGGCCTTACGTGGAACCACCGATTTAACAAATGTCCCAACCAAAATAAGTTCACTCGCAGAGTACGAGGAAATTTTTGGGGGACAACCAAAAACTAAATTCAATATTACCCTCAATCCCGAAAAGGGTGCAGGGTACGATTTATCTATAGATGAATCTACAAATTTCAAATTGCATAGTTCTATCCGACTTTTTTATTCCAACGGCGGAGGAGACTGCTACATCGTATCTGTGGGAAACTACGAAAATGGAATAAAAGCAAAAGATTTCAATGACGCAGCAAATAACTCAGGTCTTCCTACTTTATTAAAGTACAATGAACCTACCCTATTGGTGGTACCCGAAGCATCTTTATTGTCTGCCGAGGATTGTAATAGCCTGCATCAGGCAATGTTGCTCCACTGTGGAAAAGATATGCGAAATAGATTTGCCATTCTAGATGTGCACAACGGAAACAATTCTCGTGCATTGACTTCACCAGACGAAGATGTTGTGAACGTCCATAGAGAAGGTATTGGTTCCAACTTTTTGCAATGGGGTGCAAGTTATTATCCTTTTCTACATACAACCATTGTAGATTCCTCAGAAATTGATTTTACCAATTTTAATGAAGTAGATGCTCTTATAGAAGTTTTGAATGGAGAGGTTGCTGCAGATCTAGAAGGTGAACTCATCAACGAGTCAAGAGCAAACGCAATAAAAGGGGAAATTGAAAAGCTTTCCTCAGCAGAAGGAGATCAAATTGAAAGTCTACAATCTACACTTAAGACCATAAGTCCAAGAATGAATGCAATCCTCAAGGATATGGGAGAAATGTTAAACGTTTTACCTCCTAGTGCCGCAATAGCAGGTATTTATTCAATGGTGGATTATACCTTTAACGTCTCTAAGGCACCTGCGAATGTTAGTTTAGGTTCAGTAATTAAACCATCTGTAAACATTACGGCAGCAGAGCAAGAAGACCTCAACTTACCATTAACAGGAAAGGCAATCAATGCCATCCGATCGTTTCAAGGAAAAGGGAATCTCGTCTGGGGAGCAAGAACGCTAGATGGAAATAGCCAAGATTGGCGATACATCGGGGTTAGACGTGCTATGATTTTTATAGAACAGAGCATAAAAATGGCAGCGGAAGCCTATGTTTTCGAACCAAACAATGCAACCACTTGGTCAACCCTTAGAGCTACAGTCTCCAACTTTTTATTCAATCAATGGCAAGGTGGGATATTGGCAGGAGCCAACCCAGAAGATGCCTATGTAGTAGAAATTGGTCTAGGCTCTACAATGACCTCCAATGACATCTTAGATGGTATTTTGAAAATGACTGTAAAAGTCGCTATCACAAGACCTGCTGAATTTATAGTAATAACTTTCCAACAACAACAACAAAAATCATAATTAAAAAATGGCAGTACCAACCGCAGGAACCGGGGCCGATCAGGATCAGTTTTGGCCCATATCCAAGTATTACTTCTCTGTTGATATCGGAGACTTAACCGACCTTCCTTTCCAAGAGTGTAGTGGTCTTGAAATTGAAGCTGATGAAATTGAATATCGTCATGGAAATAGCCCTACATTCTCCATGATTAAAATGCCTGGATTAATAAAATCAGGCAACGTTACACTTAAAAAAGGTGTATTCGTTGATGACAATCAGTACTACGATTGGATCAATGCAATTGCGATGAATACATTTGAAAGAGTAACTGTGGTCATTAGATTACTTGACGAAAATACCAGTCCGGTAATGACATGGACCCTCACAAATGCATGGCCGCAAAAAATCACATCCACAGATATGAATTCTCAAGCCAGTGAAGCCGCAATTGAAGAAATTGTTTGGGCGCATGAAGGGTTGACTATTGAAGGCTAATTTTAACAATTAAAAAAAAATCATGCCCAAAACTGAAAGGGCATGATTTTTTTTAATAACCAAATTATGATTGCTGCAAACGACTACCCGCTTCATAGTTACTATTTTGGGGTTTATCTCGCAGGTAATCCATATGAAGCTAATTTTTCTTCTGTTGATGGAATTGGGGCAAAAAGAAGTGTTCAACAGGAATACAACTCCGGCTATCAGTCTACCCAATACAATTTGCCGGGCAACATAGAGCTTAGTCCAATCACACTGAAAAAGGGAATCGTTTCAGCCTTGTCTTTTTTTTCTACCTGGGTTCAATCCCAAACTAGCACCTTTACCATGTATCAGCCAGTACCTATGGTGATCATGCTGAAAGACCGTAGTGGTATTCCCAAAATCTCTTGGATGTTCACAAACTGTATTCCAGTCAGTTGGAAATTGGGGACACTTGATGCTGAGGCGACAGGTGAGTCTGCCATACTGTTTGAAGAAGTGGAAATCGCCTATCAAACAATCACCCAAATACCGTTAAGTTAATTGTTATGCCTGTTGTAATCAAAGAAGTTAAAATTTCAGCATCGGTAAAAGGGAAAGACAATGAAATTACTTTAGACCAAATCAAAGAAATTAAAGGATTACTATCAAATTCAGACAGCCCAACCACCTTATCTTTCCATGAAAAAAAGCAGATAATTGATGAATGCA
Source organism: Bacteroidetes bacterium MED-G17 (assembly GCA_002457675.1). GTDB lineage: Bacteria > Bacteroidota > Bacteroidia > NS11-12g > UBA9320 > MED-G17. The sequence goes on from NTKK01000002.1 coordinate 99,713, forward strand.
TCATGGAAGTTTTAAACAAACTAAATGAGATATGATCAACCTATATTCACAATTGGTAATAAAAGGGTATGAAGAATTTGATTCTCTCTTTTCATTTGCATCCTACACTTTACAACTAAATCCGAAAGAAATAAAAAGAGGATTTACCGAAGAAAAATCAGGAGGAGAAAAAGTACGAGACGCTAGAGGAAGACCTGTTAAAAAAGACTATACCTACTTTTCTGAAACCCTCTCTTTCAATTTTACCATCGATAATGCCGGAACAATTTTGTTTGGCCCCCCCGATGGGAATTTTTTGCCACTTTTTAGCGTTGAAAAGTCCATTAAAAAGCTCAAAAAAGTCGCAATAACACCTCGAAACAGTACGCATGAGCCTCCTTTTGTGAAGCTTGTATGGTCTACCAATGAATTTTTTGGGAAGATATCCAGCTTTGAAATCAATTATACCCATTTTAATTACTTTGGATCTCCACTTCGAGCAGAAATATCACTTACAGTAACTGAAAAAATAGATCCAAAAAATCTGTCCAAAAAATTCCAGAGTCCCGACATAACAAGAATGCCAATTATTCTTGACGGGAAATCTTTACCCAATTTGTGCAACGAGTACTATAAGGATTCGAGATATTGTATCGATGTAGCAAAGAAAAATAAACTGACAACTTTTAGAAGAGTAAACGTTGGCGAAAGACTTTCCTTCCCGCCAATCGAAAAATAAATGGCAAAAACTCCTTTAGATACCAACAACAAACCTATATCATTTGTCATTAAATTTAATGGTCGTGAAATAAATCCTGATTTCAGGGTTTTTTCAATCAAGGTGAAAGAAGGTTTGAGCCAATTCTCTTCGGCAAGAATTGAAATCATTGCAGGAAATGCAACAGAAAACCTATTTGAAGAAAGCGAAGAGTCTAGTTTTAAACCTGGTGCAAAGATTGAAATAAGTCTAGGATTTGAAGAAATCAACAAAACTGTTTTTAAAGGAGTTGTATCGGGCCAAAAAATCTCTCTACGACAAGGCTATGCGAACAATCCTTACTATAGTATTTTGGTTCTAGAGTGCATAGATGAAGCTGCTAAACTGAATGGAATCTATAAAGATAGAATTTTTACTGATCAAAAAGATAGTCAGGTAATGACTACCCTTATTGGCGAAACATCAGTATCAAAAAGTATTGTTGCTACTAGCTTTGAACAAGAAGTAATCCGACAAAAACAACAAAGCAATTGGGATTTAATAAAACATTTATGCAAAAGAAATGGCCTTGTGATCTACAATTCCCAGTCGAAAGTAACGATTGAAGAACCTACTAGCTCTGGTAGCAGTCTTGTTACCATAACTCAAGGGAAAGATGTAGACTCTTTCTTTGCAGAGATCAATAGCCTTAATCAAATCAAAGGAGTAAAAATTTCGGGCTGGGACGACTTCAATAATAAAAGTGATAGTAAGGTTGCAAATGAATACACCAAGCTATCAAAACCAGGTGATTTAAATTCTCAAACACTTGGCAAAATATTTCATAGCAACAATCATGAATTTTTAGCTCAAAGTCCCAAAGATGCAAGCTGGATTCAAGAGGATGCCAATGGCATGCTTTTCCAGTCTCGAATAAAGCGTGTTCGAGGAGAAGTAACCACGAGAGGTCTAAATTTTGCTTCGGTTGGTAAAATCGCTACTTTAAAAGGCTTTGGAAGTCATTTTGATGGCGATATTTACATTTCAGGTTTGGAACATACCCTTAGCGAGGGGGATTTCAAAACCAAATTGATTTTTGGATTCCCATTGTTTAATAACTTGACCTTTGAAAACCCTAGCCAAAAGTCAGAAGGACTGCTCATTGGCACCGTCAAAGAGTTAGATAAAGATCCTAAAAAAGAAAATAGAATAAAAGTTTTGCTTCAAGGATTCGAAAGCTCAACCAATTTTGTTTGGTGTAAACTAAGCCAAATGTATGTTTCTAAAACTGGATCATCACAATTTCTACCAGAAATAGGCACACAAGTCGTTGTTGGTTTTTTACACAATGAAACTGAGTTCCCTGTTGTTTTAGGCTGCTTATATGATAAAAATAATAAGCCGTATGAAAAATTTGATAAAAAAAACGATATAAAATCTATCTCTACAAGAGAAAAACTTACCATAGAGTTTGACGATAAGGACAAAGCAATAACAATTATCACGCCAGATAAGAACTCCATTGTTATAGATGACAAAGCAAAAAAGATAACCATAAAAGATTCCAATGACAATCAAATTGAAACCTCCAGTTCAGGGATAACCATCACAAGCAAAAAAGATATCACTTTAAAAGCTTCCGGAAAATTAAACCTTACAGGATCTAAAGGGGTAAAAGTTGACGGTGGATCTTCTGGTTCGGTAAAAATTTCTGGTCAAAGTATTTCTGCTGATGCTAAGTCAAAATTTTCTACCAACGCGAAAGGAACAACAGAAATAAAGTCTACCGGCGCTGTCAATATTAAAGGATCTTTAGTAAATTTGAATTAATGGGGAAAGATGCAATTATTCCACTAGGTATGCACAAATGCAATGTGCCAGATGCTGCAGGAACCCATTTGGAATTGCCCATATTTTTTCCTGGCTCTCCAAAGGTAAAAATCACAAAAATGAAAGCAATTGTAAAGGGCGACATGTCCTTATGCTTAAATCGGATTCCTACACCAGCTGGTCCCGTACCCATCCCTATGCCAAACGTGGTTCAAAATGGCTCTCAAAAAGTAAAATTTGGGGGAAAACCTGCTGCAAGAAAAGATGACCCCATGGCACATGGAGGGAAAATTTCTATGGGCATCCCCCTCGTAAAAGTTGGATAATGAAAGATAAAGATGTAGATTTTTTAGGTACCGGATGGTCTTTCCCTCCATCTTTTGACAAAAAAAATGGAACCGTGAATATGGTTTCAGGGCAAAAAGACATCAGGCAGAGCATTCAAATTTATTTTGAAACAAAAATTGGAGAACGTATACTAAAACCTGAGTTTGGATCTTTTGTGCACAATTTAATATTTGAACAAAATAATTTAGGCTTTTTAACAAGCATACAAAATAGGCTTGCTTCTGACCTAAGTAGGTGGGAACCAAGAATTCAAATAGAAAATATTGAAGCAAAAACAAGTCCTGCTGATGACGGGAAAATTTTGGTTTCGGTAAATTATTCCATTCAAGAAACAAATGTGAGAGACAATATTGTTTTCCCATTTTACCTTCTTGAAGGAACGAACGTTGAATAATGCAAAAAGAGCTCAATCCATTATCGCCCAAATATTTTGATATTGATACCAAGGATATTGAAAATCTAGTAAACCTAACCAGAGGCTTTAGTGAGCTTGCTACCTTTTATGATTCAAATGGGAAAAAAGATGGAAATTGGAGGGAGTTTTTCACCAAAGACTCTATTTTTCTATGTTCCGAAATAAAAGCCCACTATGATACCGACTTCTCCAAGGAATATCAAGCGGTTCAGTCAGAGTATCAACTCGTTTCAGAAAAAAAGGATAAATATTCTTTAATTCTTGACCTTGTTGAACTTATTCATAGAGAGTTTCTGGCCATAAACTCTTTTTATCTTCGCTCACTCCTAAGCCTTAAACAGAAAAAAAACGATCTCTTAACAGATAAGATAGAAACACTGATCAAAGTAAAACTCAACGATATTTTCTTTGAGTTTACAAATTTGGTTGACTTCCTAAAAGAAATGAACCTCTCCTATCTAGACATCGAAATTGATTTTGATAGTTTTCAGCCCATATTTATTAGAGATATCCTTAACAGAAAGAAAAAAAATTCTGAAAGCAAAGATCCCGACTATTTGTTCAAAAAACTCCAAATCCTATACCTATCCCTTGAACAATCTTTGTTGTCTTTCTCATCAAGTTTGGGCAATTTATTCAATCATTTGTTGCTCGAAAAATCCAACAGAGCACCACACATTTCCTTATACCTTGGTTTTTATCAACTTTACAAATACGCTCAAAAAAATATAAATAATCTTACAGAAAAACATCTTGACCTATTTTATAAAAACTATCTGAAACAAAAAGAAAAAGCCCCAAAACCGATCAATACCTTTGCGGCAATAAAACTTTTTGAAGAAAGCGAAAATGTTGCCTTGAAAAAAAATAGTAGATTCCTAACTGATCTTTCTGCCGATGGTCAAGAGCTCACTTACTTAAATGAAGAATCCGAAATTTTATCCAACAATCAAATCGCCTTACTGTACCAGCTATTTATAGGCAAGAATAAGTATATCGATTACAATACTGCCAGTCAGCCAATCACAAATATTTATAAAAAAGAGTTGGATGTATCCTCCTTTGAAGAAACACCCATCTTTGGCGAAGACCAAATGCTGATTCCAAAAAATCTCCAAAATATGGCCGAATGTGACCTAGGATTTGCTATTTCCAGCAAAGAGTTTTTGCTATCAAAAGGAAATAGAAAAATAGCAATGACTTTGGAACTTAATACGTCATCAACGGAAATCCTTAGCACATTACTTTTAGAAATTTGTGGGAAAGAAGAAAAAAGTATTGAAACGGTTTTTAACAATATATTCTTCAATGCATTCAACATTTCAATTACCTCTTCAGAAGGATGGCTTGAGCCAACGGATATTTCTGTTGTTCCACCAAAAGATTGGCTACTCCAACCTGAAATCCGCATAGAATTTGAACTTTTGGCTTTTCAAGCCAGCACTGCCAACTACGATCCTGAATTGCATGAAGGATACCATTTCAAATGCAATGAGCCTATTGTCCTTTTTACCATCAATCAAGACAAAGATTATAATCCATTACTTTTTCTTTCCGTCCTTGAATTGAATAAAATTCATTTTGAGATCTATGTAAATTCTTTAACTCCCGAATTTGTAGAAAATGACGAAGGAGAAGCTGATATTTCTTCGGCTGTAGAAATTTTTGGGCCTTCTCCTAGGGTAGGATCAAAAGTTAAAATATTTGAAGAAGAAATTTTTTATAAAAACATCCGTAAGCTTGAAGTTTCTTGGGAGAATTCACCCATTCCAAATGAAATTCAGGACTATAAGTCCCATTATTTAGAATACGAACGTGGTATTTCAAATGATTCATTTAAAATTAAAGCTACATTTTTTGACGATCTTGAAAACCAAAAAATAATGCTTAATGCAGGGTCGGCCATTAGTTTTTTTGCTGATGATGAAAACAACTTATTGGAGAGCGAAAGAACACTGAAGTTTGATCTTGATAGAGTTTTGACTGAAAAATCGGTAAGAAATAGCCATTTAAGAAATCCCAGAAATTCATTTTTGGAACTCAGTCTGGTTGAACCCTCTTTTGGCTTTGGCTATGACATTTACAATCAAGTTTACAATAAGTATGTTTCCAAGATTTCGGAAAAGAATGGTCTTAATGAAAACCTTAATCCTCCAAAAGACCCTATAGCACCCAAAATAAAGAACCTAAAAATTGGCTACAATTCACAATTCTCCATTTACCTAAATCCAACCCATTTTTCAAAAAATTCTAAAAGCACGCATACACAGATTTACCATGTCTTGCCCTTCGGCCTAGAGAAAACATTTAAAAATGGAACCTCTAGCACCCAGTCTATCATTACCAATTACAACTTCGAAGGTGCTTTATATATTGGATTGTCGGGAGAAAAACTACCAAGGCATTTAACCTTTCTCTTTAACCTAAAAGAATCTAAAAGCATAAATATCACCCAGGAACAAGAGGTGAAATGGGAATATTTGGCCAACAACAATTGGCAAGAAGTTCATGACAACGACCTATTTGATGAAACCAACTCTTTGACTTTTACTGGACGGGTAAAGATTAAAATTCCCAAAGAAATCAACAAACAAAACAGTATTTTAAATCCAGACTACTTCTGGTTTCGTATTGTGTCTTTGAAGAACACAGATTTTTCTTCACAGTTGATTTCCATTCACTTAAATGGGATAAAACTTGTTTCAAAAAATTCGGATAATCTGCCGGAAGATTGGGAAAAATTGCGCGTACTTTCTTCGGCCCAAACAATTCCATCAATCGAATCAATAGAACAAGTGGGCGCTTATTTTGGCCATCAAAAAATAGAGACACAAATGGACTTTTATGAGCGTGTCTCTAAGAGAATAAGACACAAAAATAGAGCCATTACAAGTCAAGACATTCAGGACATACTTTTAGAAAAGTTTAAGCACATACATTGGATCCAAACCGTCACCTATACCAAAAGCTATGCAGAACAACCTATTCTAAAAATAATCCTTTTCAAAGATGCAAGTAAAAACAAAGGACATAGCCAGTTGATTTTCTCAACAAAGGAACTGAAGGAAATTGAGGATTACCTAGATTCATTCATTGATCCCTTTGTTCGCATAGAAGTAGGCAATCCCACCTACGAACATATTAGAGTTTCTATGAAGGTAAAATCAACTGAAGAAAGTTATCAAAACCTCCTTGATGATATAAACAAAGCGCTAAGTGCATACATCAACCCTTGGATCATTGACCCGAACCAAAAACCTGAACTAAACAAGGTCATCAATCAAAATAGATTACTTGGCTACCTAAGCAACCTTCCATCAATTCAATTCATCACTGAATTTTCATTGCTACATATTTTAAGAAAAGCAAAAAAATCTTTTCTACTCTCCGACACAGCAACCCAGATAAACGAAACAATTGTAGAAATCAAGCCCTCTACCCCAAGCAGTATTTTAATTTTTGAGCCAATAACTGATTTAGAACGAATTGATAATGAGAAAACTTTAATCCCTAAACCGTACAACCTTAGCAAGGCTAAAATCGGTCAAAACTTTTTTATCTTGTCGGATGCCACCCCAGAAGAAAATCCTCTTCGACCAAGAATCCAACTCATAAACAATTAAAGAACCATGTCCATAGTCAATAGAACTTCACTCAAAAACTACTTTAAATCCGGAAATACGCCCAATGAAAAATATTTCGAAGATTTGATTGATTCCACAATCAACATTGCAGAAGATGGAATCAATAGGTCTGCAGAAATGGGCCTGAGCCTCCAACCTACCGGGTCAAAAAATTCTTTGCTCTCGTTTTTCAAAGACATCAACCAAAAATTGCCCAATTTTAGCCTAAAACTAACAGGTATCGAGAACAAAAAACTAAGTATTGTAAATGCAGAAAATATTGCGATTTTTTCTGTATATGAAAATGGTAAAATAGTTCTTGGAAACGAAGACTCCAAAAATGTAATCACAATGCAGGCCAGTGTAGGCATGAGTGCTCGCTTTGGAACAACGAAAGGAGAAGCTTTCGCGGATGGCAAATGGCACCCTGTTTTAACCAATCTAAACGGTTTAAATGCAATAGAAATTGTTGCCATTTGTAATGGAAAAAAAGGAAGTGGGAAACATGCAATTTCTTGCGGGACTGCTGTAAGTGCCTATGGTGGAAATCTGTCAAATAGTCGCATAAAATTAAGCTCCTCAAGTTATGGCAATCCTTTTAGGAAGATAAAATTTAGATGGAGTGGCTCCATTTTTAATTACTCCTTAGAAGCCAAAACTACTCAGCACTTTGGTCTTGACGAAAGCACTGGAAATCCCTTTTTAATCAAATACAACCTATGCTCTTTATTAGAGAACGGTTTTAATACCCATGGAAGTGAACAAGCCTAAAATAGAGAGCTTAAGGAAAAATCTTGAACTTTCAGAGGGCTTAGATTATCAGTTTTTGCTGGAAAAATTCACAACCCTCACGCAGCAATACTCAGGGGACATTTGGACAGATTACAACTACCACGATCCCGGACTTACTCTTCAAGAGGTAATTGCCTTTGCATTGGCAGACCTAAGTTATAGAACAGATATTTCTTTTGAAAGAATCATTTTCAACTCCAAGAAAATAAGGCAAGTTGAAAAAAGCAATCTACTTCTTTACCCTGAGGAGGTATTCCCCTGTTCCCCTGTAATTATAAATGATTACAAACAATTGCTGATCGACCAGGTAGAATTTCTGCAAAATCTAAGTATACAACCCACCAAGAGATCCGGAAGCATCAATAAAGGTTTGTTTAACATATTTGTTCAACAATCCAAAGAATTACACGTCAACAATACCCAAGAGAATCTAATAAGACAGATAAGAGTTGTATTTTACAAACATCGCTTCATTGGCCACGACATCGATGAAATTACTTTCTTGAAAACAAGAAATCTTTTTATTCAAGGAGAAATTCACTTGAGGGAAGGAGTTATACCAGAAAATATATTGGCACAAATTTTTTCGGTTGTCGAAAACTATATGAACCCGAAACTATTTTTTTCTACACCCTTAGAAGAAGAAATGAAAGATCAGGAAATAGATGAAGTTTTTGATGGCCCAAAACCAATCCGAAAAAAATTGGTAGTAGACCATAGCCCAGGAAATCAAAGAACTATTTTAAATTCCGAAATTTCCTCAAGAATCAACCAAATAGAAGGAGTAGAAAAATCACTTAATATTTCACTTACCATTGATGGCATTGATTACCAAACAGAAAATGTAAAAATAAAAGAGGGCTTTTCACTGCAACTACAAAAAAACACTACAGAAGATGCTTTTGATGACGGTATTGATTTTTTTATTGACCAGAGCCCCGTTGCTGTAAATCGAAAAATTAGTACTCAAATTTATGAAACTGAATTTGAAAATTATTTTTCCAATACGAGCAATGACATAGAATACCCACGAAAAAAAGAATCAACAAATGAATTTAAAGATCCCATTGAAGTTCACTATAGTATTCAAAAGGATTTGCCCTCCAATTATGGTTTGTCTGAAAATGATATTCCCAAAAGCTTTTCTTCAGAAAAGAAAATTTCGATAAAACAACTGAAAGGATTTCTTTATCCTATGGATCAAATTATGGCCAATTTTCTTACTCAACTAGGTAAGGTAAATGAAATTTTTTCCGTTCAAGACGATATTGAAGACAGCACAACATTTCAAATACCCAAGGATATACCCAATCTTTACGAAATAATTGAAATAGAAGAAGCTCTTTTTGCTGAAAAATTAAAAAATCTTGAAAATGAAATAGGTGATTACCTTTCCAAAAAGATGAAGGCCATGAATCATCTTATTTCAAGATTCAGTGAAAACTTTCCCGCCCAGCAATTGATGCATATTCATGAATTTTCTAAACCAATCAATAGCGGCATAGACAACAAATTGTTCTGCCTTCGAGCTCAACAATTCTTTCTTCAAAAAATCCCTAAGGTATTGAATGAAAAGCATGTTGGATTTAATCCCTATCAAAAGGACATTAACAAACTCAAAACCTCCGGCATACAACAATATATTTATAGCAAGCTATTCATTACCAAAAATATTTTAGAACCACTGACGCCGGAGAAAACATTGGATCTTTTTGAAGATCAAGTGAGTACACACCTTAAACAAATACTGAAAGAAAATCTCCAAAGTAATGCCCTTCAAATTTCCGAAGACAAAAACCATAATTTTGTACTTTTTGCCAATACGGGGGAAAATAAAAAGGCTGTCATTAGGAACTTTGAAAACGTACAACTTGCAGAAGAATTCAAAAATAATCTTCTCGATAAACTTCAAGACATCAATCTACAATCCGAAGGATTTCACCTAGTAGAACATTCCCTTCTGAGACCAATTGTTCGAGCCAATTATCTTGGATCTATTAAAAATCAACTAGGAAACAACTATCTCCAATCTAATTTCAATGGCAGCCGAAAAGAACAATTGGCGTATTTGGAAGACCTTTTCGTCCTTGCCAAAAACCAGAGCAATTACTCTGTATCTTTCGACGACGAAAAAAAACAATATCAAATATCGGTCTACGATATAGACCAAACAAAAGTTGCTGAGATAAATCAAAAATATTACTCACAATCCGTTGCGATGAATGAAATCAAAAAGTTCATCGAATTTTTAGACAATGTAAAAATTGAACAAAGGCAGAGTCTCTATGATATTCAACAAACCAACAGCACAAAACAATCCAATCATGATGATTTTTTGTATTTTGGAGAATTTACCATTTTGTTGCCTGACTGGCCCCTAAGGTTCCAAAATAAAAGTTTCCTTGATTTGTTTGTAAAACTCCTGGAAGAGGCTACGCCAAAACACCACTTCTTTCAAGTAATTCTTTGTAATCCTGAAAAAATGGAAAAATTTGAAAATCTATACTTTGAGTGGATACAAGTGAAAAGATTTCAATTTGAAAAAAATAATTATCAGGAAATTGATACAGCTTCGAGTAGCTTACGCAGTTTTCTTCAAGAAATAAGAAAGTTTGTTTAATCATTGAAAGATGTCATTGAAAAAATAACCCTTGAAATCAGCTTTGACTCTGAAAAAAAAGCTAAAGAATCCTTACCATTACTTGAAAAAAGTCTTACCAATCTTGAGACATTCTTAGAAATTCCTGACACTTCCGAAATCATTATCATTCCGGAAATTAAGATTCATCTTAAAGATCTTCCAGAAGGTGAATTTGTCAAGATTTTGGAGCAAGAATTAATCAAGAAAATTATTGCTGAAGTCCAAAAAAATGCTTCCCCGAGAAACTCTACAAAAGAAAAAAATCCAAAATTATCGCAAAATGTAGAACAGATACTCCGCAAAAACCCAAGCTACCTAATTGACTACGTTTTGGATTTGCTTCAAAACAAAAGGCGTAGCAAAAGAGAGGTACAAAAAGAAATCATTCGGCTGATTAACTTGGGAAGCATCAAAGATCTACCTCTTGAATTTGCATTTGAAATTCTTCCCTTACTCAATTCTCAAGTAAGACGAAAAGACTTCTCTTTTTATCATCAAATTTTTTGGCAACTTCAAAAGATAGCTATTCCCTCTCAACCCATCCAGATTTATTATTTCAGAAGTCTATTTCATGCTTTACATAAATCCAAAATTGACTTTATAAACTTATTATACTCCGAAATTATTGCCTTGGATTTTAGTGTTAGAAATGAATTTTACCAACTTTTTGTAAAACAACAAGTTTTTAATTCTACACCTTTGTCTTTTCTTGAAGAGTTTTTCCAACTATTTAGGATTGGTAAATCAAGAAAACAAGTTGAAGCAAACATTCATCTAGAAAACTTGATTGCTAGAGAATTCAAACATTATCTTTCATCCAAAATTTTTCAATCTTATAGCTTCAGAAAAAAATTCTCAGATATTGATACCCTCATTGAATTGTTGAGCATTAAAAATGCTTTGCTATTAAGAAAGATTACCTTTTCGGTTGGCAAAAGCAAAAGTAGTCGAATAAAAATTGTTAAGATGCTCAGTGACAAATCTTTCAAAATCTTACTGAACAACGTCCACAAAAATTTCGGAGATTTTCTTTTTCAAATCATTGATTTCTTTCAAAAAATCGACAACCAAATCGTTGAAAACAACCAAGACAATATCGCATTAAAAAACACCATAAAAGAAATTTCCTTAGAAATTGCCATCAGACAAGAAAGAACAGGTCTTTTGTCAGAGACATTTTTAGATAGAACCATTAAATTTTATGCTTCAAAAAATTCAATTGATGAAAAACTCATTTACCTAGAGATGAGAAAATCAGTGTGGTCAACCAAAGTTCTAAACAGTCGATTGAAAACTTTTATATCTGTTTATCTCGACAATAGACAAAAACAAGATCCAAAGTTCGATGAACTCATTTCGTTGACAATTTCCAATCAAACAGAGTCGTCAGTCATCGGTCGTAAAGAGGGAATTATCTCAGAAAAATTAGACCCAAAAGCCTACCAATCACCCTCTAAAAAGATTGGTGATATTCTCGAAATTTACAAATTCAATGGTGAAAATATTTTTAATACGATTCAGCTATATTTCAAGCTTGATCGTTTGAGTTACAATCAGTTCCTTAAAGTATTGGACTTTCCACCTAACCTCCAAAAGAAAAAAAGGACGCATTATTTTCTTAACGAGCTTGCTATTTTTATCAAGGAAAGAAAAAAAGACACCATTCAATCTATTGATTTTTACAGAATTAAAAACCTGCCAAAACAACACAAAAAGCTAATCAAGACTTTTTTTAGCTCCCTAGGTAATTTATCAATTGTAAATGTTTTTCTGAGCGATTACAATTATCTACAATCCAATCAAGCCACTCTTTGGTTAAATACATTCGATCAAAAAACCAAGGAAAAAGTAATCCAACAAGCAAGACCAAAACTTCTAGTTTCACTCATAGATTCTCTCACAAAGCATGGCCATTTAAAAATAAAAAAATCCACCTTAGTTGAAATAAAATCCAGAATTTCTTCATTTCTTCTGCTGGAAATCGCCAAAGATACCGACAATAGAAACATCATTGACTCAACTTTAGACCTGCTCATTGAAAATAATTTGTTCTTACCTTCTATAAAACGCAATGATCTTATTTCCAGTTCAGAAATTCTATTTTCAACTTACCGAAACCTTGTTCATTATTTTTTTTCCAATGAGGGTTCCTTCCCTTTTTGGTTAGAAACAGCTGAACATTCTGCAGAAACTATTGCACAAGCAATTGGTGAGCTTATACAATTTGACCCAAAAGCTTTGGTACAGAATATTGATTCAATCCCACAAAGCCAAAATGCTGTAAAACTGATTTACTCGCTTTTCGAAAACGACTTGCTATTTCCGCTTTTAAAAATTATTGACAAATCAAAAAAAACACAATTACATTTTATTGCAGAGTTTGCTCTAAGTGACAAAACAAAAAGCAAAGCTACAATTGACAAAATAATTCCATTTTTGAATGATGAATTACGGTATAAAATAGGATTCAATTTTCAGCATTTAAAAAAGTTCTCCTCCGAGGTTACGAATTTGGAGATAAATGAGAAAAAAGTGTTTTACTTTTTAAACTCCCTTTTTTTCGCTCGGAATCAAGTAGAATTAATAAATATTGCAGCAAACCTGAAAAGAATTGAGAAACGTAAAATTTTAAATATTAGCAAAAATTTTAAAGAAAATATTCAAATTAACTTGCCATTGGACGATCAAATTAAATTGCTAGTGGCTTTTGTTGAAGACCCAAAAGTTAAATCACTTATTGAAAGAAAACTGCCAAGGGATACAAAAACATTAAACCTAATTTCCAATCTTATTTTTAGACCAGGGGTACTTGGAAAAGCGGATTTACAAACATTGGAAAAACGATTTGACCTGAGAAATAAAGAAATGGTATCCTTATTTTTCGAATATTTTAATAGAATTGCAGAAACCCAGAAATCATACAAAAGATCAGATAAACCTTTGGATATCATAGGAAGCCAAATTGTAAGTAACAATGAAAAAAATATTTTTGAGCATACAAATTTTAGAAAGGCAATTGACCGAAGTGCGCCGAAAGATATTGCCATGTTCCTCAAAGCGCACCAAGAAGCAAACATACTGCCTCAGGTCAAAAAGATGGTTTCCCATGAAGTATTTGGAGAAATCATATTGCATTTTCTAGGGATAAAATCACCTACAGAAAATCAATTGCTTTTGGACATTTTCAAACAAATCATTAAAGTGGTCAAACCACTCAAAGAATATCCTTTTTTCATAGACCAATTTTACAATTTGTACTTTGTCCAAAAACAAAATTTAGAAAGTGCAATTGAACAGTCCTTACATTCCGTTCAAAAGAGAAACCAAAAATTAGCTGCAACCATCAATGATGCCATTTCCAAAACAAGAGCATTTGAAGACTTTACAATCAATGAGAAAATGAGTAATGCTCTAGCATATTTGATCAAATATAACTCACTAAACAAGAGCCAAAATTACACGAAAAAACAACTACGTACTTTTTTATCTAAATCCATCGAAAATGGGGCAAAAGATGTAAGATTATTGATTTGGAAACTTATTCAAAACCGAACCTATGCAGATAGAATTACCAAACTGATCGGAAATATGAAATCCGAAAATATTTTACATTTTCTGCATCCTAAACTTCCGAAAATCCATAAGGACATTTTCCAATTGGCAAAAAAATTGAATGCAGAAAACAAAGCATTAACCGATTTGAACAATAGAGGTGTAGCCAAAAACTTACTCATGCTTTGGGGCAAGTTTTCTTTAAACCTTCTGTATCCAACGAAATTTTATGGTCAAATGCTAAGAAAAAACAATCAAAAATTGCAGGATTTCTTTCTTGATCGTCACAATCTGGCAAAATTGAATAAAACTGAGGCCGAATGGGTACAAAAAATTTTTGATAAATCTGCCAACCTACCGGGTAAAAAGTCCGAAGAAAAATTAAAGCAGAAGGAAGAAAATATCATATTCTACTCCTCAGGACTTGTCTTACTGTGGCCATTTCTTGGTCAATTTTTCTCACGCCTCGGCTTAATGGAAAAAGGTATTTTCCATGACATCCAAGCACAAGAAAAAGCGTGTAAATTTTTGGAATTTATTGCATCCAATCAAACATCTTTTGAAAATGAAAAAATGACTACGTCCAAAATTATATGTGGTTTGGATGTAGACCACGAAATACTAGACAATTCCTTGGAACTCTCCAAAACAGACAAAAAAATTTGCCTTTCACTCCTAAAAGGAGTACTTAAGAATTGGGAAAAAAATAGCAATTCAAGCATCGAGAATTTTCAAGCCAGCTTTTTGCTTAGAAATGCAATATTTTCAGAAAAAAGTAACTCCTTCGAACTTTTTATGGACAAAAAACCGTACGATGTTTTGCTAAATTCCTTACCCTGGAAAATCAACCAAATAATCTTACGCTGGATGAAAAAACAACTTAACGTATACTGGATATAATTAGTAATGCTCTATCATGACATAAATTGGCTCAAATCGTTTATCAAAAATCGATTAGAATTTTATTTCAAAGGTGAACCTTTTGTTACAAATACTTATGAATTGTACAATCAACAGAAAAACACAAGCGAAGAAACAGACAAATACCAAAAAATATGCTCCGAATTGAAATTTAATATTGAAGAGAAATTGATTCTTCTTATTTGCTTAGCCCCCCATGTAAAACCAGAAATTTTTGATTTCTTACGAATTTCCAATTCGGAAATTAAATCTAAATTTTCAGAATTCGGAGGTAAATTTTCTGAAAACCCGGTTGGTTTCATCCCTACCATACAGACTATATTTTTCCTTGTTTATGGAGGAGATATTGAGAAGCTACCCACTTTGTTTTCATTGCTAGACGAAAGCAATCCTTTAATCAAAGAAAATATATTAAAAGTCAATACCAACTCGTCTGATATTTTCCTAAATCACACGGTTACTATTTCAGAAGAAATTGAACAAAAAGTAATCTTCAAAAAGGAAAAATATTCGCCTAGATTCAATACCAAATTTCCAGCCAAAAAACTCATCAAAGATATTACACTAGACCAGCTTATATTGTCTGAAACAATCAAAAATGAAATTGATCTTATTGAAAGATGGCTTCAAGTTTCACAAAACCAAGAAACAGAAGATTTGGGTGGATTTAAAACACTATTTTATGGCCCCCCAGGAACAGGCAAAAGTGTAACGGCAAGCGCCTTGGGGATAAAATACAATATAGATGTCTATCGAATTGACTCCTCACAATTGGTTAGCAAATACATTGGTGAAACCGAACAAAATCTGAAAAATCTATTCGACATCGCCAGCAATAAAAACTGGATTTTGTTTTTTGATGAAGCTGATTCCCTGTTTTCAAAGCGGACCGAAGTAAATACTTCTAATGATCGATTTGCGAACCAACAAACCAACTACTTACTCCAACTTGTGGAAGAT
Source organism: Bacteroidetes bacterium MED-G17 (assembly GCA_002457675.1). Lineage (GTDB taxonomy): Bacteria > Bacteroidota > Bacteroidia > NS11-12g > UBA9320 > MED-G17. Next base: position 115,471 of record NTKK01000002.1, read on the forward strand.
TACAACGGTTTGGTGGTATTGGCTACCAACAACAAACCAAATATGGACAAAGCATTCGTAAGGAGATTTTCTTCCATGATTTTCTTTGGCGTTCCAAATAATCTTGAAAGAAAAAACCTATGGGAATCCTATTTGCCTAATACAAATACAGATCAAATTGACCTTTCAGCAATTTCAATGAAATATCAATTCTCCGGAGGAACGATCAAATCGGCGTGTGATTTTTTAAAACTAAAATTCTTCGATGATCACCTTAAAATTCAAACAAATGATCTTGAAGAAGCTTGCAAAAGAGAACTTAAGAAATATGGGAAAAGTGGATAATTCTATTGGAAATCCTTGTATTTTTCTGCCATCACTTCAAGCTCTTTTTGATATTTAGGCAACAAAATTCCCTTTCTCCACGTCAATTCTCTGATGGCCTCTTTGGGTTGCAACATTAAAGATCCAGCCTCTTTGCTCAAAAGCTTGTATTTTGTGTCAAAATCATTCCTTTGTTTCAACCTAATCAATGAAGTCAAATCTTCATCTGAACAGTGGTTTAAAAGCTTTAAACCTAGGGAGGTTAATTCTGCATTGTCTTCCTCAAAAGTCTTTGCCAAAAGTTTTTCAGCGCCTGATGTACAAGTCAAAACTTTCATCAAACTGAGGCCTCGATCATAATAAATTATGTGAGGTAGTAAAACTTTATTTACAAAAGATTTTTCCTTGTCTCTAAACGCAGCAAAACATTCGATCAGGGCATTGTATCTCTCGTAATAAATATCCTCAAAATCAGCCACTTTTTCATGATTAACATCTGTTCTATCATAACACAATTGAGAAAAAATCTTTGGAATTAAGAAAAATGGTATTTTCTCCCAATTGTGAAGGTGTAGGTAATCGGGATATTTTTTTTGATAATGATCAAATGCTTCAATAAAATCAAGCTCTGCTTCACTTTCTAAGGAAGTATCCGATAAACGTTCCCTTAAATAAGACTCAACCTTTTCAAAAAACATTTTAACAAATCTTTTTGAAGCCAAAACCATTATAAGTAAAAAGAGTAAACCGATGAGAAAAAAGAATCGAATTACAGGCCAATTTTCGACAATATTTTGATGGTACTTTATTAAGCCCCAGGCAGCTACACCACCAACAAGCATGCCCAAAGGCCTTGAAATTCCAAGGTTAATGTTTTGAACGATTGACTTGTGCCTTTTGTTTAATGGAAGAAAAAAATTGTTAGAAGCCTGTGTGAACAAAGATTTGTTTAGTGCTCTTTCAAATACTTTGATGGTTCCTGCCAATACCAATAAGTTTGGAAATGAAGCATAATTTGTTAATGAACCAGAAAAAAACAATGCGATTAATATCCCTGCAAATACATAAATCGCACCAAATATTCCATAGCGATTGATGATAAATCTTGACAAGAAAAACTTGAAAATGACCTCAAATAGTTTTATTGTGGCTGATATTACACCCAAAAATTCTGCCAAACCAGCACTCGCAGTACCCAAAGACTCAGCGCTTGCCAATAGAAGCGAATAATCAGCCATGATCGCAATCACCATAACAGCAGAGAATATTGTGAAGGTCCAAAATGAATAACTTTTAATTATTGGCGTTACCTTATATTCTTCATTGCCTTTTTCCTCTTGCTCGCTAAAGTTGGCCAGACGCGCAACAACAAAAGATAGGATTAAAAATAAAATACCAGATAAAATAGCCAAACCCAATAAGTTCTCAACCCCAGCGCCCGTATATTTAATGATTAAGTATACCGAGGGTGACCCTACTAAGGAAGCGATTGTCTCCCCCGAAGAAATGACCCCAGATTGCCTCTCCCTTTGATCAACGTTTAAAACAGAATTGAATAGTTTCCAAAAAACTTGAGACATATAAACTGCTGAAACCCAATACAGAACAAATATCGAGTAGAGTCTGAATTCAATGTTAAGTTTTGTAAAATTATACAGCCAGTTGGAATTGCAAATAAGGGCAATCACAATCAGTAAAATCAAAAAAACAAAAGAAGATCTGAATCCAATTAATTTTTCTATAAGGTTGCTCAAAAGGAGGAAAAATCCGGATATCAGAGAAGTTATTATGTAGGCATATGGAAGGTTTTTCGCACCAATCTGGTTGATGAAAGATGAATTTACATAGATAAATAAATAAAAAACAGTAGACCCTAAAAAAAATGAAATGAGAAATAGTATGATTGATTTTAGTTTAAACATATTGTTTATTGTTCTTAAGAACCCAATGCGTTAAATATCTCAATGGGGTTTAAACAAATCTGTTTTAATTCTTGTAGTTTGCCTGCATTTGAAAAGAAACTACCATTTCCCGAGTGTATTAAATTATCTATCCAAAAATCGAAAGAACGTGAATACATTGGTATATTTTGACCCGAAAATATTCCCGCTATGGTATTGGAAAAATATACATTTAACTTGTTGTCATAACCTGCTGTCACCAACAAAAATTTGCCTTTGTCAAGCTGAATTAAATTTACACCTGACACCTTTGTCCTGTGGACCTTACTCATTGTCTGAAAATTAATTTTCTTCTTTTCTGGATCAAAAGCTAGAATATCTCCGTTTTGAAATCCTAAAATAATTTGATGACGTAGTGCCTTTGACTCATTCATAATTGAAATTGCGGCATTAAACTTTTTAACTTGTTTCAGCGATAAATTATTTTTTGCTTCATCATAGGTCAATTTAAAAAGAATATTGTCTATGGAAACATAAATTTTATTCTGTAAGCTCAGAACCGAGCCCAATTCACCACTCACTTTTATGCGATTTGAAATTTTTTGGTAACCAATGTCTTTTGAAGACGTAATCAAGAGCTCATTTTTGTTATAATTCAGTTGTTTTTCTTGATCAAGGACGACTCTTCGCCATTTTTTGTTACCCGATAAAAAATCTGCATCCAACATGTTGACATTATATTTAGTTAGCTCGCCTGATGAAATATCAAAATGACCAAAAAACTCATTGTTCGAAAAGAAAATGAAATTCTCTGAGACAGAAATATTTGAAATAAAAGGTTCTAAGATCTCAATACCAAAACGGCTAAATTCCCCTTTGTCCAAATTTACAATTGCACTCAAACCAGAATATCGATTGGAGACCAATCCAAAAGTTTCCTGTTTTTGAAGGAATATCTTTTCCAGAATGCAATTTTTCAGGTTCATATCAGAGAACTTTTCTATTTTTTTTCTATTTAGTTCTGCGCCGATAATGTCCAAAGTCATTAATGTTGAAAAGCCGGTTTTATCAAAAAGCGTTGATCTTATTTTGGAATTAATTTCTGATTCACTCATAAAATCCAAAAGCCGAACTTTATAGTTTTCAAAAGCATTGTTTGTTTCTTTTTTCAAAGAATCCAAATCGCGGTTATTGGTAGATGTATTTTCTAATCGGTTTTGAATTATTCTAAGCTTAGATTCCAACACCTCTCCGGCAAGACTAATTTTGATATTTCTCAAGTTCTCTTTGATTTTAGATGCTTGTGCTTCTATGGATTGTTTCTGTGTTTGAATAGAATCTGCTTTTTCATTGGTAATGGACAACAATTTTCTGGTCGCTTTCTGAGCAACTATTGCAATTCTTTTGGCCCTTTCGGCCTCTTTTCGTCTAATATCGGCAACAATTACAAGACTATCTGACTTGTTTTTTTGGAGATTTGCTATCTTCTCGTTCTCCTCGGCAAATAGCTTTTGAGTGATGGCTTCTTCTGCATTTGCTTTGGCCAATTTTTCTGCCTCTTTTGCAAGTTTTTGCTGCCGCTTAGCTTCTGTCTTATCACTCTCGGATTGAATAAAAAATATCGATGAAATTAATGTGAAAACGGAAAGCAAGATCATTATCGATACATTGGTTTTTCGTTTCCTAGAATAGCTTCTTTTTAGCCTCAATGATTTATTTTTATTTAGAAGCCATAAATCATCTATGAATTTTGAAATGTTTTCTTTATCAAGCTTATTGGCCAAAAACCAGGATTCATTCTTGTCTATATTTTCAAAAAGGGATTTTAGATGGTGGGGATTTAATCTTTTGAGGAAAATACCATTTTCATTTTCTCCTCGGGTTGTACGCAACTCTTTTTGAATTTCCTGAAATGTTTTGACCAATTGACGTTCTTCATTCAAAGATTTTTTTGCAAAAGTGCTCTCTTCAAAAAATTGACTTGAAGACAAAAAGTAATCGTTTCCAATGTGTTGAACTATTTTTTGATTTTCATTCTTAATAAAATCAATAAAAACTTTTTGTTGGTCATGGGTATATTGTTTGATCCTTTCAAAGGGATTGATTATTTTCAAGTAGTAATTCGAAAAATCAAAACCTATAAATTCCTGAATAAACCTCCTTACAGCGATTTCCTTTAGACCAATTTTTAAACAATCATTTACAAATTGATTGACATAATTTTCCACTTGGTCAACGGTAAAGTTTATTTTTTGATCCAATACTTCAAATTCTAAATTTGAAAAATCATTCAAGAAAAGAGCTTTGATTTCTATTTGTTCTAAGTAGATGATCTCATAAGACAACTGGGACTCAACCTGCGCGTTAAATTCCTCTAGGAGAGGGACAATTTCCTGACATAAATTTGATTTCAGGAAAGTATAAAAACCAAAACAGCACAATGACTTTTTACCGTCTTCTCCCTCTTCAAATCTTATAAATTCGCCCAATAAAGGATATTTCTTGAATAAGCGTGTGACCCCAATTTTCTCCAAAAGATCTTCGGAAATAGGAAGCGCTTCTTTGGGAAAAGTTGAGTAAGAAGAATTGTAAAATTTAACTTTCATCTTTATAGTTTGCGTTGAATAAAAAATTATGTCTGATTAAAAGAAACCAATTTTCCGAATTCAAAACATCATTTCCAAGATGTATGAAAGTATTGAATTTTTTGGAAAAATCGTATTTCACTAGTGGTCCAAAATAGCTCCAGGCGTTTTTGTTGAGATTTATCTGTGTATATCCTAAAAATCCTATTTCCAGTTTTTTATATAGGTTGTAGTCAAAATATTGGACCAAATAAAGTTGGTTTGGGGAAATGGAATTAAGCCCTTTAAACATCCTTATTTGGAGGTTTAAAAAACTTCTTCCCGACCATATTTTTCGGTTGAAATCAAACCTAGCGCCTAAATGAATCTTTTGTTTTGAATCATCAAAGTCAAAAGCATATTTTCCATAAATAAACAAAATACTTCGGTTGATTTTTTTTCCAAGCATTATGTCCGACCGCGAACTATTGCTATTAATTCCAAAATGGGTTGGTCTTGATCGAAATTGAAATCCGGGGGTATTCAATCTAATTTCTGGAGAAAAAAGCTTCCAATCAGATCGGTCAATTTCAAAAAATTGACAAGCACCTCTCTGGGCCAAACAACATAGAATAAAAATTGTAGATATATTCTTTATCCTCATGTCATTTATTTAAACCAAAATGCATCAACTTAAATTTAACTTCTGGGAGTTCCTCAACAGGCTCCATATACCCTAACAATTCAAATCCTCTATTTAAAAATTGTTGAACTCTTTTCTTAGAAGTGGGTTGCGCAATGATATAATCTACATTGGTGATTTTTTTTACAAAAGATATTCTTGCCTCATCCATTATTTGGCTAATCCCTTTGCCACGGTAGTCATGTCGAACAATTAATCTATTTAACGATGCATAAACATAATCTTTCGAAATTTTATACGAATCAGGAAAATGATTTTTCCATGGCAACTTATCTAGATTACTTCCATTATGAATAGAAAGTCTGCAAGAGGCACATACCTTTTCGTGCTCGTCAAAAATTGTCCATTGAAAAGATTCTTTGTCCATTTGATCTATCCACAAGCCCTCCTTTATAGAAGCAGAATGGGGATTGATAGTGGTAAATTTACTCCAAGCCTGGATTCTTAGTCTACCAATTTGTTTTTCACAATGGTCGTTTATAAAACCAAAAGAAAGTTTGGTATTGAACATTAAAGGGATAGTCTTAACTTTAAGTGAAACCTTCTTCTAAACTGGGGAATTGTTGCAGGATGTTTCCCTGAGGCTGTTCTGATTCCGGGATCACTGTATTCCAGATCAAATAGATTTCTAACATTCAATTCTAATCGACACTGATAAAAGAGTTTTACAAGTACAGAGGCATTGACAATGGTAATAGGATCCAAAAAAGAACCTGTTTTTGAATTTTGATCGTAACTGTACATTCTTTTTCCAATATGATTGATTCGCAAGTTGGCATTGACTCGTTTTTTTGATCCAAATGAATTGTTTAAGATCAAATTGATTCTTGTTGGTGCAATACTCCTGACCGGATGCCATTCTTGATCAAAGTATTCTGGAATGGTGTAGCTGTAATTTCCTTTTAGTGAGAAGGTTTTGATGCTGAAATTTCCTGACAACATGGCTCCGTAAAACCTTTGCTCCCCAGTGGGTTGATATTGGGTAATAGAAGACCCATCAGAAGTTGTACCCACTTCAACCGTTTCACTAATTCCTGTAACAGAGGAAGCAAATATTGATCCGCCGATTTTCAAAGTTTTGGATGGCACATAATAACCACCAAAATCTATATTCTGAATTTTTTCAGGCTTTAACCTAGGGTTTGAAATTCTTGTTTCTGTCTCAGCAAACCTTTGCAAAAATGAAGGGTTAGTAAATGCCGATGAATAAACTGATTTTAGAATAATCTTCTGGTTTTTGGTTGCATATACCAAAGCCAACCTTGGATTTTGAACCCACCCAAAACCATAAACACCTCTAATATTGTTGTTGTCTATTCTCGTACCAGCAATGAGAGATAAGTTCCCGAGATCGTATTGTCCCTGAGCAAAAATACCATAATCAAGAGCGCGAAGGTGCTCAGCACCTGTGGCACCTCCACTTGTACTTCCAAGGTTTTCTACATTATTGTCGGTGTATTTTAAATAATCTCCCTGTATCAAACCATTTCGATATTCCAATCCTGCCAAAAGGGAAAGATTTTTTATGCCCTCATAATTGAGCCGAAATTCATTCCTTAATTGATTTGATGTTCTAAACCAATAGGTTGTTGTGGGGTTTGGCAATACAGAGGCCTCCAAATCTTTCCAGGCAAGTTTGCCGTTGTAGTAGCCAGACATAGAAGGGAAATTTGTATTTTCATCAATGGTGTGAAATCTATAGGAGGTTAAATTTGTTAAAGAAAAGTTATCGCTTATTTGATTAAAAAAAGAAGCAGTAATTAGTGAATTGTTATAAATCCATCGGCCATATTCTGGCTTATTTACCCAAAACCTTTTGCCATCTCGAAAATTATACCAAGGTTCTATCCCATTATTCGTCTTCCATGACTCAGCACTTACAACAAACCTTTTTGTTCTATCGATAAAAGAAAGTGTACCCTTTACATAATATTCCTCTGAATACTTATTTACGCCAAAGTTATTTACATAAGCCAAGCTGTCTAAATTTCTTGCCAAAGAAATTCCCTTTTCACTAAGTTTAAGTGAGTCTATTGTGCCATTCCAAACGCCAGCATTTTTTGTTGTATCACCATAAATGATATAATTGTCCGAGTAAACATTTATTCCGTTTAGGTCTACTTTTTGATTGACAGTTAAGTCTTGGTCAGGATAAAGGTTATAGGATTTATAGTTGTTGCTTATGGACAAAAAATCATTTAGAGAATTGTACATTTCATATTGATTAAAATTGGGTTCATCACTATAGTAATAACGAGCGTCAAGAGAATAGAAAACATCCATCCCACTTTTTGATTTCGAGTTTAACTTGCCAAAAAAACTTGCGTCGGCATTGAAAGAGTTGTTTGATCCATAAAACATGTTCAGATCCAAACCCATGGTGTTTTCTTGGTCTTCCTGATCGGCCAAAAATTCTAACATTGGACCACTGGCAAGTCCACTTTCTCTTTCCACATATTTATTCTTGAGTCGTTGATTGACCGAAGAAGATTTGGTAACTATATTCACAACCCCGATGAAAGCGTTTGCCCCATAAATTGTAGAAGAAGGACCATAAATTATTTCAATGTGATCTATGTTGGCTAGAGGATATTGTCTGGAAATATTCACATTGTTTGAAACCAAATCATTTTGCTCTACACCATCTATGAGGAGTATCGTTTTGTCAGAGAGGGTAGACCTAAAACCCCTTTGATAGATGTGCGCATATGAAACTCCTTGACTTCTTGTCACGTCAAAACCCGGCAAATCATGAAACAATTCTTCTAAGTCATTATAGCCTCGGTTGACAATTTCTTCCAACGTAATTATTTCAACGAATGCAGGAGCTTTTAGAGGATTTTCACCCTTTTTTGAAATTGAAAACACCTGCACGTCTGTTCTTTCGTTTTTGATCTTACGAAATAAGATTTGCAGGATATAGTTGTTGTAGCGTGTATCAAAGTAAGGGTCTTGAGATAAAATATCCCTACAAAGACCTTCTGCCAAAGTAAAGCTGTCCTGGGCAATGGCAACCATCGCCAACATTTCTAAAGCATCATTTCTTTGACTAATGCTTGAGATTTGAGACTTACTGATCGGTTTAAGTTCTTGCTTGACTTCCAAGAACTTTCCTATCTGTAAAGCTGCCCTTGAATTTTCAATTTTTTCCTCATAAGAGGCTTGACCATACAACAATCGAGTAAGCAATAAACATAGAAAAAACCAGATTATACGCACCCCTCAAATATCACAAATAATTATGATTTTTGATAAGAAACCAAAATAAAAATTGCTACTTTATTGTCCCTAAAATCACTAATTTTATGAGTAGTGCTGTAAAAGGTTTTATCCTACTGTTTCTTAGGTCCTTGAAACCCTAATCAAACATTATTTGGTTGCGGGGGCCAGACTCGAACTGGCGACCTTCGGGTTATGAGCCCGACGAGCTACCACTGCTCCACCCCGCATTGCAAAACTAATGCATACTTTTGTGCTGTGCAATTCCAAGCTGCCTTTATTTCTGTTTTGGGTAAACCCAATGCGGGAAAATCCACCCTTATAAATGCGCTGCTTGGCGATTCTTTAATGATCACCAACCGCAAAGCACAAACCACACGCTACCGAACCAAAGGGATCTTATCGACAGCACATTATCAATTGATTTTTTCAGACACACCTGGTTTTTTGGAACCCAACAACCTTTTGCAAAAAGGCATGCTCAATGAAATAAATGCTTCTTTTGTTGATGCAGATTTGTTCTATCTGCTGGCGGATTTGAGTGATCCAGAACCGCTAGATTTTTTGGAAAAACAGCAAATTGATGTCCCATGGAAAAAAAGCATCTTGGTGCTGAACAAAATGGATCTTATTGACCAAGAGCTGTTGGAAGAAAAAATTGAGTACCTGCTCACCCAGGTAAAACCAAGAAGTTTTGTGCCAATTTCTGCAAGCCATAAGTTTAATCTAGAAACCTTGCTGAAACAAAGCCTTGAATTGGCACCCGTGCATCCACCCTATTATCCAGAAGAAGAGGTAAGCGACAGGAATGTGCGTTTTTTTATTGAAGAGATTATACGCAACCATATACTTACGCTCTACCAAGAAGAAATACCCTATGGTGTGCATGTGCAAATAGAGCGCTACTTGACTGGCAAAAAGTTGGACAAAATTTATGTGCACATACTCAGCGAAAGAGATAGCCAGAAAAAAATATTGATTGGCAAAGGCGGTGAAAAAATCAAAAAACTGGGCACCAAAAGTCGTGTAGAAATTGAGCAGTTCATTGAGAAAAGGGTGTTTTTAGACCTCTCAGTAAAAATATTGCCCAAATGGCGAGAGAAAGAAAGCTTTTTAAAGAAACAAGGGTTTAGATTTGAAAAGAAATGAGTGCGCTGGTGGCTATAGTGGGGCGCCCAAATGTGGGCAAATCAACTTTGTTTAACCGTTTGGTTGGGGAAAGGAAAGCAATAGTAGAAGATATTTCTGGGGTAACACGCGATCGAAATTACGGCAGCTCTGAATGGAATGGTATGCCTTTTGACGTGGTAGATACTGGTGGTTTTGTAGAAAGCTCCACGGATGTTTTTGAAAAGGAAATTAAAAAGCAGGTATTGCTTACCTTAGAAGAAGCCAGCATCATCTTACTGGTGGTGGATGTAACTACAGGCATTACCTCGCTCGATGACGATATAGTAAAATTGCTAAGAAAATCGAGCAAACCCTGCTTCTTGATTGTCAACAAAGTAGACAATGACGAACGCTTATTTGCCGCCTATGAGTTTTTGTCCTTGGGTTTTGAAAGAACCTTTAACCTGTCAGCCATAACCGGAAGCGGTAGTGGAGAGCTTCTAGATGAATTGGTGAACTTTTTGCCCAAAGAAGAAGAAATAGAAAAAGAGGAAGGAATTCCTACGGTTGCCTTAATTGGCAGACCCAATGTAGGGAAATCATCTTTGTTCAACTTATTGCTTGGTGAGGAACGGTCTATTGTAACCAATATCGCTGGCACCACGAGAGATATGGTGCTTGAACGCTTCAATAAGTTTGGTAAAACCTTTGATTTGGTAGACACAGCAGGGGTTAGAAAAAAGGCGAAGGTAAAAGAGAATGTAGAGTTTTACTCTGTTATGCGGTCCATCAAATCCATCGATCTTGCGGATATTGTGGTGTTGATGCTAGACGCCCGCAACCCACTTGAGGCGCAAGATTTGAATTTGCTCCATTTGGCTGAAAGCAAAGGAAAAGGAATCGTCCTTGCAGTCAACAAATGGGATTTAATCAACAAAGACAACCAAAGCCACATAGAATTTACCCAGTATATCAAAGAAAAGTTGCGGCCCTTTGATGACGTGCCTATTTTGTTTGTCTCTGTCTTAGAAAAAGACCGGGTTTTAAAACTATTGGACAGCATAGAGCAGGTATACGAAAATTTACACCGTCGAATAAGCACCTCAAAACTCAATGATTTGCTGCTGCCCGTTATCTCAGCAAAACCACCACCCTCAAAAAGAGGTAAAAACATCAGCATTAAATATGTATCTCAGATAAAATCAAAACGGGTAAATTTTGCCTTTTTTTCTAATCATCCAAAAGATATAGACGCAACTTATAAGCGCTTCCTAGAAAATATCTTAAGAAAGGAGTTTGAATTTACCGGTGTGCCGGTAAACATTTATGTTAGAAAAAAGTAAAGATTTTGTAATTTATATTAGTTTTTTACTGATAGTTAAGCAATTTTATATATTTGCAACATAAACTTTTAACTAGATATCTATAATGAAAAGACTATTTATTGCATTCACCATGGTAGCTACCGCTACTTTGTTCGCTTGCTCTTCAAACACAGCTACCGAAGAAGGTACTGAAGAAACTACTGAATCCATGGAAACTGTAGAAGAAGAAGCTACAGAAGAAGAAGCTGCTCCTGAAGAAGCTGATTCAATGGAAGCTACTGAAGAAGCTGCTACTGAAGAAGCTGCTACTGAAGAAGCTGCTACTGAAGAGGAAGCAACCGAGGAAGCTGAGTAATTTATTAAAAAAAATTAGCGTTAACAGAAAAGCATTGTCCGGAATAGGCAATGCTTTTTTTATTCTGCGACAAATTGATTTAGCATTCTTGTGTCGTTATTGAATAAATCTCGAATATCTTTTATATCAAAAAGCGACATAGCAATTCTATCTATGCCCATGCCAAAAGCATATCCCGAGTATTTATTTGGATCAATACCGCAGTTTTTCAGCACTTGTTCATCTACCATACCACAACCCAAAATTTCTAACCATCCCGTTCCTTTTGTCAACCTTTTGTCTTCCTCAGTTTCTGTTCCGAGAAATATATCCATTTCTGCGCTTGGCTCAGTAAAAGGGAAATAGGACGCTCTAAACCTTACTTCCAAGTCCCTTCCAAAAAAAGAAGAAACAAAACTGTATAGAGTTTGCTTTAAATCCGCAAACGAAATGCCTTCATCAATATGAAGTCCCTCAACTTGATGAAAGAAAGAATTGGATCTTGCCGAAACTGCTTCATTTCTATATACACGACCAGGACTAATCGTTTTGATTGGTGGTTTTGTCGTTTCCATTACTCGAACTTGGACACTGCTTGTATGTGTTCGCAACGCATACCCTTTTTCCAAATAAAACGTGTCTTGCATGTCTCTAGCTGGATGATCAGGAGGGAAATTTAGTGCTTCAAAGTTGTGCCAATCATCCTCAATTTCTGGACCTTCACTAATGCCAAAACCCATATACCTAAAAATTTGCTCAATTCTATTTTTAACAACAGAAATGGGATGTCTAGCGCCAATTTCTATCTTTTGCGGATCCAATAAAAAATTTCTCGAATTTTCTTGACTTTGTCCCTCAAGCATCTCCTTGGCTGCGTCATATAACTCCTCTGCCTTTCTTTTTAATAAGTTAAGTGGTTTTCCGACCGTTCTCTTATTTTCTGCTGGTAAACTCTTAAAGTCATATAATAAAAGTGATATTTTCCCTTTTTTGCTAAGAAAATATTTATAAAAAATCGCCAATTCCTCGGATGTTTTTATTTCTGCTTGATTTAGCTCTTCCTCGATATTTTTTAATTGATCAATCATTTAACATTGCTAAAGTACAATTCCTTTTTATTTCATGAATTACACATACTGTTATTGTATATAATATTAAATAATGTATATAATAATATATAAGCTGTGTGGATTGTGGAATCTTTTTTGTTTAAACATGCGCAGAGTAACGTTTTGCCTATTTCTTCACATTTATATAAAATATAATTAATTGATATTTAGTTATATAAGTTTTATTATTTAAATTGTTAGTGTGGTTATTAACATAGAGTTGGTCATATCTTAATGTTACCCTAAGATTATTTTTTTGTGTATAAAAGGTCTAAATTTTAATGGCGTTTAAGATTTATAATTTTTTCGGTTTACGGTTTGGATTTATGCACATCTAAATCCTCTTCACTAATAGAGATTTTAATTTCCCAGTTTTCTGGAATTTTTATTGGTTTTTTATAGTAAAAGAAGCCTTCCTGATGTATTTGTTCTTGGTTTTTATAAACGCTGAGTTTTTGGTTAGCATCGGTATCTTCAACTATTGTTAAAGTATAAGTTCCGCTTTTTATTCTAATTGATTTATTATGTGTTATTTGCTTTATTAAATTTACTTGTTTTATTATAGAGTTTTCCATAAAAAATAGTGAAATTGGAAAATTGATGCTTTTGGGTAATACTAAGTCAAGTAGGCTATAGTTGGTATCAATTTTAGGAAGTTTATATGTTCTGCTTGGATATAATGTAGAATCATTACCAATTATGGTGTCAAAGGTTATGGTACGCAAATATGGATTGGTGTTAACAATGGCTGTTGTATTGTCTGTGTAGTTTATATGAATGTCCGGTTGACAAATTAGAAATAGTGAGTCTTTGATTATACTGGCTTCTATTTGCTCAGACCGAAGGTTGGGGTGTACTAGGAACAGTGTGTCATTTTTTATAAAATTTAGTATTCTTGAATTACCTCTCTTATTTAAGAGGCTGTCTTTTTTTGTGATGCTTATTCGGTGGTTGGAGTAACCTAAGGTATCAATGAATTTTGTAATAATTACTGTGTCCTGAATTTTATAGAACCCGAGCTTATCGTTTAAGTAATAATTGGGTAGAAGGTTGGGTGTCTTGGTAATGTAGGCGTAATTGGTTTGAAGATGTTTTTTATATAAATAGATCTTGTTGCTTAACATGCTGTTGGTGAAAAGCTTATAGCTGGAATCTTTAATGATTGAATCAGTCGTATAGGTTGGTAGCTCATTGGTGTTAAGAAACTGAATTGTTCCCTTGGGCAGCATCGATATGTTGAAAATAGAATCGCGTATAGGAAATCTGTATAGGTGGTTGTTGATTGTGCATACGAACGAATCGATGGGCTTAAGTAATTGGGTGATTGGGTGGATGATTTGGAAATTCAATGCTATGCTGTCCTTTGATCTACGACTGATGTGAATATCTAAGGTATCATTTATGTTGTTTTCGGTTATGTCTTTAATGACACCGTTTGCAACTATTTGATAGTTGCCTAGGATTGGTTCGGTCCTTATAATTAATGTTTTGGATTTTAATCGGATTTTGTCCGTTTTCGTTGTGGGCAAGAAGAAAAGTTTGCTTTGGTTGGCTAAATCTATTTTCTCGTCGAAACGGAGATGATGGAGCCATGTTTGGCTGCTGTCTTTAATTTGGTAGGAAATTAATTTGGGTGCTGCATTATCTTTTGGACCTCCGTTTGGGGGTTTAACACTTGCGCATGCGGACAGAATTAAAAAGCCAATTGCGTAAATTTTCTTCATCTTCCTAGGTAGATCAATAGTGTGCTTAAATCGGACTGTGATACACCGCTTATTTTTTGTGCCTCACCAAAGGTCTTTGGCTGTATGTCTGAAAGCTTTTGTTTTCCTTCCGTAGAAATTGACATAAAAGACTTATAGTCAATGTTTTGCGGTATATTTAGTTCCTTAAATTGTATAAATTTGTCGACAGTTTCAGCCTCCCTCCGCAGGTAGCCTTGATACTTTATCTGTGTTTCTACTTTTTGTAAAATACTAGCGTCTAGATTTGAGAATGGAAACTCTTCTCGTTCAACATTGAATAAATCTTGGATATGTACTTGAGGTCTTGACAACAACTTGCTAAAAGAAAGTGCATGTTTGGGTGTAGCAAGTTTGTCGATCGGCTCAATTTTCTGCATTTCTGAAGGTTTTATGTGGTGAGAGGAAAAATATTGTATGGTCTTGGTGACCGTACTTTGATCGTTTGCCATTTGTTGAAAAGCGCTTTGCGTAATTAAACCAAGGTCATAACCCACGGGCATTAGACGTTCATCAGCATTGTCTTGTCGGAGATGTAATCGATATTCTGCTCGAGAGGTAAACATTCGATATGGTTCATCCGTACCCTTAGTAATTAGGTCGTCGATAAGTACACCGATGTAGGCCTGGTCTCGTCCTAATATAAGGCTTTCTGATTGTCGGATTTTATGGTGGGCATTTACTCCTGCCATTAGGCCTTGAGCTGCGGCTTCTTCGTACCCTGTGGTTCCGTTGATTTGTCCTGCAAAGAAAAGACCTTCAACAAGTTTGGTTTCTAGGTTGTGCTTAAGTTGAGTTGGTGGAAAGTAGTCATATTCGATGGCGTAACCTGGGCGTAAAATCTGCGCTTTTCGGAATGCGGGTATTTTAAGTAAAGCTTCTTGCTGAGTTTCTTTAGGTAGACTGCTGCTAAAGCCGTTTATGTACACTTCGTTGGTGTTCCATCCTTCTGGTTCAATAAACATTTGGTGCCTGTCTTTGTCAGCAAAGCGGTTGACTTTATCTTCTATGGACGGGCAATATCTAGGTCCTATACCTTCAATGTTCCCATTAAATATAGCGGATTTTTCGAGATTTTCACGAATAACATTGTGGCTTTCATTGTTGGTATACGTTATGTAACAAGGTCGCTGAACACTCAATCTTTTTTGTCTTTGAAAGGAGAAGGATTTTGGGTTTTTGTCACCGTGTTGTATATCAGTTTGGGAAAAGTCAATGGTTGAACTTAAGATCCGTGGAGGTGTTCCTGTTTTCATTCGTGCAGAAGAAAACCCAAGTCGATGCAAGGATTCTGTAATCCCGATGCTCGGCCTTTCGCTCATTCTTCCACCACCATACTGGTCCTTGCCAATATGAATGGATCCATTCAAAAAAGTACCGCTGGTAAGTACAACAGAGGATGAATAAAATGTATAGCCCATCTGCGTACCTATATGAAATTGTTTCTTTTTTGTAATTGTGGTGGCCATGTCTTGAAAAAAGTGAAGATGTTCGAGCTCTTCTAATCTTTTTCGATAATTGGCGGAAAACTGGAAACGATCACACTGTGCCCTTGGGCTCCACATAGCTGGCCCCTTTTTTGTATTAAGCATTCTGAACTGTATTGTTGCGCTATCGGTTACCTGGCCTGACAAACCACCAAGGGCATCGATTTCTCGAACAATTTGCCCTTTTGCAACACCACCCATAGCAGGATTGCAGCTCATTTTTGCGAGCGTCTCTAGATTCATGCTTATCAGCAATGTTCTTGAACCTAGTTTTGCCGCGGCTGCGGCCGCTTCACAGCCTGCGTGCCCGCCTCCTATTACGATAATGTCAAATTTTGTTTCCACGTGGAACACGACAATAATTCATTTTCTAATAACCGCATCAAATTTTTTTGAGTAACGCTTCTGTCGTTAAATCCCTGAGTATGTAGTAGCGCATGAAATAGTATTCGGCGCATCTCAAGGGATTTATCGACACCAAGTTTTTTTGCGTTTTCTTGTACAAGCTCAGGGCATATCAATATGTGAACCTCCTTTGCGTTAGGCTGATCAAAGAAGCTTGTAATAACATCTGTATAATAATCATGATTCAGTAATTGTTTGTTTTGGAAGAGCATTTCACTTTTTGAAAGCAATCGAACAGTAACGTAAGTGTCCAAAAAATAGTCAGCTAGGATGCTTGCTAAACCGTGGTGTTCTATTTCATTGATCATTTGATGATGTATAGTGCTTGGTGTTCGGTTTTTTTCTTGCCTACAGGATTAACTAAAAACAGGTACAAATGGTAAACGCCTGCTGGATATTCATGAGCGTAAAAGTTGGGCTCGCTTAGGGTAAAGTCACTGATTAGTTGTCCCCACCTGTTGTATACTTTTCCTCTACTTTTTACAAGGTCAATATTTGGACCATAGAAAACCAGTTTGTTGTTTTGGCTGTGTGCGTTTAAGCTATTTGGATAAAAGACCGTAAAAGGGGCAAGGTTACTTATCCGGTTGGAGTAGCTGGATAGGGTTCCATTGTTTTGTTTTACTCTGTAAAGTCGCGTGTTTGTTTCTATGAGGTTTTTTGTGTTTTCGTTCAAAACAAGCATATTGTTCCACGTGAAACCTTCTTGAAATTGCAGATAGCTTTGTTCAATGCTTTGCCACCCAACATAGTCATCCCATTTTAATTGTTGCCCGTCGACGGTAAGTAAAATGTTTTGGTGTATTTTGGAAATACCAGTTAATTCATCGCAATTGTTGTAGCTGACCAGTTGAAATAAATTTTTTCTCAAGCCAATATTCTCATCTATAAAATACAAGACAGAATCTGTGTAGATATTTTCTCCAGTAGCAACTGCTTGACTATTGATGTTGAGTTTCCAATAAGCATCATGTTGAAGTGTTAATTTGCCCAATTCAATAAGTACAGAATCATTGCTTACGGTGCTGACGCGCAGTATTAGGGGTTTTTGAGGCTTGCGTAGATTTTTGGTTTCTAACTGTATAATGTTTGAACTTGAGCTTATCAGCGCGGATGGTTTATAAGACCTTAGGCGTGCACGAATGGTTTTTCCCCTAGGAAAGTTTTCAAGCAATAGCGAGTTTTGCTGACCATCCAAGACTTGGTAAGTATAAAAGATGCCGTTACCTGTGTCCAAAAGAATGTTTTGCTTGCCAATAGGCCAGCCCTCATACAAACTCCATGACAACTGAATATTTTCTTCGCACCCTTTAACGATGCCATTAAGCTTGGTCGCTTTATGAGGTGTGCTGATCGGCGCAAAAAGCTTGCAACTGTCATAAGGTGCCAAGCCTATGTAGGCATAAAGATTGCGTTTCAAAAGAGCAAAGGTGCTTAGTGTATTGAATATAGAGTCATTAATTCCCCCTGTATTCTTATACAGCCGATAACCCCATGCATCAGCATCTTTGCTTTTTTGCCAACCTACCATCAACTGGTTCTGAGGGCTAATACTTACTGAATCAATTCCCATTAAAGAAGGCCTTAATAAGTCCATCTTGATGGTGTCAGAATAAAAAGATAGATCCCCCGAGCAATCAGATGAAGTTTTTATAAAAAATGACCAGCTTGGGTCAAAGTCGGAAATTTTGAAAGTGTAAGCTTCAACGCCAAACAAAAAGATCTCACCATAAACAGCATAAGGATTATTGAGCTTTCTGCCGAAAATTTCATGTTTTGTTAAGCTTCCACAATCGTCAGGACTACTTTTCCATGAGAGACTAACTGTAGAATCAGAGGTGTTCAGGCAAACATTAAGCAGATTAACGGGCTTGTTTACGCCAAACATCTGATAAGCAGAGAATAATAAACTTATAAAAACAAGTTGTTTCAATTAAGAATTTAACGAATTTCGAAGCGTTATTGTTACAAAATAAAATTGAAAAAAAATAACAAGGTCAAGCAAACAAAAACTGAACCTAATTTCAGATTAAATCAATTTATTGCAAAAAGCGGTTTGTGTTCGAGAAGAAAGGCGGATGAGCTCATAAAAAGCGGGTCTGTAAAGGTAAATGGCAAAATGGTTGTTGATATGGGCATTCGAGTTGGACTAAAGGACCGAGTTGAACTTGGTGGGAAAGTGCTTAAACCCGTTCAAGAAAAGGAATAC
Source organism: Bacteroidetes bacterium MED-G17 (assembly GCA_002457675.1). Classification (GTDB taxonomy): domain Bacteria; phylum Bacteroidota; class Bacteroidia; order NS11-12g; family UBA9320; genus MED-G17. The sequence goes on from NTKK01000002.1 coordinate 133,882, forward strand.
TTTATATTAAACAAGCCAAAGAACACTATTACTTCTGTAAACGATGATAAAGGAAGAAAAACGGTTATGGAAATATTCTCTAAAGAGATGGATATCAGAGGATTGTACCCTGTGGGTCGGCTTGACAGGAACACGTCCGGTGTGTTGTTGATTACCAACGATGGTGAAATAACCAATAAACTTATTCATCCGTCTTTTAAGGTAAAGAAAATTTATAAGGTTACATTAGATAAACCTATTGAAGGGATACATTTTGAACAAGTTACAAAGGGAGTAGATTTAGAAGATGGCGTTTTTTCTTTCGATAAGGCGGCGATACTTAATGATACAAAAACGGTGCTCGGTGTTGAGTTACACAGTGGGAAAAATAGAATTGTGCGAAGAACTTTTGAAATGCTTGGATATTCGGTAAAACAATTGGATCGTGTTTTCTTCGCAGGTTTAGACAAAAAGGGACTAAGGCCGGGTCAATTTAGAAAATTGAGGAAAAAGGAGATATTAGCGCTTAAAACCATTAAAAAATGAAAAATATTCTAACAATCTGCGCCCTATATTTGGTTGTTTCATCTTGTGATGAAACACCCCCACCCATAGATTATGGCACTGGAGGGGTTCAATTGGCCGATACAACGTATGTATTAGGAAATACACAAAGATCAGACGCCCAAGAAAAAGGCATTTTAATTGAGGAGTTTTCGGGTGTCAAATGTGTTAATTGTCCCGCAGCGCATGAAGAGGCAAAAAGAATTATTGATGAAAACCCAGAAGCTAGGGTTTTTGTGGCCACGCTTCACCCGCTATCAATTGCAAACCAAACCTCGGCTTTTGAGGGAGAGCAACACCTGAGCAATGAGTTTTCTGAGAACATCATGAATTATATTTTGGGTAAACCAGATGGTATACCAGCTGGTTCAGTCGATCGATATATTTTTCAAGGACAAACTAAGCGGATTGCCTTGGGTTTTTCGAGTTGGGGAAATTTTGTAAAAGAACGATTGAATTTGACGACTCCAATCAACATCAAATCAGTATACACCATTGACACGACTAACCAAAGTATTGTCGTAAAAAGTGAATTTGAGTGTACAGAAGCAGTAGAAGGAACTTTGTACTATACTGTTCATCTTTTGGAAAATAAAATTATCCAAAAACAAAAAGACAACAGTCAGACAATCAACGATTATGAGCACAACCACGTTTTGAGAAAGACACTTACCTTTTACAGCGGTGATAAACTCTATCAAAGCCCCGAAATAGGACGATTTGTGCGAAAAGATTTTTCTTCAAACTATGATGTAATTTGGAACCCAGGGAATTTTGAAGTATTGGTGCTTGTACACAAGAAGAAGGGCAATGATTGGGAAATACTTCACGTTGTAGAATCTCAGCTTGAACAATAAAAAAATAGCATATTTTCAGGCCTACAAGGAACATCTTCATTTTGAGCGAGGGCTCGCATCCAACACAAGTTCTGCATATATAAAAGATGTAGAGAAGTTTCACCAGTATATGGAGCAGCAGCAATTAAGTATAAGTAAAACGGATCTGCAAGTGGTTCAAAGTTTTATTGTCTATTTGGCTGACTTATATATTGGTGCAAGGTCCATTAATAGAATTGTATCAGGTGTTATTGGTTACCTAAACTTTGTTTCAGAGATTTCAGATTTGCCCAATATTTCATTCGATCTCTTGGATCGTCCCAAAATGGGAAAAAGATTGCCAGAATCATTGAGCAACAAACAAATAAATAAGATTATTTCATGTGTTGACTTAAGTTCCAACTTTGGACATAGGGACAAGGCTATACTAGAAACGCTTTACAATACAGGGGTGCGGATATCTGAATTGACTTCTCTGAAGGAAGATGATTTGTTCGAAAAAGAAGGTTTGCTGAAAGTAACAGGCAAGGGCAACAAGCAACGCATAGTCCCTATTGGAAGCAATGTGGTGCAGTCTATTGGTTATCAAAGGCATGTTCGAATCGAAAAGAATCAAAAATTCAATAAAAGACTAAACCCCATGTTTGCTAACAAATTCGGCAATCCTATCAGCAGAAATTACTTGTTTTCTCGACTGAAAAGCTTGGCAAAAGCTGCGGGAATTGAACAAGCTGTGAGTCCACATGTCTTTAGACATTCTTTTGCAACCGCTTTACTTGAAGGTGGTGCGGATTTAAGATCAATTCAGAGTATGTTGGGGCACGTATCCATCAGTACAACCGAGATGTACTTGCACACAAATACGGAACAACTTAGACTGGTCATGGAAAAATATTTTCCAAAGTCTTTAGCCAATATTGGCTAGTGTGCTAATGCCACCTTTTACTTTTTGTCCAAGCGAACAATCTACTTTGAAGCTACTTGGCAAAAAGACATCGAGCCGGCTGCCAAAGAGAATAAAACCCATTTCGTCTCCCTGTTTTAGCTGTTCTCCAACTTTGCAAAAAGTTCTGATTCTTTTCGCTACAGCGCCAGCAATTTGTTTGAAATCAACTCTCGACTCTTCAGTTTGTACACAGATTAGACAATGCTCATTAAGCTCGCTACTTTTTGGACGAAAGGCAGGTAAAAATTTTCCCGGCGTATGTTGAACTTTAATGATCTTACCAGAAACAGGCATTTTATTTACATGTACATTATAGAGATGCATAAATATAGAAATTTGAATCGCTTGGGCACCTTCACCAAAAGCAGGATAATCAACTTTTTCTATAATTACCACCTTGCCGTCGCAAGGACTCAAAACCTTACTTTGATCATTCTTGATTGTCCTATTGGGGACGCGAAAGAAAACCGTGAAAAAACCTATAGAAAGCACATATGTTGCACTTAATAGAATAAAGCTTGTCGAAAATTTCTGAACTGGAAAAATAAGCAGGAGAAAAATAGAATAAAATATTGTACTGAAAACAAAGAATTTACGACCCTCTCTATGTATTGACACTTTAAAAAATACCTCTTAACTTTTTGGTTTGAGCCACTTTGTCTATGGCAAGTATGTACGCAGCAGTTCTTAAAGAAACATTGTATCTTTTTGAAACTTGCCAAACTTGCTCAAAAGCTTGTTTCATGATTCTATCTGCACGTCGATTAACGCGTTCCTCTGTCCAGAAATAGCCAATTTGGTTTTGAACCCATTCAAAATAACTTACAGTAACACCGCCGGCATTTGCCAATATATCTGGAACTACAACGACATTGTTTTTGGTCAAAATATCGTCGGCCTTATGAGCTGTTGGTCCGTTGGCACCTTCAACGATCAATTTTGCTCTAATATCATTAGCGTTTTTTTCGGTAATTTGATCTTCCAAGGCAGCTGGTACCAAAATATCAACGTCTAATGTTAGCAATTCTTCATTACCAATCTTATCGGCTTGTAAACCTTCTAAGGTTCCGTTATTTTTATTGATATATTCAATTACTTCTGGAATGTTGAAACCATCTTTTTTATAATAACCGCCACTAATGTCGCTGATAGCAACAATTTTTACGCCTTGTTGACCAATAAGCTTAGCTGAAATAGAACCAACATTGCCAAAACCTTGAACGGCACACGTTGAAGAAGTTGGGTTTATTTTTAATTTGCCCATTGCGGTTCTTGTACTGACCATTACACCCCTTCCGGTTGCTTCAAATCTTCCCTCCGAACCACCCAAAACCTTTGGTTTTCCTGTAACAACCCCGGGAGTAGATTGACCCTTAACTTTAGAATACTCATCCATTATCCAAGCCATTACCTGCGCATTGGTGCCCATATCTGGTGCAGGAATGTCTTTATCGGGTCCAAAAACATCTTGCATGGCATTTGTATATGCACGGGTAAGTCGTTCCAATTCTCCTGAACTCATCTCCCGAGGATCACACTTAATACCACCTTTTGCACCACCATAAGGTATCCCCACTACAGCACATTTCCATGTCATCCAAGCGGCTAGCGCTTTTACCTCTTGGCTGTTCACCAAATGGGAATAGCGAATTCCGCCTTTAGAAGGACCCAAAAGAGCAGAGTGAATAACTCTGAAAGCCTGAAAAACCTTAATGCTTCCATCATCCATAGTGATGGTTAGGTTTGCCTCAAATGATTTTTCAGGAAACTTTAATGCGTTGTAAATACCAGAATCTAAGCCAAGAATATCGGCTGCTTCATCAAATCTTTCCATCATTGACTCTAAGGGGTTCAGAGCGTCTTTAATGGGAGCTGGTTCTTTATATTTCGAACTCATAGCAAAAAATTTAGGGCAAATGTAATTCTAAATTCAACATGGACTTTTATTGAATTTAATTGTAATCAATATGTATAATATGTGGAAGCATATTTTATTAGAAAATAAGCAAGATAGGTTAATGTAAAGGAGTCAAAACGGTCGATAAGTCCCCCATGTCCGGGCATAATTTTTCCGCTGTCTTTTAACCCTACTCGTCTCTTCAGAAATGATATGAACAGATCTCCAGCGCTACCCAAAACAGCAACAATGAGCGTGCACCAAAATGGTTGCTCAAGTAAATAAGTGCAACCCAGTAAACATACAAGGCCAATGGCATAACCCTCCAAACTTTTATTTGGAGATAGTGTTGGAAATGGTTTAGTTTCCCCAAAAAACTTACCGCCTAAATAGGAAAAAACATCAAATCCCCAAATCAGGATGAACAGCATGAAGACTTGCTTTTGCTCGTATAAATCTCTTAATTCCACCATTAGAAGAAAAAAGGGAATTGCGAAGTACAAGCAAAGCAACCAAGGCCGATTTTTTCGGCCCAACAAATTTCCAAACACTGCTAACAAAAACAACAATAGCATAAAAGACATTGCATTGTCTTTTGGCGTCCAATAAAAAAATGCCAATACAATGCATATAGAAAAAACAATTGTTGTACTTAGTCGCTCAAACAAACCTACTGCTCTTGAAGAGAAAGAAGCGCTTTCCCAAAAGGTTATTGCTAGAAAAAACCCAAAAATAAGATAGCTGTACCAATCCGGGTAAAGTAAAGAAGCAAGGCAAAGACCGACAAAAAATAAACCACTAATCGCTCTGATAATCATGTATATTTTCTGGATAAATTATTTCTTTTTCAGCTTTGTTCATCAGAAAAAGAATGCCAAAAATAGCTAAAAATGAAACAGCCGCAAGCAGCGGATTTATATGCACACTTTCTTCGATGTCAGGAATATTAAGCACCTCTTTTTTATTAAAGTAATTTTGTAGAACAGCTAGCGTATTATTCATAAAATGAATAGATACTGATGCCCAAATGCTCCTTGAATAATAAGCAACATAACCCAAAATAGCGCCAAGTAACAACATGGGTAAAAATTTTAATGGTTGAACATGTATAATAGCAAAAAACGCAGCGCTCAACCAAATGCCTAAGTGAAAGTTACCACCAATACCGATAAGTTTTTTCATTGCAAAACCACGAAAAAAAACTTCTTCAGTTAGCGCAGGAAAAAAAGCCATAAAAACAATGACCAATAAGGTACCAAAACCTTGGTTTTTCTGTAAAACCATCTGATACACACGGTTGCTTTGCGCTTCTAAACTTTGAACCACTTTACTTAACTCCTCTGGCAATGTTAGCCCTTGGTTTATTTGCAATAAAAAACCTACAGCTCCAGAGCTAAACACAAATAAAAGTAAGGAAAGCAATAACTGTTTTTTAATGGGCGCTCTGTTAAGTGTAAGCTCATCCAACCAGGAACGACGAAAAATTTTGGATAGTCCGAAAGGTGCGAGAACAAACGACAGGGAAGGAATAAAGAGTCCAGACAAAACAAGTGTCCACCATTCTTCTTCCTTTAGTTTGTTTTGGTTACTCAAACTAGCCAGGGAAACACCTAGGACATTTTCTGAAAAAACCAAGGCCAATTGCGCCAACAGGGCGCTGAGCAAGATCCAAAAGCCGATGCCCATAAGCAATTGTTGCCAATCGCCAATCCTTTTTGTTTGGTTGTTGTTTGTCATTGTACTTTTGCATCACAAAAATGGTTAAAATAAGGGACATAGACTTAGGTGAAAACCCTTTGTTATTGGCACCCATGGAAGATGTTAGTGATCCTCCTTTTCGAAAAGTTTGCAAAAACAATGGTGCAGACTTCATGTATACAGAGTTCATTTCTTCCGAAGGCCTTATTCGTGATGCCCTAAAAAGCACGGAAAAACTAGATATATACGAATACGAAAGGCCAATTGGCATTCAAATATTTGGCTCGGATATAACATCTATGAGAGAAGCAACGCACATTGCCACCCAAACAAATCCAAATATCATTGACATCAATTACGGCTGTCCCGTAAAAGCAGTGGCATGCAAGGGGGCTGGCGCTGCACTTTTGCAAGACATTCCTAAAATGGTAGAAATGACTAAAACCATTGTTGAGTCCACCCATTTACCCGTTACAGTTAAAACAAGATTGGGCTGGGATAAGGATTCTATTAAAATAGTTGAAGTTGCTGAACGTTTACAAGATATCGGTATTTATGCCATTTCTATTCATGGACGGACAAGAAAACAGATGTACAAAGGCGAAGCCGACTGGGAACCAATTGCTGAAGTGAAAAATAACCCACGAATGCACATTCCTGTATTTGGAAATGGTGACATTGACTCACCGGAAAAAGCACAAATGGCACTAAATACTTATGGTGTGGATGGGCTTATGATAGGGAGAGCCGCTATTGGAAATCCATGGATTTTTAACCAAATAAAACATTATTTCAAAACAGGAAACCATGCAGAAGAACCCAGCATCGAACAAAGAGTGGAGGTATGCAAATTACATTTAAAGGAATCTATAATGTGGAAAGGGGAACGCCGGGGAATTTTTGAAATGCGTAGACATTACGGCAATTATTTCAAAGGTATCCCAGGGGTTAAGCCTTTTCGCGCAAAGCTTGTTGAAGCAGATAGCGAAGAGCATATATTGTTTATTTTAGGAGAACTTCTTTCCTACAGATTGGAAAAGGTGTAAAGGAAAAATTTTTTTTTATCAAATATTTTACTTAGTTTGAACCATGAGTAAAGGAGCTATATCGCTCATTTTTATTTTGTTATGCAGCATAAAACTTAGCGCCCAAAGCTATATAGACTTGATCAGCTCAGATTACGCTATTACACCTGCTATTTCTTTTGATTCTTCTTCGCAAGAAACAAAACTCCATGAAATAAATGCAGAATTTACAGCACCTATTGTTTTAACAGAAAAAACCACTGTTTTAGCGGGTTTGATTTATGAAAATATAAAAGCCGATTTTGACCCATCAAGAGGGGAAGAAAGCCTGAGTGGTTTTACGCTGAAACTGGGTCTAAACCATCAACATAGTGATAAATGGAGTGGTACCTACCTTATATTGCCCAAAATTTCATCAGATTTAAACAAGCTAGGACCAAAGGATTATCAATTGGGGGCAGTTATTCTAATGAAATATGTTAAGAATGAGGCCATGAATTATCGTTTGGGTTTCTATTCGAATACTGAAAGGTTCGGACCTTTTGTTGTACCACTTTTTGGGCTGTATCATCTGAACCCTAGCAAGAAAATAGAAACAAAATTGCTTTTGCCCTTGTCTGCTGATGTCAACTACAGTTTTCAAAAAAGAATGCGCATAGGACTCAACTTCAAAGGCCAAGTGAGAAGTTTTAATATGTCATCGAATTTGGGCAATTATGAGTCGCTTTATCTTGAAAAATCTGCGAAGGACCTGTACAGTTATGTCCAATATGCAATGGGTAATGGAATCAACTTGCAGCTCTGTATAGGTAGGTCTATTGGCAGAACTTATGAGGTATATGACGAAGGGGTAAAGTTTGGTATTCCACTAGTATATTTTGGCGACAATCGATCCATCAGAAATTTTGTCTTTCAAGACAGTTGGCTATTTAAGGCAAGATTGTTTTATAGATTAAACCTCAACTAAAGGTAGGTAAAAACACCATTTAAATCTGCAAATAAATTAAGTCCGCCAAAAGCAAAGTTTTTAGAACAAATACAAATATTTCAGCTTTCCATTGGAATCTCCATACCATGACTATGACGAAAAGGGCAATCAAAGGAAGAACAAAACCTGAAATAATCCGCAAGGCATAGTAGGATTTTTTTTGGGAACCAGACAATTTGTACCAGTTCACCTTTTTATATATTTTGGATATGCAGTAGTCTATTTTATCGCCTGCCTTAACTAATTTAGCAAAGCGTTCGTCAATCGAAAATTTATTTTTGCCTGCAATAGCTTTATACGAATAATGAAAATTTTTTGAGGGGTTGTAGTGTTCTTGTCTCTTTTTTTGTATGACAATGATTTGGTCATGGGTGGTATATCCAGGAAAAGAAAAATCAATAAGGATTACTAAGGCAAGCAAAGAAAAACCTGAATCAAATAACACGCGTGACTTATATTTGGTCATATATCCATTTCAAATAAAACCAAATGCATACTATTTAGCATAATGGCTTGATAAAGCATATCAACATCGTTTAAGACCGGTTTAGGTTATTTTTCAATCCATATTTCCTTTCAATGTGGGTATTTCTCCAATTTGTTGATATTTTGTGAATTGGATAACTTCTTGACCTGATTTCCTAAAATGATAATTGAAGTAGCTTGTGAAAATTCCGCATCTTTCAGTTTACTTTCATATGCTGTCTGTAAAAGTTTGTGGAGAATGGTAAGCGTTAAAACTTTTTGTTCTTGACAAGAAGAAGGGACAAATTTACCTGTATAAACAGAATAATTAATTGAATTAACTTTCATAAAAAGGTTCAATGAATGTAAAGGAATTTTTTAAAGATGAAAAAACTTACTTAATAAATGCGAGCCAATCATCCAGCATCTCGCCACGCAAAACCCTTGGAAACTTGTTTTGTGCACCCTCACGACCTTTTTTACGCATAAAATTGATAAACATTTCTTGTGGCAATATTTTCATAAACATGCCTTTTAATGCGGCTTGTCTTTCTGTTGCATAATCGGCGTTCAGTTTTTTCAAACGTTGGTCCAATGCTGCTTGTAATGTCTCTTTTTGGTCAAAAGATCTGTCTAGGCCTACATACCATTGGTGGGCAAAAAATCCTTTGTAAGGTAAGCCAACTACGCAAAATTCAAGAATATTTATACCAAATTCTTCTGCAATTTCGCTAACGGCTTGGTTCATATTGTCAACAGATAAATGCTCGCCGCATAAACTAATGAAATGTTTGGTGCGTCCAGTAATTTTTATTTCTAGTTCGGACAAGTCAGTAAATTGTACCACATCTCCAATCAGGTATCTCCAAGCGCCTGCGTTGGTGCTCATTACCAAGGCATAGTCTTTATTTTCTTGCACTTCACGAATATTAAGTGTTTGAACATTAGAAAGCAATTTGCCTTCTCCATCAAAGTGTTTTTCATCAAAAGGGATAAACTCGAAAAAAATACCGTTTCGAATCAATAGCCGCATACCCACCTCAGCACCCATACGTCTTTGAAAACCAATAAATCCTTCAGAAGCCAAATAGGTTTCAAAGTATTTTATCTCTTCCCCAAGAAGCTCTTGAAATCTTTTTTTGTAAGGCCTAAGCGCTACGCCACCATGAGCATATGCGCGAAAATTTGGCCACATTTGGTGTATATTATCCAATTGATAATGAGCCATTATACGTTCAAATAGCAATTGTATCCAAGCCGGTACACCTGCTACCAAACCAACGTCCCAGTTTCGGGCTTCAAGTGTCATTTTATGAATTTTTTCTTGCCAATCGTCTTCGTAGCGAATGGCAGGTTCTGGCTTGCTGAAACGTTGAAAAAGGATCGGCACTTTGTTGGTGGCAATACCGCTAAGATCGCCAGCATAAAATACGCCGTTGTATTCTAAATTGGTGCTTCCACCAACCATTAGCCAATGCTTGGCAAAAGTATCGATGCCTACATCATTTCGATTAATGGACAACATTTGCCTAAAACTTGCTCTGCGCATGGAGCGTAACATATCTTTGGTAATTGGAATATACTTACTGGCACCATCAGTGGTTCCAGAACTCAAGGCAAAATGACTTACTTTTCCAGGCCAAGTGATATTTTGCTCTCCATGTTGTAAGCGTTTCCACCATGGAAGCATGCCACTGTAATCAACAAGCCTTACTTCATTTTTAAAAGCATCGACCAAAAAATCACTTTTGAGGATAGTTCCAAAACGATGAACTTCTCCAAAAAAGGTATGCTTTGCCTTAAGCATTAACCTTCGTAGTGTTTTTTCTTGAATGTCGTATGCATTTTCTAGGCTGACTTTCTGAAAAATTTTTACGTTTTTTGAACGCTGAACAAGTCCTTTAATTCGGCTCATTTGAAAACAACCGGCACAAAGTAAAGGAATAAAAAGATATGGAAGAAAATACCAGAGATTGGCAGAAAATAAAAGATCTAATTTTGGATATCACAGGGAAAGAAGCCAGTGTAGAGGCCATCTTGTTTTTAATTGGTCAAAGAGAATTTGGCGGACTCAAAAGAAACTTTACCAAAGAAGAAAAAGTAACACTAATGGACATAGCTTTGAAAAGAATAATGAGCATTACTGGTTATTACAAAAAAGTTGGTATTGATAAAAAGGGGTTTCCTGTTTGGGAAAAAATAAAGGATTTTCAAGAAATGAATCCATTTGACCAAGAATTACTAATCAGAAATCATATTATCGAATATTTTAAGCAAGAGGGCTTAATTCAATAAGTATTTTTTAAAGAACTCTTTGGTGAAAAGATTGTGACCTGCTTCCAAGACGTACAAACGAGCATGTGGTACTTTTTTTACAAATTTTTTGGCTTTTCGAGCAGGAACTAACTTGTCATACCTTCCAAAATAAAGATTTACTGGCGTTTTGTATTGATTAAGCTTTTGGTAAACCAAAGGATATTTTACATACAAAGATTCTACCCTCCGCCAACGTTCAAACAAAAGCCATCTTTTTTCTTTTGAGTTGATTTGGCTCCGCATAAAATTGGCCATTTTTTTGGAAATCCAAGAAAGTTTTAGGGAAAGAGAAATTAAGCCTAAAAAAAAACGTGGATTTTTGATGAAACCTTCAAAAAGTGAAATCCCCAAATGATGCATTGTAATGAAATATCTTCCCCTATTTGGCATAAGCCCGTCAGCAGCAATCAGGCAGCATGATTCTACATTTTTTGGAAATAACTCCAAAGCCTTGAGCGCAAAATTTCCACCCAAACTATACGCCATTAAATCAAAAGCTTTGATTTTTTTATCTTCAAGAAAATGTAACAAAAAATTTTCGAAAAAATCAATGTCAAATGATTTCTCGTCAATATGTGTTTTCCCATGAAAAGACAAATCAAAACTATACATCGTATATGTTTGATTTTCTTCTATGTCAAAATGCTTAAACATGGACCCGTCTAAGCCATAACCATGAAAGCCGAGTACAATCTTTGGACCCTTCCCAAAACGATAATAGTGTATCGTCGAATTTTTGTAGATAAAATCAAATTCCACTCGAGGGCAAATAACATAATTTTGCTTGAGTTTATGCCATTGAATCCCAACTTAAATTCTGTTCTTATTATCGGTAGTGGTCCAATCATTATCGGCCAAGCTTGTGAATTTGATTATTCCGGCTCGCAAGCCGCCCGATCTCTCAAAGAGGAAGGACTCGAAGTTACCCTAATTAATTCCAATCCCGCCACTGTGATGACAGATCCAATCATGGCGGATTATATTTATTTAAAACCGTTAACCATCAAGTCTCTTGAAGAAATTTTACATGAGAGAAAAATTGATGCGGTATTGCCAACTATGGGCGGTCAAACAGCACTTAATTTGGCCATGGAAGCAGATGAAGTAGGACTTTGGAAAAAGTATAATATTGAAGTTATAGGCGTTGGAACAGATGCTATTGAAACAACTGAAAATAGAGAGGCATTTAGAAAATTAATGAACAAAATAGGCGTTCCAGTGGCACCTGCAAAAATTGCCAATTCCTATTTAGAAGCTAAAGAAGCTGCTCAAGAGTTGGGCTTACCTGTTGTGGTTCGTCCATCGTATACTTTAGGTGGTTATGGAGGTGGAATTGCATACACTAAAGAAGAATTTGAAACAGTTGCTTCAAGAGGTTTAAACGCTTCCCCAACACACGAAATATTGATTGACAAAGCAGTTTTTGGATGGAAGGAATTTGAACTGGAACTTCTTCGAGATCATAAAGATGATATTGCCGTTATCTGTACCATAGAAAATATGGATCCAATGGGCATTCACACAGGAGATTCTGTAACTATTGCTCCAGCCATGACATTGAGTGACACAGCATTTCAAAAAATGAGAGATTATGCTTTCAACATGATGCGCTCGATTGGTAAGTTTTCTGGGGGCTGCAACGTACAGTTTGCTTTAAATCCAGATAATGAAGACGTAATTGCCATAGAAATAAACCCACGGGTTTCTCGTTCATCAGCATTGGCCTCTAAGGCAACGGGTTACCCGATAGCTAAAATTGCAAGCAAATTGGCGCTTGGCTATGCCTTAGATGAATTGAAAAACCCAGTTACAAAAACTACTTCTGCTTTTTTTGAACCTGTAATAGATTATACAGTTATAAAGGTTCCACGTTGGAACTTCGAAAAATTTCCGGGAGCAGATTTGTCTTTAGGCTTACAAATGAAGTCAGTAGGAGAGGTCATGGCAATTGGAAGAAGCTTTACAGAAGCCATTCAAAAAGCGGCACAATCCATGGAAATTGGTCGTGCAGGATTGGGCTTAGATTACAAAAGCAACAAAAACCTTGAGGAGGTGTTGGAAAAACTTAAAAACCCCGGAGCTGACCAAATATTTATACTTAGAGATGCCATGGCTTTGGGCGTTCCGATTACAAGTATTCAAAACATCACCAAAATAGATAGATGGTTTCTAGAAAAAATTTACAGCATTGTAAAAATGGAAAAAGAGCTTGCAAAATTTAGTGTTCAAAACATAGATAGAGCGTTGCTTAAAAAAGCCAAACAAATGGGTTTTTCAGATCTACAAATTGCCAATGCTCTAGGACAATGCACAGAAGAAGACTTAAGGGCCAAACGAAAAACATTAAACTTGATTAGAGGTTACAAAATTGTTGACACCTGCGCAGCAGAATTCCCATCTGATACCAATTATTTTTATTCAACTTATGATGGGGAAAATGAATCAAAACCTTCGGATAAACAGAAAGTTGTTGTAATTGGGTCAGGTCCCAATAGAATTGGACAGGGAATTGAATTTGATTACTGTTGTGTACATGGTGTATTGGCTTCCAAAGAGTGTGACTTTGAAGCAATAATGGTCAACTGTAATCCAGAAACTGTAAGCACAGATTTTGATATTTCCGACAAGTTATATTTTGAACCAATCTTTTGGGAACATCTTTTGGATTTGATTGAATTTGAAAAACCCTTCGGTGTAATTGTACAACTTGGTGGCCAAACAGCACTCAAATTATCTCAAAAGTTAAGTGATCACGGAATCAATATTCTCGGCACTTCTTTCGAAGCAATGGATTTAGCAGAAGATCGGGGACGTTTTTCTGATTTCCTTAAAGAACTTAATATACCTTATCCAGATTATGGTGTGGCCAATTCTGCAGAAGATGCACTAGAAATTGCCAATCGCGTTGGGTACCCAGTTTTGGTAAGACCTAGTTATGTGTTGGGCGGTCAGGGCATGAAAATCGTTATCAACGATGATGAATTGCAATCTTGGGTATTAAAACTTCTTTCAGATATGCCAGACAATCAGATTTTGATAGATCACTTTTTAGATAGGGCGGAAGAAGCAGAGTCAGACAGTATTTGTGATGGAGAGCAAGTATTTACAATGGGCGTTATGGAACATATAGAACCAGCTGGCATTCATTCGGGGGATTCATCTGCCGTATTGCCTCCGTTTAGCTTAAGCGAAAATGTTATCAAACAAATTGAAACCTATACACAAAAAATTGCCAAAGAAATGAATGTATTGGGCTTGTTAAATATTCAATTTGCTATCAAAGATGAAAAGGTATACGTGATTGAAGCCAACCCTAGGGCGAGCCGAACCGTTCCATTTATTTGTAAAGCTTATCAAGTACCTTATATCAATTATGCCGCAAAAGTTATGTTGGGTAAAAACAAACTTTCAGATTTTGACTTGCGTCCAAAACCGCAAGGATATGCAATAAAAAAGCCAGTTTTTTCATTCAATAAATTCCCCAATGTAAACAAACAATTAGGTCCTGAAATGAAATCAACTGGAGAGTCCATTCTATTTGTAAATAGCACCAAAGATCCTGAGTTTAGAGAAATCTATAAAGAAAAAAGTATGTATTTGAGTAGGTAAGGGTTTTTTTAATTCAAATACTTGAAAATATATAAATTATATGCTTAGCATTTCCTGAAATAAACCCTAGCATTTTTTATTTCAAAAAATAGCTATTACTTCGCATCATCATGACTGGTACCCCAAGTACCTACCAACACCTACAGGATGTATTTGGTGTGGTAGACGAAATGAATGCCAATAAATTTGCTTCTTATTTTCACCTTCTGCACAATTTATTTTTGGAAACGCTCCTGCCGCAATTGGGCCAGAGAATATTGCGGAAATGGTAGCTCAGTTTTTTGGTGCTATAAAAGCCATAAATAATGTAAATCTCCAAATGTATGAGTTGGATAATTTCTATCTGGTTCGTGGAGAGGCCAAATACACGCGTCATAATGGAAGTGTTCTGCAGGTTCCATTCGCAAATACCATTGCATTAAACGATCAAGGCTTAATTACTGGCTACCAAATTTACATAGACAACACAGAACTCTTTCAATAATAATTTCAACACATCAAACATCTTTGCTGCTTAAAGGTTAAGCAAAAAGTGATTGACATAGAGAATGTACTTAAACCAAGAATTGATGCGCTAACGAGCCATTCGATTTACCAAAAGATGCAAAGCCTAGAAAGCATCAAGAAATTTACCGAATGGCATGTTTTTGCTGTTTGGGATTTTATGAGTTTGGTTAAGTTTTTACAAAATGAACTTACCTGTGTAAAAGTGCCATGGAGCCCTCCGCAAAATCCTGAAGTAGCAAGATTTATTAACGAAATTGTTTTCGGCGAAGAAACCGATATTGATGGCCAAGGGTCACCCAAAAGTCATTTTGAAATGTATTTGGAAGCCATGGTTGAACTGGGCGCGTCCAACAAAAAAATCCAGCAATTTTTAGACGCCTTACAATCTGGAATGTCCGTAGAACAAGCGCTAGAGATTAACCAAGTTCCAAAAGCTGTAAGTGTGTTTGTAAATTTCACTTTTGCTTGTATTGAAAGTCAAAAAGCGCATGTGGTCGCAGCAGCATTTGCTTTTGGAAGAGAAGGAATCATTCCAGATGTATTTACAGAAATTTTGGAAACATCTGCTGGTGGGAAGGAGCGTTATTCCAAATTTATCTATTACATAGAAAGGCACATTGAGGTAGACGGTGATTCACACGGGCCACTTTCGATGAGAATGATTGAGCAACTGTGTGGTCACGATGAAACCAAATGGAAAGAAGCACTAGAAACGGCAGAGAAGGCCGTGGAGGCTCGACTCGCCCTGTGGAACGCAATTGCAGACAATTTGTAAGCTAGTTGGCAATGACCATTTCATGCGAACTGCATTCATGAATTTCAAATGCATCTCTGTGCCATGTGCGTCTAAAGTGGCTAATGGATTTCTCTTCAAAACGCATATTGTGCAATCCTGCTGAGACCGTAAGACATTTTTTATGTCCGTTTTTAACACTCAATTGCCAGTGGTCATCGATGTATACATCAATTTCTGTATGAAAATCGTTCTTGATGCACAAATCTGCCGTATGCTTCGTTCTGCATTCGTCATTTTCTAAGTTGATGCTTTCTTCCATTTCTCCGTAATGGCAGGATGCTAAAAATAACAGGGATAGACCAAGAAGGCAGTGCTGTACTTTCATATATAAAAAATAAACCAACGTCTAAATTGTTTTATGCCTAACCAAAAAACCACCAATTTTTACCTTCTACTCTTTTTTTTTCGTTCAAATAAATTTGTACCTCTTTTTGTTCTTTTGGTGAGGAAATAGCAACAATGACTTGACTACTTTCCCATTTAAATGGTAAAACAGGCTTGACAACTGTTCCATAAATGTTGTGGCCAATTTTATTAGGATTGTTTGACAACCATGAAAAAGCAACTTTGTTTTTAATTAAAAGTTGGGCGATGGCTTTGCCCTTATTTCCTGCTCCCCATAGAACGAGCTTTTTATCTTTTAGAAATTTTATCTGGTGAAAATATTTCCACTTGATAAGAAAATAGCTTTTAGGGAAGTATCGCTCATCTTTTCGTGACGTCCTTCCAGGATGATCTCGCCAATGATGCACCACTTTATTACACACTTTGTATTCTAGACGATGAACAATGGTTCTAAAAAACAAATCGTAATCTTCAGGCAATATATCCGTATAAAATCCACCTATCTCTTGAAAGGTTTTGAGCGTCATCAGCCAAGCTGTTGAAGGTAAGAGACATTCTTTAAATAGTTCAGCGTCAAAAGTTTTGTTGGACAAGCATTTATTTATCCAATGTTCGTATCGACGAAAACCAGGGCCGACAAGCCAATCGTCAGAGAAGTAAGCAATTTTTCCTGTTGCCACCACATCGTCCTGGCAGATGGCAACTAGTGTTTCTAATTTGTCCGTTGGCATTAAGTCATCAGCGTCCATACGGCAAATAAAATCGCCTTTCACATGGCGTTCTCCGGTTATCAAAGCGTCGACAATTCCTTGGCCATTATTTTGGATAAAAACAAATCGTGAATCTTGAGTAAAAAAATGTTTAAACACTTCTTCGGAACCATCACTTGATGAATCATTTACACCGATAAGTTCCCAATTTTGATGACTTTGCTTTTGAATACTTTCTAAACATGGAAAGAAATACTTGCCCGGATTTTTAAAGGGCATGACAATAGAAATCAATTTATTTTTATTGGATAACTCCACTTCCAAGTAATTCTTTTCCTTGATAGAAAACACAAAATTGCCCAGGTGCTACAGCCCTTTGTTTTTCTTGAAAGTGCACCCAATAGCCCTCAAAGATTTTCTCTAAATGGCAAATTTGATCCACTTGTCGATAGCGTATTTTTGCCTGTAATGGCTTTTTTTGTTCAACTTCTTTTGCTTCCAACCCTCCTAGCCAATGCATATCTTTTTTGTTAATCCATAATTTTTCTTTGAACAAAAAAGGATGTGAAATGCCCCTTCCAACGTACACAATATTATCTTTTGTGTTGGTTTCTAAAACAAAAAGAGGTTCGCCTGTGCCACCTACTGCAAGTCCTTTTCTTTGCCCAATTGTATAAAAGTGCGCACCATTATGCTCGCCAACTTTTTTTCCGTTTTCAGCAATAAAATCCCACCTATTGCTTTCTTTACTTTGGCTTATCCATGTAAAAGTCGATGGTATTTCTACAATATCGCCCTTCTTTAATTTGAGTTGCTGCTGAAGAAATGTTGGAAGTTTTACTTTACCGATAAAGCACAAACCTTGGGAATCTTTTTTTTGCCAAACAGGAAGTCCAGCTTTTTTGGCGATCTCTCGAACCGCCGATTTTTTTAATTCACCTATTGGAAAAAGTGCTTTAGATAATTGAAATTGATTTAATTGGCACAAGAAATAACTTTGGTCTTTATTGTTGTCTCGGCCTTTTAAAAGTTTGAACATCTTTTTTTCATTTTGTTCGACTTCCTTTTTTTGACAATAGTGTCCTGTGCCTACAAAATCAGCACCTAAATCCAGCGCTATTTCCAAAAAGAGGTCAAATTTTACTTCTCTATTGCACAATACATCTGGATTGGGTGTTCTGCCTTCTTTGTATTCAGAAAACATGTAGTCAACAATTCTTTTTTTGTACGCAACGCTTAGGTCTATGGTTTGAAAAGGTATATCCAATTTTTCGGCAACCAATAAAGCATCTTTGCTGTCTTCTTCCCAATGACATTCTGCATTAATCAAAACAGATTCATCGTTCCAATTGCGCATAAATATGCCAATAACCCTATAGCCTTGCTTTTTTAGAAGGTAAGCGCTAACTGCACTATCTACCCCTCCAGACAAACCAACTACAACTGTTTTCATTGAATTGCCGCACTAAAGTACATATTTGCATGAACAAGCTTTTATGAAAACAAATAAAGTTGGTGTTTTAGGAGGTGGGCAACTGGGGCGAATGCTTATTGAGAGTGGTAAAAAGATGGGACTCACCTATCATGTTTTGGAGAGCCATGTCGATTGTCCAGCTGCAATGGGCGCAGAAAAATTGGAGTTAGGAAGTTTACAAAGTGCAACTGACATTGAAAAGTTGGCTGAGGAAGCAGACGTTCTTACTATAGAAATTGAAAAAGTAAATGCCAAAGCGCTTCAAGCGTTGAAGGAAAAAGGGAAGGTTGTCATTCCTGACCCACAAAGTATTTTAATTATCCAAAACAAGGCAAGACAAAGACAATACTTAGCGCAACATAGCATAAGCCAGCCAGCATTTTTTGTGCAAAAAGCGCATCAATCCTTCGAAAGCCATCAATTTGTTCAATTTAGCAACAGACAAAAAGTGGTCTTGAAATTTCTAGAAGGCGGATATGACGGTAAAGGGGTGCAAATTTGGCCTATTCAAGAGTTGGAGGCACAATCTTTTGAACAAGATTTATTGGTAGAAGATTGTATTCAACCATTGGAGGAATACGCTATTTTGGTGGCCAAAGGAAAAGAAAAAATGACCAGCTTTCCCATTGTCAAAATGGTGGTTCACGAAAAAGGCAATTTGTTAGATCATTTGGAAATGCCCGCGCAAACACACCAAGCAGAGGACCTTAAAAAAACAGCCTTGGCAGCCGTAGAAGCTCTTCCAGGATTGGGTCTTTTTGCAGTGGAGATGTTCGCAGATGGCAGCAATGTATATCTAAACGAAATAGCGCCAAGGCCACACAATTCTGGTCACCAGAGCATCCACAATTGTACTTATAGTCAATATGATCAGCTCAACTTTTTGTTGCAGGGTCAAAACCCGAAATTACCCAAAATGCATAGCGCATCAGTGATGATGAATTTGTTGGGTCCGGAAGGATGGGAAGGTAATTATTTTTACCAAGGGCAGGAGGAAATAAACCAAATGCAGCAAGTCCATTTGTATGATTATGGCAAAAGTATCAGCAAACCACAAAGAAAATTGGGGCACCTTACACTTTGGGGCGATGATTTACTTACTTTAAGAAAAACCTTAAAAGAACTAAAACAAAAGGTGAAAGTTTTACCAGCTTAACTAGCTATTTAGATTATACTTTCCCCGTTTGCATCAGTAGTCAGTACGGAACTCATATAGTCCAAAAAGGGGCGTACAGCTTTCAACGCATCGTCTAATCGTTGCAAAAAATCTGGGGCAGTGGCTTCAGCTTGGGTATAAGGGATGCTAAAAAGGTGTTGCTTGAAGCGCAAAAGATCAATATTTGGGTGGTCTTTTACATAGCCTTTTGGAGCAGTTTTTACAGCAGTTCCTTGAAGCGCGCCCCACACATTTTTAAACTTAGGAACATTAATGATATTGCGGTATTCATCTCCGTCCATAGCCAACTCCTGACGGATACGCTTTAAATCTGCCGGATTGGGATCCCAAAAGCCACAAGCCAGGAAAATTTCTTTAGGTTTTAGGTGCAGGTAATAACCACCTCGCAGCCTAGGTTTGGTGCGGTGCCAAGTTAGTCCAAAATGGGTTTTGTATGGCGTTTTATCTTTGGAAAAGCGGACATCACGGTAAATGCGAAAGAGTTTAAAACGGTCTATATTATCATGTTGGTTGAGTTGCTCTTTTAGGGCTTCTCCAAATTGCTTTACACCGCTTTCTAAGGATTTAAAATCTTGTTTATGTTCCTCAAACCAGGCACGCTGGTTGTTTTGCTCCAATTTTGTAAAAAAAGTAAAAATATCTGGTGAGAGTTGCATGGAATTTAGCTACACATTTGAACACAGTCCAATATTTTCTCGTATTTATCCTTCCATTAGCTCAAAATGGTAGGATTCCATCACAGGATTATACAAAAGTGTTTTGCAAGCGTCCTCTACCAATTTTTTGGCTTCGTCTTCATTGGCTGCCTCAAGTGTAAAGGCAATATTTTTTCCGATGCGCACATCAGAAAAACCCTTGAAGCCTTTGCTATGCAAACCGTTTTCAGCTGTTTTTCCTTGAGGATCCAAAAGTCCGGCTCGCGGTACTACATTCAATTGTACTTTAAAAATCATGACTGGATATGTTGCAAAAGCGAAAGTAGAACATAAAGGACAATCAACAAGGGAAAGGCCAAAAAACCCAAAAAGGCAACCGCTACAAAAATTACCATCAATACTGCAATGGGTAGTCGGGTAGATTGCCAATTTAAGGATTCTATTTTCAGAGAACGCAAAGGTAAAGGCGCAATCATTGCAAGGGACAAAAACAAAATACATGAAGTCAAAAGCCAAAAGATAAGCTCATTTGAAAAATGTATACCCAATCTATTGCTTTCAAAAACTATAGGGAGACAAGCTACAAAAATTCCGTTTAGAGTGCTAGGTAAACCTGTAAAACTATAACTTTTTGTGCTAATGTTGAATTTTGCCAAACGCCACACTGCCGCAACAACAAGTAAAAGGGGCAGCAGCAAAATAGGTCCAGAAAAGTGAAAATAAATGTAGGAATTGTACAACAAAAAAGCAGCGGCTAATCCAAAAGAGGTAAAATCTGCAAAACTGTCTAGCTGCTTGCCAAAATCTGAACTTACCTTCATTAAGCGTGCTGCAAAGCCATCCAAAAAATCCAAAAATGCACTCAATAACAGAAGATAAGCAGCTTTTACAAGGGCACCTCCAAAACCCAATTTGATGGCATAAACCCCGAGAAATAAATTCAGTAGGGTAAGCATATTGGGGATATTCCGAATGATTTTTGTCAAATAATAATGTGTTTTGGTCTGTTGCCAAACAAAAATATTTGCTTGACACTTATGTTCGTAACAAATTTATGAAAAGCAGCTTTACTTTTTTGTCTATGATCATTATCCAAATGATCCACGCACAAGATTTCACCATAAGCGGGCGAATAACTGATGCAGCTTCTGGAGAAGCCCTAATTGGTGTGGCTATTTATTTGGAAGATGCTTCTGCGGGAGATGTGAGCAATGAATATGGCTTTTATAGTTTAAGCTTGCCTCAAGGTGAACAGAAAGTTCTCTTTAGCTACTTGGGTTATGAAACTTTAGCCAAGAGCATAAATCTCAAGCAAAACAGCAATATAAACATTGAATTAAGTGAAAAATCGGCTCAACTAAAAGAAGCTGTTGTAACTTCCAAAGCACAAGATAGAAAGGTAGAAAACAAAGAAATGAGTGTTGTAAAAATGGACATTGAGACCATCAAGGAAATTCCAGTTGTATTTGGAGAAGTAGATGTAATAAAAACAATTGCCCTATTGCCAGGCATACAACAAGCCGAAGGAAGTTCTGGGCTTAATATCAGGGGTGGAGGACAAGACCAAAACTTGATTTTGCTTGACGAGGCAACCGTGTATAATGCCTCACATTTGTTGGGTTTTTTCTCGATATTCAATGGTGACGCAATTAAAGGTATAGAAGTATACAAAGGAGGTATTCCTGCAAAATATGGCGGTAGATTGGCTTCTATTATTGATGTAAGGATGAAAGATGGAAATAAAAAAAGATTTGCTGGTCAGGGAGGCATAGGGCTTATAAGTTCGCGCCTTACACTAGAAGGACCTATCGTTAAAGACAAATCAAGTTTTATGCTTTCTGGCAGAAGGTCGTATGCAGATGTTTTTTTGGCCTTCTCAAAAGACGACGCCATCAAAAACAATACATTATATTTTTATGATGCCAATTTAAAAGCCAACTATGAGTTGAGTGAGCAAGACAAACTCTTTGTAAGCGGGTATTTTGGAAGAGATGTTTTTGGCTTTACCGACAATTTTAGGGTTGCTTGGGGAAACGGCACGGGCACAATTCGTTGGAACCACATTTTCAACCAAAAGTTGTTTGCCAATATTTCTGCTATATACAGCAATTTTGATTATTCTTTTGGAATCAAATTTGCTGAAAATGCCGCCTTTTCAATTGACCAAGGCCAAGAAGATTGGAACCTAAAAATAGACGTTACCAATTATTTTTCATCCAAAAGCAAATTATATTTTGGGGGGCAAAATATTTACCACACCTTCTCCCCCGGTGCTTTTAGAGGCGACAACCAAGCAACAAAAGATAGGTTTAATGATGTAGTTATTCCCAGGAAATTCGCCCTAGAATCTGCACTTTATCTTGACCACAAATACAAATTTAATAGCCGCTTTGATGTTCGTTATGGGCTGCGCTACAGCCTTTTTAATAATCTTGGTAAAGGGAGGGAATTTCGCTACGAATACAGCGACTATGGCGCCCCAATTGCTTCGGATACTTTTCTCTACAAAAAAGGTGAGATGTACAACTATTTCGGCAACTTAGAACCGCGGGTGGCACTAAACTATAATTTAAACAAAGAACAGGCAGTAAAAGCCAGTTATAATCGAACTGCTCAATACATTCAACAGGCCTCCAACTCCGCCAATTCTTTGCCTATTTCAAATTGGTTTTCGGCGGGCCCCAACGTAAATCCACAAATTTCTGATCAAGTAGCAGCGGGTTATTTTAGGAATTTCAAAAATTCTATAGAAAGCTCTGTAGAGGTATATTACAAGTGGATGGATCAACAAGTGGACTTTAGAAACAACGCACAACTTTTTTTTAATGAATTGCTCGATGGTGAGTTACTTACCGGCATTGGCAGATCCTATGGCACAGAATTGTATATCAATAAATACGCTGGAAAATTTACAGGATTTTTAAGCTATACACTTAGCAAAACAGAACGAAAGGTAAACGGTATAAACGGCAATCGTTGGTACCGAACAAATTTTGATAGAAGACACAATATTGCTTTGGTATTGACGCGAGAAGTCACACCGAGCATTAGCCTCACTGGTTCTTTTGTTTACCAAAGTAACAACCCAATTACTGCTCCTACTGCATCTTATCCATATGACGGAAATACTTACGGGTCGTATCCTGCAAGAAACAATGTGAACGATAAACAATTGGACTACCATCGTTTAGATCTTAGTATAAATTTAGATCCGAATAAAAACAAAGGCAGAAATTACAAAAGCACCTGGAACTTTAGTTTTTACAATGTATACGCTCGCGAAAATGCCTGGGTAATTAATTTTACAGCCGAAGAAAAAGAAGATAAAGACGGTAATTTGGTGCAAACAGGGAGAAATGTCTCCACCAAAATTGTCTTGTTCAAGCTTATCCCGTCATTTACTTGGAATTTTGAATTTTAATGAAACAGAAAAAAATGCGCTTTAGAAAAACAACAATTATTTTTACCATTTGCTCTTTGTTCATCGCTTGTGAACGCGATATTGACCTGAATCTTCCAACGGAAGAAGTTGCCTTGGTTTTGGAAGGTGGCTTGACCAATGAAAACGAAGTTTGGCAAATAAAACTATCTGAAAGTGCACCTTATTACAGCAATAGTTACCCACCTATAAAGGATGCTCTGGTGATGATAACTCATGGAAATGAAATAGATACCTTGTATCAAACGGATCCTGGTATGTATCAAACAATAGACAAAAAACAAGGCTTAGTAGGAGAATCCTATACTTTAACAATCAAATGGAAAGGCAATAGTTATACCGCAACAGAAATGCTCCATGACCAGCTTCCTCTTGATACCGTGGCAGCTTTTTATTTAGCTATGGACAATGGTTTTATTGAAGAGGGTTGGTATGCATTTATAGGTGCAGACGAGATTCAAGGAAAAAGAGATAGAGATTATTATGAGTGGAAAGTATTCATCAATGATACACTTTATGAGGAAAATGGCATTTTAATAGATACAGATGAATTTAGGGATGTCGGATTTTGGAACATACTTATTGACCCAAACAATCCACTTGCTCAACAAAAGGAAGGAATTTTACCAAGGCCAATAGTTTCTGACTTTACTGAAGGTGATACTGTTCGGATAGAGCAGTATGCCATATCAAAAAACTACTACGATTTTCTTTTTGGTCTTCAAAACCTACAAAATTCTGGAGGTCCTTTTTCTTCGCCTGCAAGCAACCCGCCAAGCAACATTGTCTCCAGCAAAACAGCCTATGGTTATTTTAGGGTTGCCCATAAAGTAGGAGGAATGGTTGTAATTGAAGAATAATACTACTTTATCCTTCCAACAATCTTTGTCTCAATATCTACATTGTCGTCAACAATGTATTTGGCCAAATTGGAACTACCCCAGTCCACATTAAACTTTGAACGGTCAAAACGTATGATAGCTTTGGCGATAATGGTATTGCCGGTCGTGCTTTCCTCAATTGATGTTTTAAAAGAAATTCTTTTTGTAATACCCTTGATGCTTAGATTAGCAAGTACGTATAAACTTCCATCTTCTTGCTCGAAAGAGTTGGTGATTTCTAAGCCTACTTCAGGGTGATTTTTTACATCAAAGAAATCTTTTGAGTGAAGATGCTTGGTAAGCGTAGTTTGTTTTACACCAGCCAAATCATCTACATCAATACTTGTTGCATCCAAAACAAATTTACCACCTAAAATTTTTCCATTTTCATAAGTTAAAGAACCTTCTTTGACTTTTACACCCCCATAATGCTTATAACTTTTCATTAGATGATAACCATTCCATTTTAACGTGCTTTTTTCAGCGTCTACTCGAAACGTTTTTTCTTGAGCGGATGTACTCTTGGCTGAAAAAATTGATAAACTCAAAAAGGTGAGCAAAGCAAAAAATAATCTTGTTGTCATGCTTTAATTAGATACAGATATAACTTTAAATAGTTCTTACGCTTTTTTGATTTAGTGAATAAAATCGTCTATTGCTTCGGGATGTTTTTCAAAGAAATTTCCGATAACAACCATATCCGCACCAGCACTATGCAGTTGCTTTATTTCTTTTTTGCTTGTTACTCCGCCGCCTACAATCAATGGAAGATGAACCTCTTTTTTTATTTTGGCAACGATTTCTATATCCGCATGTCGTTGCGCCCCACTGCCACAATCCAAGTAAATAATTTGAAGACCCAATTGTTGACCAGCCAGCGCAGTAGAAACCGCCAAATCGCTTTTGTCTTGAGGAATAGGCTTGGTGTTAGATACGTATTCTGCCGTGGTTATTTTACCCCCATCAATCAAAATATATCCGGTTGGTAAAATTTCAAGTCCACTTTGTTTCAAAAGATGGGCGGATTCAACATGGCGTCCAATTAAAAGGTCAGAATTACGACCTGAAATAAGAGTCAAAAGAAAAATTGCATCCGCTCCGCTGTTTATTTGATTCGGACTTCCGGGAAAGATAACAATCGGTAAATCAATGAATTGTTTGAGTTTTTTAATACATGTTTCCATGTTCCCTTCGCTTACATGGCTACCACCTACAAAAACAAAATCACATGCCCTATTCAATTTTTCTAAAAAAGTATCAGAGGGTACTTTATCGGGATCAATTAGAACGGCAAATGATTTTTTATTGTCTATCGCCAATTTCTTAAAAATATGTAGTAACTTGTTTTTCAATGGCCTACGTTTTGTGGAAAAGCATGTTCAAAAAAAACATTTCTCGTGTTAACATTATGTTATCAACAGGGCAATTTCACAAATAGATTGTGATACACGTACCCCACTGCAAGTTTATGTGGAAAATTGGAAACTTCCTCAACGAAGATGAACATATAGTTTTGAGCAAAAACCATTAGAGTTTAATTCGACTATAAATTGTATGAAAAAGAAAAAGGCAACGTATAACGAGAAAGGGCTTAAATTCAAAAGAAAATATACCAAGGAAGGTGTTTCTGCTTTTGACCTTTTTGAATATGATTACAGAACATCTGTAATCAAAAACCCAACGGGAGACACTGTTTTCGAAATGAAAAATGTTGAAGTTCCCAAAGATTGGTCACAAGTAGCCACGGATATTTTGGCTCAGAAGTATTTCAGAAAAGCCGGCGTTCCACAAGAAGATGGCAGCACTGGTTCTGAAACTTCAATCAAACAGGTTGCACATAGATTAGCAGATTGCTGGAGAACCTGGGGAGCGCAATATGGATATTTCGCTTCTGAGAAAGACGCGGGTATCTTTTATGACGAATTGGTATACGCAATAGTGGCGCAAATGGCTGCCCCCAATTCACCCCAATGGTTCAACACGGGTTTGCACAATACTTATGGAATTACAGGAAAGCCTCAAGGACATTATTATACAGACCCAACAACAGAAAAAGTAAAACGCTCAACATCAGCGTACGAAAGACCGCAGCCGCATGCGTGTTTCATTCTGTCTGTAGAAGACGATTTAGTAAATGAGGGCGGCATCATGGATTTATGGGTGCGTGAAGCAAGAATCTTCAAATATGGTTCTGGCGTTGGAACCAACTTCTCTAAAATTAGAGGTGCCAATGAAAAGTTATCTGGCGGAGGATATTCGAGTGGTTTGATGTCTTTTCTGAAAATCGGTGACCGAGCAGCAGGTGCCATCAAATCAGGTGGTACAACTAGGAGAGCAGCCAAAATGGTTTGCTTAGATTTAGATCACCCAGAAATAGAAAGTTTCATTAATTGGAAAGTAAAAGAAGAACAAAAAGTAAAAGCGCTTATTGACGGTGGATATGACAACCACTACGAAGGAGAGGCCTACCAAACGGTTAGTGGTCAAAACTCAAACAATTCTGTCCGTATACCCAATAAATTTTTTGAAGCACTTGCTACAGATAGCTCATGGGACCTAATCGGCAGAACGGACGGCACCATAACCGAATCTATTCCTGCAGCAAAAATTTGGGAAGATATTACTTATGCAGCTTGGGCTTGTGCAGACCCAGGCATTCAATACAATACCACCATCAACGAATGGCACACTTGCCCAGAAGGTGGCCCAATAAATGCTTCTAACCCATGTTCGGAATATATGTTTTTAGACAACACAGCTTGCAACTTGGCGAGTTTAAATCTAAGAAAATTTTTCGACACCAAAGATTTAACTTTTGACGTAGAAGGTATAGCACATATGGCCAGAATTTGGACAACAGTTTTGGAGATTTCTGTCTTGATGGCACAATTCCCATCCAAAGAAGTGGCTAAATTATCTTTTGACTACAGAACACTTGGTTTGGGATACGCCAACTTGGGATCTGTGTTGATGTTGTCGGGTATTCCTTACGATAGCCCCCAAGCTACAGCCATAGGAGGTGCCATTACAGCGATTCTTACAGGAACTGCGTACAAAACATCTGCAGAAATGGCTTCATACTTGGGTTCGTTCAAAGAATACGAGAAAAACAAAGAGCATATGCTTCGGGTGATGAGAAATCACCGATACGCGGCATACAATGCTGATAGCTATGAAAACCTAAGCCTAAAACCAGTCGGTATTGACCAACATGAGTGCCCAAGCTACTTGCTCAACGCAGCTTGTAATGCATGGGACAAAGCACTTGAATTAGGAGAACAATTCGGATATAGAAACGCACAAACAACGGTAATTGCACCTACAGGCACCATTGGTCTGGTAATGGACTGCGATACAACTGGTATTGAGCCAGATTTTGCTCTAGTGAAATTCAAGAAACTATCAGGTGGCGGTTATTTCAAAATTGTCAACCAATCTGTTCCAGAAGCTTTAAACAATTTAGGGTATAACAAATCCCAGATAAAAGACATCGTAAATTATGCAAAAGGTCATGCCAGTATTGATGGCGCACCCTTTATCAATCCAGACAGCCTAAAAGCAAAAGGATTTAACGACGAAGATTTACAAAAAGTTGAAGGCGCCATGGCATCGGCTTTTGAAATAGGTTTTGCCTTTAACCAATGGGTATTGGGTGAAAAAACCATGAAAAAACTAGGATTCGAAACAGCAGATTATGAAAAGCCAGGTTTCAACATGCTCAAAAAATTGGGTTTCACCAAACAAGAAATCAATGCAGCAAACGACTACGTTTGTGGAACCATGACAGTAGAGGGCGCTCCAAATCTAAAAGAAGAGCACTTACCCGTATTTGATTGTGCCAACAAATGCGGTAAGATCGGCGAAAGATACATTCACCCTCATGGACATATTCGTATGATGGCTGCCGCGCAACCATTTATTTCGGGTGCCATTTCAAAAACCATAAACTTACCCAATGAAGCAACTGTAGAAGACATCAAAAGCTGCTACCACTTAAGTTGGGAGATGGGTATAAAAGCTAACGCGCTTTATCGCGATGGATGTAAACTTTCTCAGCCGCTGAGCAACAAGTCAGACGACGAGGAAGAAGAAGAATTAGACAACAAGGTAGCAGAAAAAGTGGAAGATGTCATCGGGCAAAATGCTGCTCTATCGGTAGAAAATCTAACTGCGGATATGGTATTACAAGCCGCCCGAAGAATCCTAGATGAATCTGCCAATACAGAATTTAAGAAAAAATTGGCTCGTGTAGTACAACGCAAAAAATTGCCAAGTAAAAGACGAGGATTTACCCAAAAAGCAACCATTGACGGACAAACCATTTTCGTCAGAACAGGTGAGTACAATGATGGCACCTTGGGCGAAATATTTGTGGATATGCACAAAGAGGGAGCGACCTTCCGTTCACTGATGAACTGTTTTGCTATTGCCATTTCTTTGGGCTTGCAGTACGGTGTGCCTTTGGAGGAATTTGTCAACAAATTCACCTTTACAAAATTTGAACCAGCAGGAATGGTTCAAGGGCATCAAAACATCAAGAGTGCAACCTCGATGATTGACTACATTTTCAAGCTATTGGGTTTTGAATACCTAAACAGAACCGATTTGGTTCAGGTAAAACCAGAATTCAAAGCAGAAGCACCTGTGCAAGTGGAAGAGGCCCCAGTGCAGAACAACCCTATTGGCTTTAAACAAGTGGCCACGGAACCAGTTCGCACAAAAGTTGAGCAAAGCCAAGGCGAAAATGAGGGCTCAAACATGCAAAGATCTAACGAAGGACTTACTGTTTCGTCAGCCTCGGTAAACGATGCACTAAAATCTATGGATCCAGATTCACCGGCTTGCCCAAGTTGTGGCAATGCCACCATCCGAAATGGTACCTGCTATAAATGCCTTACTTGCGGCACTACTACAGGTTGCAGTTAAAACTATGTAAATAAAAACCAACAAACGCCTACTGAAAAGTGGGCGTTTTTTTTGCTCAATAATTAAACAGATTAGAAACGATACGTTTCTTCCTCGATATGAATGGCCAAATCAAGCGCCAGAACACGGCATAAGTCAATCAGTAAAGACAACTTAATTGGGGACTTATCATTTTCAATATCTGACAAATACTTTTGCGAAATACCCAATTCCTGAGCAATAAAAACTTGCGAATAATCTTTTTCTCTTCTAGCCTTTCTAAGCCTATCGGGTATAGATTTCATGAAATTGAAAATAAAGAAAAAGAAATAAAAGAAGCTAGCGGTATAATTTAGTATTTGAGGTATAGTTTAGAATTTGAAAGGATACTTCAGCAAACCTAAGTTCGTATTCATGAGAAATTTGATAAGTAGATAGGCAGAAAATTTAATACTACGCAAGGACATAAATTAAAATATGGCCAAGCAAAAACTCCTTGGCCTCGTCATTTTTTTATGACCTATAACTTTATCTGGACAAGCCAGTCTTGACCGAATTGCCAAGATATGTGATTACGATAAAATAATTCATACCAAGTTTTACAAAAACTATCTTTTTGTTTTTCAATCCACGCTCAGGATGCCTCTTACAAATCAAAAGATGCGAATCCAGAACAATTGACCAATAGATGATTAAGTATTTTGGAGATAGGCTCAATAAACCAATGAAAAAAGCAACGACTATTGGTAAGCTTATCTTGTTGGCAGCTTGCCGAGATGATGTCATGGGAGGCAAATCATTCAGCAGTTATACTATCCAAGGTAAACGATTAAATGGCGCTTAGCTATTTTGAAGAATCTTCTTGGCTTTTTGGTACCAAGCTTTGCCAAAACGCCTTTCTAATGCGTCTTTAGCAAAGGAGAGCAAAGAAATTTCTTCTTCTTGGCCTTTTTGGCAGGCCGCTTGGCAAATGTCCCACTTGTGGTAATTTAGAGCCGTAAACGCACCATACGCTTTTTCTCGAATAGGGTATAAATGGCAACTGATGGGTTTTTGAAAATTTGTATTACCCTTTTGGTATGCCTTTTCGATACCACATTGCAATACACCATTTTGGCTAGTGGCAAATACACAGAGACCATCCTCATGGCATTGTGTGCTTTTTTGTCCAAGGGAATAATCTACAAAACCCTCTTTTTCAATCAAATTTTGACTTTTTTTATCTAGTTCTTTCAGCACACTTGGCAGTGCTTTTTTTAAGGTTTCAATTTCATGTTCTGCGAGGGGCGCACCCAAGTCGCCTTCTATACAACAAGCACCCTTGCAAGCAGCAACGTTGCAAGCAAATTGGCTTTCTATCAAACTATCAGAAACAAGCACATGCTCAACAATTTTCATGACTTTAAATAGGCTTCACCGCCCAAGTCGGATAATTTGTTGGCTTTGTTCAGTACTTCTGATTCCATAGTATCCATGTAGTCTTGTAATCTTCCATGTAAATTAGGATGCTTGGCTGCCAAAATTTTAATGGCAAGTAAAGCTGCATTGGCCGCACCATTGATGGCAACCGAAGCTACAGGAACACCTTTGGGCATTTGAACGATGCTCAAAAGGGAATCAAGTCCGCTTAAAGCTTTGGATTGAATGGGCACACCGATAACAGGCAAGCTAGTTAGCGAAGCAACCATACCGGGTAAATGTGCTGCACCTCCTGCACCTGCAATGATTACATCAAAACCGTTTTTTCGCGCATTTTCGGCAAAATTGTACAATCTCTTTGGGGTTCTGTGGGCACTTACTACTGTAATTTCGTAGCCAATGCCAAATTGTTTCAGTACGTTTTCTGCTTGTGCCATAACAGGCAAATCAGAATCCGAACCCATAATGATGGCTATTTCTTTCATATTTATTTTAAAGCTATTTCTGTGCTATCTCCCAAATTCAGCGACAAAGATAAGCCACTTAAAGCGGCATCGTTGCCAACAACAGATTGAGTTAATATGGCCGAATCTATATGAGAGTTTGGTCCAATGATGGAATCACTTATGATTGCCTTGTCCAAAATGGCGTTTTCTCCAATAGAAACATTGGGGCCAACAATGCAATTTTGAATGCTGACGTTTTTGCCCACATGATAAGGTTCTATAAAAATACAGTTTTCACAAGCACCCTCTGGTTTGATTTGCTTTACTGTTTTGAGCAGCTTTCGGTTGGTTTCCAATAAAATTTCTTTTTTGCCACAGTCAAACCAAGATTTCACATCAAAAGTTTTAATGCGAACATTTTGCTTCACCATCATATCGAGTGCTTGCGTCAAATGAAATTCCTGATTTTCTTTTTGGGGTTGGTTAAGCATTGTGGCCAAACATTCAAAAAGCAAGTGGCTTTCTTTGATAAAGTAAACCCCTACCATAGCCATATTGGAAGTAGGTATTTTGGGTTTTTCTACCAATTTTTTCACCAAACCTTCTTTGCTTGTTTCAGCTACGCCGAACATTTCGGGTTTCTGCACTTTTTGCAAACCGATTTGTGAAATTTTACTCAACAGAATTTCTTGCCAATTGCATTTGGCAATGGTATCTCCAAAAATGATTAGTAAATCTTCATTTTCTTTCACCAAATCTTTTGTAAGATATATTGCATGTCCAGTGCCTTTGCTGCTGCTTTGAAGTATAAACTGCGCTTTGATTTTTGGATAATGCCGTTCAATAAACGCTTCAATTTTATTGCCTAGATGCCCAATGACAAATACAAAATCATCAACCCCATTCTCAATCAAGTCTTCAACAATATGTCCCAAAATGGGCTTCCCCGCGACAGGAATGAGTGATTTGGGTTGGGTATGCGTATGAGGTCTAAGTCTTGAACCAACACCCGCAACCGGTATGACAGCTTTCATTATGGTCTACGAAAATAAGACACTCTTGTTAATCCAATTTTAAATAAAAAGGATTATCTATAATGCTTAAAATATTTTGAGAGGCTAAAAATAAATGAAAATATGACGTAATTTCACGCACTTAAATACCAGAAAGCAATAGATAATTTAAAACGCTATGGATCAAATTTTTGACTTAATAGAACATGAAAAACTAAGACAATTAGAAGGCATTGAACTCATTGCTTCAGAAAATTTTGCCTCTCAAGAGGTAATGAATGCAATGGGTAGCGTACTCACCAATAAGTATGCAGAAGGGTTGCCATCCAAACGATATTATGGCGGTTGTGAAGTAGTAGATAAAGTAGAAAACTTGGCTATTGAACGTCTTAAAGATTTGTATGGAGCTTTTTGGGCAAACGTACAACCACATTCTGGTGCACAAGCAAATGCTGCGGTTATGTTGGCTTGCCTAAATCCTGGCGATAAAATTTTAGGTTTTGATTTAAGTCATGGAGGTCACTTGACCCACGGTTCTTCCGTAAATTATTCTGGGAAGCTTTATGAAGCCCATTTTTATGGCATCAATGAAGAAACTGGTTTTGTAGACTATGAAGCGTTGGAAAAAAAGGCCAAAGTAGAAAAACCTAAAATGATCATTTGTGGAGCAAGTGCTTATTCCAGAGATTGGGATTATGCCCGAATTCGGGAGGTAGCTGATGAAATCGGTGCAATTGTTTTGGCCGATATTTCCCATACATCAGGCCTAATTGCAAGCAAATTGCTAAATGATCCTTTACCTTATTGCCACATCATTACTTCAACGACGCACAAAACCCTGCGAGGGCCTAGAGGAGGCATCATCATGATGGGACAAAACATAGACAACCCTTGGGGCAAAAAAACGGCCAAAGGAAAAATCAGAAAATTGAGTGCCCTATTAGATTCCGGCGTTTTTCCTGGCACACAAGGAGGACCTTTAGAACATGTTATTGCTGCCAAGGCAGTCGCTTTTGCTGAAGCCCTTCAACCAAGTTTTGTAGAATACAGCAAGCAAACCATTAAGAATGCGGAAATTTTAAGTACATCTTTGGTGGAGGCAGGATTTAGCATTATTTCTGGTGGAACAGACAATCACTTAATGTTGTTGGATTTAAGAACTTTTAATGAAGAATTAACCGGAAAATTAGCAGAAGAAGCTTTAGGAAGAGCGGGAATAACTGTCAATAAAAACACCGTACCTTTTGAAACTAGAAGTCCTTTTGTTACTTCAGGCATACGAATTGGAACACCAGCCATCACCACGCGAGGGATGCAAGAAGAAGAATGTAGAAAAATTGCTGATTTTATAGTTAGAGCTTTGACAAATCCGGAAGATGAATTATCTTTAGCAGCAATTCAAGGGGAAGTAAAAACATTTACATCAAGTTTCCCATTGTTCAAAAAATAAGTGTGGTAAAAGATTTTCAGAAATATTGGAAAGAAGACCTCATAGCAGGTTTGAGTGTGGCGTTAGTGGCTCTACCCCTGGCCTTAAGTATTGCCATTGCTGCAGGAGCGCCACCAATTTCGGGTATTATTTCATCGATAGTGGGCGGAGTGCTCACAACCTTTTTACGGCAGAACAATTTGGGCATTAATGGACCTGGAAATGGACTAATTGTTGTGGTTCTTTCTGGCTTGGCCATTTTGGGTGACTTTCAAACATTTTTGGCCGCTTCTTTTGTAGCAGGTTTGGTGCAAATACTGTTAGGGATACTTCGCTTGGGAAGGTTCAGTGATTTCTTCCCTGCAACAGTTGTTCAGGGCTTGCTAGCTGCCATTGGCGTAATTATTTTGGCAAAACAAGTTCATGTTGCTCTTGGTGTTCAAACATCAGCTAAAAGCATTATGGACATTATTATAGATATACCCAATTCCATTGTTATTCTAAATCCTTTTGTGGTAATAATCTCAATTTTTTCAATTGGAATAATGTATGCGCACCGTTTTATCAAAATCTCTTTTATTAAATTTATTCCAAGTGTGGTTTGGGTAATATTATTTTCTATTCCTTTTTATTTCTTGTACCAATTGGACAGCGCAAACACCATGAATTTTTTCGGTATGTCTTTTGAAATGGGTCAAAAAATGCTAATTCAAGGCCTTCCAGAAAGCTTTTCTATCGATTTTGCTTTGCCCAATTTTAGCAGAATTACAGAACCAGGATTTTGGCAAGTGGTTTTCCTCATCGTTTTTATTGGTTCTATAGAAACACTAATAAGTTCTAAAGCAGTTGAAAAACTAGATCCTGAAAAAAGACAAACAAACAAAAATTTGGACCTTATTTCTGTCGGTGCAAGTACGGCATTTTCCTCCTTGATAGGTGGCCTTCCAGTAATTACCGTAATTGTGCGAAGTTCGGTAAATATCAACCATGGTGCAAAATCTCGTTTCTCCAATTTTTTTCATGGTTCGGTTTTGCTGTTGTTGGTGGTATTTGCTCTTCCATTAATTAAACTTGTTCCAACAGCGGCTTTAGCAGCGATACTTATATTTACGGGTTTCAAGCTTACTTCACCAAGAAAGTTTAAAGATGTGTACCGAAAAGGATGGGAGCAACTTACCATTATGTTGGTTTCCTTCATAGCAACGCTCACATTAGGACTTATATATGGTGTTTTGGTAGGAATGGTTTTTGCATTATACCTTCATTATACTCGTTCTTTTTTGAGTGTAAAAACATTTTTACACTATTTACGCAAACCTCATACCCACTTGTATGAAATAAAGGGTGAAAAGTATTTTTTCAAAATCAAAGGAGTTTGCAATTTTTTTAACAACAATGTACTAATTACCGAATTAGAAAAAATACCAGATGGACAAAAAATCGTTTTGGATTTCAGCCATGCCCGTTTGGTTGATCACACAGTCATGGAATACCTACACGATTTTAAAGAGCATTATGATCAAAAAGGAAGTATTGACTTATTGGGTTTAAGCATACTTAAGAGTTCTTCAGATCATCCAGATGCTTTACACTTTATGTTACCAAAAGGTGAAATAAAAAGATTAAGTCCACGACAAATCTCACTAACCAATTTTGCCAAGGAGCATGGTTTTGCTTATAATCCCTCGATAAACTGGAACGCACAAATGCTCAAAAATTTTGATGTTTTTAAAAATAAAATTGTGTCGTTTAAGAAGAATGAAATAAGCGGTAGGTTTAAAGATGTAGACATTTCTTTTGATGTTGCAGACGTAACTTATGATGAGGGTGCTTTAATGGCATCAGAAATACATCATTTTACTTTGATGCATATCTCGCTGCCTTTGCGAATTCCTGAATTTAAACTAGAGAAAGAGGAGTTTTTTGATCGTTTGCTAGAATTTGCCATTAAAAAAGATATTGCCATTGAGGAAGACAAAAACTTTACCAAAAAATTTGCACTTACAGGGCCTAACGAATCAGAAGTAAAGGCTTTTTTTAAAGGTGCCTTATTAGATTTTCTTAATCAGTCAGATCAGTATCATATCGAAAGTTGTGGAGAAGACTTACTAATTTACAAATATTTACGTTTGGCGGGAACAGGCGAAATTGAAGAGTTGATTGATTATTCTCAGCAATTACTCAAGCGAATAATTATCACGGGCGAGCAATGGCAAAATGAAACCCCTAGTTTATCCACGCGATAGCAAATCCCAAATTACTCGGCATAGACTTGATTAAACCAGATTCTAAACCGTTAATTCTGCAAGATATTTGTCCTTTCTGTATACCAAAGATCGTATAAGGACTTAAGGCGTTGGAAAAGCCAAGACCTGTTTGAAGGTGCTTGAACTTTAGAATATTTTCTAGATAAATAAAATTAACCAAGGGGTTGCTTTGTGCAAGCAAATCCCAACTTTTTAATTTTTGCATATCCAATTGTTTGTTGAAATGAAAAGACAAAGAGAAAGGCAACATGCCGGTATACCTTTTTCTATCATCTGACCAATTAAGAGACTCTGAAATAGAATCTATCCCATTTACCAGTGAAACCAATCTACCATTTTTCCATTTAATTTTTTGGCCTTCAAAGGAGCCAGAACCATTAAAACTTAAGTTTCTGATGTTTTTAATTGTACTAAAAAAACCAAAGTCTTTCAATGTAAAACCAATGCTTTGTTTGTTGACTAGCTTTTTTTCATAGGAAATACCAGTCGCCAATCCCAAACCCAGTAGCCCTTGGCTATTGTTTTGTAACCTGGCCTGACCATCTCCATCTACAAAAGTGGCATAGCTTTGATCATTGGTCTGATAACTAATATTACCTCTAGCATGGTTATACCCTAAGACAAATTGAGGTCCAAAAGAAATTGTAATGTTTTTGTTTTTTTCATGCCAAGATTTATGGTAATTGAGTCCAAAATACCGCCAACGGTTCAAAACAAAATCTCCAACGTTTACCTGTTTTTTTGAACTTTGGTTTCCTTTAAACAATAAGTCAAAGGCATTTTTAGAATACACGCTATGACTCAAGAATTGGTAATCTAATGAGATAGATTGAGCGCTATCAACACGAAGTTTTCCGCGCATAGTAGAACTAGCGAAAAGTTTATTTTTTGTGCCTAGCAAGTTTGAATTATCATCGATTGTTTTGGCAGAAAGCTCGCCACCAAAAACAAAAACATTAATGAAATTCTGATTCGTGCCATTACCAAAAATTTGATTATCTACCTCAATTTCCCAGCTAGTGTTCTGTGCAATCAAGGACACTATAGGGATAAAAAGGAAAAAAGAGCATAGTTTAAATTTTTGATGCATAATTGAAATCTCCTTTTAGTTGAAAATCTAACTTACCAGTATCATAAACTGGATATTTTTCGAAGTCTTGGTGGTTAAGCTCTAAACGAATTTTCACTTCAGTGGCCTTTTTAAGAAGCAGGATTTGCCATCCTTGCATAGGGTATAAAACCGTACTAAAACTGCTTTCTTTTACTTTTTTTGTCTGTGTATCTATTTTGCCACTAGCAATATAGGAATTTGTTTCAATGGGCTGCAATGAGAAGAGGGAATCCCCTATTTCATTATAAAAAACAAAGCGACTTTGTAAGTCAAATGGAAGCGTATTTTCTGCCTCAAGAATAAGTTGGCCACCTTCAATATTGTTCATAATGTCATAGTCTAATTTTTCCAAGCTTATTCTCTGCTCAAAACCAAAGTTTTTTGCATTAAAAATCATAGGAATTTCCACCTGAAGGTCTAAGGTTAGATCACTATCATAAAAAGCAAAGTCAGTATAATCGTTATGACCGTTTGGCGCAGTTAGTGCGCTTGCATCAATGCTAATTTCATTAGGTATATTTTCTAAAAATGGTTTGATATTTGAGTTGCTTTGGTCCAGCGGAATGCTTAATACATAAGGACGAAGTGGCGGATTACTTGCCCTGTCAATTAATAGGGTTTTTTCAAGAGCTGGAGCGGAAAGAACAACAGAATTTTTTGTTTGTGAATTATATCCAACAATTTCATTTATCTTTAATTCTGACTGAATACCGTAGCTATTGGTGATAAGCAAATTTACTCTGGCACTCTCTAGACTTATTTCGCCAAAAAATTTATTATCGGATAGCTGGTTGCTTT
Organism: Bacteroidetes bacterium MED-G17; assembly: GCA_002457675.1. Taxonomy (GTDB): domain Bacteria; phylum Bacteroidota; class Bacteroidia; order NS11-12g; family UBA9320; genus MED-G17. The sequence goes on from NTKK01000002.1 coordinate 171,578, forward strand.
GTATTAATCGGTAGTTTTTGGTCAAAAAATTACCAATGGCCAATTCAGGAACCATATTTACAAAACCAAACGTCACCAAAACACTGTCTTCGAGAGAAATAGAGCGCATTTTTCCAGAATACACCATTCGCGAGCTAAAAATATTATAAATGGTATTTGTAGGGACGGGAAACACGTTCTGTTGGCTGTCCTTTAAAGAAACGCCCGTTAGTTTACCTACATCATAAGTACTTTGAAAATTGCTAATTCCATTTGGGGGCGCAGGAGGTACATTTTGCTGAATGCTTATGGGTTGCATATTCCGTTTTGTATCTTCTGAATAAGGAATATCATATGATAACACTATTTCTTCTTCAATCGTACTTACGGCATCAATAAGAATTTTCCCAGAACGTAAGGCCATAAAAGTCAACTCGGGACCGCCTAAATCGTAATAAATAGATTGAACATCGGTAATTAAATTTTGGGCAGGAAAAACAGCTGTTGCTGAAATAGGGTTTAAGTCTAACACCTCTATTTTTACTCGAATGCCTTTATTTACTTCCACAACAACATTGCCAACACTTGCTTTGGTTTTTACATAGCTAACTTCACCATTTAAGATACCTTCTACTTTTTTGTTCGCCAAATCAAAACTTTTAATTTGATAGGTAGATGGAGCAATATTTTTAAATGTATCTTTAGCGATAACTTCTCCGTTTGAAGCATTTTTTAGCGAAAATTCAAGCACTTCAATTCCTACGGGTAAGTCATTGAAGATACTAATTTTCATTATTCCTTTTGAGAAAATGGCCTCTTTAAAAAAGGTTTCGGAAACATCAATGTTTTGTGTTGTGGCTTGTGTAATTTCTAAACTTGGCAATTGTACGGATTGGCCGTCTAGAAAAATACTTTGAGGATACAGATCTTTTAAAGGAATGGTATCATTTAATTCTTTGTCTTCAAGTTTGAGAGATTGAAGGTTGGCCACTCTTTGACTCACCGTATCAGGAACGGTCAAAATGGAACCAAGGCTATCCAATGAAATTTGCTTGTTGAATTCCAAGACTATAAGTCCCGAGTCGTTTGAGCGAACAGATGAGTCCGCTGATAAGTCTGAAAAGCCTAAGTTGCCTGATGCTAAAGGCACTTTGTAAATAGAATTCCAAGTGGTCTCTTTACTGCAAGAAAACATGGAAAGCACCAGTAAGACGAATAAGTAAAAATTAACAGGTAAAAACTTCATATTGCTTATCATTTTATCTAATATCGAGCAAATTACAAAAAAAGGAGAACTATGTCTTCTAACCATAGAGTACAAGATTTTCAAGAGCCAGCTTTACTCATTGCGGATGGGGAAAAATGTTCTCAAAAGTTGGTAGATGAACTGTTGGCTTGGGGACCCTTTGTTTTGATGCTTGATGGTGCGGTTCGATTCTCTTCGGCATATAAAATTTTTCCTGATGCAGTTTTAGGAGATTTTGATGATCATTTTGATGCGAAAAAATTCGTAAATCCAGAGCATACCAAAATAATTGAAGCACCAAATCAAAACAAAACAGACCTTGAAAAAGGTTTAGATTATTTGATTTCATTGGGCATACATTCCGTTAACATTATCTGGGCAAATGGCCAAAGAACAGATCATGTATTAAACAACTATTCGTCCTACATAAAGTACAAGAAAGATATTCAGATAGCCATTATTGATGATTATTGTAAAAGCTATTTTTTGCCAAATGAATTTAAAAAATATTACCCCAAGGGGAGTAAAATATCGCTGATACCTGCTTGGCAAGCCAAACAGGTTTGTACTTCAGGTCTAAAGTACGATTTAGATGATGCCCATTTAGAACTCGGGCAAAAAACAAGTTCGAGCAACGAGAGTGCTAAAGATGGCTTTGTACAAATAAGTTTTTCAGAAGGCAACATACTTTTAATAGAATGTCAAGATTGACTGAAACGCAAAAAAAATTTGTGAAGGTGGTTCATAAACTTCCTTTTGAGCAGTTTAGTAAAAGCCAATATGCACTAGATTATTTTAAAAGCTATTTGCAAAAAACACATTATGAGGCCTATATATTGGATGCGCTTGTAAATGAGATCGAATGCCCCAATACTTTTGACGTGGTAGACTTTGGCGGGGGAATTGGTATGCTTAGTTTGATGCTGCATATAAAGGGTTATTCTAATATAGTAATGGTAGATCACAATTCAGAGGCATGCAATTTTGCTAAGAATATGTTTAAACATTTACATATAGATGTTTTAGTTCTATGTGGTTCACAAAAAGAGATACCAAGCAACTCTAGCATTTTAATAGCTAGAGATGTTGTTGAGCATATTTATGATTTCCCCAATTTTTTATACCGTGAAATTGAGCAAGGAAAATTAAAAGAATTTGTTTTTGGGACAAGTGCCAACCCACACAATTTACTCAGGAAAAGATATTTTAAAAACATTCATAAGAAGGCTGAAGAGGAATATTATGGTATGAGAAAATCTTATTTTGAAAAGAAAGGAATGTCAGATGAAATGGCATTAACAAAAGCAAAAATTACAAAGGGCTTACGTTTTTGTGATTTTGAAAATGATTTAAAAATTAATACAACTTATTCAAGCAATACCTGTCATCCAGAAACAGGCAACTGGGCGGAAAGACTCGAAAAAATTTCATGGTATGCTCAAATTATTGACGACTACAAAACATGGAAATTTTCAGTTGGATTACTAAATTGGAACAATCGAGAAAATGCTCTTTGGAAAAAAATTGTATTTTCCATAATAAATTGGATAAATGCGGTTCTTAAAAGTCAAACATTGGCGCCTTACCTAATATTTACTTATCGAAAAAATGAAAAGTATTAGCTATTCGAAATTTGGCGCGATTGTTTTATGTCTTATACTTACCCTTTTATCTTTGTATACTAAACCTTGGAAAAAACAACGGGCCATTGTCTATGATGTTGCAAGTTATTATGCCTATTTGCCTGCGAAATTCATTTATCAAGATCTAGAATTAAATTTTATTGGAATACTTCCAAAAGAAGAGCCTTTTGAAGGTGTTTGGGTGAATGATTATAAGGGGAAAAGACTTTTGAAATATACTATGGGTTTAGCATATTTATACTTCCCTGGTTTTGTGATTGCAGATACTTACACAGTTCTTCAGAGCAAATACAACAGAAATGGCTATAGCCTGCCTTATCAGTTGGCTTTATCAATTAATGCGCTGTTACTGAGCTTTTTTTCTATTTTCTTACTTCGGTATTTTTTATCCTTCTTTTTTAAAGACAAGATAATTGCCCTGTTATTATTTACAATTGTATTGGCTACCAACTATTTACATTATGTAATTGCTGAGCCTGGGATGAGTCATACCTATTCCTTTTTTTTGGTTGTTTTGCTAGGTATTTCTGTAGAGAAGTTTAGGCAACAAAGTCAGGTGAAATGGTTGTTGATTATGGCCTTGGTTTTGGGTCTTTTGGTGCTTATTCGCCCAACCAACATTTTGTTCCTAGTCCTTCCTTTATGGCTAAATACCAAGCATTTGATGCGCTTTTTGCAAAGCGGAAAGGCCAACTACTTGTATCTAGTTTTTGCCATTTTCCTGGGTATTTTACCCTTTATTCCGCAAATGTATTATTGGAAAGAAATTACTGGCCAATGGATTTATTATAGTTATGGTGAGGAGAACTTTTTCTTTAAAAACCCGCATATTTGGAAAGGACTTTTTGGTTTCAGAAAGGGTCTTTTTATTTATACGCCTATTTTACTTTTTTCAATCCCAGGTATCTATTTTTTGGCAAACCAGAAGGGAAATAAACATTGGGTGCTCCCCATTTCAATGATTTTAATTTTTGCGTGTTGGGTACTCTTTTCATGGTGGTGTTGGTGGTATGGTGGCGGATTTGGTATGCGTGCCATGATAGAGTTTTATCCATTGTTTGCCATCTTGTTAGGTGCAAGTTTTCAAATCCTTTTTAATCTAAAACTAAAAAAGCTTTTGTATACGATCGTTTGCGTATGTATCGGGCTGAATTTGTTTCAAACTTGGCAATACAGCAAGACACTTATACATTGGGAATCGATGAACCAAAAAGCATATTTTAGAGTTTTTTTAAAGACCAGGTTCCCTGAAAATTATGATCAACTTTTAAAGCAGCCCAAGGTTAAATGCGCCTTAAAATATGGTCATGAAAACTGTAAAAACTAGCGGGTATAATTTGGAGCCTCTTTGGTGATTTTTATATCGTGAGGATGACTTTCTAAGATGCCAGCATTTGAGATTTGTGCAATTTCTGCCTTTTTGAGTTGTTCAATATCTTTAGCTCCACAATAGCCCATACCTGCTTTTAAACCGCCAATATATTGATACAGAACTTCTGAAATAGAACCCTTAAATGGTACGGAACCTTCTATGCCTTCTGGAACCAATTTATTTATTTCATCTTCTGCATCTTGAAAATACCTATCCTTAGAGCCTTTTTTCATTGAAGCCAAGCTTCCCATACCTCTGTAGGTTTTCATTCTTCTTCCATTAATAATTGATGTTTCACCTGGAGACTCGGCAGTTCCTGCTAAGATAGATCCCGCCATAATAGTATCTGCACCTGTTGCAATGGCTTTTACAATATCTCCACTGTAGCGTATTCCACCGTCAGCAATAAGACCAATATCTTCATTCTCTAGAACTTGCGCACAATCCATGATTGCGGTCAATTGTGGAACACCGATTCCAGCAATGATACGTGTAGTGCATATCGAACCGGGTCCAACACCAACTTTGATACCATCGCAACCTGTATTTAGTAAATCTTTAGCCGCTTGTTCAGTGGCAATATTTCCAACTATTAAATCGATAGAATTGTATTGCTTCTTGATTTTTTTTGCCATTTCTATAACACCTTTGCTGTGGCCATGAGCGGTGTCCAAAGTAATTACGTCTACGCCTTCTTTGCTTAAGGCATCAACTCGCTCCAAACTATCCTCGGTAACTCCAATAGCAGCTCCAACTAACAACCTTCCGTATTGATCTTTACACGCTTGAGGATAGTTTTTTACTTTTTGAATGTCTTTAAAGGTAATGAGTCCTTTTAGTTGATTTTGATTATTTACAACGGGTAGTTTTTCAATTTTGTGTGCCTGTAAAATACTTTCTGCATCGGTAAGTTTGGTTCCTTCTGAGGCAGTAATGAGCTTGTCTTTGGTCATGACTTCATATATTTTTCGGCTAAGATTCTTTTCAAATCTTAAATCTCTATTGGTGATAATGCCAACAAGCTTGTTATTTCCATCCACAATTGGAATCCCACCAATTCGATTTTCTTTCATGATGTGCAAGGCATCTTCTAACGAAGCTTCACCATGTAAAGTAATTGGATCAATAATCATCCCACTTTCGCTTCTTTTTACTTTTTTTACTTGACTTGCTTGAGCTTCAATGCTCATATTTTTATGAATCATTCCTATACCTCCAGAACGTGCCATAGCTACTGCCATTCTCCATTCAGTTACTGTATCCATTGCAGAGGATATCATGGGTATATTTAAACGAATATTTCGGCTGAGCTTCGTACTGGTTATCGTATCCCTTGGGAGTACTTCAGAATAGGCTGGAACTACCAAAACATCATCGAAAGTGAGGGTTTGGCGGATGGTATTCGATGGATGGATCATGGCAAATAAAAAGACGCTTGTTATTTGCTAAACAAAAATAATATTAAAATAGCGGCTTTAAAGAGAATATCGTATTTTGCTTATCATTTTCCATGAAAAAGATCAAAGAATTTTTTCTTTTAGCATTCTTTTTTGCCATGTCAAATGTGGCTTTCTGCCAGACCATGGATGAAAAGCTAGTAATTCAGATGTATGAGGAGGGCGCTTATGAAGCAGCTTTTCCTGAATTAAAAAAAATGGCGTATAAATATTTGGGTAAGGAAAAATTTTATGAATATTTCATTGTTGCTTCTGTAAAGCTAGGAATTTATAATGATGCACAAATTTTGGTCAAGAAATTGATAAAATCATTTCCGCAAAAGTTAGATTACCAAATAGATTATTTGTGGTTGAAGAAGAAAAAAGAAAAAAAATTCAATGAAGCGAAAAGCATTGAAAATTTATTAAATAATTTGGAGAAAAATGATTTGGTGTTTCACAATGCGTACAAAGCTTTTGCACATAGAAAATGGACTTTTGGTGCAGAAAAAACGTTGAAAAATGCTTTGAGATATTTTCCCAACAGTAGCTTAATTATCGAATCAAACATTCAGTGGTTAAAAATTACAGAGAAAAGTTATGATTTATATGAATTTCTCCTAACAAAATTGCTGAATAAGCAAATGAATATTGTACAGATAAATGGGGAGTTATCAGAACATATTGAATCACCTAACTTTTTGGAAGAGGTGGTACAAGTGCTAATTAAGTACATGCAGAAAAACCCAGACAAGCTGATATTAAATGAATTGTTGGTTTGGGTTTTTGTTCAAAAAGAGAGGTATCACGAAGCTTTTAAACAAACAATTGCTTTGGAAAAGAGGGAGCAAAGGGAAGGAGAGCGAACATTTTTTTTTGCCATTCAGATGATGCGACTAAAAAAATGGGATCATGCTGAACAAGCTTTGCAATACGTATCAAATCTTGGCAGAGCGACCTTTAGGTATCGGGAAGCAAAAATGTCCTTAATTCAAATAAAAAAATCACGTTTGGAACAAACAGGCTTTCAACAATTGTTAGTGACTGAATTAAATCAAGAGTTTGAAAGATATTTTGAAGAATTTGGTGTAAATGAAAATGCGATTGATCTTCAATTAGATTATGCGGAATTTCAACTCTTATTTTTAAATCAATCACAAAAAGCAGCAAAAGAATTGCAAAATATTTTGGCTTATTCAGGACTATCCAAAAAACAAATTGGGAAAACAAAATTGCTCTTAGCAGATGCCTATTTGGTGGATGATGAAATATGGGAAGCCCAATTATTGTATGGTCAAGTTGATAAAGCATTTAAAGAAGATATTTTAGGTCAGGAAGCGCGTTTAAAAAATGCAAGACTAAGTTATTATAAAGGTGATTTTGCTTGGTCAAAAGAACAATTAAACATTCTAAAAAGAGCTACTTCGAGACTTATTGCCAATGATGCTATGGAGCTTAGTATATTAATTTCAGACAACACGGGTCTTGACAGTACAGAAACTGCTCTACAACGATATGCACAAGCGGAATTATTGCTTTACCAAAATCGCTTTCAAGAAAGCTTATCTATTTTAGATGCACTTCCGTTTGCGACAAAAAATGAAACATTAAACGATGAAATTATCTACCTAAAAGCCCGTATCATGGCCAAGCAAAGAAATTGGCTTGAAGCAATTTTCTTTTATAATTTGGTGGCAAAAGATTTCCCGGAAGATATTTTGGCTGACAATGCCTTGTGGCACATTGCCAACCTATATGAGAATCAACTAAAAAATAAGACAGAAGCAATTGATACCTATCAAAAGCTGGTTTATAACTATACCAATAGTGTATTTTCCGTAGCGGCAAGGAGTAAAATAAAGACAATCAAAAATGAGATTGAACGAAACTTGGAATAACAAATACGAATGGATATTTTCCGAGCGGGTTGTGTTACAGAAAAATTCACTAAAGATTCCTATAAATATCCCATAGCTTAAGAGAATTTTTATGCCTTTTTTTTGCTAAATGACAGAAAAGCACACCAAGATATTAAGTAAATATTTGCCTGAAGAATTGGTAGATTTTGCCTTCAAAAATATAAGAATGTACGCCATAGATTTTACCATTAGTAAAAGTAGGCAGAGCAAGCTAGGCGATTATAGACCTAAAAGTAAACAAAGTCCGCATAGGCTTAGCGTAAATGGAGAATTAAGTAAAAATAGGTTCGCACTTACTTTTTTGCACGAATTGGCACATTTGTTGGCTACAGAAAAGTATGGTTGGGGAAAAATTAATGCACATGGCAAAGAATGGAAAGCAGAGTTCAGCGCTTTAATCTTGTATTGGATAAGACTAGGCAAACTGTCAGAAGGAGATCAGAAGGCACTTGTGCTATTCGCTAATAACCCTTCGGCAACGACGCGAAAAGATCCATTTGTGCTTAAAGAATTGAAGGATAAAGGTGTCAATATTTTAGCGGATGTTAAAGAGGGCGAAAATTTCATTTTCAGAAAACAACCGCATGTGAAAATTAAAAAAAATCGCACTAGATCTTTATGCAGACGAGAAAATGATCAAAAACTATTTTTAATTTCTGAACGTGCCGAGATTAGTTTTTCAATATCCTAAACATTTGACCTTCCATTTTAAGGATATATAAACCCTTTGGTAGATTTGAAGTTTGGAGAATTGGATTGCTAACCGTTAGATTTCCTTTTTCTATTTCTTCTCCTAAGCTAGAGAAAATTTTGTATTCAATGGTGTTTTTTAGACCATGAATTTCAATAAAGTTTCTAAAGGGATTTGGATTAACCTGAACGGTTGTATGAGAAGATAAATTTTCGTAGCTATTGGTTTCACAATCTATTAGACCATTGATGTCATATTTAGATAAGAATTTCCAAATTTCTTTAGAGCCATTTATGTCTTGATTACCAAAAAAGCTACCTGGCCAAGTATGTCCTCCATTAATTATTTTTATATGTTCAATTGATACGCATTGGTCTCCATTTTGCCAAGTAGATTTTTGAGCGGTGCTTCCGTCCATATTTGATATATCTTGAAAGTCTGTGACAACAGCACTTGTTTCTGTATTGTTATGCTCCGCCCAAAAGTTCATCGTTTCGGATGCTGAGAAATACCACTTAGTCCCTCCAAATTCAATACCATTATACGTATCGTCATTTGTACCCATAACAAGCATTACAGGCAAGGGTCGATTTGGATTACAATTTTCATAAGTAACTTTGGTCATAGGTCTTGCAACGGGTGCAATAGCTGCAATTTTATCAAATAATCGACAGCCCAACTCAAAGGTGAATTCTCCGCCCAATGAATAGCCTGTGGCATATACCCTTTCTTTATCTATGTTGTATTGGCTTGAGACGGTGTCTATAAGGGTTTTTATAAATGGAACATCATCAAAGGTTGTGGGAGCTTTCCGCATCCAATTTGTTGAACCTCCATCAGTGGGATCTGCCAATGCCTGAGGGTATACAACCATAAAGTTTGCGGTATCTGCAATGGTATGCATATCGGAAAGATCAACTTGATCTTGAATGGAGCCATTTCCCGCATGAAAATTTAGTAATAAAGGAATGCTTGTTTCACCATCATATTGGCTGGGAATAAAAAGGCGATATGCTCGGTTTTCTCCATTATGGCTGAGTATCCCATTATTAAATGATTGGGCGCAACTTAAATGGAAAGCGAGTAAAAAGAAAGAAGGTATTAAAAATTTAACTCTTTGCACTTACCAAACATACAAAAAAATCAAATAGATAGCTAATTAATTGTGGTGTGAATAATTAAAGGTATAACTCATTATTGGGTTGTTTGTCAAAAATTTTTGAGATGTAAAAGAGACGAATATTAACCCTAAAAATTGTGATGTAAACTAAGTTGAAATTGGTTTTTGGTCCAATTTTGAGTGGATTGTTGCATAATGCCGAATTGGGTTTTTAAACCTTCTTTAATTACAAAACCGAGCGCTGCATAAAATCTATTTCGATCAAAGGCTTCTTTTTGTGTATTTAAAAAAAGTTCGTTGTATAGGGCAGCATAAAAAACATGCTTCGTAAAAGCAGATTGACTTAACGGAATATTTAGGAACAAGTTGTAACGAAATCTCGTTTTGAAATCTTGATTATCAATAAAGCGTTCTTCAAAACGAAAGCGATGGTTGAAATAAAATCTAGTGCCTAATTTGCTGGGAACCAAAAGCTCTTGATATATTCTGTTTTCTCCAAAAATTGCCGTGCTTTTGCCAAATTTTCCAGTACTTATGTGGGCGTATCCTTGGGTAAATTTCCATTTTTTTCCAATTGGTGAAAAAGATGCACCACCACGCAGCATCAATTGTTCTAAATCTTCTGCAAGCCCCCAATTTCTCAATTGGACATCACCTTGAAAACCAAATCTCTTATGTGCTTGATGATGGTTAAAAAAATACATCCACCAAGAGCCTATTTGTTTTTCATTAATTTGGGCAGCACTTGGTTTGGAAGCCACGAATAGCCCAGCAATTAGAATTGCTTGACATATTTTCCTGCCGACTTTCTTCGTGGGATTAAAAAATATTTGGGTATTTCTGTGGATTGTACTCATTCATCATATTGTATAGTTTGTCAAAAATTTCTTCAGCATTCGGTTTTGAAAAATAGTCTCCATCAGTTCCATAAGCAGGTCTATGGTCTTTGGCGGAAATACAAATTGGTTGGGCATCAAGAAATTGAAATCCGCCTCCATTCACCAAAACTTTTTCCATCATAAAAGCAGTTGCACCACCGCTAACATCTTCATCAATAAAGGCTACTTTATTTGTTTTCTTGATGGAGTCAACTACGCTGTTTTGTATATCAAAAGGCAAAAGTGTTTGAACATCAATGAGCTCAATACCAATTCCTTTTTGTTTTAAAGCAGGTAAGGCCTCTTGAATAATTCTTAGCGTTGAGCCATAAGAAACCACAGTAATATCATTACCCGTTTCCAAAATTTCTGGCATACCTAATGGCAAGGAAGCTTGGCCAAGATTGTTTGGCATCTTTTCTTTTAGCCGATAACCGTTAAGGCATTCTACCACTAGGGCGGGTTCATCTGATTGGAGAAGTGTATTGTACATTCCAACAGCTTGAGTCATGTTTCTTGGGACACAAACATGCATTCCTCTTAACGCATTAACAACCATTCCCATAGGTGAACCACTATGCCAAATACCCTCCAATCTATGGCCTCTTGTTCTTATAATTAGTGGTGCCTTTTGTCCACCTGCAGATCGGTATTGAAGTGTGCTTACATCATCACTCAATGTTTGAATGCCGTAAAGTAGATAGTCAAGATATTGGATTTCTGCAAGTGGCCTAAGTCCTCTCATAGCTGCGCCAATTGCTTGTCCGACTATTGTCATTTCTCGAATTCCTGTGTCGGTAACACGATGTTCACCATGTTTCTCTTGCAAACCTGCAAATCCTTGATTTACATCTCCAATTTTTCCAACGTCTTCACCAAACGCAAAAAATTTGGGGTTGTTTGTTAGTTGATAATCAAAAAATGCTTGAAGGATTTCAAAACCATTTACTTGCTTGGCATCTTTTTCATAGGTGAACGGAGTAGGAGAAATATGACCTATACTATTTTTAGAATGACTGTATAGATGACTTGAGTATTTTTCCTGTGTTTTGGAAAGTAATTTATCTCTCAACGCTACAAGAGCAGGGCTGTTTTTTTCTAAAATCGCCTTGTGCAATAGTTTGTGCAAGTCTCTTCTTAGTGGGTTTAAGGTAGATTTTAATTCCTTATTTAAAATAGAAAAGCCCTCTTTATTAAGTACTTCAGCAATTAAATTGACCTCATTTTTTAGTTCTTTATTAAATGCATCCCAAGCCACTTTTTTTGAATTTTTTACGCCCTCTATTTCTTCTTTTTCCAATAATTCAAGTTTGTCTTCTGTTGTTACATTTTTGTCCAAGATCCATTGTCTCATTTTTTGTATACAGTCAAAATCTTCTTCCCATTTTAGCCGTTCTTTACTCTTGTATCGCTCATGACTTCCTGAGGTGCTATGTCCCTGAGGTTGAGTCATTTCTGTTACATGTACAACAACAGGTTTGTGTTGACTTCTGCATAATTCAACGGCTTCTTTATACGTCCTCACCAAATTTGGATAATCCCAACCAGCAACACGAAATAAATGGATGCCTTCACCCTCTTTATCTGAAACAAATCCTTCAAGGAGTGCACCAATGTCTTCTTTGGTCGTTTGATATTTAGCGGGTACAGAAATGCCATATCCATCATCCCAGATTGAGAGCAACATAGGAACTTGCAAAACGCCTGCAGCATTAATAGTTTCCCAAAAGTGACCTTCGGAAGTACTTGCATTTCCAATGGTTCCCCAGGCAATTTCATTTCCGTTGTTGGAGAAAAAATCTTGCTTAATTTTAGGATGTTGTCTATAAATTTTTGAAGCAAAGGCCAAGCCCAACAATCTTGGCATCTGACCTGCAGTTGGTGAAATATCTGCTGATGAGTTAAATCGATCAAGGGGATTTAGCCAATCACCATTTTCGTCTAATAATCTTGTAGAGAAGTGACCATTCATTGAACGCCCTCCTGAGGAAGGTTCTTGGTGCACATCAGGGTGCGCATATAGTTGTGCAAAGAATTTTTGCACATCGCTTATCCCTTTAGCAAACATGAAAGTTTGGTCTCGGTAATATCCAGCGCGATAATCTCCTTTTTCAAAAAATTTAGCCATAGCTACTTGAGCTATCTCTTTACCATCTCCAAAAATGCCAAACTTTGCTTTTCCAGTTAAAACTTCCTTTCTTCCCAGAAGGGAGGCATGCCGACTACGATAAGCCACGCGGTAATCTTCCAACAATTCTTGCTTAAACGAATCTTGATTGATTGCTTTGTTATCTTTGGCTTTACCCATTTTTTGAAAGACAAAAATAAGCGATGTTTTTTGTGTTCTTATTCAAAAGATATTTCTATGATATCTAATATTTGCATGATTGAAATTGTGAATTGAAGTTATGGATTGATTTAGTGGCCTAAATTTGTTGTCATTATTTAGCTTGACAGACTTAGGTAAATTAGCAAAACAAACATCAATTTATGGTTTAAGTTCTATTGCAGGGCGTTTTCTAAATGTCTTATTGGTTCCATTGTACACAGCTAATTTTACCCCAAGTGAGTATGGAAAAGTGTCCTACCTATACGTGCTCATTGCATTTGTTACAGTTGTTACCACCCAAGGCATGGAAACTTCTTTTTTTTATTTTTCTAGAAAAAGAGAAGAGATTAAAGAACACCTCAACACGGCATTAGTGTCCGTATTGTTTTTAGCCATTCCGTTTTCTTTAATCTGTTGGTTTTTTCCTGGCTTTTTGTCAAAATTTATTTCCTTAAAGAACACCGAAAAGTTGATCCAATATGGAGGCCTGATCATTTTTTTCGATGCTGTGTCTGCTATTGCTTTTGCTTATTTGAGATTTGAGCAAAACGCCAAGCGTTTTGCGCGGGTAAGGTTGAGCGGAATAGGTTTAAACATTATTTTAAACATTCTATTATTGGTATTGATCCCTTATCTAAATATCAAGGGGTGGAATATCCCATTCTTGCCAATTGAACCAAAAATTGAAATGATTTTCGTTTCCAATTTGTTTTCAAGTGCCTTGGTTTTTGCCCTGTTGAAGGATGTCTGGTGGTCAAATAAATTATTTTGGACAAAAGAAAGATGGAAGAGAATGTGCACTTATGGATGGCCTATATTACTTATTGGTCTCGCCGGTATGATAAATGAAACCTTAGACAGAGTTTTACTAAGTCAGCGGTTGACTACTGAAAATCCTCTATATGATATTGGGGTTTACTCAGCTTTTTACAAAATAGCGATAATCCTATCCTTATTTAACCAAGCATTTAGATATGCTGTAGAACCTTTTTTCTTTGAAAACGCAGAAAAAGGGAGCAAAACAAGCCACCGAGATTTAATGAATGTTTATGTTTTGTTTGGCTCATTTTTTGTTGTCGCAGTATCTTTATTTTCTCCATATTTAGCTAAATTGTTGGTTTACGGAGATTCATATTATCAACATGAATATGCCTTTGATATAATCCCAGTCCTGCTTTTTGCAAACTTATTTTTGGGTATGTATTTTATTGTTTCAATTTGGTATAAGCTAACCAATCAAAACAAATATGGTTTATATATTTCGCTTTTGGGTGCAGGCTTAACAGTGCTATTTAATTATATATTTATTCCTGTAATAGGTATTTTAGCCTCAGCTTTAACCACCTTTTTAGTTTATTTAACCATGACCATATTGGCTTGGAAATTGGGATCTCGTCATTATCCAATTTCCTACGCAGTAAAGAAGATTATCTTTAATATTTCATTCTCTATTGTTGTTGTTGTTTTATTTTATCAACTAGTTGATTTAAAAGGAGATGCACTTTGGTTATATGCTTTTTTTGTGTTGGCTCTTTACGGACTAATTATTTATTATTTAGAAGGTAAAAACATTTTAATAGTTTTGTCCGAAAAGCGTGGAGGTAGAGGTTAAAATAATCCATTTTCAAGGCGTTTCAACACCTGAATACCAGACAGAAGGTTCTTCTGGGGTTGATTTACAAGCCAATATAACAAAATCAGTTTCTTTAAAACCTTTAGAAAGGGTATTAATACCTACAGGAATAAAGATCGAAATGCCTACTGGTTTGGAGGCCCAAATAAGACCAAGAAGTGGTTTGGCATTAAAAAGAGGTGTGAGCTGTTTAAATACACCAGGCACTATTGATGCAGATTATAGAGGAGAAATAAAAGTGCTTATGGTAAATCTTTCGAATGAAGAAGTAATTTTGGCCCCTAGAGAGCGAATTGCGCAGATGGTTTTTGGTAAAATTGAAAAAGTAAATTTTAAATCAGTTCAAAATCTTTCAGACACCAAAAGAGGTCATGGAGGATATGGACATACAGGTACTTAACAAAAAATGAATATAATTGTCCCAATGGCTGGTCGAGGAAAACGAATGCGACCGCAAAGCTTAACTACACCAAAACCCATGATTCCAGTTGCTGGAAAACCTATAGTGCAATGGTTGGTAGAGAAATTGTGCGCTATGACAGATGATGTTATAGACAATATTGTGTACATAATCAATGAAGATTTTGGACAAGAAATTGAAAGTAAACTTCATCAAATTGGGAAAGAATTAGGCGCCAAATCTTCGATTGTCTATCAAAGAGAAGCCTTGGGAACTGCGCATGCAATATATTGTGCCAAAGATTTCCTAGAAGGGCATACAATTGTAGGTTTTGCAGATACCATTTTTGATGCCGATTTTACTATTTCCCCTGAGGTAGACGGCATTATTTGGGTAAAACAAGTAGATGATCCTTCTGCCTTTGGTGTTGTTAAAATGGATGAAAAAGGTATCATCAATGACTTTGTAGAAAAACCTAGCGAATTTGTTTCAGACTTAGCCATTATTGGGGTTTATTATTTTAAAAATGGCTTGGCTTTAAGAAATGAGTTAAAATTTCTTATTGATAACAACATAAGAGAAAAAGGTGAGTTTCAAATTACCAATGCCTTGGAAAGTTTAAAAAATAAAGGATACAACTTTTTGCCCGGTAAAGTAATGGAATGGTTAGATTGCGGCAATAAAAACGCAACAGTTGCTTCGAATAAACGGGTGTTGGAGCTGGGTTTGGTTTCAAAGCAAAAGAGAGAAAACTTAACCATAGAAAATACTGAAATTATAGAACCTGTTTACATTGGTTCAAATGTGTTTTTAAAAGATTCAAAAGTTGGCCCTTATGTATCAATAGGTGAAGGGTCAAGCCTAAGTAAAACAGAAATAGAAAACAGCATTGTCCAGAATTTTTCAAAAATTATTGACACAAAACTGCACAACTCCATGGTAGGCAACTACGTTCACTACAACGGAAGTAAGGACGAACTTAATATTGGTGATTATTCTACCAAAGGAAAATAAAATTTGCCGGTCTCTATTTTGGCTAGGTCTGCTCTCTTTATTGTCCTGTTCATCTGGTCGGCAAGTACAGATCAAAAAAGATTCAGATCAAAATAAGTTTGATAATCAAGCATTTGAATTGGCCTATTATTTAGGAGCAAAAAATAAAATTAAAGGAGACAAACTAAAAGCGATGGAATATTTCCAAAATGCCATTGCAATAAACAAAAGGTGTCATGCATGCTATTACCAAATGTCTCTGCTGTCCGAAAGTAAATATGAAGCACTAGCGCATATACAAAATGCACTTTTAATCAACCCCAATTACAACAAATGGTATATTATTCAACTTGCGGAAGTATATGAAAAAAACGAAAAATGGGACAAAGCAACAGCCTGTTATGAACTTCTTGCAAAAATGGAATCTAATGACAATGAAAGCGCTTGCCAATTTAAAGAGGCAGCCGCTAAAAACGCGGTATTAAACAAGAATATTAAAAAGGCTATACAAATTTATGCAGGTTACCAGCAGGAATGTGGATTGAACAAATCCATTGTAAAAGGTATGTTGTTGTGTTTCGAATATTTAGGTAAAAAGGAAAAAGCCATTCAAACTTTATATTTATGGAAAAAGCAAAACTTAAATCCAGCTAATGAAATGCTTTTGGCCCAGACTTTTTTGAGTTATGGAATACCAGAAGAAGCAGAAGAGCTTAGTTTAAAAGTTTTGAACATCCAAGAGTATAAAGGGGATGCTGCCCTTTTGTTATTCAACATTAAGCTCCAACAAAAACAATATGATGCTTTATTCGAATATGCACGCAATATCATAGAAGATACACAGATTTCTTTACAGCAAAAAATTCAGGTCTTAAGTCAATACAATCAACTCATTTCCTTGGATAACAAGCATATAAATAATCTACTTGCAGTTTCAAAAGAGCTTTGTTATTCTCATCCTCAACAAGCACTTTCTTGGATGGCTAGGGCGGATATTTATTTTGATCTACAACAAAAAGACTCAGCCTGGAAATACTATCAAAAGGCTATCAAACTCGGTGAAAATGATTTGGGTTTGATACATAGATTTTTAGACTTGTGCATTACACTAAACAAAATTGAAGCACTTCTTAATTGTGCCCAAAACATGCAAGTCCAATACCCAAATCAAGTGAGTTTATATATCTATGAAGCAAGGGCATGGTTAGAAAGAAGAAATTTTGACAAGTGCTTAGCAATCACACAAATGGCCCAATTATATTCGGTTGATAAAACCTCAACAATGCATGTAGCACTTATTGAATCAAGAGCTTTTGCAGAAAAGGAGCTTTTTCAAAAAGCAAAAGAAAATTATGAAAATTTACTTGAACAAAATCCTAATAATATATTGGTAATAAGTGAATTACTAAGGTATTTGTGTGCATATGAAAAAAACGAAAAAGAAGCACAAAACTGGAATAAAAAACTTTCAGAGTTGGTTGAGGATCAAGAGGCACCATTCGTTTTATACTCACAAGCGCTGTATGACTTTCTTCGAGATAATTATGAACAAGCACTGGAAAAAGTAGATTTGGCGCTACAAAAAAAGCAACACTGGCAATACCATATGCTCAAGGCCAAAATTTTGAATAGCAAGAATTTGAGTGAACAATCAAAAATAGCCGAGCAAAATGCGCTAAATTTGGCAACCACCGAAGAAATAAAGACATTCATAAAAGATCAAATTGATAACAACAAATAAAATATTTTCACTTCTCGGTGTTTTGCTGCTTTTTTTTTCTTCTTGCAAGCAATTTAAGATTGTGCAAAAAACAGAGCAAAATGCTTCAACTGAAAAACTGATCAAGTCTTTCAATAAAAAACAATTAACCAAAGAAAATATCCAACTTAAATTAAAAGGAAATTACCGTGATGAAAATCAAGACATTAACTTTTCTATGAATGTAAGGATTAAAAAAGATAGCCTTTTGTGGTCATCAGTGCAAGTATTTGGTATTGAAATGTTGAGGGCGAAATTAACCATAGATTCAATGAAACTTCTCAATCGACTAGAGAAGAAGTATATGCGGGGAAGTACACATTTGCTCGGAAATTTAATGGGCGTGAATCTAGGTCCGTCAGAAGTCCAAAATTTGCTCTTAGGTAAACCTCTTTTTAACCTTAATGATTACTTGTTTGAAACAGACACCGCCATAAAAGCAAGTATTTATAAAGGAAAAATTAAAAATGTATTGCATATAAATCAAGCCCTCACTTTGCAAGAATCAGATATAACGTCTATTGGATTGCAGCAATCATTTTCTGGAAAAATTGAATACCTAAAGTATATGCATGTTGATGATATTTTCTGCCCTGAACATATAAAAATGTATTTAATCTCCAATGATAAATCAAGTCAGCTGGACCTAAAAATTCAAAAGATAAACACGCCAGAACAAATGAGATTTCCTTTTAAAGTACCAAACCAGTATCAGACCATAGATGAGTAAAATAAACAATATAGCTGTTGTAGGTGCCGGAACAATGGGTTTGGGCATTGCGCAAGTCTGTGCGCTGTCAGGTTATGTAGTGAAATTGTTTGACCTTAATGAAAAATCTCTGCAAACGGCTGAGCAAAAAATAAATGTCAATTTGAACAAAGGAATTGAAAAAGGAAAAATTAGCAAACAACAAAAAAGTGAGGGGCTAAAAAATTTGAATTTTACCCACAACTTCAATGACTTAAAAGCAGATCTTTTTATTGAAGCAGTTGTCGAAAAACTAGAAGTCAAAATTCAGCTATTTAATCAATTAATGGAAAATAATGGAGATACTGCCATTTATGCGAGCAATACATCATCTATACCTTTGTCGCAAATCGCAGGTAAGTGTAAATTCCCAGAAAAAGTAATTGGAATACATTTTTTTAATCCTGCACATATAATGAAACTAGTAGAAATAATTAAGCCAGCTCAAGCGGATAAAGCTTTGATACGGAATACAAAATCTTTTGTTAAATCAATAGGAAAAGTACCCATATTGGTGCAAGATTCACCTGGATTTGTTGTCAATCGAGTGGCACGGCATTTTTACGTAGAAAGTTTAAAGGTTTTGGAAGATGGGGTGGCTGATCTTACCACAATAGACGCTTTGATAAAGAATATGGGTTTCAAAATGGGGCCTTTTGAACTTATGGATTTGATTGGGGTAGAAGCAAACTATAATGTTACAAAAACAATGTTCGAACAGTTTAATTTTGATGCCAAATTTAGACCCAGTAGGATTCAAAAAGCAAAGGTGGATGCAGGTCTATGGGGGCGTAAAACTGGAAAAGGTTTTTATGAATACGATAAGTAAATTTTGTATTCTTCTGTTTCTCTTTTTGCTCGCCTGCAAGCAAGATGATGACGGAAATCAACAAAACATCATACCAAATGTTCCAGTAAACTCAGTGGTTAATACAGATTTACCGCTTTTTCAACATCTGAGACAATTAGGTTCTTATCAATATCTTGACGATGGCTACAAAGGCATTGTGCTTCTGCACAATTATGATGACCAGTTTTATGCCCTAGAAAGGTCTTGCACATATCATCCATTTGATTCATGTGCAATTGTAGAAGTAAATGAGGAAAATTTAAATCTCCGTTGTGGATCAAAAAATAATGGTCAATTTAAAGCATGTTGCGCTTCCACTTTTCAATATGATGGATTTGTTGGTGATGGACCTGCTAGGTTCCCTTTAAAACGATACACAATCCAACAAAGTGGCGCTACCCTAATTATTAGAAATTAAGTCGGTTTGTGTTTCAGTAGATAGAATTGGGTTTATAACTTTCTTTTTATTTGAGAGCCATTAAAATACACAACTGCAAGGTTTTATCAATGGACCTGTTATACAGGCATTCAAAGAATTATTCCGTTGATATCTTCCATACGTTGAATATCTCCAAGTGAATTTTTGTCATAGTAAAAAAAGAGTAGGGTAAACAAATTGTTACCTTTGTAAAGGCATGTCTTTTCAACCCAAATACAATTTCATTGAAGAGCTCAAATGGAGGCATTTATTCCACCAAGCTACACCGAAAACGGAGGAAAGACTTAATACAAAAAAAACCAAAGGCTATATAGGTTTTGACCCCACTGCAGACTCCTTGCATATCGGAAATTTTGTACCCATTATTTTACTGATGCATCTGCAAAGAGCGGGACATCAGCCCTATGCGTTGGTGGGAGGAGCAACTGGAATGGTGGGAGATCCGAGTGGAAAAAAAGCAGAGAGACAATTTCTAAATGAGGAAGTCCTTCGGCATAATCAAACTTGTGTCCATCAACAATTAGAGAAATTTCTTGATTTTAAAACTAAAATAAATCCAGCCAAATTGGTCAACAATTATGACTGGTTTTCCAAAATGGGCTTTTTAGATTTCATTCGTGATATCGGCAAGCACATTAGCATAAGCTATATGATGTCCAAAGACTCTGTAAAAAATCGTTTAGATACTGGACTAAGCTTTACAGAATTTACTTATCAAATGGTTCAAGGCTATGATTTTTATCATCTCTACAAAAATGAGAATTGTGTCTTACAATTAGGTGGAAGCGATCAATGGGGTAATATCACAACAGGAATTGAAATAATCAGAAGAAAATTGCATGATGAATCATTCGCATGCACAGCTCCTTTGATAACCAAAGCGGATGGAAGTAAGTTTGGAAAAAGTGAGTCTGGAAATATTTGGCTTGATGAAAATAAAACAAGTGTGTATAATTTTTATCAATTTTGGCTTAATATAAGCGACGAAGACGCACAGAGATATGTTAAAATATTTACTTTCTTATCAAATGATGAGATTAAAGCCAAAATAGAAAAACACCAACAAAATCCTGGTCTGCGAAAATTACAAAAATTGATTGCTCAAGAGGTGACTAGCTTGGTGCATTCTCCCTCTTCTTTTGAAAAAGCAAAAAGTGATTCAGAAATTATTTTTGGCCTAAATAGTCAAGAACAATTTGAACAACTTGCAGATGAATTGGTGAAAGAAATTCAAACCAAAGAATCCTTTGTAATTTCAAAAAATATATTGCATTCCGGAGACAATGTTCTGGATTTAATGGTTGAACATACGCAAATTTTCTCATCAAAAGGTGAAGCAAAGCGCATGATTAAGTCAGGAGGAGTAAAAATAAATTTTGAAAAAATTGTTGATGAGGAAATGAAACTTCTTCCTCAATTGGCGATGAAAAATAAGTATATACTCATTAACAAAGGAAAAAAGAATAAATATTTAGTAAAACTAGAAGAATGAAAAATATAATTCCCAAAGAAAAAGACCTGCGCACTGTCCATAAAAACTTAATAAGTCTCATCGGTCCTAGACCTATATGTTTTGCTAGTACAATTGATAAAGATGGAAATTCAAACCTGGCGCCCTACAGTTTTTTCAATGTTTTTAGTGCGAAACCCCCAATTTTGGTTTTTTCGCCAGCTAGAAGTGGTAGAACCAACCTAACCAAAGATACCCACGAAAACATTAAGGAAGTACCTGAAGTTGTTGTCAACTTAGTAAACTATGAAATGGTTTGGAAAATGAGTATAGCAAGTTCACCTTATCCAAGAGGTGTTAATGAATTTGAAAAAGCAGGCTTTACGGAAATACCATCTGATCTTGTTAGGCCTTCAAGGTTAAAAGAATCGCCAGCACAGCTTGAGTGCAAAGTACAAGAAATAAAAGAGATGGGTCATACAGGTGGTGCAGGAAACTTGGTTATTTGTGAAGTGCTTAAAATCCATATTGATGAGGAAATGATAGGGGATACAGGTTATGCCGATCCAAGAAAAATGGACTTAGTAGCACGTATGGGGGACGCGTGGTACTGCAGAGCAAATGGAGATGCACTTTTCAAAGTAGACAAATCGCTTGCAGAAGAAAGTATAGGATTTGATAGACTTCCAGAACCCATAAAGAAAAGCACTGTTTTGAGCGCCAATGATTTGGGAAAGCTTGCTGCGCTAGAAAGCAATAAGCTTCCTAAAAATATCCAAAGCGAAATAGCCATAAATTTAGACCTTCATAAAAAAGCCAAGGAACTTATTAAAAATGGGCAAGTTGAGGAGGCATTAAAAATTCTAACTACTACATGAATTCGAAAATTGTTTTATTCAAATCCACCATCATTATCATGCACCTGCTTGCGGTGGTATTGGTTTTATTGCCTTTTATCACCATGATGGTTTATACAAAAGAACAACCCTGGAAGTATGGGTTCACTTTTATTGAAGCCAATTTCAAGGCCGCCTTGTTCGTCTCCTTTGCCTTTAGCTTTTTTATAGTCGGTTACAATGCCATTACTTTCGAAACATTGCATTTGCATGACCTAAGCTCATACCTAAAAGCGAAACAAGTAAAAAGCATTGGTATCAATAAAAATTTTCAAGAAATCCAAGCAGAAGTCTTAGCCGATATAAAACAACTTCGCTGGAAAGTAAAAAGTGAAACACCAGAGAAAATCCTTCTCTATGCAAAAAATCAATACTTTACGGCAGACAACCTAGAAATTCGACTGGCCAATAATCAATTAAAGATTACAAGCAAACCATTTGTACCTATTTTTTTTATTGATTTTGGCAGAAACCATAGACACCTTACAACTGTTGAAAATATAATTAGAAAAAAACTTTGAATTGCTTAATAATTAACGCCTCGCCAAATCCTAGAAGCAATACCCAATTTCTAAGTTTGGCAACAAAAAAATTGTTGGAAGAAGAGGGCCTAAACGCCAAAGTTCTTAATTTCGAAAACTATGATTTACCCTTGGGAAGTTTAGGAAAATTTGACGAACACAAACCAAGCCTATTCCAGAAAACTCTCATCGAAAATACGTCGGAAGCTTCGGTTATTTTTATTTTTTCTCCGGAGTACAATTGGCTTCCAACTCCAGAGATAATTAACCTAATTAACCTTTTTGCAAAAAAAAGTAACCAATCCATGTTTGACAACAAAGTGTTTGCTCTGGCAGGAGTTTCAAGTGGAAGAGGTGGAAGAACGCCTGCCTTGGTGCTTAACCAAATGTTGAATAAGGTATTGTCTTTCCTAAACTTTGAGTCGGTGGTGTCTTCAAAGATTTTTGAATCTCAATTCACACAAAATTGTGTCGATCCAAGTGGTAAACTTCTCGACAATGAAGGCTACAACCAAGGTTTAAAGAACTATCTTGATTTTACAATAAAAATCGCCAATAAGTGGTTTAATTCGTAATCGTATGTCCATAGAAGCCATTCAATTAACCAAAAAGTATGGAAATCAACGGGCTGTTGATTCACTAAGCTTTTCAATTGAAAAAGGACAAATAGTCGGTTTTCTAGGGCCTAATGGTGCGGGCAAGAGTACCACAATGAAAATGCTTTGTACGTACATTAAACCAACTTCAGGCAAAGCATTTGTAAATGGTTTTGATATCCATAAGCAGGCCAAAGAGCTTACAAATTCTATAGGCTATCTTCCGGAATCAAATCCACTGTATTATGATATGTATGTATCCGAATTTTTGCGATTTATCGCAAAAATCAAGGGGCTTGAGTATAAAAAAATCAAAAAAGAAGTTCCACAAGTCATTGATAGATTGGGGCTTGTGCCAGAAAAGAATAAAAAAATAGGCCAGCTATCAAAAGGATACAAACAAAGAGTAGGTCTAGCCCAAGCACTATTGGCAGATCCACAATTGCTTATTTTAGACGAACCAACTTCCGGTCTCGACCCAAACCAAGTTATTCAAATACGAGAGCTTATTTCTGATTTTGGAAAGGAAAAAACAGTTTTACTATCCACGCATATCATGCAAGAAGTAGAAGCAATATGTTCTAGTGTAATGATAATCAATAAAGGAAAAATTGCAGAATCAGGAACCTTAAATGAAATCAAAAAAAGATTTAATAAGCAAATTCAAATGGCGGTTCAGTTTTCTAAGCCAATTGAAAAAGAAGCCCTCAATGCCATTGAACATCTTGGAATAAAAATAAACATGGAAGGAGACAGCGTGCTATTTAGCCATGCGGATAAGGAGTATTTGATAAAACAAATTTTTGAAATGGCGAAGGAGACATCTAATCCTATTATACAGCAAGAAGAGCAAAAAGAAAGTTTAGAAACGGTGTTTAAACAATTAACTAGATAATGTATCCAATAATTGTTAAAGAAATTCAAAGCTATTTTAGCTCGCTAATTGCCTATGTAGTTATTTCCGTTTTTCTTTTGATTGTTGGGCTTTTCATGTGGATATATCCCAATTCTAATGTTTTCGATTTTGGCTATGCCAACTTGGATACACTGTTTTTAATGGCGCCTTATATTTTTATTTTTCTTATATCCGCGATTACTATGAAATCCTTTTCAGAAGAATACCGCTTAGGTACTTTTGAATTGCTTACAACCACCAAAGTTACTGATATGCAAATCGTTCTTGGGAAATTTGTCGCGAACTTTTTTATAGTATGTATTACCCTGTTGCCAACCTTACTTTATGTCTATACCATTCATCATTTGGGCGCAGTTAAAGGCAATTTCGATCAAGGGGCAACCTTGGGTTCATACATTGGTTTGTTGTTGTTAAGCACATGTTACATCTCCATAGGGATGTTTGCTAGTTCATTGAGTAAAAATCAAATAATTTCATTTTTATTGGCCATGGCTTTTTGTTATTTTTTTTATGAATCTTTTAAGCGTCTGAGTGAGTTGCAAATCTTTGGAAAAAACGGATTTATTATAGAATGGTTAGGCATTGATTATCACTATTTTTCAGTTAGCCGAGGAGTAATTGACTCCAGAGATCTGCTTTACTTTTTCGGTTTTGTGGCAATTTTTTTGGGATGTACAAAGTGGAGATTTAGTTCAAGGTTATGGTAAAAAGAAAACAACGTTTTTCAATTTTGTTATTGTTCTCATTGGTAATTATTGCCAATCTTTTGGGGCGTTCTTTCTTTACTCGAATTGACCTTACACAAGAAAAAAGGTTTACACTTAGTAACACAACAAAAGAATTAATAGATAGCCTTCAGGATGTAGCATACTTTACCATCTACCTTGACGGAGATTTCCCTAAACAATATCAACACTTAAAAAACGCCATTTCAGATTTGCTTTACACCATGCGTCTAGAGTCAAGAGGTAAAGTTGATTTTCAATTTCAAGATGTTTTAAGTACGGCAAATGCGAAAGAAAAAGAAGACATCCTTAAGCAATTTTCGGAAAAAGGTCTTTTAATTGTTCGTCCAGAAATTGACGATAATCAAAGTATTTCAAACAACTTCATCATCCCATCAGGACTTATTTTTTATCAAAATACAGAGTATCCAATAAACTTTCTAAAACGAAAATTTGGCACGTCCATTCAAGAGGAAATTAATATTTCTATCGAACAAATCGAGTATGAAATTGACAATATACTGCGTCTTCTTGTTGCCCAAAATGCACCAAAAATTGCTTTTTTGGAAGGGCATGGCGAGTTAAAACCTGAAGAGATTATCGACATCAAATCAGAACTTTCTAAATTTTATTCAGTTTCTAGAGTCAACCTAAATTTAAACGATACCCAAGCACTAAAACCGCTTGCCAAACAAATCGGTGACAGCGAAAATGCCGAACTAGCCATTATTGAAGAGATGTTGAAATACATGAGCCAGTTTGAGGGTCTAATTATTGCCAAACCCAGAAAACGTTTTCTAGAATTGGAAAAATTCCTTTTGGATCAATACATCATGCAGGGAGGTAAGGTAATTTTTCTAGTAGAATCGTTGATTGCTGAAATGGACTCGGTTCAAAAATATAGCCAGATAACGACAGCTGATTATGATTTAAATTTAGATGATTTGCTCTTTAGGTTTGGGGTAAGGATAAATCCAAACCTTATTCAAGATCTAAATTGCCACGGAATTCCTGTGGTGATGAAACGAGCAGGCAATAGGCCCCAAATTTTGCCTTGGGTATTTTACCCTTTATTTAATCCGTCAAGTAATCACCCGATAGTCAAAAATTTACCCGCCATATGGGGTAGATTCGTAAGTAGTATAGACACTACTTCCAACAAAAACATCAAGAAAACACCCTTACTTCAATCCTCTCAAAATTCTAGAGTAGCATTTAATCCAGTAAATATAAATATGAATTTGGTTCAACTCGGTATGGATAGAAATACAGAACTTTTTCGCCAATCAAACCAAATAAGTGCTGTATTGCTGGAGGGGGAATTTAAGAGTGCATTTACCTATCGCCAGGGTTTTCAGAATTCGTCTATACCTTTTGTTCCCAGTATAAAAAGCAATCAAATGATTGTGCTTTCTGATGGGGATTTTATTAGAAATCAAGTTGTTTATTCTGGTCAAGCATACCAAGCTTTACCACTTGGTTTTGATCGATATGCTAGCAAACAAATGGGTGTTCCAATTAAATTTGAAAACAAAAGATTTTTTCTAAACTGTGTAGATTTTTTGATGGGTTATCAAGACATCATCAATGTCCGGTCAAAAAAAGTTGCCCTTAGATTGTTAAATAAAACCAAGGTAAAAAAGGAAAAATCAAAGTGGATTGTCATCAATATGCTCTTGCCTGTTCTGCTGGTCGTCTTAATAGGTATAATTAATAGCATCATTAGGAAAAGAAAATATCAGTCAGTTTAAATTGACTATATTTTATTACATTACGCCTATGAAGCGGCTCTGCGTTCTTTTGTCTCTACTTAATGGAGCCAACATGCTTGCTCAAACTTTATCTGTCGCTACTTATCCAAGCTATGTTATGGCCCATCATGGCTACATGAGCAACATAGAATCACACGGCATTGGATTTGAATTAAATTACTTTAAGCAAAAATCTGCGCTATTGGAGAAATACTATCCTCAACTAGATGTAGGGCACAAAATCAACTACATCAACATGGGCAAACCAGATTTGACCGGTTCAGCCTTTGCTTATATTCCAAACCTCAATTATCGAAGTAAGTCAAACAAGTTGGGTCAAGTTGTTTTTCAAATTGGATTGGGAATTGCTTATGTAAGTCAAAAATTTGATCCTTTTGAAAACAAGGACAACTTGGCCATCAGTTCGCATATGAATGTTGCTTTCCAGACCAATATTGGTTGGCAATCACCCTTGGGTTTAAAAGTTTTTGGTGGGCTAAGTCATTATTCCAATGGAGCTTTTCATGCGCCCAACCTTGGGATAAATATCCTAAACCTAGGTATAGCGCAAAACATCTTGAAAAGAAAAGTAGAAATTAAACCGGAAAATGATACCTTCAGTCAAAACAAATCATGGTATATTTTTGGCTTTATGGCTTCCAAAGAAGCTAGTATAGAAAGACAAGAGCGATTTTATATCTACGGAATGGGTCTAGAAAAAAAATGGGCAAGGAAAAAACCAAAAAGATATTGGCGCACGGGTCTAGACATAAATATGGATGGACAGCACGGAAGCTACAACAACCAAAATCAAACTAGCTATCTGCCTACCAAAATTGATGAAAGTATTGAGAGTGGTTTAAGACTTGGTCATCTTTGGCAGATGGGTCGACTAGAAGGTTTTGCAGACCTAGGTTTTTATATTACATCGCCAAGTTCTTTAAAGAAGTCATATTACCAAAAGATTGGGCTCAATTATCATTTAAGCGGGGCCATTTTTATACGTACAGATCTGGTGAGCCATGTATTTGCTGCAGATTATTTTAGCCTAGGTGTCGGTTATGCATTATAAAGCTTATTTTTTCATATCGCTACTTATATTCTTTGCATGTTCCGATGAACAAGTTGGAGATTGCTTTACTTCGGTAGGCAAAACAAAAACAGAAATTAGAACAGTTCCCAGTTTCCACTCCATAGATGCAAATCACAGGTTCAAAATTACCTTGGTGCAAGATTCCATCAAACAAGGCCAAATTGAACTAATTTCAGGAGAGCATATCATTAAAGGATATACAACTGAAGTAAGCGACGGTATTTTAAAAATCAGAAACAAAAACAAATGTGATATTGTCCGTGCTATCCAAGAACCAAAAATCAAAATACATTTTTGGAAAGACCTGCAAAACTTAAACATTACCTCTGCCGCTTCTTGCATTAATCTAGGCGAAATTCAATTACCTATGCTTCAAATTTTGGGCAACAGCACAAGCGAAATTCAACTGACCGACTTGAGTATTGATTATATAGGTTTTCAGTTAAGAAAAAGTACCAACCTATTTTTGCAAGGAAAAACCATTGAACTTAGAGGCCAAGTAAATGAAGTATCGAACTTATATTCATTGGACTTAGAAGCGCAAAATGTGCTAGTTGATAACCATACTGTTCTGGATTGTTATGTAGATGCCACCAAAATAATCTATGTGAATATTTTTAATGATGGGCATATTTTTTATAAGCGCTCACCATCAGAAAAGCTGGAATTGGTAAATGGACAAGGCAAAGGTCAACTACTTTTATATACACCATAAATAACCGCTATACAAAAAGTAAATATTGAAAAAAAGAACGAATTTCGAATGAAAATGGGAGTAACCCAAATGTATACAAAATGCTTGGCGCAAGGAGCATATCTTATTGAAAGCCAAGGAGAAGCAGCAATAATTGACCCGCTTAGAGAAACACAACCTTATCTAGATTTAATTCAACAAAAAAATCTAAAGCTTAAGTATATTTTCGAGACCCATTTTCATGCAGATTTTGTAAGCGGGCATCTTACTCTTTCTCAAAAAGCAAAAGCACCCATTGTTTATGGTCCGCAAGCCAATCCTGCATTTGATGTCATTATAGCCAAAGATGGAGATATTTTTCAAATTGGCGATTTAAGCATAAAAGTGTTACACACGCCTGGGCACACGCTTGAAAGTTCAACCTATCTTTTATTGGACGAAAACCACAAAGAAAAGGCAATATTTACAGGAGATACCTTATTTCTAGGTGACGTGGGAAGGCCAGACTTGGCTCAAAAAGCAGCAAATACTACCCAAGAAGACTTGGCCGCTATGTTGTTTGATAGTTTGAGGGAGAAAATAATGCCTTTACCAAATGACCTTATGGTTTATCCTGGTCACGGAGCAGGGAGTGCTTGTGGAAAAAATATGATGGACGAAACGCAAGACACACTGGGCAACCAAAAGAAAGTTAATTATGCCTTAAACGTCACGCTCACAAAAGATGAATTTGTAAAAGAACTTACGCAGGGTCTTTTGCCTCCTCCAGCTTATTTTCCATTGAACGTGGCACTCAATAAAAATGGATATCAAGATGTTGATCTTGTATTGCAAAATGCGCAAAAACCCTTAGAGGCAGATGAATTTTATGCCCAAAGTAAAATGGAAAATGCAGTTGTTTTAGATGTTAGAACCAAAGATGAATTTGTACAATCGCATATTCCAAATGCAGTATTCATAGGACTTGACGGAACTTTTGCACCTTGGGTAGGCTCCTTATTGGTCGATACAAATACACCGATTCTTTTGGTGGTAAATGAGCCACAGTTGGAAGAGACTGTGCTTCGTTTGGCCAGAGTAGGTTTTGACAACGTTTTGGGCTATTTAAAAGGTGGAATGAATGCTTGGACTGCCCACAGCATGGAACTGCAAAAAATACCGTCAGTTGAGCCAAATGAATTGTCGGAAGGGCTCAATATGATAGATGTAAGAGGAATAGGCGAATACAAGCTCGGTCATGTGAAAGGGGCAACAAATATTGCGCTTGCTGAATTGCCAAATAAATTTTCCCATATGGATAGGTCCAAGCAAATTTATCTGCACTGTGCTACAGGTTACCGCTCTGTAATTGCTGCATCTTTACTCCAACGAAACGGATTCAAAAAAGTCATCAATGTTCTAGGCGGTTATGAAGGTATTTTTGAAAATGCTCCACATTTGTTAAGCAAAGCAAACTAACTTTGTCACAATGTTGGTAGAAGTCCTAAAATCTAAGATTCACAACGCAACACTCACTGATGGGAATATTCATTACATGGGAAGTATTACCATCGATGAAGAGCTACTTGAGGCGGCAAACCTCTTAGAAGGTGAAAAGGTCTTGGTGGTTAATAACAACAATGGAGAACGTATCGAAACCTATGTTATAAAGGGAAAGAGAGGAAGTGGCGAAATTTGTTTGAATGGTGCAGCTGCGCGAAAAGGTGTCCCTGGAGATATACTAATCATTATCTCTTTTGCACAATTTAATTTTGCTGATGCAAAAGAGTACAAGCCAACAGTTGTCTTTGTAGACAAAGAAAATAAGCTTGTTAAAAGTCCATGAAAGGGCGCATAAAAAATACCTTATTTGTAGCAATCGGCATTTTCTTGTTTGTTTTTGCATTAAGAAATGTCGAGCTATCATTGCTTTGGAATGAGCTCAAAGGCGCACAATTGGTATGGATAATTTTTGCTGTATTGGCAGGCATTTGTAGCCATGCAATTCGAGCCATTCGTTGGAACCAATTATTGGAGCCATTGGGCTATAAAGTAAGTTTATTAAACGCATTCGCATCGGTAATGGCTGCTTACGTTGTAAATTATGCCATTCCTAGAAGTGGTGAAGTCTTGAGATGTGGAATGGTATATCGGGCAAATAAAATACCTATAGAGAAGTCTTTGGGTACCGTTTTTTTGGAAAGGGTAATAGATTTGCTCGCATTACTGCTAATTTCTTTGTGTATTATATTGCTTCAATTTGATCTTGTAGTGGAATTTTTTTCCGCCAATGGATTGAAAAAAGTACCTATTTGGATTTTTCCCATGGCAATCATATTCGCCCTAGCTGCCTACTTTTTTTGGTCAAAAGTGGTCAAAAATTGGAACCATCCTTTAATTCAAAAAATCAATCGGTTCATTCAAGGGATGATGGATGGAATTGGTTCTATTTCAAAATTGAAAAACCCTGTACTTTTCGTTGTATATAGTATGCTCATTTGGTTGGGCTATTTTTTGTCCTCTTATTTTACACTTTTCGCGCTTGCGGGAACCGCTCATCTCGGTATCAATGCAGCGTTAACTATATTATTTGTTGGCACTGTGGCGGTCATTATTACGCCAGGCGGTACTGGGGCATTTCATTTGATGGTAGCCAAGGCATTAATGCTATATGGAATTTCCAACGAGGCGGTAGGAATGGCATATAGCACCCTAAACCACGCTATACAGATGATTGGAATATTCCTCGCAGGGGCAATTTCTTATACCATATTTATAATTAAAATTGAAAAATAGGATGACTTCAGATAAGATATTTTTACTGGATTTTCCCGATGATATAATCAAAAGTTGGCATCAAAACGGTGACAAAATTGTGTTTACCAATGGATGTTTCGATTTATTACACAAAGGACATATAGTGTACTTGGAGGAAGCAAAGTCATTAGGTGATAAGTTGATTGTTGGTCTTAATTCAGATGCTTCAGTGAATCGCTTAAAGGGCAATGGGAGACCGATTCAAAAACAGGATAGTAGGTCAGTGGTTCTGGCGGCTTTAGAATGTGTGGATCTGGTAATTTTGTTTGAGGAAGACACTCCGCTAAATATTATTCTGAAGGCAAAACCCAATATTTTGGTAAAAGGAGGAGATTATAAGCTGGAAGACATTGTTGGTTACAAAGAAGTGAAAGAAATGGGCGGCAAAACAGTCTGTTTAAGTTTTTTAGAAGGATTTTCAACTTCAGGAATTGAGAAAAAAATCTTAGCTGATAACGCGTAATAATAAAATAACATTTGCTTAACAATTTGGTAATATTGATAAATTCAATTATATTGCCATTGACCAAAAGGTCAGATACCCATGAAAAATACTTATTTTATTGCTCTGTGTTTGATTTTTCTGTATTCGTGTTCAAGCATAAAGCAAAGCGCACTATCGGAAAATAGTGAGTTTGGAAAGTGTCGTGAGTTACCAGATTGCGATCTTATGGGTATTCATACCCATGTGGTAATTCTAGACTAAGATAGAGGACTATAATGGAGCAAATAGACCTTGGAGTCCTTTGTTTTTTTATTTTGATTCAAGAACTTTTTTATTTCCTAAATTCGCAAGTCCATTGAGGAGAGGTGCAGGAGTGGCTGAACTGGCACGCCTGGAAAGCGTGTAAACCCGAAAGGGTTTCGAGGGTTCGAATCCCTCTCTCTCCGCTTGTTTTTTAGTGCAGGGCAAATATGTCTTTTGCATTTTGGGAGCTTTGTTTAGCAACCTCATCAATTCCAATTCCCCATATTTCAGCCATGCACCTTCCAATGAGTGGTATGTAAGAGGGCTCATTTCTTTTGCCTCTATTCGGGTGAGGAGCCAAATATGGTGCATCTGTTTCAAGAACAATACGCGACCGGTCAGCTCCTTGAATTACATCCCTAAGTGCCTGATTATTTTTGAAACTTATTACACCGCCAATCCCGAGATACATGCCGAGGGCCATTACTCTTTCGAGTTGTTCTTGGTTTCCTGTAAAACAATGAAAAACCCCATGTAGAGAAAATGAAAATCTTTCAACGATATCCAAGACCAAATCCAAAGATTCGCGGCAGTGAATGCTTACAGGTAAATGCAATTCGTTGGCCCATGTACATTGTATTTTAAAAGCTTCAATTTGTTCTTCTTTAAACTGTTTGTCCCAATACAAGTCAATACCAATTTCACCTATGCCAACAGGTTTACAGGAAGATAGATTGTTCTCTATTTGATGAAGTTGTTCCTTATAATGAGAACGTACTTCACAAGGGTGAAGACCAAGCATAGGGGAGCACATCGAGTATTTTCTGCATACGTTCATAAGCATGTCAATACTATTTTCGTCTATGTTAGGTAAAATACAGTGTTGTATATTTTCTTTTTTAGCGCGAAGAATAGTTTGATCAAGGTCTGTACTAAACGCCTCTGCAAACAGATGTGTATGTGTATCTATCCATTCCATTGTAAAGGTTTCTTGTTTAAGAAAGCATCAATTCCTTTTTTACAATCCTCTGTTGAACGGGCCATGGCATTTCGTTTGGATGCTTCTTCCAAAAAGTCTATGGTGCTAAGGTGATCAAGACGATTGAGCATATCCTTGGTTTGTGATATGGCTTGGGGTGAAGTCTGTTTAATCATATTGTCGGCAAATTTTAAGACCTCTGCTTCCATTGTTTCCTCGGGGAATACATCATTTAACCATTGAAGGTCTAAAGCTTCTTTTGCTGTTATTTTTCTGCCGCTTAGCAACAAATCCCTTGTTTTACTTTTCCCTACTTTGTTTTGTAGAAATACCATGACCATCGCAGGTACAAAACCGATGCGCACCTCTGAAAAAGAAAAGTAGCTTGAAGGGCTTGCAAAAACAAAATCGCAGCAAGCACTCAATCCGGCTCCTCCAGCAACAGCATGTCCCTCAATCTGGGCAATGGTAATTTTCTGCGAACAATACAAACCATAAAAAAGAGATTTAAGCTGTTTTGAATCCTCTAGATTTTCTTCCATGGTGAAGGATTGCATAGCTTGTAAATATTGCAAATCGGCACCGGAACAAAAGGTATTGCCAGCTGATTTAATTCTGATTACGCGCACGTCATCGTTCTTTTCAAGGACGTGTAAATGATGTATCAAGTCGGACACCATCTCAGGGTTTAGCGCATTTCTTTTTTCAGGTCTTTGAAGGGTCAGCGTCCCAACCTGCCTAATTATTTCACTTGATACCATAATACAAAAAAAGGGGACTCAATTAAATTGAGCCCCCTTTTAAAATAAATTTAAAATGATTACTTACTTAACGTAATTTTTTGAATTCCAATCGTATTGTTTGAAACAACTTTTACAGTGTATACTCCAGCAGGTTTATTTGCTAGGTTTAAGCTGTAGTTGTTAGCAACATTGCTTAGTTCAACTTGAACGATTTTACCTGTCATATCCATTACTTCGATACTTTCAACGCTCTCTGCATCGATATCTAAGTTAAAGATTCCATTACTTGGATTTGGGTAAACACTAAATAGTGTGTTGTCAAATTGTATATCGTCGATACCTATAAAGTTTCCAAAATCAACCGTGTTGGCTACTTCATCAGCACAGCCAGAGTTATTTACTAAGTAAAGTGTCGCTTCGTATGTTGCAGGGCCTTCAACGTTAACATATTCGTAGCTTGGGCTTGCATCCGTTGATTGTCCACCGTCACCGAATCTCCAGAAGTAGGATAGACCAGCAGACATGTCATTTGGTGTGAAAGTAGCAGTACGTCCAGAGATGGCAGTTGTAAAACCTGCATCTGGCTTAGGATTAACGAAAATGTTATAGCTGAATGTATCCGCGCAAGCTCCTTTAGAACTAGCAACTAAGATAACCTCGAAATCAGAAGCACTTCCAGAAATATCATATGCATGTCTTGGTGCAGCGTCTGTTGATGTACCTCCGTCACCAAATGACCAAGCATAATCTAGATTTCCTGCAGCAACTTTAGACGTGTTGATGAAAACAGCTTCTTCCTCGTCACAAACATCCTCAACAGTAAAGCTAGCCTCTGGCTGAAGCAACACGTTAAATTCTTTCACGACGACTGCTTGGCATCCGGAGTTCTGTGCAGTAGCAGTTAATGTTACTGTTTTTAATCCTAATTCGTCAAATTTAAAGCTTGGATTCAAGTCAGTAGATAAACCTTCCCCGTTGAAATCCCACTGGTAAACGGTATTATCACCGGCAGGCACTGTTGAAGTATTTTTAAAGGTAACAGGGTCTAAATTACAAGGTGCATTGTAGTCGAAATCAGCTACAGGCGATTCAGCCAAAGTGATTACTTTTTCGAAAGAATCAACACAACCGAATTCTGAAGTAGCCAACAATTTAACTGTTTTGGCACCAGGTGTGCTGTAACTGTGTATTGGGTTGGCAGACGTAGAAATATTGCCATCGCCTAAGTCCCAAACATATCCTGCTTTTCCAATGCTAATGCTTGTATTATTTGCAAATGTGATGTCTTCAAGATTACAAGTACCGCTAGTTGTAAATTCAGCAACTACAGGCTTAGCAAACTGATTGGCATTTTTTACTATCTCACTTTCACATCCATTCATGGTTGCGATTAATTTGATCTGGTAAGTGCCTGGATTGTTGTATTGTTTGGTTGGATTTGTTTTGGTGTCAGTAGTGTTGTCACCAAATTCCCACATATAGGTTATTGTCGAACCGCTGTTTGCTGGATCAGAAGACAAATTATTAAAAGTAATGTCCTCTCCTTCACAAGCGCTAAAAGCTTTGAAATCTACTGCAGGTGACGGGGTGATTAATACAGAAGCAGTATCGTAATACATAAACTTCGTAAAGTTTGCATTCACCGCAGTCATTATTGCCTCATATCGACCATAAGTTACATATTGATAAAATGGATCGATGAGTGCTGAAGTATCGTCTGAAGCCTTGGTATCTCCAAAGTTCCATTTGTAAAGCATATTTTCACCAAACGCAATTTTGGAAGTGTTTTCAAATTCTACAGCATTCCCGTCACAAACATCAACGTGTTTGAAAGATGCTTCTGGAATATTTGGTACGTATACATATCTTCCAATAATTGAATCACAACCTGTGTTGAGGTCATTGATTCTCATAGAAACATAGAGTAGTGAATCCTGCATCGTTCTAGATGGATTGTATGCCAAAATACCATTTCCTGTTGAGGATGGTGCAGTAAACGTAAATCCAGCGTTGTCTTTTGTACCTGATGCAGTAGCAGAGATATTGTCTAAAGTCCAATCAGTTCCATAGTCTGCATTTGCGTATTTGCTTGGTGGAACAATTTCATATTCATTGGTGTAATCTGGGGCAGCTACGTCTGGAGCAGCCATATTACCGGCTACGAAATAGCCAGGAAAATTGCTGCCTTGAGTCAACGCTCCACCAGAAGGGGAGGGTGTGATTTCCAACATATTTGTTATGGTATTGTTCCCAAGGTTATCATCGGCGATGTAAACACCTGCGGTGATGTAATTTGTATCTGGTTTGTTGAAAAAAGCAGGTCTGTCAAAAGTGTGTGTGATGGTAGCCATAGGTGCAATGTCTTGCGTAACCGTTTCAACAACCTCTCGATTAGAATTAACTTTATAATAAACTTCAAAACCAGTGATGGAATCATTGGTATTATTTTTCAAATCAACAGAAATGGTTTCAGAATAATTACCACATTCTTTGGTACCATTAATTACGAATTTTTCTGCCGAAGCATCTACGAAAAACTCCAATGCCCCAATATCTGGCGTTGAATTTCTTGTAACATCTGCAAAATCTTCGGTGACTAATGCTTGTGCTTGACCTTTATTTGCAAAGGCAAAATTGCTCGGTACTGAATTGTCGCCATCACCTTTAAATTTAGGATCAACTGAGATGGAATTTGCGCCACCCGCTCCAGTTATCCAATCAGACAAACTTGCACGGAAGGTACCTTGGTCATACCCGTGGTATTTGGTTCCATTTACGTCGTCTATATAAGCATTGTTATAATCCCAAGCGGTAGCAGAGCCATACCCATTGCCTGAATAGGTGTAGAAGGCAGTAAATCTAGTCCATGTAGTTGGAC
Source organism: Bacteroidetes bacterium MED-G17 (assembly GCA_002457675.1). GTDB lineage: Bacteria > Bacteroidota > Bacteroidia > NS11-12g > UBA9320 > MED-G17. The sequence continues at coordinate 207,739 of NTKK01000002.1, forward strand.
CGCCTCCAGTAACCGTATTGTTTCTAACAATTCCATTATTATAGTAGCTATACAATCCATAAGCATATCTTCCAGACCGAACCTTATCGTATTCAATTCTTATGGTATTATTTAACATGTCAGTTCCGCCAGTTGAATAATAATTATAAGCATATACTCCATAAGCATAATAATGCTCATCCAAATGGACAATGTTGTTCCTAATTAAACCTTTACCATAAGCACGGTACCCGTAGTTGTAGATTCCATATATTGCAGCATATCCTGAAGAATAACCAGACAAATGATGAATATAGTTGCCGTCAACTAGACCATTATTCCCATAGTAGTTGTAGCAGTAAATGCCATATTTAGATCCGCTTCTTGTGTGACCAGTATTGTGGATTTCATTGTCAACAAAGCTATCTTTTTGACCGCCATAATATGTGCGTATTCCGTAGTAGTAAAAGTCTTTAACTTCATTGTTCGTAAATGTGTTCCCATCATTTGGACGAGACTGAGATCGAGAATCTGAATAGAAGAATCCCCAATAAGGACCGCCATTGGTTCGGCCATCAGTTACATTATTTAAAATCCGGTTGTTTCTACCTGCATAACCATAGCTGTATGGAGAAGTCGTTCCTGAACTTATCCATAGATAACCATTATAATTTGATGTGCTCGTCATATTTGGCATATTCATTTCATTGTTAGAAATGACGTTTCTGTCTGCACCATTTCTTAAATGAAAGCATCTACCGTAAGAGCTACTTGTGTTGACTACCTTAAAGTTATCGATGGTTATATAATCGCATCCATCCATATAGACAGTCACACCGCCTGTTGAAAAACCACCTGTGTGGGTTATCGTAGAACCATTGCCGTTAAAAGTAATTCGGTTTGTTGCACTTGCTCCAGCAATTGCTTGAATTGTGTGTTGACCTGTGAAGGTTTGACCAGATTTCACATCAAAAGTTACCGGACCACTTACACCATTTGTTCTCAAAGCAGTAATTGCATTTTTTAAGGAGGTGAAATTGGTTGTGGACGCAGCTGCACTCCCGTCAATTGTATAACTTCCAGACAATTGAGCGAAACTTGAGCCCGCAAAGAATACCAATGCTAGCATAGATGCTAGACTAATTTTTTTGTAAAATGTTTTCATATATAAATTTGTTTTGACTTTTAAAAGATTTTAATAATCTCTAAAGAATTCCAAATGTATTTGCTTCACTTGATTTATACAAGTTTTGCACAAAAAAACTTCACATAAAGAATACAATAAATTAAAACGCATCCAACCTTATCTCTATTCCTTCTGTGATAAAGTCCTCATTTTGTTGATTCCAGTTGTTTTTTGAAGCCTTTCGAAGGTCATTTCATTTTTTTTGTCATATTTAGTAATAAATAGAGTTTTTCCCGATATCCATGCTTTTTGATTCTTTGGAAGAGAAATTTCAAAAGAGCGATTTTCTATTTTCCACCAATAAGAAATATCATATAGCACAAAAACAACAGAAATAAATAGGGGCAGCAATAGATGACATGATTTTCTTGTCCAAAACCCTAAGGAGACAAACAACAAGATGAGCAGCAGAACATGCCAATGGTCAAAACCAATTGGATAAATCAAAGCCTTGGGCCAACTTGCAATGTGCTGGTTGATGAAAACAACAAGGTCAATAAGCCCATTCACAATAAAAAGTAATAAATTACCTAAGCCCAAAAAGCAAGCAATTACAAATACGAGCAAGCAGCCCAAAAGGATGGCTATTAAAGGAACCACAAAAAGATTTGCCAGCAAAAAATAACTAGGAAATTGATGAAAATAGTACAAAACCAAGGGCATGGTGGATACTTGCGCAACCAGAGACAGGCACAACAATGACCAAATTTTTTGCAAAAATTTCGAACGCAGAGAGATACGCTTTTACAATGAGGGATAAAATGTAACCAAGCCCAATACCGCCGAATAACTCAATTGAAAGCCCACCCCATAAATGCTATGGGGAGAAAAAAACAAAAGGAGCAGAGCAGAAAGAAAAACAGCATTGTATACATCTATTTTTCTTGAAAGCAATTGACCGATCAGCAGAAAACTTAGCATGAGAGATGCCCGCTTTACGGATGGTGCAAAAGAACTTAGCGAGGCATACAGCCAGATGCCAGCCAAAATCAAAAAAATCATGCTTTTTGACTTTTTTGAAAAAAAAGGCCGCAATAGACCCAACAACAATAGGTAAACCAATCCCACGTGCAAGCCGCTTACCGCCAACACGTGCATCGTACCACTACCCGCAAAACTTGCTTTTTCATTGCTTGTTAGCGCTTGCTTATTGCCCAGCAAAATGGCCTTAGCTATGGCAGGCCGGTGAAGTCCTGAGCCATCCAATTGAGCTTCAACCGCCTTCCTCATTTGGGCATACCAGACAAGTCTTCCTTCTTTTTTGTTTTTGAAAATAGCATCTTCTTGTATGGTGACAAAAGCTCGATGATAAATACCTTTATGGGCATAAAATTTTTGCCAATTGAAGTCAGCAATATCTTCACGGCTTCCAAAGGCTCGGACGGCATCAGATGAAAATATAAAACGATCACCAGCTGCCAAAACAGGACTGTTTTTTATTGTTAGCACCAAACGACCCGACCTGCACGCATACTGCCCTTTTTGCACCCCGCCCAATATCCTGGCCTGAAGCGATTGATACTTGTCTTTTCTGTCTTTGCATGTTTCCACAAGCACATGCAAAAAATCGTCGTCATGATGGGCAAAATAAGCTGGTTTTTTTCGAACATCTTGCGCGAAGCATGTTGAATAGCCCAAGGTGAAAAATAGAAGGTAAATGCCCCAACTCAATACATAAAGCCTATGGGTTGCATATTTCTTTTGGACCAATCGTTCAAAAAGAATGCAGACAAGCACCAAACCTATCAACGAAAAAACAATCCATATTGGCTCGATAGAAAATTGCTTGTAGAACAAAATGCCCATGACAAAAGGCACCAAGATTTTAAAAATGGGAACACGATGAAGCTTGCCAGCTCCTTGCATATTATTGTAATTTTCTAGTGATCAATAGCCGGAGCTCGTCAAGCAATGGATGTTCTGGGTTCCAATTATATTTCTCACCCAAAGTTTTGTCAAGATAAGACAAAGCATCGTCCAAATTTTCTATTTCCTCCAATTGTTCCAAGGCCTCATTATAAGCTTTTGCTTGGTTGTCAAACAATTCAAATTGTATTTCATAGCGTTTACCTATACTGATGCCTGATTTAATGCGCTGAATGCTAGACAAATGCAGCTTTTCAATGACATCGCCCCCCTTGTTATTTTTGGGGCTTTCTGATGCCGCAGGGCTTTCCACTGCTGGGCTTGGCGAAGCTTGTTCTTTTTCCGTCTCCATGACCACCTCTTTTAATGCTTCACGTTCTATTGGTTCTTGCACCACCTCAACAGGTATTTTTTCTGGAGCTATAAGCGCATATTCCTTCAAACTTTCATACAAGGCCCCTAGCTGTTTTTGTAAAAGCGCATGTTCCAATTGTTGAACTTCTTTCGCCAATGAATCTAGCTTGTCAAACTGTTCTCTAATCAAATCAATTTGTTGAAGAATGTGCTTTTTCGAAACCATTTTTTTCGAACAACAATATTAAACGATTATATTTTACATCTGTAAACATCTCTATTTTTGCTGTATGTTTTTAGAACCGAAAGCAGACAATGGGCGGATTGAAGTGATTACGGGCTCTATGTTTTCGGGGAAAACTGAGGAATTGCTTCGGCGCATAAAACGGGCCAAAATTGCTGGACAAAAATGTGTACTGTATAAACCAATTGTAGACAACCGCTACCACAAAACAGCGGTGGTTTCGCACGACAAAAACACCTTGGAATCCATTGCGGTAAAAAATCCAGAAGAAATTTTCAATTGGATAGATGGCATAGACATCATTGGTATCGATGAGGCCCAATTTTTTAATGTCGCTTTGGTTGAAGTCGTTCGTCGTTTGGCCAATATGGGCAAAAGAATCATTGTTGCAGGTTTAGACATGGATTATATGGGCAAGCCCTTTGCACCTATGCCGGAAATTATGGCCATTGCCGAATACGTGAGTAAAACCAACGCCATCTGCGTAGTTTGTGGCAAGTTGGCTTCTCATTCATTTAGAACCGCAAAGTCTGATAAGCAGGTTAGCCTAGGTGCTGAAAATGCCTACGAAGCGAGATGCAGGAAATGCTTTAACAAAGGCATGAGCAATCAGGCCAATTTATTTTGAATGAGCAAAGCCATCAAGGGGTATAAATAAATCAAATCACCCCAAAAACGATACAAATTGTTTTTACTGAAATAATCTGTTTTGAGTAAAATCACTTGCAGGGTAATTACCATGGCGGCCAAGGCAATCAACAAGGCCTTATCTTGTTCAAAATTCCATTGGCCAGCAAGACCAATAAGCAAAAGAAAATAAAGTTGTTTGAGCATTTGCTTACTCTTTTTCTTTCCCAAGGAAAGTGCCAAAGAGGGATAATTATTTTTTCTGTCCTCCTCAATTTCTATATGCGCAAAAAGCCAAACATTCCCTAAATTGATCAACAACAAAAAAAATAGCGGAACCAAGTGCCCTTGAAAAACTGAAAAATTATAAAGCACTGGAAAGCCAAACACCAGCGTAACGATCAGCGCAACAAAACTTTCCTTAAAAAGCGCGTTTCCGCCTGCTTTTCTGACCGATGTATTAATAAATTGATGAACGAGTACTAAGAGGCCAATCACCATCCCAAAAATAAGTAGCGTCTTATCAAAATAAACAAAAACCAAAAAAGCATTGAGCAAAACTATGGCCGCGCCTATTCCAGCAAATATTTTTTTACGCTTGGCGATAAAATCATAGCGATCTACAGACAGGGTGCTTGTGCCAGCATCGATAAAATGATCCAGCAAATATACCAACCAAGCCGATGAGCCAATGAGCCAATAAATTGGGTAGGGCATAGCAATTTGGTAGTGAAGACAGAGGGCATAACAAGTCGCTGGAATTCCAAGAAAAACAAGAAAACTACTTTTTTGAATAAAGGCCAGCAAAATACTAAGGAACCGCATGAACTGATTTTACATCAGGAATGGCTTTTTTGATGGCATCTTCTATACCTGCGCGCAAAGTCATGGCGCTCATTTCGCAAGAGCCACATGCGCCCAACAAACGAAGACTTACTTGCATGTCGGCATCCACATTCACCAATTCAACATCTCCACCATCTTGCTTCAAAAAAGGGCGAATGCTATCTAGCGCATCCTCAACTTTTTTAAGTATTTCTTCAGAATTGTCCATTTACCCTTACGAATATACTTCGCTTTTTTTATTTGGCCTGCATGTTTTGAATACTAAGCGCTTGCGCCACTTTTTGCACCATTTCTTTCAATGCTGTGGACCCAGATAGAATTGCTGGGCTTCCCAAATCGCCCGAAGAAGTCACGGTGCTATCCAAAGGAATTTTCGCCAGCACCTGGCTATTAAACTCTTTGGCCAGTTGAGCAGCGCCTCCTTGGCCGAAGGGATGTGTTTTCTCGCCATTCTCAGCCAACAAATAGCTCATATTTTCCACCAAGCCCAATACGGGCTTTTCAAGGCCTTTCATGTCAAACATCGCCAAAGCTTTGCGGGCATCTGCAATGGCAACTTGTTGCGGGGTGCTCACCACCAATACAGAACTTATTGGAATAGCTTGCGCCAATGTAAGGTGAATATCTCCAGTGCCGGGCGGTGCATCAATAATCAAATAATCCAACGCGCCCCAAAGGGTATCAAAAGCCAATTGTTTTAAAGCAGAACTCACCATGGGGCCACGCCATACCAAAGCTTGTTCAGGGCGCAGCATAAAGCCAATACTATTTACTTGAACCCCATGTTTTTTTACCGGCACCATTTTTTTGTTTTCCGAGCTTCCTGGTCGAGCTTCCTGAAGACCCATCATATGCGGAATACTTGGGCCGTGGATGTCCGCATCAAGCAAGCCTACCTGCGCGCCCTCTTGCGCCAAACCCACTGCCAAATTTGTGGCGATGGTGCTTTTACCTACACCACCTTTGCCCGAAACAACCAACAAAATATTTTTGATATGTTGCAATTGGCCTTTATCCATATTGGATTGCTTTACTTGAGCAGTCATTTTAATGGCCAATTCTGCAGTATCAGATACCATATGCCGGATGGCATTTTCACAGGCCCTTTTTATCTCATCTTTCATCGGGCATGCCGGCGTAGTAAGTTCTACAGAAAAGGAAATGTTATCTGCAGAAACCGTCAAATCTTTGATCATATTCAAGCTGACCAAATCTTTTTGCAAATCCGGATCCAACACCTTGCTTAGGGCGGCTAGAACTTGTTCTTTATCAATCATCTTTTTTACTAAAACGTGCAATCATTCTTTGGTTCATTTTTCGAAGAAAAGGCCAATAAAATCTAAATTCTCCCCCAAGGCTTCCAACTGTCAATAGGCAGATTTGGTAAAAAAAATAGATGAAAACAAACTTAAACAAAACATAGAGTATTTTGGGCGAAAAGGGCGCAATACCTATATAAACAAACAATTTGTTCCGTAAATACGCCGTTGTGCTTCCGGCAATGGCAAATAGGAGAAACAACCAAAGCATCCGCAAGTCGCTTTCTACGCCCCACTTTTGCTTTAGCTTTTTCCAAATTCTTTTCATGCTCAAAAATTCATTCTCAGACGCAGCAGATAATTGATGCCTGCCATAGGAAATACATAATTGTAATTTCTTCTTTTTCCACCCGAAATCCAATCAAAGGTAGAACCATTTGGAGCATAATCAACATCAAAAATATTGTCCACCAAGAGACCGATAGAGAAGGGCTGATTTTTCAGCTTCCCTCCATAATTTATTGACAGCGATTCTGTATGAAAAGCGGCAAGGCTATTTTCTTCTGTTTCGGTATTGTCCAAGTATTGTTTTCCAACATACTTGCTGCGAAAGGAAACCTGCAAAGCCGGCAAAACTTGATAGTCCAAAGAGGCAAAACCGATAATCGATGGAGAAAAAGCAATTTGCGTATTGCGGAAGTTTTGCTTTTCCTCTTCTCCTGTGTCATAATTAAAAATGCGTTTTTGATAACTTGCTATTTCATTTCTACTCAAGGTCAGGTTGCCTTGAAAAGAAACTTTTGGACTCAGTTGAAGGGCCAATTGGTTTTCCCAGCCCATTCGGTAGCTACTGGCCACATTCTCTCTCAATGCATAGCCTTCAAAATTCACTGCGCCAGTAAGCAATAAGCCATTGGTATAATCCATCCAATAAACATTGCTTGTCCATTGCCAGCGATCGCCTCGGCTTTTGTGCCCTATTTCTACATTGTTCAGCTGTTCAGCTGCTGGTCTGCTATAGGATTGATCTACAAAATCGCTTCGGCTTGGCTCTCGATTGCCTTGGGCAAGTTGCACGTAGCTAAATTGCCGCGCATTCCAGCTATAGGAAAAACCCACTTTGGGATTCACAAATAGGTAATCTTCACTTTGTTGTGCGCCAATTTTGCTGCCTTGGCTATTTGGATAATACTGGTAATTGATGAATCTAACTTGTGCATCTGCATACAAGGTCAGCTCGTTCAAGGCGTATTCCAATTTTCCGTACACATTTCCATCCCTTTTTTGCGCATCATTAAAATAATAACGTTGTGGATAGGCTGCAAAGGCATCATTTTCCGACCAAATTACTTCCCCAAAATGATCACCCAAATAGTTGTGGTAGGCACCACCTAGGGTAAAAAGGACATCTTTCTTTTGGTACCGGAGCGATGCAATACCACCAAAAAAATGGTTGTCCATCCAACGTCTCCGAACAAGCGGGCTCGTTGCTTGGCTTGCCAGCCCATATAGCTTGAGCGAGTCATTTCCTTGAAATTCCTCAAAATTACCTTTTCCTCGGGTATAATTCAATGCCGTTTTGATCATCCAATGTTTATTTATTGCATAATTGTATAGGGCTTGAAAATGGTCTTGTTGGTAATTGTCCACCTGATTGGGGTAAGTATAATAATTGTAGGTTTTGTTTCCTGCATTCCGCAAGTTTTCCAAATCTTCCCCTACAATGCCCAAATCACTTGCATAACTTTCCAATTGGCCATCCATTTGGTCAAATTTTGGTTTGGGAACGCCCCACCACGCTTGGTAAGTCCTTTCTTGACCCGAAAAACTGTTGAAGACGAAAGAAGATTTCTCTCCTTTGCGGGCTGCCGTAAAAAAGTAGGATTGCAGCTTGGCGCTTGCACGGTCCACAAAGCCATCAGAGGCAATTTTCGACATACGCAAATTAAAGCCCCAACCCTTTGGTCCAATGCCGGTAGTAGCCCCTATACTTGCTTTACGCGTGTTAAAACTGCCATAACTCAAGTCAAAAAATCCACCTGCTTCACTTGGGATTTTGTCGGTAGCCAAATTCACCGAAGCACCAAAAGAAGCCGCACCATTGGCAGAAGTACCCACACCTCTTTGTATTTGAATACTGTGTGTACTGCTGGCAAAGTCGGGCATATTTACCCAATAAACGCCTTGCGATTCCGCATCATTTAGCGGGATATCGTTGATGCTTACATTCACCCGTGTTGGGTCAATACCACGGATTCGAATGCTGGTGTATCCAATGCCGTTACCAGCATCAGAACTGACCACTGTACTTGGGCTTTGGGCCAGCAAGGTTGGCATATCCTTACCAAAATTCATGCGCTCGATTTGCGCTTTACTCAAGGTACTTTTGGTCACGGGGGTTTTCGCACCTGCACGTGTCGCAGAAACCGCGAATGCACGCAACTCGGTATTTACTGGAAGCAAGAAAATTTGCTTGTCTGAAAAAGGTGTCGCCATTTTTTTGTTTTCAAAACCAGGATGATTGAGCAAGAGCCAACTTGGGGTGCTTACTTTTTCTTTGGGCAAATAAATCTTGCCCGAAGCGTCTGAAAAACCCGTGGCGCGTGCGCCATTATATTTTCCTCGATACAATTGGTAGGCCACCCCTTCAATGGGGGCATTGCTTTCTTTATCGAGTACTTGCAAAGCAATTTGTCCCTTTTGTGCCCAGCTTGCCACACTGCTAAGCCATACTGCACAGATGAATAAATATTTCATAACAATTACGGAATGGGACACGTGCGAAACGCCATGTCAATCGACCTTTAGAATTCCCTACGCCGGCATCATCCGGATCAGGTTCAATGGGTATTATCTCAGCCCTGCGGCACCCCAATTCCTGAGACAAAGAAAAGGTTTTTTTATTTATCGGGGGCCATCGGGTCTCCTTATCTTAGCTGTAAAGCCAAAATTGTGTTCATGTAAATGACCTTTCCTATGGTTCCACACCGAATCTAGAACAAAATCGATGCCCTAAAGCTCAGTCAATAAGCAGGGCTTTTGTGGTGTCCTCTACACCTTAGGGAAAAAATCCCCAAAACCTTTATAAACGCGCCAAGGGATAACGCAGCTTTTCCGCCTTGCTCAGGTCAATTTTAAAACTGCCTACCCAAATCTTCGCGCGCACCCGAATGGGTACTTTGTTCTGGTCGTCGCTAAGCCAAAATGTAAGGGCATCTTCGCTTTCAAATATTTCGTCTTTCACTACCTGTGGACGCATTTTCAAACAGGCAATTTTTCCCATATCGCTGTCTAGGATTTCCTTGCCCAAATAGGTAAATCCCAATTGATACACCTGTTGATCTAGATAAATATCTACCGGATAGCTTTGTCCAATTTTTGCTTCAGAAAAGTCTATGTTGCGGGCGTAGTACAAGGCCGAAACTACATCCTGCACCGCTGCACTGATGGGTGTATTTTCTTTTTTGCCGTAGGCCATTTTCTTTTGGTGGTCATACCGCACCAAATCCTCACTGCGGTATTTGTTTTCGCGCACTTTTTTGTAGTATTTCATGGGCAACAGATTGCTCGGGTTGAGGTAGCTTTCAAAATGGTCTTTAACTTTATATAGATAGTAAAATCCCCCAATGGTTTTACCATCGGCAGTGATTTTATAGGTTTCCGTGCCGCCTACCTTAACCATTTCATCATGCACGCGCAAGGTGATTTTTGCTGCATTTATGATACCATAATGCACCCGGTAGTGCAAGCTTTCACCTAGCGAAAAGCACCTGTTTTTATTGCCAGCTTTGTTAACTTTTTGGGCTTTTTTATTAAAGGCCAGATTGGGCAGCAAAAGCGCAAGCCCGAGTAGGTACAAAAAATTTTTATGCTTTTTCACAACTTGGTTTTTTCAACATTCATTCCAAAGTAAAGGATTTGATGCCGAAAGGCAAACCCA
>NTKK01000003.1 GCA_002457675.1 Bacteroidetes bacterium MED-G17
AAGGTTGCTATTTTCCCACCAACATAATTTGCGATAGCAAAGCTAAGAAACCAAGCTCCCATAGCTGTACTTGCAATATTTTTAGGTGACAATTTGGTTACCATTGAAAGTCCAATTGGAGAGAGGAAAAGTTCCCCCGTGGTATGCAACATATATAGAAAAACAAGTGTTAATAAAGGAACCTGAAAATCAGCATTCACAAATTTAAATCCTATTTGAGTTACCAAAAATCCTAATGCCAATTGAATAATTCCAAATGCAAATTTGTAAGGAATACTTGGATTTTTTCCTTTTTGTGAGAGGCGGATCCACATAACGGAAAAAATAGAGCCAAAAATTATTATGAATGCAGGGTTAAAAAATTGTGTCATGGAGGCAGGCATTGTCCAGCCTAATAGTATTCTGTCTACATTTCTATCAGCAAACAAAGTCAATGATGTACCCGCTTGTTCAAAACAAGCCCAAAAAGCAATGTTTATAACCATAAAGATAATCAAAGCAATCATTCTATCTGCCCAAATTTTTGTTCCATTCTCACTGTCTGCTTTTTTTCCTTGCAAATACATGTAGACCGATATATATAGGAATAGTCCGACCAAAATGTAATCCATCAAACTATTTTTTAATATCAAAAAGTAACATAGGGGGATTAAAAATAGAGAACCAATTGTGATCAAATGAACATAGTTAAGCGGTCCAAAAATCTTTTTCTTGGCCGACTCTTTAATTTCTAAACCTGCAGCGGCAGCATAGTTTTTTCTTCCACCATAAAAGATAAACAAGCCCAAAAGCATCCCAATTCCCGCTAGGGCAAAACCTTTGTCAAATCCGTATGTCTCGCCAATATATGCTACAATAGTTGTTGCCAATAAGGCGCCAATGTTTATGCCTATGTAAAAAATAGTAAATCCAGAATCTCGTCGAGGATCACCATCTTCGTATAATTTTCCGACAACAGTTGAAATATTTGCTTTCAAATAGCCATTTCCAATTATCAGCGCTCCCATGCCCGCGAGCAATGAAAATTCTGCACCACCGGGAAGAATATATTCCCCTCCAACAATTAAAAATTCCCCAATGGCCATAAGGATAGCTCCAAAAATAATGGCATATCGGTAACCAAGATATTTATCAGCGAGTCTACCACCCAATATAGGCGCTGCATAGACCAATCCCGTGTATGCACCATAAATTAATGAAGCTTCTGCATCGCCCTTCAACAAAGATTTCACCAAATAAAGAGTGAGCAATGTACGCATTCCGTAAAAGCAGAATCTTTCCCACATTTCCGAAAAAAATAGGGTCATCAAACCTTTAGGATGACCTTTTTGAGTAGTTGGCTGATTCATTATAAATGAGAATAATTTTCGGTAAAAATATGATTTTTAATTTTATAGGTTCTCCAATAGAAAATTGGTCATTCTAGTGTACAAATGGAGTCTTGTAAGCCCTCCGGATATTCCGTGTGATTTGTTTGGGTAAAATTCCGAATCAAATGAAATATTCTTTTGAATCATGGAATTTACCATTTCAGCTGCATTCTGAAAATGGACATTGTCATCGCCAGTTCCGTGTATAATGAGGTATTTTCCATCAATAGAGTCAACATGATTTATTGGAGAATTGATGTCATAATTTAATCCATTTTCCTGAGGTGTTCGCATGAAACGTTCGGTGTAAATATTGTCATAAAATCGCCAATTTGTAACTGGTGCCACTGCTATTGCGGTAGAAAAAACATGGTGTCCTTTAGTGATAGCTAAGCTACTCATATACCCACCAAAACTCCAACCCCACATGCCAATTCTATTTGGATTGATATAGGGCAATTTACCCAGCTCAATAGCCGCATTTATTTGGTCTTCAATTTCATATTTACCTAATTGAAGGTAGGTTTGTTTCTTGAATAGGTCACCTCTAGCACCAGTACCTCGGCCATCAACTGAAACAACAATAATTCCATATCTATTGGCGAGCATTTGATGCCAAAAATAGTTGAACCAACCCCAGCTATTACTCACTGTTTGTGAACCAGGACCTCCATAAACATGCATCAACATGGGATATTTTTTTGTACTGTCAAAATTTTGTGGTTTAATCATCCAATAATTTAGTTTTTCATAACCAAGATCAATTTGGCTGAACTGTGGTTCGGATAATTTGTAAGAATCAAGATTTTCTATGAACTCTGTATTTTCTTCTAGCGTTCGAACTATAGACCCTTTGGTTGTCCGAAAATAGTACTTACTCGGTTCGGTAAATGATGAGTAATGATGGTAGAGAATATTTCCATTTTTGGATAGTTCTGCATGGTGTGTTCCTTTGGCATTACTAATTTGCTTTTTGTTTGACCCATCAAATCCAATTGAATAAATATGCCGTTCAAGTGGAGATTTTTCGGTACTTGTGAAATAGATTAGTTCTCTTTTTTCGTCTATTCCAACGAGTTCATCTACTTCCCACTTTCCTTTGGTGGTCTGAAACACTTGTGGACCATTGTTTTTATGCAGATAAATATGCCAAAATCCATCTCGCTCACTTTTTAAGATAAAATGTTCTAAATCATCTAAAAAATAAAGATCATCATGCACGTCAACATAATGTTTATTTTTTTCCGTGAGAACAATTTTTTGAGTATTCTTTGAGGTATTTGCCATTATAAGTTCCCAATAATTTTGTTGCCGATTTAGCCTTTGAATGCTTAAAATATTGGCTTCTTTTGTCCATTTAATCCTAGGGATATACTGGTCATTTTCTGCCTGCAATTCAATTTCTTTTGATTTACCATTTTTAAGGTCTGCAACAAAAACTCTAACTATAGAGTTTTTTTCACCAGCTTTCGGGTATTTAAACCTATTAAATTTAGGATAAAGTTCCCCAAATTTTTTCATTTGCCACTGCTTTACATGGCTTTCATCAAATTTGTAATATGCAATTTGGGAACCATTTGCATTCCAAAAAAATCCTCGATCCATGGAGAATTCCTCCTCATAAACCCAGTCAACCGCTCCGTTGATGATGTGATTTACTTTGCCATCTTTTGTGAGTTGTTGATGTTTGTTTTGGTACAAATTATAAACCCAGAGATTATTTTCTAAGACATAAGCAATTTTAGTATCATCCGGGCTAAATGTGGCATACATTATTTTTTCATCTCTGAGCTTTGTTAGCTTATTATTGTCTTCATTCCATAAATAGAAGATTGCTTTTGAACTATGTCGGTAAATTTTTTCTACTTGTGTGCTAAGAATAGCTTTAGTCTCTGATGAATTGAATTGGTAATCACTAAAAATAAAATTTTTTAATCCATTGTCTTTGGCCAGTTCTGTAGAACTTATAAGGGTCTTTAGTTTTTGTTTTTTTTGATAGTTGTAGCTATTAACTTCAATACTTTGATTGACTCTATTCATTTCAATAATGGAATAAGTTTGGCCGTTTTTTAGATGTTTGAATCCACCCAAAGTATTCGGATAGAACGTGTAGTTTTTCCATATTGCCTCTAAGCTTATGTCTTTTTTTATTTGTCCAAAAGAGCCTAAAGAAAAAAGAATAGACAACAGCGTTAAAATTATTCTCATGGTTCAATTATACATTTAAATGGTAATGACTTCAAACTTTTTTATGGGGTGATTTGCTTTGTTTATAAATTCGTTGAGTAAATGGAGGTTTTGAAGAATCTTTTGGGCGAAAGTCGCTTTGTGTCTGACAAGGAAAAATTGGTTCCATATGGTTCAGATTATACCGAAGATTTATTTTTTCGTCCCGATGCTGTTGCATTCCCCAAAACCACAATTGAAGTTCAAGCAATTGTAAATTACTGTTACCAGCATAATATTCCTATCACACCTAGAGGTGCGGGAACTGGCTTGAGTGGTGGAAGTTTGCCAGTCAAAGGAGGGATATCTATATGCTTTGAAAAGATGAACAAAATATTATCTTTTGATAATGATAACTTTCAAATTACGGTTGAGCCTGGCGTTATTAATCAAGAGATTAGAGATTTTGTTGAGTCAAAGGGTCTTTTTTATCCACCTGATCCTGCTAGCAAAGGCTCTAGTTTTATAGGGGGCAATATTGCCCACAATAGTGGAGGGCCTAGAGCAGTGAAATATGGTGTCACAAGAGATTGGGTACTAAATCTTGAAGTTGTCTTACCCAATGGCGAAATTATTTGGACAGGTTCTAATACCTTAAAAAATTCAACTGGATACAACTTAACCCAACTGATGATCGGAAGCGAAGGCACGCTGGGGATTATAACAAAAGCAGTTTTAAAGCTAATTTCCAAGCCCATTCAAAATCTTTTGCTTTGGTGTCCTTTTGAGAAAATGGAAAAGGCTTGTGAAGCAGTGCCCGCCATTATGAGTTCTGGATTGGTGCCCTCGGCTTTGGAAATAATGGAAAAAAAAGGTGTAGACCTTTCGATTGCCCACACAGATGCAAGCTTGTCTACTGAAGAAAATCATAAGGCATATTTACTTATTGAGCTAGATGGATCTTCACAAGAAAAACTAATGAGTCAGGCAGAAGAACTTTTTGAAACTTTAGAACCATTTGAACCTGGTGAAGTTCAACTTGCAGATAGCGCTAATCAAAAGGAAAATTTTTGGAAAATAAGAAGAAGTATCGGTGAGGTAGTGAAAAGAGAAAGCATTTATAAAGAAGAAGATACAGTTGTCCCCAGAGCCAAACTGCCACAGCTTTATAATGGTGTTAAAGAAATAGGTGAAAAATACGGTTTTGACTCAATATGTTATGGTCATGCCGGAGATGGTAATTTACATGTAAATATACTGAAAGGAAATATGATAAATGAGCATTGGCAGGGCAAACATTTAGAAAAAGGTATAAGAGAAATTTTTCAATTGTGTAAGTCGCTTGGTGGCACTATCAGTGGTGAGCATGGGATTGGCTATGTGCAAAAAAAATTTATGAATGAAGTTTTTCCAGAACACCACTTGCAGCTTTTTAAATCAATCAAGCGGGTATTTGATCCAAAAATGTTGTTAAATCCCAACAAAATTATCGATTAAAGTACATTGAAAAACCTATTTTCCAAAACTGAGTTGGCATTTCAACATTTAAGTAATGCCCAGTTAAGAAGAAGCATTTTTTTGTTCAGATTATTTCAGTGGCCTTTCCTTACCAAATTGGGATCATCGCTCATGGCTTGGTCTTTAAAATCTGGACTGCCTGTAGGTAAAATAATCAAGTCAACAGTTTTTACTCAGTTTTGCGCTGGAGAAAGTTTAATGGAAAGTCATGAAACTGCAGTGATGCTTTCACAATCCAATGTTGGTTCTATTTTAGACTATTCTGTGGAGGGTGAACAAAATGAAGAAGATTTTGAAAAGAATGCCTTATACCTGCAAAATGCAATAAGAAAAGCAGCAAAATACCCTGAAATTTACCCTTTTGCAGTTTTTAAATCTACAGCGGTAGGCAATACCCAAGTGCTCACCAAAGTGACTATGGACAATACCTTAAGCGCGCTTGAAATGGAAAGCTATCAAAATTGGAAAAATAGAATGTTCGCCATATGCGAACTCTCCTCGAGCTTGGGCTTGCCCATACTGGTAGATGCAGAAGAAACATATATCCAAGGAGCTATTGATAAGCTTGTAATCGATTTGATGAAGTCACTAAACAAGCAGAAAGCTATGGTGTTTAATACAGTTCAGCTCTATCGGAAAGAGGGTTTAGATATTGTCAAAAAAATCTTTTTGGAAGCAGAGAAGCATGAATTTTTTGCGGGCTTTAAGCTTGTAAGAGGTGCTTATTTAGAAAAAGAGCAGAAATGGGCAGAGAATAAAAAAATCCCAAATCCTATAAATCCAAGCAAAAAAGCAACTGATGAAATGTTTGATGATGCGGTAGTATTTTGCATGAAAAACTTGCAAAAAATTTCTATTTGTGCAGGTACACATAATGAGCTTAGTACACTGAAAATCATTGATTTGATGCATAAAATGAAGCTTAAAAATAATGACAAAAGAGTTTGGTTCGCACAACTTCTTGGCATGAGCGATAATTTAACTTTTGTACTTGCCAACGAGGGTTATAATAGCGCAAAATATTTGCCATTTGGACCTGTTAAAGAGGTAATGCCTTATTTAATAAGAAGGGCTGAAGAAAATAGTGCAGTTGCTGGTCAAATGGGGAGAGAGCTAAAATTATTGCTAAAGGAAAGGAAGAGAAGGCATTAAGGCTTTAAGTGTTTTTCATAAATACTTATCCATTCTTCAGGTGTCATTTTCTGCGCCAATTCCTTTAATAATACATAAGGAATGGTATCCATTTTTTTAAAGCGAATGCAACTTTTCCCCATATCTAATTTATGTTTAACTGTGTTGTTATACGCTCGAGTAAACCATTGGAGTAAACTTGGATTTGCATAAAGCCCAAGGTGGTAAAATCCAATATGATTTTTTTGAGAGGCTAAGCTAATAAAGGGCAAAGAGATTTTTGGATTGACATGATAGCCAGGTGGATATAATTTTTTTGGAACTACAAAACTTGGCAAACCATAGTTCATTTCTTCTTGGAAACCATTTGGTAGGTTCGACAAAAGAATTTGACGTATTTTATGGAGTACTTCTTTTCTTTCATTAGGAAGTTTTTCAAGGTAATCTTCAACAGTTAAAATTTTTACTGACATTTATTTCATTTGACTTTTTTGAATAGCTTTTATAGCCTCCTGAACGTGCCTTTTAACTTGTAATTGAATTACAAAATGCGAGATCAAACGCTGGTTTTTGTCAAAAACAAAAGTTTCTCTGCCCATCATGAGTCCAAATAAGTTGGTTTTTACGCCAAACGATTTAGCTACATTGCCGCCTAAATCACTCAAAAGGGTAAAAGGCAATCTATAGCGCTGTTTAAATTTTTTATGTCTTGAAGGACTATCTTTGCTAATGCCTAAAACGGTAGCTCCGTTTTGGTCGAAAACGTCAAAATTGTCTCTAAACGTGCAAGCTTCAGTGACACATCCAGGTGTAAAATCCATGGGGTAAAATAAAATTACGGTAGGTTTACCTGATAAGCTTTCTGATGAAAACCATTCTCCATTTTCATCAACTAAATTGAATTCAGGTATAAACTCGTCTAATTGCACAAATTGATTTCGTTGTATACTACAAATTTGTAAAAAAATAGTTAGAAATTTTTTCGTACAAATGCACCCTTTCTTTCCCTACAACGTTGTGGGCGTGATGGGGATATACAAAATAGTCTAGTTGTACCCCCCTTTGAATTGCTTTTCGCAAATAGTTTAAACTATGTTGCCAAAGAACTACATCATCTTGCCCTCCATGTATCATTAGCAACTTACCCCTCAACTGGTCTATATAATTCATTAAGTTGGATTTATTATAGCCGTCCTTATTCTCATTAGGTTTATCCATATATCGCTCAGTATACATTATTTCGTAAAATTTCCAGTCGATAACAGGTCCACCAGCAACACCTACTTTAAAAAGTTTGGGATATCTAGTTAGTAAGCTTGCGGTCATAAATCCTCCGTAGCTCCAGCCATGAACGCCAAGACGAGAGCTATCTACCCAATTTTGATTTTTGAGCCAATTGATTCCTGCAATTTGATCTTTCATTTCTAGCGTGCCTAATTGTCTATGTATACAGCTTTCGAAATCAAAGCCTCTATTGTCGCTGCCTCGTCCATCGATAGTAAAAATGGCATAGCCATTTTGTGCCATATAATGATACCACAAGTTTGCTCCACCTAACCAGTTGTTTTTAACCAATTGAACGTGTGGTCCGTTGTAAAGATAAACAACAACTGGATATTTTTTGTTGGGATCAAAATAGATAGGTTTGATTAAACGATAATGTAATAAATCGCCCTTGTCATTCTTAATTGTTCCCAAAGACATCGTGCCTAAATGATACTCAGACAACGGGTTGTCTGCTTCATGAAAAACCTCCATTACCTTCCCACTATTGCCAGAGATGATTTGTAATTTGGCAGGTGTTTCCGTATTAGAATAATAGTCAAAGAATAAAGAAAAATTCTTGTTCGCCCATACTCTATGTGTGCCATTTTCTTGCGTGATTTTTTTGACTTTTCCTCCATCTAAAGAGACTGAATAGAGGTGCCTGTCAATCGGCGAATTCTTTGTGGCAATAAAAAATACTTTTTGATTTACTTCATCGATACCCACCAATTCGGTAACGACCCAATTACCTTTTGTAAGCTGTTGGATTTCTTGTCCATCCGTATTGTAGAGATATAAATGTTGATACCCGTCTTTTTCACTCCACCATAAAAATTGATTTGGTTTTTGTTTTAAAAAGGTCAATGAATGCTCTGGCTCAACATATTTATTGTTTTTCTCTTCAAATAAGGTATTGACATATTTGCCCGATTTTACTTCGTATTTGCAAAGCTGCATATGGTTTTGCGCCCTGTTTACATGGGCTACGTAAATGTATTCCTCATTAGGTCCCCACGAAATATTGGTCCAATAATCATCTTTAGAAAATCTATTTTCAAGTTTGATTTTTTTTTCTGAAGCTAGATCCACTATGTGTAATTCTACATGGTGACTTTTGGCACCCGCAACAGGGTATTTTATTTGTCTGTAACTTGCAGGGGTATCCTTTAGGTTGTACAATGGGTAGTCGCTTACCATTGTCTCATCCATTGCATAATATGCTAATTTGCTTCCTTTTGGCGACCAAAATATCCCATTGGTAATACCAAATTCATTTCGATGTACAGATTGTCCGAAAACGGTGCCATCAATGGCATCTTGAACTAAGATAGTCTTCGAAAATTCTCCTTCCTTATTATCAAATGAAATTTTTAAGTTTTCTTGGTATGTTCCTGCAATGCCTTTATTGTCACTTGCCCATTTAACATTTATCAAATCTCTTTCAATACCAATTTTCTTTTGACAAATATTTTCTTTGGTATTGTATAAAAATTTTGAAGATCCATTGGAAAATTCGAAACATAAATTTTTTACCCATTTAATTCTTGGAAAATAAGTGAAAGTATCTTCTTGAATTTTTGATAAAGCTAAATTGAATTTATGAAGGCTAATGGTCTTATTCCCATGATTACCGTCATCTTTAATGTGGTGCAGATTTAATGTGTTATTTCTGATAACGGAAAAGTAATCTTTATTGGTTGTCCATTGATATCTGCCCGGGTAACTTGGCGCCAAATGTCCGTAAGTACCTAAAATAGCGTCTTGTATGTTTAGTAATTTCTCCTGTCCAAACATGTGAAGTTGAGTACCAATGAACAAAATGAAAACAAAATACTTTTTCATAGGTATCAAAAATAAAGTATTCGGAACATCATATTTGCAGAACAACATGAAAGAAATAATTGAATCGGCTTGGGAGAACAGGGAATTACTTAAAGAGCAATATGTTCAGGAGGCTTTGAATGCCTTGGTACATCAAGTAGATGAAGGGAAATTACGCTGTGCAGAACCTTCAGGAAAGAATTGGATTGTAAATGATTGGGTAAAAAAAGGAATCATATTGTTTTTCCCTATTAGCAAAATGGAAAAAATAGAGCTTGGCCCATTTGAGTTTCACGACAAAATGAAGTTGAAAACAGGTTATGCCGAAAAACAAATTCGGGTTGTCCCTCATGCCGTAGCAAGGTATGGTGCATATATTGCTCCTTCCGTGGTAATGATGCCAAGCTACATAAATATAGGTGCATATGTAGATAGGGGGACTATGGTAGACACTTGGGCAACGGTAGGCTCTTGTGCACAAATTGGTCAAGATGTACATTTAAGCGGTGGGGTAGGAATTGGCGGTGTTCTTGAACCAGTACAGGCTGCTCCTGTAATTATTGAAGATGGAGCGTTTATTGGTTCTCGATGTATTATTGTAGAAGGAGTGAAAATTGGCAAAGAAGCAGTAATTGGTGCAGGCGTAACACTCACAAAGAGCACCAAAATTATCAATGTTAGTCAAAGTGAATCAATTGAGATTAAAGGACATATACCGCCACGTTCGGTAGTGATACCGGGCAGTATGACAAAACAATTCTCTGCTGGATCATATAATGTAAACTGCGCGTTAATAATAGGAGAAAGAAAAGAAAGCACGGACAAAAAAACAAGCTTGAATCAAGCCCTCAGAACATACGATATTTCAGTGTAGTCAAACAAACATTTGTTTGGTTTTCAGTGATTTGTATTAAACATAGTGTATTTTTGCTCGTTTAATTTAAACAACTTCTAAATTCACAGATTGTGCATTTTTTTTAGGGGTGAATTGTGCTGTCCATGTCGAAGTAAAAAATAACTTTGTGTCAACATTCAAATATGAGAACAATTGCTCTTGTGTGCACCGTATTTTTTGGTCAGTTTTTATTAACCCAAAGTGCATTAGCGCTAGACCAAACTATTACTGGTTTTGAAATCACCGATTCCTACATTGCTAATGGGAAAAAATTGTATTCAAGCAAATGCGCCTCTTGTCACGCTTTAAACAACAAGTTGGTAGGGCCAGCACTCAAAAATGTTCACCAAAAGTATGATTTTGAATGGCTCAAAAAGTGGATAAAAAATAGTCAGAAATTGATCAAATCGGGCGATGCACAAGCCGTTGCTGTTTGGGAAGAATACAAACCTCAAGTGATGAATAGCTTTGAAAACTTGAGTGATGAAGAGATTGGGAGCATTGTAATGTATATTGAAGATGCCTCATCAGGAGGGGGAAGTAAATCAGGAACTTCGGGTGGTGGAAGCGCTGTGCCGCGTGAACCTCCATCAAAACAAATGGTGAAAAAAGTTAGTTGGGGTTTGGCTTTCATTTTGATTGCCCTTTTGGCATTGGTAATATTGCTGTTTAAAATCTTGGACAATGTGAGTAAATTACTCGGACGAGATTTGATTCAATGGAACAGACTTAATGGCAACCTGTTTTTGGTATTTTTGATCGCTCTATTTGGACTTACTATTTATGAATTTACCATACATGGGAAATATACTTTAATAGGGAACGCAGCAAGTGAACACGGTGTCTGGATAGACAATATGATGATCACCACGCTAATTGTAACCTCAATAGTATTTTTTATTACTCAATTTTTACTGTTTTACTTTTCTTTTAGATACCAAGAGAGACCAAACCAAAAAGCACTTTACTATCCAGTAAATGACAAACTTGAATTGGTTTGGACCATTATCCCCGCAATTTTTTTGACTTTGCTTGTAACCAGGGGGTTACAGACTTGGCAGAAAATCGTATATGCCGATACAGAAGCTACGCAAAAAATTGAAGTTTTTGCTTACCAATTTGGATGGAAAGCACGTTATCCTGGAGAGGACAATCAACTAGGCAAAGCAAGTTATAACTTAATATCTTCTACAAATGAATTAGGCGTTGCAAACCGGATTGAAGCTCAAAAACTAATTGAGACACTTGATGAAGAAATCGCTTCAGTAAAAAAAGACATAAATGAAATACCAATCAAATTAGGGGAGTTAAAATCTACTTATGGTGGTTTAGTAGGCGATGAAAGAAAAGCGCATCAAGCAAATATTGATGCCTATGAGAACGGCGAGAAATTAGGGGAATATCAAAGAGCAATTAGACGTAAAAAGGTTCAGATAGATAGAATTAAGCAATCTTTGCTTGTTGAAGAGGGGTCAATGTATGATCAAAAAGGAAACGATGATATCTTAATTGATGATGAAATACACCTCGTTGTAAACAAACCAGTAACCATGAAATTTAGAGCTAGGGATGTAATTCATTCTGCTTTTTTTGCACATTTTAGAACACAGATGAATGTCGTTCCTGGACTGCCAACCCAATTTACTTTTACACCTACCGTTACTTCAACGGATATGAGGTCGAAATTGAAAAATAAAGATTTTGACTACAATTTAGTTTGTAATAAAATCTGCGGGAATGCTCACTTTAATATGAAATTGAAAGTTATAGTAGAAGATCAGAAATCATATGATCAATGGCTCTCTGACAAACAGGCTATGTTTGTCAATCAAAATGAAAAAAATGTTGAACCACAAGAACAAAATTTAGCAAGTATAAATTAGTAAGTAAAATGAGTGCACACGCAGAATATAAAGAAAGTTTCGTCTCGAAGTATATTTTTAGCCGAGACCATAAAATGATCAGCAAGCAGTTCCTAATTACGGGAATTGTTATGGGTGTAATTGGTATGACGATGTCTATACTTTTTCGTCTTCAGTTGGCATATCCAGACACGAGCTTTCCGATTTTGGAATGGCTTTTTGGAAAATGGGCGCCCGGAGGCAAATTAGACCCCGGTTATTATATGGCTTTGGTAACTATTCATGGTACTATTATGGTGTTTTGGGTATTGACTGCTGGACTAAGTGGAACTTTTGCCAACTTGCTCATTCCATTGCAAGTAGGAGCTAGAGATATGGCTTCTCCAACTTTAAATATGCTTTCTTATTGGTTCTTTTTCTTATCGACTTTGGTTTTGATGAGTTCATTTTTTGTGCAAACAGGACCTGCTTCTGGAGGCTGGACAGTTTATCCGCCATTGTCGGCATTGCCGCAAGCGATGGCTGGGTCTGGTTTAGGAATGACGCTTTGGCTAAGCTCGATAGTCTTATTTATTATTTCTCAGCTTATGGCGGGTATAAATTATATATCAACGATTTTAAATATGCGAACCAAAGGTATGAGCATGAGCCGCTTGCCTCTAACAGTTTGGGCCTTATTATTCACTGCCATTGTTGGTTTGTTGTCTTTCCCAGTTTTGTTATCTGGCGGGCTCTTTTTAATGTTTGACAGATTGGCAGGGACTAGTTTTTATTTATCAGATATTTATTTGAGCGGCGTCGGCGCTTTGGAGCATTCTGGAGGTAGCCCTATTTTGTTTCAACATCTATTTTGGTTTTTAGGACATCCGGAAGTTTATATTATTATCATGCCTGCGTTGGGGATTGCTTCAGAAGTGATTTCGGTAAATTCTCGTAAACCAATTTTTGGCTATCGTGCGATGGTTATTTCATTGCTGGGCATCTCATTTTTGTCATTTATTGTATGGGGTCATCATATGTTTATTACAGGAATGAATCCTTTCTTGGGAACAGTATTCTTAATCACTACCCTGATAATTGCTGTACCTTCTGCAGTAAAAGTTTTCAATTATCTTGCTACCCTATGGCGTGGTAACTTAAGGTTTACTAATGGGATGATGTTTGCTATAGGTTTGGTTTCTCTATTTATTTCCGGAGGACTTACGGGTATTTGGCTAGGTAATGCAACTTTAGATATACAGCTCCATGACACCTATTTCGTTGTTGCACACTTTCACATTGTAATGGGTGCTTCTGCCATATTTGGTATGTTGGCTGGAATTTACCATTGGTATCCCAGAATGTTTGGCCGTTTGATGAACAAACCCTTAGGCTACATTCATTTTTGGTTGACTTTTATTTCAGCATATTTGGTTTTCTTTCCGATGCATTTTATGGGGTTGGCTGGAGTACCTAGAAGATACTATCAATTTACATTACTTCCTGAATATGGTATTTGGATGGACGTTAATGTCTTGATTACTATTGCGGCCATTATAGGCGGGGTTGCTCAGTTGATTTTTATATACAACTTTTTTAGTAGTATGTTTATAGGAGAAAAGTCTCCACAAAATCCCTGGCGATCCAATACCCTTGAGTGGACTTCTCCAATTGAAGGAATTCATGGCAATTGGGAGGGTGAATTGCCTACTGTTTATAGATGGGCATATGATTATAGTAAACCTGGTGAAGAAGATGATTACATCCTCCAAACTGTTCCCGACGAAGGACAAATTAATCCTTTAGTTTCTCCGCTGATGGATCCGGTTCCAGACGGAGAAAAAATTGAAGACGTAAGTGTCTCATTTTCAATACTCCTAAAGCGGTGGTTCGGTTTCAACCGAGGCGTAGCTTGATGGTATGCGTTTCTTGAATGGAAACCTTTACAAAACATTTGCTGGCTTATCGGTAATCGGTGTTTTTGGACTTTTTGTTCTGGGTGGTCTCGTAAGAAGTACAGGTTCTGGAATGGGTTGTCCAGATTGGCCTCTTTGTTATGGAAAGTATGCTCCACCTCTTTCCGAAGATGAATTACCAGAAAATTATCAAGAAGTTTTCAATCAACAACGACTGGTTAAAGTAGATAATCTAGTTCAATTACTTAATACACTAGGGATGGAAAGGCAAGCAGAATTGATTTTGGCTAGTCCATACTTGAGAAATGGTCACAAGTTTAGTGTTGTAAAAGCATACATAGAATACATCAACCGCCTTTGGGGCGTTTTGGTTGGTATTTTTGTTTTAATCATGTTGTTTTTTGCATTAATTAAAAGAAAGGAACTTGGAGTTAAACTTTTTTGGCCAATTTTTGGATTTTTGATGGTTCTTATCAATGGTTGGATAGGCTCTAAAGTAGTTGATTCCAATTTATTGGGTGGATTAGTCACTTTTCATTTTTTCTTTGCAATGGTGGCGCTGCTGGCATTGATTTGGAGCCATCCATATCGGATTACATTTGAGGATGCTCAAAAACCAAAAATTTGGTTAAGTCTGGGTTTATCTATTTCTCTTTTTATACAAATGCTAGTTGGTACTTGGGTAAGAGAATTGGTTGATTTTCAGCATGCGAATGGATTTGTTTTTGACTTGCATGCATACAAAATATTGGGTCACTCTTTTTCTTTTCACCGTTTAGGGTTCTTAGTCTCTTTATCTTTATCCTTTTTACAATATAGAGCCATGGGTTATTCAAGATCAATTTCTTTTTACATAATGGTTTTAATTGTTTTCCAAGCGGTTAATGGAAGTTTAAATTTGTTTTTTGATTTTCCAGGCTTTTGGCAGGCAAGCCATATTTTCTTTGCGGCCTTGGTATTAAGTCTACAGTTATATTTTTTTAAATCTACACTTTTTTTGAAAAAGCATGATTGAACTTCGAGCGTATTTAGGCTTAGTCAAAATGCGACTTACCACTACCGTTGTATTGTCTGCTGTTTTTGGCTATTTTATTGGTTTGGAGTCTTTTGATTGGTCAACATTCTTGTCATTGGTTCTTGGCGGATTCTTAGTGGTTTCTTCATCAAATACATTTAATCAGATTTTTGAAATAAAACAAGATGCACAAATGAAAAGAACCAAAAAAAGACCACTTGTTAACAAGGATCTTTCAACTAAACAGGCTCTCTTATTTGGCGCTCTTTCTGGAATTATTGGAATTCTGATCTTGTACATATTTGTGCACCCCTTGTCTGCTTATTTGGGAATTTTATCTCTCATCTCATATGCCTTTATGTATACGCCATTAAAAGGTATTAGCTCATTTTCTGTATTTGTTGGTGCATTTCCAGGCGCTTTCCCGCCGTTAATAGGTTGGGTTGCTGCTACTCACCACCTTGGATTTCAAGGTTTTTTGATTTTTGGTATTCAGTTTTTGTGGCAGTTCCCACACTTTTGGTCGATAGCTTGGTTATTAAAAGATGATTATGAAAAAGCCAATTATAAACTTTTGCCATCAGAAAATTTGGCTTCTGTATCTCAGTTGATTTATTGGTATTTGATTATGTTGTTAATGGCCTCAGTTTTACCTACTTTTTTCCTCATGGCAGGAAAGATATACTTGATTTTTGCGATTCTAATGAGTTTTGCCTTGATTTACTTTGCGGGCAGATTGGGTAAAAACCAAGACAATAAATCTGCAAAGCAACTCATGATAGCAACAATACTGTACAATCCTTTGTTATATCTTTTTTTAATCATTGATAAAATCTAATATTCATGAATATCTCAAAAGAAGCTTCCGAAAATGTAAATCCAAAGAAATTTAGTTTATGGTTATTTCTTATAGCAATTATTATGCTTTTTGCCGGTTTTACAAGTGCTTACATTGTTAGAATTAAAGAGGGTAACTGGCTTGAGTTTGAATTGCCTGAAATTTTCTTGTATTCGTCTATTACCATACTTATAAGTTCTTTAACGATGATTTGGGCTTACCGAGCAGCAAAA
This sequence comes from Bacteroidetes bacterium MED-G17, assembly GCA_002457675.1. Classification (GTDB taxonomy): domain Bacteria; phylum Bacteroidota; class Bacteroidia; order NS11-12g; family UBA9320; genus MED-G17. The sequence continues at coordinate 16,011 of NTKK01000003.1, forward strand.
AATGATGAAATTAAATCTGTCCAGTTTGGATTATTGGCTACATTTTTTCTTGGTATACTTTTTCTTTCGCAACAACTTATGGGTTTTGGAGAATTGATTTCAAGAGGCTTGCATTTTGTTCAGAAGGGAGATAAAATATCGGCGAGTTTTTTTTATGTAATCGCAGGAGTTCACTGGCTTCATCTTTTAGGAGGATTATTGGTTTTACTTGTTTTACTGGTTAGATCACTTCGTTCAGAAATACATAAAAAAAATCTCTTATCTATAAACATGTTAAATACATACTGGCACTTTATAGGTATTCTGTGGGTCTACTTATATTTGTTTTTGTATTTTGCATAATAGATAAATCGCATGGCCCAAGTGGTAACAACGTCAAAATTAGAAAAGTGGGGCGGGGGTAACTCTCCTTTCCGTGTAAGTTGGGGAAAATTAATGATGTGGATATTTCTTCTCTCCGACGCATTTACATTTTCAGCATTGTTAATTGCTTATGGTGCTTTAAGGTTTAGTTCTGTTGCTGCTCCTGTATTTAAAATACCTTTTGGCACAGATTTGCATCATAAATTTGGTCATTTCATAGAAACTATGCAACACAAGGGTATTTTTACACCAAATACATGGCCTGCGCCAGACTTGGTTTTTAATCATCTCCCTTTTGCTCATGGTATACACCTTCCACTAATTTTTGTTTCCATCATGACTTTTATTCTGATTTTTAGTTCTGTAACTATGGTTTTGGCTGTAGAGGCTGGTCAAAGAATGCAAAAAAGTGAGGTTTCAAAATATATGCTGATGACAATCGTTGGTGGTTTTGCATTCTTAGGTTGTCAGGCTTGGGAATGGACTCAATTTATAACCGAAGGTGCAAGCCTAACAAGCAATCCATTTGGTGTGCCTGATTTTGCCGCTTTTTTCTTCGTTGTTACGGGTTTTCATGGTTTCCATGTTTTCAGTGGAGTGGTCTTAAATATTATTATTTACTTAATGAATTTACGATCTGCTTTTGATAAACGTGGGCATTATGAAATGGTAGAAAAAGTTGGTTTATACTGGCATTTTGTTGACTTAGTTTGGGTTTTTGTATTTACTTTTTTTTATTTAATTTAAATTGATGGCTGAAAAGATGACGACACAGAACATTCAAGATGAAAACGATTTTATTCCTGAAACATGGGTTCCAAAAGCTGAAAGTCATGGAACTAAGGACATTTGGCAAAAATTTTGGATACTTTTAGGTTTAACATTAATTGATATAATTATTTATTTTTTCCCAGAATCCGTTTTGGCGATGCCGATAAAAGCGGCTTTATTTATTGTTTTTGGAATAGCCAAAGCTTATTACATAGTGGGCACATTTATGCACCTCAAACATGAGCGTGTCGATTTAATTATGTCTATTTTACTTCCAATATTTTTTATAATCTTTTTCATCATTTGGATGTTGCAAGAAGGTAACGCTTGGTTTAGCGCATGACCAAAAAGTTAGGCGTAATCATAACACTTATTTTCTTGCTTGTCATTCCTGTACTTTGGGTAATACTTTACAAGTACAAAAGCGAGGTTGTCTATGAATATCTGCCAGTATATGGAGATACTGAAACTATTCCCGGAGATACCATCCCCTATAAAATTGGTGAATTCTCATTTATAAATCAAGATGGAGATAGTGTAAACCAATCAACATTTGATAATCAAATATTTGTGGCAAATTTTTTCTTCGCATCTTGCCCAGATATCTGTCCAGAAATGAATAGAAATTTAAGCTATTTAGTAGAAAAGTTTGAAAATATCCCTGGTGTTCGATTCATCTCTCATACAGTAAACCCAGAACGTGACAACGTATCTGTTTTGAAAGAGTATGCCGAGCGCTTCGGTTTTGCTACTGAAAAGTGGCAATTCGTAACTGGTAAAAAGTCAGAAATATATGATTTGGCACAATTTAATTACCGAGCATTAGCAACGAAAGGCAACAGACCTGCAGATTTCATACATAGTGAGAAGTTTTTTTTGATTGACAGAGAGAAAAGAATTCGTGGAATTTATGAAAGCCGAACCCATGACGTATATCGAGAAGTTCATGAAGATATAAAAATGCTTTTCAAAGAATATAAAGACAAAGAAAGATATGACTGAAAAACAAACATTTAGACTTACATTGATTATTGGCATTGTCGTGGCATTATTGGTAGTTGTATTAAATGAAAATATTCTACCCAGACCTGCAAATATCCCAACGTTTACTCAAAATCTCCCTTTATTAAATGCGTTTATAAATGGTACATGTTTCTTTTTACTGTTAGTTAGTCTAAACAGAATTAAAAACAAAAAAATTGAAGAGCACAAAAAAATCAACATCAGCGTTTTTTTTCTTTCATCACTTTTCCTAGTCAGTTATGTATTTTACCATTGGCTATATGATGAGACAAGTTATGGGGGAGAGGGGTCTTTACGCACTTTTTATTATTTAATTTTAATTTCACATATTTTGCTTGCAGCTGTCGTACTTCCATTGGTGTTAATGTCTTTTTATTACGCATTAAATAAAGATTTTGAAAAGCACAAGCGTATAACAAGGTTTAGTTATCCTATTTGGTTGTATGTAACATTTACGGGTGTAATTGTTTATTTAATGATTCAACCCTTTTACAAATTTTAGTAGGAGTTTGGTATTGAATTTCCTACCTTTGTTAGGATGAAAAAAGTTCTTCTTTTTGTAGCAGTTTTTTATCTGTCTCCTATATCTGAGGCCCAGTGTCCTATGTGTAAGACTGCTGTTGAATCTGCCAGAAAAGACGGGAAAGGTCATAGTAAAGGAGCCGGTTTAAACGATGGGATTTTATACCTATTAGCAACGCCTTACTTGGCAGTTGCCATTGTTGGTGGAGCCTGGTTTTATAACAAAAAGAAACGCCGAATTGGCTAATAAAACACTTTTTGGGGCTTTGCTCTCTAGCAAATGTCCACAGTGCAGAGAAGGCAATTTCTTTCTTGCTAAGACGTACAATCTCTTTTCATTTATGGAAATGCCGAAAAACTGCCCTCATTGCAAGGTTAAGATTGAGCCAGAACCTGGTTATTTTTGGGGTGCCATGTACTTTAGTTATGCGCTTGTAGTGGGACTATCTGTGTCCATGATTGTCATTTTTTTTATTTCAATTGGGACGAAAACTTTTTTCTGATGGCATCTGTGATGCTTTTGGTAATTGGCGCTCTGTCTCCACTTATCTTTAGGATTTCTAGAATGCTGATGATTTACACCACTGCTCCTTATAGAAAGTACATTAAAGAATTAGGCAAAAAAAAAGCGCCCACAAACTAGAGCGCATTGTATTATCTAAAAATAATTAGTGTTTAGATAGATAGTCTGCTACCCCTTCAAAAGTTTCGTGTAGAGCATCTTTCCCTTTTTCCCAGTTGGCTGGACATACTTCACCTTTTTCTTCGAAATGAGCCAAAGCATCAACCATTCTCAATGCCTCATCCACACTTCTTCCTAAAGCGTACATATTGACTACTTGGTGCTGAACCAATCCATTCTTGTCAATTAAGAATAATCCTCTCAAGGGTTTCATTGGACCTGTGGTAGTTAAGTTGCCTTCCTCATCATACTCGTACTCACCGTGTAAAACTCCGAAATTGGTAGAAACGGTTTTTTCAAAATCAGCAATAATTGGATAGTTTATCCCTTTTATACCACCATTGTCTTTACTGACTTGTAGCCAGCCCCAATGACTTTCTTGTGAGTCACAGCTGCAGGCAACCACTTCTGTGTCTCTACTTCTAAATTCGTCTAATTTTTCTTGAAAAGCGTGTAGCTCCGTAGGACATACAAATGTGAAATCTTTTGGATAAAAAAATAATACCACATTCTTTTTACCTAAATACTGATCTAATGAAAAATCCTCCACTAATTCTTCTCCATTAATTACTGCTCCAGTAGAAAATGAAGGTGCTTTTTTTCCTGTTAATACCATACTAATAGATTTACAATGCTACACAAAATATGTTTCCTAACCATCAAAAACAAAACAGAGAAAATTAATAGCTAATAAGTGTATTTAATGCTTCTTGTAATGGGATAAAAATTGAAGACCTTTTTCAACATATACATTTGCATTTTCTTGAATTGCTTTTATTTGAGACTTATTTAAAGGTTTTACAACTTTCGCTGGGCTGCCAAGGACTAATGAATTAGGAGGAATGATTTTCCCTCCAGTAACCAACGCATTGGCTCCAATGATTGAGTTTTTACCAATCTTGGCACCATTAAGAAGGATGGCACCCATACCAATAAGGCAATTATCTGAAATTTTTGCTCCATGCACAATGGCACCATGCCCAACAACCACACCATCACCTATAACTACAGGAAATCCGGGGTCACAATGTAAGACTGCATTGTCTTGAATATTGCTGCGTTTACCAACAAAAATTTTGTCGCTATCGCCTCTTAACACAGCCCCATACCAAACAGAACTATTTTCCCCCAATTCTATATCGCCAATTGTTGTTGCATTTGGCGCAATAAAAACATTTGCACCTTTTTTAATTGCTTTGCTTAAAATTGCCTTGTAATCCATGAAGATCGCACTAACAAACATAAAAAAGCTTATAGGAATCACCAATGGTGAAAATGAAAAAATGGGCGAAGACATGAGAAGAGTCGAAAGTATAGATGATGCATTTGTAATTATTGAAAATGACCTGATCCAAAAGTTTGGTTCAATGGAAGATTTTATTCATGAGGAGGGGCTTGAAAAAATTGAGGTGGCGCACACGGTTATGCCTTCTTTAATAGATTGTCATACACACTCAGTTTTTTCAAAATCTCGCGATCTTGAATTTGTTCAAAGAATAAAAGGGTTGACTTACGAAGAAATAGCTAGCAGTGGTGGCGGAATATTAAACTCTGCTTTGCATTTACAAAAAACTTCTGAAGAAGAGCTTTATGAAAAGTCGCGTGAGAGGGTGTTGAAAATGGAAAATAAAGGCGTCGGTGCTATCGAAATAAAAAGCGGTTATGGGCTTCGTTTAAAAGATGAAATAAAAATGCTGCGTGTAATAAAAAGGCTAGCAAAAGAAACGGATTTGAATATTAAATCTACTTTTTTGGGTGCCCATGCCTATCCACATGAATTTCAAGATGACCATCACACTTATATAGACGTGATTGTAAATGAAATGCTGCCACAAATTAAAGAAGAAGATTTGGCCGATTTCATAGATGTTTTTTGTGAACCCAATTATTTTAATTTAGAAGAAACCGAGAGAATTTTTCAGGCGGGTAATGACAATAAGCTAGGAATTAAAGCTCATGTTAATCAGTTCAATTCTTTTGGTGGTATAGAATTAGCCGTTGATTATGATGCTATAAGTGTAGATCACCTTGAAGTCTGCACTGAAGAGGATATAGAATTATTAAGAGGCAGTTCGACTATGCCAGTTTTACTACCTGCGTGCTCCTTCTTTATTTCCATCCCATATGCGCCTGCGAGAAGACTTATTGATTCTGGACTACCAGTAGCTTTGGCAAGTGATTTTAATCCCGGCTCTGCGCATGTTTATAACCCATTTTTTATTTGGAGTTTGGCTTGTTTAAAATTGAATATGCTTCCAGAAGAGGCGTTTAATGCGTTAACATTAAATTCGGCAAAAGCACTAGGAATGCAGAAGGAGATAGGTAGTATTGAGGTGGGTAAGAAAGCAAAATTAATTGCACTTCCGAGCATTCAAAGATTATCAGAAATTCCTTATCAAATGGGAGAGGTCCAAGTTCAATTAATCTAATGAAACCAATAATAATTGGAATTACAGGAGCAAGTGGATCAGGAAAAAGCTCCATCTTGAAAGCAGCTAGACAAATAATAGGTTTTAATACGGTAGAAATATTGTCTCAAGACCACTATTACAAACCAATTGAGCAGCAAACACTTGATAAAGATGGGATGGTAAATTTTGACCTGCCTACAGGAATAAACCAAAAAAAATATGTGCACGATGTCAAACATATTCTCTCTGAAAAAACACTTAAAATTCCCGCTTATAACTACAACAATCCAAATGCCAAAACAAAAATGTTGACCTTTTTTCCAACAAAAATTTTGTTTCTAGAGGGTCTTTTTCTTTTCAAACCATACTTAATTAATGCTTACTTAGATCTAAAAATATTTATCGAATCACCAAATGAGGTCAATTTTAAAAGGCGACTAAAACGCGATCAGATACAAAGAGGCCAAAAGGTTGAACAAATTGAATATCAATGGAAAAATCATGTTTTACCTACATACCACAAATATTTATTGCCTCAAAAAGAACAGGCGGATTTTATTTTAAAGAACCAGGAATCCAAGAGAAAAAGTGCTCAAATTCTTGTTGATTTTCTTCAACAAAAAGGAATATCCTTTTGATCCATGTGTGGACTTAGCTAAATCACTTATTTTTGCAAACTTCGTAAGTAATCTTAGAGCATCATTTAATGAAAAATAAAGGTTTTGTCATATCAGTAACTATCTCCTTAATTGTATTCTCATTGTATCAGCTTTCTTTCACTTGGAGAGCCAATTCAATTGAAACTGAGGCTAAAGAAATCTCAACAGAGCAAGGCACCAGTTTCTCAAGTTATATCGATAGTATAAGAGGTGAAGTAGCCTATAATTTGGGCATATTTAAATTCAATTACGCAGAAGTAAAGCAAAGAGCGCTGAATTTAGGTTTGGATTTGCAAGGAGGAATGAATGTAACCCTTGAGGTTTCTGCTCCAGATATTATAAAAGCACTTGCAGGGTCACAAGGAACCTCTAAATTGGCACTAGATTTTTCAGCTGCGTTAGAAGAAGCAGAAAAGGAATACAAGGGTTCAGGAGATTTTATCAATTTGTTTTTCGAAAAATTTATCAAAAAGTCTCCTTCTGGTAAGCTTGCACCCATCTTTGCTACTCTACAGAACAAGGAACAAATTAAAAGTACTTCAACAAATGAAGAAGTTTTAGAATACTTAAGAAAAGTACTTTCAGACAAGGTAGATAATACATACAATGTACTTTCTGCGAGGATAGACAAATTTGGAGTCGCTCAACCTAATGTTCAGCAGCTAGACGGGGGCAGGATCTTGGTGGAGCTTCCCGGAGTTGATAACCCCCAAAGAGTAAGAAATATTCTTCAAAGTTCTGCAGAATTAGAATTTTGGTACACTTTCCAAAATTATGCAGCATACAAAATACTGGAAGCAGTAAACAACCAAATAATTAAAATCGATGGTATTCAGAATAAAACCAAAACAGACACATCCAATCCATCAGTTAATTTAAGTTCAGGCGATGAATTGCTCAAATCCTTGGGTGTTAATGAAAATATTGATGATAGTACTACTGGTTTGGCAGTAAAGGATTCTTTAGAAACAACCACCGATACAACACAAAAACAACTAAGCGCAGAAGAGTTTGCCAAACAAAACCCATTAACAGGTAAGATTTCACCTTATATTTTTCAAGGAGAAAATGGTGCACAATGGGCTCCTTCGGCTATTATAGGGAGTGTTCAATCTAAGGATAAGGAAAAGGTTGAAAAGTTGTTGGCCCGTGATGATATCCAAGATCAAATTCCAAACAATGTTCGTTTTGCATGGAGCTTTAAACCACAGATTACAGATAAGGGGTTAGAATTTTATTACTTATATGCCCTTAAAGGTTCAAGAAACAATGAGCCTGCATTAAGCGGAGATGTTGTGCAAAGTGCCAGACCAAGTACCAATCCTAATGGTGAAGTCGGAGTGTCAATGACAATGAACCGAGATGGGGCAAATGAGTGGAAAATAATAACCTCAAAAGCTTCAAAAAAATCACCTAAAGAATGTGTGGCTATTGTATTGGATGGACAAGTTTATTCTGCACCTACTGTTCAAGGAGAAATTCCGAATGGACGTTCGGAGATAAGCGGAAATTTCACCCAGAATGAGGCACAAGACTTAGCAAATATTTTGGAAACAGGTAAACTGCCAGCCAAAGCGCAAATTGTTGAGGAAACAGTAGTAGGACCTAGCTTAGGAAAAAGTGCCATTAAAGCAGGAATCTCTTCTCTGTTCATTGGATTTATCCTAGTGATATCTTTTATGATTCTGTATTATAATACTGCAGGAGTGTATTCTGTGCTTGCCTTGCTTCTAAACTTATTGCTTATTATATCTATATTGGCAGGATATGGTGCAGCTTTAACTCTCCCTGGAATGGCAGGACTTGTATTAACAATAGGTATGGCAGTTGATGCCAATGTTTTAATTTTTGAAAGAATCAAAGAAGAAATTTTGGGAGGAAAAACATTGAAGGCTGCAATCAAAGCAGGTTATAAAGAAGCACAATCTTCTATATTAGATGCAAATGTAACAACCATTATCGTTGCAATTATTTTGGGCGTGTTTGGAAAAGGTCCAGTTTTTGGATTTGCAATTATTCTAGGTATTGGAATCTGCTGTTCACTTTTTACTTCGATGTTGGTTACTCGCATGCTGATCGAATGGCATTTTAATAGAAAGGGTACAATAAAATTTGACACATCAATCTCGAAAAACTTGTTTAAAAAACCAAACTTTCAATTCATAAAATCTCGGAGAGTTTTTTATATCACCTCATCTGTGATTATTTTGGCTGGTGTTGTCTCACTATTCACCAAGGGTTTGTCAAGTGGTGTTGACTTCAAAGGGGGCTGGAGTTATATTGTTCAATTGGACCAACCTGTTAATACAGTGGATTTAAAATCGGAAATAGGGAAGTATATTAAAGACAACACCGAGGTGAAAACTTATGGGACGAATAACCAGTATAAAATCACCACTGCATATCGTATCAATGATAAAGGTGAAACCTTGTCAGATGAAGTCAAAGGCACTGTCATAAAAGCACTCGTAAAGTACAATGGAAGTGAAAAAAGTATTTTGTCAGAAAGTAAAGTAGGCCCTACAATCGCCAACGACACTAGAAATGCAAGTACCATGGCCATTATACTTTCATTGGTTGGGATGTTCGCATATATTGTCTTAAGATTTAGAAAAGTCGGTTTCGGACTAGGCGCTACAGCGGCCTTGTTTCATGATGTACTTATCGTGTTTTCAATTTATTCGATACTCAAAGGAATTGTACCTTTCCCCCTAGATATAGACCAAGCATTTATCGCTGCCATACTTACTGTAGTAGGTTATTCAATCAATGATACGGTTGTCGTATTTGATAGAGTCAGAGAATTCTTAGGCCTTCATAAACATGAAAAACAAACAGGTGTAGTGATCAATAATTCAATTAATGCCACATTGAGCAGAACGGTTGTAACATCATTTACTACACTTTTAGTAGTTTTAATATTGTTTTTGTTTGGAGGTGAAGGTTTAAAAGGCTTTACATTCGCTTTGCTGATCGGAATCCTTGTTGGAACCTACTCTTCGGTAGGCATCGCTACCCCAGTAGTTGTTGATATTGAAGGAGAGGAAAGAAAAGCAAAAAAATAGCTGATTATTGTTGATCTAGAGTGGGTTTTCAACTATAATTTGGTGTGCTTGCACCATGTCATTTTTAAAAGCTCTATCCTCTTTAGCAAATGGCACGGTTTTTCTAAGTAAGTTATAGAGTATCTTACTTTTACTTCCCATCTTATCAGTTTCGCGAAAATCAATTGCTTGGCAAGCCAATAGGTATTCTATCGAAAGAATGTGTTCTAAATTCTTAATTACCCGCAAGCACTTTGTCGCGGCATTAGCACCCATACTTACATGATCTTCCTGGCCATTTGAACTGTCTATCGTATCAACACTAGCAGGGCTGCATAATTGTTTGTTTTGACTTACTAAGCTTGCAGCAGTATATTGTAATATCATATAACCACTATCTAGACCCGGCTTTGGTACTAAAAATGGAGGTAAGTTTCTTAATCCATTTAACATTTTGTAGCTTCTCCTCTCAGAGATACTTCCAATTTCTGACAAAGCGATAGCCAAATAATCAAGTGCCATTGCCAGTGGTTGTCCATGAAAGTTTCCTGCGGAATAAATAGCATTTTCTTCTTCAATTACATTTGGATTATCCGTCACTGAATTTATTTCAATTGAAAAAATCTGCTTCACATGTGATATTACGTCTAAAGAAGCACCCAAAACTTGAGGGATACAACGAAAACTATAAGGATCTTGAACAGTATCTTTTTTTGACATAAATAAAATAGAATCACCTAAGAGTTTTAACACCTCATCAGCAACAAATATTTGTCCCTTGTGTGGCCTTAAGTGGTGATTTATTGCAAAAAATGGACTAGCACTCGCTTCAAATGCTTCCAACGATAGACAAGCTATACGTAAAGCTTTGTCAAATAATCGTTTTGCCTTATCCAAAACGATAGCCCCATGAGCAGTCATAAACTGGGTACCATTTATTAGTGCCAAACCCTCTTTTGGTTGAAGTTCAATAGACTCAAAAGCCAAAACACTTGCATTTTTGATAGCGTCACCATACCAAAGTTCTCCATCTCCGATGATAGGCAAAGATAAATGAGCTAAAGGAGCCAAATCACCTGATGCACCAAGAGAGCCCTGCTCATATACAACAGGAATCAGATTGGTGTTGTACATATGAATGAGTTTTTCGACCAAACTTAAACTTACACCTGAGTATCCTTTTGAAAGTCCGAAAATCTTAAATAATAACATGGTTTTGCTTATTTTTTTTGGGAGTATTTCACCAACACCAACGGCATGTGATTGGATGAGTTTTTTTTGAAGCAAACCAAGTTCTTCATTCTGAATTTTGGAATTGCAGAGCGCTCCAAAACCAGTATTTACTCCATAAATTGCTTTGTTTTCGCTAACTTTTTTGAGCAGAAATTGGTGGTTTTTCTTAATCTTATTTTTGGTTTTTTCCGAAAGCCCAATTTTGTTTACTAGCCAGTCTTCTAAATCGTGTAAGTCAAAATTATTTTCTTCTATGATTTTCATAGTGAATTTTTTAGTTTGAGTCTTGTTATTACTCTTTTGGTATTTTCTGGAAAATCACTTCGCATCATCCAATTATAATATTCAGGGTCCTTACTAAATACTTCGCTTACACTTTTGTCTTTGTATTTGCCAAAAGAGAAGATTGGCACACCATGGTTGTTTTTTTTGATACGACCCGCTAAATCTACCAGTCGGTTTTGTCCTGTCAATTCGTGTATTTCCGCTAGGGTATTGGGCAAATCTGCATATCGCTCAATTTGCGATTTTATTACTTCCCAAGTTGCTAAGGTGTCCGCTTTAGCACTATGCGCATTTTCTAATTTTTTTTGACAATAAAATGTATATGCTGCGCTCAAGTTACGTGGTTCTTTTAAATGATAAATTCTCTGTGCATCAAGAAATTTTCGGGTCTCCGTTTCAAAATCTATGCCTGCGCGGTAAAATTCTTCAACCAAAATTGGGAAGTCGAATTTGTTGCTATTAAAACCTGCAAAGTCTGCGTTTCCAATAAAATTGTTCAATTTTGGGGCAAGTTCTTTAAAGCTCTGTTTATCTTTTACCATTTCATCAGTTATCCCATGTATCAAGCTAACCTCTTCGGGTATAGGTATGGCAGGGTTGATGATCTCATGCAGAATAGATTCTTTACCATTTGTTTCAACCTTTATACAACAAATTTCTACAATTCGATCTTTTTGTATGCTTAATCCGGTAGTTTCTAAATCGAATATTATTAATGGTCTATGCAACTGTAATTCAGGCATGGGTCAAAGATAAAGCAAAAGAAGAAAGCAATCCTTAAAGGACAAGAACCGAGTAAAATTATTGGTTTTAGTATGTATTTATAATTCTTTCCACATGAAGAAGTGTTGAATGCCTAGTTCTAAAAAGCTATTTCCTTCAACTTGGTAAGCCAACTTTTGATAGAATGGAATTGCGGGTTTACGAGCATGTAAAATAACTCTACCGTACTTGGACTCCTTTGCAAAGGACTCTGCAAAAAATACCAATCTACTGCCAATATTTTGATTTTGATATTGTTGATGAACCGCAACCTGTCGCATTTTGATGATGCCATTTGCTTTTGGTTCAAGCAATAGAACTGCAATAATTTTATTTTTTACTTGCCCAATAAAATGATGCTGTTTTTTTTCTTCTTCCAGTTCAATTCGCGAGAATTTGAGGCCTAAAGGTTTGCGCAGAATTTCTGCTCTTAGTTTTACAGATTCTAGATATTTGTTTGAACCCCAAACTATTTCCGAAAAATCTGCATACATAAAAATTATTCTTTGTTGTGTGCATCAACAATAGCCAAGTTGACCATATTTATAATTTCCCTAACGGAACTACCTATTTGCAAAACGTGAACTGACTTTTTAAATCCCATTAAGATAGGTCCAAGTGCTTCAGTTGGACCAGTGCTGGAAACCAGTTTATAGGCTACGTTTCCTGCAGAAAGATTTGGAAAGATTAAAGTATTCACGTCTTTACCATTTAGTTTATTAAATGGGAAAATTTCATCTCTTAAATCTTGGTCTAGAGCGATATTAGCTTGTAGGTCGCCATCAACTATTATTTCAGGATGGTTTTTGTGCAAATAGCTAACCGCCTTCTGCACTTTACTTGGGGTTTCTCCTTTTGCTGAGCCAAAATTTGTATAGCTTAGTATAGCGATAACTGGTTGATAGCCTAAACGTTTTACTGTTTTGTGTGTCAACAAAGCAATACTTACTAAATCTTGCCAACTCGGATCAATATTTATTGTGGTATCAGCAAAAAATAAAGGGCCGCGTTTGCTGACCATGGCATACATTCCTGCAACTTTTTCCAATCCTTCTTCTAAACCTGTAAGTTGAAGAGCAGGGCTTACTGCACTTGCATAATTTTTTGTCAAACCAGAAATAACTACATCCACTTCTTCATTGGCCATCATTGCATTGGCATAATAATTTCGGTGGCGCATAAGTTTTATAGCGTCCGCCAAAGTAATTCCTTTTCTTTTTCTTTTCTGATAGAGTATTTCGGCGTATTTGGTTCTTTTTTCAATTTCTTTTAAAGGATCAATTATCAGAACATAAGGCATTTCTAACTTTAATTCTTCGAGTAAATTTTCGATCCGCTGTTTCTTGCCTAAAAATATCGGTTCCACACTTCCTTGTGCCATCATTTCTGCCGCTGCTTGCAAAATGCTTGGATGATCTCCCTCACAAAATACAACCCGCTTGGGATGCTTCTTGGCTATGGTGCTTATTTTTTGGATAAATTTATTGTCTAAGCCCATTCTTTTGCGCAAATCTGTTTTGTATTTATCCCAATCATCAATCTTTATTCGAGCCAATCCTGTGTCCATTGCTGCTTTTGCTACAGCAGGAGCAACAGCAGTAATAAGTCTTGGGTCTATAGGTTTGGGGATTAAATACTCTCTTCCAAAACTAAGTTGATTAATTCCATAGGCCTGTGTAACAATTTCAGGAACAGGTTCGTGTGTTAAATTGGCTAAAGCTTGAACAGCTGCAATTTTCATAGATTCATTAATCCCTTTGGCTCTTACATCTAATGCCCCACGAAAAATAAATGGAAATCCAAGTACATTATTTACTTGATTAGGGTGGTCAGATCTGCCAGTGGCCATGATTATATCGTCACGGGTTTTAATAGCTTTATGATAGTCAATTTCTGGTTCAGGGTTGGCTAAGGCAAAAACAATGGGATTGTTACTCATGTTGTGTAACCATTCTGCTTGAAGCACATTGCCTGCGGAAAGTCCCACAAATACATCGGCATCAATCAAAGCCTCTTCTAGTTTTTGTGGATTTTCATTCACCGCAAAGAAGGATTTATAGCTATCTAATTTTTTTCTTTTATTGGTTATTAATCCGCTTCTGTCAAGCATCCAAAGTTTTTCTTTTTTAACACCTAACGACAAAAACAACTTTGCTGAAGCCATTGCAGAGGCACCCGCACCATTCACAATTATTTTTACTTCACTGATATTTTTATTAACCAACTTTAGTGCATTTAAAAGTCCAGCTCCTGTAATGATGGCTGTTCCATGCTGATCATCATGCATGATAGGGATTTCGGTTTCAGCTTTCAACCTTTTTTCAATCTCAAAACTTTCTGGTGCACCAATGTCTTCCAAATTGATACCTCCAAATGTTGGCGCAATTGCTTTTACAGCCTCTACAAAACCATCGATGTCTTTCTTATTTACTTCGATATCAAACACATCTATATCTGCAAAAACTTTAAATAAAACACCTTTCCCTTCCATTACGGGTTTTGAAGCTTCCGGGCCAAGATCTCCTAAACCTAGAACTGCTGTGCCATTTGAAATAACACCCACCAGATTTCCTTTACTCGTGTACTTGTAAACATCTTCTGGATTTTTTTCAATCTCTAAACAGGGCTCAGCTACGCCGGGGGAATAGGCTAGAGATAGGTCTTTTTGTGTTTGTGTAGGTTTCGTGGGAACAACTTCTATCTTTCCTGATTTGCCTCTTGCATGGTAATCTAGAGCCTCTTTTCTCAACGATGACATGAGCAACAAATTAAAGGGTTTCTTTGTGAATTTTGTTGTTAGTTTGCTTAAAATAGGAATACGATGAAGAAAATAATAGCTACCATAATTTTTTCCCTTCACATTTATTTGCAAGCCCAAATTGTTACCGATCGGCCAGATTTTACAGAATCTGCAATGGCCGTTCCTAAAGGTTCTTATCAGTTAGAATCGGGTATGGCGAGAACGAGTAGCAATGCTAGAAATACTGGTTTGGATTGGAGTATGCCGAATGTTTTATTGAGAAGAGGTCTTTCAGACAAGTTGGAACTTCGCATGTTTCTTGATAACAGTATTTCTAGACAAAATATGGAAATCAATTCAAATATTTCTGGCGTAAATAATTTAGAATTGGGTTTTAAATATGCGTTTATGGATAACGACAATCCAAATCAATTTGGTATTTTAGGCCACTGGTTTATACCTACAGACGATTTTTCTACAAGCTATTATTATGATAATTTTTTGCTTGGCTTTTTAGCGAGTAATACGTTAAGTAAACATTGGTCTGTGGGATACAATTTGGTGTATCAAAAACGAAATTTGTCGGAGGATATTGGATTTGCAACGGTTTCTTTGGTGGATGCTATTAACGCTAAGTGGTCGTTTTTTACAGAATATAAAGGTGAAATAGATTTCAATTCTTATTGGAAAAGTAGTATTCATTTAGGATTTACTTACTTGTTAGATGAAAATTTGCAGATTGATTTTTCTTATGCCACCTCATCAGATGAAGTAGGTTTAAGGACAAACTATCTCAGCTCGGGTGTGAGCTTTCTCATTTTGCCGAAGAAATAAAATCGTCTAGAGAAAAAGTTGTGTCTAGGCGAGGCCCTTTGTCCGTATTTTTTGCTTTGCCACACACATATAGGGGGTCATGCTCAAAAAATAAGGTCCAGTCTTCTTGAATGGCTTCTTCCAAAAATGATTTACATTCTTTCATTCTTACCAAAGGTCTAATGTCGTATCCCATTACATAATTAATTGGGATATGTGCTGATGACGGTATTAGGTCTGCACAAAAAACAAGTGTTTTGTCTTGAAATTTTATTTTTGGTAAAATCATTTTTTCGGTGTGTCCATCAGCCGTTAAAAAGGAAATATTTTCGGTAAACTTGTTGGTGTCTGAAACAAAATTTAATTGACCGCTTAGCTCTAAAGGGTGTATATTTTCGTCTAAAAAAGAGGCACCTTCTCTGGGGTTTGAGTGTAAAGCGTGTTCCCAGTGTTTTTGATGAACCCAGTATTTCGCATTTGGGAAAACAGGTTCAAGGAGGGTTTTTCCAGAATTCCATCGCAAAGCGCCTCCGCAATGATCAAAGTGAAGGTGCGTGAAAATAATATCAGTTATGTCTTTAAAATCAACACCAATTGCATGTAAACTTTTTTTCAACGAATCATCGCCATGAAGGTAATAGTAGCTAAAAAACTTACTACTTTGTTTATCCCCGATTCCAGTATCAATTAATATCCTTTTATTACCGTCTTCCACAAATAGGCAACGCATTGCCCAGGTGCATAGATTGTTTTGATCTGCGGGATTCAGTTTGTTCCAAATTACTTTTGGAACGGTTCCAAACATAGCACCTCCGTCTAGTTTGAAATAACCCGTATTAATGCTTTCAAGTTGCATAAACTTCGATTTTTGATTTAGGTAATTTCAGTGAAATTTAAATATGAATGAAGAACTTTTGGCAGTTGAATAGATGTTTGGGTTTGGTTGTTTTCAAGTATGGCAGCCACAATTCTAGGGAGCGCAAGCGCACTTCCATTGAGGGTGTGGGCCAATGATTTATCTCCCAATTCATTGATTCTTAGTTTTAATCTATTTGATTGAAATGTTTCAAAATTACTCACACTACTGACCTCAAGCCATCTTTCTTGGGCCGCACTCCAAACTTCCATGTCATATGTCTTAGATGAGGTAAAGCCTAAATCACCCCCACATAGATTCAGCACGCGGTATGGTAACTCTAATTTCTGTAAAAGATTTTGCACATAGGAACTCATTTCCTCTAAAGTTTTGTAACTACTCTTTGGGTCCGTAATCTGAACAATCTCAACTTTATCAAATTGATGTAATCTGTTTAATCCACGGACATCTTTACCGTAGCTACCAGCTTCTCTTCGAAAACATGGGGTATAACCAACATGTTTGATTGGTAGATGCTCTTTTTCTACTATGCTGCCTCTATATAAATTGGTTATTGGCACTTCTGCTGTAGGAATTAAAAATAAATCGTCTTCTTGGACATAGTACATCTGACCATCTTTATCAGGTAATTGGCCTGTGCCGTAACCACTATTTTGGTTGATTAAAATTGGCGGTTGTACTTCCTGGTAGCCAATATTCTTGGCCTCGTCAAGAAAAAAATTGATTAGCGCCCGCTGCAATTGAGCGCCTTTTCCCATATAGACAGGAAAACCAGCTCCTGTAATTTTAACGCCTAATTCAAAATTTATGAGTTTGTATTTTTCTGCTAACTCCCAATGAGGTAGAATTTTAAAACTAAATGTTGGTTTGCTACTGTGTTCTAATATTATTTGATTTTGCTCAGAACTTCGCCCTGAAGGCACAGTTTCATGTGGTGTGTTTGGCACTGAAAACAAAGCAAGTTGGAGTTCCTTATCGATTGACTTAATATCTTCTTCTAAAGATTTTATTTGGTTTTTTATGTTGATACTCTTTTCCCTGTATTTGTCTGCTTCATCTTTTTGACCGGTTTTAAAAAGTTGACTCATTTCTTGGGAAATTTTATTTACGTTGGCCCGGAGTGTATCCAAATGAACCTGAATTTTCCTTCTTTTTCTATCTAACTCAACAATGGAATTAAGTTGATAGGAAAAATCACCTCCTCGTTTTTCGAGTTTTTTTTCTAAAAGCATTAAATCTTCTCTTATTTTTCCTAATTCTAACATGGATTGTCTTTAGAGTTATCGCAAAAATCTAATTTAATTTCATCATAAGAAGTATTTATGGAATTGATTTTTGGAAAGCCTTAGATTTGTT
The DNA here is from genome assembly GCA_002457675.1 of Bacteroidetes bacterium MED-G17. Lineage (GTDB taxonomy): Bacteria > Bacteroidota > Bacteroidia > NS11-12g > UBA9320 > MED-G17. The sequence goes on from NTKK01000003.1 coordinate 33,552, forward strand.
GCAGAATAAAATGAGTTTCGACGTAGTAATAATCGGAAGTGGACCAGGTGGTTATGTTGCCGCCATCAGGGCTTCACAATTGGGCTTAAAGGTTGCCATTGTTGAGAAAGCAGAGTTAGGTGGTGTATGCTTAAATTGGGGTTGTATTCCAACCAAGGCATTGTTAAAATCTGCCCAAGTTTATGATTACATCAATCATGCTGCAGATTACGGAATAGAGGTGAAAGAAGCCAAGCATGATTTTGGTAAGGTAATTAAAAGAAGCCGCGATGTTGCTGGTGGTATGAGCAAAGGTGTACAGTTTTTAATGAAAAAAAATAAAATTCAAATTATTGAAGGTTTTGGGAAAATTAAAAGTAAAGGTGTTGTAGAGGTAGATAAAGACGGAAATAAAAAAATAATAGAGGCACAAAACATTATTTTGGCAACTGGTGCACGAGAAAGGGAATTGCCTTTTATGAAAATTGATGGTGAAAAGATTGTTGGTTATCATGACGCAATGGTTTTACCAAGCCAACCAAAAAAATTAGTGGTTGTTGGCTCTGGTGCCATAGGGATGGAATTTGCCTACTTCTATCAAAAAATGGGAACAGAAGTAACAATTATAGAATACCTTGATCGTCTGTTGCCAAATGAAGATGAAGATATTTCTAAAACCATGTTCAAAATTTACAAGAAATATGGTGTAAATGTAATGACCAATGCAGAGGTTAAAGCTGTTGATAAAAATAGCGATGGTGTTGAAGTAAGCATAGAAACCAAAAAGGGACAACAGACAATCCAAGCAGATATTGTTTTAAGTGCAGTAGGTGTTCAAACAAATTTGGAGAATTTAGGATTAGAAGAAATGGGTATTCAAATGGACAAAGGGAGGATTATAGTAAATCAACATTACCAAACAAATGTGAAAGGTATTTATGCCATTGGAGATATTACACCTGGTCCAGCTTTGGCTCATGTTGCCTCGGCAGAAGGAATTATTTGTGTTGAGGCCATAGCGGGTAAGAATCCAGAAAGTATGGACTATAACAATATCCCGTCTTGTACCTATTGTTTACCTGAAGTAGCATCCGTTGGTTTGACAGAAAAACAGGCTACTGAGCAAGGTTATGAAATAAAAGTTGGTAAATTCCCCTTTTCAGCTAGTGGAAAGGCAAAAGCCGCAGGCGTATCTGAGGGTTTTGTAAAAGTGATTTTTGACGCCAAATATGGCGAGTGGTTGGGCGCTCATATGATAGGTGCCAATGTAACAGAAATGATTGCCGAAGCAGTTACAGCGAGAAAACTCGAGACGACTGGGCATGAAATAATTAAGGCTGTCCATCCTCACCCTACAATGAGCGAAGCAGTTATGGAAGCCACAGCAGCAGCTTATGACGAGGTAATACATCTATAAATAGTTGCTCCGAGTAAAATCCTTTTCATGTAATCCCTTTCAAGAAAACACCTTCTTGATATACAATGAAATTGGACAAGCAGTTGTAATTGATCCAGGAATGAGTAATGCCTACGAAGAAGATATGTTTTCTAACTTCGTACATGAAAAAAACCTCAAATTGACTCAAATGGTAAACACTCACTGCCATATTGATCACATTTTAGGTGTTTCGTATATTCATGAAATTTACGGTTTGTCTTTGTATTTTCATCCAAAAGAGCAAGTTATTTGGGATATGGCCATCGCAACTGCCCATATGTATTCATTGCCTTATAATAACCATATTGACGATGTAAAATATATTACTGAAGAGGAGACGATTCAACTAAGCGGGGAACAACTAGAGATAATATTCACTCCAGGTCATAGCCCAGGTAGTATTAGTTTTTATTGCCCTAAAAATAATTGGGCTATTGTAGGTGATACTTTATTTAAGCAGAGCATTGGTAGAACAGATTTGCCTATGGGCAATCATATTCAACTGATAAATAGCATAAAAGACCGACTCTTGTCTCTGCCCATGGAGACTAAAGTCTATTGTGGACATGGAGAATCTACAATTGTTTCAGACGAGAAAAAAAGAAATCCTTACCTTCTGACCTGAAGTTCATTTTTTTTGTTACGTTTATTTTATGAAACGAAAAAATTTACTCTTGATGGTAAATATATTTGCCATTTTTACAGTTAATTCTTTAGCTCAGTACTATTATATCCCAGAACCAACAGCTGGACAGAATCCAAAAGGTCTGAATACAGATCTTGATTATCCGCCAAATAGCGGCGGTGGTGTTGGATGGAGCACAGTTTTATCAGGAGCTGGAACAAGTTGGAGCTCTTCACAGACCATACCATTTGGTTTTGAGTTGGACGGCCAGCATTTTACAAGCTTTAAAGTCTCACCTAACGGTATAGTTACATTTAGTACAGGCGTAAGCAATTTACCAGGCAATACGCCAAAAGCTCTTCCCAGTCCTGAAATACCTGACAACTCACTAACAATGTGGGGAATAACTATGGAGGATGGGGATTTTGTACTTACCAAAACATTTGGATCAGCTCCAAATCGTCAGTTTTGGATTCAGTTTAACTCTTGCCATTCCGCAGGAACCAAGGCAGGGTGGGTATATACCTCAATTGTATTGGAGGAAACCAGCAATAAAGTTCATTTCGTTGACCAAAGACAATTATGTGTTCAAAATAACAATTTATGCACAGGATTTGCATCAATTACGATGGGGATACAAATAAACGCAACTACTGCCTATCAAGTAATTGGCAGCCCGGTACCACTTAGATCTACAAATGATTTTAAACCAGATGACAATGGTTATTATACATTCTTTCCGGGGGTACAACCTCAAAATGATATCAATCTCGTGTCCTTAGACATAGCGGAAGATTTGAAATTAGTAGATGCCCCATTTTTACTAAAAGGGAAGATTAAAAATTATGGTGCTGATGCGCTAACATCTTTTACATTGAACTATCAGGTAGATGGAGGGCAAATAGTGGCGCACGCCATTAGTGGAATTAGTGTTCCCAAGTTAGGTGAATATTCATTCACTCATTCAACTCCTTGGAAGCCTACCACCGAAAAAACCTTTGATCTCAAGATAAGTGTTGCTCAGCCAAATGGTTCTGAAGATCAAGATCTTTCAAATAATAGTGTAGAAAAATCTATAAATGTGTGGGAAAATTTGATAGACCTAAGAGTATTACACGAAATTTTTACCAGTTCTACCTGTGGGCCATGTAATCCAGGAAATATCAATTATCATGACCAAATTAAGAATTTGGATGCCTCAGAATATGTTACCTTAAAATATCAACAGGATTTTCCAGGAACTGGAGATCCTTACGCAACAGAAGAGACAGTTGCTCGCAGAGGTTTTTACTCAATAAATTCTTTTCCTAGAATGGAAATTGATGGACAATGGGATCAAATTGCGTCACAATTTACGACAGCAATTCATACTGAATATCGAAATAAACCAACCTTTGTCTCTTTAAGTGGTACATTTGATAGATGGGATCAAGAAGTAGTTATTGAGGCTACTTATGATGCGGTAAGAGAACTTCAAGGAAATTACACCTTGTACGCAGCAGTTTTGGAAGGGAAAACGCTGCAGAATATAAAATCTAATGGTGAAACTGAATTTACAGAAGTCGTTAAGAAAGTGGTCCCCAATCAAGATGGGACCAAGATTGGGTCAATAAGTAAAAAATCGCCTCAGACGAATAGCTTAGGAACAGTATTTTTTGGAGAATGGCGATTGCCAGCGGATGGTACTTCTTCTAATAGAATTAATCGGGATACAGAACATAGCTTCGAAGAATTTGAAGATATGATGGTAGCGCTTTGGATTCAAAATGATCAAACCAAAGAAGTTGTTCAAGCTACTTACGCCACGGAAATAAACTCACATGTCAATGATTTAGAAAATGAACTTAATTTCATTGTATATCCTAACCCAACAAAGTCAGCTACCAAAGTTGGTGTAAAATCAAAAATTAGTGGAGAAGGGAAAATAGAGATTATAAGTGCTTTTGGACAATTGGTTTATGAAGAAAAAATTCTATTGAACGCATCTATTGATAATATTTGGGAAATAAACACATCTAAATTTCCTGCGGGCTTGTATTACATAAAAATTAACGTCGATAATCATCAAGGGCTAAAAACCTTGGTAGTTAGGTAATAATATTTATTCTGAATAAGATTGAAAAGCCAGAAATTCTGGCTTTTTTTTTTACAACTTTTTTATAATCAAAATCAAATGATAAATTTGTCGCCCTTTCAAAGGAGGACATGCAATTTTGACAAACAATAACGAAGAACTCAATCAAGCTGAACAAGAACAAAATCAATCGCTTGAACAGACTCCAAATCTAGCAGAAGGTACGATAGAAAATAATCTTGAGGAGACAAAGGAATTAGATCCCCGAGAAAATTCTGAAGAGTCAGTCAATTCAAAATCAGAAGAAGATAATGTTGAAACCGTTACTAATGGTAATGATGATTTTGATTGGTCAATGAATAAAGATGGATTTGCAACCTATACTGATACTGAAAGAAAAAACCTAGAAGCGCTTTATGCAACCACATTTAAGCAGGTAGAAGAGAATACCCTTGTAGAAGGAATTATTTCCAGTATTACGGACAAAGAAGTGGTCGTAAATATCGATTATAAATCAGATGGAATCATCTCAAAGCAAGAATTTCGAGACGATGAAGAAGAACCAGAGGTCGGACAAAAAGTAGAAGTATTTGTCCTTACCAAGGAAGACGAAATGGGTCAGCTAATCCTTTCAAAGAAACGAGCTTCGCTTGAAAGCATCTGGGAAAATGTCGTTAGGGCCATGGAAGAAGGAGAAGTAGTAAGTGGGCGCATACAAACTAGAACAAAAGGTGGTTTAGTGGTTGATCTTATGGGTATGGAAGCGTTCCTTCCAGGATCACAAATTGATGTGAAACCGATAAGAGATTACGACCAATATGTAGGTCAAAATATGCAATTTAAAATTGTAAAAGTAAATGATGAATTCAAAAACGTGGTTGTTTCTCACAAAGCCCTAATTGAGGACGATATAGAAGCGCAAAAAAGCGAGATATTAAATAGTCTTGAAAAGGGACAGGTGCTCGAAGGCATCGTCAAGAATATGACCAATTTTGGTGTATTCGTTGATTTAGGCGGTCTAGACGGACTATTGCATATTACAGATGTTTCCTGGCGTAGAATTTCTCACCCAGAAGAAGTTTTAAGCCTTGATGAGAAAATAAATGTTGTGGTTTTAGACTTTGACGATGATAAAAATCGAATCTCTCTTGGACTAAAGCAACTTCAGTCTCATCCATGGGATGCTTTGAGTGACAACATCAAGGAAGGTTCTAAACTCAAAGGAAAAGTAGTAACAGTGTCGGATTACGGTGCTTTTGTTGAAGTTGAACCAGGTATTGAGGGTTTGGTACATGTTTCAGAAATGTCTTGGTCTCAGCATCTTAGAAATCCGCAGGACTTCTTAAAGGAGGGTGACGAAATAGAAGTGGTTGTGTTAAGTATTGACAAAGAAGTGTATAAAATGAGTCTTGGGATGAAGCAACTTACCTCAGATCCATGGGCAAAAATTGAGACAAAATACCCACTCAATAGTAAGCATAAAGGAACTGTAAGAAGCCTCACCAACTATGGATTATTTATTGAATTGGAAGAAGGAGTAGATGGTCTTGTTCATGTTTCAGATTTAAGTTGGAGTAAAAAAATTAAACATCCAGCAGAATTCACTAAAAAAGGAGAAGAACTTGAAGTTGTCGTACTTGAAATAGATAGCGAAAACCGAAGACTTAGTTTAGGTCATAAACAAATTGATGAAAACCCTTGGGATACTTATGAAACTGTTTTTGCTTTGGGAACTGACCATTCAGGGACTATTCTTAGTATTCTTGATAGAGGCTGTACAGTACAACTTCCTTACGATGTAGAGGCTTTTGCACCTGGGAAACACGCTAAAAAGCCAGATAAATCGGCCTTATCAAAAGGTGAAGTTGCACAATTCAGGATCATTGAGTTCAATAAGTCTCAAAAAAGAATAATTGTATCCCATACAGACATTTGGAAAGAAGAAGAGAGAGCGAAAGAGGATGCAGACTCGGTCGAAAAACAAAAAAGAGCTGCTAAAACAGCTAAAGCAGTCAATAAGATTAATGATAGTGCTGAAAAATCGACACTTGGTGAATTAGATGCTTTATCTGCCTTGAAACAAAAAATGGAAAAAGCTGCAAAAGATGAGCTAACTAAAATCCAGGAACAAAAAGAAGCTGAAAAGCAGGCTAAAGCCAAAGAAAGAGAAGAGAAAAAGCAAAAAGTTAAGCAAGCACCGGAACCTGTTGTACCAGCAAAAGATCCGCTTGAAGGTTTGAGCGATGAAGAAATTACAAAACAACTTTTAGGCATCATTGGTCAGGCAGCCGAGTCTTCCAAGGAAAATTTGACCCAAATGGACGGCATTGGGCCAGCATATCAGAAGAAATTAAATGCACTTGGAATTTTTACCTTTCAACAATTCAGTAAACTTGATGAAAAAAGCATTCAAATGTTAGAAAAGTTAACCAACTGGAAAGGACGTGTTTCTAGAGACAATTGGATAGATCAAGCCAAAGAAATTTTAGAAAAATCCAACAGTCAATAATTAAACTGCATTAATAAATACAAAATAAAATCCCATCTTTGAGGTGGGATTTTTTTATGCAATATTGGCTCATCAAATCTGAACCTTACAAATATGCTTGGGAACAGCTGAAGAAGGATGGCTGGACTTACTGGGATGGCGTAAGAAATTATCAAGCAAGAAATTTTCTTAAACAAATGCTAACTGGAGACCTTTGTCTTTATTACCACAGCAATGAGGGCAAAGAAGTGGTGGGTATTGCAGAAGTTATAAAACCTGCTTACCAAGACCCAACCATTGAAGATGACAGATGGGTTGCTGTAGATGTAAAGCCATATAAATCATTAAAACGTAATGTGGGGCTTAAAGAAATAAAAGCTACACCTGAGTTAGAACAAATGGTTCTTGTCAATAACTCAAGATTGTCGGTTCAACCAGTAAAACCCCAAGAATTTGATGTCATATTAAAACTATCTGAGACATGATCAAAACAAGAGAAATAATTCAAAGCAAAAAAGTAAACCTTCTCTTGCACAGATTGGCTTATCAGCTTTACGAAAATTATGGAGATTTCAGTAATACTGCTCTAATTTCTTTGCAACCAAGGGGCATAAATTTTGGTAAAGTATTATTAGCGACCGTTGAGGAAATTACAAAAACCCCAATTGAATATGGAGAATTGGACATTACACTTTTCCGGGATGATTTTGGAAGAAATAAATCACCTCTGATTCCGTCAAAGACAAACATTGACTTTCAAATAGAAGACAAAAAAATTGTAATCATAGACGATGTCTTGTACACTGGCAGATCTATTAGAGCTGCCATGGAAGCAATTAATAACATGGGTAGACCTCAAAAAATAGAACTACTCGTTTTGATAGACAGAAGATTTAATCGAGAAATACCCATTCAACCTGACTACGTAGGAGAAGAAGTAGACACAAGAGCTAACGATAAGGTAAAAGTGGACATGAAAAAACCAAATGTGATAATTGAAACAATATGAACAAATTAGGGCTTAAGCATTTATTAGGAATAAAAAACCTTTCAGCAAGTCAAATAGAATTAATTTTTGATACAGCTCAGAATTTTAAACAAATACTTAACCGACCCGTAAAAAAAGTCCCCTCCTTAAAAGACAAAACAATAGCCAATATTTTTTTTGAAAACTCTACACGAACAAAAATAAGTTTTGAATTAGCAGAGAAGCGTCTTTCGGCAGATGTGGTGAATTTTAATTCATCTAGCTCGTCAGTTAAAAAGGGCGAAACATTAACAGACACTGTAAACAACATTTTGGCTATGAAGGTTGATATGATTGTAATGAGGCACCCATCTCCAGGCGCAGCTGAATTTTTGAGTACACAAGTCGAAGCGCAAATTATTAATGCGGGTGATGGCACACACGAACACCCTACACAGGCATTGCTTGATGCATTTTCTATAAAAGAAAGTCTATCAGAAATTAAGCACAAGAAAATTGTAATAATAGGCGACATCATGCACTCTAGGGTAGCCCTTAGTAACATATTTTGCTTAAAAAAATTAGGAGCAGAAGTAAAAGTTTGTGGTCCAGCCTCACTTATACCAAAGCATATAGAAACTATAGGGGTAAGTTATGAGCCCAACCTTGAAAAAGCTTTACAATGGTGTGATGTTGCAAATACGCTGCGAATTCAGCTCGAACGTCAAGAAAAAGAGTATATAGCTAGCTCAAGAAATTATGCAGCACAGTATGGAATAAGTAAACAGAAATTAGATAGACTTGACAAACCCATTATTATTATGCACCCAGGCCCAATTAATCGAGGTGTTGAATTGACTGGAGACGTAGCCGATAGCCAGCATGCAATAATTCTAGACCAAGTAGAAAATGGAGTAGCTATAAGAATGGCGGTTTTATATCTTTTGGGCACAAATTAATTTTTTAATATGTCTAGCGCCAAAGTAATGGTCATATACACAGGTGGAACTTTTGGTATGACCCAAAACGGGAACAATGCACTTAGCCCTAGTAGATGGGATGATATCGTGGCCCATATTTCGCCAATCAATAAAGAGGACTTTAAACAAGTTGAGTTCACCTTAGAATCTTTTGATAATCCACTGGACTCATCCCAAATGACACCTAAAGAGTGGGTAATGATGGCAGAAATTATTCAAAAAAACTATCATAGCCATGACGGATTTATAATCATACATGGCACCGATACTATGGCATATTCTGCAAGTGTTCTAAGCTTTATGTTCCATAGTTTAAGTAAACCAATAATTTTCACAGGTGCACAACTGCCTGTAACACACACAAGAACAGATGCGTCTATTAATCTTATTAACGCAATATATCTAGCGGCAGCTAAAGTTTTTCGAATCCCCATAATTCCCGAAGTACTTATTTGTTTTAATAAAGTTTTACTGAGGGGCAATAGAAGCACCAAAAAAAGCACATTTGATTTTATGGGTTTTGAATCGCCAAATTTTCCTCAATTGGGACGGTTCAACCAAAAAATTGAAATAAATAAAAAAAACATCCTTCAAATTCCTGAAATACCGACCAAATTTTTATTTAATATTTGTCCTGACATAATTACCATAAATCTATTCCCAGGTATGAATTTTAAGTTTTTAAAGTACATAAATAAGTCTAATGAAATTAAAGGAATAGTCCTAAGGAGCTTCGGTAGTGGAAATATTCCTCAGAGTCAAGAATTTATTGAATTTTTAGAAGAGGCAATCCAATTAAATATTGTCATCGTCAATATAACACAATGCAAAGAAGGAAGTATAAAACCTCATCAGTATGGTGCAAGTTTGCACAATAAAAATCTCCCAATAATCAATGGATACGATAGTACACTTGAAGCGGCTTCTACAAAATTGATGTGGGTTTTGGCCAATTCTTCACCGCAAGATCACCATGCTTTGATGTCTAAAAATTTAGTAGGTGAAATAACAACATAATAAACTGATTTACAGTAGATTATATTAAAAATATTGGTAGATACATTGTGGATAAACTGTTTGACTAATGTACTAATAATCAAGCATCAATTAACTACCTTGCTAACGTTTGTAGCAAATGGAGGAAAAGAAAAACAACTATGGTGCCAATAATATACAGGTACTAGAAGGGCTTGAAGCAGTAAGAAAAAGACCAGCCATGTATATTGGTGATGTTGGTCTAAAAGGACTTCATCATCTTGTTTATGAAGTAGTAGACAACTCAATTGATGAAGCATTGGCTGGGCATGCAAGTACAATTGAAGTAGAAATTTTACCAGATAATTCTATAAAAGTTAAGGACGATGGTAGAGGAATTCCAGTCGGAATGCACGAAAAAGAACAAAAATCAGCTTTAGAAGTTGTAATGACTGTTCTTCATGCAGGAGGAAAGTTTGATAAAGATACATATAAAGTATCTGGCGGGCTGCACGGTGTTGGTGTTTCCTGTGTCAACGCACTTTCCACTAAATTGGTAGCAACTGTCCATAGAGAGGGAAAAATTTATCAGCAAGAATATTCCATCGGTATTCCTCAAACAAGTGTGAAAACTATAGGTGAAACTTCTATTACAGGAACGATTGTAGAATTTAAACCGGACCAACAAATTTTCTCCGATACAAAATATAATTATGATACACTAGCTTCTAGGCTTAGAGAGCTAGCTTATTTGAACAAAGGAATAAAGCTTATTCTTACAGATCAAAGAGAAATTGATAACGAAACCAATAAATTTAAAACTGAAGAATATTACTCAGAAGGTGGGTTAAAGGAATTTGTTCAATACTTAGACAGCACTAGAACTACTCTTATTCCTGAACCAATTTATGTAGAGGGAGAAAAAGACGGTATTCCAGTAGAAGTAGCTTTACAATACAATAATGGGTATAGTGAAAACATTCACTCGTATGTAAACAATATTAATACAATTGAGGGTGGAACACATGTAGCAGGCTTCCGAAGATCCTTAACAAGAACATTGAAGAAATATGCAGAGAATAGTAAGATGTTGGATAAATTGAAATTTGAAATAAGTGGAGACGATTTTAGAGAAGGTTTAACAACTGTAATTTCAGTAAAAGTTGCAGAACCACAATTTGAAGGACAAACTAAGACTAAATTAGGAAATTCTGAAGTTAGCGGAGCAGTAGATACCTGCTTGGGAGAAATATTAAATAATTATCTCGAAGAAAATCCCAACCAAGCAAAAGTGATCATTAACAAAGTTATCCTCGCCGCACAAGCCCGTCATGCTGCTCGAAAAGCTAGAGAAATGGTTCAGAGAAAAGGAGCTATGAGCGGTGCAGGACTTCCAGGAAAATTATCAGATTGCTCCTCGAGAGATCCTGAAGAGTGTGAGATTTACCTAGTTGAGGGTGACTCAGCAGGTGGTACCGCAAAACAAGGGAGGGAAAGACAATTTCAGGCCATTCTGCCACTTAGAGGAAAAATATTAAATGTAGAAAAAGCCTTAGAACATAAGATTTATGACAATGAAGAAATCAAAAACATGTTTACCGCACTTGGGGTTACAATTGGAACTGATGAGGATGAAAAAGAATTAAATACATCAAAACTTCGTTACCATAAAATTGTAATCATGACAGATGCTGATGTAGATGGAAGTCATATCAGAACCCTCATTTTAACGCTATTTTTTAGGTACTTAAAGAAGCTTATTGAAGAGGGTTACCTTTATATTGCCACACCTCCTTTGTATTTGGTTAAAAAAGGTAAAACCCAAAAATATGCATGGAATGATGATGAAAGAGATTTGATTATAGAGAACATTGGCTCAGGTAAACCAGAATCTGTAGGTGTTCAGAGATATAAAGGTTTAGGTGAAATGAATGCAGAACAACTTTGGGAAACCACAATGGATCCAGAAAGACGCACGCTTAAGCGAGTAACACTCGAAAGTGCAGCAGAAGCAGATCACGTATTTTCGATGCTCATGGGTGAAGAAGTTGCCCCTAGGAGAGAGTTTATTGAAAATAATGCGAAGTATGCCAATATTGACGTATAAGTCATTTATTTAAATGCCAAATTTCCCTACCCTCCATTTTTCTAAATAAAGAATATTCTCTTCGAAGTACATTTTGTAAATATTCTTGACCCCCCGGGATCTTACTCAAATACTTTTCATTTGGTTTTTTTATTATCCAAGTAGGTTTTTTCTTAAGCAAAACTTGAAATTCTTCAAAAGAACTTTTCTCTGCTTTTTCCATAAATTCAAACAAATAATCTCGAGTAATATTACTTGGATGTGTAATTGATGGCCGCATAGGTTCCTTCTCAAACCACCAATAAGTCAAATGGTCACACATGAAAAAAAACTGATCATCGGTATGGTAATAATTTTCTAAACTATCTACAAGCCTTGTAGAAAATCCAAAAGTCCACCGGGGTGGATCCAAAGTTTCCCAAATATTTCTAAAATATTGATTGCCTAAGGAGAATGATGCAGCAAAAACAGGCAATAGAATTAGATTTCGGGTCTCGAATCTGAATTTTTCAAAAATCTTAGCAAAAAACAAAATAGAAAATATGCATAGAAATGGAAATAATTGTATTAAATAATGAGAAAAAGCGGCACCACTCTTAATAATTGAAAAAAATACCAATACAAAAATGTATAGAACCTTTTTTTCTTTTGCACTTTTTTTATTCAATAAATAACCGAAGGTCCCCATCCATATAAACACCCCAAGAATTACCAATGAAAGGTCTCCTTTAGGAAAAGTTGCCCACCAAATATTTTCTAATTGTTTTAAAAAAACTTTGATAACACTCATTTGATAATTGCTATAAGAGAATGGAGCTAAAAAAGTAGATCTAAACCATAAGTCAACTTTGCCAATAAGCAAGTAGGGGAGAGCTATTAAAAAAAGTCCTACAAATCCACCAAGGCAATATTTTAAAACATAAACAAGACGATTTAAGTCTCTGCTTCTCAAAAAACTAAATAAAATACCAATTAATAATCCTGCCCCAACAAAGGCAAGATTTAGTCTAATCATTGCAGCCAAAGACAAGAGTAAACCGCTAAAAAAAGGAGAATTTTGATTTCTAATATACAGTAAGGAACCATACATTAAAAAAGGTATAGCAGCATGTTCGGATAAAAACCCTTGACCACCAGGGAAAAGACTTGCATAGGAAATAAATAATAGACTTGCAAAAATTCCTACTGATTTATTTGCAATTGTTTTGCCCAAAAAATAAACGGCCATTGATGTTCCAAAGACAAATAGAGACCCATATAATCGGATGAGAAAAATTGATTTCCCTGAAAAAAAAATGATAAAACCATAAATGTAGCCAAGTAGAGCAGGTTTTAAGTCCCAAAGTTTTGTAAATGGTAAATGACCATCTAATAAGGATTGACCTACTAGCAGGAAGGTGCTTTCATCCCAATCGTATATATCTCTGAAAAAAAAAGGTAACCTGCAAAAAATGGTAAAAATGAGTAAGCTTAGAGCCGTTCTATGCGAAATGAAATTAGTGATTTTTATTAATTTAGCTCCCAAGTACTTCTGCTAAGTTTATCAATTCTTTCGGGAAATCTTTATGCTTTGAAATGGCTTCATCTAAAGAACAAATGCTTAGTTTATCATTGATTATACCAACTGCTTTTTGACTTTCACCTTCCACTAAATTTTTAACTGCGTTTGCGCCAAGTCTTGATGCTAAAATCCTATCTTTTACAGTTGGACTTCCGCCTCTCTGGACATGACCCAAAACAGTGGTTTTTATACTTAAATAAGGAAAAGTAGCTTTTAGTTTTTCTCCAAGTTTAATGGCTCCACCCTCTTCATCTCCTTCTGCAATAACAATTATTGAAAATGATTTTTTTCGTTTTTCCTTTTTAAAATATTTGGTGAGTTTATCAAAATCTTGGGCATCTTCAGGAATTAAAATGCCCTCAGCGCCGCCAGCAATTCCGACATTTAGTGCAATATAGCCTGCGTCTCTTCCCATAACTTCAACTAAAAAAACACGGTTGTGACTATCAGCAGTGTCTCGAATTTTATCGATGGCATCTAATGCCGTATTGGTAGCTGTGTCATAACCAATTGTATAATCGGTTCCAAAAAGATCATTATCAATGGTGCCCGGAACACCAATGACTGGCATTTGATATTCAGTGCTAAATATTTTTGCTCCTGTATAACTTCCATTTCCACCAATACAAATAAGACCATCAATTTTATGATGAAGCAAGTTGTCAAACGCTTTTTTTCTTCCATTTTGAGTTTTGAATTCTTCACTACGAGCAGTCTTTAATATAGTACCGCCTCTTTGAATAATATTGGCTACTGAGGAAGAGTCCATATTGACAATTTTGTTTTCAATCATGCCTTGATATCCCTCTTTAATTCCTTTTACTTCTATATTATAGTAAGATGCAGATCTTACAACTGCCCGAATGCACGCGTTCATTCCGGGGGCATCCCCTCCTGATGTATAAACACCAATTGTATTCATTTATTACGAAGAAACAAAAAAGGCGAGAAACCCTCAGGAATCTCGCCTTTATATTTTTTAACTCCTTTTACGCTTAGAGTACTTTTTTAAATTGAAACTCAATATAATCCTCATTATTTGAGGCGATATCTGCAACTTTGGTAATTAGTATGAGCGCGTAGTTATCAGTATCTCTTAACTTTAGTCCATAGACATCACCTTCAGTTATATTGTCAATTTGGTCGCTTGCGGGACCTGCTGCATCATAAGCTTCCTTTAGAGCAATATCCGTTTTGATATTATCCCAGTTACCTAGTTTTTTAAACTGAGTTCCATTTCCGCTTGTCCATGACGGAGCCCATGCTAGTGATGAACCTTGAAGTCCCAAATCTTTTAAATCTTTCTGATTGTCATCATCATCTTTTAGTCTTTGTACGCCAACAATTATGTCAAAAGCACCAGCATTAGGGCCATCTGCATTCCAAACTTTCAAGCTTATGTCATTAACGTCTTTATCGAAAATAGTTAGATTTTGACCAGCCTCGGATACAGTAATTGTTAATGACTTACTTACAACATTGTTATCTTTATCGGTTACTTGAAATGTGATCAACATTGATCCGGATTGGTTGGTAGTTCTTCCTGAATAAACAACTCGAACATTTTTTTCATTTGTTGTTGTATCGTAGACAACACCAGATGCTGCATCATTTATAGATTGGCTTACTTTAACATTTGTAAGCTTTTTATCACCAACAGCATTAATACCAATGCTAAATTCGGCGTCTGTTGTCAATATAGCATCACTACTAATAAATGAGGAACCACCTATAAAATCTATCGTAATATTGGTTTTAGGTTCTTCATCTGGACCACAAGAACTTATAAGCAAGCTTGCCAAAAAAGTTATTAGTGAAAGAAATAATATTTTATTTTTCATAATGCGAATTAACTATATTTTTAATTATTCGTTGCATTTTGCATAATAGTAATGGGTTATTTCGGTGACAAGTTGGCAATTTTAGATATCGTCATTTTATTTATTTTTTTGGCTTTCTCCTTTTTAATTGCTATAAAGTCCTCTAAAACGAATAAAGGTAGTAAAGGAGTTTTCTTAGGAGGAAGGTCATCTTCATGGTTGGTGCTTGGTATTTCTATGGTAGCAACAACTTTTGCAGCAGATACTCCTTTGGCTGTTACAGAAATAGTAAGAGAAAAAGGAATTGCAGGAAATTGGTTGTGGTGGAATGCAATCATAGGAGGGATGTTTACTGCTATTTTTTTCTCAATTTTTTGGCGAAGAAGTGATGTTACTACTGAAGTGGAGTTAATTGAATTAAGATATTCAGGGAATGCAGCTAGATTGCTTAGAAAAATTAAAGCAGTCCATTTGGGGTTCCTTATGAATATAATGGTAATGGCATGGGTGAATTTGGCATGGACAAGTATCCTATCTTATTTTTTTGAATTAAATGCACTTCAAACCAAAGTTGCACTTATTGCGGGTATTTTATTTATCATTTTATACGTTTATATAGGTGGATTGAAAGGCGTAATAAGAACAGATGCTTTTCAATTTCTTTTGGCAATTTTGGGGAGTATTATTTTAGCATATTTTGTTGTTAATAGTAATGAAATAGGTGGTTTGGCTAATTTAACCAATAAAATCCCAAAAGAAGCACTTCAATTTTTTCCAAGTATTGCAAATGATTCTGCAATGTTTAGTCTGGGTTTAACAACTATCATTGCTTACCTTGGAGTAATATGGTGGAGTAGTTGGTATCCTGGACAGGAACCCGGTGGTGGTGGTTATGTTGTGCAAAGGATATTGTCGGCAAGATCTAATAAAGATGCTGTTTTGGCGACTATACTTTTTCAGGTTGGACATTTTTGCCTTCGGCCATGGCCATGGATTATGGTTGCTATTTGTAGTGTAATATTATACCCTGATTTGTCTCCTTCTCAAGCACGCTTTGGTTATCTAATGGTAATGAATGATTTTCTGCCTATTGGTTGGAAAGGCTTAATGCTTGCGGGTTTTGCTGGTGCCTACATGAGCACAATGTCTACTCAACTAAATTGGGGGACAAGTTATTTAGTGAATGATTTGTTTGCAGAAGAAAAGGTAGATAAAATTGGTCTGAAAAAACTGTCTCTTGCTTCCATGTTGATATTGGCATTTTTTTCTTGTGTGTTAACCTTTTATATCACAAGTATTAAATCGGTTTGGCAATTTATTTTAGAAACTGGAGCCGGACTTGGTTTGGTCTTGATTTTAAGGTGGTACTGGTGGAGAATAAGTGTATGGAGCGAAATTACTGCAACTTTTGCGCCTTGGTTGTTTTACGCTCTTTCTCATTTTAAATTACAGCTTGTCTTCCCAAATAGTTTGTTTTTTACTGTGGCATGCACGACCATTACTTGGTTGTTGATTACTTTTTTAACGCCTCCAGAATCCAATACCACTTTAAATAAGTTTTATGAAAAGATTAAACCTTTGGGTTGGTGGACAGGAATAGGTAAAAGCCCAAACAATAAAATTTTAACACACATGCTATTGGCTTGGGCAGGTGGGATAACCTTCATCCTTAGCTTACTTTTTTTAATTGGAGATATATTGTTGAACCAGGCTTCCAATTTGTTAATCTTATTGCCTAGCAGTATTATAGGTGCTTTATTTTTATACATTGGCTTAAATAAGTCAAAAATGCTGAATTAAATATTTGGCATACCAATTGCTTCTTAATTGTTCACTAGGTAACTACTACTGAGTGACATCTTGTCTTATGGATATAAATTTTGATCATTTTTATTTCGATTCAGAAAGTGAAGATAACTTCGATACTCCCGAATTCATCCCATTGATGTCTCAAGAAGATGAAGAAGAGATGGAGAAGGAAAAAGCGCCAGATATAATCCCCATTTTGCCTTTACGTAATACGGTACTTTTTCCCGGTGTTGTTATACCAATAACTGTAGGCAGGGATAAAAGCATTAATTTAATAAATGAGGCGTACAGAGGTAAAAAACTTATAGGGGTGTGTACCCAACATAGCGCAGAAATTGAATCACCTAATGGCGACGACGTTTATGATATTGGTACGCTTGCACGGATTATAAAAATACTTAAAATGCCTGATGGCAACACAACGGCGATTTTACAAGGCAAATCAAAATTTGAGTTGTTAGATGTTGTTGAAGAAAAACCCTACTTAAAGGCAAAAGTGACCAAACTTCCAAATCCTAGGAAACGGAAAACCAAAGAAATGAAAGCACTAATTTCTTCGGTACGAGAGATGGCTGTCAAAATTGTTGAGATGTCCCCAAATATTCCTTCAGAAGCAACATTTGCAATTAAAAACATTGATAGTTCTAATTTCCTCGTGAATTTTATTTCTTCAAATCTCAATATTTCAGTAGGAGAAAAACAAAAGCTTTTAGAGATAAGACAACTTAAAGAGAGAATGGAGCAAGTTATGGTTCACCTCAACAAGGAATTACAAATGTTGGAATTGAAAAATCAAATTCAAAGCAGGGTTAAGGGTGACTTAGATAAGCAACAACGAGAATACTTTTTGCAGCAACAAATGCGCGCAATTCAAGAAGAATTGGGTCCGGATTCTGGTTTCGTAGAACTTGATGAGTTGAAATCTAAAGGTGAAAAAAAGAATTGGCCAAATTATACTAAAAAAGCCTTTTTCAAAGAGTTAGATAAACTTGCCAGGATTAATCCTTCAGCTCCCGATTACTCTGTTGGATTAAACTACATTGAACTCTTATTGGAATTACCTTGGAACCACTGTTCTAAAGATAATTTTGACATTGAGAAGGCCAAAACACAACTTGAAAAAGACCATTTTGGATTAGATAAAGTAAAAGAAAGAGTTTTGGAGTACATGGCTGTTCTTAAGTTGAGAAATGATATGAAAAGCCCGATTTTATGTTTGTATGGTCCTCCAGGTGTTGGAAAAACCTCTCTTGGGAAATCTATAGCAGAAGCTGTCGGTAGAGAATATGTGCGGATGAGCTTGGGTGGTCT
The DNA here is from genome assembly GCA_002457675.1 of Bacteroidetes bacterium MED-G17. Lineage (GTDB taxonomy): Bacteria > Bacteroidota > Bacteroidia > NS11-12g > UBA9320 > MED-G17. The sequence continues at coordinate 51,665 of NTKK01000003.1, forward strand.
CCATGATGAATCTGAATTAAGAGGACATAGAAAAACATATATAGGTGCAATGCCTGGAAGAATAATTCAATCAATAAAAAAATCAGGAACCAGCAATCCGGTTGTTGTCTTGGATGAAATAGATAAAATAGGCTCGGATTTTAGAGGGGATCCATCTAGTGCTTTATTAGAAATTTTAGACCCTGAGCAAAATAAAACATTTCATGACAACTATGTTGAGTTAGATTATGATTTATCCAAAATATTATTTATCGCTACTGCAAATAGATTGGATACGATTCAACCTGCCCTGCTAGACAGAATGGAAATAATTGAAATTAATGGATACACCGTAGAAGAGAAAATACAAATAGCTAAAAAATATTTGTTACCAAAACAAAGAAAAGCCCACGGTATAAAAGCAAATGATTTCAGAATTTCCAATAAAAATATTGAAACTATCATTTCTGAATATACAAGAGAGAGCGGCGTGCGAGGTCTTGATAAAAGGCTAGCTTCTTTGGCCAGAAAAAGAGCTTTGGAGTTGGTTAAAAAAGAGGTAACCAGTTCTAGTTTTGGTAAAGATAAAATTCATGAAATCCTAGGTGCAAAAAGAATTGAAAAAGAACAATACCAAGACAATTCAATTGCCGGAGTAGTAACTGGTTTGGCATGGACATCTGTAGGCGGTGAGATACTATTTGTGGAGAGTCAATTTACCGAAGGCAAAGGAAAAATAACACTCACTGGTCAATTGGGTGATGTGATGAAAGAATCAGCAACCACAGCCATTACTTTTCTGAAGTCACACAGTAGCTACTTAGATATTGATCCAAAAATATTTGATTTGCAAGATATACACCTTCATTTCCCTGCCGGAGCAGTTCCAAAGGATGGTCCTTCTGCAGGTATCACGATACTAAGTTCCTTGGCTTCAATGGCCACACAAAGAAAGGTGAAAAGTCACTTGGCTATGACAGGTGAGATAACGCTAAGAGGCAAGGTGCTTTCTGTAGGTGGAATTAAAGAAAAAGTATTGGCGGCAAAACGAGCAGGCATAAAAGAAATTATTCTGTCTCAAGCCAATAAAAAAGACGTTGATAATATTGAGGAAAACTATACCAAAGGGTTGAAATTTTGCTATGTAGAAAATATGCTAGATGTACTTAATTTAGCTTTGACTAATGAGAAGGTTAAATATCCCAAAACGTGGAAGACCAATTAGGCAGTTTGTTTACAGAAATAATGGATAATTAAATTGTCCTACTTTCGTTAAAGTTACATGAAAGCCAAAGCAGTATTTCTTTGCATCCTTTTTTTCTTTGGCAAAACTATGCGTGCACAATTGGGTGGAAATATGTCTTTTGCATTTGCTTTTAACCCCCCAAGCCCACGAAGTATGGCACTCGGAGGAACCGTTGTTTCTCAAAAAAATAGAGACCTTAGTACCACATATCAAAACCCTGCTCTTCTTGATCCTAATTTACACAAAAACGAACTTCAGATAAGTTATAGTAAATTTATAGAGGACATTAACAATGCTTATGTATCCTACGCCATGGCAGTACCAAAAATTGGCACAGTTGTGGGACATATTTTTGTTTCTGATTACGCCAATTTAGAAGGTTTTGATGAAACGGGAAGCGCTACAGGAAATTTTAATGCAACAGATTACGCATTCAAAATTTCAGCGGCCAAAACTTTGAATGAAAAATGGCGCACAGGAACAAATATTAACTTTCTTTATTCTGCATATGAAAGATATGTAGCAACTGCATTTGGACTTGACGCGAGTTTGCTGTATACTCAAAAAGACAAAAACTTGGATTTAGCATTTGTGTTGCGAAATTTGAGTTATAATGTAATACCTTATAACGATACAAGGGAGCATCCTTCGTATGAAATTATGGCATCAATCAGCAAAAAATTAGAACATAACCCTTTACGGATCACACTAATGGCAAGAAACCTTCAAAAATGGGATTTAACTTACAAAGAAAATTTAAATGAAAATCAACAAATTAATATTGAAACTGGAGAGCTTATTCAGGAAGAGGCATCATTTTTTGAAAAAGGTATGCGGCATGTGGGTGTGAGCGCAGAAATGCTTTTCTCTAAAAATTTTCATTTAATTTTCGGGTACAACCATCAACGAAGGAAAGAAATGGCACTAGCAGTAAGAGGCGGATTTACAGGTTTTTCATGGGGTTTCTGTATCAATGTGAAAAAGTATCAAATAAGCTATGCTCATGGTGGATATTTTCCAGGTCAAGGTGCCAATTTTTTTGGTATCCAGAAAAACTTATCGGATTTTACCAGACAATAATTTTTTGTCATTCTATAATTATTGCGCTTAATATTTATATGTTTGATGCATCGCTTTTCAATCGAAAATAAATATCGCAATCGATGGACATTCATCTTGCGGAAAGGGCACTTTGGCCAAAGCATTGGCCAAAAGTTTGGGGTATTTATTCATTGATAGTGGTGCGATGTATAGGGCTTTTTCACTATACTGCATTGAGCAGAATATTGAACCTTTTCAAGTGAAGCAAAATTTTGATAAACTAAAAAATATTCAAATACAATTTCAATTTGATGATGACAAAGACTTTTATTTCACGCAACTAAACAATACAAATGTTGAAGAAGAAATAAGGCAACCATATGTAAGTGCAAAGGTTAGCGATTATAGCAAGTTAAAAATTGTACGGGATTTTATGGTTGATCAACAGCAAAAAATTGGAATAGATAAGGGAGTGGTCATGGATGGTAGAGATATTGGTACGGTAGTTTTTCCTAATGCAGAGTTAAAAATATTTATGACGGCAATGCCTGAAGTAAGGGCCAATAGAAGGTACAATGAATTAATAGCCAAGGGTATAAATGTAAGCTATGACCAAATCCTAAAAAACCTAGTGGAAAGAGATAAAATAGATTCTACTAGAAAAGAGAGTCCTTTGAAAAAAGCAGATGATGCAATAACGTTAGACAATACAGATATGACTCGCGAACAACAGGCCAAATTGGCATTAACGTGGGCAGAAGGAGTTATTGCAAGCTTTGGTTAATTTCGCGTTTTAACATATGGATTATAAAAATATTATAACCATTTCTCTTATCCTTTTTGCAGTAATTGATGTGGTAGGCTCTATTCCAATTATTATATCACTACGTCAGAAATTGGGTCACATACAATCTGAAAAAACCACCTTTTTTAGTGGCGTTTTGATGATTGGCTTTTTGTATTTTGGAGAACTAATTTTGAAGTTTATTGGCGTTGATATGAGTTCTTTTGCCATTGCCGGTTCTATTGTAATTTTTTTGTTGGGCCTAGAGCTGGTTCTAAATGTTTCCATATTTAAACAGGATGGAGATGTATCTTCGGGCAGTTTAGTTCCTATTGGATTCCCTTTATTGGCTGGTGCGGGAACATTAACAACCCTTATAACTTTGGATTCTGCTTATGCCAAAATGGAAATAATTATTGGGATTTTAATCAATCTAGTATTTATTTATTTGGTTTTGAAAAGTACAGCTTGGCTAAGTAAAGTATTAGGGAAAAGCGGTTTAGCTATATTGAGAAAAATATTTGGTATCGTATTGCTATCTATAGCTGTTAAAATTTTTAAAGATAATCTTATTTGAGCTTGATTAAATAATAAGCGCAAGAGGATATAAAATTTCTTAAAATTGGTAAGGAGAATATAATTGAACTTTGCTTGATGGTAGGCCAACCAAACTTATATTTATAAATAGGATTGCTTATGAAACCTTGTTTTAAGACAATTTCATAATTTATTTTTTTACATATTCTCTCAAATCTATCAATTGATAAACCTGTTTCTTTGATTTCCATGACATTTTCTATTTTCTTTTCTGATTCTCCTAATGAATTGAGGAAAATTCGATAAAGTCTATTAGGCAATAAATGGGTCCAAGGGATTTTTGAGCCTATTTTATGATTTAATACTTGCTGATGACCACCAAAAGGCATTTGCCAAGGCGGAAAGGCAAAAAAAACAAGCCCATCTGGCTTCAACATTTTTTTTAAGTTGCTTAAAAACTTTTCTTGATCATGAATATGTTCAATTACATCTTTAAGGATAACTATGTCAAAGCTGTCTATCTCATTAATCATTAAGTCTTCAATTTTGCTATCAATTAATTCTACTTGTCCGTTGTGGCAGTAATCTGCTAAAAATTTTTTCGCCAAGGCAAGCCGTGCAGGTTGAAGTTCTATTCCAACGCAGGGATTTCCCATTTCTAAAAATGCCTTTAATACCCCCGCTTCGGCACATCCAATTTCTAAAACCTTGTCTTTAGGATTTATTTCTCTGTGCAGAGAAATAAAAGGAATAATAAATCTCTTTGAGATTTGATACTGTATATTAAAATACCTTGATTTATCTTTATGAAAGGCAAACATCTATTTAAATGAGAGAAGCGTTTTTTCAATAATGTCGCAAGCATCATGGATTTGATTTTCTGAAATTACTAAAGGTGGAGCAAAGCGTATAATGTCGTCGTGTGTGGGTTTTGCAAGCAATCCATTTTCTTTTAGTCGCATGCAAACATCCCAAGCAGTTTTTCCGTCAAATGGGTCAATAACAGCTGCATTCAATAAACCTTTACCTCTTATTTGGCTTACAAAAGGCACATTTATTGCATCCAGTCGATTTCTAAAAACCATGCCACACGAATAAGCATTTTCAGCAAGATTTTCTTCTTCAACTACTTTAAGTGCTGCCATACCAACAGCACAGGCTATTGGATTTCCGCCATATGTAGATCCATGTTCCCCGGGTTTTATGCACATCATAATTTCGTCATTTGCTAAAGCTGCGCTCACAGGATACATGCCCCCGCTTAATGCTTTTCCTAAAATTAAAATATCAGGTTTTACATCTTCATAGTCACATGCCAAAAGTTTGCCAGTTCTAGCTATACCCGTTTGAACTTCATCTGCAATGAATAGTACTTGATTTTTTTCGCAAAGTTTTTTTGCACTCTTTAAATAACCATCATCTGGAACTACAACACCAGCTTCACCCTGAATAGGCTCTACCATAAACCCTGCGACATAAGGATCAGACAAAGCTTCTTCTAACGCGTCTATATCGTTGTAAGGAATGTTCTTGAAACCTGGCACAAAAGGCCCAAAATCTTTATAGCTCAAAGGGTCATTACTTGTTGATATTGCGGAAATTGTCCTTCCCCAGAAGTTTCCATCTACAAACAATACTTTTGCCTGGTTTTCAGGAATACCTTTGATTTTGTAGGCCCACTTTCTGCAAAGTTTGATGGCAGTCTCACCTCCTTCAACACCAGTGTTCATAGGCAATACCTTGTCGTAACCAAAATATTGACTTATGAATTTTTCATATTCGCCAAGAATGTTGTTATAGAAAGCTCTAGATGTCAAGCTCAATGTATTGGCTTGCTTAATAAGTGCATCCAAAATTTTTGGATGATTATGGCCTTGATTTACAGCACTATATGCGGATAGAAAATCAAAATACGCTTTATTTTCTACGTCTTTTACAAAAATACCATCACCTTCCTTAAGTACCACAGGTAGAGGATGATAATTGTGAGCACCGTACTTATTTTCTAATTCTATAAAATATTCCGACGTTTTAGAATTCATTTGTGAACAAAATTGCAACTACAGACCAAACTTTCCAACTATGAACACTATACTGATTTAAACTAAGTTGCCAGGAAACACCGCCTTAATGACCAAAAAGAGTAATTTCGCAATCCTTTGAAAATTTCTAGAGCATTAATTTCGGTTTTTCATAAGGAAGGGTTAAACCGGATTATCCCTATATTATCCGAAAACAATATTGATATCATTTCTACTGGGGGTACTTTAAAATATATTCAAGAATTAGGTTTTGAAGTTTCTTCAGTAGAGGCGGAAACTGGCTACCCGAGTATATTAGGTGGTAGGGTTAAAACTTTACATCCAAAAGTTTTTGGTGGGATATTAAATAGAAGAGATGTATCTATTGATCAGGATGAAATGTCGGATCATGGCCTCACATCCATAGATTTAGTCATAGTAGATTTATACCCATTTGAAAAAACTTTAGAAGAAACGGACAAGGAAATTGAATTGATAGAAAAAATAGATATTGGGGGAATAGCACTTATAAGAGCTGGGGCAAAGAATTTTAAAGATGTTGTGGTAATTTCAAGCAGAAACCAATACGCTTATTTAGAAAAAAAATTAGTAGAAAAAGAAAACTTTTCAATAAAAGACAGAAAAAATCTTGCCGCAGAAGCATTTGTAAGATCTGCTCATTATGATGAATTAATTGCTTCTTATCTATCCGCTGAAAAAGGGAGCTTGAGGTATGGAGAGAATCCTCACCAAAAAGCCACTTTTTTAGGTAATTATGAAGAAGTTTTTGAAAAGCTCAATGGTAAGGCAATTTCGTATAACAACTTACTCGATGTTGACGCTGCTTTAAATTTGCACAATAGTTTGAAGAACTATCCATGTTATTTTTCAATATTCAAACATAATAATGCTTGTGGTGTTGCTGTACGACAGAATTTAGTTCAAGCTTATAAAGATGCTCTCGCTGGTGATCCTATTTCATCTTTTGGTGGTATTTTAATGACTAATAAACCAATAAACAGAGAAGTTGCTGAGCAGATCAATCAATTATTTTATGAAATTCTTATCGCACCAGACTTTGAATCGGATGCATTAGAACTCTTGGTAAAAAAGAAGAATAGAATAATTTTAAGGCTCAAAGACTATGAATTACCTAAAAGAATTAAAAGATCGGCCATAAATGGATTATTGATTCAAGCTGCAGATAGCAAAGAATTAAAAGCAGATGAGCTAAATTTTCAAACAGAACAACTCGCAACAGCTCAGGAACTAAATGATTTGCTAATTGCCAATGCATTGGTAAAAAATACAAAAAGCAATGCAATAGTTTTGGTAAAAGATGGCCAATTGATAGGTCATGGAACAGGTCAGACCAGCAGGGTTGATGCACTTAAACAAGCCATTTCAAAAGCTCAAAAATTTGATTTTGATCTCACAGGTTCTGTATTGGCTTCTGACGCATTTTTTCCCTTTCCTGATTGTGTAGAAATCGCGGGTCAGCACGGAATTACCTCTATTATTCAACCTGGTGGTTCGAAAAATGACCAATTATCTATAGATAAAGCTGAGGAGATGAAAATTTCACTCGCGTTTACGGGTTTTAGACATTTTAAACACTAAAAATGGGCAATTCCGAATGAATAAAAGTAATTTTGTAAAATACTGATCAATAGACGACAATGGGATTATTTGACTTTCTAACACAAGATTTAGCCATTGATTTGGGGACAGCCAATACCCTGATTACACATGAAGGTCAAATAGTTGTAGACGAGCCGAGCATCATTGCCTTAGACGAAAACAATAAGGTTATTGCAATTGGCCATGAGGCGCAAAAAATGCACGGAAAAACCCATAATAAAATTAGAACGATTAGGCCTTTAAAGGACGGAGTAATTGCAGATTTTCAGGCGGCCGAGGAGATGATAAGAGGGATGATTCGCCTAATAAATAAAAAAAGTACGCTCCTCAAACCACAAAAAAGAATGGTTGTTTGTATTCCTTCGGGGATTACAGAGGTGGAAAAGAGAGCTGTAAAGGAATCCGCTTTAAGGGCAGGAGGGAAAGAAGTTTACATGATAAAGGAACCAGTTGCGGCAGCAATAGGTATTGGAATCAACATATTTGAACCTACGGGTAACATGATTATAGATATAGGCGGAGGGACAACTGAAATTGCTGTAATAGCACTGTCAGGCATTGTTTCAGATCAGAGTATCAGAGTAGCGGGAGATGATTTTACTCAAGGAGTAATTGATTATATGCGTGCTCAACATAATCTTAAAATTGGCGAAAGAACAGCCGAATTAATAAAAATTAATGTTGGAGCTGCTTTACCAGAATTAGATAATCCTCCTCAGGATTTTGCAGTGTATGGGAGAGATCTTATGACAGGAATTCCAAAACAAGTTTTGGTTGGGTTTTCAGAGGTTGCTTTGGCCTTAGACAAATCCATAATGAAAATTGAAGATGCAATTCTAAGAGCGCTAGAACTTACGCCGGCTGAATTGAGCGCAGATATTTATCAAACAGGACTGTATCTAACCGGGGGCGGTGCCTTGCTAAGGGGTTTAGACAAAAGAATATCAATCAAGACAAAACTCCCAGTTTATATTTCTGAAGATCCACTTACCGCGGTCGTGAGAGGAACAATGACAGCGCTCAAAAATTTAGAGACTTATAAAAGTGTAATGGAATAAATGATAGAATTTCTGCAATTTTTACGAAACCGTTTTTCGTCATTGTTGTGGTGGTTTTTTCTCTTTCTTTCTATAGGCTTATTGGTTCAAAAAAATTTTTATTACCGAGTGGTTTTTAAATCAAAGACAAATCAAGCAAGCTTGTCCCTCATGCAAAAATCAAACAACTTCAAATCTTATTTTGAATTGAGGAAAACCAATAAAGATTTAATGGAAGAAAATGAAGTTTTAAGAAATAGGCTCAATAAAATTAATCAAACACGACAAATACCAGTTAACAAATTGGACTTGATAGACGAGGAAGTATTTGAAGTGCTTGCAGCAAAAGTTATTTTCAATACCATTCGTAAAAACAATAATTACTTTATCATTCAAAAAGGAAGCAAAGATGGTATACTACCAAACATGGGTGTTGTAAGCAATAAGGGAATTGTGGGGATCACAGAAACCATTGCATCAAATTATTCTTTGTGCCGAAGCGTACTTAATTCAAAATTTACAACCAATCCTAAAATTAATGGAATCAATTATTTTGGTGAGGTTAAATGGACAAAAAAAGGATACAATAAGATGTACATAACCGAAATTGGAAAAGAGTCTAAAATTCAATCTGGAGATTTTGTCACAACGAGTAATTTTAGTTCAATATTTAATGAAAATGTTCCAATAGGTATAGTAGGCAAAGTTGTAAAGAAGAAAGAGAACAATTATTTACAAATAGAGTGCCTATTGGCGGCAAATTTGAAAAAATTAAATTACGTTTATGTTCTAAAAAGAAAAGACAAAGAGGAAATTGACCAATTAATTGAATTATCCAGTAATGAGCATTAGGCAAATATTTATTTATACGATACTCTTTCTTTTACTGCTTATATTTCAATTTTTTGTTCTCAATAATTTAAATGTAGATCATAGAATAATCATAAAAATCTATTTTGTTCCGCTCCTTTTTCTACCCATGAACTTGAATCGGACTCAACTTTATCTCGTTGGTTTTCTGCTTGGACTTGGCATAGACTTTTTTGAATTAAATTTTGGAGTAAATTCATTCTCCATTTTGATCTTGCTTGCTTTTAAACGAGCATTTTACCGACAATTTTTTGATGAAGGAGAGCGGAAAGAGATTTTTTATCTAACCGACAAAACATTAAACCTTTTGAATTTTATTTTATATTTAGCATCTTCAACGGTTGTTTTTCATACATGTTACTTTCTCTTTGAAAGTTATTATGCACTTTCCTTTACCGACTTACTTTTAAGCATCGTTTTAAGCTCTACAACCGCTTTACTTTTGAATATACTCATATCCCTAATTTTTTTGGATAATTTGAATTCAAATGACAAATAAACAACGCCTATACATTGTTACGATACTCGTCATCATATTTTTATCAGCAGTCTCTATACAACTGGCTTATTTACAAATTTTTAGTTCAACATATAAAGTACAAGCAGAGATGTATTCCACTCGTGAAATTGTGGTATATCCATCCCGGGGAATTTTGTTTGATCGAAATGGGAAAACACTGGCTTACAATAGCCCAGTTTACAACTTAATCCTGAATTTTCCCTTTGATAATAGCCAATGGGATACTGCATTTTTGTACAAATTGTTAGCCTGCACCAAACAAAAGTTTGATTCCATGTTAATGGAAGCAAAACAAAACCAATACCGCAATCAAGCAATTCTTTATCCTAGGCTGTCTGAAAAACAAAAAGTGCAAATTAGCGAACATCTTCATGAATTAGTAGGTTTAAGCATTCAACTAAACTTATCAAGAAAATATGCAACCAATGCAGGTGGACACGTTTTGGGATATTTAAACGAAGTAAGCCAAAAGACAATCAAAAGTGATACAAATAATTACTATCGGCCTGGAGACCCAATTGGGCGATCTGGGTTTGAAGCATTTTACGAAAAAGAATTACGAGGAACAAAAGGAAAAGAATTTTTGAATGTCAATGCTTCAGGACAAATTTTAGGTCCTTTACGTGAGGGGAAATATGATACCAAACCTATAAGCGGAAAAAATGCTTACCTTACCATAGATATAAAATTACAAGAATTAGCAGAAAAAATGTTGCGCGGGAAAATAGGTAGTATTGTCGCCATTGACCCTTCTAATGGTGATATTTTAGTTATGGCATCTTCACCAAGTTTTCCACCAGCTAATTTGTCTGCAGATAGCGCAGGGAAATATTATGGTAAATATGCCTTAAGTGAGAAAAAACCTTTGCTAAATCGTTCTATATCAGCGGTTTATTCCCCAGGAAGTACATTTAAACCTTTTATGGGATTGTTGGGTTTAAAAGCAGGTATTATAAACCCATATTCAAGGTTTTCATGTAATTATGGATTTAAGATTGGAAGATCCAGGGTGAAGTGTCATGGTCATTTACCCATGCCAGACTTAGCGTACTCGATTACAACGTCGTGCAATTCTTATTACTGTAATGTTATGAAACGATATATGACAGATGCCCAATTTGAAAATATTGAAGAGGCATACTCACATTGGTATCATCAGCTTTCAGAAATGGGTATTGGTTTAAAATTAGGTGTCGATATTCCAGGAGAAAAAAATGGGACGTTAAAAAAGGCGGATTACTACAAAAATTTGGTTGGAAAAGTGATAAGCAAATGGACATATGGAAATACCTTATCTCTTTCAATAGGTCAAGGAGAGCTTGGTCTTACACCTTTGCAAATGGTCAATATGGCATGCATACTTGCAAATCGAGGACATTATCACCAACCACATATTCTCAAGAGATTTGAAGGTGAAAGTAGCTTTGCAGCTAAAAAAATTGAGGTGGGTATGCCGAAAGAAAATTTTGAATTTATAATCAATGGTATGGTAGACGTATATAAGAGGGGTACTGCAACAGCTTCAAATTTTGGGACCTTCAGCAAAGCAGGTAAAACAGGCACTATTCAGAATCCTCATGGGGAGGATCATTCAGGATTTATTTGTTTTGCTCCTGTAGAAAATCCAAAAATTGCTGTTGCTGGAATTATTGAAAATGGTGGTTATGGAAGTAAATGGGCAGCTCCGATAGCTACTTTGCTGATGGCAAAATATTTGGAATCTACAGATACTGTTAATCAAGTATTTGCATATCAAGCTCAAGTTGAATACCTTTCTAATCAACGAATTTATTATCCCAACTATGCAACAAAAAAGTAAATTAGATTATCTAAGCCTGCTTTTATTTTTCTTATTGTTGGCGATAGGATTTTTTTCTATTTATTCTTCAGAATATAATGGTGGAGCAATTAATTATGCCAACGGAAAACAAGTAAAACAAGCAATTTGGATTGGTATAAGTTTACTTATTGGGTTTTTTTTGATTCTACTTTCCAATTCATTTTTTCAAGTCTTCTCAATTCCAATTTACTTATTAACAATACTCTTATTGTTGTTGGTCTTGTTCATTGGAGCTGAAGTAGCAGGATCGAGATCATGGATATCTATAGGCCCGATAAAGCTTCAACCGGCTGAATTTGCCAAGTATGGTACTTCATTAATGTTGGCATCCGTAATCAGTAAGCATGGATTTTCATTGAAAAATTTAAGAGATCTTGTATTCGTCATTTTGGTGGTGGCCATTCCTTTTGTTTTAATCATGCTACAAGGAGATACAGGATCAGCAAGTGTCTATTTATCCTATTATATTCCTATGTTCTTAATGGGGTTAAGCGGGCGTTATTTCATCTATGCTATACTTGGTATATTAATATTTATTCTGACCATTAGATTTGGGTTCATTTACATTGCTGCGTCGATATTTTTGGTATGGATGATTTTTTCTTTTCTTAACTTACCTAGAAGAGGAAACTTATTTTATGGAGTAGTTTTTCTATTGCTTTTTTTAGGATTATCTTTTGTTTCAGAGTCCATAGTAAACCAAGTTTTAAAGCCACACCAAAAATCTAGAGTAGAGGTATTATTAGGTTTAAAGCAAGATCGTTTTGGAGCTGGTTATAATGTTTTTCACAGCAAAACAGCAATTGGATCTGGCGGCTTATTTGGCAAAGGATATTTGAAAGGAACACATAATAAGGGAGATTTTGTACCGGAGCAAAGTACGGATTTTATTTTCACCAGTTTTGCTGAAGAATTTGGGTGGCTTGGTTCAACGGGGTTAATCTTATTATTTGGCGCTATGATAACAAGAATTTTTTTACTGTCAAGTCGATTTGAAGACAAGTTTCCAAGGGTATTTAGTTATTGTGTAGCATCAATTTTACTTTATCATGTGCTTATCAATTTGTCCATGACCGTTGGCTTATTCCCAGTTATTGGAATTCCTTTGCCGCTCATGAGTTATGGGGGGTCCTCTGTGCTTGCATTTGGATTGATGTTCTTTACCTATCTAAATTTTAGCAGAACAAGTTTTTACCGAAACAAATAATCTTATTTGTTTTTTTTCCTTTTATCATATCCTACCAATAAGCTTGGTAAAAGGAATAAGTTGGATAGTAGAGATACAATTAGTGTAATCGAAGTGAAAATGCCTAATATTATTGTTCCGCCAAAACTGGAAAAAGAAAAAATAATAAATCCAAAAAACAAGATTACCGCCGTGTACAACATGCTTACCCCTGTTCCATTCATAGTTTGTTGAACTGCCTCTGGGATATCTTGTTTATTGGTTTTAAGTTCTTGTAAGTATTTGGACAAAAAATGAATGGTAAAATCTACAGCTATACCAAAAGCCACGCTGAAAATGATTACGGAGGACGGTTTTAAGTGTATTCCACTATAACCCATTATCCCACCAGTAATTGCTAAAGGAATGAAGTTGGGCACCAATGCGATTAATATCATTCGCAGTGATTTAAAAAGTATAGCCATAATAAAAGAAATAATAAGAAATGCAATCGCAATGCTTACCAATAAGTTTTTGATCAAGTAATTATTGCCTTTTAAAAATGTTACTGATGTACCAGTACTAAAAATTTCTATTCTTTTTGATGAATCTATTGGTAAGTAAGAAGTTTTTATTATGCCTTTATATCCATTGCTCGAATCAGGCTCTTCAGTAAATTCTCTTAGTGTTCGCATATTGAAAATTGTATCAGCAATATTTTGTACCTTTTCTCGCAAGGATTTAATATTCACACTGCCTACATCTTTCATTTGTAAACTAATTCTAGCTTTTGAATAATTATTATTTACAAGGGCACTAAGTTTGCTAGTCTCTTCTGTTGTTTGGGGCATTAGGGAAAGAATACTTGACAACTCTAATAGACCTGGAAATTTATAAAATTGCGTGTCTCCACTATGATACATCTGCCTTCCAAACTGGATGGTTTGTGAAATAGAAATAGGTTTTGAGAAATCTTTAAATTTTCTTAACTCTTTGGTTAATTGATCAATTTTACCTAAAATCCGTGGGTTTTTAATACCATTTGGGCGAGTAGAAATTACTATTTCAAAAGGCATTACGCCATTAATATTTTTTTCAAAAAATTTGAGATCTCGGTGAATTTGATCTTTTTCAGAGATGTCTTCAAGCATATAACCTACAGCCTTTATTTGACTTATTCCAATTAGTGCAGAAACAAACAAAACAACGCTCGCCAGATAAACAATTTTTCTTCTACCTAGTAAAGTCCTATGAATACCAGATAAAATTGCATTAATGCTCTTTTTATCAAGGTGAATCATTTGTTGGTTACTTGGTGGAGACAAGAAACTAAAAACAACAGGCACTACAACAAGGGCAATACCAAATAAGGAAAGTATACTTACAAAAGCAATGATCCCAAATTCTTGTAAAACTTTTGTACCTGTAAATACAAAAACGCCAAATCCCGTAGCCGTGGTTAAGTTGGTGAAAAAAACAGCTCTTCCTACTTTGGATATAACTCTTTGAAGTGCTTTTATCTTATTTCGGTGCTTTTTATATTCATCATGATATTTATTTATCAGATAAATACAATTAGCAATTCCAATTACTACAATTAATGGTGGAAGAATTGAAATGAAAACTGAAATTTTGTAGCCAAATAAACTTGTAAATCCCAAAGACCAAACCACACCTAAAATAACAACCAATAGGCTGAATAAAAGTACTTTAATCGATCTGAAAAAGAAAAGCAAAATTGCAGAGGTAATAAGTATTGAAAGTAGGGTAAAGAGTAAAAGTTCTTTTTTAATTTTTTGAGACATTACATTCCTTATGTAAGGAAGCCCCGAAAAATGTGCAGTTACTTTATGTACTGAAAGTGAATCATTAATTTCATTTTCAATTCCATTTATAAATTCAATTCGATCTTTTGTATCCAAGATGTTTTGATTTATGGAAATCGCAAGCAAAGAGAAGTTGGTATTTCTTCTAAAAAGGGTGCCATCATAAATTTTTAGTTGTTCTAGTTCGTAAAAAAAAGAGTCTAACTCCCTTTGATTTTTAGGTAAATAAGGAAGAAGTGGTTTTGTTACAAACCGTTCTTGCTGAAAAGTGTCTGAATCAAAAATACTTGTATCAACAGCAATTTTAAGTGTTGGTACATTGCATAAAGACAATGCTGTTTGAATCCCTACTCTATTGTTGAATTGTTCAGTAAGACGATACCACGTTTTGAAAAAATCAATTTTTCTTAACTTTTTGTCGTCTATTCCTATGGTTAATGTATTTCCATCATCTCCAAATGTTTTTCTAAACTCTACATAGTTGATTTGGTCAGGGTCACTATCAGGAATAAATTTTGGGTTGTCGTAAGCAATTTCAACTTTAGTGCTGAAATAAGCCAAAAGAAATGACAATATAAGCAGAGCGATTGAGACAATTTGTCGTCTCCTTAAAATATGCACTGCGAATTTTTCCCACATAAAATAAGCTGCGAAGGTAATGTTTTAGTATTTTTAAATTGGCTAAAACTTGTCTTTTAGTTTATTTAGCCAAAAGCGGTGTACTAGAGGATTTCCTGCAATAATATTTCCTGTATTTAGATGGTTTTTTTCACCTTTAAAATCACTTACAATACCGCCTGCCTGCTCTACAATATAAGCGCCTCCACAGATATCCCAAGGTTTTAAATTCATCTCAAAATACCCGTCAAAACGTCCACATGCTGTATAGCATAGGTCCATCGCTGCTGTTCCCAATCTTCTTATGCTATGGGTTTCTTTGATGGTATGTTCTAAGACCTCTAAATAGACATCTAAATTGTTTACTTCTCCATGAGGAAATCCTGTTGCGGCGAGCACATTATTAATCTTTGTATTTTTTCGGACCGAAATATTTTCTCCATTTAATTGAGCGCCTCTAAAGTGGGCAAAAAATGTATCTGAGTGGTTAAATTCATGAACAAAACCTAAAATGGTTTTGCCTGCTTCTACCAAACCAATACTTAAGCAAAAAAAAGGTATGCCAAACACCATATTTGAAGTTCCATCAATCGGATCAATTATCCAAGTAAGCCCATCCATTTTACCTTGTTGTGTTTGCCCTTCTTCTGTTATAAATCCTGCTTCCGGTAAAAGTTTGGCCAGGTGTTCAATCAACAATTGTTCAATTTTTATATCTATTTCTGTAACTAGTTGATAAGGGCTTTTTTCATTAGATTTTCTTGAATAGGTATTTAATACCTTATGTAATTTAGGGAGAATTTTTTCTATTGCTTTTTGCATGATTTATCCTAGAACAATGTTGATGATTTTGTTAGGAACAAATATGAATTTTCTGACTTTTTTTCCCTCTAACCATTTTTTAACAATTTTATTTTGAAAAACTAAATTTTCTATTTCTTTCTGATCAAGTTCAAGAGCGAATTCTAGGGTTGTTCTAACTTTTCCATTTATGCTTATTGGATATTTTTTTGAATTTTCAACCAGGTATGACGTGTCGAAAGTGGGCCATTTACTTTTGTGTATAGACTCTGTATTCCCTAATTTATGCCATATTTCTTCGGAAATATGCGGAGCAAATGGAGCCAATAAAATGATAAAAGGTTCAATAATATTTTTACTTCTGCATTGTTGTTGACTTAATTCGTTTAAAGCAATCATAAAAGCACTTATAGCGGTATTGAAAGAGAAGTTTTCAATATCATTGGTTATTTTTTTGATGGTTTTATGCAATGTTTTTAGAGAATCCTTAGCGGGCTCAACATCTTGTATCAAAACAGTTTGCTCATTGAAAACCAAATTCCATAATTTGTTTAAAAATCTGTGGACACCTTCTATGCCTTGAGTATTCCAAGGTTTGCTGTCCTGTATAGGGCCAAGAAACATTTCATAAAGGCGAAGTGTATCTGCACCATATTGCTCGCATATGTCGTCAGGATTTACAACATTAAATTTAGACTTGGACATCTTTTCTGTTTGATTTTTTAGCTCAACAATGTTGTTTTTTGGTTGTAAATTTTCCCACAAAATATTTTCGAATCGCTTGTCCGCTTTTTGTAATTTTATAAAATTATCAGCTGTTAATTGTCCCAAGTTATTGGTATACTCAAGGGGTATATGCAGGAGTCTATTGCCCGCGTTTAGCAGTTTGCTTTCGCCCTGAATCATTCCTTGGTTGATAAGTTTTTTGAATGGTTCGTCAAAGGGAATATATTGTAAATCAAATAGAAATTTAGTCCAAAACCGGGCGTAGAGAAGATGTCCTGTGGCATGCTCAGCCCCTCCAATATATAAGTCAACTTCTTGCCAATATCGAATGGCTTTTTTACCTGCAAAGTTTTTTTCGTTTTTTGGGTCCATAAAGCGAAGGAAGTACCAGCTACTCCCTGCATAACCTGGCATTGTATCTGTTTCTCTTAACCCCTTCTCAGTGTGCACCCATTTTTTATTACTTGATAAAGGACTTTGACCATCTCCAGTGGGGGTGAAATTCGATACTTGAGGTAATTTTACAGGTAAGTCTTTTACCAATTTTGGTAAGCTATTTTCGTGGATTATTGGAAATGGTTCGCCCCAATATCTTTGACGGCTAAATCCGGTATCCCTCAGTTTGTAATTTATTTTTCTTTTCGCTTTAGCTTCATTTACTAGTTTAGTTAGAATTTTTTCACTACCTATTTGGACATCTAAACCATCAAAGTTTTCTGAATTAATTAAATGCCCCTTTTTTGTGCTAATAGGCTTTTCTTGCGTATTTATGTTCTCATCACTTTCAATTACTTGAATGATTTTAATATTAAATTTTTTAGCAAATGCATGATCGCGTTCATCATGAGCGGGCACGGCCATAATTGCACCAGTACCATAAGAGTTTAAGACATATTCAGACAAATAAATGGGTAGGGCATTCCCATTAAGCGGGTGTAAAGCATGGCTACCAGTAAAAACACCACTTACTTCCTTGACTTGTTGTCGTTGTCTTTCATTTTTTGTTTGGGCAGATTTTATATAAGCATTTACGGATTCTTTATATGGCTGTTGTGTGATTTTTTTGGCCAAATCGTGTTCTGGTGACAACACGATAAAACTGACGCCGTATATGGTGTCAGGTCGAGTAGAAAAAACAGTTAATCTATAGTTGTCAAATTCTTGAATATTAAAATAAATTTCTGCTCCTACACTTTTTCCTATCCAGTTTTTTTGTATTTCTTTAATAGAGTTGGACCAATTTATTTTGTTTAAGTCATCTAATAACCTGTCTGCATAGGGAGTAATTCGCAAAAACCACTGCTTCATTTTTTTTTGTATTACAGGATGGCCACCCCTTTCTGATAATCCATCTTTTACTTCGTCGTTTGCTAGAACCGTTCCTAGTTCTTCGCACCAATTTACATAGGTTTCTTTCTGGTAGGCTAGACGAAAATTTTGCAAAATTCTTCCCTTTTCTTGTTCTGTATAATGCTCCCAAAGTTTTCCTTCAAAACCTTCGGTCGCAAATTTCTCTAAAAGTGTTTTTATGTTTTCTGCTTTGTTATTTTTGGGGTTATACCATGCATCAAAAAGCAATGAGAAAATCCACTGAGTCCATTTGTAATATTTTGGTTCTGTGGTTCTTAACTCTCTTTCCCAGTCAAATGAAAATCCAATTCTTTTAAGTTGTTTTTTGTAGTTGTTTATATTGTTCTCAGTGGTAATTTCAGGATGTTGTCCAGTTTGTATGGCATATTGTTCTGCGGGCAAGCCAAACGCGTCAAAACCGATAGGATGTAAAACATTAAAACCTTTTAATCTTTTATATCTGCTAACAATGTCAGATGCTATATAGCCTAGCGGATGACCAACATGAAGTCCTGCACCGCTTGGGTAGGGGAACATATCTAAGGCATAAAACTTAGGTTTTGTATAATCATATTGACTATACAATTTGGATTCATCCCAATGCTTCTGCCATTTTAGTTCGATTTTTTTAAAATCGTATTGCATTTTGTAATGGCAAATTAACAAAAGCCAAACCGACTTTTATGGTCTTCATTTAAAAGAATTATCTCATTTGATTTGGGATACTTAGGTATGATTTTTTTTTTTACTTTGCAAGGGCATTGATATTATGGTCAAACAGAGTAAATCAAAAACAAAAAAAAATAATTCAAAAGGAAAGCAAAGTGACTTTCAATTTGTATTTAGGAAAGAAAATTATCGTTGGCTGTTAATCGGTGCGGCAGTTGTTGTTTTGGGTTTTGCTCTAATGACAGGCAATACAGATGAGTTGTTTGTTGATAATAAATTCACATTTAATTCTCATATCAAGGTTACACTAGCACCTATTTTGGTTTTGGTTGGTTTCGCTATTCAGGGTTATGCCATTATGAAAAGACCAAAAAGTGTAGAAAAAGATGAGTTATCTTGAAGCTATTTTGTTGGGTCTTGTTCAAGGTCTAACTGAATTTCTGCCAGTTAGTAGTAGTGGTCATATGGAGTTGACCAAGGCTATATTTAATCAACAAATTAAGGAAGGCCTTATTGTATCAGTAGTACTTCATTTAGCAACAGCTTTGAGTACAATTGTTATTTATCGTAGAGATATTTTAGCGATTATCCGGGGTTTGTTTCGTAGCGAAAGAAATTACGTTTTTTATATTTTTCTATCCATGTTACCTGCTATAATAGTTGGTCTATTTTTTGAAGACTTTATTGACAAACTATTTGATAATAACATTTTGCTGGTTGGTTTAATGCTGGCAATCACAGGTTTGGTATTGTGGTTTTCTGATGGTGTTGAAAAAGGCAATCAAAAAGTAAGAGGATTCCATGCCTTAAAGGTTGGTTTGGTGCAAGCTATTGCTATTTTGCCTGGTATAAGTAGAAGTGGTTCGACTATTGGCGCTTTGGTTTTGATGGGTGTAAAAAGAGAACATGCCACTAAATTTTCTTTTTTAATGGTATTGCCAGTAATATTAGGAGCTGCATCAAAAAAAATTATTGATTTTTCACAAAACACAGAGTCAATTGACGTACAAAATGGCCCTTTGATTGTTGGTTTTATAATTGCTTTTCTCACTGGACTTATGGCTTGTCAGGCCATGATTTTTTTGGTCAAGAAAACTAAACTCCGTGGCTTTGCTTATTATTGTTGGAGTGTGGCATTCCTGGCTATTATTACTTTTTTTATTGGTCTTTAGTTCATTGTGTTGGGGATCGTCTTTGGATACATTTTGCAACAGAAAAACAAGATTTGAAATAAATGAAGATGGTGAAAAATATGTTGCCTATTATAAAAAAGGTAAAAGGGTAGGGACGTGGATATTCTTTGATAAATCCCAAAATTTAGCCAAAATAGAGTATTACAGACGAGGTAATCGTATCAAACAATTATTTTATGTTCAAGGGGTTTTGAGGGAAACAAGATATAAAAATGGGAGAATACAAAAGCATAAAGGTTGTGGATGTTGATGTCAATAAATTTATTCCATGCTGTACAAGTATGTTTCCTATTAATTTTTTAGATATGGGGGGCAAAATTGAAATTCAGGAACTCTTACCTTAAAGGTTTTTTTACTTTCTAGGTCTTGAAAAGTATAAAGACCTTTCATATTCCCCATTGGAGATTCTATTGGACACCATGAGCTGTATGAATAGGATTCGCCACTTTGTAATATTGGTTGCTCTCCTACAACGCCCTCCCCCGTAACAGCTTTATGTGGTGCATGCGTATCTTTAATTATCCAAATTCTGTTTAGTAATTGAACGGTATGTTCGCCATGATTTTCAATATGAATACGGTATGCATAGGCAAATTTTTGAGCAGAATAATCTGTGTGTTGTTGCTGAAATTGAACTTCCACAGAAACTTTAATATTTTTAGTAATTGCCCAAACCATTTTGTGCTATAGGAATAGCTTGTTTACAAATCTACAATGCAAAATAGGAAAGGATTGAATTATTAAACACAAGTTTGTAAAAATGGAGTACTCGTCTGTTGCAATTGGCAAAGCTGTAGAGGGTTTGTCAAAATTTCCTGGTATTGGCAAAAAAACTGCGCTGCGTATGGCTCTTTATCTATTGCGTTCTGAAAAGCAAGTTACTTTAGACTTGGCCAAAGCTTTGGTATCATTGGTTGAAGATGTGGTCTTTTGTGAAAGATGTTTTCATATTTCTGAAAAAAAGATTTGTGGTATTTGTGAAAATTCTGCCCGCGACCAAAAAACCATTTGTGTTGTTAAAGATTTTCAAGATGTATTTGCAATTGAAAGTACCTCTTATTATAAAGGTATATACCATGTGCTTAATGGCTTGATATCTCCTTTGGAGGGAATAAGTCCAGAAAAACTGACCGTAGCTGCTTTATTGAAAAGGGTAGAAGAAGAAGAAATTGAAGAAGTCATTTTGGCGCTGCCAGCCACTATGGATGGCGATACAACTTCGCATTATTTAGTCAATAAATTAGAAGAAGCACGAAGAATCAAGATAACAACTATATCAAGGGGAATATCTGTAGGCGGGGAGCTTGATTATGTCGATGAACTTACCTTGGCAAGGTCGATTATTGATCGAAAAAACTATTGAAATTTATTTTTAGATCTTCCTCCATCTCGGCGCTTATTTTTTGGTGTTCGATTTTTAAAATTGCCTCGTTTCTTGCTAGTGGATTTCTGTTTTTTTTCTTTAGACTTTTTATCAAGCCAGTTTATGTCTTTATCTGCAATTAAATCATCTTTTCCAATTTCAATACCAGAGGTGACACTTTCTTCTATTTCTGATCCTTGGGCTAGTCTTTCTGGTTTGATGCCTTTTTTGTTTTGTTCTTGAATTTTCTTAACTTCTTTTAGGTCAAGTGCAATCCAATTAGAATTTTGTGGATATGCAAACCACATTTTTCTGCTAAGTAAATCTACTTTTTGCACTTTCGCTACACCTGCTTGTGTTTCAAGTGTTAGTCGGTCTTCTTGGGGAAATTCATCTAGGGCTTCTAAGTAGGTATCAAGTTCGAAATTTAAACAGCATTTTAAACGTCCACATTGTCCGGAGAGCTTAAGCATGTTGAGTGATAGTCTTTGTTTTTTTGCTGCACTTACACTCACTACTTTAAAATCTGTTAGCCAGGTGGAGCAGCACAATTCTCTGCCACAAACGCCTATTCCACCTAATCTTGAGGCCTCTTGCCTATAGCTAATTTGGCGCATTTCAATTCTTGTTTTGAATTGATCAGCATATCTTCTTATAAGTTCCCTAAAATCGACTCTTTTTTCTGCAGTATAGAAGAAAATTACCTTTTTTCCATCCCCTTGTAATTCAATATCACTTATTTTCATTGATAAGTTGAGTTCAAGAGCAATAACTCGAGCCTCCTCCAACATTTCTTTTTCTTTGGCTTTATTTTTTTCTGCTACTTTTTGTTCTTCTTCAGAAGCTTTCCTCAACAATTGCCCGATATGTTCAGAGTTTTCGTCAATACCAGCTTTTCTGAGATGTAGCTTTACCAACTCTCCTTTGAGGGCTACATGTCCCATGTCCCATCCATTGTTGGTTTTGACAATTACCGGATCACCAGAAAAAAGTTCAATTTCATTGTTGGTCCTAAAGAACTCTTTCCTACTTCCTTTAAATCTTACTTCCAATACATCAAAAGTTTTATGCCCTGCTGGCATAGCAACTGGACTGAGCCAATCAAATGAATTTAATTTATTGCAACCAAAGGTGCCACAGTTTCCGTTGCTTTTGCATCCATTGGGTTTCCCATCACTTTTAGTTCCACAATTCGTACACCCCATCTATATATAGCTATGTTTTTAATTTTAATTGATTATTAATTTCCAAAAATAAGCCAAAAAGAGCAATCTTCAGATGTGCATTTCTTTTGACTTGGTAGGCAGTCTGATTAATGCTTTTTTGAATTTTATCGATTTTTTCTGGATCAAGAATTTTGCTAAAATTCTGTATAAATGCAAAGTTTGGGTGTTCAATATGTAGGTTTTGATGCATGTGCTGAAAGGATAAATGGAATATATCTATTAGTTGTGTAAGAAATTGAGAGACCTTTTGTCGGCCTAATGTATTTAAATCATCCACCATCTTGCCTATGCTCTGTAAATCAAACGAATAGCATCTTCTAAGCCATTTGATAGCAATATCGACTATTTCATCCTGTCCTTCTGAAAACATCTTTAGCGCGGTTGAAATAATGCCCTTGCTTTGCCATGCCAACTTTTCAGCACTTTCCGTTGGAACATCACAATAATTCGTTAGAATATGAGCCAATTGTTCATTTTTAGGCAAAGGAATTTTTAGTAATTGACAGCGACTAATGATCGTGGGTAGGAGTGCATTGATATCTTTTACGAGCAGAAAAAAGATTGTTTTTTCTGGAGGTTCTTCGATCAATTTCAAAAGGCGGTTGCTGCCATCGCCCATCAATTCTGCTTGATAGATTATACTTATTTTATAGGTCCCTTCAAATGCTTTTAAGCCTAGTTTACTGCTTATTTTTTTACACTCAGCATGGGTAATATTCCCTTGTTTATTTGCCTCGACAATTTCATCCATCCACTGATTTGGTGTAAAGTACGTGTAAGAGGAGAGGAAACTTCTCCACTTGGCTATAAAATCGTCACTAATGGGCGCTTTCCCACTTTTCAGACTTACTGTAGGAAATGTAAAATGTATATCAGGGTGGATGTTTTGCTTTATTTTTTTACAAGCATGGCATTCATTGCATGGATTATTTGAAATTCTCTTTTGACAAAATAGTAAGCACGAGCATGCCTTTGCTATAGGAATTGCTGTGTCTAAATGATTTGAATGGAGTATGTAGGCATGATGCATTTTTGGATTAGAGAAATTTCGAATCAATTTCTCTTTAAAAACTTCGTCAATATAAATTTCATCAAAAGACAACTGCGTGGCAAAGAAAGGAAAATGATAAAACATTGTTGGAAATGTTAATATTTTTAGGATTGTGGTTTAATTTGAAAATATGAATAAGTGGTTAAACGATGCGAAGCCTCATATTTTGGCTTTGGGCATTTTCGCAGTTTTTATGCTTTTGTTTTTGTTTCCAATGATGAAAGGAGAAAAAATAAGACAAGGGGATATTGAAGAATTTATTGGCATGTCGAATGAAGCCACACGACATAATGAAAAAACTGGTGAAAAAACTTATTGGAGTAATGCAATGTTTGGCGGAATGCCCCACGGATTGCTGGTGAAGGGTAGAGAATACAATTATGCTCATCAGGTAAAAAAAGTAGTAAGCTTGTTTATGAAAGGAGTGAAGTCACAATTTTTCTTGGGTTTAATAACATGCTACCTTTTACTGATTTGTTTAGGTGTAAATTATTGGTTGAGTATTCTAGGCAGCTTACTTTTTGCCTTTAATATCAATCATATAGTATTGCTTTCAGCTGGTCATAATACAAAAATTGCGGTGATAGTTGTACTGCCACTTATCCTTCTTGGAACTTTGCTCAGCTTACGAAAGAAATATCTTTGGGGAGGAGTTTTTGCCTTTTTTGGTGTAAGCTGGGGAATCTACATGAATCACCCTCAGATGCTGTATTACTTCGCCATGTTGTTGGGCCTTTTCTTGGTGGTTTATATTTCTATTGGAGTATTTAATAAAACATTCAAAAATTGGCTCGCGATTCCTGTGCTTTTGCTTGCGGCGGGCTTAGGTGTGGTTTCTAATTATGCACAACTAAGATCAACCTTATCTTCTAGTGAGGCTACTATGCGTGGTGCACCAATTTTACAAAATGAGAATCGAGAAGCAAAAAGTAGTAGTGAGGTAAAAGGTTTGGAGTGGAGCTATGCAATGAACTGGAGCAATGGGTACCTAGATTTGTTAAGCTTGTATATACCAAATATAGTTGGCGGAAGTTCTAGTGAAAAAATAAATGCAAAATCTGAAACAGGCAAAATACTGCGCCAAAGCGGTGCTAAATCAAAAAATGGCAAAGTTAGAGCGCCCATGTATTGGGGAAAGTTACCAGTTACAAGTGGCCCTTACTATCTTACAGCTGCCTTAATATTTTTATTTGTGCTCAGCTTCTTTTGGATCGAACATAAATTGAAATACGCAGTTGTCTCTGCGATTGTTCTAGGATGTTTGGTTTCTATGGGGAGGAATGCGGAATGGCTCAATAGGTTTTTGTTTGATCATTTACCCTTTTTCAATAAATTTCGTTCGCCAAATTCATTGATGAATGTCTTGACAACATTCTTCATATTACCAGCATTTTTAGGTTTTCAGTCTTTCTTGAATAGCAAAGATTTAAACAAGAAGAAAAAATCCTTGATGAATTCTTTGTTAATTACAGGGGGCATTGGTTTATTCTTTTTAATTTTTTCTTCAACTTTCAATTTTATGGGTGTTGGGGA
Organism: Bacteroidetes bacterium MED-G17; assembly: GCA_002457675.1. Classification (GTDB taxonomy): domain Bacteria; phylum Bacteroidota; class Bacteroidia; order NS11-12g; family UBA9320; genus MED-G17. Next base: position 76,702 of record NTKK01000003.1, read on the forward strand.
CGCTCGATATGAAGGCAGACAACAATGGTTCTTAGATTTATTGATAGAAGATCGAAAACAACTGTTGAAATTTGATATTGGAAGGGTTTTGGTTTTGGTAGGAATTACCTTTGGCCTATGCTATTTCTTTGTTTTAGGCAAAATAAAACATTCTGCGGCTCTATATATAAGTCTCATTTTTTTAGTCTTAATAGATCTCATTGGTATGAAAAACCGATATATCGACTCAGATAGCTATCTATCAGAACAGAATTATAAAAGTCTATTTAACCCAAGATCAGTTGATTTACAAATAAAAAATATGGAAACTAAAGGCCGTGGTGCTTACCGAGTTTTGGATATGAGTATCAACACTTTCAATTCTGCCAAAACGTCCTATCATCACAATACCATTGGCGGTTACTCACCAGCAAAATTACAAAGAATTCAAGATGTAATTGACCAACATATAAGCAAAGGAAATCAGGAGGTACTCAATGCGCTTAATACGAAGTACTTTATTGTGAGAGGCAAACAAAATGGCAGTTTACAAGTTCAAATCAATCAATCAGCATATGGCAATGCTTGGTTTGTTGACTCTATTGTTGAAGTAAATAATGCCAATGAGGAGATCAATAGTTTAAAAGGCTATCGCCTTGATAAAGTAGCAATAGTTAACAAGCAAGATTTTGGGAATATGAAAAGGCATTCTGGTGGAAAAGGCAGTATAGAATTGGTACAATACATGCCAAACAATTTACAATATAAGGTGAGCGCGCAGTCAGGTGGTCTTGCAGTTTTTTCAGAGATTTGGTATGGCCCCAACAAAGGTTGGGAAGCATATATCAATGGCGAAAAAATAGATATATTAAGAGCAAATTATATTCTTAGAGCCATAGACCTGCCCAAAGGGGAATATACTTTGGAAATGAGGTTTTCTCCTAAGATGGAAGGAAAGAAATTGGCTCAATTTGGTTCAAGTTTGGGCTTGTTGGTATTGCTTTTGGCTCTAATTGTCTCAATTAGCCCAAAAAATATCAAAATCCGTACTATGTTTGAAACGGATAAAGGATTAGAAGCTTAAATGAGTAAAAAATTCGCATTAATTGGTGCAGCTGGTTACATTGCTCCAAGACACATGAAAGCCATTCAAGACACAGACAGTGATTTAGTTGCCGCGGTGGATAAATTTGACTCTGTAGGAGTGATAGATTCCTATTTCCCAAATGCTTCATTTTTTACAGAGTTTGAGAGGTTTGACCGTCATATTGAAAAGCTTAAAAAAACAGAACAGGGTATTGATTATGTTTCTGTATGCAGTCCAAATTATTTGCATGATGCACATAGTAGATTTGGCTTGAGGGTAGGATCTGATGTTATATGTGAAAAACCAATTGTGCTTAGGCCGTGGAACATTGAAGGGCTGCAAGAAATTGAAAAAGAAACAGGAAAGAAAGTATACTCTATTTTGCAACTAAGGCTTCACCCCAGTGTAATTGCGCTTAAAAAGAAAGTAGAAGATTCGCCAAAAGATAAAGTATTTGACGTTGACCTTACCTATCTAACTTCAAGGGGGAATTGGTATTTTACCTCTTGGAAAGGTGTAGATAATCAATCCGGAGGTATAGCTACAAATATTGGGGTGCATTTTTTTGATATGCTTGCGTGGGTTTTTGGCGAGCTTAAGACGAGTAAAGTACATTTACTCTCACACGATCGGGCTTCTGGTTTTTTGGAATTTAAGAAGGCCCGTGTGCGGTGGTTTCTGAGTATTAACTATGAAGTAATTCCAAACCACATCAAAGAAACTGGTGCCAGAACCTACCGTTCTATTTTAATCGAAAATGAAGAATTTGAGTTTAGCGGAGGTTTTACAGAACTTCATACAAAGAGCTATGAACAAATAATTAGTGGCAATGGGTTTGGTTTGGAAGAAGCAAAAACAGCCATCCATATCGTCCATGATATTCGCTCAAAAGAGCCAATTGGTTTAATTGATGATTACCACCCACTAGCCAAAATACCTCTTACCAAGCATCCATTTCAGAAATGATAAAAGAAAAAAAAATATTGTGCTTGTCTCCTCATCCCGACGATGTTGAATTTGGTTGTGGAGGAAGCTTGAATAGATGGGTTAAATACAATGAAATAATTTATGTCGCATTTTCCCCCTGTAATAAATCTTTGCCTAGTGGATTTGCTAAAAATTCTATTTATGAAGAATGTGACTTATCAACAAAAAGCATGGGTTTAAAGCGTGAAAATGTACTAAAATTTCAATTTCCTGTTAGGGATTTCCCTGAACATAGGCAAGAAATATTAGAGGAGATGGTTAAATTGAACAAGTCCTATTCTCCAGATATTGTATTAATGCCCAATGCTTTAGATATTCATCAGGATCATCATCAGATCCATTTGGAAGGTAAACGTGCATTTAAAAATGCTTCAATTTTGGGCTATGAACTTCCTTGGAATAATTTTGCCACTCAAGCAAACTTTTTTGTAAAGTTGGATGAGGTAGATGTTTTACAGAAATTAAAGTCAATCGCATGCTATCAATCCCAAAAAAATAGAATTTATGCAAGCGAAGAAAATATAAAATCAGCCCTAATATTCAGGGGTATGCAGGCCAAGACAAGGTATGCCGAATGTTTTGAAGTAATTCGCTGGCTTATCTAAGATCGTTAATCCAAGAATGATTTGTGTCGTTGGTCTGGATAATGTCTTGTACTGCCCAATTTTGATCATAGTCAATACTATCAAGAAGTTGCTTTTCAATATCCAAAATATGAAATTGAGTTCTATTTGAGTCGATTACCACCAATAATGACGGTGATAAAAAAAGTGAATTTTGCAGCCAAGAGCGATTAGCCAACTCTTTAGGCTTGCCAGGCAAATCTGTAAAATTTAGAACGACTTGTTTGGAGGGGGTCCTAATTATTACTTCTCCCGATGCGGTACTTGTGGCCGAATACTGATTGTGCATGAAGGAACCTCCGTGTGGATTTTTTAGTCCTTGTATTACAACCTGATAACTTCCAGTCGCTCTATCAATTTCAATAACATGACCTTTATGAAACAAAGTGGCAATAATTTTATTTTCATCTAATGGATGATAAGCCACAGAATTTATAAATGCTGCCCTCATAGCAGTAGGCAAGAAATCAATTTTTGGATTTTTTATCAATTTTATTTTGTGCTTCTCTTTGCTTAAATCATCAAATTCCTTTGGTTTTCGAGTAAGTAATAGATGTTCACCAGTTTTTGGATTTGTGCTAAGATTCAGGCCATGTTCCCATGCGCACCAATCAAATGTTTTAGTTTTAGAGACAAAATCAAATTCAAAGATCATATCAAACCCTGAAGAGGCAATTAAAACCTTATGCGCATTGAAAGGATTAATTTTTACGGTATGAATGTAACTAAACCAATCATTTTCTATTGTGTATAAGTTATTTTCCTGTTGAACAAATATTTTATTTTCAGAAGAAAGCGCAGTTGTTTTGTTAATAAAGTCAACACCTCGAGGCTCTTTTATATTTACCAATCTAGCAGCCTCTTCAATGACGCCTTGATTTAATTTCAAAGATACCACCCCTCCTAAACTTACTTCTCTACGTGCAACACTTCCTGATTTGTTACCTCGTTGTTTACTATCTAAATATCTTTTTCTAATGGCTTTTAAGTCAAAACTTTTTATAGTGCTCAACAACTGAATGGGTGGATAAAATAAATTTGACTTTTGGAAGCCATTGACTTGAATTTTTTCAACCATTGATTATATCTATAAGTTTAAGTGTTAAATTCTTTCTATTGAAGGTGTTATGTAAATTACTTTTAATTTTTGTGTCTGTGTTGTTATACCATTTATCGTAATGATCATTTAAGGTCTTTTCTAACTTTTGGCGGTCATTATAACCTATCATAGGTTCTCTATGAAGCTTGGATAGTATTTTGGAAGCATCACCATTTTCTGGCCCCATGGCCAAAATAGGTGTTTTGCTTGCTAAATATTCAAAAATTTTGCCAGTTAGGATACCCAAATTATTTTCGACTTTTGGTATGGGTAGAAACAATAGGTCTGCTTGTTGCATAAATTTAATAGCTTCTAAATGAGGAACGAAACTAACTTTTTGGACAACCATAGAAATATCTTTTTGTTCAATACTTTCCTCTATTAATGGTGCGATGTTTCCAATTATTTGAAAAACAATGTTTTTTTTCAGCAAATTCATTTTTTTCAAACATTCCCACCATAGATTGATATTTTGATTGTTTTTGAAATTACCAGTATACGTAATAGTAAATTGAGGGTTTTGAGGATTATTTTGTTCTTCAAAATCACTTTCGTCATAGCCATTGTGAAGTACATTTATTTGATTACACCTATTAGCGAAAGATCTTTTCATCTCTTCGCTTACAACCAATACTTGACTTGCTTTTTCTAGAACCTGGGTTTCCAACATCTTGTCTTTTCGAATGCTTCGATTACTGCGCATGAGGAGTGAATTGTAGGAAATTTCAGTCCAAGGATCACGAAAGTCTGCAAGCCATTTTATATTAAATTTTTTTTGCAGTTTCAATCCAACTAAGTGCGTGCTGTGGGGAGGCCCACTAGTAATGATAACATCTGCAGCATTGTTTTTTAAAAACTTACTCGCTTCTCGATAAGCAAAATAATTCCAGCCCTTTCGGGCATCTGGAATGAACAAATTGGCACGAATCAAATTCGCAATTTTTTTAAACTTTGTTTTTTCTCCTTTCAAATCAGCCATAGCAACTTGCATCTGTTTCCCTTTTTTTCCTTGAAGGATGTTAAAAAGTGTAAATGGCTCAATAGTCCGGGTTTTTAATACATTACAATTTGAAGGAATTTCATTTTCTAAAGTTGAGTCAAAGGATGGATAACTCCCATTCCTGACGGTCACTATCGTGCAGGTATGCCCGAGCTGATGTAGATATTTTACAAACTTTAACCATCGTTGTACACCAGGTCCAGATCCTGGCGGCCAATAATAACTTATGATTAATAGCTTTTTAGTCATCTATATTTGCATCAAATATCTTGTAAAAATTCAACTGTTGGTACTCTTATGGGTTTCAAAAAAAATAATCTTTGAGGAAAAGTAGTAGAATTGAAAATATATAGATGGGCGTAATAAAACGACAAGGATCAAAGCATAGCAGTGTTAGGGTTGCCAGCGTAATGTTGGGCGCTTTTTCTAGTTTATTTATTTATCCTTTAGACCTATCTACCTATGGTACACTGGTGTTCCTATTATCATTTGCTTCATTCTTACATTATCCTCTTACTCTTGGTTTCGGTCAAACCATGGTCAAGTTTTTCCATGAGTTTGAGCTTGGCGTGAAGAAATCAAGTTTTTTTTTCACACAAAGCCTTATCCAAATATGTATTCTGGTTATAACTTGCTCGCTCTTTTATTTCTTACAAGATTCTATTTTAAATGTATTGGATAAACTTCAATTTAATGTGCAAATTTTCAAAGAGAATGAATTGTTGGTTATTTTTTTGGTAATTCTAGTATCCTTTAGAACCCTTTGGCAAGGTTATGCTCAAACAATAAAAAGAATTGTTGTTCCCGAGTTTTTGTACAATATGTTGTATAAGATTGGTCTTCCACTTTTAATTTGTCTTAGTGCATTTAGAATTTTAGGTATATATGAAGTTAAATGGTTGTTTGTATTACTAATTGCCATCATAAATCTTTCATTACTCATCTATTTTATTTCATTAGGAAGAATATCATTAAGGTTAGATTTTAGAAAATATACAAGCAAGAGGGTCAATAGAATGGGTGATTTTGCATTGTTTGGTATGTTTACTGCGCTTGGAGGACAATTGGCTTTTAAGATAGACAATATTATGATAGCTCCTCTCATAGGTGTTGAAGAAAATGGCATTTACAGTATCATGGTATTCATGGCTTCTACGCTACTAATCCCGATGGTTAGTGTAGATTTAATTTCAAATCCCATTATTTCAAAAGCAATGGCCATCAATAACAGGCAAGAAGTCGATAAGATTTATAAAAAAGGGAGTAATATTTTTGGCGCAATTGGTATTTTGTTGTTTTTTTTAATTTGGATTCATTTACCTGTTTATTTCAATTTGTCGGCAGAAACAAAAGCCATTGAAGTAGGGCGTTCTGTTTTTTTGCTTTTGGGTTTCTCTAAATTATTTGATTGTTTTACAAGTGTAAACAGTGCGATCATCAAATTTTCAAAATATTTTAGATTCAACTTATTTACTACATTGACATTAGGTGGATTGAATATTTGGTTGAATTATGAACTCATTCCTATTTTCGGAATTAAAGGAGTCGCTATGGCAACAGCAATTTCTTTGGCGTCATTTAATTTAGTCAAATTATTCTTTGTTTGGAAAGTTCTTGGCTATCAACCATTCCGAAAAGATACCATTGGGCTAGTTGTCCTTTTTTTATTCTGCATGGTTTTAAATCATTTTTTTTCAAAACTTGTTGATGATTTTTTTCTTCGCCTTATAATCAATTATCTTCTTTTATTTTTCACGTTATTATTGCCCATCTATCTCTTTAATTTGGCTCCTGACTTGAAGGAAATGATGAATCAAGTACTCAACAAAACAGGGTTAAGAAAGAAAAATTGATATTTGCTTTATGATTAACTTAATACTTTTTGGTCCTCCGGGTGCTGGAAAAGGAACACAGTCTCAAAAACTTATTGAGAAATATCAACTTAGTCACATATCTACGGGAGATCTATTTCGTTACAACATGAAAAACGCAACAAGTTTGGGTAAGTTGGCAAAAAGTTACATCGATGCAGGCAATTTGGTGCCAGATGAAGTAACAAACAATATGGTTAAAGACTTCATTGAGCGAACACCAAGCAAGAACGGATATATCTTAGATGGATATCCAAGGAGTTCAAATCAAGCAAAGTACATAGATAATTTGCTTGATGATTTTAAGCTCAGCCCAGCACTCTTGCTATCGTTAGAGGTTAATGAAGATGAGCTAATTAAACGTTTGTTGGAAAGAGGGAAAACAAGCAACAGGATAGATGACCAGGATGAGTCCGTTATTAGAAAACGACAAAACGTTTACCAGAAAGAAACAGCACCAGTAAAAGAATACTATGACTACAAAAAAAGAGCCTATTCAATAAGTGGCTTAGGTGATGTGGAAACCATTTTTGACAGAATTGCAGGGGTTATTCAAAAGCACTTATAATGTCAAATGACAATTTTATCGACTATGTAAAAATCAATTTTCGTTCTGGAAATGGTGGTGCAGGAGCTACTTCATTTTATCGAGACAAACTAACAAGCAAGGGAGGCCCTGATGGTGGAGATGGTGGCAGAGGTGGACATATAATTTTGCGCGGCAATAGAAATTTTTGGACCCTGTTATCATTGAAATATCGCAAGCATATTTTTGCTGAAAATGGTGTAAATGGAGGAAAACAAAATAAAACAGGGAAAAGTGGAAAAGATATAATTGTAGATGTTCCACTCGGGACAATTGCATATGATGAAAATGCTGACAAAATGCTAGAAATATTAAATCATGCTGAAGAAAAAATACTATTAGAAGGTGGGAAGGGAGGATTGGGTAATTGGCATTTTAAATCTGCTTCTAATCAAAATCCAGAGTATCATCAAAAAGGTCTTGAAGGATTAGATCAATGGATTGTTTTAGAACTTAAAGTTCTCGCTGATGTTGGCTTGGTTGGATTGCCAAATGCTGGGAAATCTACGTTGGTCTCAAAATTAACAGCAGCAAAACCCAAAATAGCAGACTACCCATTTACTACCCTGACCCCAAATCTAGGTATTGTTCAACTGTCAAATTATAGAAGTTTTGTCATTGCTGACATACCTGGTATTATTGAGGGCGCCCATCAAGGTAAAGGGCTAGGGCATCGATTTTTAAGACACATCGAGCGCAATTCAGTATTACTTTATGTAATTCCTTCAGATAGTGAAGATATAATTACAGAGTTAAATATTCTAGAAAATGAGCTTAATAAATTCAGCACAGAATTGGCATTAAAGGACAAATTGTTAGTTATCTCAAAGTCAGATTTTTTAGACGATGAATTAAAACTTTGGTTAACTGATCAATTGAATACCATCAACATTCCTTGGCTTTTTGTGTCAAGTTTTACAAAAGAAAATTTAGCAAGTCTCAAAGAAGAACTCTGGAAAATAATTCAGTAGAATCTTTAGAGTATATAAAAACGAATCTTAAAACATAACTTCGCTATTACTTTCTAGAACATGAAAATTGCATTTAATTGGTTACAGGACTACATAAAAATTGACGATTTAAATCAAGAGGAGGTTTTTGAAAAATTGTCAGATTCAGGCTTGGAAGTGGAAGGCGTAGAGTTGTATCAAAATTTTAAAGGAAATTTAGAGGGTTTGGTTGTTGGAGAAGTTCGATCGTGCTATAAACATCCAAATGCGGACAAGCTTAAGATAACTGAAGTCAATATTGGCAAAGAAAAAAATCTCAATATAATATGTGGTGCGCCTAACGTGGAACAAAACCAAAAAGTGGTTGTTGCTCCTATTGGAACCAAGCTTTACACTTTTCAAGGCGAACCATTTACAATTAAAAAGAGCAAGATTCGGGGTGAAATTTCTGAAGGAATGCTTTGCGCTGAAGATGAAATTGGTTTGGGTAAAGGGCATAATGGAATTATGGTATTGCCAGAAGGTATAAAGGTTGGTTCGCTTCTCTCTGATCTTTATTCCCCTTATGAAGATACGATAATTGAAATTGGGATTACTCCCAATCGGGCGGATGCGATAAGCCATTTTGGCGTTGCAAGGGATTTAAAAGCGCTTTTTAATAGAATGATTTGTTTCCCTCAAAAAGAAGCTTGGAGGCCTCATTTTAATTCCAATATCCAAGTAGAAATCCAAAATAATGAATCTTGCCTGCGTTACAGTGGAATTGAAATAAGAAACATACATGTTGTTGAATCTGATAAATGGCTACAAAATCGTTTAAAATCAATCGGATTAACACCTATTAACAATATTGTAGACATAACAAACTATGTCATGCACAGTATTGGCCAGCCCTTACATGCATTTGATTCTTTGCAGATTAAAAACCAAAAAATTGTAGTTAGAAATGCAAAAGAAAACGAAACAATTACTACGCTAGATGGTCAAAAAAGAAAATTAAAAAATAACCATTTGCTGATTTGCAATGAAGAGGAGACAATGGCAATAGCAGGAGTTTTCGGTGGTGAAAATTCAGGTGTCTCTTCATCAACCACATCCATATTTATGGAGAGCGCTTACTTTAATCCGATAAGTGTAAGAAAATCAGCGAAAGAGCACGGGTTGAATACAGATGCATCATTTAGATATGAACGAGGAACAGATCCCAATATAACCATTATAGCTCTTCAGGTAGCAGTTGCGTTGCTCAAACAGTCTCAACCAAAGCTTGAGTATAGCCAGGTTTTTGATCATTATCCACAAAAAATAAAGGCGTGGAATATTTCTCTAGATTTAGGCAAGGTGAATCGTCTTTCAGGAGTTGAGATACCATTAGAGAAAGTTACGGCGATTTTGACCAATTTAGATATGAAGGTGAATCAAATCGATCATGAAAATTTGTTGGTTACAGTGCCACCCTATCGTGTAGATGTTAAGAGAGATATTGATCTTATTGAGGAAATTTTAAGAATTTACGGTTTCAATAAAGTACCAATCATTAATAGAAATATCCAAAGTTTGGTTTCGATGCCAAACCAAATTCGTTTTCTAACTAAAGAAAAAATTGCGAATTATTTAACCAACCTTGGGTTTTACGAAATAATGACCAACTCAATGGAAAGCGATACGTATTACGAAAAAAACCTACAAAAAAATCTGGTAAAAATGCTCAATCCACTGAGCAGCAATACAGCAGTTTTAAGAAATTCACTGTTGCATACAGCGCTTCAATCCATTGCGTATAACAAAAATCGACAACAAAATAATTTGAAGTTTTTTGAGTTTGGTAAAATATATTGGAAAGAAAATGATGTGTTCAAAGAACAAAATCAGCTTATCATGATTTGCACTGGCGTGCAGAAAACAAGACATTGGAGAAATGACACCAATAAAGCTGATGCATATTATTTGGCAGGTGTAATAAAAAATGTTGGAAAAAAAATGGGTATCGATTTAAAAGAAGAGAATCTTCTTCGACAAGTCCATATTGTAGATCAAAAAACACTAAAAAAACATGATATTAAAGATGAGGTATTTTATTACCAATGTAATTGGGATAGTTGGCTTAGAGAAACAGAAAAATATAAAATAAACATTCAAAAAATTTCAAAATTTCCAAAAGTTACAAGAGATTTGGCATTGGTTGTCGATGCTTCATGTTCTTATTTTAAATTAAAAGAAGAAGCACACAGATTACTACCTCAACAGCTTGAAAAAGTTTCTCTTTTTGATGTGTACTCCGGAAAATCATTAACAAACGATAAACAATCTTTAGGCCTGAGTTTTACACTTCACAACCCTTCGAAAACTATGGAAGAAAAAGAAATTGAAGAAATTATGGATAAATTGATACATATGTTCAAACAAAAATTTCACGCAGATATAAGGCAGTAAGTTATTATGAATAATACAATTAAACAGTTGGAAAATATTGATCAAGATTTACGAAAACTGATCGAAACAAAAAAAAATCTGGTTCGCCAAAATATTGATTTACGAAAACAAATTGAAGAGCTAAATAAAAGCCATTCTAAATCAAAAAACGAAAGAGAGAAAAATAAAAATCCTAAACTTGTAGTCAATCATTTGGAAGAAACAAAATCCAAAAAAGAAATCGAAGACCAGATAGATTTTTTGGTAAAAAAAATTGACAAATGTATTTACTTAATTAGTTAGTAAAAAAAGGTGTGGAAGAAGAAATTTCAATAAAAATTAACATTGAAGATAGGAGTTATCCTTTGAGGGTTTCTGTTGCGGAAAAAAATATGATTTTGCAGGCAGCTAGAACCATAAATGAAAAATCAAAATTTTACAGAGAAAATTTTTCTGTTAAAGATCTTCAAGATTGTTTAGCTATGGTTGCTCTTGAATTTGCTACCTCCAAGTCATCAAATGTTTATGAAGAAATTGATGGACAAAAAGAGATTGAAGAAAAAATTCAGGATATACAATCTTTGTTAATTGAAGCATTGTCTTAAACACCCCAAATATTTTAAAAGATGAGCATAATTGTTATTATTTTGTCCGCAATAGCCGGAATTGCTATAGGCGGTTTGGTAGCCACGACTTTAAAAAGTGGCGTGAATGAAAAGAAAGTCAAAAAATTAGTTGAAGATGCTGAAAAAGAAGCTGCTTCTCTAAAAAGGCAAAAAGAGTTGGAAGCTAAAGAACACTTTATGAAACTCAAAAGTGAGCACAATGAAAGTGTCCGGGACACAAAACATGAACTTAGAGGAAAAGAAGCTGAGCTAAGAAGAAAAGAACAAAGTTTGAATGACAAAAGTGTAAATTTAGATAAAAGAATGGATGAGGTTGAGCTAAGTAAAAAAGAACTCAAAAAACAACAGGATGCCATCGTAGACAAGAAAATTGGGCTTGAAAAAAGCCAGAAAGAGTATATAAAAAAGTTAGAATCTGTTGCTAGTATTTCATCAGAAGAAGCAAAAAATGAAATGATGGAAACAATAAAGAAGGAGGCACATACAGACGCCATTGTTTATGTAAAACAAATTGTTGATGAAGCTAAATTAACAGCATCTAAAGAAGCAAAAAGAATGATTTTACAAACTATTCAGCGCACAGCTGCAGAACAAGCTATCGAAAATACGGTAACTGTATTTAACATCGAAAGTGATGAAGTAAAAGGACGGATCATTGGAAGGGAGGGGCGAAATATCAGAGCTTTGGAGGCAGCTACTGGGATAGAATTAATTGTTGACGATACACCTGAAGCCATAATTCTTTCAGGGTTCGATCCGGTGAGGAGAGAAGTTGCTCGACTTTCTCTTCATAGGCTCATCTCGGATGGAAGAATACATCCAGCAAGAATTGAAGAAGTTGTTTCCAAAACTAAAAAGGAGCTTGAAGATGAAATTGTGGAGTATGGTCAAAAAGCTGTAATAGAATTGGGCATAAACGGTCTTCACCCACAACTTATAAGAATGGTAGGCAGGATGCGTTATAGATCAAGCTATGGGCAAAATTTATTACAGCATAGTAAGGAAGTTGCCAGATTGTGCAGCACCATGGCTGCAGAGTTTGGTCTTGATGCCAAGTTGGCCAAAAGAGGAGGATTACTGCATGATATCGGTAAAGTACCAGAAGAAGATGAAGAAATGCCACATGCATTATTGGGTATGAAACTTTGCGAGAAATTTGGTGAAAACCCTGAAGTCTGCAACTCGGTTGGCGCACACCATGATGAAATAGAAATGACAAGTTTGTTGTCTCCAATAGTACAGGCCTGCGACGCAATTTCTGGCTCAAGACCTGGTGCTAGAAGAGAAGATTCAGAAGCATATCTCAAAAGACTTCAGGATTTAGAAAAAACGGCATTAAGCTTTGATGGAGTAGAAAAAGCATATGCTATTCAAGCAGGCAGGGAGCTAAGGGTTGTAGTAGATAGTGACTCACTTGATGACAAAAAAGCTGACTTACTTTCTTTTGACTTGTCTCAGAAAATTATGAAAGAAATGATCTACCCAGGTCAAATTAAGGTTACTGTAATTCGCGAACGGCGAGCAGTAAACTTTGCTAAATAGTTTTCAATATTTGCTCTGCAGCAACTTTCCCACTTATTAAACTCGGAGGTACTCCAGGTCCTGGGGTTGTAAGTTGCCCTGCAAAGTATAAATTTTCCACCTTTTTGCTTTTTAATTTTGGTTTTAGAAACGCCGTTTGGTCCAAGGTATTTGCCAAACCATATGCATTACCTTTAAGGCTATTATATTCTTGCATAAATTCTTTTCGACTAAAGGTCTCGTATACTTCTATATGCTTAGAAATGTCTATCCCAAAATGACCTTCCATTCTTTTGCAGATCATTTCAAAATATTTTTTTCTAATAATTTCATTGTCATCATTTAATTCTACAGACGTTGGGATTAAAAAAAATAAATTCTCTTTACCAGGAGGTGCTACTGATTTGTCAGTTCTACTGGGCGCACATAGGTAAAACAAGGGGTCAGTTGGCCATTTATGTGTGGTGTATATTTCTTTTGCATGATTTTCAAAATTTGAATCAAAAAATAGGCTGTGGTGTTTTAATTTATCAATTTTCGTATTTAAACCCACGTAATATAACAAGGACGATGGAGCCATTTTTCGACTATTCCAATAATTATCCGAGTAGCTTCTGTCAGATTCAAAAAGTAAATTTTTTTCGGTAAATGCATAATCTGCGGAGGAAATTATATAATCTGTTTTGAAGCTACCTTGAGATGAGTAAACCTCATAGGCTTTCCCTTTATGTGTTCGAATATGTAAAACATTTTGATTTGTTTCAATATTTACACCGAGTTCAATAGCTACTTTTTCCATTGCCTCGATGATTTTATTCATTCCGCCCATAGGATACCAAGTTCCCAATTTTAAATCAGCATAGTTCATTAAACTATAGAGTGCTGGAATATTGGCTGCGGTTTGTCCTAAGAAAAGAACTGGAAACTCCAGAATCAATCTTAAGTAGGGGTGCTTCACAACTTCGGCAACGTGCTTTCTCATGGATTTGAAAATATCCAGTTTAAGTGCTTTTTTGAGTAAGTCGAACTGAGCAAATTCAAGAATACTTAGGGATGGTTTTGAAACAAATTCGCCCAACCCAATTTTGTATTTTATTTCTGCTTCATCAAAAAATTTTTTTAATCGCAATGAACTACCACTTTCATATCGCTCAAAAAGCTCAAATAAGTCAGCTTCTGAAGCTGGAACAGAAATTTTTTCTTTCTTAAAAAATACATCATAGCTAGGATCAAGTCTTTCGAGCTGATATAAATCAGAAACCTGATAACCAAAGTCTGAAAAATATTGTTCAAAAACATCTGGCATCCAATACCAACTGGGACCCATATCGAAAGTGAATCCATTTTTTGAAAATTTCCTTGCTCTACCACCAACGGTGTCATGTTTTTCCAAAAGAGTTACTTCAATCCCTTCATTAGCTAAATAAGAGGCAGCACTTAATCCCGCAAACCCACCACCAATAACCACAACCTTTTTATTATCCATTTTATTCTCTAAACCGAATTAGTTTCAAACTAAACAAAAGATTATTATAATTGGTTGGATTTATTATTTTTACCATTCCATGGCACTAGGATCCTACGAAAAAGAACGAAATAGAAAAGGTTTGTTTATCATTATTGCGCTATTGCTAGTAGTCAATGCATTATTAATTTATTTCCTAACTGCAAAACGAAGTGAACTCAGGGATACAAACATTGAATTAGCGGAAACGGAAGAGACAAAAATTGAATTGCAAAATTTATTGAATGACTCAGAAAGTGAACTTGGTGAATACAAACTTCAAAACGCAAGTTTAGACAGTATCATTTATGTTAGAAATGAAGCTTTAGAAAAAAGAATCAGTAGAATAAAGCAATTAATAAGTAGCGATAGAATAAGTAAAAGTGCTTTGCAACAGGCAAAAAAACAAATAGCTGATCTGAAGAGACAACTGGCTTCATTTACATCTGAGATTGACTCGCTAAGTAGAGAAAACAAATATTTAAAAGACGAAAATTATGTAATGCAGCAAGCCATTATTGAGGAGCAAACCAAGAATGCTAACCTGAGCAACGCAAATAGAATGTTGGAAGATAAAGTTGATTTGGCTTCAAAGATGCGCCCTTTAAACCTCGAGGGATCGGCAGTCAGAAAAAGAAGTAATGGTTCATATAAACCCATCAGTAAACTTAAGAGGGCTGATCAACTTTTAATTAAGTTTACCTTAGCGAAAAATGAGGTGGCTGAGCAAGTCCCTAAAGTTATTTACCTTAAGTTGATGTCACCAAGCAAAGAAACCATTTACAATGAAGCCATAGGTTCAGGAAAATTTATTTTTAGAGGTGAAGAATCTTTATATACGGATAAAGTCACTATAAATTTTGAGAATAAAAATGAAAGAGTAACTTTTGCTTGGCCGGTAAAAGAGTACATGATCGCAGGTGAATACGAAGCTATTCTCTTTTCTGAAAATCATCTAATTGGAAAGACCAGCTTTAGCGTCAAGTAGTTTTTGTCTAAATTTTTCGGGTATTTCTTGCGTTTTTTTAGAAACATAATCATAAAATATGATTCCTGTTTTTGCTTTTGCTAAGAGGGTTTTTGATTCTTGTTTTTGTAGGGAATAATAGAGTTCAAAACTTGCATTGCCAATTTCACCCAAAAACAATGATATTTTTAGCTTATCATTTAAATGGCCTTCTGAAAGATACACTATCGAGGCATCCCCCTGAATGATACTTTTTCCTTCAATTGACAATTCCGAATAATCCAAGCTTTGCAACCATTGTATTCGGGTTTGTTGGGCATAAACCAAAATCATTTCATTACCTAAATGCTGGCCATAGTTTAAGTCGTCTACTCTTATTTCTAAATCAAAACTATAAAGAAAAGTTGATGGTATGTTTAGTTTTACCCTAGGCATAAATTAAAAAGCTGAGCGTAAAATTTGAGTTAAATTCTCATCTATTCGTGCGGGCAATTTATGCCGCACACTAAATAGCACAAAAGTGATTTTTGCACTAAAAATTACTTTTTCTTCTTTTATCATTTCCTGAAGAAAACTACAGCTTGTATTGCCTATTTTACATAGACTGGTTTCAATGCATATGTCGTCACCTGGCAAAGCTGGTGCCTTGAATTGGGCATCTATATTTACGATGAAAAATTGAAGTTTTTTTTCTCTAAATGTAGCAGTTCCCATGAATTTATGGACAATTTGCCATCTAGCCTCTTCACATAATTCAAAATATCGAGCATTGTTTATATGTCCATATGCATCACAATGATACCCTCTAACGGTAAAGTGAAATTCTTTTTTCAAATCAATTTGACGTCTGTAAAATAATATTTTTAAAACTATCCATTAAGCGTAAACCATCGTTTACATAATTTTTTCTATAAGTAAATGGTTTACCATATTTTGGGTACGGTTTGCCAGTATTATGGATGTGAAAAGCGTCTTTAAATTTGCCCTCGCGAAGATAAGTCCCATAATTTTTTGAGATCCAATCTATACCGATAGCAACCCTATTGGCTTTATCAAAATCTTTTCTATTGATTTTCATAGGGATTGATTTATAGCCCATAATTTGCAAAGGCCCCCAGCTGCTAGAAAGCTCTCTTAAATCATTCTCGTTTTGATTTATTAGGTCTTTTTGCTCGATTCGTTCAAATTGTTTTAGTTGCCCGTTTTTCACTTGTTTAAGTTGTCTATAAATGTGTTTTTCAAAACGGCGAGGGATTATTTTCCTCCCAGAGCATTCTAAGCCAATTATTGCCAATACATAGGAGGGTGGAATATTTGGGTAGCGTTCACAAGCGTGCTGGACATCTTGGTAATAATTTTGGAATGTAATTTCTACCAAGCCATTTCCTCTTTTTAATTGAAGATTATTGTCGCCCTTTTTTGTGTAAAGTACAACAGCTATAAGTATTACTGGCAAGATTGTTATCCACCACTTCATGGTTTAGATAATAAAACGAATTAATTTTATTTTAATTTTCTACGAAGAATTTTCCCAACGTTAGATTTTGGAAGCTCCTCTCTAAAATGAATCTGTTTGGGGATCTTATAATTTGTAAGTTTTTCTTTACAGAGTAGTTTAATCTCATCTGCTGACAAGGTAGGATCTTTCTTGACAATAAATGCGGCAACCAATTCTGAAGACTTTTTATCTTCAACACCTGTAACACCAACTTCTAAAACTTTTGGATGTTCTGAAATTACTTTTTCTACTTCATTTGGGTAAACATTAAATCCAGAAACATTGATCATCTCTTTTTTTCTGTCAATAATTTTGAAAAAAAAGTCTTCATCCATATAGCCTATATCACCCGTAAGGAAGTAGCCGTTTTCTGTAAAGTATTTTTTATTTTCCTCTCCAACATTCCAATAACCTTGATGAACTTGTGGTCCTTTTATCCCAATTTCTCCATGCTCACCTTGGGGCAATTCGTTCTGTTGGTCATCAAAAATGGCCATGTCTGTATCTGGAACTGGAATACCAATAAATCCAATTTTGTGCTTACCACCTAAAGGTGCAAAAGATGCAACAGGTGAGGTTTCTGAAAGACCATAACCTTCTAGAAGATCAACACCAGTGATACTTTTCCATTTATCTGCAACAACCTTTTGAATGGACATACCACCACCTACTGATAATTTAAGTTGATCAAATTTCAATTTTTTAAATTCTGGATGGTTTAACATTCCGTTGTAAAGTGTGTTCACACCGGTAATGTAATTCATAGGATATTTTTTCAGAATTTTCAAAAATCCAGACATATCTCTTGGATTGGTGACCAATATGTTTTTTGCACCAGTTGTATAGAAGAGCATGCAATTAATAGTGAGTGCAAAAATGTGGTAGAGTGGCAAGGCGGTAATTACAATTTCCCCTTTGTGGTCAAAAAGGTTTCCAATCCATGCGTGACATTGCATTATATTAGATATGATATTTGAATGACTAAGCTGTGCACCTTTTGAAAGTCCTGTTGTGCCGCCTGTATATTGTAAAAATGCGATATCATTTCTATTTATATCAATGGCCTTAGGGGTTTTATTTGCAGATTTTGACAGAATTTGTTTGAGAGAAATTGCCTGCGGTAGATGAAAAGTAGGCACCATTTTCTTGATATGCTTAATTACCGTATTGATAATTGTTCCTTTGAATCCGCCTACTTGATCACCAATTTTGGTAGTTATCACGGTATAAATATTGGTATCATCAATGATTGATTCTAGATTTTTGCAGAAATTTTCGAGTATAACTATTGCTTTTGCTCCTGAATCTTTAAACTGATGCTTCATTTCATGAGGTGTATAAAGCGGATTTGTGTTGACTACTACTAAACCGGCCTTGATGGCTCCAAATAATACAATAGGAAACTGTAAAATATTTGGCAACTGGATAGCAATTCTATCTCCTTTTTTAAGGTTTGTATTTGTTTGAATATAATGGGCAAAAGCATCTGAAAATGCCCCAATTTCGCCATAACTTAAACTTTTATCAAAGCAAAAGAATGAAGGATCCGAATGGTATTTTTCCGAGTTTTCATTAATCAAATCTATCAAGCTATTGTATCTATCTAGATCTGCGTTATGTGGTACAAAGTCAGGATAATTTTTTATCCAAGGTCTATTTGACGGCATGTAAAGTATAATTTAAAACTTACAATATTATAAATATCTATCTATTTCGCGCTGAATGTCTTTTTGTTTGAGTGATTCTCTTTTGTCGTGCAATTTTTTACCTTTTCCGAGACCAATTTTTAGTTTTAGAAAATTCCTTTCTGAAATAAAGATCTCTAAGGGGATTAAGGTATTTCCCTGTATTTCCACTTTAGATTTTATTTTTTTCAATTCTTTTTTCGTTAGGAGCAATTGTTTGTCTCTTAATGGTTCTTGATTTACGTATCCTGCATTTCTAAATTCATTTATTTGCATCCCTCGGATTATCAACTTTTTTTGGTGAAATAGGCAATAAGCCTCTGAAATGGAGGCCTCACTTTTTTTTAGTGATTTTACTTCTGCTCCGGTTAAGACCATACCTGCAACAAAGGTTTCCTCTATTTGGTATTCAAATCTTGCTTTACGGTTTGATATGATAAGTCTATTTTTCAACTGTTTTCTTCAATCTTAAAAAAATAGCACTCATTTTTTTTCGGTTTACCAATTTTTGCCCAGTGCGCCCTTCAGCAATAGTCCTTTTACCCACTTTTGCGACAAATTTTATCACAAAGTTTTTTTTATCTTCATTTACTATCCTTCCTTCAAAAAGTATTTCTTCATGTAAGAATGCGGGCCCTAAATGTTGGATATCTACAAAGGTACCAATGCCTTCATTGTGTTCATCTACAAAAGGCAAAATGAACATTCGTCCTAATTTTTCTGCCTCTCGGCAAAGGGTATATGTGCTGCAAACTTCATGGATATCCGATCCAAAAAAATTGGGAAAGTCATTTTCTTGCACACTATAGCTATGGATTTTATTTTTCATGTAGTACCGATTAATTGCTTAGTGTAGTCTTTGACAGGCTTCTCAAAAATATTGCTTATGCTTCCCCATTCCACAATTTTTCCATTTTGTAAAATTATTGCACGGTCACAAAAATTCCTTATAACTTTCATATCATGGCCGATAAAAAGATAGGTGAGCCCCTGTGATATCTGTATTTTTTTGAGTAAAGTTAGAATTTGAATTTGAGTTTTTGCATCCAATGCACTGACTGCCTCGTCCAATACCAATAATTTTGGACTGACTGCCAGGGCTCTTGCTATATTAACTCTTTGTTTTTGGCCTCCGCTGAGCTGATGAGGGTACTTTGTTGCGCTATTTTGATCAAGTTCAACTTGATCAAGCAAATAAAATACATGCTCAGGATTTGCTTTTTTTGGATGGTGTATTTGCAAAACTTCCAAAATGATCTTAAGCACAGAGTGATTAGGGTTTAAACTGCTATTGGGGTCTTGAAATACCATTTGTATATTTTTGGCATATTGTTTTTTATTGGAAATTTCTTTTATATCAATTCCCTCGAAATGAATATTTCCTCTTTGTATTTTTTTTAATTTCAGCAAGCAACTTACCAGTGTACTTTTGCCACTTCCTGACTCACCAATAATACCCAGTATTTCACCTTTTTTTAAATGAAACCCAATTGGGCCAATACCTTTTTTTGATGAATATTGAAAATAAACATCTTTAAATTCTAGGATATCTTCTTCCTCGTCAACTAAGCCGTTTTTTATTTTTGTGCTTATATCCAATAATTCTTGTGTATAAGGATGGAGTGTTTTTTTATTGCTAGATGGTGTGAACTTATCCACCAGACAACCATTTTGCAAAACATAAATCATATCACTATTCTTCAACACCAAACGTAGTTCGTGGGAAATAAACAAAATGGAAATCCTGTTTTTCTTTTGGATTGATTTTAGCAAAGTCAAAATTTCATTTTTTAAGATAGGGTCTAATGCTGTAGAAGGTTCGTCAGCAATCAAAAGTTTTGGCTCCCTGATTAAAGCCATAGCGATCATTACCCTTTGTCGCTGCCCACCACTCAACTGATGAGGATAACTTCTTCGTATTCTTTTGTGCTCAAATAAACCTACTTGGTTGAGAATTTTTTTAAGTTTTTTGTCTTTGTTTACTGATTGTATTTTAGCATTTTCCAAAAGTTGCTTCTCAATCCGCATAATTGGGTTTAGTGCACTAAGGGGTTCTTGAAAAATGTAAGCAATGTCCTCTGTTCGGATTTTTCTTAACTCATCTTTTGTGGTATTGAAAATATTTTTTTGTTCAAAAAGAACCGTCCCTTTCATTCTAGCGTGTTTAGGAAGTAGTTTGGTTATCGAAAGTGCAGTGATTGATTTACCGCTACCTGACTCGCCAATTAGCGATACAAATTGGTTTTCTTTAACGTTAAGGTTTAGATTGTGAACAATCTGTTGTGAATTGAAAAATATATCGAGTCCTTTAATTTCGAGCAAATTATCTAAGTCTATTAACAGATTTAATTAGGTTCTCATCCTTCAAAGTATAACGGTATGCCAATATTTCAAAAAGAATTAGTGTAAGTGGGATAAAGGCTTCAATTGAATAATGGAATGATTGTACTATTGTATTTTCACCCCTAAGATTTTGGCAAACGGAGTAAGAGCTTTGAAACATGAAATACAAGCCAATGATGACTAAGCCTATTTGCAAAAAAGTTAGTTTCATTTGCAAATTTCTTCGCTTGAAAAGCAGTAGTGTTGCGCATGCCAAAATAGAGACTAAAGCAAAGGTAAATTGAACAAAATGGTTTTTTACCATCATATTCAAGTCCGAATCTTGATTACTTTCAAAATATCTTGCGCTATAAGTGGTGATGATTTTTTGAAGCTCAAAATCTGTTTTTAATGTAGCTTCAAAAAATTTCACATTACCAAAAACCAACCAACTCGAAAGTAAGGCAACGAGCAACCAAAAAACGCTTTGTTTTCTCTGCAACATCAAAACGAAGTTATTTAATAATATTGATGACATCAGATAAAAATTAATTTTGTTTAATGCAACAAGCATATATAGTTGATGCAGTTAGGACACCTGTTGGAAAGTATGGGGGTGCCTTATCGTCTATTCGTCCTGATGACTTGGCAAGTTTGGTAATTTCTTCTATTGTGCAACGAAATCCTGAACTTGATTATCATATTACAGAAGAAGTGATTTTTGGCGCAGCCAATCAAGCAGGTGAAGATAATAGAAATGTGGCCCGAATGGCTCTTTTGATGGCTGGACTTCCTCTAAATGTACCTGGAGTTACAGTAAATAGATTGTGCGCAAGTGGCCTTCACGCAATTTCTGAGGCGGCTAAGGGGATACAATTAGGGTATGGAGATATTTATTTGGCAGGTGGAGTAGAAAGTATGAGCAGGGCGCCTTATGTTCTGAGTAAATCTGAAACGCCTTTTTCAAGAAAAGCAGAAATGTTTGACACCTCTATTGGATGGAGGTTTACCAATCCCAAATTATCTTCTTTGCATTATCCATTCGCGATGGGTCAAACAGCAGAAAACGTTGCAGAGAAATATAAAATAAGTAGAGAAGAACAGGACCAGTTTGCTCGAAAATCGCAAGAAAAATATCAACGCGCTTCAGATAATGACAAATTTGTAGAAGAAATAATTCCAGTTAATGTACCTCAGAGAAAACAAGATGATTTAATTGTGCGTGAAGATGAGCACCCAAGGCTGAGTTCATTAGAACAATTGGCTAAACTCAAACCTGCATTTAAAGATGGTGGAACCGTAACAGCTGGAAATAGTAGTGGAGTTAATGATGGAGCAAGTTGTTTACTTATTGTATCTGAAAAAATACTAAAAGATTTTCGGCTTAAGCCAATGGCAAGAATCCTTAGTAGTGCATCGGCTGGCGTTGATCCAGCTATAATGGGTGTAGGACCTGTTCCAGCTACACGAAAAGCTTTAAAAAGGGCTGGCATCGCAAGAAGTCAACTTGATTTGATTGAGCTAAATGAAGCATTCGCTGCTCAAAGTATTGCTTGCATAAAAGACCTAGAATTAGATGATGAAGTAATTAATGTAAACGGTGGCTCAATTGCGATCGGACACCCACTAGGTTGCAGTGGCGCTAGAATTAGCACAACTTTAGTTCATGAATTAAATAAACGAGATACAGCTAAATATGCCTTGGCTACAATGTGTGTTGGCGTTGGGCAAGGAATGGCATTGGTAATTGAAAAAGTATAATTTGAGGGTTTTCGCCAAACTTCAATTTAAAGGTACCCATTATCATGGTTGGCAAATTCAAGAAAATGCCAACTCTATTCAAGAAGAACTTCAAAAATCTCTTGAGACATTGATAGGTAAGAATACACCCATTACCGGTTGTGGAAGAACAGATACAGGGGTGCATGCTTCAGAGTTTTATGCACATTTCGATATTGAAGCTATCCCAACAAACTTCTTGAATCGATGGAATGGAATATTGTCAAATGATATAGCTGTTTCAAACATATTGTCTGCTCCCGAGCATTTTAGTGCTCGCTTTGATGCAAAATACAGGACTTATGGTTACTATATGCATAAATTAAAGGACCCTTTTAAAAACGAAATTAGTTGGTATCAAACCCAAGACTTTGACTTTGAAAAAATGCAGGAAGCTGCTTCGCTCCTCCTTAAACACGAAAATTTCAAAAGTTTTTGTAAATTAAAATCTGATAATAAGACGCATAATTGTAAAATTATTGAGGCTAAATTTATCGTCACTGAAAAAGGAAGTAAATTCAAAATCGAAGCCAATAGATTTTTACGTGGAATGGTTCGGGCAATTGTTGGCACACTCATCCAAGTAGGAAAGGGAAGTATAGATGTTGCACAATTTGAGCGCATAATCAGACAACAAAATCGAAGTAAAGCAGGCCCATCGGTTCCTGCGCATGGTTTATTTTTGGAAAAAATCAAATACCCTACAGGCAAGTTAAAAAAGATTGGTTAACCGAGAGAAACAATTCATAAAATGGAAGGAAAAAATAAAAAAACTGATTACAGACTACTGATAAGAATTTTCAAACTTTCATTTGAATTTAAAAAAGCACTTTGGGTGTCTATAATTTTAACTTTGCTGGCTTCCTTTTTGGGCCCTATAAGACCGATACTTATCCAAAAGACAATTGACAATTATATTGCTTTTGGAGACAAAAAAGGCCTAATTGAGATGATTTCGCTTATTTCTTCTTTATTGATTTTACAGACAATTGTTCTTTTCTTTCAAACGTATGCTACCAATTGGCTTGGACAGTCAGTTGTGAAGAGTCTTAGAGACCGTGTTTTTCAGCATATTGGAAAATTGAAAATGAGTTATTTCAATAAAACACCAGTTGGTAGGACAGTAACCCGGGTAGTAGGTGATATAGAAACGATTGCTGAAGTTTTCGCTTCTGGATTAATTTCTATCTCTGGCGACCTCTTGATGATAATTTTTATTGTTTCATTCATGGTTTATCAAGACCTACAAATGACACTAATCAGTTTGTCGGTTTTACCAATTTTGCTTTATGCATCGCAAGTATTTCGCAAAGGGGTAAAATATGCATTTGAAGAGGTAAGAACGCAAGTTGCCTCCTTAAACGCTTTTGTTCAAGAACGCATAAGCGGAATACATCTTGTTCAAATATTCAACAGAGAACAATCAGAATTTGACAAGTTTAAAACCATCAACAAAAAACACCTTGAGGCCAATAAGAAATCTGTTTTTCATCATGCTATATATTTTCCAATTGTAGAAATTATCACTTCTTTATCAATGGGCTTGGTGGTATTATGGGGTGTCAAAAAATCTTTAAATCTTGACATCAGTCCAGGTTTAATAGTTGCATTTTATTTGTATATACAAATGTTTTTTCGTCCAATAAGAATGATTGCCAATCGCTTCAATCAAATACAAATGGGTATGGTATCCGCTGAGCGGATTTATAAACTTCTCGACGCAAAAGATGAAATTGAATTACAAGGAAACTGGGAAGGAGATATTCATGGTAACATCAACTTTAAAAATGTATGGTTTGCTTATAATGATGAAGATTATATACTCAAAAACATATCATTTGCTTTACATAAAGGAGAAACCTTAGCACTTGTTGGAGCTACTGGGGCTGGAAAATCTTCAATAATTAATTTGATTTCAAAGTTTTATTCCAAACAAAAGGGAGAAATTTTTATCGATGGAACAGAGATTGAAAATTGGAATTTGGACGCTTTGAGAAGTCAAATGGCAATTGTTCTACAAGATATTTTTTTATTTTCAGGTTCAATACGGCAAAATATAAACATTACAGAAAAAGTATCTATTGAAAAAATAAAAGATGCTGCAATAGGTGTGGGGGCTTCTTCTTTTATCGAAAACCTGCCCAATAACTATGACTTTGATGTGATGGAAAGAGGAAGTGCCCTTTCCACAGGACAACGTCAATTAATTAGTTTCATTCGGGCCTTGGCTTTTGATCCAAAATTGTTAATATTAGACGAGGCTACTAGTTCGGTAGATAGCGAAACTGAATCTTTAATCCAGCATGCCATAAGTAGGCTCTTACAGGGGAGAACTTCCATTGTTATTGCACATAGGCTAAGCACCATTCAACATGCCCATATGATTCTTGTGATGAACCAAGGTGAAATTGTAGAAAGGGGAAATCATACAGAATTGATGAAAAAAAGAGGTTATTATTACGATTTACATCAACAAAAATTAGAACTTGCGTAAATCTAAATAATGAAAACTGTTGTAAGTGGAATTAGGCCAACAGGCATGTTGCATTTGGGAAATTACTTTGGTGCGCTAAAAAATTTTGTCAAAATGCAAGATTCTTTTAAGTGTTTTTTCTTTATAGCCGATGTTCACTCCTTAACTACACACCCAACTCCAAATAATTTGCAACAAAGTGTTAAACATGTATTAGCCGAATACTTAGCTTTGGGTCTAGACCCTGAAAAGAGCACTATTTTCATTCAGAGCGATTTGCCCGAAGTATATGAGTTGTATACCTACATGAATATGAATGCATATCTTGGTGAATTAGAGCGTAACACAACTTTTAAAGAAAAAATAAGAAATCAACCCGATAACATAAATGCCGGTTTATTGACCTATCCAGTCTTAATGGCAGTTGATATTTTGATACATAAAGCAGACTTGGTGCCGGTCGGCAAAGATCAAGAGCAACACTTGGAAATGACGCGTCAATTTGGTAAACGTTTTAATAGGTTGTATGAAAATGATTTTTTCCCAGCGCCCAAAGCATTCAACTTTGGTGAAGATTTGGTAAAAGTACCGGGGCTAACCGGACAAGGTAAGATGAGTAAAAGTTCCGGAGAAGCAGATACAATTTTCATATTTGATGACCCTTCGATATTAAAAAAGAAAATAATGCGTGCCAAAACTGATGGTGGACCGGATAAGCCAAATCAAAAAATGTCTCCTGAAATTGCAAATCTTTTTGATCTTATGAATTTGGTCTCTGAAAAATCTACTGTAGAAAAATTTAGAGAAGATTACAACAAAATGACCATAAGGTACGGTGATTTTAAAAAGCAACTTGCAGAAGACATGGAAAAATTTGTTTACCCCTTACGCACTCAGATATCTGATATACTAGGAAATACAGATTATCTGGCAAAAGTTGCCGAAATAGGTAAAGAGAAGGCAAAAGCAAGTGCACAAAAAACCATTAAAGAGGTTAGAGAAATTATTGGCATTAAATCGTTTAATTAATACTTTTGACACCTAAAGGATGAAGGCAAAACATATAGCAATCGCAGGCAATATAGGATCAGGTAAGACCACTTTGACAACACTTTTGTCCAAACATTATGACTGGGAGCCACATTATGAAGCTCTAGACGAGAATCCCTATATATCAGACTTTTACGAGGATATGCCTCGATGGAGTTTTAACCTTCAGATTTATTTTTTAAATAGCCGTTTTAACAGCTTGCTCAGAATTGCTGAAACGTCAAAAACAGTTGTACAGGACCGAACAATATTTGAAGATTCGAAGATTTTTGCTCCAAACTTACACTCAATGGGTCTTATGACCACTAGAGATTTTGAAACTTATGAGTCATTATTTACTAGCATTAAGTCCATGATTCAAGCGCCTGATCTCATGGTATATCTTAGAGGTAGTATTCCAACTTTGGTGTCGAGAATCCAAAAAAGAGGAAGAGAATATGAGGATAGCATCCGATTAGATTACCTTAAAAGACTAAACGAAAGGTATGAAGCTTGGATAACCAAATATGACGAAGGACCTTTGTTAATCATTGACGTAGATGATATTGATTTTGAAAGCAATCCAGAAGATTTGGGCGATGTAATAAAGAAAATTGACGCCCAGTTACACGGTCTATTTTAATTTTTTTCAGCTCTTTCAAGCCTATCATTAATGGCTTTACCTAGCCCTATATTTGGAAGCTTTAGTGCAAATATTTGGTTAATGCCAGAATGATTATCAAGTAAATGAAGCATGGAGAAAAGGTTTTTACCCGCTTCTATAAAATCACCATTAGTGCTTAAATTAAAAACGTTTTTCCCCTGATATGGTACATGACCAAAACATATAAGTCCGTCTGTTTCTTTAATCTTGAAACTTTTTAGATCCTCTATCAAATACAACTTTTTACGAGTTGCGTAATGTTTATCAAGTTGACCTGGACTTTGTGGCGATTTTTTGCTTGATGTTTCATCAAGAAGACCTGGAACAAGTTTGTCGATCTCCTCGTGAGGTATACTACCATGTCTAAGTAACAAGGCCTTACCTTTTTCGACAAACCCTATAATGGTAGATTCTAGGCCATGCTTGGCCGGTCCTCCATCTAGAATAAATGGAACATCTAGATTCATAGCCACATGTTTTGCGTTTGTTGGACTCACGTAACCAAAAGGATTGGCACTGGGTGCTGCCAATGGAAAATCCAATTGTCTAAGGATTTTTTGAAAAAGTGGATGCTGTGGTATTCGAAATGCGCAAAAGGGTAAGCCAGAAGTTACCACATCTGGGATGAGAGCAGTTTTAGGTAATACAATAGTCAAAGGACCAGGCCAATATTTTTGGGTAAGTAATGAAGCAGCTTTTGGAATAGGTTGAATTGCGTATTTATTGAGTTCGCTAACGTCTTTGATATGAACAATTAATGGGTCGAATTTAGGTCTGTTTTTCAGTTTAAAAATACTTAGTATGGGCTCCTCTTTGAGTGCATTTCCTGCAAGGCCATAAACAGTTTCTGTTGGTAACGCAGCCAATCCTTGAGATTTAAGATGCTCAACTATTTTTGGTATTTCTTTTTCAGAAACAATCAAATTATTTCTGTCTTTCTAGGCCGAACTTTTCGATTTTGTTGTACAGATGGCTTCTTTGTATTTCTATTTCTGATGCAGTTTTAGCTACGTTCCAATTGTTCTTTTTTAATTTAACATCAATAAACAATTTTTCAGCATAGTCTTTCCAATCCTGAAATTTTTTAAAACTGTGAATCATTTCTGTACTCATGGATTTTTTCCCATCAATATTGGCATATGCAGCTACGTCTTCATCAGTAATTTTGTAACCGCAAAGTATTACCAGTCGTTCAATTACATTGCGTAATTCTCTTATATTACCTGTCCAATTTATTTTTTTGAGTTCGGCAACACCTTTTGAAGTGATTTGCTTTTTTTGAATTCCATTGTCTTGACATATTTCCTCCAAAAATTTTTCTGCAATCATTGGGATATCATCTGTTCTTTCATTTAGTGAGGGTACATGTATTAAGATGACACTAATTCTATGGTAAAGATCCATCCGAAATCTACCTTCTTCAATTTCTGTAGCTAAGTTTTTATTGGTCGCTGCAATGATTCTTACATCTACGTCGATTTCTTTTTCTCCGCCTACTCGGGTTATTTTGTTTTCTTGAAGTGCTCTTAAAACTTTGGCTTGCGCAGAAAGGCTCATGTCGCCAATTTCATCTAGAAATAGTGTCCCACCATTGGCTTTTTCAAATTTCCCAATTCGCTGTTTAACTGCTGATGTAAAAGACCCCTTTTCGTGTCCAAATAATTCAGATTCTATAAGTTCAGTTGGTATAGCGGCACAATTTACTTCAACAATTTGATGATCTTTTCGATTGCTTTTTTCATGAATCCATCGGGCAACCAATTCTTTACCTGTTCCATTTTCCCCTGTAATTAAAACCCTGGCGTCGGTAGGAGCAACTTTCTCAATTGTCGATTTAATTTTTTCTATTGAAGATGATTCTCCAACGATATCTCTCACTTTGCTTACCTTTCTTTTAAGCACCTTGGTCTCAACGACCAGATCGCTTCTTTCCATCGCATTTCGGATGGTAATAAGTAATTTGTTTAGATCAGGAGGTTTGGAGATGAAATCGTAAGCTCCTTTTTTAGTTGCTTCTATAGCCGTTTCAACAGTTCCGTGTCCTGAAATCATAATAAATGGAATTTCTGAATCTATTTTTTTAGTCTTTTCAAGCAATTCCAATCCGTCCATTTTGGGCATTTTTACGTCGCATAAAACAAGATCATAGAAATCTTCTTCTATTTTCTTTAGACCCTCAGGTCCATCCTTTGCAACATCTGTTTGATAATCTTCGTAAGTTAAAATCTCTACCAAACTATCTCTGATGCTTTTTTCGTCATCTACAATTAATATCCTTTTTTTCTTCATATTCAATATAAAAAAATGGCAAATTCGTAAGCCGGATTCTGTTCTCCAAAATGGAGGTCCATCATTTATCTAGGTCAACTTTTGCAAGTCAACTCATACGACCTACCCACCAACAATGCGAGCCACATTATCACTGGCCTATTTGGTCTTTCAGCGTGCAAGGTTTGTACCAAATGCTTGTCGCCAAGCAAGTGTGTGGGCTCTTACCCCACATTTTCACCCTTATCTGCTATTGGCAGACGGTTTTTTTCTGTTACACTTTCTGTCAAGCCTATGGCCTGCCTTCCCTTTCGGAAGTGCACTGCTCTATGCTGTCCGGACTTTCCTCTTCGTTAAATACGAAGCGATGAACTCCTTTGCCTACACAAAAGTAAAATTGTATACTAAATTAAACGTATTATTTTCTACTCAATTTATTCCTTAACGAAAAATTAAGTTCTGTAAAAAAGGAAAAATGAATCTTTAATGAGATATTTGACTACATCATGCCGTTGATTAAATCAATTTCAGGAATCAGAGGAACAATTGGTGGAGTCAAAGGAAAAGGATTGACACCACCAGATATTATCAAATTTGTCACCGCTTATTCTCAAATGGTACTTGAAAATAATAAACAACCTAAAGTTGTTGTGGGTAGAGATGGACGCATGAGTGGAGATATTGTCAACAAATTGGTTACTGCAACTTTAATGTCATGTGGAATTGATGTAATCGATTTAGGCTTAAGTACAACACCAACAGTAGAAATGGCTGTTGTCATGGAAAAAGCACAGGGTGGAATCATTCTTACAGCAAGTCACAACCCGAAGGAATGGAATGCTTTAAAGCTGCTTAATGCACTTGGTGAATTTATCTCTGATGAAGAAGGCAAGAGATTATTGTCTCTCGCTGAAGAAGATTTCCATTATCCTTTCATAAATGAGTTGGGAAAATATTCGAATAAAGAAGGGTACGAAAAATTTCATATCGCTGAAATCATGCAAATGGAATTGGTGAAAAAAGATTTTATAAAGCAAAAGAATTTTAACGTAGTAGTTGATGCGATTAACTCAACAGGCGCAACCGCTGTACCTTTATTGTTAAAGGAACTTGGCATCAAAAATTTTGAGGTTTTAAATGGAGAGATTACTGGGGATTTTGCTCATAACCCTGAACCATTAGAAAAACATCTGGTACAGATTTCAGATTGGATAAAAGTTAATAAAGCTGATTTGGGAATAGTTGTAGATCCGGATGTTGACAGGTTGTGTTTTATTGACGAAAACGGAGAAATGTTTGGCGAAGAGTATACGCTTGTAGCAATTGCAGATTATGTACTACAACACAAAAAAGGACCTGCAGTTTCCAATTTGTCTTCTAGTCGAGCACTTAGAGATATTTGTAATAAACATGAAGTTGATTATTATGCAAGTGCAGTAGGAGAGGTAAATGTTGTGGAAAAAATGAAAGATAAAAATGCAGTAATTGGCGGAGAAGGAAATGGTGGTATAATTGTTCCTGAATTACATTATGGAAGAGATGCTTTGGCAGGTATAGCTTTATTTATGAGTCATCTAGCTCAAAAGTCGACAACTATTTCAGAGCTTAAAAAATCCTATCCGGATTATGTAATGATTAAAAATAAAATTCAACTTACCCCAGAAATTAACATTGACGTACTATTGAGAAATATAGAAAAAGAATTTTCGAATGCAAATGTGAATAATGAAGATGGTGTAAAAATCGATTTTGAAAATAGTTGGGTGCATTTAAGAAAATCAAATACAGAGCCAATAATTAGAATATACGCAGAAGGCACTTCAAAAGAACATTGTAATGACCTAGTATCACTTTTGATGGATAAAGTGAACAATATGATGCATTCTTCTTAAAAAAAGATTTTAACCTTGTAACATGCAGGGAAAGAATAATCCTAAAATAATGAATTCATGGGCCATGTATGATTGGGCCAATTCAGTTTACAGTCTTGTCATTACCTCTACAATTTTTCCCATTTTTTATGCAGCCAAAACAGCAGGTAACAAGCAATTGGTAAATGGAAATGAGGTTGATTTTGTAGTTTTTTTTGGCAGGCAGTTCATTAACAATGAGTTATATTCATACGTTTTTAGTGCCTCTTTTTTTGTTGTAGTTTTATTGGCTCCCCTATTAAGTGGGATAGCAGACTACACCGATGGAAAAAAGACCTTTTTGAAGATTTTTATGACTTTAGGATCAATTTCTTGTATGTCACTTTATTTTTTTGATGTTAACCGCTTAGAATTAAGTATGGCGTCAATCTTTTTTGCCAGTCTAGGTTTTTGGGGCTCATTGGTTTATTATAATGCATATCTACCACAAATCGCCACCACAGAGATACAAGATAAAATAAGCGCTAAAGGATTTTCATTGGGATACATAGGAAGTGTTCTATTACTGGTGATCATATTGGTCCTTATGAAAGGTTTTGCAATTATTAAGGTGGAGGAAACCTTTGTGATAGTAGGTATTTGGTGGATAGTGTTCGGATGGTTTTTTGTCCAAAGATTGCCAAAAGGTGCACCAAAAAAAAAGAAGGGAAGTTTATTTACAAACGGCTATAAAGAGCTGCAAAACACATTCTTGGAATTTACGAAACAGAAGCAAACTTTACGTTATTTGCTTGCATTTTTTGTCTTCAACACGGGTATTCAAACAGTCATGTTATTGGCTGCTATGTTTGGAGAAAAAGAAATAAATTGGCCAATAGATGCCCAAGGGAATAAAGATACTACTGGGCTAATTATTAGTATAATAGTTATTCAAATAATTGCCATTGGCGGGGCAACTGCAATGTCTAGGTTGTCAAAAAAATATGGCAATGTTAGGGTTCTACAGTTTTCATTGCTTTTATGGGTTTTGGCTGCTTCTTTTGCTTATTTCATTACTGAACCAAAAGAATTTTATGTTTTGGCTGCTTTGGTGGGCTTTGTAATGGGTGGAACACAATCTCTTTCAAGAAGTACTTATTCAAAACTATTACCAGAGACAAATGACTACGCATCATATTTCAGTTTTTATGAAGTTTTGGAGAAAATAGGCTTAATCATTGGCCCAACTCTTTTTGGTTTGGCCATCGCAATTACTGGCACGATGCGTACTAGTGTACTTGTTATGATAAGCTTTTTTATTGTAGGACTTGTCCTGTTATTTTTAGTCAAAAATTTTGGAGAGAAAAAATAAAATAAGTAAACGACAATTGTCACTCCATAATGGACAAGACAAGGATCAAATTTGGGTTGCTTATAAAGGTGTCGTTTATGACCTAACCAAAAGCAAACTATGGATAAATGGCAAACATTATGAACATTGGGCAGGGCAAGACTTAACGGCAGAATTGGCTGATGCTCCGCACACGGAGCGTGTTTTTCAACAGATTGAAATAATCGGTGAGTTGTTGCCTTAGTTATTTGGAATTTTATTTACTCGTTTTTCATGTCTGCCACCTTCAAAATTGGTTTGCAAAAAGTGCTCAACAATTTCTATCGCGTCTTCTTTTGAAACAAATCGAGCAGGAATACACAAAACATTTGCATTATTATGTGCTTTGATTAATATCGAGACCTCTTTATTCCATGCCAAACCAGAACGTACATTTTTGTATTTGTTCGCGGTCATGTTTACTCCATTTCCACTACCGCAAATTAATATACCCAATTCACTTTCTTTTTTTTCAATGCTTTGTGCCACTTGATGAGCAAAATCAGGATAATCAACAGAATCTGCAGAATTTGTTCCGAAGTTAGTGAAACTGCAAACTTCCCTAAAGTGGTTGATTAAGCAGTTTTTCAGTTCTGTACCGGCATGGTCATTGCCTATCGCTATCGTTAACTTAGTCATTGTATGTGCTTTCTACTCGGGAAGCTAAACTTATTCCGACTTCATACAAAATGTAGACAGGAATTGTTAATAAAATTTGACTTGCAATATCTGGTGGTGTAATGATAGAGGCAAAAATCAAAATAATAACCAGCGCGTGTCGTCTATATTTCTTTAGAACAGTCGTGCTAATTAATCCAATTTTTGCAAGAAGAAGTATAAAAACGGGCAATTCAAAGATTATACCTGTGGCAAAGGTTAGGACTACAACAAAATTTATGTAAGACTTTAAGCTAGGAATGTTTTTTACCTCTGCTGACACTGAATAATTGCTCAAAAAATTTATCGAAACTGGAGATAAAATCAAGTAGCCAAATAAAATACCCAAAACAAAAAGTACAGAACACCAAAAAATAAATTGACGAGATTTTTTTCTTTCAGACTTTTCTAAGGCTGGTTTAATGAATTTCCAAAATTCATAGAGTATGTAGGGGAATGCCAATATGATGCCGGCAATAAAACTTACACTAATGTGCAACAAAAATTGGCCAGGTAGGGTGATGTTTTGGACGGAGAATTTTAATTCAGAAATACAAATTCGGTCGCTTTCATATAGCCAATAAGACAATTTACAAAGCCATTGATAAGTAATAAAATCTATTTTTTTTGGACCAAAAATTAATGTATCAAAAACAAAGGATTTAAATATGAAGCAGAATACAGCCCCTATTGAAATAGCTACAAAACTCCGGAAAAGATGCCACCGCAACGTTTCCAAATGTTCAAAAAAGCTCATTTGTGAGTCGTGCTTATCAATATCAATTTGATCAAGGGGCATAGGCTACATATTCATACCACCGCAGATTGAAATTACTTGACCAGTGATGTAGGACGATTCATCGGAAGCTAAGAAAGCAGACAACTGAGCAATATCTTGTGGCAAACCACCTCTTTTTAGAGGGATTTGATTTCTCCAAGATTCAACCATTTCTTCACCAAGCTTTTCCGTCATTTCTGTTTCAATAAATCCTGGTGCAATAACATTACAACGAATATTTCTGCTTCCTAATTCTTTGGCAATTGATTTTGAAAAACCAATAATACCGGCCTTGGAGGCCGAATAATTTGCCTGGCCTGCATTGCCATTAATGCCAACTACACTGCTCATATTTATAATCGAACCCTTCTTTGCTTTCAAAAAAGTTCGCAAACTGGCTTTTGTCAAATTAAATACTGATTTTAGATTAATTCTGATTACCTCATCCCACTGGTCTTCGCTCATTCTCATTAAAAGCGTATCTTGTGTAATTCCGGCATTGTTGATTAGACAATCTAATTGACCAAAATCAGTTAAAACATTTTTTATTAATTCTTCGGTGTCATCAAATTTGGCGGCATTGGACTTATATGCCTTTATTTCTGATCCAAATTTACTTTTACAGTGAGCTACAATGGCATTGGCTTTTTCGGAAGAATTGTTGTAAGTGAACGCAACTTTTGCACCTTTTTCGGCAAAATGTTCGACTATACCTTTGCCAATACCTCTAGAGCCACCTGTAACTAAAGCAACATGATTTTGTAACATAAGACAAAGGTATAGGTATAATAACAAAAAAAGCCCCACTAAAAGTAGAGCTTAATTTTAATTGATAAGTTTAGCAATTATCTTTCTAATTTAAAGGTACCATTAGACACTTCAATTGAGCTAATTGATTCTTTAAACAATCCGCTAAATGTACCTTCAATTGTTTCGCCCACTGCACCATATTTGGTTACAACAAGTTTACCATTCGCGTCACTAGGGTCAGAAGCATAAAGTTTTGTGTTATTAAATTTTCGAATAGACAAAGCGGTAGTAGAATTGGCATCTTCAAACATCCAAGAACCTGTAGATTGGCCCGGGAACTTAACATTGATGATTATAGGTTCACCGTCTAGATCAGTACCAGAAATATTAATAGTTGTGGCGTTATCGTTCTCGTCATAAGAGACTGAAGAATTTGTCTTACTCAAATTGGCGACAAAATATTGATCGTCTCCTAGAATGAAACCATTTGAAGAATCAATAACAACTGTTGGCGTAGTATCTTGAGGAACATCATTTTTCTTGGGGCTATCTCCTGCATCGTCCCCACAACTTGAAGCAAACATCAAACCTGCAAAGCAAGAAACAATTAAATACAATTTTATTTTATTCATAATAATACAATACTACGCATCTTTTAAACTAAAAAGAAGCTTAAAATTCGTTTAGATGTCTTTCTTTGCCTTTAAATGAGGCAATTAATTGAGTGCGTACCCAATTTTAGTGAGGGAAGAAACCTGCAAATAATTAATTCAATTACAAATGAAATTGAAAAAGTAGAAGGAGTAACCTTATTGGATGTTGATCCTGGAGCAGCAACTAATAGAACCGTAGTTACTTTCGTCGGCGAGCCTAAGCCGGTAATTTTTGCAGCTGAATTGGCAATTAAAAAAGCTGCAGAACTTATTGATATGTCAAAACACCAAGGAGAGCATCCTAGAATGGGAGCAACCGATGTTTGTCCACTTATTCCAGTTGCCAATATCGACATGCAACAAGTTGCAGAATACGCACATGTTTTAGGGAAAAGAATAGGAGAAACAACCGAAATACCTGTATTCATCTATGGCGAGGCACAAAAAAATACAAATAGAAACAACCTATCTGTCATTCGAGCGGGTGAGTATGAAGGTATGTTTGAAAAAATACAAAAGCCAGCATGGAAGCCTGATTACGGCCACAGCCAGATGAATCCCCAAGCTGGAGCAACCAACATAGGTGCAAGGGACTTTTTAATCGCATACAACATAAATTTAAATACAACTTCAACTCGAATAGCCAATAGGATTGCTTTTGATGTCAGGGAGGCAGGAAGAGTCAAAAGGATTGGAGATCCTTATGTTGGCAAAATTGAGCGAGACAAAAATAACAACCCTATAAGAATGCCAGGAACGTGCAAAGCAGTAAAAGCGATTGGTTGGTATATCAAAGAATA
The DNA here is from genome assembly GCA_002457675.1 of Bacteroidetes bacterium MED-G17. Taxonomy (GTDB): domain Bacteria; phylum Bacteroidota; class Bacteroidia; order NS11-12g; family UBA9320; genus MED-G17. The sequence continues at coordinate 112,510 of NTKK01000003.1, forward strand.
TGGGGTTGCCCAGATATCAGCAAATTTGGTTGACTACAAAATCACACCACTTCATACATTTTTTGACGAAGTAAATAAAAGCGCTACCAAAAGAGGCGTAAAGGTTACGGGTAGTGAGTTGGTTGGTCTTATACCACTCAAAGCAATTTTGGATGCTGGAAAACATTACTTGAAAAAACAAGGTAGATCATTAGGTGTATCAGAATCAGAAATCATAAAAATTGCGGTGAAGTCAATGGGACTTGATGAATTAGGTCCTTTTGATCCTGCAAAAAAAATTATCGAATACAGATTAAAACAAGAGGAAAAAAGACCACTTATACAAATGTCTTTAGCTTCCTTTTCGGATGAAACAGCTAGCGAAAGTCCAGCACCTGGAGGAGGTTCAATATCATCATATGTTGGTTCTCTTGGCGCAAGTTTAGCAGGAATGGTTGCCAATTTATCGGCCAATAAAAAAGGTTGGGAGTCAAAGATAGACTACTATTCAAAATGGGCAGAAGAAGCGCAAAAAGTAAAAGACAAACTCAACTTTCTTGTAGATGAAGACACAAAAGCTTTTGGAAAAATAATGGAAGCATTAAAAATGCCAAAAGCATCGGAAGACGAGAGAAAAATAAGAACAGAGGCTCTAGAGAAAGCTACTATTGGTGCGATAGAAATTCCTTTTGAGGTAATGAAAACTGCATTTAAAACCTTGACCATTTGTGCCGAAATGACACAAAATGGATTAAAGGCTTCGGTGAGCGATGCTGGCGTTGGGGCAGCATGCACCAGAACAGCTGTCGAAGGTGCTTATATGAACGTACTAATCAATGCAAAGGAATTGTCTAACACGAAAATTGCTGAAAGCTATCGAAAAGAAGGCTTAGAGATTTTACAAAAAACCACTAAAGATGCAGATAGGATCATTAAAGAAGTATTTAATAAAGTGAATGATAAATAATGATTGAAGCTAAAGGACTTAATAAATTTTTTGGTCAAATTCATGTGATAAAAGACCTTGACATAAAAATCAGGCAGGGAGAAATTGTTTCTATTGTTGGCCCATCAGGTGCTGGGAAATCAACCTTATTACAACTCTTGGGTACCATAGAAAAAGCAGACTCAGGGACAATTGCCTACAACAATCAAGAAATTTCTGCTTTTTCAACAAAACAATTAGATAGTTTTAGAAATACAACTATTGGATTTGTTTTTCAATTTCACCATCTCCTCTCCGAATTTTCAGCTCTTGAAAACGTTGCCATGCCATTGTTGATTGGAAAAAAGAAGAAATCTGAGGCCTTTGAGAGGTCAAAAAAGCTACTTGATTTATTGGGCCTGTCAAATAGACTTAACCATAAACCAAATCAGCTTTCAGGTGGAGAACAGCAAAGAGTCGCTGTTGCTCGTGCTTTGGCCAATAAACCAAGAGTGATTTACGCAGATGAGCCATCAGGGAATTTGGATACAGAAAATGCAAATGAATTACATCAACTTTTCTTTGATTTAAATCAAGAATTGGGTCAAACTTTTGTAATTGTAACACATAACAAACAATTGGCGCAACAAAGCCATCGGACTTTGCTTATGAAAGATGGCATGCTAATTAAATAAAAAGAACAATTTAACTTTGCATAAAACAATGCATTTTAATACTAAAGCCATTCATGCAGGTGTGCACCCTGACCCCGAAACTGGAGCCATAATGACTCCTATATATCAAACTTCTACCTACGTACAGAAAAAACCAGGTGACCATAAAGGATATGAGTATTCTAGAACACACAATCCAACACGGACACAATTAGAAAATTCATTAGCCGCACTTGAAAATGGTTCTTATGGATTGGCTTTTGCAAGCGGTATGGCTGCAATAGACACCGCACTGAAGTTGATAAAACCAGGACAAAAAGTGGTTGCCAACAACGATTTATACGGCGGCACCTATAGATTATTCACGAAAGTATTTGCTCCATATAACATTCAATTTCAATTTATAGACATGTCGAATGCCAATGAAGTCGATAAATTTATCGATAAAGATACTGCCATGGTTTGGATGGAAACCCCAACCAATCCGCTCATAAAAATTGTGGATATAGCGCATGTAACCTCACTAGCTAAAAAACATGGGGCAATTTCTGTGGTTGATAATACGTTTGCTTCACCCTATTTGCAAAATCCTTTAAATCTTGGGGCAGATATTGTCATGCATTCAGTAACCAAATATATTGCAGGACATTCAGATGTAGTAATGGGTGCGTTGATTACCAATAGCAAAGAATTTGAAGAACAATTGCGTTTTTATCAAAATTCTTCAGGGGCTGTTCCCGGACCAATGGATTCTTTTTTGACTCTAAGGGGCATAAAAACCTTGGCAGTTAGAATGCAAAGACATGCTGAAAATGGGAAAGAAGTTGCTTATTTTCTCAACAATCATACTCGTGTCAAAAAAGTGCATTGGCCTGGATTGGAAAGTCATCAAAACCATCATATTGCAGCCAAACAAATGAAAGATTTTGGTGGAATGATAAGTTTTGAATTAGAAAATTCTTCAGTTTCTCAAGCCCATGAAATTATATCAAATACCAAGATATTTACATTAGCTGAGTCTTTGGGTGGTGTAGAAAGTTTGGTTGGTCATCCCGCAAGTATGACCCACGCTAGTATTCCCAAAGAAGAGAGAATAAAGGCCGGTTTGTCAGATTCTTTAATAAGACTTAGTGTTGGAATAGAGCATAAAGACGACCTTATCAGTGATTTGAAGCAAGCCATTGGATAGATTTGTCTTCTATAATAACTATAGAAGAGAGTTGGCATAAATTCTTGTCTTCCGAGTGGGAGAAAGCTTATTTCGTCAACCTAGTCTCATTCATTAAATCAGAGAGAAAAGCTGGTCGAATAATTTTCCCATCTGGCTCAAAAATTTTTGCAGCATTCGAATATACGCCCGTCCATAAGGTGCGTGTTGTAATAATTGGTCAAGATCCGTATCATGGGCATGGACAAGCCAATGGTCTTTGTTTCTCTGTTGATTCTAAGGTAAAAATTCCACCGTCTCTTAGAAATATTTTTAAGGAACGTCAGGATGATATGAAAATTCCTATTAAAGAAAACGGCGACTTAAGCCATTGGGCAACGCAAGGTGTTTTGTTACTTAACTCAGTTTTAACCGTTGAAAAAAGTCGCCCGGGAAGTCACCAAAATAAAGGTTGGGAACAATTCACTGATGGTGTTATAAAAAAATTGTCTGATGAAAAAGAAAATTTAATTTTTCTTTTATGGGGGCGTTTTGCTCAAAGTAAGGCCCATTTAGTAGATTCCTATAAACATCTTATTTTAAAAGCTGCACACCCATCACCATTCAGCGCACATATGGGTTTTTTTGGTTGTAAACATTTCAGTAAAACCAATAAATTTCTAAAAAATAAAGGGCTACCTATTTTGGATTGGTGAATGCTCGATATGCAAAACCTATAATAGAGGTGCCTAAAAACGGCGCTGTGAAATACAACCATAAAAAATCGGTGGTTTGAGAAAATATTGCAGGGCCAAATGTTCTTGCTGGATTCATGCTTGCTCCTGTGTAAGGACCAAAAAAGAAGGCAAGAACGAAAACAACAAAACCAACAAAAGGGGCAGTTAAGTTTGACCATTTTTTGTGAAAGGCAATAAATACAATAGATGTCATGAGTACTGCAGATATCAATAATTCTATACCAAAAGCAAATAAGAGTTCTATAGTTGGCGTTGTTTCACCAAAACTTTTGGTCAGCGGAAACAGCAAAGAAACCACTGTTGACGCGGCAACACCTCCAAGAAGCTGACAAAATAAATATATCAAAAATCTTGACAGGCTTAAATCCCCCATGAAAAAAAAGGCTAGACTGACTGCAGGATTTATATGTGCGCCTGATGTGCCTCTAAAAACATAAATCATGGTCATCACTATAATCCCGAAGGAAGCACTAATGACAAGATTATTGACAAGCGAAAAATATGAAGAAGCAACAATTGTTGAAGTTCCTACAAGCACCATAATAAAAGTGCCAAAAAACTCTGCCAAGTATGCTTTCATCAGAAAGTAAAAAAAATTAAGATGGATTCAGTAAGTAATCATGCCTGCCCGTACCCAATTTATAGAGAAGATTAAAATGGCTTTTGATGGCACCTAAATAAGATTTATGTTCTTTGTATGGAATGTTAAATTCTAGCGCTGTTTGCTTAACAATTTTGGCAATTTTTGGGTAATGAATGTGACATATATGAGGGAACAAATGGTGTTCAACTTGAAAATTTAAACAACCAATTAGCCATGAAAATACCTTGTTTCCATTGGCAAAATTTGCCGTGGTTAATAATTGATGTATGGCCCAATTATTTTCAATATTGCTCGAATCATTAAGTTCCACAAAATTGGTTTCCTCTAAAACATGGGCAGGCTGGAAAATAAATCCTAAAATCAATCCAGTAACGAAATGCATGCTCAAGAAACCAAGGACGATATGCCACCAAGGAATAGATACCAATACAAATGGTAAAATAAGTGTTAGAACCCAGTACCACATTTTATTTAAAGAAATATACCAAAGCACTCGTTTAAGCGTAATATTTTGACTTTTAAGTAAATCTTCTTTGGCATAGCGAATGGCATCTAAAAAATCTTTTGCTACTACCCAATATAAGGTCATTAAACCGTACATTATTGGGGCATAAATGATTTGGTACTTAAAAATCTTTTTATGTGGTTGATTTGGAGACAAACGCAATACGCCATTTTCTAAATCTTCATCCATGCCATGCACGTTGGTGAATGAGTGGTGTAATACATTGTGCTGGATTTTCCAATTCAAGTGATAGGCACCTAGAAAGTTAACTAAATAACCAAGAAGTTGATTGGTACGCTTATTTTTTGAATATGCTCCATGATTAGCATCATGCATTATGCTCAGTCCGATACCGCTCATCCCCAATGCCATAAGAAACCATTCCAAATAGTTGACCAACAAATTTTCACTTGGACTTAATAGCATCCATGCCAAAGGAGTGAAATACAACAAAACCATGAAAATAGTTTTGACTCTCATGCTGGTGTTAGCATGTCTGGAGATGTTATTTTCTTTAAAGTACAGACCTACTCTTTGCCTCAATTCCTTGACAAAATCCATGTTGTCTTTGGTATTAAAATGTACTCTTGGTTTTTTCATATCTTTCGGATCAGTTAATTTTCGTTTATTCTGCAAGCAGACAATGGTTACAGCTTTTGTTTAGAAACAAGGTATCTGGTATAAGGTTTTGAGCCGAAAAATCCAAAACGCCATTAGGTATTCCAGAAAACTCCAATTCACATTGGTAATTTTCAATTTCCGTTGGTTCCATGGTTTCTATTTCTTCAACTGACAATTTTTGAATTGGCTTTTTAAAGAAAAAAAGCATGGCTTTATTGTATTTTTTTATTGAGGCCTGTCCATTTTTATTTGTTTTTAGTGTTTTGAACGCTTGTACCGAAGAATCGTTAGTGGTCCAATACAAAATGCCAGATTTATAAGGTTTTGGAGTAGATAATTCTTGAATCAAATCAACTGGTGGTGCTGCGCCGCCACAATAATCCTCTACATACATGATTTGAATTGTTTTTTCTGGGTTCTCAACTACTGATTTACGAACTCCACATGCCAATAGGAAAACAACAATATACAGAATTGAGAACTTTTTAAACATAAATATTGCCAAAGTTAACAATTTCTTTTGCTGCCCTTGTAGAAGCACCCGGATTTCCCAAAATCTCATGCAATTTGGCATAATCATTCTCTACAGATTTGCGCTTGTGCGCTGAGTGAATCAACATATCTAGTTCTTTTTTAATCCTTTTCAGCTGAAATTCCTTTTGAATGATTTCAGGTACCGCACTTTTCTGCAAAATCAGATTGACCAATGAAATGAATTTTACTTTAACCAATCTTTTGCCAACTTGATAAAACAATTCACTGGTTTTGTAAACAACTACTTGAGGTGTTTTTAGTAATGCCACCTCTAAACTGGCAGTTCCAGAAGCAACAATTGAAATTTCACTTGCTTTCACCAAAGCGTATGTATTGTTAAAAATTATTGGGACATCCTTATTTATCATTAAGTTTTCGTAAAACGAATTTTCAATGCCAGGCGCACCAGCCAAAATAAACTGATAGGCAGGATATATAGAGGCCAACTGGCTTAATATTCGGCTATGGGCAATTATTTCTTGTTTTCTGCTTCCGGGGAGTAAAGAAATAATGGGTCGGTTAAATGTATTTTTTATTTGGGAAACATTTGTTTTTGACAGTGTATTGTTCCAACTAGAAAGTTCATCTAGAAGTGGATTTCCAACGTATTTGACATCAATATTATATTGTTTATAAAATTCTACCTCAAAAGGAAATATAACCAGCATTTGGTCAATATTTGCCTTGATTTTGAATACTCTCTTTGTGTTCCAAGCCCAAAGTTTTGGAGAAATGTAATAATGTGTTTGAAAATTTTTTTGACGAGCAAATTTTGCAATTTTTAGATTGAACCCAGGGTAATCAATAAAGATAATTTTGTCCGGACGGTACTGAATAATGTCATCTTTACATTTAGCTAAAAACTTATCAATCGTTCGAAGATTTTTTAAAACCTCTGTAAGCCCCATAAATGCCATTTTTTTGTAGTGAACCACCAATTCAGCACCATTTTCGACCATTTTATCTCCTCCCCAGCCCCTAAACTTAGCGCTTGGATCTATTTTTTTGATCTCCTGAATTAAATTGGCACCATGTAAATCCCCCGAAGCCTCTCCTGCGATTAAATAGTATTTCATTATTTACGTACTTAAATAAAAAATTACAAAAATGACGGCATATGAGATGGTGGCCATGAGAACACCTCGAGAAAAGTATATTTTGTTTAAATACATGGAAACCATAAAAGGAACTAAGTTAATAAGTAAGGCAAGTTTTATCAGTGGCAAAAAGTAAAGTGTATTTATGGTCTGCTTTAGGAAGTCCCCGAAATTGACTTCTATTTTTGACTGAATATAAAGGAGAAAAAAGAGCAAAACGGGCGAAAAAATACCTGTTAATAAACCGAAAAGAATTTTTTTCTTCTGTGGGTTCATGTCCACGCCCAATTTTTTAATTTATCTATGGCTTTGTATGCTGTAAGGTCAAATTGAACAGGAACTATCGATATATAATCATTTTTCAATGCCCACTCATCTGTTTGTTCATCATGGTCTAAAAGTGAAAATTGTCCTGTAAGCCAGAAGTATTTCCTTCCGTTAGGGTCTCTTCTTTCATCAAATTCTTCAACCCATTTTGCTTTGGCTTGACGGCAAACTTTGACACCTTTCAAATCTGTTTCTGACACGTTAGGGATGTTCACATTTAATAAGGTGTCATTTGGGAGGCCTTGTTCTAAAACGTTTTTAGCTATTTTTCGAACGAAACTTTTGCAGGGTTCAAAATTTGCTTCAAAACTGTAATCACATAGAGAAAAACCGATTGCATTTAAGCCATCAATCGCACCTTCTACAGCTGCAGACATTGTGCCAGAATACAACACATTAATGGATGCATTTGACCCATGATTAATCCCAGAGACCAAAAGGTCAGGTTTTCTATCTACCACCTTATCTAGGGCAAGTTTCACACAATCAGCTGGAGTACCAGAACATTGATAGGCCAATACATCATCGCCAAAAACGTTTGATTTATGCAAACGCAATGGTCGGGTAATGGTAATTGCATGCCCCATGCCAGACTGTGGGCTATCTGGAGCAATCACAACCAAATCACCCAAAGGTTTCATTGCTTCTACCAGTGCTTTTATACCTGGTGCAGTAATGCCGTCATCGTTGCTTATTAGAATGAGAGGTCTTTCTTTGGACATGGGTCAAACTTAAACATTTCCATTTTGACTTAAAACAAAATCTTCACTATCCTTTTTATTGATTTAACTTTGTCGTCCCAGTGATTAAGTCCCTATATATTGAGAACTACGCACTTATTAAATCATTAAGATTTGAACCTGGCTCCAATTTCAATATCATTACAGGAGAAACTGGTGCTGGTAAATCAATATTACTGGATTGTTTACACTTGGCTTTGGGTCAAAGAGCAGAATTAAAGGCCATTCGATCAGGTTCAAAAAAATGTATTGTCGAACTTGAGGTTGATTTAGAAGAAATGCAACTCAATACGTTTTTTGAAAATAATGATTTGGATTTTGAAAACTCCACAATTATTAGGAGAGAATTACACAACTCAGGTAAAACAAGATCTTTTGTAAATGACACGCCAGTTGCCATTCAGGTTTTAAAAGATCTTGGTACATTGCTTATTGATATTCATTCACAAAATGAACATAGTCTTTTATTAAATCCAATTGAACAATTAGATTTTTTGGATGAGGTAGCCAATAATAAAATGATAAAAGAATCGTATCAAAGCTTATACAAAGATCATAAGAAAATAAAAAATCAATTAGCAGAAAAAGAAGATGCTTTTGAAAAGCTAAAAGAAGAAGAGTCATATTTTCAATTTTTGTTAAAGGAATTAGAAGAATTTAAGCCGCAAATTGCAGATGACGGATTGGAAGATGCCATAAAGCAAATCGCCGAAAAAGAGGATGTACAAAATCAAATAAGTGCTTTTCAAGATGCTATAAATAATGATCATTATGGAGTAGGTACCATACTCAAACCCATTCTCCACGCTTTACAAAAAATGAATGGCTCAGAGGATTTGAATAAAGCCAATGAACGTTTAGCTAGCGTTGTTTATGAGTTAGAAGACTTGCAATATGCTTATCAGGATATTGTTGATCATTTAATGAATCAAAATCAATCTCAAGAAGAGCTGACGGTGCGGTTTGATATGTTTAACCGACTTCTTCAAAAACACCAAGTAAATAACGCCGATGAATTGGTGCTTATCTGGGAAGAAGTAGCTGATAAAGTGCAAAAAACTACCAATAGTGAATCTTTGATTATCGAATTGAAGCAAAGAATGGACAGCTTAGAAAAACAGATGTCTACATTGGCGACAAAGCTTGATGCCAATCGACGAAAAGCTAAACCGATTCTACAACAATACACAGTTGATCAACTTAAAAAATTGGGTATGCCTGATGCAGTTTTGGATGTTGAATTGACTAAAACCCCTGATTTTCAGCCTTCTGGACAAAATAAGATACAGTTTTTATTCTCAGCCAATAAAGGTCAAGTTAGACAAAATCTCAAAAAAGTGGCTTCAGGTGGTGAACTCAGCAGATTGATGCTTGTCTTAAAGGCTAAGTTGGCTCAGTATAAGAAACTACCTACGCTGATTTTTGATGAAATTGATACTGGTGTAAGCGGTGAAATAGCCAGTAAAATGGCCAACGTTATGGCAGACTTAGGCAGGGGCCATCAAATAATTTCAATTACCCATTTGCCTCAAGTAGCGAGCAAGGGAGATGAACATTTTTTTGTGTCCAAATCCACAAAAGGTGCTGAAACCTTTTCAACAATTAACAAGCTCACTGAAGAACAAAAAATACACGCATTAGCAGAAATGCTAAGTGGTCATAGCGTAACTCCTGCATCTATAGAGAAAGCCAAAGAATTACTGAAAGAATAGGAGCACTAGTACATTAAATTACAACCTCTTAAGTCGCTATTGTCCGCTCGTCCTATAATTTCAAAACGTCCACTTGGGTACACTTTACCTAAGTCATGGGTCTGTATAAATGAGCAACTATGAATGTTTGCCAAGTCAATGATTCCTATCTTACCTCTGTTGCCAAATTGATTTTCGAATGGATCAGTTATGCTTTTGGTCAGTACTTTCATCCACGGCGCACAGTTGAAAATTCCGTCACCTTTTGAATATGCTTGCGACATAATTTCAGTCATTCCGTATTCAGAGCAAATATTTTTCAGGCCAAAAGATTCTTTTAGTTTCTCATGTAATTCTTCTCTAACTATTTCTTTTCTCCGGCCTTTCATTCCTCCAGTTTCCATCAAAATGATGTGGCTGTTAATCTGTTTGTTGAGGTTCTCTGAAATATCAAGTAGAGCGAAACTTACACCAAAAATCAGGATTTTTTTATGCCCAGAATTTCGATCCAATACATCCATCCATTTATTTTCCTTATGATCATAAAAACCAGAATCCGAATTTTTACTTTGGTTTATCATTTCAGACATCATGTGCACCAAAGAGCTGTGGCCTTGTTCAATATAGTTGGGTAAAAATGCGAGAATCAAAAAATCATCAATTTGGCCAAAAAAATGTTCAAAACAGCCCAAAAAACTGGCCTTATAAAAGTGGACATCTTTTATTAAATGTTTACTCCTAGACATACCCGTTGTGCCACTGCTTAAAAAGGTAATCTCTGGAGTAAATTTACCTGTTTTTATTTCAAAATTTTTGAAGAATTCAACAGGCATTAGAGGAATTTCATTGAGGGATTGTACAAGCCGATCATCTATACCAAGCGCCTCAACAAAAGCTTTATAAATGGGGTTGTGATTTTGTTGATATTGAAATACCTCTAAGGCGAGCGACTCAAATTGTTTTGGCTTAATGTTAAATATTCGATATGGATCTATAGACAACAAACTTTTGCCTTTCAAAGGTAGTAGACATTTATATCTGAGGAAAAGTAAAAAACCGGATAAGCGCCACTATTGGAAAATTTTCAGTCCTCAAGAAAAAATTAGGAACGATATTTGAATTGTAATTTTTATGAAAAATATTGTTTTAGCCATTGTACTCTCAACGCTTGGTTTCCAAAATCTTCACGCGCAGCGTTTTGCTTTTGTTGATACAGACTATTTATTAAATCAGATGCCTGATTATAGATCGGCACAAAAAGAAATCGATCAAATGTCAGAAAATTGGCAAAAAGAAATTGAACAGAAGTACATGGAAATAGAAAAAATGTACAAAACATATCAAGTAGAAAAACCGCTTCTCACAGCCAGTGATAGAAAAAAAAGAGAGGAGCAGATTATCCTCAAAGAACGAGAAACAAAAGATTTTCAAAACAAGATATTTGGCTATGAGGGTGAACTCTTCAAGGAAAAAGAAAAAAGAATAAAACCTATACAAGACAAAGTATATACAGCCATTCAAAAAGTGGCCAAAGACAATGCCTTGGACTTCATCTTCGACAAAAGCGGACAGACAAGCATGCTGTTTACCAACTCTAAATTTGATAAAAGTGATGAAGTCCTAGACGAATTGGGTGTCGTGTCATCCAAGGAAGAGCCAGGCACTAAAGGAAAAACCTCAGATAGTGAATTGCCTCCTGATTTAAGATAGTTTTAACCTAGATATTTTTATTTTTGCTAAGCTTTATGAAAAACCACAAATACATCTTTTCTCTTGTGTTGATTTTGTTTTCAGGACTAACTTTTGGTCAGTCCAAAATCGCCAATATAAATTCAGCAAAATTGTTGGAGCAAATACCAGAGTTAAAAACAATTCAAGAAGAAATGCTGGCGCTTCAAACACAATACCAAGAGAGTTTAAAGCAGATGGAAAGCGAAATGCAAAAAATGCAAATCGCACTGCAGCAAGACAGTTCTTCGCCAAAGTCTGTTTTGGAAATCAAGCAGAAACAATTAGAAGACATGTATGTAAGATATCAAGAATTGCAGCAAAATGCACAAAACGACTTGGTGCAACAAAGACAAAATAAAATGAGCCCAATTATTGAAAAATCCAAAACAGCCATCATTGAAGTGGCCAAAGAAAAAGGCTATGACTATGTGGTGGATACCTCTGAGGGTTCAGGTATTATCTATTCATCTTCTAAAGATGATATAATGGCTGCTGTGAAGGAGAAATTGGCGATTGAATAAGTTAATCATTGGCCAAAAACCCATTGGAATTTTCGATTCTGGCGCTGGTGGTCTAACCATTGCCAGAGCAGTGAAATCTCTTTTTCCTAATCAACCAATTATTTATTTTGGTGATTCACTTCACTTGCCATACGGTGATAAGAGTGAAAAGGTTTTGAGTAAACTAACCTCTGATGTTATGACCTTTTTTGAATCTCAAAATGTGGGTTTGGTATTGGTGGCGTGTAATAGCGCAAGTTCTGTGCTAGAGTTGGTCCAAGATAAGATGTTTTTTACTTTTCCAATCGTTGATGTCATCAGCCCAGTTATTTCACTCTTTAAGCAGAGTAGAAAAACAAACCCTAAGGTTTTATTGGTGGGGACTAGAAAGACGATTCGAAGCAACATTTATCAAAAAAAACTACCCAATGACATTCAACTTCATGCGGTGGAGGCACCTTTGTTAGCACCTTTGGTAGAAGATGGCCTCGCCCAAACAGATATTTCAAATGCCATAGTAAAGCATTATGTGAAGCCACACAGTAAAAATATGTATGATTATTGCATTCTAGGCTGCACGCATTATCCTCTATTGGTTCGGGATTTTGAAAGCGCATTAGGGAAATCTTGTGAAGTATTGGACATACCCAAACTTGTAGCAGCATACCTTAAGCAGCGCTTAGATACAGCGCAGAATGCCAACAAAGAGTACATTACAGATAGATATTACTGCACAGACATTACTGAATTTTTAATCAAACAGTCCCAAGTATTTTTTGGACAAGAGATAAAACTAGAGCTGGTGTCTCTCTAGTACAAAAATCATCGCGCCGAGATATCAACAAAATCTCTGGCCTTTTCACCCGTATAAATTTGTCGGGGTCTGCTAATAGGTTGATTCTGAGATTGCATTTCTTTCCATTGAGCAATCCAACCTGGCAATCTTCCCAAAGCAAACAAAACAGTGAACATATCCAATGGGAAACCAATAGCTCGATAAATAATACCCGAATAAAAATCAATATTGGGAAACAATTTTCTGTCAATAAAATATTGGTCGTTTAATGCAGTTTCCTCCAAATTTTTGGCGATGTCTAAAACAGGATCGTTTATACCCAAGTTTTCTAAAATTTGATCACAGTTCTTTTTGATTATCTTGGCTCTTGGGTCGTAATTCTTATATACTCGGTGTCCAAAACCCATAAGTCTAAATGGGTCATTTTTATCTTTGGCTTTGTTGATGTATTTGTGCACATTGCCTCCATCATCTTTAATGGCTTCTAACATTTCAATAACTTTTTGGTTGGCACCCCCATGTAATGGCCCCCAAAGAGCAACTACACCTGCAGAAATTGAAGCGTATAAATTGGCCTGCGAACTGCCCACCATTCTAACGGTACTGGTAGAGCAATTTTGTTCATGGTCTGCATGAAGGATTAGAAGCTTGTTCAACGTATCTACAACTATGGGATCCATCTGGTAGGGTTCAGATACTTTTTTGAATGTCATATTTAAGAAATTGCTTACATAATCCAAGTTATTGTCTGGATAAATAATCGGGTGTCCAATAGATTTTTTGTAAATCATCGATGCAAGGGTGATCATTTTGGCAAGCAACCGGATTATAGTCAAATTTATTTCATCCTCCGAACGGTTTGGATTTAATGATTGAGGATAGAAGGAAGACAAACTCGATACAAGGGTAGTAATCTGTCCCATTGGGTGTGAACCTGTTGGGTAGGCATTAAATATTTTTTGAATATCTTCATGAACCAAGGTGTGGTTTCTAATTTGGGTATCAAATTTTTCGAAGGTCTCCTTGCTTGGTAATTCTCCATATATCAAAAGATAGGCCACCTCTAAAAATGAGCATTTTTCAGTTAGGTCTTCAATAGCGTAGCCTCGGTGCCTCAGAATCCCTTGCTCACCATCCAAAAAGGTAATGGCACTGGTGGTGGAACCTGTATTTTTAAAACCGACATCTAAGGTAATAACGCCTGATTGTCCTCTTAATTTACTTACATCAAGGCCAATTTCCCCTTCAGTACCTTTTATATATGGAAGATCAATTTTTTTGCCCTCAATATTTAATGTGGCATTATTGTTTTTTATTTGCGCGTCAGACATAAACGTAAAATCGGGGGGAAATTAACGAATGTTGCCCGAATTAAAATTGAATAGGCATAATTAAAATTTATCAAAATAATAAAAATGGAAATTAATGACATTTTACATGGATTAAACACCAAAGCAGCACTTAAACAAACAGTCTATAGAAACACCTTGGAAATATTCAAAACCTTCAAGGCTAAAGCAAAGGATATTGCACAAATCTTGGCTCCTGAGGCGTTAAAAAATGATGGGGATGTTGAAATAGAATTTATGGATCAGGGAGATTTTGAGTTTTCGTTAAAATTTTCGGGAGACACCCTTGTGTTTCAAATGCATACCAATGTATTTGCTTTTGATGACCAACATCCCGTGAACAAGTTGGCCTATACCCAAGCGGATGAAAAAAGGGCATATTTTGGCATGATTCATATGTATAATTTTTTGAGCGACAGCATCAAATACAATAGGTTGAATGATTTGGGCGCAATTATAGGTCGTTTGTTTATCAATTATGAAAACCACTTTTATGTAGAAGGTGTGCGGCAATTAAATTTTCTGTTTAAAAACCTAACCGAAGATATATTGGAAGAAAACAGTATTGAAAAAATCATTGAACAGAGCATGTTGTATTGTTTGGATTTTGATTTGCAGGTTCCGCCGATAGAGCAGGTTGAACATATGAGCGTGGCCCAAAAACTAAATTTCAATGCAGAACAAGGGAACCCCACCGCAAAAAGTTTGGGTTTTCAATTGAACTCAGAACGCTGATTTTTACCAAAAAACAGCATTTATATCTAAATAATACACTTTTTAGTCGCAAAAGAGGTTTTTTCTTATTTTGAAAATTTCGTGAGACTCCTACAAAACCTAAGTAATCTGGAAATAACATTTTCTGGCAAACTCAACAACATCAAAACCTTCGCATATTCCACGACACACTTTATGTAGAAATCAAAATATTCACACTATTCCAAAAACGCCATGCCTTTGGCCGTGATTCTAAACAATTGACTCCTGCTGGGCTTGTCAACTACCATAGGTTCTCCGCTTAAAGTTTTGGCATTGAGGACTTTTACATACCCGTGCTGTATCAACTCCTTCAGTACGGCCCATAAAAATTTACTGTTTCCTTGGTCTCTGCACTCCTCCTCAATATTTTCAAATGACTCCGGAAAGAGTAAAACATTTAATATAGATTTTTCAACCTTTGCTATTTCCATGATGTATTTGTTCTTCCTTTCCAATCAAAACTACCCCAATTGCCTAAGGCACCAATGCCTAAAACATAAAAAATATAAAAGACTTGGGCAGCAAGTAGATGTGCAAATAAATTTTTGAAAGCAAAAAAACGTAGCGAGGATAAATACCAATACTCTATCAAAGTTTTTACCAATAAAACGCCCAATGCAAGCCATAAATAATGGAGCGTAATAAAAGAACAACCAAAACCAAAAAGAATCAATAGATAATAGAGATAAACCAAGCTCAACAGCAGGGTAATTTTTTTGTTGGAATAAAATCTACTCTTACTCACCCATCTTTTTCTTTGGTGAATGAAAGCTTTAAAATTTTCTGCTCCTTTGGTATACACAATTGCCAATGGCGATTTTAAAAAGCCAATTTTTTCCACGCCCAAAGTCACCATTTTGTGCAACAAAAATTCATCATCTCCACTGGCCAAATGCATATTGTCTTCATACCCATTTACTTCATAGAATGCCGATTTTTTAAACATCAAATTTGCGCCATTGCATAAGTTAGGTGATTGGTTACAAATGGATGCACCACCAATTGATACCAAGCCCTTGAATTCTATATCTATGCAACGTTTAAAAAAATTTGATTCTTTAAAATAGGCTACCGGCCCAGCGATAAAATTGTATGGTTTTTTGCTCAGTTTACTGTTGTAAGCTTTTAAAAGATTAGGCGGAGCCAAGCAATCAGCGTCTATACTAATGATATTCGGGAAGTTGCTTTTTTCAATGGCCAACGTAAGCGCCGCTTTTTTGCCATATTTTTTAATTGAAGCCAAATTGTGGTAACTAAAATTCACCGAATGATTGGCGCGGCCAAAAGTCTTTAAAATATCTTCTGTTTTGTCTTCTGAGGAGTCATTGATGACCACAACTTCAAAATTTTTTTTGGGATATTTCTGCTCGCTTAGCGCGTGCAATAAATCGCCAATATTTTGCGCTTCATTTCTTGCAGCAACAATTATGCTGAATGGATGATGTACGCCCTCAGGGGCATCCAAATGCGTTGGAGTTAGTCTTGTCCAACCTCTTCGAAACCAAGCAAACAAAACACCATAGGCAAGGGTAAATGTACTGAATGCTATGGTCAAAAAGATAAATATCATTTTTTCTTGATAAACAAGTTAGCCAGTAAAAAAATGCCTCCAACCACTGCAGGGACCAAAATATTGAGCACCCACAAAAAGGAAATGGTAAGCAAAACCGATTCAACATTATCGTAAATAGGCGAAAAGACAACTTCTGCCATGGCGCTCCTTATGCCCAGATCGAATAGGGCTGCAACCGGATTGATGGTTTGAAATAAGTAGAAAACATAAACAAAACGCCAAGGTTCTATTCCTTTGGCAAGACCAAAAACATTTAAGAGCAAAATAAATTGACTAGTGAAAACTAGGTAACGGAATAAGGAAAGCAAAAAGGCCGTTGACAAAGTTGTCGAAGAAATATTTTTTAAATAGGCCAAACGTCTTCTCCACAAAAACTTATTTTTTTTTAAAAAATATAACAATACAAAAAGCAAAATGATGCCGATGTTGGTAATCCATACAGCATCTAAAAACTGTAAATAATGGTGTCGGTAAACAATAAAAATATTTAGTAATCCGATAAGACCAAAAATGACATTCACCAAAAATTTAATGAAACCACCCGCCATATTAATTGGGATAGATTTTATTTGATTTTGCCCCTTTAAGACCATCAACCTGCCACCAAATTCGCCTATTCGGTTGGGCATAAAGGAACCAAAAAAAGAACCAAGGAAAAATGCTTTTATGGCTTTTGTTGTTGTAACTTCTTCAAGTGAAGCTATCAATACTTTCCAACGTGTAGATTCTATATAAATCCCAACAAAAAATAAGGCCAATACAGCATAAAAATTCTGGCTTTGTAAGCAAATATTAATTAGCTTTCGGTCAAGAATTTTAAGAAATGACGATGAATCTTGGAGGTAATATGCAAACAAAAAAATGGAAACAGGGGCCAGAATAAATTGCCCCAATTGTTTATAACTCTTTACATGTTCACGGAAATCAAAGCGTAGTTTTGATTTTATCATAGGTGACAGACAAAAAGGACATTGGGCGATTTGAAAAAATAATCTTGGGCATAGACCCTGGAACAAATATAATGGGCTACGGTGTCATTGGCATCAAAGGAAAGGAAATACAATACATTGCGGGAGATATAATTGATCTGAGAAAGATAAAATCTCAAGGGGAGAAGCTTGCCGAAATTTTAATAAGTTGCCAAGCCATTGTCAGAAAATTTTTACCCGACGAAATGGCGCTAGAGGCCCCTTTTTTTGGAAAAAATATTCAAAGTATGTTAAAACTTGGACGGGCACAAGGTGTCGCGATGGCTTCTGCTATTCAGCATCAAATTCCAATTTTTGAATACGCACCAAGAAAAATAAAACAATCAATAACTGGCAATGGAAACGCAAGCAAAGAACAACTTGAAAATATGGTGATGAGTTTGTTAAAACTGAAAAGTAGACCTAAATTTTTAGATAGTTCTGATGCTTTAGGTGTAGCCATTTGCCATCATTTTCAGTCAAATGTTTTATTGCAGAATACTGGGGCCAAAAGCTGGTCGAGTTTCTTAAAAAATAACCCTAAGCGCTTGATTCCTTAGTAGGGATCTACGTTGACCACAAAGTCACTTGTTTTATATGCCTTATCAGCTTTAATGGTTTGAATACATATTTTAAGCTTCTCTTTGATTTGTTGAAGGAATGAGCTTGAAACTTCCACCTTTATCAGCAAGTCGAGTAAAAATTTATTTCTTACCCTTGCCACTACGGGAGGGCTTGGTCCTAAAACATTTGTACTTATTTTTTTAAGTTCCATACACAAGGCATCAGCAGAATGCTTGCACTTCAAAAAGTCACTATTTCTAACCGTTATTTTTATTAATCGTTTATGTGGCGGATAATGGTGTTTTAGTCGTTCTTCTTTTTCACGCTCAAAAAAAGCTTCATAATTTTCTTCAATAATTAACTTATATATTGGATGATGAGGTTTGTAGGTTTGGATGAAAACTTGGCTACTTTCTCCTTTTCTTCCTGCTCTTCCTGCAACTTGGGTAATCAGTTGATATGTTCGTTCATGTGCTCTAAAGTCTGGGAAATGCAGAAGAGCGTCTCCGTCAACAATGCCAACCAAGCCAACATTTTCGAAATCAAGCCCTTTGCTTATCATTTGTGTTCCTATCAAAATGTCTATGGTACCTTCATCAAATTTTTGGAGAATATTTTCGTATTTCTTTTTGGTACTGGCAGCATTTTGGTCAAGTCTACTGATTTTATAATTGGAGAAAATTTCTGAGGCAATTTCCTCAATTTTCTCTGTACCATAACCAATTTCAGTTAGATCTGTTGATTTGCAAGCTGTACATTTTTGGCTTGCTTGTTCTTTATATCCGCAATAGTGGCAGCGCAATTGATTGTTTTTTTTGTAATAGACTAGGCTCACATCGCATGAAATACATTGTGCAATATGGCCACATGTTTCGCACTCAACCATGGGTACAAAGCCTTTTCTGTTTTGAAACAATAGCACTTTTTGCTTGTTGTCAATACATTGATCTATAGCATCTATAAGTGTCTGACTAAAAGGGCCATAAATTCTTTTTTTCTTTTTCTCTTCCTTTAGATCAATGCATATTATTTTTGGTTTTTTACCTTCAATAAATTTATTTTCTAAGCGAATAAGCCCGTATTTGCCAACTCGCACGTTTTGAAATGTTTCTACGCTAGGTGTGGCACTTCCCAGCAAAATGTTTGCTTTATATTTTGATGCCAAATAAACGGCAGCGTCTCTAGCATGATACCTAGGATTTGGATCAAATTGTTTGAAAGAATTTTCGTGTTCTTCATCTACAATGATCAAACCCAACTTATGAAAGTTGGAAAAAATGGAAGACCTAACACCAACAACAACTTTCTTCTCCCCATTGGCAATTTTATTCCATGATTCTACCCGTTCTTTTTGGTTGTATTTGCTGTGTGTAACCGTTAAAAGGTGGCCAAAGTATTTAGACAATCTCTGGGTTAGGTGTGTGGTTAATGCGATTTCTGGAAGCAAAAATAGTACTTGATTGCCTCTGCCAATTTGGTCTTTAATAAGTTCAATGTACACATGTGTCTTCCCGCTCGCTGTTACACCCCAAAGAAGTGCTGGTTTTTTACTTTCAAAACATTTTTTAATTTCATGATAGGCCAAGTTCTGAGCTGAACTAAGCTGGTTTTGGTCTTTTTCAATTTGGTAGTTGGTTAATCTACTTTGCGTTATCGTGTGCTCTAAAATAAAACCTTTTTTTATAAGTTTTTGGAGAGAGGCAACAGAGCTTTTATTGTTCTTGACGAATTCAGATTTGTCTATTTTGTTTTGCCCTCCTTGAAAGAAACGCAATAGGGTATCAGCTTGTTTAGGCGCTTTTTTCTCCAAACTATCAAAAATTTCCTCCCAATCTTGTTCAATCAATTTGGGATTTTTTTGGATGATTTTTTTCGTTTTTTCTTTATATAGATCTACGATTTCATCTTTGGTAATCACCATTCCTTTGTTGTATAAAGAATAAACTGTTTTGTGCAAAGCGTTGCCCATGATGGGGAATAGTTCTTTGACTGATACCTGATTCTTTTGAAGGAGAATTTCATAGACGATTTGTTCATTTTCAGAGAGCTTGTTTGGAATCTCGCCATCGCTTGGTTCGACTAAAATCAATATTTGTTCGCTTTGAAGTTTAAGTAAAGAAGGAAGTGCAGCTTGCATTACTTCCCCAAGGGTGCAGCTATAATAATTGGCCACCCAAGTCCAAAATTCTGCCGTTTTTTTAGATATGGTCGGAGCATCGTCGAGGATGGAGTGAATGTATTTTACTTGATATTGTCCAGGATTTTGCTCGTGAATTTTCCATACAATGCCTGTATAAAGCTTGCTTTTACCAAAAGGGACCAAAACTCTTTTGCCGTGCGCCAAATTATCAAGCCATTCTCTCTGCACTCGATAAGTAAATAAAGAGGGTATGGGTACAGGAAGGACTACGTTGACAAAGTGGGTCTTTAAACTCAAAACAATGAAGTTAGCAAAGTTTAGAAAATTTTCTTGGGATAATCTAAAAAATGGAATTTACCATGCCAAAGTGGCCATTTCTCAAATGATACCAAAAACATTCCTAATGTAGGCAGATTGTCAAGCTCAAGACTCGTACTGTGATTAAAAAAATCTGTAAGACCAGGATTGTGACCTACAAGCATAACAAAATCATACTGTAGAAATGCAGTTGAAATTTCTTTTTGAATTTGTTCGACATTGGCGAGATAAAGTGAAGAATTTTCTTCTTTTTCTATATCGGTTTGTAAATAATCCAAAAGCGCTATGGCGGTGAGCCTCGTTCTATTTGAGGAACTGAATAAACAGATATCCGGGCATAAATTTCTGCGAAGTAATTTATTGGCCATTACTGAGATATCTCTCATTCCCCTTGGATTGAGACCCCTTTCTGCATCAGTCTCTGTAGGATTTGTCCAACTAGATTTGGCATGACGAACAACCAATAGCTTTTTCACACTTCGTATGTCCAAACTTAGCTAACTTTGAACCAAACATGCAAATTGCATTAGAAGGAGAAGTCTTTGAATGGGTGCAAGAAGCAGCTCAAAAAATGTCAATAGACACCTACGTCGTTGGTGGATTTGTTCGAGATAAGTTGCTTGGACGAGAATCAAAAGATTTAGATTTTGTATGTGTAGGCAAGGGTATAGATCTCGCTAAAGCATTAAAAAAAATGCTGGGAGAAGAGGCACATCTCAGTGTTTTTAAAAACTTTGGAACCGCGCAAATAAGGTATAAAAATTGGGATTTGGAATTCATTGGAGCAAGAAAGGAAAGCTATCAAAGAAACTCTCGAAAACCCTTTGTGGAGGAAGGATCTTTAAAAGATGATCAAAATAGAAGGGACTTTACCATTAATGCAATGGCCATAAAACTTGATGGCGCAAACGAAATAATAGATCCATTTGGTGGGGTTAAAGACCTTAAAGAGAGACGTATTCAAACACCATTAGACCCAGAAAAAACCTTTGACGACGACCCTTTGCGCATGATGCGTGCGGTGCGCTTTGCTTCTCAATTGCAATTTTCAATTGATCCAGAAACATTGCTTTCAATTAAAAAGATGTCAGCAAGATTGCATATCATTAGCATGGAAAGAATTGTCGATGAATTAAACAAAATTATTTTATCAAAAAAGCCGAGTGATGGTTTTAAATTGCTCTTTGACACGGGTTTATTGCACCAATTTTTTCCTGAAATAGTTGCATTACAGGGAGTAGAAACAAAAAACGGGAAATCTCATAAAGACAATTTTTATCATACGTTGGAAGTCTTAGATAATGTATCCAAGTTAAGCAATGATTTATGGTTGCGATGGGCTGCAATTTTACATGATATTGCCAAGCCACCCACCAAAAAATTTGACAATAAAGAGGGTTGGACATTTCATGGTCATGAAGACTTGGGCGCTAGAATGGTGAAGAAAATATTCAAAAGATTAAGACTGCCACTTAATGATTCAATGCGTAAAGTCGAAAAACTCGTTAGATTACATTTACGACCAATAGCTCTAGTTAAAGATATTGTTACAGATTCGGCAATTAGAAGATTGATTTTTGATGCTGGTCAGGATTTGGAGGATTTAATGATTTTGTGCAAAAGCGACATAACAACGAAAAATATGTACAAACAGAAAAAGTTTCAAAATAATTTGGCGCTTGTTGAACAAAAAATTATCGATGTTGAGGAGAGAGATCAAGTAAGAAATTTTCAGCCGCCTATTGATGGGTTCGAAATCATGAAAATATTTAAGCTTAAGGAAGGAAAAGAAGTAGGTATTTTAAAATCTTCGCTTCGTGAGGCCATTTTAGAAGGTACAATAAGGAATGATTACCAAGAAGCATGTAACTTTGTTGTCGCGAAAGGTATTGTAATGGGGCTCACACCAAAAGAAAAATATGATAGCATTTAGATTTAGACTAAAATTTGAAGACTACGATGAAATAATGCGGGTGATAGAAATATTGTCTAACCAGTCTGTCAAAAGGTTTCACGAATCAATTCAAAAGTCTATTAATTTTAATGCTTCAACGCCATCAGCTTTTCAAGTTGTAGATGATTCTTGGAGAAGTAAGATGGAAATAAATAACAACGAAGGAAACAAAAATAATTTTGAAAATACTTTGGTAAGTGATCTGATACAATCCCCTCATCAACGTTTGCGTTATATTACTAAGGGAGATGAAGAATGGATGATAAAAATAGAGCTGATAAAAATCTTCAAGTTCGATGATACCTTGGCGTACCCTCGCCTTGTAAAATCTGAAATGGATGCACCACCTCAATTTGTTAAAAAGAATAAATTTGAGCTCGGCCTCAAAACCAATGAATTCGATACCCTGGCGCAAGAGTTGATTCAAAAAGCGAAAATGGAGGATATTTCATCAGACGAATTTATTATTCCAAAAGATAGTCCTGATTCAAGCGAATAAGATAATAGCGGTAGTGGGTGCTACAGCAAGTGGTAAAACCCAACTGGCTATTCACTTGGCCAAGCAATACAGTTGCGAAGTTGTAAGTTTTGATTCTAGACAGTTTTATAAAGAATTGGGCATTGCTGTTGCCAAGCCCTCTTCAGCAGAATTAAAAGAAGTTCCACACCATTTCATTAACCACAAATCCATTTTTGATGACTACAATATTTTTCACTATGCCATTGATTGTCGGAATAAGATTAATCAACTTTTTACAAGCCAAAAATATATTATACTAGTCGGTGGGTCAGGATTGTATCTAAATGCTGTGTTGAATGGCCTAGATCCACTTCCACCAAAAAATATCAATCTTAGAGATCGTTTGCAAAAAAACTTTCAGGATAAAGGGATAGACTACCTACAAAATGAATTAATAAAGTTAAATCCAAAAAAAATGAAAAAGATTGATTCATTCAATCCACAACGATTGATTAGAGCGATCGAAATAGAGTTAGGAGGGGAAACCACACAGAAACTTCCTTCGTTTGAAAAGCCTTTTGAACTTGAAAAAATTGCCATTCAGTGGGAAAGAGAAACCCTGTACAATAGAATCAATGATCGAGTAGATAAAATGGTAGAAATGGGTTTATTGAAGGAAGCTCAAAAACTTTTTCCCTACAAAGAAAACAATGCGCTTAAAACGGTTGGATATGCAGAACTTTTCGACTATATAAGCGGTCAGGTCACTTTAGAAATTGCAGTCAATAAAATAAAGCAGCATTCAAGAAATTATGCCAAGCGTCAACTTACTTGGTTTAATCGTGATTCCAAGATTCGTTGGATGCAAAATGAACAAATTTTAAACCTCTAATATTTTTAATAACGAGAGCGCTGCTTCAAAACCTTTATTTCCCAATTTTCCGCCTGCCCGATCTAAGGCTTGTTGAAAATTATTGGGTGTAATTACACCAAAACCAATGGGTTTGTTATATTTTAAAGAAACGTCCATAATACCTTTAGAAACCGCTTGAGATATAAAGTCAAAATGTTTAGTATCTCCTTGAATAATTGCACCTAATGCTACAATACCTTCAATCTCTGTCCTTTGAGCCAATTTTTGACATACATATGGTAATTCGAAGGCACCGGGTACTTTTTTTGTGATGATGTCCTTAACTTCTGCTATTTGAAGTGCTTTTTTTGCCCCTTCGTAAAGTTTAGAGGTAACCTCAGCATTCCATTCGGTAAATACAATTGCAATTTTTTTGTTTGGGAAAAGAGGAATGCTTGCTGAATCAAAAGATTCCTGCCCTTTTTTACTAGACATTTTTACTGATTGATTTTATACTTTAGACTATTTAACGAAACCTCAGCAGTTTGAGCAAACTCTGAGTCGCTATAATCGTCTAACAAGCGCTGATAAGCTTCCATTGCTTTTTTGTAATTTTCTATTTTTTCATAGGCTATTGCTGCTTTACTAAGGGCATAGGGAGCAGTCATTAAATTATTAGATTTATTGACGGCTTTCCAATATAAATTGGCTGCTTTTTTGATTTCTCCGAGCTCAGAATATGCATCCCCCAAAAGAACAATTGACATTGGGCCCAAATGCTCATCATCAAAAGAAACTTTTGACAATACATCTTTGGCTTCTTCATATTGACCTATTTTTAAATATGCTACCCCAGCCATAAATCTTGCCTTATTGCCGGCATTTGTATTGCCATAATCTTCAATAATGTCTAGAGCACTCGGATTGATTCCATCTCCATTTAAAACAATGTTCATGGAATCAGCGACAAAATAATCTTCGGTATGAAAGAGTGCATTCTCAGCTTCTTTATTTTTTTCGGGAATTATCTGGTAGAAATAGTACCACCCTCCACCAATAGATAAAATTAAGGTTCCTAAAACTGCAAGAACCAAATTTTTGTTTTGATTGTAAAAATCAAGCAGAACGTTGCCACTTGGCGTATACGTTTCTTCAAATTCACTATCATCTTTTGATGCTTCTTCTACTTGATTTTCTTCAGACGCTTGAGTCATGTCATCTTCAAAAATTTCGTCTTTGTTTTCTTCTTCGGTTGTCATTAACAAGACAAAAATACTTTTTGTATAATTATTTTAATAAATCTATGAGTTTGAATCCAATAAAAAAGACGAATTGAATAGCCAAAACACCTTTTAGGAAGTGGCTTGTTGGCAATTTATACTTTTCTGCAAATTGCATTCCTACAAAGCCCACAATCAACCAAGCTATGTAGTTTTGAATTGGGGGCAATTTACTTTGCCAGATCCAATAGCCCAATTCTATGGCTACAGGCTCAAGCAATGCGTCAAAAAGCAGCAATAGTAAGAGCGCTGGTATCCAAAAAAAACGTGGTGTAATTTTTTTTCCCCAAGCAATACTTCCTAAACATACCAATATCCAATTAAAACCAATACAAATAGGAACTTGAGCGAGCTGAACTCCCAATCGGTTGGTATAATTATATTTTCCGAAAGGAAAGCCAGTCTTCACGCCAATTATTTCAATGAACATGCCCAAAGTAAATATAAGAAATAGGCCAAGTAGCTGTTTTCGTTTAAAGTTTTTAAGGGTTAATGAGTAACATAAAGCGATGAAGTAAAAATTGAATTGAGACGATTGTAAAAACAACTGCGCAAAAGGACTGAAATTTATACCAATAAAGCCAATGATATGGATTAGCGCCACAATCCTAAGTAATTGTATGTCTTGCTTATTCGGCACGAAATAGAAGTTCTGATGTTATTTTGGCAGATTGTAAACACAAAGGTATGCCACCACCAGGGTGTACACTTCCTCCACAGAAATAAATATTTCGATATATGCTGCTCTTGTTTCGATGTCTAAAAAAAGCTGCTGTTTTGCTGTTCGACGAATTGCCATAAAGCGCTCCAAGGTATGACGATGTTTCTTTTTCTATATCTTTTGGAGTCCAGATTTTTTCTTCCTCAATTAGTTTGGAAATATCGCATTTCAGCATGCGATTTAATTTACCCAAGATTGCTTTTTTGGTTTGCTTTTTAATGTATGCCCAATCCTGATTTTTATTGTAGGGAGCATTAACCATTACAAACCAATTTTCTTTACCACTGGGTGCATCTTGAGGTGCATATTTTGATGAAATATTGATATAAACCGTTGGGTCTTCGTCAATCATTCTTTTGTTGAAAATAGTGTCAAATTCTTTCTTATAGTCCGCTGAAAAAAATATATTATGTACATCTAATTGAGCAAATTGCTTATTTATACCCCAATAAAAGATTACGGCAGAACTCGATGGTTCTTTGGGTTTGGGCGTTGTTAGTTTAGGGTCAGAAATGAGGGGGTAAATACTATTTACATCTCCATTACAAACCAAATAATCTATAGCAATATTTTCTTTTTCAACATGTATTTTAATGGCTCTTTTATTCTCGATTTCGATTCTTTCAACTCTTTTGTCCATATGAAATATAACGCCTAAATCTATGGCCAATTTTTGAATACTTTTTGTAATAGAATACATACCATCTTTTGGTGCATGGGCTCCAAAAAAATTTTCTATATGAGGTATCACGCCCAGCGTGCTTGGTGCTTCATAAGGATTGGAACCATTGTAAGTAGCATAACGGTTAAAATATTGCACAGTTTTTTCATTGGAAAAACGTCTTTCATGATTTCTATTCATTGTGCTAAAAATCCCTAAAAATGGTAAGGAGAAAATGGACTGAATTGTTTTAAAGTCCAAATAAGTTGAAATGCTATGCAAACTTTTTTCGAGAAAAACATGACTTGTATTTCGGTAAATATATGAGGAGTTTTTTAGGTATTTTATTATGCTATTCTGTGGTTCATTTAATGCCAGACTTAGAGCTTTTGAAAGGCCTTCAATACCTTGTGGTGCAGACAATTTTGTCCCATCTTCCCAAAAATATTTACAAACTGTTTCTAGGGGTTTTGAATGGAAATAGTCCCTCGGATTTTGTCCACAATCAATAAATAACTGATCTAGCCAATGAGGCATGGTAAATAAACTAGGACCTCTATCAAATCTAAAATCTCCAATGAAAAGCTCATTTAGTTTACCACCTGCTTTTGGCGCTTGTTCGTAAATGTGAACTTCATAGCCAGCATACTTTAATCTACAGGCTACAGCAAGGCCGGCAACACCTGAGCCAATTATTGCAACTTTATTTTTGATTTTATTTTAGGAATGGGTAATCACCAACATAAACGTCTTTATGCAATTCATCGGCAGAGGGATACGGCGAATTTTCAGCAAATTCAACGGATTCTTCAACGAGTTTATCTTGTTCATTTTCTAAGGCGGTCAGTTCTTTTTCCGTGGCGTATTTTTTCTTCAAGATGGTCACTTTCACTTTACCTATTGGGTCATCTTCTCGAAATGACTTTAGTTCTTCTTTTGTACGATAATGACCTGGGTCACTCATTGAGTGTCCTCTATAACGGTAAGTTTTCATTTCCAAAAATGTAGGTCCATCTCCTTCTCTCGCTCTTTTTGCAGCTTTTTCAATTGACTCATGTACAGCTTCACAATCCATCCCATCTATGGGTTCGGAAGGCATTTCATAAGCGCTCCCGATTTTGTACAAATCCAGTACATTGGTTGTTCTTTCAACAGAAGTACCCATGGCATATTGATTGTTTTCTACGACAAAAACAACCGGTAATTTCCACAACATTGCCATATTGAATGTTTCATGAAGCGCACCTTGTCTAACCGCACCATCTCCCATATAACAAAATGTAACAGCATTATTCTCTTGATATTTATCTGCAAGGGCAATTCCTGCTCCAAGAGGAATTTGTCCACCAACAATACCATGACCTCCAAAGTAATTTTTATCGGCAGCAAAAAAATGCATACTTCCGCCTTTACCTTTTGTACATCCGGTAGCTTTTCCATACAATTCCGCCATACATTCATTGGCTGAAACGCCAACTGCCAGAGCATGACCGTGATCTCTGTATGCGGTAATTAGTTTATCTTGTTTTTCAATTGCGCTCATTGTACCTGCAATAACTGCTTCTTGACCGCTGTAAAGGTGAAGGAAACCTCTAATTTTTTGTTGCCCATACATTTGGGCAGATTTTAACTCAAACTTACGAATTAGCACCATTAAGCGATACCATTCTAAGTAGGTTGATTTGCTATGACTTACCTTTGACATTGACAAGACAAAGTTATCATTTTTAAAGAAACAATTGGCCTTGAGATTGGAGAATATAAAAGTGCAAAATTTTAGGAATCATAAAGACATTGTGCTGTCTTTTTCTGATGGTTTCAATACAATTGTTGGTAATAACGGCGCAGGTAAAACAAGCCTTTTGGAAGCAATTTCTTATCTATTGCTAACCAAAAGTTTTCTTACTTCATCAGAAAAAACAATGTTGAACGTGGAAGCAGATTTTTTTTTGCTGGAAGCAGGAATTGATGAAAAAAAAGTTCGTATAGCCTATCAAGAAGGGAAAAAACAAATTTTTGTAAACGAAGAAAAGATCCAAAAGTTGAGTGATTATTATGGGTTATTCAATGCTGTTTGGATATGTCCAAATGATATAGACTTGATTCAAGGCAATAGTGAGGGAAGGAGAAAATTCTTAGATAGACACATTGCACAAATAAATGAGCAATATTTAATGGATTTATTGGGATATAAAAAATATTTGCAACGGAGAAATGCATACCTAAAAAGTTTAGGTAATTCAACACCAGACCACAATTTGTTGGATATCTATGATGAAAAACTAATTTACCTTGGAAGTAAAATTGCAAAATCTAGACAGGTTTTTATTAATGATTTGATTGACTCTTTCCGAAAAAATTATAAAAAGATTTCAGAAATAGATGAGCAAGTCAACATCATTTATGAAAGTCAAGCGCTGAAAGATTCTTTTTCAAACAATCTGAAACAAAATAGATTTTCCGATATAGCTGCTAAACGAACCCTGTTAGGAGTCCATAAAGACGAGGTGATATTTTATACCCTCGGTATGCATACCAAAATCCAAGCATCTCAGGGTCAGATAAAAAACTTTGTTGTTGCCCTAAAATGTGCTGTTTTTCAGTTGATCATGAAAAAAAAGAAACAAATGCCCATTTTACTAATTGATGATTTAAATGATCGTTTGGACTTATTTAGACTAAAAAACTTTATTGCTTACCTATCAAATTTTCAAGATGCCCAGATTATTATAACGGATACACGTGAAGAAACACTAAGTGAAATATTTAGTTCGCTCAAATTACAAAATAAGCTAATAAGACTGTAATTTCGAACTATGGCTGATGAGTCTCCAATAAAGAGTGTACTACAAAACTTCACCAAAATTTATGGCTTGGAGAACAAACTTATTGTAACAAAGATTAAGTCAGATTGGCACAAAATCGTTGGTCCAATTATCGCTAAGCATACTACAAGTCTTGAGTTCAATGGACAATATATGACATTGGAAGTTGATTCAGCTCCTCTGAAAAACGAATTGATTTACATCAAAGAGCAACTTCGACAGAAAATAAATGATTATGTTCAACAAGTTGTAATACAAAAAATAATTATCAAATAATTATGATAGCACCCTCTATACTTTCAGCTAATTTTCTGCACCTTAATGAAGCTGTAGATATGGTAGAAAAAAGTGAAGCAGATTGGTACCATATTGACGTGATGGACGGTCATTTTGTCCCCAACATATCTTTTGGTTTTCCAATAATAAAAGCTTTAGGAAATGTGGTAAAAAAGCCAATGGATATCCACTTAATGATCTCCAATCCGGACCAATATGTAGAAAGGTTTGCAGCTTTTCACCCAAAAGTAATTAGTGTTCATTTCGAGGCCTGTATGCATTTACATAGAACACTACAAAGCATAAAATCATTTGGAATAATGGGTGGTTTGGCTGTTAATCCACACACTTCCATTTCAAGTATTTCTGAAATATTAGAGCGTGTTGATCTTGTCTGTCTTATGGGAGTTAATCCCGGTTTTGGAGGTCAGAAATTTATCCTTGAAACATTGAGGAAAATAAAACATTTAACAGCAATAAGAGAAGAAAGAAATTTAAATTTTTTGATTGAAATAGATGGTGGTGTGGATGAAAATAATTCTGCTTCACTTTTTAAAGCAGGTGCGGATGTATTGGTTGCCGGAAGTGCTGTGTTTAAATCCCCAAATCCATTAAAGACCATTGAAAAATTAAAAAATAATAAATCCACAAGCTAAGCGTTATAGTCCGGGTGTTAAGCTACAGGTATTTGTTTTCTTTTTTAATTTTCTGTCTTGCAAAAACTGCAGCAAGCCAAGCAACTATTGAGGGTTATATTTTTGACGAGTTCAAGAATCCATTGGAATTCGTTGACGTTGTAGAAAACAGAACAAACTTTACTACTACAAATGAATTGGGATATTTTTCTCTCAAAATATCCCACGGGATAGCATCGTCTTTAAGCATTAGTTATCAAAACAAGAAAATTGATATCAATATCCCGGCTTTGGCTGAGGGAGCCATTTGGAAAAGAAGTATTGTATTTAATATTGCCTCTGATATTTCACAAGTAAATGTTATTGCTGATAAATTTAGAAAATCACCGAGTGTTTTTATTCTAAAGCCAAAAGATTTAAAACGTTTCCCAAATCCTTCTGGTTCTATAGAATCATTCATAAAAACATTGCCTGGTGTTGCTTCGGGAAATGAGCTTTCTTCTGCACTAAGCGTTCGGGGCGGAAATTTTGATGAAAACTTGATTTATGTCAACGGTTTTGAAATTTATAGACCTCAACTCATTCGATCAGGACAGCAAGAGGGCATGAGTTTCATCAATCCAGATTTGGTAGAAAATATTAAGTTCTCCGCAGGAGGATTTACCGCAAATTACGGCGATAAGCTTTCGTCAGTATTAGATATACAATACAAAATCCCCAAAAAAAAAGGTATTGGTGCTGAAATTAGTTTCTTGGGTGGCAGTTTGTTTGGTGAATATCTCTCTAAAGATAACCGACTTTCAGTTATTGGTGGACTTCGCTACAGAACCAATCAGTATTTACTTAACTCTTTAGATGTTCAAGGAACATATGCACCCAAGTTTTTTGATTTTCAGCTTTACAGCACCTATCGGTTAAATAAAAAGGTGTCTTTTAATTGGCTTTCAAATATTTCGAATAACCTATTTTTGTTACTACCTCAGTCTCAAGAAACAAGCTTTGGGACATTTAACCAAGCGTTAAAACTTTTTGTTGCTTTTGGGGGACAAGAAAAACTTCAATACCAAACAATCTTCAATGGAATAAATTTAGATGTCAACTGGTCTGACAAGCTGCACACAACATTTTTTTCGACCCAGTATATTTCTACAGAGTTGGAGTATTTTACAGTTGAGGGCGCATATCGTCTAGATCAACTTGAAAATAATTTAGGATCAGATGATTTCGGAGAATCTGCCTATATACTTGGTTTGGGTTATTTCATTGATCATGGAAGAAATCGGTTAAATACAAGTGTAAATAATTTAGGCTTCAGAGGTAGTTGGACACCAAATCTTGAAAATCAAATTTCTTGGGGTGGTAAGTTGCAATTCGAAGAAATTGAAGATAAGCTGAAAGAGTGGCGATTTCAAGACAGTGCAGGCTACAACATAAGCAAAACAAATAGTGAAGAAATAAATTTAGATGAATTGTTGATTTCCAAAAACACATTGAGCAGCCAACGGAAAATGGCCTTTATTCAGCAAACATGGGCCTTGAGTAAAACCAAAAATGCTAACATCAACTACGGCCTTAGAGCAAATCATTGGACATTAAATAACCAATTGTTTTTCTCACCAAGAATTAATTTCTCTTTTGAGCCCAATAAGGCACACAATGATTTTGTAAAGAAAAACTTTAAACCCCAACAATATGACAGTTTATTTAAACAAGACTGGGTGCTCAAATTTGCATTTGGTTTATACCATCAACCAGCCTTTTACAGAGAATTACGAGACTTAGAAGGCAATTTGATCAAAAATAAATTTGCTCAAAGGTCCACTCACTTCGTGCTTGGTGGAGATAGAAACTTTGTGATGTGGGGTCGAAAATTCAAATTTTTTGGTGAAGCTTATTACAAGCACTTAAATAATATGATTCCCTACTTGATAGACAATGTCCGGATTAGATACCTTCCAAACCAAAGTTCTAAAGGCTATGCAAGTGGAATTGATGCACGCATAAATGGGCAGTTTATTCCTGAATTAGAAAGTTGGCTCAGTGTAGGTATACTTAGCACCCAAGAAAAAATTACCTACCAAAAAAGTGGAACGTCTTTTTCAAGTCCATATCTAAGAAGGCCAACAGACCAAAGAATTAATTTTTCTTTACTATTTCAAGATGAACTGAAAAAAAATGAAAATTTTAAAATGCACATGAATATAAGCTTCGGCTCTGGCTTGCCCTATTTTTTCTCTGGAGAGAATAGATACAACGATCTTATTACAATTCCAGCCTACAGGCGAGTGGATATGGGAATGAGCAAAGAGGTAGACATAAATAAACTTACAAACCCACATATCAAGAGGTTTCAAAAAATTTGGATGAGTTTGGAGCTTTATAATATGTTAGATTTTAACAATACAATTAGCTATATATGGGTTAAAGATATTCAAAATAGAACTTATGGGGTGCCCAACTATCTCACAGGAAGGCGCTTAAATTTTCGAATATCCTTAAAATGGTGAAGAAGATTTTGTGAAAAAGAAATTGGAATTTGGCTTAAATATCACGACTTTTGACATTCTGTCTAAAGTTTGAAAGATTCGTTAATGACAAGTAAACTAAAACAAAAATCTCCAGTTGTGCTATTGATTTTGGCTATGTTATTAACCAAAATTAGCCTTGCACAAATGGATCCTTACTACTCACATTTCAATTTCAATAGGCAGGCCTATAACCCAGCTGCTGCTGGAGAAAAGATCGATTACATCTGTGTAAATGGGCTATACCACAGACAGTGGCTTAATTACAGTGATTTAACTCCAGAAAGAGGCGATGAAGGCCAGCAAGGGACTGCAGTAGAGAATATTGCCCCAGAAACAGTGAATATTAATATTGGTTATCCATTTCGTTTAAAAAATGGAGATTATTTGGGTTTGGGTGTTTTATTAATGGATGATAAGGTTAGCTTTTTACAGAATACTGGATTCAAAGCCCAAGCAAATTATCAAAAGGAGCTTCAGGGAGGTTTTTCGTCAATTTCCCTTGGCGCAGAATTTGGCTTAAATCAATTTGGATACAATGAACCCAATTATATCTCGAGAGATCAAGGAGATGTGCGAATTCCGGTCACGGGTGGTAGCCAAGGTAAGCTAGATGTTGGTGCAGGGATTTACTATAGACAAAAAACTTTGGGCTCTTTCGGACAGGATTTCTACGCTGGTTTTTCGGCAACACATTTAACTCAACAAACATATGACTTGACGCTAACCTACCAAGACAATGGTCAAAGAGCTGAACAGTTCAATTTTGTCATGCATTGGTATCTCTTGGCTGGGGTAGATATACCTCTAAGTGGAGGAGTTTATGTTCTTGAACCTGCCATTTTGGTGAAGAATAGAGCGCGTCCACAAGTCGACTTATCAGCCACGGTATTATATAATGGAACATTTAGAGGTGGCATAGGATACAGACAATGGGGCACGGTAGATGCACTTACATTTAAACTGGGTTATGTAAAAAATCAACTACAAGTAGGTTACTCTTTCGACAAAACATTAAGTAGCATTACGCAAGTTAGTAATGGTACACATGAGCTTATGTTGAAATACTGTTTTCAACTACAAACTGAGTTTGCACAAACCAAGGATTATAAACTTAGTCCAAGATTTTTATAATAGATTATACTACAAAAAAAGAATCACCGTTCATAATAGGAGTCGTAAAAAAAATAGTAATTAATTGTGCAAAAGCGTAATATTGTAAATCTCAAATTTAAAATGCTGCTTAAGACAAAAAACTTTAAAGCAATCGTTATAGGTATTTCTTTACTCAGTATCGCAGGCTGTGGTTTGAATAGAGGAACTGGAGAATTAACTGGCGTTACAGGTAGATCAATCTGGTTTCACCCAGAACCTGTGGGCATGGTTTATGTTCCAACTGGCACCTTTCATACTGGACAAAGTGATGAAGATATTTTTAGTTCCTTCATAACACCAAACAAACAAGTTTCAATCGTGGCCTTTTGGATGGACGATACCGAAATTACCAACAATGAATATAGACAATTTGTATATTATACTAGAGATTCTATTGCCCGCTACATGTTAATGGAGCCTTATGTTGTAGAGGATGAGGAAGGTGTTTTGCGAATTGATTGGGACGAAGATTTGGATTGGGAAGAATCTGCAGACGATTTAGAACCTATGTATCTTCCACCAAATCTTCGCTTCAGAAGAGGAAACAAAGAAATCAACACAGGTAAATTAATTTATCACTATGAATGGATCGACTACAATGTAGCTAAAGACAAAAAAGTAACTCGTCAGAAAGACTTCAAACGTATTATAAGAAAAGAAGATGTGCATGTTTATCCGGACACCTTGTGTTGGGTTAGAGATTTTGCATACTCTTATAACGAACCAATGACCCGAAATTACTTTCATCATCCAAAGTTTGATGATTATCCTGTTGTAGGTGTCAATTGGCACCAAGCTAATGCCTTTTGCAATTGGAGAACTAGATGGAAACAACAATATTGGGACAGAATACAAGCGCCAAGAACAGAAGATTTTAGACTTCCAACAGAATATGAGTGGGAATATGCAGCTAGAGGGGGTAGAGACAACAATATGTATCCTTGGGGTGGTCCTTACACAAGAAATGCGAAAGGCTGTTTTTTAGCCAATTTTAAACCAAACAGAGGTAATCTAGTTGACGATGGGGCATTTTATCCAGTTAGAGCTGATAAATATTTCCCCAATGATTACGGATTGTATAATATGGCGGGAAACGTATCAGAATGGACTGCAAATTCTTTCTCTGAAACTTCCCATTCTTTTACTACCGATTTCAACCCGGACTATCGTTATGATGCAAGACCAGATAAAGACGGCACAAATTACCTTTCACTTAGTAGAAAAGTTATACGAGGAGGATCTTGGAAAGATATTGCTGCTTTTATACAATGCGGTCAGCGTTCATATGAATATCAAGATACAACTAAATCTTATGTTGGGTTCAGAACAGTTCAAAGTTATTTAGGTAGATCGAGAAACGATCGGGAATAAATTAGTCTAAAACAAACAAAATATACAAAAGAAAAATTATGGCAAACAGTTTTTTAGAAACCAAAGGGTTTAAAAAGTTCATGGCTATGGCCTACGGATTAGGTGCATCAATAGTAATTATCGGTGCCTTGTTCAAAATACTCCACTTAGAAGGGGCAAACTTCATGCTTATGGTTGGAATGGGTGTGGAAGCATTTATTTTCGCGATATCAGCTTTTGAACCTTTAGGACACGAATGGGATTGGTCTTTGGTTTATCCTGAATTGTCAAAAGGAGAAGGAAGCGGATCCACGGGCACTGTTTCTCAACAGTTGGATGAAATGCTTTCTGACGCGAATGTAGGACCGGAAGTAATTGCAAGTTTAGGAACGGGATTAAATAAACTTTCTGAGAATGTAGAACACATGGCTGATTTGTCAAGTGCTAGCGTTGCCACTGAAGCATATGCAGTAAATGTGCAAAATGCGAATGAAAAGTTGAATGATATGAACAACTCTTACGGAAGAGCTATTGAAGCACTCGAATCGTTGGCTACATCAACGGGATCTTTTTCAGAAACTGCAGAAGCTTTCAAGGCTTCGTCAAGAAATCTAGAAAACGTGAATAATAGCCTGGCAGCTTTCGACGCAAATATTCAAAGTTTAAATGATGTCTATGGTGGTATGCTATCAGCGATGAAAGGAAAATAATTACTGGATAAAAACGTTTAGAAATAGAATAAACAATGGCATCCGGAAAATTATCACCTCGGCAAAAGATGATCAACATGATGTACCTCGTGTTGATTGCACTCTTGGCATTGAACGTGTCCAAAGAGATATTAAAGTCATTTCAGCTTTTTGAAAGCAGCTTTGAAAAAGCGCAAGATAATGTTGAAAGAAGCACCAACGCTTTAATGACTACCTTTGATAAACAGCAAAAGAATGATCCTTCTTTAAGGCCACTTTATTCAAAGGCAGAACAAGTAAGAAGTACGACTGGTTCTTTCATGGCATATATCAACAAAGTAAAAAAAGATGTTGAAGTTGGTGCTGGGGGAAGAATTACAGAAGGCCAAAGTGCAGGGGAAGTTAAGAATTCTGACGACATGGAGGCACATGCGAACTATTTTATGGTAGAGAAATATAATGGTGTAGAAGGTGGAAGGGGAAAAGAGTTCGAGGATAAAATTAACGACTTTAGGAAGAACATGGTAAAATTATTGACCAAAGGAGATTCTAATAGCATATTACCGCAAGGAGTGGTTAATCAAATGGAACAAAGCTCTGGACTTTTTACGAGCGTGCCAAAGGGAGATAAGCAGTCTTGGGTCTCAAAATATTTTGAACACAATCCAGCGGCAGGTTCCTTAGCCATGATTGAAAAAATAAAGACAGATGCTAAAAATTTTGAGGCAGCAGCAGTAAAAGCTCTTATGTCCAATGTATCTGAAGAAGAAGTAAGTTTTGATAAATTCGTTGCCACTGTTGTAGCACCAACCAGTTATGTAATGGTCGGGGAAGAATATAAAGCAGACATCATCCTTACGGCTTTTAGTTCAAAATCAAACCACCAAGTTGTTCTTGAGGGAGGTTCAGAACTTGAAGTGTTAGACGGTATTGCTTCTTACACAGTTAGACCTAGTAATGTAGGAACAAGAAAATGGGGTGGAAATATTATTTTGAAAACTAAAAAAGGTGATAAATCATTGCCTTTCGAAGCGGAATATCAAGCCTTTCAGGGTACAGCAACTATTTCAGCTGATGCGATGAATGTACTTTACATCGGCTTGGAAAATCCAATATCAGTATCCGTTCCTGGAGCAAACCCAAATGCAGTAAGTGTTGTAATGAGAGGAGGAAGCCTCACAAGAACAGGTAAAGGATCCTACATAGCAAAGGTGAGAAGAGGAACGAGAGAAGCTATTATTACTGCTATGGTAGACGGAAAAGTAAGAGGTACGATGAAGTATAGAATTAAAAATGTTCCTAGACCTAAGGCTGTGGTTATACCACAAGGCAGTGGAGCAACTTCAAAGGCTTCATTGATTGCACAGAATTCTATGCGAGCAGTCATGGATAATTTTGTTTTTGAGGGTATCCGATATAAAGTAACGAGTTTTAATATGACATTAGTGCCCAAGAGAAGACCGCCTGTAACACGTGCAGTTAATGGTGCTTCATTGACCTCAGTTAAATCTGTAATTAGCCAAGCGTCAAAGGGTGATAAGGTTATATTCTCAGACATTAAGGCTAAAGGTCCTGGTGGTGGAAAAAGACTCGACCCATTGGTATTTGATATAACACGTTAAAAAATTAGGTTAAGATATGTATAAGAGAAATCATTTGAACATCATTTTCGCATTAGCACTTTTGGTATTATCTCTAGGTGGTAATCCATTAATTGCACAAAGTAGTTTTGAAGACTTTACTTATTATAAATCTGCAGTCAAAGAAAGACAGGTAGTACCTTACCGCTTCATAAGAGAAGCAAATATCAAATATGCAAAAAGAATACATCGCATAATTGATACACGAGAGAAGCAAAATAAGGTTATGCATTGGCCCAGAAATCCATTACATAAAATTATTTATGAGTCGGTAATGGATGGCGAAGTAAAGGCATATAGAAATGATTCTCTTTCTTCTTTTTATACACCTGAAGAGGTTGCTGAAAGAGGTATTGTAAAAGAAAATACGACCATACAAGACCCACTGTATCCAGACGACCCAGATATGGTTATTGATACCACAATCAATATACCGTTCGAATCTAAGTATATCACCAAGTATCGTATTATGGAAGACTGGTTATTCGATTACAATTATGGTGATTTTAGAGCGAGAATTATAGCAATAGCTCCCTTATACCGACCAGTCGTTGGAGGTGTAGAATTAGGTGATCAGCCTCTATTTTATGCAAAACTTGATGATTTGAGACCAATTTTTGTTAATCAAGAGTTGTTTAACAGGTTTAATGATGCCGCCAGAATTAGTTTCGATGATTTCTTTCAAATGCGCATGTTTTCAAGCTATATAGTCAAACAAAGCAATCAGGACGATATCGACTTAAAGTATATGGAACAATTCGAGGAAGATGGTGTTAGACTCCTGCTAGAAAGTGATCGAATTAAGAATAAGTTATTTATTCTTGAGCATGACTTGTGGGAATATTAATAAAGACCAATATCTAGTATATTAAAAAGCCTTGTTTCATGACAGGGCTTTTTTATTTCAGGGAGATTAGTTTAGGGAAAGCCTTTCTTCTTAGATACTTTTTTAAGATTCTCTGAACATCATTGTTGTTTGATTGCAGGTGCAAATGTGCCTCTAAGTCTTCAACTTTAGTGATTGAAAGTCCTTTAGGAACAAAAGCATAGCCCATATATATCCAGTTTTTTACCCAAATAAAAGCGACTTCTTCTGTTGTTTTTCCACTCTCTGTAATTAAAAAGTTACCATTGTGAGGTAAAAAGCTACTTATCGCTAGAAGCATTCTTTTATTATGGTCTTCAAAATTTTTTGAAGTTGGGCAGACATAACCATTATCCTTGCACACCACACAGTCACCAGCATTGCTTTTTCCTGAGATAAATTTCTGGCAAAGCCCGAATTCTTTAGATAAACTATGCAAAAATCTATAACATTCAGCAACATTAGAAAAGCTAATTAATGGGTTCTTAATCACACTATTTTTCTCTATTCCAAGACGTATTGCTCCAGATTGATTACAATATTGGAAAATGCAGTAAGCGTAGCTTGTATATTTTTGAATCTTATTGTAGGTAGGCCAGTATTTTTTTATCTCAGCTGATTCTATTAACTCAGCTAGTAACTCATTTCCAGTAAGTTGATGATCCAGATGGTAAATATTTCTTTTGAGTTCAGCCTTTTTGGCAGAATTTTCGGAGAAATGTTGTCTCACTCTATTTTTTATATTTTTGGCTTTACCAATGTATACAGGTTTAAATTGTTCGTTCAAAAAATAGTAAATACCTGGCTGATTTGGAAGATCTTCAAATTCTTTTGGATCAAGATGAGAGGGTATAGAAACGTGCTTTTTTATTGGTTTAAGATTTTTTTCTAAAATTCCTGAATCATTTTCTATTATTTTCTTCATGAGTTTTGCAGTTGCGAGTGCATCACCATATGCTCTATGTCTATTTTCCAAAGGAATTTTTAGAGATCTACACAATTTTCCCAAAGAATATGATCTTTCTTTTGGGAATACTTTTCTAGCGAGTTGGATAGAACATAATCTATCTTGATTAAAAGTGATATTGGCACGCGCAAAAGCTGATTTTAATACGCCATAATCAAAGGCTACATTATGTGCAACGAAGGTCGTACCTTTAATAAAATCAAATATTTGTGGAGCAATTTCTTCGAAAGTAGGCGCATCTTGAACCATTTCATGTGTTATACCTGTAAGTTTTTGAATGAATGGTGGGATTGCAACTGGCGGTTTAACCAATGAAGAGAAATTATCCCGAATTTCTCCGTTGATCAACTGAAAACACGCGAATTCTGTGACAAAATTACCGTTAGAACCTCCGGTAGTTTCAATATCAATGATTGAAAGAACCATTTGCACTAAATTTATAACAAATCATTGGCCAAATTGGCAAGTTCTGATCGTTCACCCTTTTGCAAGGTAATGTGTGCAAATAAATTCTGGCCTTTCATTCGATCAATCAGAAAACTAAGACCATTACTTTGCTCATCCAAATATGGTGTATCTATCTGATGAACATCTCCAGTGAAAATGATTTTTGTATTTTCTCCTGCTCGAGTTACAATGGTTTTTATTTCGTGTGGTGTGAGGTTTTGCGCTTCATCAATTATAAAAATGATATTTGAAAAACTTCTCCCACGAATGAACGCCAATGGAGTAATCAAGATTTTTTGTTCCTCCACCATACTTTCTATTGCTTTGAACTTCTTTTCACTTTGTTTATATAAGCTTTTAATAAATTTTAAATTATCCCATAAGGGTTCCATGTACGGAGATATTTTATCTTCCGCATCTCCTGGAAGGAATCCAATATCACGATTACTTAGAGGTACAATTGGACGAGCCAGGATGATTTGATGGTATCTATTTTTCTGTTCTAGAGCTGCTGCCAAGGAGAGTAATGTTTTGCCAGTTCCAGCAACTCCTTGAATGGTTACCAATTTAATATCATCATTCATCAGCGCATTTATGGCAAAAGTTTGTTCGGCATTTTTTGGTTTTATCCCGTAAATGTAATTTTTCTCAACCCTTTCCAGCTGATTTTCCCGTGGATTAAAATAGGCGAGAGAACTAGTTGTTCCATTTTTAAGGATATAAAAGTGATTGTTTACTGGATTATTAATTTGTTTCGTCTGTTTTAACACACCTTTAGAATACAACTCTTTTATCTCATTTGTATCTACATCTTCCACCTTCTCTATGCCAGTAAAGAGGGTTTTTACGTCTTTAATCTTACCCGTTTTATAATCCTCTGAATTAAGATTTAATGCTTTTGCTTTCAGCCGTAAGTTTATGTCTTTCGTAACCAATGTTACTCTAGCTTCTGGTTTTTCTTGTTTCACCAATAAAGCTGCGTTGATTATTTTATGATCGTTTTTTCGGTCTTCAAAAATTTGTTGGGCATTAATCTCTAAATTATTTTGATTCAAAATCACTTTAAATTTTCCTTTAGCAGGTTTCGGTAGAGAAATCCAGTCTAGAAGTGAGTTTTCCTCGGATAGTTTATCCACCAATCTTATAAATTGTCTCGCTTCAAAGTTTTTGGTATCATTCCCTCTTTTAAAATTATCTAGTTCCTCCAAAACGGTTATGGGAATAGCCATATCGTTTTCTTCGAAATTGAGTAATGATTGATGATCATACAAAATGACAGAAGTGTCAAGAACGTATATTTTTTTTTCTTTCTTTTTACGTGGCATATTTACCAAACTAGTGTTCCAAGTTTACTTATTTATTATGAGCTTAAAATTAAAAAGTAATTAACGATTTACTATCAATTTCAAAATGTGTTATACTTGAGGTCTTGGAAAAGCTTAGTTATCAATGGAGTGAAAATTTAGCGGATACGCCTAAAGAAACCATGCAAATATTTGAGCATTTGGGATTTAGCTCTATTATGTCGAAGCTAATTGTTCAAAAAGGTATACATAATGTTGAGAGTGCAAAAAAGTTTTTCCTCCCAAAAGTAGACCAACTATATGACCCCTTTCTGATGAAGGGAATGGAGGAAGCAGTAGATAGAATAGCTCAAGCAATCACGAATGGACAAAAAATATTGGTTTATGGGGATTATGATGTTGACGGAACTACTTCAGTTGCTTTATTGTTTTCATTTCTTGAAGATTTAGGTATATCCGTAAGTTTCTATATCCCGGATAGGGAAAAAGAAGGGTATGGGATAAGTTCTCTAGGAATAAACTATGCGCATCAAAATAATATCAAACTAATTGTTGCTCTTGACTGTGGGATACGGTCAGTGGAGCTTGTTCAGAAGGCTAAGAACCTAAGCATCGATTTTGTCATCTGCGACCATCATATACCTGGAGCAACTTTACCTGATGCATTTGCTATTTTGAATCCTAAACAAAAAGGATGTAATTATCCATTTAAAGAATTATCTGGATGTGGCATTGGTTTTAAACTCTGTCAGGCTATTGCTTCACGTTTGCGTTTAGATTCAAGCACGTATATGGATAAAATTGATTTGGTAGCTGTGAGTATAGCTGCTGATTTGGTTGAAATGAATGACGAAAATAGGGTACTCACATTTTTAGGTATGAAAAAATTATCAGAAAATCCATTTGGAGGACTGCGCTTATTTAGAGATTTAGTGATAGGCAATCGGCCAGTAAAGACACACGACCTTGTTTTTAAAATTGGCCCTAGAATCAATGCAGCAGGAAGAGTTTTTCATGCCAATCAATCCGTAAAAACCCTTCTTTATGGTGGACAAGAACATTTTGATAAGCTAAATGCATTAAACAAAGAGAGACAAGAACTAGACCAACATGTCGGAAAGCAAGCATTGGCAATGCTATCAAAAGATACAAAGAGTACAGTTGTTTTTCAATCGGATTGGCACAAAGGTGTCATAGGTATTGTCGCCTCTAGAATATTGGAGCATGCTTATAAGCCTACTGTTGTACTGACTGAAAAGTCAGCAGATATTTTGGTAGGTTCTGCAAGGAGTATTCCCAATTTCAATATGTATGAAGGTTTAAATAAATGCGCAGATTTACTTGAACAATTTGGAGGGCATTATTTTGCTGCAGGTCTAAGCCTTAAGAAAAATAATTTATCTGCTTTCAAACAGCGCTTTGAAGAAGTAGTCTCCCAAACCTTAATCGATATAGATTTTGTGCCAAAGGCAATTTATAATTCGGAATTAAAGCTCGAAGAAATTACAGGAAA
The DNA here is from genome assembly GCA_002457675.1 of Bacteroidetes bacterium MED-G17. Taxonomy (GTDB): domain Bacteria; phylum Bacteroidota; class Bacteroidia; order NS11-12g; family UBA9320; genus MED-G17. The sequence continues at coordinate 154,927 of NTKK01000003.1, forward strand.
GTTGGCTGCAGAGGTGGAAAAATTAGCTCCATTTGGGCCTAAAAATATGAGACCTATTTTTTTGATTAAACAAGTAGAAAATTATCAATACCAGATCATTGGCAAAGGAAATCACCATCTGCGCTTAGAAATTTCACATGCTGGTCAAAAAATTAATTGCATAGCTTTTCAGATGGCGCATCATGCTCAGAAACTCAATCTTAAAGTACCTTTTGATCTATTTTTTCATCTCGAGATAAATGATTTTCGGGGACGAAAAAACGTTCAACTTGTTGTTGTCGACATCAAGTTTTGATTTTTTTATTATTTTTAATGGATGAAAAATGTTTTACTTCCTTACGTTTTCTCACTCTGTTTTACTCATCTATCTGCCCAAATTACTGTTGTAGCAAGTGGGTCTGGCAGCAATGAGATCAATGTAAATTCATCATATACGCAGAATTTTAACGCCTTAAACTCAAATGGTTCTGCCAATTTTTCTAATAACAGTACGCTTCGTGCGTGGTATATAAATTCCGAGCATTTTGACAACAACTCCAATACGTATTATTCCGGGGCAGGAACCAATAGTGCCGGTAGGGTTTATTCATTGGGTTCTTCAGCCAGCAGTGATTGTGCCCTGGGCTATGTAGGTTCGGGAACAAATGACTATTTTAATCTTGGTTTTAGATTAAAAAATAACTCTGGTAGTAATTTGCGTTCAGTCACAATTTCTTTTGTTGGAGAGCAATGGAGGAGTGGGGGAAATACAAATGATAACAATAATCATCTTCATTTCTTTTATCAAGTATTTTCTGGGGCAGGGAGTTTACCAACAAATACTAATCAAGGCAATTGGACACAAATAAATTCATTGTCATTTACTGCTCCACAAAAATCGGTAACTGTCGGTGCTTTAAATGGAAATATGAGTGCAAATAGAAAAGTGGTTTCTACTACTATACAAGTCAATGTGCCAAATGGAAATGAAATTTGGTTTAGATGGGTAGGAAATGATGGTTCAGGTTTCGATGCCGCCTTGGGTATTGACGATTTTACCATTACACCATCAAGTACTGTGCCTGTGACTTGGCTGTATCAAAACCCGACAAGGGTGAGTGAAAAACTTGTGAAGATAGAATTTGCAACTGCTTCAGAGATTAATAATGAAAAATTTGAGATACAAAAAAATATAGAAGGAGAAAGTGCTTTTCGAACAGTCAAAGAAATGGCAGGGAAGGGTAATTTCACAGGAGTTACTTCTTACCAATTTCATGATAAAGTAAATAATTTACAGACCAATTTTTATCGAATAAAGCAAGTTGATTTTGACGGCAAGTTTTCTTATACACCAGTGCTTGTTTTGCAGAAACAAGCGTGTGAAAAGTTAACTTTTTTCCCGAATCCATGTAAAAACAAAATTTATATTCATTCAAGTACACCATTATCAAATGCCTTGGTTTTTGATTCAAAAGGTCATTTAGTAGCTTCTCAAAAATTCTCTAAAAATCAAGAATTAGTTTTATCTCAACTAAAACAAGGAAAATATTACATAAATGTATTCAACAAAAGAGGAAGATTGAAAGAACTAAAAGTTGTAAAACAGTAAAACTATTTTGAAAACGTATTAAAGAATACCATACTTAAATTCAATAAAATATTCCTTTTGTAAAGTGAATTTCTCATAGAAATTAGCTACCGATTGAATTTGAGAACCTTCAAAATCAAGAATCATATTTCTTCCCGCAAATTTTTGAATCAATCCATCCAGTAAAAAGGGTAAAGCACCTAAAGATCTTCCAAGTTCGGTGGGTGCACCCAATATATAATAGAGACGTTTACTGTCTTGTAAAAAAATCGCTGAAGCGAGCCATTGATTGTCTTTTTTTACTCCAATAAGGTGAAAATTAATCGATTTTTTGTTCTGTATTTTAAGGAAAAAATCAAAATTTAATTCGTTGTGATATTTCCCATGGGCTTTTTGATAATGATCAAAACAGATCTTTAAGGGGGCGTTCTGTTTCCATTGAAGATTATTTTTGTTTGCTTTATTTAGATTTTTTTTTAAACTGCTTTTGTATTGGGTGTAAATTTTTTGGTAATCATTTTGGAGAGGTAAAATATAGTTTGGTCGTTGATGATATCCTTCTAAATATTTAGTATTTAAAGCATTAAAAAAATAGTGGACTTTTATTATGCTTTGTTTTTTAAGGATTTTTAGGAATTCGGTAAATATAGAATAAGTCAAAACATCTTTTGAAAACACCCCCAATTGTTGACAAAATTGTGGTTGGGATACAAATGGGATAATATTCCATTTGTATTTAATTGGTATTGGCATTACCGCCTTATAATCTTCATATATTAGACCTATCCATTGTTTACCTATACTACAATACAAAACATCATAATAAGCATAAACACGCTCTTGTAGAGAATTTCGAACACAGCTGTCCCATTTGACAGGATCAATTTGATTGAAATTTACAACTTGAATCAAATTTAAGATTGGTGAAATGGATATCTATAATCACCAACAGGCTTCAAGTTTTCTTTGATAGTTCGCATACTAACCCAACGAGTCAGATTGGCTTTTGCACCTGCCTTGTCATTTGTACCACTACCTCGAGCTCCCCCGAAAGGTTGTTGACCGACTACCGCGCCTGTGGGTTTGTCGTTAATATAAAAATTACCTGCTGAATGTTTCAAAACATCAAGGGCTTTTTGAATTGCGTATCGGTCTTTAGAGAATATGGCGCCTGTAAGAGCATATTCTGATGTTTCATCTAAAATTTTCAGGTATTCCTCAAATGATTGGTCCGGATAAAGACATAATGTAAGAACAGGTCCAAAAATTTCTTCACACATGGTTGTATATTTTGGGTTTTGGGTGAGAATTACTGTTGGCTCTATAAAATATCCATTGGTTTTGTCAAAGCTACCACCAGATATTATTTCTGCATCATTATCTGATTTAGCTTTTTCTATATAGTTCGTGATTTTATCAAAAGCTCTTTGGTCGATGACAGCGTTTATAAAATTCGAAAAGTCTTCTGTTGGCCCCATTTTAAGAGATCTTAATTCTTGAAGTAACTTGGATTTTATGCTGGGCCATAATGATTCTGGCAAATAACATCTTGAAGCCGCAGAGCATTTCTGGCCCTGGAATTCAAAAGCCCCTCTTATCATATTGGCAACTACTTCATCAACTTCAGCACTCGGATGAACCATAATGAAATCTTTACCTCCAGTTTCTCCAACAATACGTGGGTATGATTTGTACAGATCAATATTGTTGCCGATTACTTTCCAAAGGTGTTTGAATACTGCTGTAGATCCAGTAAAATGTAAACCTCCAAAATCTGGGTGTTTAAAAATTACTCCACCCGCCTCTGGCCCATTGACGTATACCAAATTTATTACGCCTGCTGGTAGTCCAGCTTTAATGAAAATTTCCATAACAACTTGGGCAGAGTATATCTGACTGTCAGCAGGTTTCCAAACAACTGTATTGCCCATCAGTGCAGGCGCAGCCGGTAGATTTCCAGAGATAGCGGTGAAATTAAACGGCGTGACAGCAAAAATAAAACCCTCCAAAGGTCTATATTCTACGCGGTTCCAAATCCCTTCAGAATTTTCAGGCGGCTGTTCATTATAAAGTTCATATAAATATTGGACATTGAATCGCAAAAAGTCAGCGAATTCACAAGCGGCATCAATTTCTGCTTGGAATGCATTTTTGCTCTGTGCGAGCATTGTTGCAGCGTTTATTGTATTTCTGTACTCGCCTGAAACCAATTCTGCAGCTTTCAAAAAAATACTTGCTCTTTGTTGCCAAGGCATTCTTTCCCATTGACTTTTGGCACTTTGAGCTGCATTAATTGCTTGATGAACATGTGTTGCGTTTCCGTAATTATATATTCCTAATTGATGCTTTAAATCATGCGGTACAAAAATGGCTCTTTTATCCTCTGTAAAGATTTGTTCGCCATTTATGTACATAGGAATTTCCTTTTGTTTAGATCGTAATTTGGCTAGCTCATTTTGAAGTGCTTCTCTTTCAGTACTTCCTGATGCATAAGAGAGAACTTCCTCATTAATTGCGATAGGTGGTTGATAATTTCCGTTCATTGTATACTTTAATTAGATATAATCTTTAAAAATGTTCCAATTGGTTTGGTTTGGAAGACTTGCCTGCAAAGATATTTTTTCCTTTTTCACTGGATGTATAAATTCTAATGAATAGGCATGTAAATAGATGAAATGTCCTCGGCCTTTTGGTGAACCATATTTTAAATCTCCAACTATAGGGCAGTTTATGGCGGCTAGCTGGGCTCTAATTTGATGTGGACGACCTGTTTTTGGGAATACACGGAGCAAATGTTTGTGATTTCCTGCTCCAAGGTACTCGTAACTTAAAATGGCTTTTTTACTGTCTTTTTTTTCTGATTGAAAGGCTTTTGTGACATTTTTCTGGCGGTTCTTTACTAAATAATGAATAAGCTCTGCCTGTAATTTCTGAGGTTTCCTCTCTACAATAGCCAAATAGGTTTTTTCAATTTTACGTTCTTGAAATAGTTTGTTTAGCCGTGGTAGAATTTTGCTGGATTTCGCAAAAATTAGAACACCACTAACAGGTCTGTCTAATCTATGTGCAGTTTCTAGCCATACGTTATTGGGCTTTTTATCTCTTTTTTTGATGAATTGTTTATACGAATCAAGTAAAGCTTCATCATCACTTTGGTCTGATTGAACAAGTAAACCTGCTTTTTTATTTATAACCAAAAGATGATTGTCTTCAAAAACTATTTCTTCCTGCATAAATTTCCTATAAAATATTTACCTCTGCTTGAAGTTCTATGTTAAATTTCTTTTTGACAGATTCAATTATGGCCAATGATAGATTTTTTATTTCTAATCCAGAAGAATTACCATAATTGACTAGAACCAAAGGCTGTTTTGGGTAAGTGCCAAAATTATTTTTTCGAAAATTTTTCCAGCCGGTTCTCTCTATTAACCATGCTGCAGGAATTTTAATACTTTCATCAGGCAGTATGTAGTGTGGTATTACAGAAAATGATTTTAAAAGAATTTCAAACTGTTTTACAGAAATGACAGGATTTTTAAAAAATGACCCTGCATTTCCTAGCTCTTTCGGGTTTGGCAATTTTGATTGTCTCACGGCAATTACAGCTGATGATATATCTTGAATACTTGGGTGATTAATTCCGCGTTCCTTTAGATAATTAGCTAAGCTAGCATACGAAGATTTTATATGATGATTCAATTTTGAAAGCTTAAGCGTCACCGTCGTAATAATCGCTTTATTTTTTAGACTTCCTTTAAAAATACTACTTCGGTATCCAAAATTCATTTCGCTTTTATGAATTTTTATAAATCTTTTCTCTTCTACATGAAAAGCCTCCAACTCAACAAAAATATTCTGTAACTCTTGACCATAAGCACCAATATTTTGAATAGGTGCAGCGCCCATACTCCCTGGGATTAAAGATAAATTCTCCATGCCACCAAAGTTATTTTTCAGACACCATAAAACTGTCTCATGCCAATTTTCTCCAGCGCCAAATCTTACTTCAGTATGGCTTGAATTATCAGCAATTATTTCTTTACCCATTATTTTGTTATGTAAAACAACACCCTCAAAATCTTTGGTAAATAAAATATTGCTCCCACCACCTATTGTTAGAAATTGTTTGTCGATAAGATGCTTATATATGTTTGGATCTTCTAGGTCCTCAGGATAAGTTATTTCCCCTAAGAATTTTGCATTAACGTCAATACCAAATGTATTGAGACGCTCTAAAGATTGATTTTTTGACAACCTTATCATTATTAAGCAAAGCTAAAGGATTAATAAAGTAAAAATAAACTAGTTTTCTAATCTCCAAAATTTTGTTTTTTAGAGATGCGAAAAGTTTTATAAACACTAAAGGAAACAAGTGTTAAGATCAAAAATAAGCCCCCTATGGATAAGTAGTATAATGTAAGCACAAATAATCCGGCTACAAAAAATGCCACCAAAGCAGTTAAAAACCATCCTGATATTACGTTAATTACGCCTGCGACTCTCGCACCAGCAGTATCTTTTTTCCAGGCTCTATCTGCAAGTGAAGTGCCCATTGCGACCATGAAAGTTACATAGGTTGTTGATAATGGCAATTTATTATTTGTAGCATAGGCAATAACCATACTTGCTACCGATAAGTTTACCGAAGCCCTTAATAAATCGTAGGCAGGGGCTTCTGGCTTATCAAGCCAAGCAGGTATCTTAAAGCGATTATTTATCCATATTTTGGTTTTTTCCGGCAATAATTTATTAAAAGCTGTAAAAACAATGGTAAATAATCGGACAATTGTATTTGAAAATATATTTGATTTAAATCTTTCATTTTTGACATTTTGACTTGAAAGTTTAATTTCAGTTAGGGTTACTTTTTTCGCTTTTTTGGATAACCATAAAGTTATTATCATTACCACACCGGCACCGAATAAAATCAAAAATGGAGTGGGAACATTACCAGCCAAATCATTCATAAGCAAGTTTTCTGCTGAATCACCAGAATTCATCCATATTTGGTAACTCTGAAAACCTGCAACAGGCACACCAATAAAATTTACTAAATCGTTGCTAGCAAATGCCATAGCCAAGGTAAAGACACCGAACAATACGGTTATTTTCAATATATTAACTTTTAATGCTTTATGAAGTATGTATATTATTACACTTAAAACAGTCGCTGTAAAAGCTATTATTTGTAAGGCATTTTGTTTAACATAAATCATTTGATCAATGCTAAGAAAATTTGATTTTTTAAGACCTTTCACAACCAATAAATAGGATAAAAATGAAAATGCTAAACCCGTGTAAAGAGCGATGCCAACTGCTGAATTCTCTAAATAGTTGTAAGAAAAAATTACGCGAACAACATATTGCACAATAGCACCAGCTGCAAAAGCAATTCCAACAGAATACAAGATGCCTTGTATAATTTTCAAGGCTTTCTCCGAATTAATAAAATCCAATAGTTCCGATGAATTACCTTCAAAGTTTATTTTTAAATAAGCAGTAATTACGGCTGCTCCTAAAAGTTCGAAAACGATTGAAACGGTTGTCGAAGTAGGTAAGCCTAAAGTATTGAATACATCTAGCAAAAATATGTCGGTAAGCATTACTGCTAAAAAGATATAAAGTAAGTTTTGGAAAGTGAACAAATTAGGGTTGAAGATGCCTTTTCGGGCTACCTCCATCATTTGGCCCGACAAAAGAGCTCCTGTCAAAATCCCAATGGAAGCCAATATGAGAATGGTCCTGACCTTGGTGACCTTACTACCAATCGCAGAATTCAGGAAATTGACTGCATCGTTACTTACACCCACTATCAAATCGATAATGGCCAATAAAAATAATAAGGCAACCAAGACCATCAAAAGCGAAGGATTCATGCTTGCCTTCAAAAGTAAAATTTATGGAACAGATAAGAAAGAGGCTTTTATGTCTATTATGCAAAATGTTGATTATCAACAAAAAGTATTATTTGAGAATTACAATTTCTTTACAAAGACCTAACCTATTTGCTAAAAAAACAATCTTAACTTTGTTGTTTGCCAATAGTAGAAGTTATAAAGTTGTTAGGCTCAATTGCCTTTTTTATTTTTGGAATGCACCTGATGAGTGACGGTGTAAACCGATTGGCAAGTGGCAATTTTAAAGCTGTAATAAATGCGATGTCAGGAAATCGATTCACTGGCATTTTAACTGGCTTTTTTTCAACTTCTATTGTACAATCTTCTTCAACTATAACTGTTTTAATTGTCAGTTTTGTTAATGCGAAGTTGATTAGTCTAAAACAATCGATATACCTTGTTCTAGGGTCGAATATCGGCACTACGCTTACCGCATGGCTGATATTATTCCTAGGATTTGGTGATGTTTCATTTAGCAATCCAGATTATATTCTTCCCTTATTGGTCATTGCAGTTCCAATATATTTTTCAAGAAATAATCAGTTACGATCATTTGGGACACTCACCATAGGTTTTGTCATATTGGTCTTTGGTTTAGCAGAGTTGAAAAGTACGGTAATTGGTTTTGATTTAAGTAACAATATTTATTTCACTGAGCTTGTGGAGAATAATAACCAAGAAGGAATAAAAGGTGTTTTTAGTTTTTTTCTTTTGGGTTTGGTATTTACATCACTTATTCAAAGCTCAAGTGCAGCCTTGGCACTTACACTTGCCATGGTTGTTGATGGCCTTTCTTTCGAATTGGCAGCTGGGATGATTCTGGGTGCTAATCTCGGTACTACTATAACCTGCAACTTAGCAGCAATAGTTGCAAATACTGAGGCAAAAAAAGCTGCGCGGGCTCATTTCGTAATTAATTTAATGGGTATTTTATGGGCATTCCCACTATTTTATGTTTTGCTTTCATTGGTGGGCAATTTATTTGATTATTTGTTGCCGATTATTGGTTTACAGGGAACACAAGAAATAATTCAATACGAACTTGCTTTGTTTCACACGGGTTTCAACCTAATTAATGTGGTGTTAGTGGTGTGGTTTGTGCCATTTATTGAAAAGATGGCATCAAGATTGGTTTTTGCAGCAGAAGTAAATGAACAAAGCAGAAAAGACAACTTATTAAATCCAATTTTTACATCATCATCTGATTATTCAATGTTAAAAGTGCACGATGAAGTGCATGGGTTTTTGGATTTAAATTTGGAAATGATGGAGCTTTTTGGAACCCTCATTAATCAAAAGGATCAAGATAAACAGCAGGATGTGATAAACAAAATAATCGATTTAGAGGAAAAGTCGGATTCGCTTGAATTAAAAATTGCATCTGTGCTCACACGAATTGCCCAAAATGGCGATGGAAATGATAATCAAATCAGAAAACAACTCATAATCGTAACTGAATTAGAGAGAATTGCAGATAAAATTTATGATTTATCTGAGCTTTTTCAACAAAAAAGAGAAAATAAGATTTGGTTTATTCAAAAGCAGAGAGATGCCCTTTTACTATTGTTGCAAGATTGTATCCTTATATTACACACATTAAAAAAGATCCTTAAAAATAAAGAAAATGCAATTGAGCTCTCAAACTTTTCGATGCTGTGTGAACGCTTAAATCAAGATATGAAAAACATAAAAAGAAATCATTATGCAAGCATCCAAAAAGGAAACTATAAAATAAAGAGTGGTGTTATTTTTAACAATATGTTTACGACCTTGGCGAGCATTGAAGAAAATACAGGTATTATTTTTTCAGAAATTATCGAATAGCAATTCTGACAAATCGACATATTTTACAATTGGTTAATCTTTTGCTTAGACATTAAATATGCAAAAAGGAAAAATATCTGTAAATACGGAAAACATATTTCCAATAATCAAAAAATTTCTTTACACAGATAATGAGATATTTTTGAGAGAGCTGGTCTCTAATGCTGTAGATGCTTCTCAGAAACTAAAATATTTCGCTTCAAAAGGTGATTTTGAAGGGAAAACCAACGACTTAAAAATCAACGTAAAGTTGGACGAAAAGAAAAAAACTTTAACCATTAGCGATATGGGTATTGGTATGACCGCAGAGGAGATAGAAAAGTACATTAACCAAATCGCTTTTTCTGGTGCAGAGGAATTTGTCGAAAAATACAAGGATTCAAAGGAAGACACCAACATTATTGGTCATTTTGGACTTGGCTTTTATTCAGCATTTATGGTAGCGGATAAAGTAGAAATTGATACCTTAAGCTACAAAAAAGATTCAGAACCCGCTCGTTGGACTTGCACAGGGAGTACAGATTTTAAAATCACCAAGGGTAAAAGAAAAAAAATTGGTACCGACATCATTCTGCACATTAATGAAGAATCAGTTGAGTTTTTAGATAAATTTAAGATTAAGAATCTTTTGAGTAAGTATGCAAAATTTTTACCCATTGCCATATGGTTTGATGATGAAAACATCAACAATACAAGTCCTATTTGGAAAAAAAATCCAGCTGATTTAGATGAGAAAGAGTATAAAGATTTTTATAAGGAATTGTATCCAATCGAAGATGAACCACTTTTTTGGATTCACTTAAATGTTGATTTCCCATTTAATCTCACGGGAGTTCTGTATTTCCCTAAATTAAAAAAGGACATCGATCCCAATAGGAACAAAATTCAACTTTACAGTAATCAGGTATTCGTGACAGACAATGTAGAAGATATTGTGCCCGATTACCTTATGCTTTTACATGGCATCTTGGATTCTCCAGATATTCCATTAAACGTTTCTAGAAGCAGCCTCCAGGCAGATGGGAATGTGAAAAAAATCACTTCTCACATTAGCAAAAAAGTATCGGATAAACTTCATGAAATATTCAAAAAAGACCGCAATGATTTTGAAGAGAAATGGGAAAGCATGAGCATTTTTGTTAAATATGGAATGATCAATGATGAAAAATTTTATGACCGAGCACAAAATTTTGCTTTATTGAAAGACACCAACAACAACCATATGCTCATTGATGAGTTTACTGATAAAATAGAAATTAGTCAAAAGGACAAAGAAGGTAACCGAATTGCGCTTTATACAAACAACAAAGAGGAACAAATTACTTTTGTTCAAGCCGCAACAAAAAAAGGCTTTTTAGTACTTGAATTAAATGAAATCATAGACAATCATCTAGTAAGCGCTTTCGAATCAAAATTTGAGAAAGTACAGTTTAAAAGAGTCGATGCTGATAGTTTGTCAAAATTGGTGCAGCAAGAGTTAGAAATAGAGTCGACATTATCAGATGATGAAAAAGAAAAACTTGTTGAGCAATTCAAAAGTCAAATTCAAAATGAAAATTGTGTTATTGAAACTGTAGCCCAAGGTTCGGAGGATAATTTTGTCACAATTACAAAATCAGAGTTTGACAGAAGAATGCGAGAAATGTATAGTGTGGGGGGGGGCAATCCTTTTGGACAAATGCCAGAAAAGCACAACCTAGTAATTAACTTAAATCATCCTAATGCAAAAAAAATCTTAAGCTTTAGTGATGAACAAAGGCGTAAAAATGCTATCCAACACGTGTATGACTTGGCTTTGCTCTCTCAAAATATGTTGAAGGGAGAGGATTTGCTAAGGTTTGTAGAGAGAACCTCAGAAAAAATATAAGCCTTTGGATAAAGTTTATTTCAAAAGCGCAAAAGATCCACTTTTTCGTTCTATAATGTATGGCACCGTTATTTTTTTGTTTGTGCTTAGTACCATACAATATTTAACAAGCAAGACCCTTAACACCAGTGATATATTTGGCCATCTTACCTTATTGCTTACCAATGGTTTACTCATTTCCATAATTGAGGGCACAAACTATAGTATTGACAAACAACATGTCTATTATAGATCAAGTTTTTTGAGAGGAAAAATTCCCATAAACAAGATAACAAAATTGGAAGTTGGAAAAACAATGTGGGTAGGGTATAGGCCGGCAACTTCAAGAAATGGAATTGTAGTGCATTATGGCAAATACCGCAAAATTTATTTTAGCCCAAGATCAAACGAAAAATTTGTTGAGATTTTATCAAAAATAAACGAAGATTTAATAGTAGAATAGATGAATAAATCAACTTATGGTTTTTCTTACCATAAGTTTATATATTTGTTGCAGATAGGTTAACAAATGCATAAAACTATTCCAAGCGTTATTGCCTTTTTGGTGTTTTCTACGGCCTCTTTCGGCCAAAATAAAATCCAGATTAGTGGGCAAGTGACTGATGATGAAAACCAAGCTATTATTGGTGTTGCCGTCCTTGAAACTGTATCCAATTCAGGTGCTTTTACAGACGAGAATGGGAATTATGTTCTCGATATTACTTCATTTAGAGACTCAGCAACAATTTATTTTGAAATGGAGAATTTTCAGACAGAGAAAAGGGTTGTTTACGGAACGTCTATTTTAAATGTAAAACTAGTTAATGACGTAAATAAGCTAAATGAAGTTTTGGTAGTGGGTTATGGTAGCGCTTCAAAAAAGGAACTTACTGGTGCTACTACCCAAGTTGGAAAAGAAAATATTGAAAAGTTGAATATTCCGAGATTGGATCAAGCATTACAAGGTCAAGTCGCGGGTGTCAATATTGGCACCAATTCTGGGTCGCCTGGTGGTACATCAAACATCAGAATTCGTGGACTTTCAACATTTGGAGACAATGATCCATTAATCGTTGTTGATGGCGTTATTTATGACTCTGATGGTTTAAATTCTTTAAATCCCAACGATATTGAATCGGTTAACATACTAAAAGATGCTACTGCAGGAATCTACGGAGTGAGAGCAGCAAACGGGGTCATACTAATCGAGACCAAAAAAGGAAGAAGAAATACAAAGCCACAAATTACCTTGAGTAGTTATTTTGGAACACAACAAGCCGTAAATCAACTCGACCTTCTTAATGCAACTGAATATGCAGTGATAAAAAATGAAATGTTCGGAACCGCTGGCGAACAGCTTCCTTTCCCAAATGCACAACTTGGTGAAGGAACAGACTGGCAAAAAGCTGTTTTTTCCAATGCTTCAATACAAAACCACAACATTAGTATACAAGGTGGATCAAAAAATACAAGCTATTCTCTTGGTGGAAGTTACTTTTTGCAAAATGGTATTGTGGGAAATGAAAAAGCAAACTTTGAAAGGCTAAATGGCCGGGTAAATATCACAACGAAATTGTCTGAAAGACTGAGATTGAATTCGATATTCCTGTATACTAAAGAAACAAGAAACGCTTTGCCTGAAAACGGTATTGGTTCTGTCTTGTACAATACAATCAATGCATTTCCAACTGCACCAATTAAAACAGTTGAAGGAAGATATAGCTACCTTGAGGAGGTTAATGATATCATCAACCCAATCGCTCAGATGGAAAATACATACAATACGTCATGGGTGAATAAATTTGTTGGTAAAGAAGAAATTGCCTTTGACATTACCAAAAACTTAGTTTTTACAAATCGTTTAAACTATAACGTGGCATTGTTAGATGGTAAGGTGTTCTCCCCTCTCGTTTGGTACGGCCCCGGTAAATATGCCAACAATGCAGCAAATGAAGACTTGGATCCAGTTCAAGTGGAGATTGCAGATGGTGTGCAGATAGATAGAGGTGCGAGTGTATCCGAGTCAAGAACAACATATACTGATTTGAATTACGAAGGATTCTTGAATCATAAAAAGAACATAACACCAAACCAAACCCTGAAAAGTACGCTAGGATGGTCAGTCTTTAAGAGGAGAGGGGAAAACCTATCAGGAACCGCATTCAACATACCAAATAATTCGAAGGACTATGCCGATATTTCAGCAAACTTAGCTTCTGGAGGATTCTTGAATAATGTAAGCTCTTACGAATTTGAAGAACGACTGGTTTCCGTATTTCTAAGGACTGAATACAATAGAGAAGATCGTTATCTACTATCTGGAATTTTAAGAAGGGATGGGTCATCAAAATTTGGTCCAAATAATCGTTTTGGATTATTTCCTACACTCTCTGCAGGGTGGTTGCTTTCGGAAGAGCCATTCTTCAAGAGTGATGTAATTTCCTTCGCAAAAATTAGGACAAGTTTTGGTGTTAGCGGCAATGATCAAATTGAAAATTTTGCATATCGAGCGCAACTTAATGGCGAAGGTGTTTATGTGTTTGACGATATTATTACCATTGGAACCGCTATCGGTCGAGCTGCAAACCCTGACCTAAAATGGGAAACAACTCGACAGTTCAATATAGGCGCCGACATCATTTTATTTAATAGACTAAATACCACAGTGAATTATTTTGTTAAAAATACTTTTGACTTACTATTTCAACCAGATGTTTCTGGTATAATCGGTTCGTATGGACCCGGCGGATACCCACCAATTATTAATGCAGGTAATGTGAGCAATAAAGGAGTTGAGTTGGAAATGCGCTACAGCACAAATTCAAAAAGAGCATTGAAGTTAAATGCTGCATATAACGTCACCTATCTCAACAATGAGGTAACTGAGACACCACAAGGTGTCGATTTCCTTCCAGGAGCAAGCTTTGGTGTTGGAGGCAATGTGGCTACACGTTTTGAAAAAGGCTTTCCTATTGGTTATTTCCACGGATATCAAACAGATGGGGTTTTTCAAACACAAGAAGAAATTGACAATGCATCTGTGATACAGGAAGGAGCAAAGCCAGGTGATTTTAGATTTGTTGACCAAGACGGCGACGGACAAATTAGCTTTAGCGATGATTCAGATAAAACCATGATTGGTACTCCAATCCCAAAAGTTACCATGGGTTTCAATTTCAATTTGATTTTTAAAGGCTTTGATTTATCTGGTAATTTGTATGTAGCATTGGGACATGAAATTATTAGAAATTATGAGCGACAACAACCTTATGCCAATCAATTGGCTTATGCGCTTGACAGATGGACAGGTCCTAATTCAACCAATGATCAGGCTAGAATTACAACAGAGCTTAACAGAAATGGTGTTTTCTCCGATTTTTATGTTGAAAGCGGTGATTTCGCAAGACTCAGGAATCTACAAATCGGATATACATTACCAACTAAATTTACTTCAAAAGCAGCTATTCAGAGTATGAGGGTATATCTATCGGCCAACAACCTTTTAACTTTAACCAGATACATGGGCTATGATCCTGATGTAAGTTCAGGTTCAGCACTAGCTGTAGGTATAGACAACGGTTTTTATCCGCAGGCAAAAACTTTTATGGGTGGAATTTCAATAAGACTATAAAATGAAAATAAAATTATATATCATAACTATCGGCTTATTTTTTTCAGGTTGTAGCGATTTTCTTGAGATTGATCCGCCTTACACGCAAGATGCCGAAAACTTTTTTGAGCGTCAAGAAGACTATGAAAGAGCCCTTGTCGGTGCCTACGATTTACTTCAAGGTTCATTCTTGAATATATGGATTGGTGAAATTGCCTCAGACAATGCCATTGCAGGAGGAGAAAGTGTTACAGATACTGAAGGTTTGCACGAGATTGAAAATATGAGCCACGATGCGGTAAATAACGAACTTAGGAGCATTTGGCGTTGGAATTACGCCGGTCTAACAAGAGCCAACTATATTTTGGAATTTAAAGATAAAATAGATTTTGAGGGCAAAGACCAAATAATTGCAGAATGTCAATTTCTAAGGGCTTATTATTATTTCCAACTTGTTAAATTTTTTGGGGATGTTCCACTAATATTGGATAAAAGACTAGGCGCTGAAGAAGCAAAAGAAATTGAAAGAACTTCAAAATCTGAAGTCTATAGACAAATAGAAAGCGATTTGAAAGCCGCTGCCGCTGTCCTACCTGAAGTACAAGTGATAAAAGGAAAAGTAACAAAAGGTGCCGCCCGTAGTTTATTGGGTAAAGTTCAACTTTATCAAAATAAATTTGACCAAGCTGCAAGCACGCTAGACTCTGTTATTCAAAGCAGTATGTATAGCCTTATAAATGACTATTCACAGTTGTTTTCTGTGGCAAATGAGGGACATAGCGAAACTGTTTTTGATATAGAATATTCTGGTTTGGAAGGTGGGAGTTATGGATGCTTTATTTGTTTGGAGGGCAATGTAGCTCCTGGTTTTCAAGGGATAAGACAATATAATGGGCCTGTTTATGGTGATGGGAATAGTTACAATTTGCCAACGCAAGATTTGTACGACTTTTTTGATGCCAATGATCCACGAAAAGACGCAACCGTATTAAACCTTGATGAATTTATATCTAAACAAGCCAATCCAGATCAAATAGAATATGCTAAAGGTGCTGGTGGGCATACTGGGTTTTACAACAACAAGTACATTAAAAAACAAGGGGAGATTGGTTTGCCTGATAACGATTTGACAAGTCCTGTAAATTATAAAGTTATTCGATATGCGGATGTACTACTTATGGCAGCAGAAGCACACAACAGAAAATCAAGCCCCAACGACGCTAAAGCTCTTGAATATTTAAACTTGGTGCGCACAAGAGTAGGTATGCCTTCAATATCAAGCAATGGATCAAACCTCACTGAAGACATTTGGAATGAACGCAGATCAGAATTGTCGGGCGAAGGTCTCCGGTTTTTTGACCTAGTTAGAACAGGAAAAGCATCAACTGAAATTGACAATTTTGTGCCAGGAAAACATGAATTATTCCCAATTCCTCAAGTTGAAATTGATTTGGCAGGAGGAAATTGGTCTCAAAATCCAAATTATTAATACCATGAAAAAAATTAATCAAAATCTAACAGTATGTATCTTGTTTCTTTCTTTCATTTCTTGTAATGATGAAAGACCAAATTTAGGGGAAGCGCCAACAACAAAAGACGCTGAGTTTACCTATAACTTTAATGACTCTAACCAAAATATAGTTGAATTTCTAGCTGGTGATGCAAATTACCAGTATGTGTGGGATTTTGGGAATGGACGTAAATCTGCTGAGAAACAAACCACTTCATTCTATCCAAATAAAGGTGACTATGATGTCTCCCTTACAGTATTTGGCCCTGGTGGTAGTGCGAGCACAAAACAGACCATTCAAATAGTAAATGATGACCTATCTCTACTAAGCGATTCTATTTATTATTATTTAACAGGAGGCAGTGAAAGGACATGGATGATTGATTCTACTCGAGATCAACATTTGGGTGTAGGGCCAAACCCTCCTGACCCAACTTTAGGTTTTACTCCAAATTGGTGGGCAGCAGGTCCTGCAGATAAATCTGGTTGTAACTTATATGATGATCGATTTACATTCCGTTTTGAAGGATTTGAGTTTGATCAAATAACCAACGGATTCGCATACACTCACGGAGACTTTCATGAAACATTTCCGTCATCTGTTCAAGTGAAAGATGATTATACCGTGCCATTTGAAAATCAAATGGGTGAAACTTGGACAATAGATAAAGAAAGTGATACAACCATAAGCATATCTGGTAAAGCATTTATTGGGTTTTATACCGGGCAAGGTACAAATACGTATAAGGTACTCAAAATAAATAACAATGAGATGCATCTTAGATATCTACATGAAGGAAATGAAGAATTGTCATGGTATCTTTGGTTGGTACCTGTTGAATAGATTGAATGATAAAAAAGCATAAATATATTCTCATATTGGGTATTTGTGTCCTTCTTTTTCAATGCAAAGAAGACAACAATCCCAATGGTGATAGTATTATTTTACCTACCAATTTTGAAGTGCTTATCAATGTGCTGGATACCACAAATGGACAAATAGAACTCCGGTGCAATGCTGACCTAGCAAACTTCTATTCAGTTAGTGTGGAAAGCAGCAACTCAAATGAAAGTAAAAATTCCACAGCAGGGATTTTCGAGTTTGACGTAAACCCGGTGGGTAAATATCAGATAAAAGCAAGAGCACATTCAACTGAAAGCAATTTTATTCAAGAAAATTTGCAACTTGACTTTGATCAACTTAGGGAACATGAAGATTTTGATAAAGGTTATACGTCTCCTCAAGCTTATACTGGTTACAAGTTAATTTGGAATGATGAATTTGAAGGCATCATTGTAAATGAAGAAAATTGGAATTTTGAAAAGGGTTTTGCTCAAAACAACGAACTACAAAACTATGTAAAACAAAATGCTTCTGTAAACAATGGCTATTTAGATATTCTAGGCAATGGCAATGGTGGTACCTACACATCAGCTCGTTTAAACACAAACAATCATTTTTCTTTCCAGTTTGGGAGGATAGATGTACGCGCCAAAATTCCAATTTCAAAAGGTATGTGGCCGGCTATTTGGTTGTTGGGGGATAGCTATGAGCAAATTGGGTGGCCAAAATGCGGGGAAATTGATATAATGGAATATTGGGGAGATCCAAAGGCAACAGTTCATGGAACTATTCACTGGTTCAACGAAAATAATGGTAAAAGAGGAGATACAGGAGGATCAAAAACCTTAGATGATCAAGATGAGTTGTCTTCTGAATTTCACGTATACTCAATAGTTTGGGATAAAAATAGAATAAAGTGGTATGTTGACAATAGACAATTCCTTGTCAAAGAAATATCTGCCGCTGATATGTCGGAATTAAGAGAAAAGTTCTTAATTATCATAAATTTGGCAATCGGTGGGGATAACCCAGGAAATCCAGATAATACAACAATTTTTCCTAGCCATATGTATGTAGATTATGTAAGGGTATTCCAAAAAGAGTGAATCACGTTGATTGAATTATGAATAAAATGAAAATATTTTTCTCAGGTTTATTTTTCTGTTTCTCTATTCTAATGCTAACTACAAGTAGTTGTAAGACTAGTGAAAGAGAAAGTTTCACTTTGCAAACACCCTCAGATTTACAAATCGATTTGTCTGTCTTAGATTCTTCAATCGGTTCAGTAAGACTTCAGGCAGTGGCGAAAAACACCAACAACTACGCTGTAAATATCGAAGGTCCTAATGAATTTCAAACATATGAAATAAGGAAAGATGGTGTCTTTAATTTCAATTTGAATTCGAGAGGAACATATACATTTACAATTCGGGCCTTGGCACTTGAAGACATTTATATCGAGGAAACAAGGGTTATAAACTTTTTAGTGCCGGATCCACTCATCGAGTATGACAAAGGATATAAAAGTCCAAAATCTTATGATGGGTATCGCTTGGTTTGGGAAGATGATTTTAACGGAGAGGTTTTGGATGGCTCATCTTGGACCTTTCAAAAAGGAACCGGGAGCGAATACGGTTTGTACGGTTGGGGAAATAATGAATTGCAGTATTACAGAACTGAAAACACAAGATTAGAAAATGGGTACTTAAAAATTACTGCTAAAAAAGAAAATTTTCATGATCAATCATACACCTCTTCTCGGTTGTATACCATCGGTAAAAAAAGCTTTCAATATGGTAGGTTTGATATCCGCGCTAAGTTGCCAACAACTCAAGGAATGTGGCCAGCTTTATGGATGTTAGGTGAAAACATAGGTTCTATTGGATGGCCAAGATGTGGAGAAATTGATATTATGGAAGTAGTAGGAAAGCAACCTCGTCACCTATTGGGTACTTTACATTGGCATAATGAAGATCGAAACCAAAAAGTACAAGCAGGTGGAGAAATCTATTTGAACACAGAAAAAGCAGGATTTGACCAAGAGTTTCATGTTTTCTCTATTGAATGGGACAGCAAGGAAATCAGGTGGTACTTGGATAACCGACAGTACGCTAGCGTGAACATAAGCCAAGGGCATATGAGTGAATTTCACAAGCCTTTTCATTTCTTATTTAATATCGCTGTAGGAGGTAACTGGCCGGGAAGTCCGGATCAAAACACAATTTTCCCAAGCGAAATGGCTGTTGACTACATTCGTGTTTTTCAGCAACAATAGAGGAAATAGGTTTTTTAGATGCCTATACTTTTATTTATATTTTAAATGCATTATGAAAAAATCTTTACAACTCATTTTTTTATCAATTATTTGTTTTTCGGCTAACTTTTCCTGGGGGCAAGGGGTCGAACTGCCAAGAAAAAGACAATTTAAACCACTTAATCAAAAACGACATGAACTACGTATTGGCGCAATAAAATCTCTTGCTATACCTAGTTATGATATTGAATATGAAAAAGATTTTAGTAACAATTCTTCATTTGGGGCAACACTTCTCATAAATGGGAATAGTGATTCAAGAGTTTTGAGGCTTAATCTAATGGCTACTCCTTACTTCAGATTTTATTTTAATAAACAAAAAGAGTACGGAATGCAGGGAATATTTGCACAAGGGTATGTTGGTTACTATAATGTAGATAGGGACAATGGGAGATTTGTTAACGATACCACTGGGAATTACCCTTGGTCTAACTTCATTTCAAATTGGGAGTCGATTCATAACCTAGGCTATGGTTTTGGTTTTGGAAAGAAATGGACGCAAAGCTCTGGGTTTACACTTTCAATATTTACAGGATTTTCAAGAACTACAAGAGGTTTTGGCTCACCAGAATTTTGGAGAACTTGGGACGACGTAAATGGAAACCAGCGTCAGCCCAAGGAGTCTGACTATAGGCATGTTCTTTTTAACGCGGATATACACTTAGGATATAGATTTTAATATTAGTAAACCACTATTTTTTTAGACCAATCTCCCACATGGACGATGAATTCTCCGGGCTCTACCTTTTTTTGTAAATCTGAATGCACAAAAGCTAAGGAAGATATCGGTATGACGAACTGGTAAGTTTGTTTATCCCTTGCCCTTATTTCCTTTTTATTAAATGCCCTTAAACGCTTTACTGCTGGGGCTACTGATGCCACCAAGTCACTTATAAATATTAACTCTGTTTTCATTGCGTTTCGATCACTTGTGTTTGTAATGGTATAGCTTAAAATTAAAGTGTCCTTTTGGTTAAACGTGTCATTGTTTAGCGTAAATTCCTTGTAATCAAAACTACTATAGGATAGGCCGTGGCCAAACGCATACTGGGGCTTAAATGCACCCATTCCAAAATCTATATTTAGCCTATCGGTATATTTATGGTCATAGGGCAACAAACTATTGGTATGCCTAGGATATGTGATCGGTAATATGCCACTTGGATTTATATCTCCAAGAAGAGTTTTGGCAATTGCGTTAGTTCCATTTTCAGAAATTAAATAGCTCATCAAAATTGCATCACAATAGGGTTCCATCTCACGAATAATTAGGGGTCTATTTACACTCAATACAAGTATTATTGGCTTGTTGTATTTGGCTAGTTCTTTTACTTGTTTTACCCAAGAAGTTGGTACATCAAGGGAATGTATATCGCCAGGTTTTTCGGTGCTTGGTTTTTCTCCAAAAAATAAAACAATGGCATCAACATTTTGAGCATCACTTGATTCTTTAAGTTTGATTGACTTTGGACTTTTTTTGGATAAAGCATCCCAAAGTGTATTTTTAGATGTATCATCCCATTGGCTATCAACGCCTTGCCAAGTCCTTGACCAAGCACCATTTACTAGTGTCAGTTTTTCTAAGGCGTTGCCGCTTACACCAATTCGTAAATCTTTTGATAGGGGCAAAACTTGGTTTTGATTTTTTAACAAGGTAACTGATTCCTCAGCCACATTTTCTGCCACTTGCCGAAAACTGTCAGAAGATAATAGCGGGTAATCTTCTTTTTGGAACCACAAGGGATCGTCAAAAAGTCCCAATTTTTTTTTCAAGTCTAAAATTCTGAATACCGCTTCATCAATTCTTTTCATAGGGACTTCGCCTTCTTCAACCAGCTCCAATAATAAATCTGAAAAATTATAGTCATTAGGTACCATACTCATATCTATTCCTGCATTGATTGATATTTTCACTGCTTCTTTCAAGTCTTTGGCTATATGATGAAAGTCAACAAGCTTTATTATGTCTTCCCAATCAGTAACAGCAACACCAGTAAAACCTAATTCTTTTCTTAACAAATCAGTCAATATACTTTTATCTGCATGAACAGGTATTCCGTTTAAATCTCCAGAATTTATCATCACACTTAGCGCTCCTTCTTCAATTGCTTTTTCAAAACTGGGAAGAAAAATTTCTCTCAATTGAATGGGGTGCACATACACAGAAGTTCTATCTTTTCCAGTAAATGGAAAACTGTAAGCCAAAAAGTGTTTCATGCATCCAGAAACGTGAAAATTATCTACTTCTGTTCCTTCTCCTTGATAACCTCTTATGGCTGAAGCACCCATTTGGGAAGCTAAAAAAGGATCTTCTCCATATGTTTCAAAAACTCTACTCCATAAGGGTTGTCTTGCAACATCTAAAACAGGTGAAAAGTTCCAAGGAATACCCATGGCCCGAGTTTCATAAGCTGTTATCTCGGCTACTTTTTGAATCAATTCAGGGTTAAATGTTGCGGCTTGAGCTAATGGTTGTGGGAAAAGCGTACCTTCCATTAAATAGTTGGCCCCGTGGATGGCATCTATGCCATAAAGTACCGGAATTTTGTGATTTGTTTTTCTAGACTCTTTATCTATTTCTGTTATAATCTCATGCCAAGTTGATATTGAATGCCCATGAGAATTACCTGCATTAAGTATTGAGCCAACGCCATATTCGCTAATTGCTTTTTTTAGTTTGTCAGCATCTATCTGCAAAGGCTCATCTAAATTGTATAACGCGCCTTTACAAATTAAACCTATGTTCAGTTGGGTCATTTGACCAATTTTTTCTTTGGTTGTCATCTGACGCAATAACCTCTTAATTGGATCACTCGACTTTTGAACATTTTGGCAAGCGGAAGAATAAAGTGCTGCCAAAAAAATACTAAGAAATATATTTTTCATATTATACAAAAACTATCCATAAAGAAATGACACCCAAGATAACCAATGCGGAAAGGATCAAGTTTGTAAAATTTTCTTTCCATATAAAATGTCCTTTCGAGTAGGTAATTTCAGAAAGTTCTTTACCAACAGCCTCTTTTTTAGTGGAAAATAAAAACAAGATGGCTACGCAAATCAAAAACAGCAAGAAGGCAAAATGTAAAAAATTAATTTGAGCAAAGTCGTACAAAAATCCCGATAGATTTTCTTTAATTAATTCCAAAATCAATCTTGCAGTCCCAACAAATGCCCCTGTCAAAAGGGCATATTTTGCGGCTTTACTAGTTATTTTTTTATTGAATATCCCAACTAGAAATACGGCAGCGATTGGTGGGGATATATAAGCTTGAATACTTTGCAATTTTTGAAATAGACCTCCTTCAATAAGATTCATTAATGGAATCCATGCCAAACCTAACAACACCAAAAATGCGGTAGATTTTTGTCCAAACCTTACAAGTGCTTTATCATCTGTTTGAGGTCTCCACTTTTTATACAAATCCATAGTTATCAATGTAGAACAAGAGTTGAATACCGAAGACAATGAGCTCATTAATGCTGCCAGTAATCCTGCAATTACTAAACCCTTCAAGCCTGCGGGCAACAGCTGCATAGTTAAAATTGGTAATGCGGCGTCATAATTAATCACGCCATTTTCCATCGGAAAATGAATTTTTGCGTCGGGCCCATTGGAAAGCACAAAAGCAATAACCCCTGGAATTACAAATAGAAACAAGGGCAATAACTTCAGAAATGCCCCAAAAATAGTCCCCTTTCTTCCCTCATCAATATTTTTTGCTGACAATACACGTTGCACAATAAATTGATCTGTACACCAATACCAAACCCCCAATATGGGTGCACCGAGCAAGACACCTGTCCAGGGAAAAGAAGTGTCGTCAGCGCTGCGCCATAAACTTAGGTAACTTGATTCTGTTTTAGAGACCAATTCTCCCCATCCGCCTAATTCACCAAGGCCATATAAAGTAATTGCAATCGACCCACCTAATAAGACCAACATTTGTAAGAAATCAGTATAAACCACAACTTTTAATCCACCAAGTATTGTGTAAACACCGGTAATCAGAACAATTAATATCGCACCAGTCCAAAAATTTATTCCAAGAAGAGCAGTAAACACAATGCCACCTGCGGCAATGGTTACAGAAATTTTTGTTATTACATAAGCGACAATTGAAACCCAAGTAAGGTAGGATCTTGCCCAAGAATTGTATCTTTTTTCTAAAAATTCTGGCATTGTATACACGCCACTCTTCATATAAAATGGCACGAAAACCCAACCCAATAGGAGTAAGATTAACGAAGCCAAAATTTCAAACTGAGCAGCAGGGAAATCGCCTTTTGCGCCTGCACCTGCTAAACCAATTAAGTGCTCAGAACCAATATTTGATGCAAATAGGGATGCGCCAATTGCCCACCAAGCCAAATTTTTACCTCCTAAAAAGTAATCTTCTGATTGCCCGTTATTTGATTTATTCCTTCTAAAATAGAAGAATAGAGCAATGCTGAAAACAGCTAAAAAATATAAGCTGATAACACCTATGTCTAAAACTTGCAATTCACTATTCATAATTAAAATTCAAATTGAAATCCCATGTTTTTCAACGTATTATATTTATCTCTGTCAAAACGATACAACTTGGCAGGCCTATGATTTACATTGCTTTGTAACTCGTTTAAATCTTCTAAAATTTTCATGGAGAGAATTTTTTTTCTAAAATTCGGTTTGTCATACTCAACCCCAAAAATCGCTTCATAAGTACTTTGTAATTCTAGAAGGGTGAATTTTTCTGGGAGTAACTCAAAGCCAATGGATTCGTATTTCGCTTTTTTTCTTAAACGTTTTAAACCTTTTCTAATAATAAATGCATGGTCAAAAGCCAACTCTGGAAGCTCATTAATATCCCACCACTTAGTATCTTTTGCCCAAGCGGCAGGCAAAGGATAAATATTCTCTGATTTAACCAATGAAAAAAATCCAACAGTGAGTACTCTGCCCATTGGGTGTCTGTCAATGGCTCCAAATGTCTTGAATTGCTTGAAATAAATTTCTCTTAATCCTGTTAGTTGATATAAAACCCGTTCGGCTGCATTTTTCAAATCTTCATCTTTTTTCAATAAATCACCTGGCAAAGCCCAATAGCCACGATAAGGAGAAACGCCTCTTTCAACCAATAGTACTTTCAGTTTGCCAGATTGATACCCGAGGACAATACAATCAACAGATACCCCAAATACGAATGGATAACCAAGATTTTCTTCTCCATAATCATTTGTGGAATAATAGTCTTTTAACGCTTCTTTTTGGTTATACATTTAGCCAAGCAAATAAACATCTTTTTTGGGACTTATGGTTTATTTTACCTTAAGTTGGTAATTTGACTTATAGTATTTTTTACTTTAACAATTTTTCTTTAAGTTTGGATTACTAAAACATTAACATATGAAAAAACTTTTATTTGCAGTGAGCATTCTAGTTAGTATAACTGCTTTTGCTCAAATTGAGGGAACTTGGAGAATATCCAATGAGTTCGGCTCATTGATGGTTGGGCCCTCCGTAGGCTCTGGACAATATTATTCCTATCCTGGCGATGGTTCTCGACCTTGCTTGCTTGACGACTCCTTTACATTCAATAATGACGGTTCTTTTGCCATGAATGTCCAAAATGAAACATGGTTAGAGACAGGCGCACATGGTGTAACTACAGAAGGTTGTGGTGCTACAATTGCACCTTTTGATGGCTCAAGTTTGGCTACATGGAAATATGATGCAGGTGCCAAAACGCTTACAGTCGTGGGCAAAGGTGCGTACCTTGGTCTCAATAAAGCATACAATGGAGGAGAGCTAGTGAATTGGGCACCAGTACAAGATAGTATTGTGTATCAAGTTACAGATTTAAGTGATGAGAAAATGACCTTAGATATTGCAGTTGGTGGAGGTAATTGGTGGCGTTTTATTTTGGCCAAGGAAGGGGTTGTACAATCAACTTCAAATACGGTTGAATTTTCTGCTTCCGACGCTTGGGTAGGCTACGCAAATATATTCGATTTTGCAGGCGCTTATCAATTTGGCAATGCTTGGGCGATAGATGAGCTTAAAACGACAATTGATGTGACGGGAAATAGCATAACATTGCAACCCAATTTTAACTTATTTGGCGATGGTACAGATGAATATTGGGCAAAAGATGGAAAGGGTCAAAAAAATGTTGAAGCCAATACAGAAGTTGAAACAGACGGTTCATTTAATGGTAAAGACCTTACCTTCCGCGGCTCTGTGCTAAGTAATACCCTTGATACAAGCTACGATGCTTACTTTCATATCGTGGCACTCGATCCCAACAATGGCTATCAAGATGCTTTGGGCGGTGCAGGTCGAACAAAACTTCCGTCTAGCGGTAATTTTTCTGTTACCATTTCTGGTGACGATTTAGCTGCAGGTCTTGTAGTGAAATATGGATTTAGAATTTTTGGGGTAAATGCCAATCCAGCTGATGAAACTGCTCTTGGTAGCGTTGTTATTGGTGAAACTCAGCCTGAATTGGCAGGTAGATGGAAGCTTGCTCCACGAGGTGGATCGATGGGTGTAGGTCCCAATCAAGGTGATATTTCTTGGTGGAACAATTCACAAGAAGACGTAGAAACTAGACATTGCTTATTTGCTGATCACTATGTTTTCAATATAGATGGATCTTTTGAAAATGATTTGGCTGAACACACTTGGTTGGAAACTTGGCAAGCAGCAGAAGAGGGTTGTGGAGAACCAGTAGCGCCGCACGATGGTTCTGCGTCTGCAACTTGGTCTTACGATGCGCCCACAAAATCAATTACACTTGTTGGGAAAGGTGCTTATTTAGGCCTTTCAAAAGTTACAAATACCACACAATTGGAAGATCCTGCAAATGCACCAGATACGATTACTTATTTAGTTACAGATTTCTCTGACAGCACACTTATGCTTGACATCAATTATGGCAATGGCGGAGAAGGTTGGTGGAGATTCAATTTTGTTCGAACAGATGAAACCATGTCCATTGATTCTTTAGCAAAAGATACAGGTGATACTAGCGGGTTCATCATTGATCCAAAATGGGGTGCCACTTCAATCTATCCAAACCCTACCAATGAGTTTGTAAATATCCAGAGTAACGAGAGATTTACTTCCTATTTGATATACGATCAATTAGGTCAAACCATTCAAAAAGGTGAAATTGTTGCCAATAGAATTTCTGTTGCCGACTTGAGAAGAGGTGTTTACTTCATAGCTATTATTAACGAAGAAAATCTTGGATTTGTGAGAAAACTAATCAAGGACTAAACTTTCATTTTATATAGATCAATAAAAAAGGGGCTTTGTGGCCCCTTTTTTATTTTGTAAACAGCCTATTAGTAAAAGAAGCCTTAAACAGTGTGTGCTTTGGTAATGCTATCTTTGAAGCAAATGAACAAACTTGCCTTAATAGAAAAATGTCTAACTGATTTAGATAGCAGCATTGCTGAAATGAAATCTTCTTTACAGTCCTTAGAAGAAGATATGCAAAATGACACCAAAAGTTCAGCAGGAGACAAGTTTGAAACCTCTAGAGAAATGATGAGTCAAGAAAGAGAAAAACTGATGTATCGAATAAATCTCCAACAAAAACAAAGAAATATGCTTGCACATTTACCCACACAAAAAACGAATAAAGCTGGATTAGGGTCACTTATTTTAACAGATAAACAGTGTTTTTTCTTAAGCCAAAGTTTGGGCAAAAGGTTGTTTCAAGGTTTTGAGATAATTTTTATTTCGGTGCAAGCGCCAATTGCACAACAATTAATCAATAAGGAAATTGGAGAATGCTTTCAATGGAATGGCACACAGTATAAAATTGTAGATTTAATATAATTTTTTTTAGAAAAGTCAACCAACTTGGCTTTCTGTTGTTTAGGTTCTAAATAAAATTAATTTCTTTGTTATATGCAGTCAAAAAAGGATTCTAACATTCGTGTGCATGCGCAAAAAATTGCAGAAAATTTTGGCACTCCAACGTACGTATATGATGGCTCTACAATTGCCCAACAATATGAAAATATGAAAGCTGCGTTTACTGGGGTTAATGTGAAAATAAAATATGCTTGTAAGGCACTTAGTAATATAAATATTCTCAAACTAATGAATTCTTTGGGGAGTGGATTAGATACAGTTTCTATTCAGGAAGCAATGCTAGGCGTACATGCAGGTTTTGATCCTAAAGACATAATTTTTACGCCCAATAGTGTAGATATGAATGAGATGCGAGATGCGGCTCATTTGGGTTTGGTAATCAATATTGATAATCTTTCAATTTTAGAACAATTTGGCAATGAATTTGGCGATAAACATCCCGTATGTATTCGCTTAAATCCCCACATTATGGCAGGTGGGCATGCACACATTTCTACGGGGCACATTGATAGCAAGTTTGGTATTTCTATTTATCAACTACCACATGTTCATCGTATTGTTGAAGCAACAGGCCTGAAAATTAATGGTTTGCACATGCATACTGGATCAGACATCTTAGATGCGGATGTTTTTTTGAGAGGGGCCGAATTACTTTTTGACGCTTCCGAGAAATTTGAGGATTTAGAATTTATGGATTTTGGCTCAGGTTTTAAAGTGGCTTATAAAGACAATGATATGACCACGGACATGAGTGATGTCGGACAAAAAATTTCGGAACGGTTTTTAAAGTTTTGTCAAGACTATGGTAAAGAGTTAGCCTTGTGGTTTGAACCCGGTAAATTTATTGTAAGTGAAGCAGGGCAGCTTTTGGTTAAGTGTAATGTAGTTAAAC
Source organism: Bacteroidetes bacterium MED-G17 (assembly GCA_002457675.1). Classification (GTDB taxonomy): domain Bacteria; phylum Bacteroidota; class Bacteroidia; order NS11-12g; family UBA9320; genus MED-G17. Next base: position 183,101 of record NTKK01000003.1, read on the forward strand.
AGACGACAAGCACCGTTTTTGTGGGGGTCAATTCTGGACAAAATCATCTAATTCGGCCAATGATGTATGATGCGTATCATAAAATTGAAAACGTAAGCAACCCTGAGGGTATTGAGCGTATTTATTCTGTTGTAGGCTATATCTGTGAGACAGATACTTTTGGATATGATAGAAAAATAGCTGAAGTTAGAGAAGGGGATATTTTGGCAATACACAATGCAGGTGCCTATGGATTTCAAATGAGTAGCAATTACAACTCACGATATCGACCTTCAGAAGTGCTTATTTATAATGAGCAAGCCCACCTGATTAGAAGAAGAGAAACATTTAATGACTTGATTGCCAATCAAATTGTATTAGACGTTTGGGAATAGTTGGCCCGTCTAGCACGCAATCTATACTTTAGCTCTAGTTTGTAATTTTGGTGCAGCAGCAATGGTTTCTGACGAACATCCCTCTGAATATTTTTCAAAATTTTCATTGAAAAGGTGAGCCAATTTTTGGCATATTTCTGTAAACTTTTGTTTGTCTTGCCAAGTATCTATTGGGTTTAGAAGTTCGGATGGGACGCCATCAACCTTTACAGGCATAGCCAGTCCAAAAAGCTCTTGATTATGGTATTCTGCATGGGCCAATTTTCCTTCTAAGGCGGCGGTGATCATCGCCCTAGTGTATTTTAATTTCATACGTTGACCAACTCCATATTCACCTCCAGACCAACCAGTATTAATAAGCCATACATTGATCTCAGGATTGGCTTTGAGTTTTTCTCCCAACATATTGGCGTATTCACTTGGATGCAAGGGGAGAAAAGCTTCACCAAAACAAGCAGAAAAAGTTGCTTTTGGTTCATTTATTCCTTCTTCTGTACCAGCAACTTTGGCTGTGTAACCAGAAATAAAGTGATACATGGCTTGACCAGCAGTCAATTTGGATATTGGAGGCAATACCCCAAAAGCGTCGCAGGTTAAAAAGAAAATATTTTTTGGAGGATTGCCAATACTAGGTAGTTTGACTCCTTCAATGTGTTCAATGGGGTAAGCAACTCGGGTATTTTGTGTAACACGAATATCTTCAAAATTCACCTTATTGCTTCCTTCGAAAAAACGAACATTTTCTACCAAAGCACCCTTTTTGATGGCCCGGTAGATTTGTGGTTCTTTTTCTTCGCTGAGGTCGATACATTTAGCATAGCATCCGCCTTCAAAGTTAAAAACACTATTTTCTGACCATCCATGCTCATCATCTCCGATTAGCTTTCGATTCGAATCTGCAGAAAGTGTGGTTTTACCAGTTCCTGAAAGACCAAAAAAAACAGCAGTATCTCCGTTTTTACCTTCATTGGCTGAGCAGTGCATACTCAAAACGCCATGTTCTTTGGGTAAAGTAAAATTAAGCACAGTAAAAATCCCTTTTTTAATTTCACCAGTATAACCTGTTCCACCGATAAGGATGATTTTCTTTGAAAAATTGGTAATTGAAAAATTGTGTTGACGAGTTCCATCTTCAGCAGCAACCGCCATAAAAGATGGGGCAGCCAATATGATCCAATCAGCATCCTCACGGAAACTATTGTCTTTAAACCGTTGAAAGAGGTTATTGGCGAATAGGTTTTGATAAGCAGTCTCTGTAACAACTTTGATGCTCATCTGGTAATCTAAATCCGAGCAAACAAATGCATCTCGAATAAAAAGTTCTTTGCGACGGTAGTGTTTTAAAATCTTGTGCAACAAGCCTTCAAATTTTTCAGTTGATATAGGGTGGTTGATGTCGCCCCACCAGACTTTCTTTTCGGTAAATACATCTTTAACTACAAATTTATCCTTGGGAGAACGACCTGTAAATTCACCTGTATCGGCAGCGAGTGCGCCCATATCTGTTAGTTTACCCTCCTTGCGCTCAAGAGCGTAATCTATTAGTTCACTGGGACTTAGATTTATATGTGTTTTTTCTGCTTGGTCAATAATTTGGGAAATGATGGCTTTGTTATCCATTGAAATTGCCTTTTGAAGATATTCAAATGTATTTGACTGAGTTTGGCTTAAACAAAAATCAGCCGCCTTTTTTTGTTACTTTATAACCTTTTTGAATTAGGAATTGAAAAATTTTGTCTCTAAAATCACCTTGAACTACTATTTCTTCGTCTTTCCAAGCGCCCCCGGAGCCACAGAGCTGTTTTAGATTTTTGGTTAGTGCTTTAGCTTCTTCATCACTTCCCTCAAAGCCTTCAATAAGGGTGACAACTTTACCCTTCCGGTTCTTTTTGTCTCGGGAGAGGTAAAGGTTTTGTTTATCGGCTGGTCGTTGTTCTTCGGCATCTTCATTTGCTTCAAAAGATGCTTCCGGGTTTGTTGAGTAAATAAGGCCTCCTAAATCTTCTAAACCCAATTTATGCTTTTTGCCCATATGGCAAAGGTAAAAGCATTTTTCTGTACTAAAGGTGATTAACTAGTGATGAACAAACTTTGGTTAAAAAAACAAAAGCACGAAAATCTGATGTAAACTATTTAAGAAATCCAGCTTTTATAGTAATCAGGATCCTCAATATTCAATGCATCTTGAGTGAGATTCAACGGATAAAATGGATCAATCATCACTGCCAATTCTTTAGTTTCATTTTGACCAATGCTTTTTTCTACCGTACCTGGATGTGGTCCATGAGGAATCCCTTTCGGGTGCAATGTAATCATTCCTTTTTCAACATGTTTTCTGCTCATAAAATCACCATCTACATAATATAAGATTTCGTCGCTGTCCACATTGCTGTGGTTGTAAGGCGCAGGAATACTTTGTGGGTGATAGTCATATAAACGGGGAACAAATGAACAAATAACAAAATTATTGCCTTCAAATGTTTGATGAATAGGAGGTGGTAAATGTATACGCCCAGTAATGGGTTCAAAATTGTGTATGCTAAAGCCAAAAGGGTAAACATAGCCGTCCCAGCCTATTGCATCAAAGGGATGGCTTGCCATGGTGTAATTAAAGTATTGATCAGACTTTTTAATTATCACCTTATAGTCACCAATCTCGTCGTAGGTTTTAAGATTTTCAGGTAGTTTGATGTCTCTTTCGCAATAGGGTGCGTGCTCCAAAAGTTGTCCAAAATTATTCAGATAACGTTTGGGAGGATGAATAGGAGAAAAACTTTCAGTAATAAAAATTCTGTTGTTTTCGTTTTCAACATCCAATTGATAGGTAGTTCCTCTTGGAATTACCAAATAATCTCCATATTCAAATGGAATTTGGCCATAAATTGTTTTTAACTTGCCAGAACCTTCGTGTATAAAAAGGACTTCATCTGCGTCCGCATTTTTATAGAAATAATCTTGCATACTTTGTCTAGGTGCTGCAGACCCAATATATAAATCTTTGTTGCCAAATAGGATTTTTCTACTCTCAAGATAATCGTTCTCTGGAGCAAACGAAAATGTAGTAAAACTTCTATGTTTTAAATTTTCAGAAAGTACAAAATTGGGTTTTACACTTTTCGCCTTTTCAACCTCTTTCACCAAAGTGGGAGCATGACAGTGGTAAAGTAGAGAGTATATGTTAGAAAAACCCTCTGTACTAACTAGTTCTTCAGCATACAATTTTCCATTGGATTTTCTGAATTGGGTGTGTCTCTTATTTGGTATTTTACCCTGTGTATAATAAAACGGCATGCTTTTATGTAGTCAAAATTAACGAAATTCGCCTCGTGCTAAAATTGAATCTACAATTGATTTTGATTTTTTACCTGTTTTGTAGCATTGCATGTAAAAAAATAGTCGTAGAAAAACCTCAAGATTTGTCACGTGATACTACGCTTTCCATCCCTACGCAGCAATGGACCAAGTTGGTGAACAAAAACCCTAACAATACATCATATTTACTAGAACGCGCTAAATCACTAGTGAATAATGATCAGCTTATAGGTTTGGCAGTTAGAGATTTTCAATTTTTACACAAAAAGGAACCTGAAAATTCAGAATTCGCACTATCTTATGTGAAGTTGCTATTTGACAATAAAGAGGTCAAGGAGTCAATGCAGGTTTTAAATGACTACACCAAACTAAATCCTAAAGATGTGGAGGCTTTATTTCTTCAAGGCAAATACCATTATTATTTAACGGAGTTTGAAGATGCAATTTTATATTTAAATAGAGCACTAAATTTAAAGGGGACACATGTTGAAAGTATGTTTTTTTTGGCCAATAGTTACAGAGATATGCGTGATTCAGGCCAAGCATTATCCTTATACAAGAAAATAGTAGAAGTAGATCCAGCGCATTATAATTCAGTAGTTCAGATTGCCAATTTGTATGCTTACCAAAAAAATCCTGATGCAGTAGATTATTACAACATGGCATTAAGGTTAAATGAGTTTGGTCTTGATGCGCTATATGGTCGTGCTTATTTTTACCAACAAATGGGTTATATTGAGGAGGCGGTAAAGGATTATCAACAAATTGTAGAAATTAACCCAACTCATACCCAATCAATTTACAACATAGCATACCTTAACTTTAAAAAAAAATCATGGAACCTCGCCAAATCTCAATTCGCAAAGCTTGCAGAATTGTCACCAACATATGTACCCGCCTGGTATATGATTGGTCTATGTTTTGAAGCAGAAAAAAACACAAGGAAAGCAGCGGACTATTATCAAAAATGCTTGCAATTGGACGCCTCATTTTCCAAAGCTCAGTTGGGTTTGACGCGACTAACCAAGTAGCTTATTTTAGTTTCTTTTGGATATTCTCGTGGTCAGCTTGAATTTCTTTCCATTCGATAATATTGGCCTTTCCGTCCAAAACCATATACCTTGGGATCCAATCTAGCTTAATGAAATTACCAATTGGATTTTTCCATTCACCTAAAATTAGATAATGTTGGCCTCGGAGGTCATATTTATCAATTGCCTCTTTCCATTTATCTGTTGATTTATCAATAGATAAAAACAGAAAATGATTATTTTTTTCATAGATATCAAACATCTCCTTGGCTTTTGGGAAGCCCTGAATGCAATCCTTACACCAGCTTGCCCACATATCTACGAAACAGGATTTACCTTGGTTTTTTTGTAAAACTTCCTTAAAAGAAAATGTATCTCCTTGAAGATTAATCAATTTGGCATTCAACGCCGTATCAGAAAATTGACGAGGGAATTCCCGCTTACTTTGAGCTTGTAAAAAATAGCTGCAAAGCAAAGCCAGTAGAAAAAAGCAAAGGTTCTTGTTCATATCATAATTCAGTATACATCCAATTTTGGTTTTCCTGCATCAACCCACGCAGAATACCAAACTGCGCCAACAAATTCTATAGAGTGCCTCATTCTTCTTTCCACCATCCCATTAAGAACATTATGGTAAGCTTCACAGAATACATTGCTGTAATATTTCCTAGTTTGAGAACCATTTTTTTCAATTTGATATTTACCACGTGCGCCTATATTTTTGGATACCAATTTTTCTAGATACAATACACTATCTACCAGGGCAAAACTTTGGGCCTGCCTTTCCCAAATCTTTTCGGGAATGTGCTTAATATATTGCGCTTTGCCAACAAGAAGATTGTAATCGTCTACAAAGTGTTTAACCAACTTTGTCTCCCACAAACTGTGTATTCCTCTTTGTCCACTTAGTTGTCCATCATAATTTAATGTGCTGTGCAACGGAACGTGAATGTCAGCCAAATAATGTCCCAAATCGGCGGATATTTTAACGATTTGTTCTTCGTTTTTTTGTTCAAAGGCGGCTATCAATTTTTGGTAAACATATTGGCTGTTCCATGGATTGGTGCCGTATTCTTCTAAGGTATCCAGAGAATATTTTGAAATGGCGTTTTCCCAGTAAACGGGCACCGTATCAAAAGGTAGAACTTTTTCGTAATGGTCTAAATCGCAGTAGTGTTTAGGTGCTTCTCCTTTTACGACTGATTTTCTTTGATCAGCTTTTACTGCCCATTCCGTTATTTCATCTACATGCGCTTTGTAAAAAGCAAACAAGCCTTTGGGCAGGGTAAATACTGCCAATCTATTGATTTTTTTATGCGCCTGAAACCCCCATCCTTGCGTGACAAGAGGGACTAACAAAAAAGATAAAACAAAACAAATTGACTTGCTCAAACCAAGATTTTACTCAATGGTATAGGGAATATTTTCCAATTCTCCTGTGAATACGATTGAATCACTCTTCAAAATGGTGTACATCTTAAGTTTGAAACTACCCGAATAAAGCATGGCTGTTGTATCAAAACTCTCTAAAGTAACGGTAGAATTTGGATCGTCTTGTTCAACATAATAGAGCTCACTGCCAATTTTGTAGCTGGCATTGAATAGATCACAATACCAAACATTGTCAATTTTTTTGCATTGGTCAGCATCATTGTTATTTTCATACTTCCCGTAGGTTTTTTCTAATAGGGCCTTGTTGGGTGGTTTTTGCCATGCCCAGTTCTCAATGGTTATGCTCAGTTCTCTTTTGTCAACTTGGAATTTATTGACCATTCTTTTGCCCTCAACTTTTTGTCTGCTAAAATCTGCTAAAACTGCTGAAGTAAATGCTGATTCTTTCAAAGTATCATCCATTTCAATATTTAGAACTAGTGGGTTTGAAGGAGGAGGAGGAGGCTCATTGTCATTGGTGCATGCAACAAACGAAACAATTGAAATACATCCTAACACGTGAAACAAATAATTTTTCATTGCCGCCAAAAGTAAGAAAAAATTGTTAATGCAATTTTGCTTGTATAGGCAAAGATGTTAAAATTTCTGCTTCAGCATCCATAAGCTCATTGAGTCGAGCATAGACTAATTCTTTGTCAAAATAGTGAAGGGCAAGTTTAACGAAAATGTGGGCGTGTTTTGCCTCGGAAGTCCAAAGTTGTTTGTAGAATAGTTGCAAGTCTATTTCTTTACAATTTTGTGCGATCATTTTGAAGCGCTCAGCCCCTCGACATTCGATAACTGAGCCAAGTAATAAGCGATCTAAAAATCGTTCTTCGATGCCCGATTTCATACATTTCAACAGTTTTTGGACGTATAGATCCTTTTCCATGTTTGATGGAAGTGGAATGCCTCTATTGGTCATCAATAAGTAAACTTGATTGAAATGCTCAAGCTCCTCTATTGCAGTATCAATTAAATCGGGAATAATCAAAGATCTATTGGGGTACTTTGCTACCAGGCTCATGGCCATGCCACTTGCTTTTCGTTCACAGTCTGCATGATCTTGAAGAAAGGAAGGAAAATCGTCGAGCACGGCTTTTATCCAATCTTTTGGGCTAGCACATTTTACATCTATTGATAATTTCACACAACAAAAGTATTTTAGAGTTTTGCATAATCACAGAAATTATTCATTTTTGCACCTCATTTAAACGACGCAAGCGTTATTTAACCTATGGCGGTAAAATTAAGACTACAAAGACACGGAAGAAAAGCAAAACCTTTTTATCACATCGTTGCTTCAGATGCACGCTCTAAAAGGGATGGTAGAATTATTGAACGAATTGGTTCGTACAATCCAAACACCAATCCAGCAACAATAGAATTAAATATTGATAGTGCTTTGGTTTGGTTGCAAAATGGAGCAGAACCAACCAATACGGTTCGAGCCATTTTGAGCAATCAAGGCGTTCTTTACAAGAAACATTTATTACGGGGTGTTAAGTTGGGTGTAATAAATGAGGCGGACGTTCAAGAAAAGTTCAATCTTTGGTTGGAAGAAAAATCCAAGCAAATAGAAAGCAAAAAGACCAAGTTAAAAGAGGCAAGTAATGCTTCCAGTGCTGAAGCTTTCGAAAGAGAACAAAAGATAAGAATAAATAGAGAAGAAGCTTTAGCAGCGAAGAATACACCTCCCGCAGAAGAGGCTGACAATGAGGAAGCAAATCAAGACAATGCTGTTACAGAAATAGAAGGGCAAGAAAATAAAGAAGAAGCAACTGAAAACACATCAACTCCAGAAAATGCCAAGACGGATGAAATAGCTGAGAATAAAGAGGTAGAACAAGAAAACGAGGCGAATGAGACGGGCGATCAAGTAAAAGCTGAAGAAGAAGTAACCGAAACCGAGAAAGCCACGAAAGTAGAGGCCAATGAAGCGCCTGCTGGAGAAGGTTCAGCCAAAACAGACAGCGAAGAATCGTCTAAAAAAGACGATCAAAAAACAGAAGCGTAAGCATGTTATCCTGGGCCTCCATGAGCGCAATTGGATACCTTGGAAAACCACACGGATTTAAAGGGTGCTTAAAATTCGAAACTAGAACGCCCCTTGAAACATCCATGTTCATATTTCTATCAATGGATGATTGCCCCATTCCATTCAAAATCAAAAATATCAATAATGGTGGAAGTACGCTTTGCCTTGAAGATATTGAAACAGAGGAAAAAGCCAAGGAGCTATCTGGTAAACAAATTTGGCAACTTACGTCCAAATTGCCTACTGATGTAGAAGAAAGCCAATCTGTAGATTTCTTAAATTATCAGTGTTTTAATTGCTCAAACTTGGTTGGAGAGGTCGTAGACGTTTTGAATCATACACATCAAAAAATACTTAGAGTTATGCAGGCAAACGGAGAAGAGTCTTTGGTGCCTTTTGTTGAAGAGTTTTTGGTTGATATAGACCACCAAACTCAGAGAATATGGTTTGAACTCCCAGATGGGTTGTTAGGCATAAATGAAAAAAATGCAGATTGATATCATCGCCGTAGTTCCGGAATTGTTAGATAGCCCATTTGGACATTCAATTGTGAAACGTGCCAAAGAAAAGGGTAAAGTTGACATCAATATTGTTTCACTAAGGGAATATGGTATAGGTGCGTACAAAAAAATTGATGATGAAAGTTATGGCGGAGGAGCAGGCATGGTGTTGATGTGCGAACCGCTCGCAAAGTGCATAGAGGACTTAAAAAGTAAGACATGTTATGATGAAATAATTTACTTAAGCCCAGATGGTAACAAGTATGAACAAAAAGAAGCCAATCGGTTAAGCATGGCAAGCGCACTACTTTTAATTTGCGGCCATTATAAAGGAATAGACGAGAGAATTAGAGAAAAATATATAAGCTGCGAAATTTCTATTGGTGACTATGTTCTGACAGGCGGAGAACTTGCTAGCATTGTCATGGTAGATTCTATAGTACGACTTTTACCTGGTGTTCTAAACGACGAAACTTCTGCGCTGACCGATACTTTTCAGGATGGACTAGTCGCCCCGCCTGTCTATACGAGGCCTGCCAGTTTTGAAGGGATGGAAGTGCCGGAAGTATTGAGGTCAGGAAATGTCAAAAAAATAAATGAGTGGCAAGAAGAAATGTCCTTAAAAAGAACAAAAGAAAAGAGGCCAGATTTATTAAAATGAGTGATAAAAAGTGCTTAAATTAATTATTTTCGCAATTCTTTTCTCGGGGTGTAGCGTAGCCCGGTCATCGCGCCTGCTTTGGGAGCAGGAGGTCGCAGGTTCGAATCCTGCCACCCCGACTGGTTTCTCGATTGCTTCGGAAACAACGCATTGTATATGTTGAAGGCGGTATTTTTTGATTTGGATGGTGTATTGTGTGACACATCTCAACACCATTTTCAATCATGGAAATTGGTTGCCGAAAAGTTCAATTTTGATCTTACTGTCAAAAAAAATGAAAAACTTAAGGGACTCAACCGTAAAGAATCTGTGAACAAAATTCTATCATGGGCGGATGTTCAATTGGCGGAAGCTAGGAAAGAAGAGCTAATCAAGGAGAAAAATAATCAATACCTTAAGTTGATAGATTTGATGACGCCCCAAGACTTAAATGAAGGCGTACTTAAGTTGTTTCATAGTTTACGCTCCAACGGAGTTAAAATTGGTTTAGGTGCAAGCACAAGTCATGCTGTTAGGGTATTAGATAAGTTAGACTGTATTGCAGAATTTGATGCAATCGTAGATGGTAATATGGTGAAAAGACCCAAGCCGGATGCAGAGGTGTTTGAACTTCTGATGGAAAAATTGGATGTTCAACCAGAAGAGTGTGTTGTTTTAGAAGATTCGCCCAACGGTTTTGAAAGTTCAAAAAGAGCCAAAATAAAGTGTGTTGCAATGGGTAATCTTTGCACGGGACATGATGCCTGTTGCTCCTTGGCTATAAAAAATCTAAGTGAGCTCAATTTTGAGTCTCTAGCCAAATTGGTTGCGCCAAACTAAGGCCTCGGTGCAGCAGGTTTTCCAAAAATGTGGCTGATATTTCTTCAAATGCAAAAGGAACCAATACCATTGAGTTGACTACCAACAATGGCATATTGGTGAAAAGAGTTGATGTAGACTGGTATAGGAAAATACAGCGAATGTTTTTTCAGGAATAGTACACATGATCAACAGCTACTAGAGGTTTTAGGGTGTTGTCTATAGTTGAATTACCAATTACAGACGTTTAGACCAACTATTTTTTTTAAATAATTTAGAGTATCTTTGGTGTATGCGTATTGGTATATTTTTAATTATTTCAATTCTATTGTTCAATTGCTCTGAAGAGAAAGTAGTAATTGAATATGTTGATCGACCGGAAACAAATACTCAAGAAGATATAAGTGGTCTCTATATGGGAAGGACGGTATGGAAGCAGTTTCGTAATGATGGACGTCAAACAGGTCTTTGGTCTGCTGATGACACTTTTTGGGTTACAAAATACCCTGCTTATGATGGCGACAGTGTTTTCGTTGTTGGGCAGTATCCTGATACCCTCCACCTAAAAACGTTTGATAATAGTGTCTATTCTAGGGTAAACCAGTGGAAGAACAACGATGAAAAAAGTAGCTGGAGCGATGGTGAACGTTGGGAAGTAAAAAATGATACTTTATTAAGAGAATGGTTCACGCAGAAACTTGATAGCAATGGAAAGAAAACACGATGGGAAGGTGTTGGTGTTTATCCAAAAACGTAATGTAATGTCAAAATAGCTAGTCATAGCTACGACTAGATCACTTACCTTTAAAATTCCTTTAGGGGCCTTAGCTCAGCTGGCTAGAGCGCTACACTGGCAGTGTAGAGGTCACGAGTTCGAATCTCGTAGGCTCCACTATAAATTGTTGATTAACAGGAAATTAATTACGCGTTTAAATCCACGGTATTTCGAGAATAGGTCTTTTTTGGCAAAAAAACAGTAAAAAATAGCAGTTAATTGGTAGTAAATGGACCAAGATTATTTGAATATGTTTAGGAAAAAGCGTGGATAGTATGTAGCTACTTGATTCGATATAACTATTTAATAAATTTGCAAACAAATAATTTATGCGTCTTTCAGCATTTATACAAACACTAGATAAATTAGATACATTGAAATTTCAACTCCCATCTAGTGAATTTGTGCCTGCGCATTTTCATATTACTGAAGTAGGGGAGATAACGCGCAAATACATAGATTGCGGTGGTATCCAGCGGCAAGAAAATAAAATTAACTTACAGCTTTGGGTGGCTGCTGATATTGAACATCGCCTGAGGCCAAGTAGTTTATTGGATATTCTTGAAATGGCAGAGAAACAGTTGGGTTATTCTAATCTAGAAGTCGAAATCGAATACCAACAAGGCACAATTGGGCGTTATAAATTGGCTTTTGACGGAGAGATATTTCAGCTTATTAATACAAATACCGCTTGCTTAGCACCTGATCAATGCGGAATACCTAAAGAAAAATCTCGTTTGGGTATTGCTTCGGGAAGCCTAAGCTGCAACCCTGAATCGGGTTGTTGTTGATATAAAATTGACATGCCCTTATTTTTTAATAAAAACTTGATGTTGGGCAGATGTGTTGTCAATGACCAAAAGGACATAGTTTCCTTTTGGGAAATCCTTTACCGATATAGCTTGAGTGCCACGGTCCGATTGCATAGTGAACATCAGCGAACCATCCATACGAAAAATACTGATTGTACTTGCAGATCTTAGCTCTATAGACAATTTGTCTGTTGCTGGATTTGGATATGCATTAATTTTACTCTTGCGAACTTGATTGATCTTTGACGTTCCCTCATTACGTAAAAAGCTAGAACGTTGATACTGCAGACTTGAATTGGTGTAAAATTTTTCAAATGCAACAACAGGTAAAGGAATTTCTGGCACCCACCAATATTTCCCTTCTTCAACATAAGTAACAGTCAGTGGTCCCAGGGGGCCGCCAAACATAGTCTTGATAGACTGAACCAATACTGCATTGTCATATTTGGTGCCATCGGGCAAGATCAATGTAGAAGACCCTAGCGAAATACTTTCCCATTTATCGGCAAGTGGTGCTTCAAAACCCATAAACAAAAAAGTGGAGTTAATTGAATCTATGGAATAAGAGCTAGCATTTAGGGGAAATTGCATCCACCGAACACCATTGGTATAACTGGCTTCAACGTTTTCGGTAATTCTCCCATAATTGACAATTTGATTGTTTTGATAGGTATAAAAAAATTCACCATTGTCTGATTTTATCAAGTGAGTCGCTTTAGGATAATTGCTTTTAGAAGAAGAGGAATCTAGGGGCAATAGTTTCATTTCGTAGGTCTTGGAAGTCATAACTTTTGAAAAGTCCCAAGGACCATTATAATCGTATTTGATTGGTTCAGCATCACCTTCTATTTGTTCGAATGTGAAGCCGATGCCATTCGCAGGAACAGTGGGCATATCTATATTTTGACATATAGCAAGTATACAAGACAACTGTAAGGCACTAAATAACATAAAACGCATTGTCCGAAGTTAATTTTTTTTTTTCTGTTACACAAACCAAATAAATTAGAAGATGTAGCTCTTGTGCACTTATAGTTTAAGATTTCTAGAGAGATGATTGACCGTGTATTTTTTTGTTTTTCCGTTCAAAAAAAACGCTTTTAAGAAAAGCATTTAGAAAAAAAGAAAATGAATGGCAATAAGGGATATGCAAAGAAAAAACATAAGCAATGAAGGAATGATGGATACAAATGGATCCTGAATCTTCAAATGAAAGTAAATGGCCGCAAGCATAAATAGGGCCATTACAGCAGCTGCAGGAAAAACCAAAAAATCGAAATACAAACCGCACAACAGCAAAATAGCGGTAATGATTTTTATAGTGCCCACAATATACATGCTGGTTTTACTCAGGCCATAGTTCTGAAATTCTTCCAACAAATTCATGGCTCCGCCGCCTCTATATACTGTTTTCCTATTTTTTCTGAACAACCATACACTCAATACAGTTAGTGCTACGTAAATAATAATGGCTCGATAAAGTAGAAAAACCATGCACCGAAAATACAGTAAAATCTCTCTTTTTTTGTTACCGCAATATGAACATTCTTTTCTCTTGCTGCCAAAGGAGCCAAAAAGACAAAAGATGACGGAAGAGTAAAGCTATGAAATGGCTGGGGCAAAGAAAGTATCTATCCAATCGATGGCATATGTGTTTTTTTCTCTTTAACAAGCAAGTGAATACAGCCCAACAGTAAAGAGATACTGCCTAGAAAAATAGGTGAAAAGCTTTGCATATAAGATCCATAGCCCAAATGGATAAAAAAAAGAAACCATATGAGCATCCACAAGGAGAAATTGTTTTTAAATTGTAGGGGCTTTTTTAAATCCACCCCGAGCAGCAAACAGCAAACGGCGGGCATGGTAAAAATATAATGATTAATCCATGAGCTGGGCGATATCCAGAGCAACAAAATGAGCCACGCAGAAAGTTCATAAAACCAGGTGGTCTTGCAATTTCTCTTCCAAAAAGTAAGCACGGACATGCCCATTACCAGTATGGTTTTGATCAACATGCCCACGAACTTTGCCTGGTTTTCACTGAAAATGACCCAATCAATTTTTTTGTGCAATCCGCCGTATTTTTCTACGGCATAATTGGTAAAATGCCTATTGATAAAAGCATCGAGGCTTTGGTTGGAATGGTAATATCCAGTATTGCTGGTGCCAATTTCTTGGCCTGAAAAGAAGGGCGCAAGAACATTTTTCACCCAAAGGCTATTCATTTCCATAGATTTTTCAAAGCCATAAAAAAATATGGGTACCAAAAAAAGCAAAAGCAAGGTGGTGGCTGCGATATAGCCCACGGACCTTACCTTGCCTTTTAAAAACATAAAAAATGCAATGATTAATGGTGTTACTTTTAGGGCAATGGCAAAGCCAATCCAAGCGCTATATTTTTCTTTTGCTTGTAGGCCTACCATACCCAACAATATTAAAAAAAGCACCAGTGTATTTGATTGACCCATATGGACATTTGTAGCGATTAGTGGAATACAAATAAAAAAACTTAGCCATTTGTAAGGCACAATTCTACCTGAAGATTTTTCGATAAAATAAAAACAAAGAAAAAAGCAGTAATAGCTTAATAAGCATATGCTCAACGCCCATAGTAGCGAAGAAAACCATAAGGCAAAGGGGCTGAACAGACTTATTAGCGTATAAAAAAAAGGCGGATAGGAATTGAACAAGAAATCAATAAGGAAGTTCTTGTCAAAAAAACGTACTTCAATGGCCGGGCGCAAAAATGCATTGAAATCGGATCTATTGTATACCACTGATCGAACAACAGCCTGCGTAACATTTCCAAGTACAAAAAGACCCATAAACAGTGCAGCCAATTTGTTTTTCTTTTGCAGAAAAAAAACAATGGCTGCTTTATTGGCCGCTTGTATGATATGTTGGGGTCTTTCTGACACAGATATTCAAAGGTAAGCCTTGTTAAACAAAGCTTGGCTCAAAGGAGATAGGGTTATTGAAACTTCCTCAAAAGTGGTAGTTTAATTGAATTTTTCTATTGGCCTTTGTACAGGTCTATTTGGCTTATTGTTTAGCCTTTCTTTCGAGATTTTTCCATGCACCGCCATTATAGGCGTCAAATCCTGCTGATGTTAGCATTTTTTTTGCTGCTTCTGCTCGGCTGCCCATGGCACAAACCGTTATGATGCTTCGCTCGCTATCTAGATCATCCAATTTATTTTTTAATTGGTTAAGAGGAATATTGACGGCATTTTTCATATGTCCTGCAGAAAATTCTTTTGGTGTGCGGACATCAACAACCATGGCACTTTCATTGATTTTTTGCCTGAAATCCACTCGGTTGTCGCCCGTAAATCGACGTATGCCCATAAAAAGGATAAGTGCAAAAGCCAGTACCCACCAGTATTCCAATAATGTGTTCATCTTTTTTTTAGCAATATTAATACGAAAACTTTACAGCACGTGAGAAGCGTATAACAAATAAGTATAAAAATTGTTTCTAATTTAACATTAAATCGAAACAATTAGATTAATATTGGTCTTATGTTAAAGAAAATCAAAACCTTAATGCTCATTTCAGGTATCGCAGATGTGCTGCAAATGATGCCGTTATTTTTGGCCTTGTTTAGCCCAGAAATTAAAACTTTTTTTATGGAAGACGGGATACAAGGCAGCTCTCAGAATCCAATGGCTGTGGAAGTATTTAATATATTCTTTCTTGTATTTGCATTTCTTGGCTTGGCATTCATTGTGGCCACATTTGTTGCAAGAACATTTGAGAATTTGGAGGCCCTGCAGAAGTCTTCTTTGCTGCTGGCTATTTATCATTTGGCTTGGGCATTGCCCGATTTCATCAACATTACCATGGGCAAACCACATGCGCCATTGCTTATAATGTTGCTTAGTTTGATTCCGGTAGTCTCTTTGTTTTATGCTTGGAAAAATGGGGAATTATAAGATCAATATGAAATATTTTACTATTGCCTTGTTGCTAACGTGTTCTTTGTTGGCATTTGGTCAAAATGATTCGGGAAAAGATAAAGACGGAAATTTTGGTTATACTGGAGGCAGCTTCAACACCATGCAAGCGGTAGACAGTAAACCTATAAAAACGTGGTTGAAATGGGCAAGATTTCACAGCTCAAAAGACCTTGATTCTATTTTAAATATGGTGAATGAAAAAATCGTCATTGAAATGCCCAATAGCGATAAAGTGCAAGGCAAAAAAGCATATCGAGCACTTTTGGAAAAAGAATTTGCAGAGAAAGACATTTACTTTGACGGCTATTGGGCCATTCCTATACACGCTGTTTGGGATTCAAACAACAGCTCTTGGACCAGTTGGAGGTACCAATATAGAACCGTAATAGATGGAAAAAGCCATGTTTCAAAAAGCCATGCGGGTATTTATATCGTGGATGATTCCATCCAATATGTTGAAATCATTTCCAATGAAGTTCCATTGGTTGAGGTAACATTTCGAGTGGACATGAGTCAAGCGCCAGAACTGGCTAAAAAAGGCGTTTATGTAAATGGTACGTTTAACAATTGGTGTGGGTCTTGTAACAAAATGGCAGATGATGACGGTGACGGAATTTATGAAGCCAAGGTTTTGGTAAACAAAGGCAGAATAGAATACAAATTTACCATAGATGGGTGGGCGCAAAACGAGACGTTTGAACCAGAAACACCGAGAACAAGAACAACAGTTGATGGCGATAAAGTTTTTACCAACCGGGTTTGGTCTACAAGCGATGGGCAATTACTTCCTGTGGTTTGCTACAACCAAACGGCAGCTTGTCGATAAAGCACAAACAAGACAGTTATAAGTATAGTTCCAATTCTTTTAAGATTTGTATGTGGTAGTTGAAGCCTTTATTAACTTCATCTACCCAACTGTCATGTTGTATTTTACGAATGGATTGAACCAATGCTGCCTGGTTCTCAAAATCATATATCTTACCCGTTGACGGTACTTTTTGTTTGCTTAGCTGACCGCCAAACAATAGGGCCATATAATTGAGGTAAATATGGGCTTGAATGTTTGTGGGGTTTAAAGCGCTTAAATGCGCACAGTAATTTCTTGTGGCGTCAAGAATCAAAACATCTTGTATATGCTGTGCAAGCTCCTCGATATCTTCTTTAAGTGCATTGCCTCTCGACAAATCAGGGTGGGGCAGGTCAAATTTTTCTAAGGTTTGAAAAATACTTTGATGTTGTAATAGGTAAGCCCCATAGGCTTCCTTGCTGAGTTTGCCTTGTATCATTTCCTTGTTGAACGGCATTTCCTCTGCTTGCTTGTGCAATTTTTGTGTAGCTGTTTTTAAATGATTCATGCACCAAATATATTTATTTAGACTAAATAAAAATGAATTTGGGTTATATATTCGCACAGTGACTCAAGAATTTCATGTTCAAGGCATTACTTGTGCAAATTGTGAGAAGAAGGTAATTGCTGCGGTCCAAGGCCTCGAGCAAGCGGAAATAATTTCGCTAGATCCCAATTCTGGTAAATTGCTATTAAAATCAACAGATGCTAAATTAAAGGAAAAGCTCGAAAACAATTTGCCAAAAAAGTTTTCACTAGCATAGGTTTATTTTCCGATGCAAAACTGGCCAAAGATGGTGCCTAGTATATCCCGATCAATATCGATCTCTCCGGTGATGTTGCCCAAGTGTTTCAGAGCATATCGGATTTCAAATGCAAGTAAATCGTGACTTAGCCCATTTTTTAGCCCGTTTTGTGCGTTGTTGAGGTAGGACAATGCTTGTTCCAGCTCATATTTATGTCTGGCATTGGTGATGATGGTTTGATCGCCTATTTGAAGTTGACTGGCGTAAGAAGAAAAGGCATCTAACAGGCTTTTAATTTCTTTGTTTTTGGCACTTATGGTGATGTGGTCTTTGTTGGGGCGAAACAGATCAGCCTTGTTTCGCACTACCCATATTTCTCCTCGTAGGTTTTTGTCCTTAATATAATGCACATCCTGCAAGACTTCGGCATCGCTTGTTTCAAGAGGGTCGTATAAATAAACAACAATCTTTGCTTTTTCAATATTGCGCATGGTACGTTCAATGCCAAGATTTTCAATGGTGTTTTTGGTTTCTCTTATGCCGGCTGTATCTATTAATCTAAATTTGACGCCTTGCAATTCAAAAAATTCTTCGATTGTGTCTCTAGTAGTTCCTGGAATGTTGCTAATGATTGCCCTGTCGTCATTGAGCAAAGTATTCAATAGAGTGGATTTTCCCGCATTTGGTCTTCCTACCAAGGCAGTTAATACACCCTCTTTGATGGCTTGTCCTGTTTGGAAAGATGTGATCAATGAATTTACTAAGGATTGTAAATTCTCAATCAAGTTGATCAGTTTTTCTCGGTCAGCAAATTCCACATCTTCTTCGCCAAAGTCGAGCTCCAACTCCAATAAAGAAGCAAATTGAATAAGTTCCTTTCGAAGTTCATTTATTTCAGAAGAAACACCACCTCTAAGCTGATCCAAGGCCAAACGATGGCTTGCTTGATTTTCTGAGGCAATTAAATCGGCCACGGCTTCAGCTTGACTTAAGTCCATTTTGCCATGTAGAAAAGCGCGTTCAGTAAACTCTCCTGCCTGAGCGGGTTGGGCTCCATTTTGGATAAGTAAGTCCAATATTTCTTTTAAAATGTAGGAAGAGCCATGACAGCTTATTTCTACCATGTTTTCTCCAGTGTAAGATTTTGGTTGTCTAAATATACTCAGCAATACTTCGTCAATCTTATCCGTTCCATCAGTTATTTGACCAAAATGGAGGGAGTAGCCTTTTTGTTTGTTTAAGTCTTTCCCTTCAAAAACTGCATTTGCTATGCTTATGGCTTTTGGGCCACTTATCCGGACAATACCTATGGCACCGGCTCCGTTTGGTGTTGCTATGGCAGCTATGGTGGATTGGATGCGTCAAAAATAAGGAAGTATACTGGCAAAAATTGAAGCAAAAAAAAATAGAGTTAACAAAAAAGATACATGAGAATAGTTATTATTCTCGACATTCGTAAAGTGAGAAAACTAATATTGGGCTTGTCCATCATCGTATTTTTAATGGCCTGCCAACAAGAGACACAAACGCAAGAAAGATCAGTTGGATTTTCTTTGCAAGATTCAAGTATTTCGTGGGGGCTAGGTAGTCAAGAATCGGTTGATTTATGGGAAAAGTATTTGGGATTCCATAATGACCGTCAATACGATTCGATCGCGAAATACAATGCGGATGCTATTCATATAGAGGGTTCAGATGGTTTAGTGGTTGATGGATCTGACAACCATATTGCTTTGCTTAAAGCTTGGATTGGTCAAACAGATGCAAAATGGACTACTCAATGGGTTACCTCCGTTAAAGATGTTAACGGTGTTGGCGGAGAATGGGTTTTATCCGGTCATAATTTGAAACAAAATTTTGGAGACTCCGTTGCCAATGAACAAGATTTTGCAGGTGTTAGGGTAGAGGATGGAAAAATCATAGAATTTTATGTTTTTTCAAAGCAATATCCAAAATCTCCTGAAGCTACCGCGCCAGCCATCCAATTACCTGAAGAAGGAACTGAGGAAGTAGCTGAAGAAGCTTCTACAGAAGAATAAAAAAAATCAAATAAATTGTTTAAACCCTGTCCTTTCGGATGGGGTTTTTTGTTAGGTGCATTTGAAATAAAAAACCTCACTATAAAAGTGAGGTTGAAGTGGTGAGTCATACTGGATTCGAACCAGTGACCTCTGCCCTGTCAAGGCAGCGCTCTAAACCAACTGAGCTAATGACTCTAATTTGGGGCGAAATTAATTTTTTTTAGATTTCTTCGCCAAATTCTTGTTTTAGTCGTTCTTTTAATTTTTTGATTTTCATGCTTCTCCACCATGCTTTGCTTGTTTCGTTGTTGAGTATGGCACGGTGGTATTTTTTGTTTAATCGGTTTATTTTTTGAATCAATTTGTCTTTATTATTTTTTCTATATCCGATCATTCGCTCTCAAGATATTGATTTTTTGCAGACTAACAAAAAAAAGCGGAAAAATAGTCGCAGCCAGTCAATTCGCTTACCTTTGCTCTATGAGTCAAGTTAAAATAAATAATCCATTGTCCAAGTTTGGCACAACGGGTATTGTTATTGCCCTAGTGGTATTGATAGTTTTGTTTCGTTCGGCCATTACTATTGATTCTGGTGAAGCTGGTGTATTGTACAAAAAATTTGGTGGAGGTGTCGATATAGAAAAAACCTACGGTGAAGGATTTCATATTGTTGCGCCTTGGAATAAGATGATTCAGTATGAAGTTCGTCAACAAGAGATTTTGGAAACAATGAGTGTATTGTCATCTAATGGCTTGGACATTAAATTGGAAGCTTCTATCTGGTTTCAACCGAAATATGAAGATTTGGGCAAACTGCATAAAGAAAGGGGCAAAGAATATATAGATAGGGTAATCAAGCCAGCTGTGCGTTCTGCAACGCGCAGCATAGTTGGTAGATACGCGCCTGAGCAGATTTATTCATCCAAAAGAGATGCTATTCAAAAAGAAATTTTTGAAGAAACCAAACTGATTTTAGATCGGCAATATGTTCAGCTTAATGAAGTTTTGGTGAGAGATGTGACACTCCCTTCAACGATAAAATCCGCAATCGAGAAAAAACTTAAGCAAGAACAAGAAGCTTTGGAATATGAATTTAAGTTGAAAAAAGCTGTTCAGGAAGCAGAGAGGCAACGAATTGATGCCGAAGGAAAGGCTAAAGCAAATAAGATACTGAGTGCGTCATTAACAGACAAAATCTTGAGGGAAAAAGGTGTTGAAGCAACATTGAAGTTGTCGGAGTCCCCAAATGCTAAAGTTATTGTAATAGGCAACCCCAAAGATGGATTGCCTATCATTCTTGGAGATAAATAGAAGCTTACTGTTTTTCGTAAGTGCCGGTAGAGGTAATATTGTATAATTCACCCGCATCAACCTTAATGTCGGTAGTCAGCGTAGAACCTTTCACCGTTGCATTGTAGATAATGTCTGCTCCATCTGCGATTGTATCTGAAGACAATACTTTGTCGTTGTTAAACTTACCAATTGCAACTGCCTTAATAAAAACTGAGGTGTCCGACAAATAGTGGTCCTGGCCTTCTTTGAAAATGTACATGGTATCTGTATACGTTTCGTCTACAGGAAAACCAAAAGCGGTTCCCTTGTCTACGGCAGTGCCAATGTACACGCCAGCATAATCATCATTGGTAACAGGATTTTGGACATCATTACTGGAAGAATCATCATCACTACAAGCAAACAGCGCTGCAATCATGCTAATTACAATTAAATTTCTAAGCATGTTGCGAATTTAAGTGTTTGATTGGCAATACTTTAAAAAGGTATTAATTTACATCGATTTGCCCTGCCTTTTTCTGTCGGTTTCGTCAAGAAGTATTTTTCGGAGTCTTATATTTTCTGGGGTTATTTCTATACATTCATCTTGTTCAATATACTCCATACATTCTTCCAAAGTCATCTCAACTTTTGGTGCAATACCTACCGCATCATCAGTTCCTGAAGCACGCACGTTGGTAAGTTTTTTCCCTTGACATACATTAACTACCAAATCATCAGATCTGGAGTTTTCACCAATAATTTGTCCGGTGTAGATAGATGTTCCTGGATCAATAAAGAATTTTCCCCTATCTTGAAGTTTGTCAATTGAATAGGCTGTAGCGGTGCCTTTTTCCTTGGAAATCAATACACCATTTCTTTTGCTGCCAATGGTGCCTTTCCATTGTTTAAATTCAGTGAATCTATGCGCCATTATTGCATTTCCTGAAGTAGTAGTAAGCATAATTGACCGAAGGCCAATTAGTCCTCTCGATGGTATTTCAAATTCTAGATGCTGAAAACTGCCTTTGGATTCCATGATGAGCAATTCACCTTTTCTTTGGGTAACGAGTTCAATTGCTTTCCCAGAGAAATTTTCTGGAACATCAATGACCAATTGCTCAAACGGTTCCATTTTTACGCCCTCTTTTTCTTTGGTAATTACTTGAGGTTGTCCAACGGTAAGTTCATAACCTTCTCTCCGCATGGTTTCTATAAGGACGCCAATGTGCATGATCCCTCTGCCGTAAACGATAAAGCGTTCACCACTTTCATTGGGTTCAATACGAAGTGCCAAATTTTTCTCAAGTTCTTTTTCCAAACGGTCTTTTATGTGTCTGCTGGTGACCAATTTCCCTTCTTTACCAAAAAAAGGTGAATTATTGATTGAAAAAGTCATGTTCATTGTAGGCTCATCAATTGAAATTAGAGGCATTGCTTCTGGGTTTTCGAGGTCTGAAATTGTTTCACCAATATTGAAATCTTGTATACCTATAACTGCACAAATGTCGCCTGCTTTTGCTGTTTTTATTTTTTTCTTCCCCAAACCTTCGAAGCTGTAAAGCTCTTTTACTTTTTGTTTTACAATGGAGCCATCTCTTTTTGTGAGTGAAATTCTATCTCCTTCATTTATTGCACCACGACTTATCTTTCCAATGGCTATTCTTCCCAAAAAGCTGGAATAGTCTAAACTGGTAATTTGCATCTGGAGGTTTCCTTCTTGGCTGACGGGTTTAGGCACATGTTTCAAAATTCCGTCTAAAAGGGGCAGTATGTTGTCGCAAGGTGTAGTGCTAGAATTGAACCAACCTTGTTTGCCACTGCCATAATAGGTTACGAAATCGAGTTGTTTTTCTGAGGCATCTAATTGAAAAAAGAGTTCAAAAACAGCCTCATGCACTTCTTCAGGTCTACAATTTTCTTTGTCAACTTTATTTATAACTACAATAGGTTGAAGATTTAGTTCTAATGCTTTTTTGAGTACAAAGCGCGTTTGCGGCATAGGACCTTCAAAGGCATCAACGAGCAATAAAACACCGTCGGCCATTTTTAATACGCGTTCTACTTCACCACCAAAATCTGCGTGCCCTGGCGTGTCTATGACATTTATTTTACAATCCTTGTAAATCACAGAAGCATTCTTTGAAAAAATGGTTATACCTCTTTCTTTTTCTAAATCATTGCTATCCATGATTAAGTCACCAGTTTCCTGATTTTCCCTAAATACTTGAGTGGCTTTTAGGATGTTGTCTACAAGTGTTGTTTTGCCGTGATCAACGTGTGCAATGATGGCTATATTTCTAATGTTCAAAACGAAAAAAAATTAATCAAAGGTCGTGTTTTTATGTTTGTAAAGCTTAAATGAATTGAAAAATTGAAGAAACAAAATCTATTGCGCCATAAGGTTTTGTCTTCCCAACGATAAACTAAAATGGTCACTTAAGATTTTAAACTTAAGCTAAGGATAATTAGTAAGTGTACTTTTTTAAAAAAATAATATTCGTATTCTTGGGTTTTATAATGCTAAAAGCACTTGATAACAAGCTTTTCGATATCAATTTTCCCATTTTTATGGTGAATATGCAATAGGTAAGTTCCTCCCTGCAGGGAGGATATATCCATTAAATATTTGTTAGCCAATTCACAAGACATTTCTTTTAATTTCTTACCATGTGCATTAAATACTTCTATTTTCTGTATTGGTTTATGGCTTTTCACCCAAACTAATTTTTTGGCAGGATTTGGGTAGATTTTAATATCTGAATTGTTATTTAACTTATTTATTACTCCCGTCTTAATCGCGTATTCAATAATTAATTTAGGCGCATTAGCAGGTGCCCCATTGTAGGATTCAGCAACACGCTTTCCTTCCCCTTTTACTACTATGCTCAAGGCATTCAAGATTTGCCAATCTTTATCTTGAATAATTTCTTGAATAATTTCCTTTAGGTCAGGGCTTTGTTGGTCTTTTCCACTTTCTCCTCTGGTG
>NTKK01000004.1 GCA_002457675.1 Bacteroidetes bacterium MED-G17
AACAAAATTACAGAAACCCCGAAATGATGAAGAAATTAAACCAGAATAAAAGTAGTCTTTTCAAACTCGCACAAAAACTGGAAGAAGAAATAGATATGCTATATAGACAACTTTGATATTTTTACTGAATCTCTGATTAAACGCTTAGTAAATTCGTTAGATGGAGTTATGTTATCCAGAGAAGATTGGAATAAGTTCATTGGTAGTGACATACCAATGAATGATTGAGAACTACTCTTAGGTTTATAGTTGTTAATATTATCGTTTTTGATAAATTTCCTATAATTTATATTATGTTAACTTGTTGTTTCAAAAAGAACGACGGTATTGTACCGCCGTCCCTTCAATTACACTCAGTTTTGCAAACTCTCCATTAATAATTTCATTTGCCTGAACTTATCCATATCTTGAGTTTTTGCATACAATTTTTTCATTGTTTCCGCCAAAATGAATTTGTCTTCGTTGCTCATATCTGGGTTATCTAAGGCCACTTCAAACTCTGCAAGTGCTTTTTGATACCAACTCAGTATTTCTTCGTATATTTTGTCTTGTTCAGCCATTGTCTTAGCCTCCTCATACTGAACTGTTAATGGATTTGACTTATTTACGTATACAACCCCCAAATTATAAAATGCGTCAAAATATGACGGATCTATATCGATAGCTGACTTGTAATCTTTTTCTGCTTCATTGTATTTGCCCATATTGTCATAACTTACCGCTCTAGCAAAGTAATATAGTTTGTTATCAGGGTTTGACTCGATTGCGCCACTAAGTTTGCTGATTAATTCTTCAGATCTTCCTTGTTTTATGAATATGTCTAATTCTGCATTCATTAAGCTCGTATTTTCAGGATAATATTCTCGAGCGGTTGAAAGAATTTCTAAAGCTTTAACTGTATCTCCTTCTAATATATAAATGTTTGCTAAATCAGAATGAATTTTGGGTTCTTCGAAACCATTTTCAATCAATTGGTTAATGTGATTTTTTGCCTTTTCATATTCCGAAAGTGCAAAATAAGAAATGTATAAAAGTTGATTGACCGTTTGCTGAGTTAGGTTTTTCATTTCTAACTCTTTTTCTTTTTCGAACGGTAATATTTTCTCAATATTCTTCATAGATGTTATGCAAGATTTATAATCTGCATTCTGGTATTGAATTACCCCTTCGTTGTAGAGGCCTAAAGCAACATTTAGCAAATTTGCCTTCGACTTTTCTGCAATCTTTTTCTTTTTACTGACGTCAGTCTCGATGGCCTTAAAAAATGATTCAAAAGCAATTTGTAGTGAATTTGGTCGACTTATTTTTTGCTCTTCTGAACCATTAATGAAAATTTCCAAATACGTAAGCCCTTTATAAAACCACATCTCGTAAAAATTGGCAGTTTTTGGGTTGCCTTCTGCTTTTTCAATCCAAGCAATGCATTGGTCTAAGTCCGGAAGCTCGGTAGTGCCTCTTTTATCCATTTCGAGCGCCACATTTTCAACTATATATTTTTGAGCACTTAATTTACCTCCGAACAGTAAGGCAATTACTGTGACGAATACCTTTAAATTATACTTCATGGTAAAATATTTTATTCAAATATAGTGCCAAGGTTTATTCTTTTTCCTCATTTTCTATTGAATCTACAGGACTTTCATCTTCCTGTTTGACAACTTTTGCTACCGCAGCAATTTCATCATTTTCCTTTAGCTTCATTAATCGAACACCTTGGGTCGATCTTCCCATCTCTCGAATACCCTCTATGGGTGTTCTAATGGCCATTCCTGATTTTAGTATGATCATTAAGTCGTCGTCTTCATTGACATTTTTTAGGCCGATTAGGTCACCTGTTTTATCAGTTATTGATAAGGTTTTTACACCCTTCCCTCCCCTTTTAATCCTTGAATATTCTTGAATATTTGTTCTTTTACCATAGCCTTTTGACGATACGACAAGAATGGAGTCATTTTCTTTATCGGCAATAGTTATCATACCTACCACTTCGTCATTTTTATTTTCTAATTTGACCCCTGTTACACCAGATGCAGTTCGCCCCATAGATCTTGCATCATTTTCATCAAATCGAATTGTTTTGCCAGTTTTTTTGGCGAGCATTATGTCTTTGTTTCCATCAGTTAGTTTTGCTTCTAAGAGTTCGTCTCCTTCCCTTATAGTGATTGCATTGATACCATTTGATCGGGGTCGAGAGTAGTTTCTAAGAGAAGATTTTTTAACAATTCCATTTTTTGTGCACATAATGATGTAGTGATTATCTAGGTAATCTTCATCCTTTAAGTTGGCTACAGTAACATAGGCCTTTATTTTATCTTCTTTGGGAATATCAATCAGGTTTTGTATTGCCCTTCCTTTAGTATTTTTACCTCCTTCTGGTATTTCATATACTTTTTGCCAAAAGCAACGACCTAACTCGGTGAAGTATAGCATATAATTGTGTGAGTTTGCTATAAAAAGATGTTCTGTGAAATCCTCATCACGATGTTTAACGCCTTTATTACCAACCCCTCCCCTTCCTTGTGCTCTGTATTCTTCTAGAGAAGTTCTTTTAATATATCCCATATGTGAAATGGTTAAAACCACTTGTTCATTTGGTATAAGATCTTCTATATTTAGGTCGTTTGCGCTATATTCTATAGTTGATCTTCTGGTATCCCCATGCCGAGATTTGGTTTCTATGAGTTCTTCTTTGATAATTCCCATTCTCTTGCTTTTGTTGGCTAAGATATCTTCTAAACTCTTGATTAAATCCATCAATTCAGCATACTCTTCTCGGATTTTTTCCATTTCTAAGCCCGTTAGTCTTTGCAAACGCATATCTAAAATAGCTTTAGCTTGTATATCTGACAAGCCAAATTGGCTTATCAGGCCTTCTCGAGCGATTTCTGGAGATTTTGAACCGCGTATCAACGCAATTACAGCATCTAAATTATCTAAAGCAATAATAAGACCTTCCAGTATATGCGCTCTTTTCTTCGCCTCTTCCAATTCATATTCTGTTCGTTTAACTACTACTTCGTGTCGATGATCAACAAAATGAACGATCATATCTTTTAAATTTAACAACTTAGGCCTTCCTTTTACTAAGGCAATGTTATTGACTGAAAATGATGATTGTAAAGGTGTGTATTTGAACAATTTGTTTAATACGATATTCGGGATTGCATCTTTTTTCAAATCAAAGACAATCCTCAGACCACTTCTTCCAGACTCATCTCTCGCATCTGAAATTCCATCCAATACTTTTTCTTCAACTAGACTGCTTGTTCTCACTAAAACTGCTCCAGGACTAGTTTGGTAAGGTATTTCGGTTATCACAATTTGTTCTCTACCAGTTTTTGTTTCTTCAAAATGCGCTTTTGATCGCATTACAATTCTACCTCTCCCTGTTTCAAACGCTGATTTTACTCCATCATAACCATATATAATGCCACCTGTCGGAAAATCTGGGGCTTTGACATGTTCCATTAGTTGTTCAATTTCGATCTCATGGTTATCAATATAAGCAATGATCCCGTCAATGACTTCTGATAAGTTGTGGGGTGCCATATTGGTTGCCATTCCTACTGCTATCCCTGAAGCGCCGTTAATGAGCAAATTGGGTATTTTAGCTGGGAGAACTTCAGGCTCCTGTAGGGATTCATCAAAGTTGGGTCGAAAATTCACTGTATTTTTGTCAATATCAGCCAACATGTCTTCCGCCAACTTCCGCATTCTAGCTTCTGTATAACGCATGGCCGCTGGAGGATCATTATCTATAGAACCAAAATTTCCTTGGCCATCTACTAGCATATATCGCATACTCCATTCTTGGGCCATTCTGACCATAGTATCATAAACAGAGCTGTCTCCGTGTGGGTGATATTTACCCAATACTTCTCCAACAATTCTAGCGGATTTTTTGTATGCTCTGCTCGAGCCGAGTCCTAAATCAAGCATGCCGAATAAAACTCTTCGGTGAACTGGTTTCATTCCATCCCTAACATCAGGAAGTGCACGAGAGACAATCACGGACATCGAATAATCGATGTAGGCAGTCTTCATTTCTTCCTCAATGTTTATTGGAATTATTTTTTCGTTTTGATGGTTCATCTAAATTGGCAAGCAATATAAGCACAGAAGTTTATCCTTTCTCTATGTTAAATTGAGGTTGTTTCCACAAGTTTTGCTACTTTTTTAACTCTATAGCTGATTGGTCTATTTATAAAATTCTTAAAATTTTGTGAATAAATACAGGTTCTTTTTTTGCTATTTGCCTTGCCATGGAAGAACAAAAATCTCTTCAACCACATACGGATAAACTGCACAATGATGGAGCCGTGAAGGGTATGTACAAAGACTGGTTTTTAGACTATGCCAGTTATGTGATTCTTGAACGAGCAGTACCCGCCGTAAATGATGGTCTAAAGCCTGTTCAAAGAAGAATTTTACATAGTATGAAAGAAATGGACGATGGACGTTTCAATAAAGTCGCCAATGTTATTGGGAATACCATGAAATATCATCCGCACGGAGATGCAGCTATTGGGGATGCTATTGTGAATTTAGGACAAAAAGATTTGCTAATCGAAACTCAAGGAAACTGGGGCGATGTTAGAACCGGAGATCGTGCAGCTGCACCACGTTATATTGAGGCTCGCCTATCAAAATTCGCACTTGATGTTGCTTTTAATGTTGAGACTACTGATTGGCAGTTAAGTTATGATGGCAGAAATAAAGAGCCTATTACTTTACCAATGAAGTTTCCATTACTGCTTGCTCAAGGTGTTGAAGGAATTGCTGTAGGGCTTTCAACCAAAATAATGCCTCATAATTTTAATGAGTTAATTGATGCGTCGGTTAAGTATTTACAAGGTAGAGGCTTTAAGCTTTTACCTGACTTTTTAACTGGAGGGAACATGGAGGTAACGGATTATAATGATGGAAAAAGGGGCGGGAAAATTCGCTTGAGAGCGACAATAGAAGAACTAGACAAGAAAACTTTGGTCATTACAGAAATTCCCTATGGTACAACAACATCAAGTATTATTGATTCGATAATTAAAGCCAATGATAGAGGGAAAATTAAAATTAAAAAAGTTGTTGACAATACTGCAGAAAAGCTAGAGATTGAGGTGTATTTCCCGAGTAATATTGATATTTACAAAGCAAAAGACGCACTATACGCATTCACAGATTGTGAAGTGAGTATTTCTCCCAATGCGTGCATCATTGTTGAGGATAAGCCACACTTTATTGGGGTGAGCGATGTTCTGAAATACAACACTGATCAAACGGTTGCACTGCTAAAATTGGAATTGCAAATCAAACTGAAAGCTTTAAAGGAGAAGTGGCATTTCAGCAGTTTAGAGAAAATTTTCATTGAAAATAGAATTTATAGAGATATAGAAGAAGCAGAAACTTTCGAGCAAATAATAGATTTTATTTTTAAAGGTCTAGAACCTTTTAAAAAACAATTAAAACGTGAAATTTCAAGAGATGATCTCATTAAACTTACTGAAATAAAAATTAAAAGAATTTCAAAATATGATGCTTTTAAAGCAGACGAGTTTATAAAGAATTTAGAAAATGAAATAAACGAAGTAGAAAACCACTTGGCGCACCTTATTGATTTTGCGATACAGTATTTTCATTCGCTTAAAAAGAAATTTGGTAAAGGAAGGGAAAGGAAAACGAAAATTACCGAAATGGAAAACATAAAAGCTACAAAAGTGGCGATGGCAAATGAAAAACTATATATCAATCGAGCAGAAGGATTTATTGGATACGGTATAAAGAAAGCCGAGTTTATATCAGATTGCTCAGATATTGATAACATCATTGTGTTTAGAGAAGATGGAAGCTATGTTATTAGTAAGGTAAGCGAAAAAGCATGGTTCGGTAAAAACATTATTCATGTGGAAGTCTGGAGAAAAAATAACTCACGATTAATTTATAACGTAGCTTACCGAGATGGAGAGACTGGCATCTCATTCGTGAAAAGATTCAATGTCAATTCAATTACAAGGGACAAGGAGTACAATTTAGGACAAGGTAGTAAAAATTCAAAAGTACTTTATCTAAGTTCTAACCCAAATGGAGAGGCAGAAGTGGTTTCAGTTTATTTACATCATACAAGCAAAGCGAGGGTGAAAAACTTTGAATATGACTTTTCTGTCCTGGATGTCAAAGGAAGGGCATCCAGAGGCAATATCCTAAGTAAGCACAAGGTGCGAAAAGTAGAACTTAAAAAAGCTGGTGTAAGCACACTAGGTGATCGAAAAGTTTATTATGACCAAAGTACAGGAAGGTTATATTTCGAAGAAAGAGGTGTTAAAATTGGCTCTTTTCAAGGAGATGATATGATTTTGGCTATTTACAAATCTGGCTCATATGAACTCTTTTTTCCTAGTGAAATTAGACAGTTTAAACCAGAAGAGTTGATAGGGCTTTATAAGTTTGTCCCTAGTGGTGTATTAACAGCAGTTTATAAAGATGGAAAAACAAAAAATGTGATGATCAAAAGATTTCTAATTGAAACTTTAAGTACCGACCAAAAATTTGTGTTTATCCGAGATGAGAAAGGGTCGAAACTACTATTTGCCAATTATAATAGGAAAACAACTCTAGAAGTGATAAGCTCAAAAGAAAATGGGCAAAAAATTGTACAAAAAATTGAGCCTTCAAAATTTATTGAAGTAAAGGGTTGGAAAAGCATAGGGAATAAACTTACCAATGAAAAATTCAACAAACTGACTGTACTTAAGGATGAGGAAATATTGAAAAATGAAAATGAGCAAGAACCCGAAGAATCATCTGGGCAATCACTAAAAGAAACCGATACAGAGGACAATCCTTCGCAGATTAAGTTGCTTTAATTGTGCCTGGAACAAGACTCGAACTTGCACGACCAAAAGGCCACCACCCCCTCAAGATGGCGTGTCTACCAATTCCACCACCCAGGCAACTCGACAAAGTTACTACATTTGTTTGTTTACTGGTTCAATACCATACTTGTCGTGTGGTTTTTGGTGACCCAAGTTTTTCAAGTTCTTTTTGAATGACTAGCAATCTATTGTTTAGCACATCTTTGAGCCTATCTTCCAAGTTCTGACAGGTTTTCTTTGCCAAGTCGAAACACTCTTGTTGCATTAGAGTCAAGCCATAGGTGCTATTCCATATACCTCTATTCACTATAGCTATTCTATTGGATAAACTGTAGTCATTTTTTTCACCAACGCTATTTTTAGCAACATAGCCTTTCATTTCAATATCAATTTTATCCAACATTGATTTTGCTCTTTGCATCTTGTAAAAAAGCCCTTCATTATAAAGTGAAGATCTTTGATACGCATTGAAACAAGAAAGCAATATTTTTCTTGCATCTTCTGCTTTGTGGTACAACAAATTTACCCTTTGATTAAATTTTTCAACTTCACGCCATTCGCGGGTAATTTCTTCAAGTTTCTTCTGTTGCAGTTGCCCTTTATTTATTCTTACCAACATAAAACAGGTGGAGTCCCCTATTTTTTTATTCAAATCTTGTTGTTCTTCATACACCTGACCACAGTATTTTCCGGGAGCGGCAAGAAAGCCGCTTGGGTTTCCTTTTGAATTTTCATCTACCAAAGCAAATGATGGATACTTCATGTCCCAAGTGATTTGATGAAAACCTTTATTGGTTTTTAGTCGGTATTTTCGGACTATTTCACCTTGTGGATTTGTGATGTGTAAACTATATTTAGGTGGTGTTTCTCTCATTTCCTTTTCCAAATAATCCCATCCTAGAAATGGAATATTTTGATCTTTTAATTCCTTTTCTTTTTCTTTTCTTTTTTGCTTTAAAGTCTTTAAGGACTTATTAACCAAGTAATTAAATGTGACTCCAAAGGGTGGGTTTTTCCCTTGGTATAGCCCTTCTCCTTGCGATCCTTTTGTGCTATACCCTAAGACTTTTTTTTGCACATACCATAAGCCATCTCTAGGCTTATTTAAGTAAACAGCCGGCGCAACTACTTTTTCGTCAATACCTCTAAAAAAAGAATAATCATCTAAGATGAAAAAACCCCTGCCAAAAGAGGCAGCTATCAAATCGTTTTGTTGTTTTTGGATAACTAAGTCCCGAATGGGTATTGTTGGAATGCCATTTGTCATTTGAGACCAATGCAATCCACCGTCAATACTGATGTACAGACCAAATTCTGTTCCTAAAAAGAATAAATTTTTATTTAAATGGTCTTGCACAATTCTCCAAATTAAAAGTTTATTGGGCAAGTCAGATGCAAGAGTTTCCCAGGTTTTTCCACCATCAGTTGTCTTTATTAAATAAGGTTTATAATCCCCTTCCTTATGATTGTCTAAGGCAACATAAAACGTATTTTCATCAAATAAATCGGCTTTGATATCATTAATGTAGCTTTTGTGAGGAATATTTTTAATGTCTGCCAATTGGATTTTATTCCAAGTTAGTCCCCCATCTTTGGTAAGTTGAATGAGTCCATCATCTGTTCCTACACACAGAATTTTTTGATTTAATGGTGATTCTGCTATAGATGTTATGGTGCTAAATGTACTCATGGCATATACATCCCATGCGTTATCAAAACTTTGAACCTTCTCCATAATTGGTTCAGCAAATCGCTCTACATTATTGGTTAAATCAGGTGATATTTTCAACCAAGAATCTCCTCTATCCTCAGATTTCCAAAGATGCTGAGATGCAAAAAATATTCGATTTGGTTTGTGACTGCTAATTAAAATAGGCGCATCCCAATTATACCTTTCTGGTGTTTGATTTTCTAAATTTTGAGGTTGGATATAGGTAGTTTCTCCGCTGCTTAAATCAACTCGAGAAAGATTGCCTTGCTGCCATTGCGCATACAAAATATTGTGATTTTTTGGCTCAACAGCAGGTTGGTGGCCATCTCCGGAAAGAGGGACAAACCAATCCGCATTCCTTATGCCATGGATATTGTCTGTTTTTGAAGGTCCTCCATGGGTATTATTATCTTGTGTTCCGCCATAAATGTTGTAGAATGGCCATTGATCATCTACTGCTACCTTGTAATATTGAAGTGTTGGGAGATTTGCAATAAATGACCAAGTTTTTTCTCCGTCAAAACTTTGATACAAGCCTCCATCTGTTCCAACCAATCGATAATTAGGATCATCTTTTTTAAAAACTAAGGCATGATTGTCTGAATGTTTTGCCTTTTCATTCATTTGAGAAAATGTTTTTCCGCCATCTTCTGAAACCAACATACGAACATTGGCTAAATATATTTTATCAAAATGGTGGGGTGATGCATAGAGTTCTTGATAATAATGTGGCCCTGTGCCTCCAGAAACAGTATTGCTCATTTTTATCCAATTTTCACCTCTATTGGAAGAGCGAAATACTGCACCATTTCTCCTATCTAGCTCGAGAGCCGCATATAAAACGTCGGGGTTTTGGGGTGAAATTGCAAGCCCAATTTTTCCAATCCGACTATTTGGTATTCCTTGAATAATTTTTTTCCAAGATTCTCCACCATCGATACTTTTGTAGAGCGCACTTCCTACTCCTCCACCCATGTATGCTGCAATGGTCCTGTGCCTTTGCCAGGTAGCGGCGTAAAGTATGTCAGGATTTCTTGGATCAATTACAAGGTCTGTTGCTCCTGTCCATGGGTTTATTGATAGTGTATTTTTCCAAGTTAATCCTCCATCATTACTTTTAAATATGCCCCTTTCCCCACCTTTACTCCATAAAGGTCCTTGTGATGCTACCCATATCGTTTTTGATTTATTAGGATGTACGACAATTTTTGAAATGTGTTCGGATTTTTTTAAACCTATATTAATCCATGTTTTGCCATCATCCAAGCTTTTGTATACACCATCCCCAAATCCAACATGCCTACCTCCTACATTTTCGCCAGTTCCAAGCCAAATTTCATGAGGGTTGCTTGGATTGACGGCTATACAGCCAATCGAATATACCTTTTGCTTTTCAAAGATTGGTTTCCAGGTAGTTCCACTATTCTCTGTTTTCCAAACCCCGCTAGAGCCGTGAGCTACGTACCAGATATTTGGGTTGTTTGGATGGATTGCTATATCAGATACTCGACCAGACATGAATGCTGGACCAATGGATCGGAAAGTTACGGATGTTATTATGGAGTCCAACCATTTGTGTTTTTCGAAATTACTTTGTGCAAAACTCAAAGTAATTAGTTGTACACATAGAACAGTTATTGCGTTTCTCTTCATTGATAATTAAGTTTTCAAATTTTTAATTTTTTTCTAAGCTCACCCAAAAATCTGTAAAATAACTTTTTTGGTTTTTTAAAGTCATTCGGGCGCAAGTCTACTTTAAAATAATATTTGAGTAGTATAAAAATAAGTAAGAAGGTTAACATAAAGCATTACAATTTCTTTTTAAGGAATTTTGCCGTTTCTGTATTTTGATTTGCCAAATCTTCTGGTATTCCTTCAAATACTATCTGCCCGCCTTTATCCCCCGCATCTGGTCCCATTTCTATTAGCCAATCAGCACATTTTATAACATCAAGGTTGTGTTCTACAACGACAATGGTATTCCCCTCATCAACGAGCTGATTAAACGCCTTAAGTAGTTTTTTAATGTCATGAAAATGAAGTCCTGTGGTTGGTTCATCAAAAACAAAAAACTTATGATCTTTCGTTGAAGTGCTAATTAGGTAAGATGCCAGTTTTACTCTTTGTGCTTCTCCACCACTCAAGGTGTTAGAGGATTGTCCCAATGCAATGTAACCAAGGCCAACATCTTGCAACGGCTTCAGTTTCTTTAGGATAGAATGCTGCTCACCAAAAAAGTCAATTGCCTCATCAACGCTGAGAAGGAGCACGTCAAAAATGGTTTTCCCTTTAAATGTAACATCTAAAACATGTGGTTTAAATCTTTTGCCTTTGCATTCTTCGCACATTAGGTGAATATCTGCTATGAATTGCATTTCAATAACTTCTTCTCCCTCTCCTTTGCATCTATCACAACGTCCTCCATCAACATTAAAAGAAAAGTCTTTTGGTTTTAATCCGCCAACTTTTGCCGCAGTTTGATTAGCAAATAATTCTCTTATTCCATCATATGCCTTTACGTAAGTTACCGGATTGCTGCGAGAAGATCTGCCGATAGGGTTTTGGTCAACGATTTCTATTTGACTGATTAATTTTAGATCGCCTGATATTTGGCCAACTCTCGCGGATGCGAAATAGTTTTGTTCTGTAACCGCTTTTGTAAGCAGCGGGACAAGCGTTTGCTTTACTAATGTTGTTTTCCCGGAACCGCTTACTCCAGCTACTACAGTTAGGGTATTCAAAGGGAAAGCGACATCAATACCTTTTAAATTATTTTGGCGCGCATTTTTACATATGATTTTGTTGCTCCATTTTCTCCTATGTTTAGGTAGCTCGATTTGTAAATTTTGATTAAGGTATTGAGAAGTTAGCGTGTTGCTTTTTTTGATAGCATTTGATGTGCCTGAAAAAACTACTTCTCCCCCCAAGGTGCCAGCTTGTGGTCCAATATCTATTAAATAGTCAGCTTCCAATATAATGTCTTCGTCATGTTCAACAACTATTACCGTATTCTGAAGGTCTTTGAGTTTTTTTAAAACCTGAATAAGCTTTTCGGAATCTTTTGGGTGCAGCCCGATACTTGGTTCATCAAGCACATAGGTTGAGCCTGTAAGGTTGCTGCCTAAAGAATAAGCAATTTTTATTCTCTGAGATTCTCCTCCAGATAAGGTATTCGATACTCTGCTTAGACCTAGGTAGCCCAACCCTATTGTATCTAAAAAATATAATCTAGATTTTATTTCATCAATAAGTGCCCGAGTTGATTTGGACACATTTTGCGGCATTTTTATATCCTGAAAATAGAGATTTGCTTCGGAAATCGTCATTTCAAGAATTTCAATTAAATGGGTTTGTTTTTTATTCTGAGGCACTAAGAAAATATTTTTAACTTCTTTCCTTAATCTCGTTCCATTGCAAGATTTGCAAATGGTTTTTCCTCTATACTTTGAAAGTAAAACACGGTATTGAATTTTATATGATTTTCGCGTTAAGTCTTCAAAAAATGAGTTTATACAAATTTGACCATCTAGCTTCCCATGCCATAAAATATCCTTTTGCTTTTGATTAAGAAGTGCATAAGGTTTGTGGATTGGGAAATCTAAATCAATTACTTGATTTAAAAATCTGTCATGGTACAATTTCATGCTTGGGCTCCTCCACGGCGAAACAGCTCCTTCTGCAATCGATAATTGTGGATTGGGTATCACCAATTCTGGATCTATATCAATGACATTTCCAAATCCCTCGCATACTTTACAAGCGCCATACGGGTTGTTGAATGATAAAAGGTTTAGGCTGGGCTTCTCAAATTGAACGCCATCCAATTCAAACCTATTGTTAAAAGTTCTGCGCACCCAATGTTTAGCATCATTGTTTAGAACTAAAACATGCATTTCTCCATTTCCCTCCCAAAAAGCATTTTCTGCAGAATCAGCGAGGCGTTTTTTAAAGTTCTCATCTTCATTGTCCACCAAAAGACGGTCAACTATTATTTGTCCGATTGATTCTATTTGTATATCCTCTATGACTACTTGTTCAATTTTACGCAATGCATTGTTATTGAAAATTCTACTATAACCTTTCTGCATGTAAACT
The DNA here is from genome assembly GCA_002457675.1 of Bacteroidetes bacterium MED-G17. GTDB lineage: Bacteria > Bacteroidota > Bacteroidia > NS11-12g > UBA9320 > MED-G17. Next base: position 12,673 of record NTKK01000004.1, read on the forward strand.
TTCAGTTCGTTGGCAGAAAGAATTTTTGCATCGAATGCAATCATAAACTTTGTTGACTTTTCAAGCTTTTCAATAAATTGTATGACATCTGCTACGTTGTGAGACCTTACTTCATTTCCTGAGATTGGAGAAATGGTTTTTCCAAAACGTGTGTACAGTAATTTTAGATATTCATATAAGTCGGAACTTGTAGCTACTGTGCTTCGTGTGTTGTTGCTCAAAACTTTTTGCTCAATAGCTATTGATGGTGTTAACCCACTTATTTCGTCAACAGCAGGTTTCTCCATTCTGCCCATAAATTGACGCGCATAGCTCGATAAGCTTTCTACGTAGCGCCTCTGTCCTTCAGCGAATAAAGTGTCAAATGCCAAAGAAGACTTTCCAGAGCCTGAAACACCCGTTACGACAGTAAGTTTATTTCTTGGAATTTGAACAGAAATGTTTTTTAGGTTGTGCATTTTAGCACCTTTAATATGAATATTTTTGGCTTTGCTCAAAATCCTGACTGCGATATATCAAAAGGACAATATTATAACAAAACCAATTAAGGGTGATTGAGTTTTATGGAGGTATAATTTTGTTTGGTCTGTTGTTTTTCGTATATTGCAGGAAATAAATCGCCTATAGCATAAACTATTACCTTAAAATTTTCTCGATTTAAATTTTAAATAACATAATAAGTTTATGCAAAAAAACATAGAAATTTCGGATCAAAAGTTGGTAAAGCAGTACATGCAAGGAAACGACGCGTGCCTGAGAATGTTGATTGAAAAGTATCAAGAAAAAATCTTTGGGACCATTTTGTTTATTGTAAAAGATAGATATATGGCTGAAGATATTTTTCAGGAAACATTTATTAAAGTGATAAAAACCATTAAAAAAGGAAAATATAATGAACAAGGAAAATTTGCTCCTTGGGTTGTGCAAATCGCACGAAACCTGGCAATAGACCACTTCAGAAAATCCAAGAAAAAACCTGTTATAGTTGGAGAAAGTGGAGATGATATATTCAAAATTCTAAATTTAAATGAAGACAATCATGAAACAACCTTGATAAAATCAGAGCAAAATTCTATAGTTAGAAAACTAATTCATTTGCTTCCTCCAGAGCAAAGAGAAGTTTTGGTCTTAAGGCACTTTGGGGATTTAAGTTTTAAAGAGATTTCAAAGGTGACTGGTGTTAGCATTAATACTGCTCTAGGTAGAATGCGTTATGCTCTAAAAAACATACGTAAAATGATTGAAGAAAAGCAATTGAATCTGCAATAATTCATTTTATGCTGCGTTCAGGTGGTATATGACAGATATCTCTACCTATTCCATAATTAATTTTTACAGTAAGAAATTAGACATAATTCCACCAAAAGAGCTTGTAATTCTACAAAAAATCAAGGGTGCTCTAGATAGTGAAAGAGACAAGTATTTTCCCAGTGCAACTACTGTTGATATTATTCTCGAAACCTCTAGGGAGCTCAACGCTCTTGGCGTTTAAAATTCGTAGCTAACACTTATACTTGGGAGAACCGGGAGCTGATTGATTCGTTCAAAGGAAATCCGGTCGAAGTAAAAAATATTGGCACGGTTATAAACATTTACTATAGATGCGCTGCCAACAAATTTCCTATTTTTTTCATTACTTTTTAGCGTTTTTTTCAACGATAAATCAAGTCTGTGATAATCAGGTAATCGACCTTTATTAACTGCTGCGTAAACTATTCCCAAGTCTCCATTTGCGCGGGAAACATCTGTGCTGAGACCATCTTGAAAAGTTATATTTTCAAAGAATCCTTGTGTTTGCGTAAATGGGAATCCTGAGCCAAAATTCCATCTAGAATTAAATTCCCATGTTTTGTTTTTATCGAGATATATTGACATAACAAGATTGATGTTATGTCTTCGATCAAAGTGCGGGCGATATTTTTCTATTCCATCATTTCTAATTACATTATTGTATGAGTAAACAGACCAAAAATAGAAACGATTTTTTTCGAACAAGTAGGTTAAGTCAAAACCGTAGGCCTTCCCGTTCTCTATGACAAAGTCTTTTTTCAATACATCTAATTTACCCGCATTTTTTCCATTGTCATCGTAAATTTTATTTCTATTGATATTTATTAGCTGACCAAAATCTTTTATATATGCTTCTAAATTTAAATCGCTGTGCTTACCAAAATCCCATTCAAAGCCTCCTACCCCATGCAATGATTTTTGAAGATTGTTATTTACATCTTGTTCTAGGGAGTTACTAAATCCTTCTGGAGATGATAAAAAACCATAAAATAGATTAACTACGTCTAAGTCATTAACACTACTTAATAAATTTTGGGAATAAATGCCACCTGCCAATTTTGCTCTTAATGTTTTTGAAATAATAAATTTTGCTCGAAATCTTGGTTCAGGAGAAAAATTCAATAGTGATGCGTAGTATTGGAAGCGAAATCCAGGTTCTATAATTAATCTTTTCCCAATAAATTTTCTGTAATTGAAATAGGCGTTTAATTCTGTGTTGTTTTCTACCTGTTCTATTTTTCTATTGCTTGAATTAAATAATTCAAAATTTGTTTTAAACGTGTTAATTTCAAAGCCATATTTAATTTCATCTTTATTTTTGAAATAACTAAAGTTCATTCCAATGTTGAAATTACTTATGTCAGAATACCTTGGTTTTGAGTCAGATTCTTCTTGTTTAATTTTGTAATTCGAATAAGCGGCAACACCTTCAACTAGCACCTTACTTCCTGCAGGTAAGACCAAAAAGTTGGCGCCTAAGCCACTTGAATTCCAATCAAAACTGGTTTCTGTAAAATTTACATTGTCTTGAAAATTAAATCCAAAAAGTTTAAATGAACTTCCAGTTCCACTACTAAAGCTCAGCTTACCATATAAATCTGAGAAGCTATAAGGTAGTTTGTTTTCTCCTAAATATGGAAAAACAATTTGAGATGATTTATCTAAGTAGGAATTTTTATACGAAAGAACATACGAACTGCCTCCTTTTCCTACTTCAAATTTCCGCAATGGTCCTTCCATTAGTGCTTTCGCACCAAATGGATTAAAACTCAATTTACCTGAACTTTTATTTTTTGAACCATCTTCAGTTTTCACATCAACGATGGCACTTATTCTTCCGCCATATTCAGAGCCAAATCCAGCGCTATATACGTCAGCACTTTTTATTATATCTGCATCAAAAACTGAAAATAAACCAATTGAATGGAAAGGATTGTAGATTGTCATCCCGTCTAATAAAACTTTATTCATGATAGGTGATCCCCCTCGGAGATATAGTTGCCCACCTTGATCACCTGAAAATACTGCTCCAGGGACAATTTGCAGATATTGTATTAAGTCTGCTTCTCCGCCTATGCTAGGTAATTTATTAAGTTGCTTTTTTGTAATTTGAACACGTGAGATATTTACCGTATTCAGTTGATTGTTTCTGCGAGCAGAAACCTTAAACTCCTCAATTGTATTGTCTTTTTCTGTGAGATATAGGTTTTGTCTTAAAATGTTGCCTGCTCTTAATTCTACTTTCATTTCTATAGTGACAAAGCCTAAATAATCTGCCACCAATGTATACGTCCCAGGTTTTACTTTACTTAGTGTATAAAAGCCCTCTTCGCTACTAACTGTACCTTGACCAGTTTCCTTTAGATAAATATTTACGTAGCCTAAATTTTCGCCAGATTTTTTATTGTATATGAAGCCTTTTAGGTCTGATGTTTGTGCTGAGACGGATGTAATTATAGATATAAGGAAAAATACAGAAAGAAATTTTTGCATGGCGCAATACGAAAATGGTTTAATTTGTTTACTATATATACAAAAACTTGAAGCTTTTGTTAAATGCCGGCACATTCTGGACACAACTGATAGTTATTAATTTAATTTTTCTATCTTTTTTTACTTTGCCTTCTTGTAAGGATAAGCCTCCAAAAGTCGTTCAAAGCGACAGTATTTTAAGCCCAACCCCTATTGATGTAAGGCCGCCATTTGGTTTCCCTCCAGTACCTGTGCCAAGCGATAATCCATTCACAAAAGAGGGTCTTTTTTTAGGTAGAAAACTGTTTTATGACCCTATCCTGAGCGGTGATAATAGTCAAAGCTGTGCTTCTTGTCATAAGCAATCCAGTTCTTTTGTTGACGAAAATATGAAGTTTAGCTTTGGTATTGACGGTTCTAAAGGCATTCGTAATTCCATGCCACTTTACAACTTAGCCTATGCTAAGCGTTTATTTTGGAATGGTGCAGCTACTAGTTTAGAAGATTTAATAAGCGAACCAATTACTAATCCGATTGAAATGCATGAAAGTTGGATGAATACCCTCGATGAGCTCCAAGCTCATGAAGAGTATCCCCTTTTATTTCAGCGTGCATTTGGTGAAAAAGGAATTGACTCAGTGAAAGTTGTTAAAAGTATAGCTCAATTTTTAAGAAGTATTTTCGCTTTTGACTTAGCCACGCATCCTGATACCACTTTTAGTAAACGAGCAATGACTCCTCAGCAAATAAGAGGCTTACGTGTTTATGTTGATGAGGAAAAGGGCGATTGCTTTCATTGCCATTCAGTTAGTTTGCTCAATACAAATTATGAATTTATGAGCAATGGTTTAGTTGAAAACCCAGCCCAAGATCCAGGTCTTTTTGAAATTACTGGTAGGCCCCAAGATATTGGTCGTTTTAAAGTTCCAAGTCTTTTAAATATTAAATATACTTCGCCCTACATGCATGACGGACGTTTTGAGACATTGGAAGAAGTGCTAGCCTTTTACGATACTGGATTTCATTACTATCCCGATTATCCAAACCTTCTTGATCCTAACTTAAAAAAACATTTAGATCCTCAAACGATGGAGCCCGTATCTCGCAAATGGACGAAACAAGACAAGGAAGACCTTATCGCTTTTTTAAATGGTTTAGAAGACAGCGATCTTTTAAGTAATCCAATTTATTCTCAACCTTGAGTTAAGTTATTTGCCTTCAAAATACTGACGAAAAGTTAAGTTTATTCGTTTTTCCGTTACTTTTTTACTTTTTGGCAAGGCGTGCAGCCACTGCTCTTGAATAGCTCCTGTCATCAATAACATGCTATTGTTTTCTAGCAGTACTTCTACTTTTTCCCCAGTCTCTCTGTGTTTTAGCTGAAATTTCCTTTCAGCACCAAAGCTCAAAGAAGCAATGGGGTATTCTTCTACTAAAGTCCTTTCATTGTCTCTGTGGTAGCTCATCCCCTCGTTACCATCTCTGTAACTATTAAGCAAGCAGGAATTGAATGTAAATCCACAAATTTTTGCTATTTGACTTTCAATTTCTTTTAAAAATGGTGTGAAAATTATAGCAGTTTTGGACATACCCGAGTAAGTGTAAATGAATGGCTTCTTTCCGTACCATGCTGTAAGTCTTTTTGTTTCTATGGTTTTGCCAAACATTTTTACAATATCCGGTTTCCACGAGATTTCTCTTTCTAACTTGGTAAATGGGTCTTTTTCAAGGACGTTTTTAAAATAATAAGCTCCACCATCAAAAGGCAATAGATTTAGTCCTATGTTGTCATTCATTCTACCTAAGTGTGTCAATGCTTTGGTATTGAGATGACCAAATACCCAATCCATTGCTGACGTTTGTAAAAACTCCTGAGGAAAGTCTGAATGGCGAAAAGTCATTATTTCCAAAATCTTCATTATAGCTTTTTAAACTAGCTAGGTAACGATAATAGTCAGGATGCAAATGGTAAAAAAATAAGAGATATTTGACATCTGGATTGAAGTTTCCTTGTCCTGATTCTGGGACGATTTGCAACACTTTATTTTCTCCATTAAAACCAATATCTGAGAAAATAAAAGTCTTATCATTTTGTTCAATCAGGTCACTACCGAGGAGTACCATATCATTTTTTTCGAAAATCACATCCCTAAAAACATTGGTTCCTTGTTCTAGATATAGCAGTTTAAACCCATAATAGTTTTTCTGCTCTGGCGGGTCGATAAAAGATATTTGGACAATATCACTTTGTTCATTTCTGCTGTCTAACCCTTGCCCCTCCAAGATCTTAACTTCGTAATTTTTGGGAGATGATGGGATAATTGTTTTGGCAAAAATTGTTTGAAAACGTTCCTTTTTTACAGTAATTTCTACTACATCGTTCTCTTTTGTTTGCGTGGTTGCAAAAAATTTTTCTTTAAAAGGGTCAAAATTCACTGGTTGTAAATTTCCATTTATTTTAACCTCCATATCAGCGGTATCAAGCTTTTCTGGAAATTCTGCGTTGTATGCATATTCAGAGCTGCTTAGTTGGAAATATAAAGTATCAGATAGGTTCTCTATGATGCCATTAACTACCAATTTTTCCTGCACAACACCTATACTTGCTGGGTCTACTTCTTCGGCATTACATGATATTAGAATTATAACAATTAACGGACCAAATAAACGCAATACGATATTTCCCATTTTAAAAAATCATTTTGTAAGTTATCCCTGGAACAAATCTTGGGTTGTTGTATTTCATGGCTTTAAATGCTTGCTGTTGCACATCATCTTGCTCAGCAAATACGGACATAGGATTTTTTGTTGCTAGTACATTGTAAAAGGTGATTTTCATTTCTTGACTGACTCCTACACCATATGTGGTTCTAATCCAGCCTACATCAAATCGAATGTAAGGATTTGGTTGAAAATTGTTGACCTCGCCATAATCAAGAACTAAATTTCCATTTAGATCATAATATTTATTCGTAGGCATCGTGAATCTTGGGCTACTTCCAGCCGTAAGTGCACCCAATAAGGTCAAATAATCGTCTAATTTCCAATTGGTGTAAACTTTAAACATATGCCTTTGATCAAAACTAAATGGGAAAGAATTGCCGCTATTTAGTGTTTCATATTCTCGATTGGTATAACTAAGTGTATAGCCAAACCAACCAGTAACCCAACCTTGATTTTTTTGTATCATCATTTCCATGCCATAGGCGTTTCCACTACCTTGTTTTACAAAATTTTTCCAATCCTCGCTGACATCAAAGAAATTTGGATTGGTGACTTCAATTACATTTTGCATAATTTTATAATAACCATCTATGTTAAGTTGAAGATTCTCATTGATTTTATTCGCAAATCCAAGGGAAAATTGATGTGCAGATTGGGGTTTTATTTCATCTATTGATGGGGACCAAAAATTGGTAGCAAGACCCCCAGTTCCACGATTTGTCATTAGATTGGTGACTTGGTATGTTCTATTGTACGCACTCTTGAAGGCAAGTTTTTTGTTTAAAATTAAACGATAGTTTATCCTCGGGGATACCAGCGGAACATAATTTCCCTTGGTAATGTAATTGTTCAATCGTAAGCCCCATTGTAAAAAATGGTATTTATTTATTCTAAAATTGTCTTCTGCAAATAAAGCCAACTCGTAAGTCTTCGTTCCATTGATATTTCCAATTTCAGCTATGCCATTTGAAGTATTATTGATGTTTTTATTTTCTGACTTTTCTTTGCCAGTATTAAAATTGTGACGGATAAAACTACTTCCAAAATTGACTTTATGTCTGTTGGTTAAATTATATTCCCAATCAGAGTTAATTATGAAATCGCGAATTCCATTGGTTCTCTCTCTGCTGGTAAATTGTGGATTTCGTGATGTTCCAACCTGTTCATTGGTATAAGTTAAATTACTTTGGTATTGGGTATAAGCAACCGAGAGGTTTAAAAATATTTTACTATTAAAGATATGATTCCAACGGAGGTTTCCAGTGAGGTTACCCCATTTAAGCAGAAAGCCTGTTCTAAAATTTTGATTGGTTGCAGAATCTGTTGAAATATCCGAAAGTTCATATTTGTCTCTTCCAGTATATATACTAGCAAATAATTGGTTTTTTTTATCTATCCTATGCTTTAACTTACCATTGAGGTCATAAAAATTTGTGATAGTTTCAGAATTGTCATCACGATTTGGATCGAATAACCTATCCAAAATAGTTCTTCGTAAAGAAAAATTGTACGTAGTTTTATCTTGACTGCCTATGGGACCACTCAGTAATAATCTTGCAGACATCAAGCCCGTGGTCAAATTACCAGACATTTCGTTTGTATTTCCTTCGTCCATAGTGATATCAATTACCGAGCTCAATCTACCGCCAAATTTAGAAGGCATTCCTCCTTTATAGATTTGCGCGTCATTGACTGCTTCTGAATTGTAGACAGAGAATAAACCAAAGAAATGATTGTTGTTGTAAACCGGCACGCCATCAAGTAATAACAAATTCTGGTCAGCAGAACCACCTCTTACATAAAGGTTCGAAAACCCTTCATTGCCTGCATTCACACCGGGAATCATTTGCAAACCCTTTATTAGGTCACTTTCTGCTAGAAAGTACGGGAAAGACTCAATAAGTTCAATAGGAAGATCAGTTTTTCCGACAATTGGACTTTCAATATCGTTGAGCGATTTTCTTCTAAAGTTGTTCGTTCCAAAACCGCCTACATGTTCTTTGAGGGCAACCAAAACATTGGAATCTTTTTTGAGATTAAGGTCATATACAACTTGTTTATAGTTGCTGTAGTCAAATTCTAATTGGATGTCACCGACTGGCACAGAAAGGTTGAAATAACCAAATTGATTGGTATAGGTAACCGATCCCCAACTTAATAAGGATATTTTTACTCCTATTAATGCTTCTCCTGTTCTATAATCGCTTACGTAACCACTTAGATTTCTACTATATTGACTATACGAACTAAATGAGAATAAAAGTAAAATAGAGAGTAAGAGTGTTTTTTTAATTTCCAATTGTTTCAAATTAACAACGTTTTCTTAATTTTTTAACAAAATTCTAAAACAAGCACCTTTGCCCAGTTGGGATTTTAATACAAAAATATCTCCATTATGATAGGTATTCATTATTCGCTTACTCAAAGATAAACCTAACCCCCAGCCTCTTTCTTTATTGGTATATCCTGGTTTGAATATGGTTTTGTGTTTGGACGTTGGAATACCTATTCCTGTATCACAAAAATCTATCCAAAATGCTTTTTTTGAAGTGCCAAAAGAGATATTTATCATACCTTCACCCTGCATAGCATCCACAGCATTTTTTGTTAAATTTTCTATGACCCATTCGATCAAAGATTTATTGACTTTAACATTTAGAGGCTCAGAATATTTTTCCAAATTGAATTTTATTTTATTTGAAACTCTTTTGGAAAGATAAAAAATAGCGTTTTCAACAATTTCAATCAAATCTTCATCTTCTAATTTTGGTTTAGATCCAATTTTACTAAATCTGTTGACAACTGTATTTAGTCGTTGTAAGTCACTTTTCATTTCAGTAACTATTTCTTCATCAAAACGCTTATTCTCGAGCATATCTGTCCATGCCATTAGGCTTGAAATAGGTGTTCCCAACTGATGTGCTGTCTCTTTACTCATGCCCACCCATACCTGATTTTGCTCAGATCTTCTTGAATATGAAAAAGCCAAGTAACTGATAAGCATAAATATCGAAATGACAAATAATTGTACAATAGGATATGACTTTAACTTTCTCAAAATCAAACTATTCCTATATACGATTATAATTTTTTCTTGATCACTAAGTTCTAATGTGATTGGTTCATTTTTGGATTTCATTTCTCGTATTTCATGACTTAATAGAGCGGAATCTTTAATAATTGAGGAATCTATATTTCTAAAGGCAGACACCGTTTGATTTTGGTTTAATATGATGACTGGAATTGTATTGTTTGATTGAATAATACTTAATGGAAGAGTGAAATCAGAATTGAGATCGTCGTTTATTCCAAATAATATTTGCTTTGTTGCATTTGCCCAAACTTCTACTTTTTTGCGTTCCTCTTCCGCCAATTTTTCTACCAATTTATTGGTATACCACAAAGTTGTAAGGCCAATAAGCAATGCATTCAACAGAAGTAGAATTTTGACATACCGCTTAATCTGATAGGTTCCCAAAGTCATCTACTCCAAATTAAACGATGTTTGCGCTACTTTTGTATGGTTTTGGTGCTAAAAATAGAAATTGACAATAAGACTTTTTCGGTTCCTTTGGCTGATGGAATTGAAATAAGTCGGCCAATTTATAGGGCGGGTAATGTAAATGCCTATTTTGTTGATCCTGTTCAGTTTAGAACATATACAAAGAATAATTTCTTAGCTAGTACCGCTTTAGGCGCATCAGTCAATTGCGAATATTTTACTTTAAATCCTCATGGACAAAGTACTCATATTGAGTGTTTTGGACATATAAGTAAGAGTGCTTTTCACCTTCATATGTCTATGCCAAAGAGTTTTTATTTGGTACAATTGGTTGATGTTGTATGTAATTCAAAAAACAAACTCATCTTGCAAGAAGTAGAGACCAATATTGATGGTTTAATATGCAGATATTATAAAGATGAAGCTCCTCTCAATTTATTTAGTGGTGCGGATATACCTTCTTTTTCTCCTGCGATTTTTGAAAAGCACAATTGGGAAATATTTGTAACGGATATGCCTTCAATTGATCCCGAAAATGATGATGGAAAGTTGCTTGCTCACAAAGCATTTTGGTGGAATGAGTCACAGAGAGAAAAACAGTATATTGTAGAACTTGCAAAAATTCCTAGTAATTTGAATGAAGGTTTGTACCTTTTAGAAGTTCAATGCTTAAATATCCAGAGTGATGCCAGCCCTGCCCGATTAATTGTTTATCCAGTTACTAAATAATTGATGTCAGAGAAAATTTTATATGCTTTAAGTGCACTTTTTCAAATTATTCAAAATTTTGGTAAACAAAAAGCAATAGATAAAGTACAATCAATTGCAATAATTAAATTAGATGAAATTGGTGATTTTGTCTATGCGCTTCATATTTTCGATTCGTTCCGTATAAGATTTCCAAAAGCAAAAATTACCCTTGTAATAAAATCGTTTAATAAAATTTTTGTTGAAAATAGTGAGGTAGATGTGGTTCATCAAGTATCAGACTTAAAAAAACCTGTTGATCTAATCATTGACTTAAGGGGAAATTTAGATTCCCTTTTGTTTGCAATTAAAACCAATCCGAAACGCTATTACGGAAGAGGAATTGTTCGGATAAAAAATAAATTTTTAGGCGGTCAAGAGCATGAAGTATTAACAAACTGGCTTATTGTTAAAAAACTATTTTCAAATGTAGAAATGCCACACCCAAGAATTATTACTGATTCCAATAACAGAAATATGGTGAATTCGTTTTTGAAAAATATACAAGTTGTTGAAAATGAATTTGTTGTAATTCATCCTGGTGCTCGAGATGAGTCAAGAAGATGGGCTAAAGAAAGGTATGCAGAACTCACTGAGCGACTTTTTGAAACATTCAAACTTTCTGTAATTTTTGTAGGATCTACTAGTGAAAAGTCCTTGGTTGATTCGATTATACAATTATCAAAAGTGCCGTGTTTTTCTTTTGTTTCAGCTAATCATAGTCTGCTGGATTTTGCACATTTGTCTTCTTTGGCAAAATTATTTATTGGTAATGAAAGTGGCCCTTTACATATAGCTTCAACAATGGGTGTTCGGAATATAGGGCTTTTTGGACCTGGGGTAAAAGATGTTTTTTATCCCTTGGGAGTACACAGTTATGTAATCCATTATTTTGGAGATACAGATGAGGAAAAACTGAAAAGTATGACGAAGATTGAGGTTGCAGAGGTTGTAGAAAAGATTAATAAAATGTTCTCTTAATAATTAGAGTTTTTCAAGAATACTTTTGAATGCAGATACGTCTTTCAGTATCTGAACATTTTCAGGTATTTTTCCTTTAAATTCAAGTGCCCTACTTCCCGTCATGAAGACCTTAATGCTCGACCAATTTTCCTCGAACATACTTAGCATTTTTTCCAATGGCAATTGAGTGAATCCAGTTGTGATAGAGGTAAAAATATAGTCAGGAAGCCAATCTTTAAAGACATTAGGTAAATTAGCCATTGGGGTATTGCTTCCCATGTATACAACCTCATGTCCGCTGGCTTTCAACAAATAAGAAGCAAATAATAGACTAATTTCATGGTGCTCACCCTCTGGAAGGAAAAGTAGAAACTTTTTGGCATTATAGTTTTTTATTTGCTTGCCTTCTGCAGCAATTTGTAATTTATTTTTGATGATGTTGGTAGCAAAATGCTCAAGACCAGGATGGAGAGAATTGCTCATCCACAACTGACCGATTTTTTTCAGAAAAGGAAAAATAAGATCCAATACAGTTGCCTCAAAACCATTTTTAATAATGTGCGATGAAAGTGTTTTGTTTATTTCCCCCTCGTTTAAATCATATGTAGAAGCAACCAATGACTTGATTATAGAATCTTTTCCTTCAACTTCGTCAATAACTGAATTGACTTTTTCCATTAGATCTCTCTGATTAAGTGCAGCTATGTCTGAAATTCTGTAGCCAGCATCCTTCAAGATGGAAACATTCAGGATGAGTTTTACGTCTTCATCATTATAAAAACGCAGATTGGTTTCTGTTCTTTTTGGGCTGATTAAATTGTACCGCTGTTCCCATATACGAATGGTGTGGGCTTTTATACCAGAAATGTTTTCTATGTCTTTTATAAAATAGCGCGCCACTTGAACTTATCATGTAACACTTCGGTTTGTTTTTTGTTTATTGAATGTGACAATATTAGTTTCTGGTGGAACTGGATATGTTGGACAGGCTTTGATTCAGCGTTTTACAGAAAAAAAAATTCGATATAAAATTTTAAGCCGGTCTAGTTCAAATTATCAAAAAGGTATTTATCATGCTGATTTTTCAAAAAATTCATTTGATGAATCGGCGCTTGAGGATGTACACACTGTTATCAACCTCAATGGAGCCAATATAGGCGAAAAGAGATGGAGCGCATCAAGAAAGCAAACACTTAGAGATAGTCGGATAGCACATACAGAATTTTTGATTGATAAAATAAAAAAATACAAACCATCGGTAAACAAGTTGATTTCATGTTCGGCGATAGGCTATTACGGTGATACTGGGGAAACTTTTGTCTCAGAGACTTCAAAAAATGGAAGTGATTTTATGTCTGAACTATGCAGAGACTGGGAGAATGCCTCCTTGTCTATCGGAGTGGAGAAGTGTACCATATTCAGAATTGGTTTGGTTTTGGGCACAAATAGTAGCTTTGAGAAAAAACTTAGACCGTCTAAATGGTTTAGGATTGTACCCCTTTTTGGTGGAGGACAACAATACATTAGTTGGATTCATATAGATGATTTGGTCAAGCTTATGTATTTAGCAATAAACGACTTACCTTCTGGTATTTATAATGCGGTTTCAAAGACCCCTATAAGACTTAACCAATACTTTGATAAAGCAATTAAATCCCCTAAAATGGCGATTCCTATTCCACCTGGGTTGGTTAAAATGATACTTGGTGAAATGTCTGATGTAGTATTAAATAGTTACCGTGTTTCCCCTCAAAAAATAATTTTAAATAATATTCAACACAATGGAATTCCTAAGTTAAAGTGAGTCTTTACTGAATTTTTCATTTTTATAAGCATAGTACAATTGTCTGACAATCCCATCACTTAGGCCTGATTTTGGAACAAAGATTATTTCAGTTTTAGTTTTCTGTAAAACAAAATCAAAAATCTGACTTGCCGGCAGTATCACGTCGGCTCTGTCTGTGTTTAAATTTAATTTTACCATTCGCTCTTCAAAACTCATTTTTTTAACCTTTTCAATAAACTCCGGTATTTCTTCAGAAGAGAAAAAGCGATCACTGTTCTTTTTTCTATGAATTTTGTAAATTTTATTGATGTTACCGCCAGATCCAATCATTTTGATTTTAGAGTCTATCAATCTGTTCATTTTTAGCCATCTTGAAATTTCCTCCCATTGCGACTGAATAGGCTTGTTGTACAAGATTCTTAGTGTTCCTATTGGAAAAGATCTATTGGAAGTAAAATCCTCCCTTTTGTAGGTTAATTCAGTACTCCCTCCCCCAACATCCATGTACAATAATTCGTTCTCTGTGCTAAGCTCTCTCGGAATATTTGTAGAAGAAATGATTTCAGCTTCCTCCGTGCCAGAGATCAATTGAATTAAAACGTCTGTTTCTTTATAGATTTTTTCGATAACTTCTTCTTTGTTAGAGCAGTTTCGCAATGCACTAGTAGCAAAAGCTTTGTAGCCGACAACCTCATTGATATCTATAAGATTCTTGAAAGCTGAAATGCATTTACTCAATTTCTGTAATTTTTCCTGATCCAAGTAGCCCTTTGTAAAGGCATTTTCTCCCAATCTTAATGGAACTCGAATAAGTGAAGATTTTTTAAACTGTACTTTCTCATCAGCAAGTTCTAACACATTGCAAAAAAGCAATCTTACAGCGTTAGATCCGATATCAATGGAGGCAAACTTATAGTTTTTCAATATGAGATCGTTTTTTCTTTTAAGTACTTATAAAAAGCTATTTGTGATCTAATCTTTTGAGCTCTTGGTTTAACATATTCATTGGAATTTGATTTAAAAATCTTTCTAGCTTTTACGTTATCTTTTAATTGTATGTTTAAGTAGTCCAAAATTTCTTCCTTTAGATCTACATCGTAAATCGGTGTGGCTACTTCGACACGCTTATCTAAATTTCTTGTCATCATGTCGCCAGAAGTTATATAGATCAAATTTTTACCTTCATGGTAAAAATGCAAAATTCGGGTGTGTTCCAAGAATTTATCTACAATGCTTATACCTTCTATCCCATCACTCAAATTTGGTATGCCAGGTTTTAGTGAGCAAATACCGCGAATAATTAGTTTTACCTCTACTCCAATTTGAGACGCTAAGCAGAGTAATTCAATCATGTGTGTATCTACAAGATTGTTCATTTTTAGAACAATTTTTCCCTTGCGACCCATTCGTGCTTGGGAAATTTCAAAGTTTATGAGCGCTTCAATTTGATTTCTCATGTTTATAGGTGAAACAAAAAGGTGTTTAAAATCATAAATTTTAAACGGTTTTTCTATGAAATCAAAAACCTTTTTCACCTCATCCATAATTTCACTATTCATGCTAATTAGTGCAACATCGGAATATATTTTTGCAGTACCTTCATGGAAGTTCCCAGTTCCAATAACGCCGTAATATATTGGTCTTGAATTTCTTTTACGTCCAATTAGAATAAGCTTTGAATGAACTTTCAGCCCTTTTATTCCAAAACTAACTTTGATGCCCTCATTTTCGAGCAATTTAGCCCATTTTAAATTCGCTTCCTCATCAAATCGTGCACGCAACTCCATAACTACATGTACTTCTTTTCCGTTTCTAGCTGCATTTATTAGCGCGTTAACAATTTGAGATTCAGAGGCCAATCTATAAACTGTAATTTTTATTTCTGTAACCTCCACATCAATTGAGGCCTCTTTAATTAGAGCTACAATTGACCGAAAAGAATGGTAAGGAAAATGTAAAAGGATATCGCCATGATCCTCAAGTGATTTAAAAATGGTGAGATTTTTTGAAAATATTTTTGGCTCAATTGGAATATTAGGATTATTCACGAGATTTTTTTTGCCAAGGGTAGGAAATGCCATCAAATCTCGAAAGTTGTGATATCTTCCTCCAGGAATAACGTTGTCGTGGTCAGAAAGCTTAATTTTCTTTAATAAATACTTGAGGTGTTTTTCAGGCATTTCTTTGTCGTATACAAGTCTTACTGGCGTGCCTTTTTTTCGTCTTTCTAAACTTTTGGTTAGCTTTTCGTAGTAACTTTCGGAGATATCATCATCAAAATCCAACTCTGCATCTCTAGTCAATTTTATGATATAAGATTCTATCGAACTAAAACTGAAAACTGAAAAAATTTCATCAAGGTGAAGCCTAATTATATCGTCTAGAAAAATAATTTTTTCCATGGAACCAATTTTAGGTAAAACTAAAAACCTAGAAACTCTATCCGTGGGGACCTCAATTATTGAATACAATGGTTTTTGGTCGTCATTATTAAGAATAACGAAAAGGTAGATTGATTTGTCTTTTAAATAGGGAAACTTAGTCGAGGAACGCACCATTATGGGCGATATGAATGGTTCTATTTGTTTAGTGAAGTAACCTCGAACATAAGTCTGTAATTCTGCTGACAATTCTATTTCACTAATAATATTAATATTGTTTTTTTCAAGCAAAACCAGTAGGTCATCATAGATGTTTTCAAATTTTTTTTGAAGAGAAAGTACTTCTTCTTGGATTTGATTTAAGATTTTTTGAGGTGGAAATATATTGTTTGTTTCTTTTGACCGCTCTAATTCTACCAATCGTTTTACTGTTGCTACACGAACTCTAAAAAACTCATCTAGGTTATTAGAAAAAATGCCAAGAAATCTTACTCTTTCAATAAGAGGGACGCTTGAATCTTGTGCCTCCTGCAGCACTCTATTATTAAAGGCCAACCAACTTATTTCCCTATTTAATATTAATTGATCCAAAATGCTACTTCAAAGATAAGAAGACCACTTATTATACATCTTGATTTTAATCATTTTCATACTCCACATTTTCAATTCGCCAAAGCAATAGTGGTAAGTAAAGAAAAATAACAAAACCTAATTGTCTTTCTAACAATGGTTCAAGAACCATTGAAAAAGATAAACCTATTAGGTTGGCTATTGCCAAAGGAGATTTGCTTAGTGAAGAAACCCAATAAACAACAAAAAATATGAATAAAATCAATCCAAAAGCGCCTCTAAAAAATGGTTCCGCCAAATACTGTGTATGAATATCTAAACGATTTTGCACAAACAATTTTGATTTGGAGCCCTGGTAACCTTTAGCCATAGCCTCTCTTTCTTCAACTTTGGTGTAACCCCGAATTGGTTTCTTGGAAATACACCAATAAGCTGCTCGCCAGGATTCTACACGTTGTGCCATAGATTTATGATTGATGTCTTTTCTATTGATTAGTGAATCTAAGTCTTCTATAGAGTTATACATCTTATTTTGAAAAGAAGGTAAAACAAAAAATGAAAGAATTGGTAGGAGAATTAATGCTAAGATTGATCTTTTAACAATTTTGTTAGGTCGTTTAATCAAGTAAATCAAAAGCATAGAGGCTAAACCTACGTATAAAACAACAAGACCAGTTCTAGAACTCAATATATGGATAGATAAAATGTTTATAACGAAAAATATACTTAAAGTTTTTCTATTTAAAAGAAACTGTTGTTTTTGATTTAAGAACAAAAAATAAAAGAGACTTAGAGAGACAGAACAAGAGATTAGGCCAAAATAAATATGTTCAATTTTGGCCAAAATAGGGATGCTTTTTGATCTAAGTAAGCTATTATTAATCTGCTCAAAATGATATAAGTAATTTATTATACTTGAAATATTTATTGAGGTTACAACCAAAATTAACAATAAATAAATCCACCGTGCCAAACTGTATTCTAGTTCATGTTTTCGGCATGCAAAAAGGGCGAATAAGACAAAAGAAAACTTAAGCAAAAGGTAGTTAGAAATCAAGGCATTTTGAATTAAACTCGAAAAGAGCACAGATAAAAATGGAACTGAGAGTAAAAAAACGATTGGTGTATATTTTTTCTTCCAATTCAAAAACGTTGGAAAAGTCAATAGAATTGTCCCTGCTGAAAGCAAAAAGCTTGAAAAAAAAAGACCGATAATCAAAGAAATTGCGCCTAAGAAATAGAAAGCAATTGCTAAAGCTTGCTGCTTTCTACTTTGCATAATTTATTTCAACTTCAGTTATACCGTCCATCGCGATGATGGACGCAGCTTTTTCTGATAAAAATATTATCGGTTTTTTATTGCCTTCGAAATTACAATTTCCAACGACTTTTACAAAGACAGACCTATTGTTGGTTTTATTTTTAACTAAGAGAACTGTACCTATTTTAGCTTGATGGTGGAGGGCTTCGCTACGAATAGGATTTAAAGTACTTGATTTTAACAGATCTCCCAGCCCTTTTTCTGCTATTTTATGAAGGCCATATTCTTTTATGTAAGTAGAATCTAACGTGTACGTGTTAGATGTCGATTTTACTTTTTGGATTGGCTTAACATTCTTAATACGGACTTTGTTTAATGCAATATTTGACTCAGGTTTTTGTATCCGTAATACTTGTCCAATATAAATTTCTGTTGATTTTAGTTTATTGTATTCAATCAGTTCTCTAATAGAAATACCTGTTTCTCGGCTTATTGAAAACAGGGTTTCACCACTTTTAACCAAATATTCCGTTGCTGAATCTTCTTCTGTAGGTTTTCTGCTTACTTGTTCTGTATAACTGCTTGGCACCATTAACAACTGTCCTATTCTAAGAAAATCACCAACTTGGGGGTTTGACTCTTTTAATTCAGCTAAAGGAATCTTATATTGCTTACTCACGGAAAATAAACCCTCACCTTGCGTTACTTGATGTATTATATACCATTTTGCCCCGACTTTCTTTCTACCAATTGAATCATAAGTTTCTCCGTAAAGATGAAGCATTAAATTACACAACAGAAATACAATGGTTAATTTCCGAAACTTATTCATACGTGCAAATTTATTACTACTTGTTTCTTTAATTTGTTAACTTATTAACCTTTTGACAGATGGATTCAAAATTTATAGTCACTTACTTATTTTTTTGTCTTAGTATCTTCTCGAGTCAATCCCAGACAAAAGAGCAATTTAAACAAGGCAAAATAGTAAAGTTTGATATCAAAGAACCCATAGCACCAAGTGCCTCACGCATAACCTCTAAAGCCATAGCAAAAGCTAAAAAAATCAATGCTCATTTGATATTAATTCATATGAATACCTACGGGGGCTTGGTTACTGATGCTGATTCTATTCGTTCTTCTATATTGGCCAGCCCGATTCCAGTTTACGTATTTATTGACAACAATGCGGCATCCGCTGGAGCATTAATATCCATTGCTTGTGATAAAATTTTTATGACACCAGGAGCCAACATTGGGGCTGCCACGGTTGTCAATCAAAGCGGAGAAGCAGCGCCCGACAAATATCAGAGTTATATGCGCGGTCAAATGAGAAGTACAGCAGAAGCCCAAGGGAAAGATACTTTTAAAGAAAATGGAAAAGTGGTGATAAAGTATAAAAGAAATCCTCAAATAGCGCAAGCTATGGTAGATGAAGATATAGAAATTAAAGGCATCTCTCCAAAAGGTGAAGTCATAACATTTACCACGCAGGAGGCCATTAAATATGGCTTTTGCGATGGATCTTTTGAATCAATTAACGAAATGCTAAAATCAGAGGGATTTGAAGACTACAAGATTCAGGCAGTAGAAAAAAATACACTTGATAAATTAATCGGGTTTTTAGCAAATCCAGCATTTCGTTCTATTTTAATTTTAGTAATATTGGGTGGGATATATTTTGAACTTCAAACTCCTGGCGTTGGTTTCCCAATTTTAGCTGCACTTATTGCTGCTGTTTTATACTTTGCTCCTTTATATTTGGACGGGCTCGCATCAAATTGGGAAATTGCACTTTTCTTCTTTGGTTTAATCTTTATGGCATTGGAAGTATTCGTTATCCCTGGATTTGGTCTAGCGGGTGTGGTTGGAATTGTTTTTATGGTATCTGGATTAAGCCTTGCAATGGTTCAAAATGTTAATTTCGATTTCTCCTTGGTTGGTGGCGAAAAGCTTTCTGGTTCTGTGCTAATGGTGCTAGCAAGTTTCTTGGTGTTTATTTTACTTCTTCTTTTATTTGGTTACAAATTTTTCAATTCAAAAATGTTTAATCGAATTGCACTTACCGAAACTCTTGAAAATTCCAAAGTGCCTGAAAATAAACCTCCGAAAAGATCATTTATTAACCATGTAGCTGAGACAATTATTGATTTGAGACCTCAAGGGAAAGTTATTTTAGAAGGGCAAGTTTATTTAGCTAAATCAAATATAAATTTTATTCCAGCACGTACAAAAGTAAAAATACTCGGTCTAGAAGGGCCTTATCTTGTGGTAATGGAGTTAAAAGATGAAACAGCTTAAGGTTGCCATATTTCGATTTAGTTCAATTGGTGATATTTTGCTTACCACACCGGTAGTGCGTTGTATACACGAACAACTTGATGCAGAAATTCATTATTTCACAAAATCATCATTTACAACATTGCTAGATCAGAACCCACATATTCATAAAATTCATTCATTTAAAAATCTTAAGCACGCACGAAAAGACTTCAAGAAGGAATCTTTTGATTTGGTGATAGATTTACACAAGAACCTAAGATCACAATTAATTTCCTTTGGATTTCTCAAAAAAACCTTGCGATTTAAAAAGGAAAATTTTAAAAAATGGTTACTTGTTAAAGCTAAGCTTAATTTACTTCCAAAAGTAAGCTTAGTGGATAGATATTTTCATCGTTTAGAAAAGATAAATGTTCTATATGACGGACAAGGTTTAGACGTTTTCTTTGAAAAAAAAATTCAGGTAAAACTGCCAAAATCTTTTGTTGCACTCTCTCTAGCTGGCACCTACTACACAAAAAAAATACCTTTTCAGAAATGGAAACTTATTATTAAAAATATAGATAAACCAATGGTGCTACTTGGCGGCAAAAACGAATCTAAGATGGCAAGAGAATTGATTAAAGAATTCCCGCAAAAGAAGATTATAAATGCAGCTGGGATCAATTCTCTAACCGAGAGTTGCTTTTGCATTTATAAAGCCAGTTTGCTCATTACAGGTGATACAGGCATGATGCATATTGCCGCAGCGACGGATACACCGATTTTTTCAATTTGGGGAAATACGGTGCCTTCTTTTGGTTTCCAACCCTTCTTCAAAGATCGATCACTAGCAAAGCACAAGTCTAAAATTTTTGAAAATAAAGAACTGTCGTGTCGTCCTTGTTCAAAACTTGGTTATAATAAATGCCCAAAAGAGCATTTTAATTGTATGAACAAAATTGATTTTTCACATATCGCAAAATTGACAAATGCTATATAGTTCTGTTTTAAAACGATTTTTAATCTTATTGAATTTCTTTTCATTTTTCTATCATGGTGCAGCTCAAGAATCAATAAATTTCACCCAGTTAAAAAAAAATGGCGATTTGTATTGTCTTCATGATAAGCCATTTACAGGGAAATCAATTCTAAGAGGGGAAA
This sequence comes from Bacteroidetes bacterium MED-G17, assembly GCA_002457675.1. Lineage (GTDB taxonomy): Bacteria > Bacteroidota > Bacteroidia > NS11-12g > UBA9320 > MED-G17. The sequence continues at coordinate 33,792 of NTKK01000004.1, forward strand.
ATAAACAGATTTTACAAAAAATATTATGGAAAGAAGGAAAAATACATGGCCAATTTATAAGCTATTACAACGATGGAAAAATAGATTTAAGTATTAACTACCAACACGGTAAAAGATATGGGGATTATAAAAGTTATTTTCCAACTGGTAAGACTGAAGAGGTTAGACAGTATAAAAACGGTGTGTTGCATGGCAGTTTTATTTCATTCTATGAAAACGGCCAAAAGAAGGAATTAGCCAATTACCGCGATGGTCAACAGGATGGGTTATTTATTCTTTACTTTAGTGATGGACAGAAACAGCAAGAAGGGCATTTTGAAAATGGGCAACCTAGCGGTAAAGTTATATCTTACAACACGCGTGGCGAAATTAGAAAAATAACACACTATAAGGCTGGTCTTCGTCATGGTAAATTCAAGCTTTTTCATCGAAACGGTCGACTTTTTGAAGAGAGCCAATTTGAAAATGGACTTCAAGTAGGTCATTATAAAGAATATGATCCATTTGGTAATCTTATTACAGAGGGCTTTTATAAAGATGGGAAAAAGCACGGCACTTTTAGAAAATATGGCAAGAATAAGGTCTTGGCTGAAATAGCTACATATAATTTTGGCCAAAAAAATGGTGACTTTCTAAAAATGAGTGATGGGGTAGTCGATTTCAAAGGTCAATACAAAAATGGAAAAAAAGAAGGTCTGTGGACAGAATTTGGAGCCAATTCAAAGCGAACTTGTAAAGGAAATTATTTAAATGGTTTAAAGCATGGTCATTGGGTTTTGGGACAAACGGCCTCTTTTGGAAAGTCAGAAGGAAACTTTAAAGATGGAGAATTTGATGGACTATGGAAATATTATAATTTTAAAGGAAAAAAAATAGGCACTGTTTTATGGGACAAAGGCCAAAAAATTAAATGAAGATAGCACAACTTTCTACATTTTATCCGTATCGCGGTGGTATCGCGCAATTTAATGCTTCCTTAAAAAAATCATTGCTTCAAAACCACACCGTAGAAGCATTTAATTTCAAAAGACAGTACCCAAATTTTCTATTTCCTGGTAAGACACAGTTGGTGAAAGAGTCTATAAATACTGAAATAACTGCTATGCCGGTTTTAGACAGTATCAATCCATTTACATACTTTACAACAGTCAAATCAATTAACCAACTCAATCCAGACTTGCTTTTAATGAAATATTGGATGAGTTTTTTTGCTCCATCCCTCGGAACAGTTGCGCGTCACACAAAAAAGAAGTGTACTGTAATTAGTATTCTAGACAACTTAATCCCCCACGAGAAGAGATTTTTTGACAACGCGCTGAACAAATACTTTATAAATCAAAATGACGGATTTGTGGTCATGAGTAAAAAAGTGAAACATGATCTTTTAGAATCTACTAAAGGCAAGGCTAAATTAATAGAACTACCCCACCCTCTTTATAATCATTTTGGGGAGCCTGTAAAAAAGAAAGATGCTCTAAAAACAATAGGCATAAGAAATGAAAATAAAAATCTTTTATTCTTTGGGTTTATTAGAAAGTACAAAGGTTTAGACCTACTCCTTCAAGCCTTTGAAAAGTTGGACGATAGCTACAATCTTATTATCGCAGGAGAATGTTATGGTGGCTTTGAGGCATACCAAAAAATAATTAACAAAAGCAGAAAGAAAGACCAAATATTTCTTTTCAATAAGTACATATCAGATGCAGAAGTACCAAATTTCATGTGTGCTGCAGATGCATGTATTCTTCCCTACAAATCTGCCACCCAAAGTGGTATTGAATCCATAGCTTACCATTTCAACACACCAATCGTTGCAACTGATGTTGGTGGGCTTAAAGAGAACATAAAGCATCTTAAAACCGGTTACATAATTCCGGAAGCAAATGCAGATTCCATCGCTTATGGCATAAAGGACTTTTTCAAGTTTTATAATGCTGACAAGATTCAACGAGAGCTGAATATCCTAAAGAAAGAGAGGTCTTGGGATAATTTTGGTCAAAAAATCATTGATTTCGCTAATTCATTGAAAAGTGATGCTTGACTTACTTATAAAAACCATAGCACAGATACTCTACAAAAAACAAAAAAAATGGAGTTCAAAACCAGTTGAAACACAGGAAAAAGTATTTAGAAGCCTAATAAAAACGCTTGCTCAAACCAAATTTGGAAAAGACCATAAAATTGACCCAAATGATAATTATGCAGCCTTCAAATCCAAAATAAAAATATCCGATTATGAAGGCATGAAGTCATATTTCGATCGAACGGCAAACGGTGAAGAAAATGTTCTTTGGAGGGGTGTTCCAATTTATCTGGCTAAAACTTCAGGAACTACTTCGGGAAGTAAGTTCGTACCAATAACAAAAGATTCCATTGGTAATCACATGAATTCGGCAAGGAATGCCCTTGTAAACTACATCGCAAATACTGGAAATAGCTCATTTCTAAAAGGAAAAGTTATGTTTTTGTCAGGTAGCCCAGTATTAGAAAAAAAAGCAGGCATTCCAACAGGTCGTCTATCAGGTATTGTTAATCACCATGTCCCAAAGTATTTGAAAAACAATCAAATGCCCTCATGGGAAATTAACTGTATTGAGGACTGGGAAACAAAGGTTAAAGAGGTTGCAAAAGAAACGCTTAGCAAAGACATGAGACTAATAAGTGGTATTCCACCTTGGGTTCAAATGTACTTTGATAGAATAACGAAGGAAACTGGAAAAAAAATAAAAGATGTTTTTCCAAATTTCTCTGTTATGGTTTATGGAGGAGTCAATTATGAACCATATAAAGCCAAACTAGAGGAAAGTATTGGGAAACCAATAGATGGAGTTGAAGTATTTCCTGCTTCAGAAGGTTTTTTTGCCTACCAATACAAACCCAATCAGAAAGGCCTACTATTGCTCTTGAATGAAGGGATTTTTTACGAGTTTATTCCAGCAGACAACTATTTTGACGACAATCCTCCACGACTTTCAATAAAAGATGTAGAGCTAAACGTAAATTACGCACTCATTATAAACTCAAATGCTGGTTTATGGGCTTATTCAATTGGGGATACAATCAAATTTATCAGCAAAGATCCATATCAAGTATTGGTGACTGGCCGTATTAAACATTTTATAAGTGCCTTTGGTGAGCACGTTATAGGAGAAGAAGTAGACAGAGCTATACAAAAATTGGTATCAAAATATGCATTACAAGTCACTGAATTTACAGTTGCTCCACAAGTAAATCCAGAGCATGGACTCCCCTATCACGAATGGCTTATTGAAGGTGAAATGCCAAAGGAGCGCAAAGACGATTTTATGTTAGAATTAAATCAAAAAATGTGCGAACAAAATAGCTATTACAAAGATCTTATTGAGGGATCTGTATTAAAAGGTTTACAAGTTGTTTGGCTGCCCCAAGGTAGTTTTACAAAATACATGAAGTCAATTGGGAAATTAGGAGGTCAAAATAAAGTACCAAGATTAGCAAATGATAGAAAAATTGCTGATTGTTTGATTTCCAATAGGATAACATAATTAAATTTTATCCTATAATGTGACGCATTGGTCAATAAGTCTTTCTACACACATTAATTAATTTATTTTTGCCCATCAAATCATAATGGAAGTATTAATTAAAGGGGGACAACTGATTTTATCATTAGCTATTTTAGTTACCCTTCACGAGTTGGGGCACTTTTTGGCAGCCAGAGCTTTTGGTATCCGGGTAGAAAAATTCTTTATCTTCTTTGATGCGTGGGGAAAAAAATTGTTTTCCTTTAAATATAAAGAAACTGAATATGGAATAGGTTGGCTGCCCCTAGGTGGGTATGTTAAGATATCTGGAATGATTGATGAAAGTGTCGATAAAGAACAGATGAAAAAGCCTGCAGAATCTTGGGAATTCCGAAGCAAGCCTGCATGGCAAAGATTTATTGTAATGATCGGTGGAATAGTTATGAACTTGATTTTGGGATTCTTACTTTTTTGGATGGTATTGTACCGATATGAGTCTAAATATTTGCCCATAGAATCTGTAAATGAAAAGGGCATAGTTGCTTCGCAAACGGCGCAAGAAATTGGTTTTGCTAATGGGGATAAGCTATTGCAAGTCAATGGAAAAGAAAAAATACGATTTAAAGATTTCACTTCAATTGAAGTGCTATTTGGCGCGGAAATAAGTATTGAAAGAAACGGTGTAGTTAAAAAGGTCCAAATACCTTCAGATTTTATAAGTCGGAAAGGGAAAAAAATGCTGCTTTTTGAACCACAAAGCGAAGTTTTTGTAAAATCTTTAACAACCAAACTCAATCCAAATGCCACCAATGCTGGCTTGCTTGTGAATGACCAAATTATGGATGTTAATGGTAGTAAGGTCCTTGGCTTTGGCGATTTGGTTGATAAATTAGGCAATTTTAAAGGCGATACAGCTGACCTTCTAATACAAAGAGATAATATCCCTTTGTATATTAAATGTTTGGTAGATTCTACTGGGAAAATAGGCATTGCTCCAGATATTAGGTTTAGTAAATTGAAACAAAAATCTTATACATTATCAGAGGCCTTTGCATTTGGGTTAAATGATGGGTGGAATATGATTTACTACAATGCAGCTGGTTTTGGAAAAATTTTCAATGGGGAAATAAAAGCAACAGATTCTGTTCAAAGCCCAATTGGCATAGCCAACCTATTCCCGAGCAAATGGGAATGGAGCATTTTCTGGAGACTTACAGCCATTATTAGTCTAATATTGGCCTTCATGAATGCATTACCTATCCCAGCCTTAGATGGGGGGCACATGTTGTTCTTAATCATAGAAATGATACAAAGAAAGCCTTTGAGTGATAGAACTCTTTTAATTGCTCAATACATCGGTATGGCTATCTTACTTTCACTTATGGCCTTTGCATTTGGAAATGATATTTTCAAATTATTTACGAACGGCTTTTGACGTATTTCGAACTCTTTCATATCAATACACCTTGTTTTTTCCTTGATGAGGATCATCTGAGATCTACTTATTTACAATTAAGTAGACAAAATCATCCAGATATGGTTATGCATAATATTGATGCCCACGCTAGTGCACTGGAGATGACTGCAAAGATAAATCAGGCCTATACTGTTCTAAAATCTTTCAATAAACGATTGGCATATATACTGGAATTAAAAGGTTTGTTGAAGCATAACCAGAAAGAGGATTTACCAATGGATTTTCTTATGGAAATGATGGATATTAATGAGGAGAAAGAGAATAATAAAAATGGTGAAATAGAAAAGGAGGTTCAAAAAAAACTAAGCAATCTAGAAAATAATTTAACAGATAGATGCAAAGAATATGATTTGACACAATCACCAAATGTGTTGTCCGAAATAAAGATATTGTACTTAAAAAGGCAGTATCTCAAACGTTTGTTGTAAGCTCTGTTGTCAACACGACAAAAATTTTCATAAAAAAAGGGTGCGATAATCGCACCCTTCAAAGTTTCAATTATAAGCGTGTTTAGAAATTTACACGAATTCCTGAATTGAAATTTCTTGGCATTCCAAAGAAAACTTCAGCATCGTCTGCATCGTGGTCATTATCAAAACCATTGAACCTGCTGTTATCTTCTGCATCCTGAATATACAAGTTATCAAAAAGATTAAAGATGTGAGCAAATAAGGTAATAGAAAAAGAATTAGACTTATTTGGGACATTATAAAATACATGTAGATCAGTTACACCATAGCTTGGTATTTCCCATGATTGTACTCTATCGCTTGCATCTGTTCTGCCGGTTGCACTGAAATCAGAATAGAAATCTGTATAGCCTCTATAATCTAGCTTCACACTTAGTTCTTTAATCGGTGTTGCAGTCACTGAGACAAAGCCAGAGGTTTGGGGAGCATCACCTACTTTTAAACCATCAAGATAAAGGTTGTATTCAACATCTTCAGCAGCTCCTTGATTGTAATCTGTGTACGTCGCATTAACGTCACCAGCATATTCCCAATTTCCTAAGCTACCACCAAAATCAAATCTAATTGCATTTGACACTTTCCATGAACCATTAAGTTCAATACCACTATGATTTTGACCAAGACCATTGATGAAAACTACTCCGTCTGACCCATCTTGGTTATTGACACCCCTTGTAAGTGTTCTGTCATCCCATGATGTGTAGTAAGCGTTTAATTGGACACCAAAATTATTACCAGAATATAAGTTAGCACCTAATTCAAAAGTTATAACTTTCTCATTTTCTGGATCTTCATACACTAATCCATTTCTATCGTTTATTGCAAAGTCGAAAATTGGATTTTTAGAAATGTAACCACCATTTGCATAAATACTAAAGTTTCTGTTCACTTCATATTTTATACCGGCTTTGGTTTGAAAACCGCTATAATTATCCGTTTCAGCAAAAAGTGCTTTTCCGTCGGTACCTTTTTTCATATAATTTTCATGAGAGAAATTGTTTATAGTTGCTCCACCCATTGCAAATATGTTAAGTCCATTTTTGCTATATTGTAGTTGTCCAAAACTACCAAACCAATCTACTGTATTGGTAAAATCATAGTCAACCCTTCCAGCTAAACCTTTAACTACAGTTCCGGCTTCAACATCAAATTCATTATCCTCACTAACGAAATAATCACCACCTAATAGGTCTCTAATTTCTTTCCAGCCATCTCTAACCATTGATCTCCAATCAATACCAAATTGTAGGTCTAGGTTATCGTTAACGGCAATATCAATTTTTGAAATTGCTCCGAAAGTTCTTTGTTGATTTACACTATTTCTAAGAACGCCTGTAGATCTGTTTAATGTTTCTGAATACTGTGCATCTATATTGTTTGAATTTTCAGCAATTTCTGCATCCCATTGTCTTAAGCCCATCCCTGCGTATGAACGATCGGTATTTACAGAACCATAGGTACCTGTACCACCTCCAGCTCCACCAATAAAATAAACCGTATTGTTCCATTTTACCTTATCTGAAAAATCTCGTGTATAATTGAAATTAACATGAGGTCTTTGGAAGAAATTATGTCTTTCCATTAAGAAATTTCGATGCATTCTTGTGCCTCTGTGTTTTTTGTAGAACTCATAATACTGTTCTCCATTATAGTCTGAAGAAACACCGTTGTAATTTTGGTTAAAGTCTCTTCCACCTTCTTTATACTCTTCTAGAGCAGCAATATCATAATCATCCAAGCCTAAAGCATAGCTTTTGCTATATCGAGCAATATTCTGAGCATAAAGATTCTGGCCGTGATGTTGTCTTGCTGATAAGGCGTAAAATTCAAATCTATCTTTTTCAGTCGCTTGGTAAGAAGCACCTACGTACCAAGCCCACGCATCTGTAAATGTACCTTCTGCAAATCCATCTCCTGTTTTTCTTGATAAAAGCGCGTTAACAGCGAATTTGTCATTAATTAACCCTGTGTTTGCTGAGATAACTGTTTTCTGGAAATTCCAGCTACCTGCTTCTCTTTGAATTGCTATTCCTTTTTCTTTTGAAGCTGGGTCAGTAATGATGTTTACCGTACCCCCAACAGATGGAACTGACTGATTTACAGGGCTTATTCCTCTCTGTACTTCTATCGAAGAAATTGCATCACCCAAACCATCATAATTTGACCAATACAACCAGCCATTTTCATTGTCGTTTGCTGGCACACCATTAATCATAATTGAGATATTTCTTTGGTCAAACCCTCTCATATTTATTCTTGAATCACCTGCTCCACTTCCTTGATTTGTTGAATAAACCGAAGGTGTAATATTTAAAACGTTAGGAACGTCCCTTGACCCTAAATTTTCTACAAGCTGTTTTTTTGAAATTGTCGTTGTAGTAAATGGCGTTTTGGAAGTTGATCTTGAAGCAAGAACTTCTACCGCACTTAGTGAGCTTGATCCATAATTAAGAGAAATATCACCTAAATCAATGTCTTCTCCGTTGTAAGAAACCATTTTAGAAATGGTCGCATATCCAGCATAAGAAAATTCTAAGGTGAAATTCGACTTAGGTATGTCTAAAGTAAATGTTCCATTTTCGTCGGTTGAAGTACCAATATTTGTACCAGAAACCAAAACTGCTGCTCCTTCTAAGCCATAGGAGGATTCAGCGTCCTTAACCTTGCCTCGTACTACGTTTTGGGCAAAGACTGCAGTTGTAGCAAATACTACCATTGCCAAAACTGCAATTAGTTTGTGTATGTTTTTAAGCATTCACAAATAATGAAATTCAAATTAATCTTATTGTTTTAAAAATATTAAATAAATATTAAGTGTTTATAACTTTAAATCTGCTAATGAAGCATAAAAAAAGCCACCTAAATTGGTGGCTTAATAAATATATTTTGAAGTTATTCTTTTACAAATAAAAACTAAGTGTTATGCTACCAGATGCATTGTCTACATCTAAATTTAGGCCTCTTGCCTTTTTGAAGTTATCACTTTCTACTTCTTTTAACTCCTTCGTGTTTTCTGTCCACTGCTCTTCTACTATAGTTCCATTTGTTTGTATATTGTAATTTAGTGCGTATCCATATTCGACAGATAAGGACATCCTATTTGCAAAAAAGTATTCTGCACCAACAAAACCACGAGCACCTATGCCAATATTCAAACCGTTGCTAGAGCTTAGGCTTCTTGATCCATCTTCACCGTAAACTCTCAAGTCATTGCCGTACTCATAATTTTTATTGTCAACAGACGCTAAATTAAGAATTCCTTCATACCCCCAAAACCCTCTTAACCTTCTTGAAGATAGATAATGTTGTTTCCCGAGTTCAACACCCAAAACAAAACTGTTTGTTTTTTCTGTATTCTCAACCTTTTCGTCAGGCTGTCCATTTACTTTGGCTTCTTCAGAAAATTGGCTTGACGATGAAACACCTAATCTTACCTTACCTCTAAGGGCTTGATCATCAGTTATCATATAGCGACCAACCAATGTGAGTGGTGTTTGATAACTGAACATACCTGCTGCAGAACTCGGCGCAGTATTGCTGAATACCCTTGTCTTGTCCATTGCATAATCTAAGGCTGGAACCGCATCAAAACCAATGCTAAACTCTCCTGCCAAAGGCAAAAAATCAGTCTTTTTCTTTTCTTGAGCAAAAAGAGCTACCGACAGTACTGAAATTGAAAATAATGTTAATGTGATTTTTCTCATGTCGCCAAAACTACAGAAAATTTTCAACATAGAGAATTAGATATCAAACACTTGGCTTTTCTTGGGTAAGTCAATTGGAAGATTTGTCTTTATTCCATTTAACTCATTTTTTAGATTTTCCAATGATTCTTTTTCTCCGTGAGTAAGAAAAATGTTTTCTAATTTATGGGACTTTTCACAAATTGAATCAAAATATTGCTTCAAACCATTTAAATCTGGATGCGCACTAAATACATCAGTTTGAGCCATTTTACAATAAACAATATGCTCCCTTCCGTTTATCCAAACTTTACCCGTGTTGTCTAAGAGCTCCCTCCCTAGTGTACCAGGTGCACAAAATCCAGCAATCAAAATTGTACTTTGTGGATTTTTTAGATTGGCTCGAACATGTTGTTGAACCCTCCCTCCTACAACCATTCCTGCACTAGACACCAAAACGCTAGGGCCACCGAATGAATCCATTTCCTCTTTATCTTCCGCGTCCTCTATAGTGTATAAATTTGGGAATTGGAATATAGAACCAAAATCCTCGTGAAAAGATATGGCATTCTTATTGAGATATGACTGAAACCGCTGATGAATACTTGTATTTATCATACCCAAAGGGCTATCGGCATAAATCCTTAAACTGCCTAGTCTATTTGCGCGATATAGTTTGTTTAAAGTAAATAATATTGACTGTGTTCTTCCAACACTAAAGGCGGGAATCACCAACCTACCACCCGTGTCTAAACAAGTTTTTTGAATATGCATCATCAGTTCATCCTGTGGATTATTTTTAGATTCTTTTATCCTGTTCCCATAAGTACCCTCCATCACCAAATAATTTAAATTCTCTAAAGGCTTTGGTGGCACGACTATTTGCGAATTATTTGGGCCTAAGTCTCCTGTGAAACCTATCGATTTAGTTTCACCATTTTCCGAAAATTCTAGACGAACACTTGCAGCCCCTAATATATGGCCTGCTTCGCTAAATAAGAACTTGACTTTTTCGGAAAGTTGAAATATTTTGTAAAAAGGAATTGTGACAAAAAGTTCGAGTGTTTCCAAAACTTCTGAGACGCTATATAAGATTTCGTCTTCTATTTTGCCTTTAAATTTTTTTGATTTTCTTTTTTTATTGGCTTTTGACATTTGCAAATTGGCAGAGTCAATAAGCAATGTTTTGACGATCTCAAAGGTTGGTTCAGTGCAGAATACAGCACCTCTAAACCCTTGAGTAAACAAAGTAGGAATATTTCCAGAATGATCAACATGGGCATGAGTTAAAATTACAGCATCTATCTCAGAAGGATCGAAAGGGAATTTTTTATTTTCACTATATTCTTGGTCTTTTTCATAACTTAAACCACAATCTACCAAATACTTTTTACTTCTACAATCTAGCAAATACATGCTTCCAGTAACTTGTTGCGCTGCGCCTAAAAAACTAATTTTCAATTTACTTTCTGAATTTTGAATATACCCATTTGACCTTTTGATCCTTTGATGCTTCCAAAATATAAGCCTGTATCGTGGTCAAAAACAATCTTATTTCTTCCTACTCTTACTTCTTTTTTAAACACATTTTGTCCCAAAGTGTTGGTTAGGGAAATTTTTGATTCGCCGAATTCTTTAGGAACATCTATTGTAAATTCCTTTTTTACAGGATTTGGAAAAATGTGCATTGCAACCTTGTTTTTATTCGAAATTGAAAGTGATATAGAATCCGCTTCTAAAAGTAAGAACGCATAGGCGGTTTTGATGACTTCTTTGTGTACGCCAATATCAATGTTCAACAATAAGTCGTTTTTGGAATGGTAAAAGGGGTATTCACTATATTGATATAAGCCTGTAATAACATAAAAGGCTTGTTGAAATGGCATATAATCTGAGTTATAGGCTTTGGAAATCACAGGTGCCAAATTAGAATACAAGTCGGCACATTGGGCAAGTTTCTGTGTTATAGCATTTGAAGCATTATTGTTCTGGAGTGGGGAATCTTCATCTCTTTCACAATATATTTTATTATTTTCACTATTATTTTTTGTTCCACCTAACTGATCCAAATTTAAAAGAAAAACCAATGAACTATCATTTCTCCCCAAGACATTATTTACATAATGCTGGCTTCCGATTAAGTTGTTTTCTTCTGCAGAGAAGTGGATAAATTCAATTCCTGTTTGAATTGGTCTTCCTCTTAACAATCGTGCTATTTCCATACAAGCAGTAACACCAGTTCCATTGTCATTTACACCGGGTCCTCCCTTTGTATCATAATGTGCCGAAACCATAATTCTGCGGCTAATATTTCTGCCAAGGTAGCCTGCAACAAGATTATAATGTGCTTCATCGTTGTAGATGAACGTATCGATACGCAAATAGTCAACACCTATTCTCTTATAATAATCAAGGAGCCACAAAAAGGTATTTTTCAGACCTGGAGAACCTGATATTTTTGGGCCAAGTCTTTCATATTCTAAAAGAAGTTCTTCTTGACTTTCTACTTTTTGAACTTCTGCGTAAACCTTGTGGTTAAAATTTTGGCCATAACTCATTTTTGCAACAAGTGTTAAGACAGCAAACAAGTAGTATTTATGTATTGACCATTTCAACATGTACAACTCTTTTTTTATTTTGGTGGTCTATTGAGACCAAATTATATGGCAAGGGAATAAACGGTTTTATAAGTTCGGGCCATTCTATAAAAATGGTATAACCGGAATGCAAAATTTCGAAAATTCCAATTTCTTCCAAATCTTTATTATTATCCAAACGGTATAGATCTATGTGGAAAACAGGGTTTGATTCTAGGGCATATTGATTTATTATGCCAAAAGTAGGGCTGCTCACCTCATTATCTAAGTCAAACAGTTGCATATAAAATTTGACTAAAGTAGTTTTCCCTGCCCCTAAATCCCCTTCTAAAAGGTGAATATTTGTACTTGAATTTTTGAGAAAATGGGCGACCTTTTTCCAATTTCCTAATTTTTCAAATACAAATTTTTTCATTTCGAACGTAGTGTTATGAATGGAATTAGCATCTCTTCCATGGATATGCCTCCATGCTGAAAAGTTTGATCATAATATTTAATAAAATGGTTCATATTGTTTGGATAAACCAAAAAATCATTACTCTTCGCAAATATAAAACTGCTGCTTAGGTTCTTTTGAGGCAATTTGAAATGTCTCGGTTTAGTAGTTTCTGCGACCTCTTTCCTGTTGTAGGATAATTTTTTGCCTGTTTTGTACCTAAGATTTGTGGATGTCTGTTTATCCCCAATTACTTTCACTGGGTTTTTAACTCGAACAGAACCATGATCTGTTGTTATAACAAGTTTTACTTTGTGCGCGCTAATTTTTTTAATAAATTCCAACAAAGGAGAATGATCAAACCAAGATTTGGTCAATGACCTATAAGCAACTTCGTCCTCTGCCAGCTCGCGCATTATCTTGCTGTCGGTTCTAGCATGCGAGAGTGTGTCGACAAAATTATAAACAACAACATTAAATCTTTTGCTCATTAAGTTGTCTGCAATTCCCACTAGGTGTTTCGCTTGTTCCAAATTGACAATTTTATGATAAGTTCTAGACACATCTTGAAGACCCAAGCGAGCAAAATTTTCATTAAGAAAAACTTGTTCGTGGTTGTTTTTACCACCTTCTTCTTCGTCATAACTCCATAAGGCAGGGTATTTTTCAGCAATTTCCAAGGGGGTTAAGCCAGCAAAAATTGCATTTCGACTGTATTGTGTAGTAGTAGGCAATATTGAGAGGAATAAAGATTCTTCATCAACATTAAAAATACTTGATATAGTAGACTGCAAAATTTTCCATTGATCATACCTTAAGTTATCCATTAACAAGAAGAAAATAGGTATATCCTCATCATGTTTTTGAATAAGCGGTTTCAACTTTTTTTCAAATAACGTATGGGACATTATCGGTGCGTTTTGGTTGCCGAGCGCCAAAAAAGACTCGTATTTTTTTTGAATGAATTTAGAAAATTCTTGATTGGCTTCTTTCTGTTGATTTTCAAAAACTTCATCAAAGCCCGTGTCTTTATTTTCCGAAAAGTCTAAATCCCATTTTACTAATTTTTTGTAGATATTAATCCACCCATGGATGTCATTTGTTTCTAGTAAATCTAAAGAAATCTGTCTAAAGTCTTGTTGATATTCGTTTATAGCCCTCTCGGATTGTATTCGTTTGTTTTCTAGTATCTTCTTTGTTGCTAGCAAAATCTGATTTGGGTTAACTGGTTTTATAAGATAATCTGCAATTTTTTGGCCTATCGCCTCTTCCATTATCTGTTCCGCTTCGTTTTTTGTAATCATTACCACTGGAAGACTTGGTTTATTTTCTTTAATTTTTTTTAATGTCTCAAGTCCACCGATACCTGGCATATTCTCATCTAAAAAAACCAAATCATAATTAGTAGATATGCATTTTTGAATAGCATCTAATCCATTATTGACTGTATCAACTTTGAAATTTTTACCTTCCAAAAACAATATATGCGGTTTTAAATGTTCAATTTCATCGTCTGCCCACAATATCTTCTTATTTTGCATCATAATTAAAAAACAAATTAACTATAAATAGAACACGCTTTGGTTTGGCAATAGTATTTCATTCAAAAAATAAAAGAAAAATTCTCAATGATCCTGTTTACGGTTTTGTGACCATACCCAATGACTTAATATTTGATTTAATTGAAAATAAATTCTTTCAAAGATTACGAAGAATAAAACAGTTGGGCTTAAGTAACCTTGTTTATCCTGGCGCATTACATACACGATTCCATCACTGTATCGGGGCAATGAACTTGATGGACCAATCTTTAAATATCTTAGAAAGAAAAGGCATTAAAATTTCGCAAGAAGAAAAAGAAGCGGCTCTTGCTGCTATTATATTGCATGATATTGGTCATGGGCCATTTAGCCATACATTAGAAAATACCATGATCAAGATTCCTCATGAGCAAATTTCCATCGCATTCATGAAAAGACTTAATGAGGAATTTAATGGCAAATTATCCTTAGCGATTTCAATTTTTTTGAATGAATACCATAAAAAGTTTTTACATCAATTAATAAGCAGTCAACTAGATGTAGATAGATTGGATTATTTAAGAAGGGACAGCTTTTACACAGGAGTTTCTGAGGGGATTATTAGTTATGAGAGAATTATCAACATGCTTAATGTACACAACAACGAATTAGTTGTTGAAGAAAAGGGAATCTATAGCATTGAAAAATTTATAGTGGCCAGAAGACTAATGTATTGGCAAGTATATTTACATAAAACAACTGTTGCCGCAGATGAAATTTTAAAAAAAGCGCTAAAACGAGCAAAGGAACTTAGCAATATTGGGCATGATTTGCCCGCTTCGACAAGTTTTAAGTTTTTTCTTGAAAATAATTTCGATGCGAGTAGTTTATCCAATACCAATGTGGTTGAAAAATTCGCACTTTTAGATGATTCCGATGTCATTTCTGCATTGAAAGAGTGGACTATTTACGATGACGATATACTAAAAACTCTGAGCATCAATATGATCAATAGAAAACTGCCGCATATTTTATTTGGTGAACAGCAGTGTACGGATAAAGTGGTTGATAACATCCTGAATGAACTCAAAGAACAAGGTTTCAATAAAAAAGAGATAGCTTATTATACAAGCTTAGGGAGTGTGGAAAATGAAGCCTACAAACATTCAGGTAATGAAATAAAAATACTCCGAAAAAATGGTGATATTGAAGATATCGCAGAAGCTTCAGACAATTACAATATTCATGCGCTCAAAGACACTGTAAAAAAACCTTTTTTTATTTTTCCACGCAGGTAAAAATTACATGCAATTAAAACAAAATATATTTGCCTTATGGTTCAAGTAACCGCCAGAGAAATAGCAGAGATTGTTGAAGGGGAAATTTTTGGAAAAGAAGACGTTATAGTTTCCAAAGCCTCTAAGATTGAAGATGCTGACCCTGAATCCATTTGTTTCTTAGCAAATACAAAGTATGAAAACCATCTTTACAACACGCAGGCAAGTATTGTGGTAGTAGACAATAACTTTGAACCTAAAAAGTCTATAAAGTCAACCTTAATAAAGGTAAGCAGCGCTTACCTTTCCTTTGCAAAAATTTTAGAGCATTTTTTTAATCCTTACAACAATTTAAAGGGAATTCATAGTAAGCATATTGCCAAAAGTGCAGCAATAGGCGAAAACGTTTATATAGGCGCTAATGTGGTTATTGAACCAGATGTTACTATTGGTAACAACACCAAAATACTGGCAAATGCTTTTATTGGAAAGGGGTCTTCTATCGGGCAAAATTGCGTGTTATATGCCGGCGTGAGCTTATATCATGATGTAAAATTAGGTAATGAATGTATTATTCACAGTGGTGTCGTAATTGGTTCTGACGGTTTTGGTCACGCACCCATGCCAGACGGCTCCTATTATAAAATCCCTCAAGTTGGCAACGTGATCATTGAAGACAAAGTGGAAATTGGCGCAAACTGCACCATTGACAGAGCAACGATGGGTAGCACTATCATTAAAAAAGGAACCAAGTTAGACAACCTAGTTCAAATAGCTCATAATGTAGAATTGGGGAAAAATATTGTAATCGCCGCTCAAGCGGGGGTTGCAGGGAGTTCAAAAATTGGAAACAATAGTATGATTGGTGGTCAAGCAGGAATTGCTGGACATATCATTATTGCTGATGGAAGTCAACTTGCTGCACAAAGTGGATTTAGCAAAAGTATTACTGAAAAAAATAAAAAATACTTTGGTAGTCCCGCAATGCCTTTAACAGATTTTTTCAAGTCATTTGCGTTATTTAAAAAATTGCCACAAATAGAAAAAAGACTAAGTAAGTTGGAAAAAAATAAAAGATGACAAATACTAACCCTTTTCAAAAAACCCTCAAAGAAACCCTTAGTATCGAAGGTGTTGGCCTTCATACAGGTAAATCTGTAAGCCTTAACATCATGCCAGCAAGCGAAAACCATGGATTCAAATTTCGCAGAACAGATTTGTTACAAAGTCCAATTATCGAAGTATTTGCTGAACATGTAATTGACACATCTCGAGGAACTAAACTGCAGCAAAATGGAGCTACAATTGGAACCATAGAGCACCTAATGGCAGCTTTGGTAGGATTCGGAATAGACAATGCCCTTATTGAAGTAGACAATGAAGAAATGCCTATTTTAGATGGTAGTTCATTGCCATATATAGAAAACTTTAAAAAAATTGGTATAGAAAATCAACGGATAGAAAAAAAGTATTTTGAAGTCCCGAACAACATAATTTTTCGCGACGAACAAAATAAAATAGAGATGATTGCAATGCCCTTGGATGACTACAGACTTACTGTAATGGTTGATTATAACTCACCAATTTTGGGCAGTCAACACGCTTCTATTACAGATTTGACAGAATTTGAAAAGGAAATTGCGCCTAGCAGAACTTTTTGCTTTTGGCATGAATTAGAGCTTCTACATAAAAATGGTTTAATTAAAGGTGGTGATTTAGACAATGCAATTGTAATTGTTGATAAGGAAATTTCGAAAAAAGAAATGGAGGCAATGTCCAAATTATTTAAAAAACCGTCCTTAAGCATTAGAAAAGAAGGTATCCTAGATAACATAGAATTGAGATATCAAAATGAACCCGCTAGACACAAACTTTTAGATTTGATAGGAGACCTTGCGTTGGTAGGCAGTCCGCTAAAAGCCCAGATTTTGGCTGCAAGACCTGGCCATAAAGCCAATGTGGAATTTGCCAAAAAAATTAGGCAAACGCAACAAAGTATTACTTTACATAAAGTAAAAAAGTCAAATGTTCCAGAATACAACCCTGATCAGGCACCTCAATATACCTACAAAGAAGTTCAGAAAATACTTCCTCATAAATTTCCATTTTTATTGGTAGATAAAATATTAAGTATAAAAGAAAATGTCATAACTGCTATAAAAAACGTAACAGGAGATGAATATTTTTTTCAAGGACACTTTCCTGACGAACCTATAATGCCCGGAGTATTACAATTAGAAGCGATGGCACAAGTAGGTGGAGTGCTCATTCTACACGACAAACCAAATCCAGAAAAATGGAGTACCTACTTTGCCAAAATAGAAAATGCAAAATTCAAAGGAAAAGTTGTTCCCGGTGATAGCTTAATCATTCAAATGGTTCTTATTGCGCCAATTAGAAGGGGTATTTGCTTTATGAAAGGAAAAACCTATGTAGGTAGTCAACTTGTATCAGAGGCCGATATGACCGCACAAGTGATAGAAAACAAATAAGTTAAATTAGGGGATTGTACAATAAATAGTGTTATAAAAAATAAATGATTCAACCTTTAGCCTACGTAAATCCAGAAGCCAAAATAGCCGACAATGTAGTGATCGAACCTTTTGTTACCATTCACAAAAATGTGGTTATAGAAGAAGGATCATGGATTGGATCGAACGTCACTATCATGGAAGGTGCAAGAATTGGGAAAAATTGCAGAATATTTCCAGGTGCTGTAGTATCGGCCATACCGCAAGATTTGAAATTTGAAGGAGAAAATTCTGTTTTGGAGGTGGGTAATAACGTTACTATTAGAGAATGCGTAACATTAAATAGAGGAACAAAAGCAATGGGAAAAACGAAAATTGGTGATCATTGCCTCATCATGGCTTATGTGCATGTAGCGCATGACTGCATGGTAGGCGATAATGTTATCTTAGCCAATGGGGTTCAACTTGCTGGTCATGTTGAAATTGATGACCATACCATTCTTGGTGGACTTTCCGCTGTTCATCAATTCGTAAAAATTGGCAAACATTGCATGATTTCCGGGGGATCTTTGGTGCGAAAGGATGTTCCACCTTACAGCAAAGCTGGAAGAGAACCCTTAGGTTATGAAGGGGTCAATTCTGTAGGCTTAAGGAGGCGGGGTTATGATTCAAAAACAATAAATTTAATACAAGATGTTTACCGATGGCTTTTTCTTAGAGGGTTAAACAACACTCAGGCACTGAGGAAAATTGAAGAAGTAGTTGAATTAACAAAAGAAAGAGACGAAATCATTCAGTTCATAAAAGACTCAGACAGAGGGATTATGAAAGGTTTTATTACCCACAAATAGTGTGGAGATAACGCTTACAGATATCAGCAAGAAATTTGGTAAACACCAAATAATCAAAAATTTTAGTTATTCATTTGGCGGGAGTAGTAATTACATCGTTTGTGGGAAGAATGGTTCGGGCAAAAGCACCTTGCTAAAATTGATTTCTAAATGGATGTCGCCCAATGACGGTAAAATAACGTGGAATGGCGCAGATGCTACGAAGGAAGAAGAGCTAATTTCCTTTGCAGCACCTTATATAGAACTGCCAGAAACATCAACTGTTCAAGAGATTGTATCTCTTCATTTTAAAATCAGAAAGATGTTAGAAAAACAAACTGCCCTTTTCGATTTACCTTTTATAAAAAGTAACAAAAACAAAACATATCAAGATTTATCAAGTGGCATGAAACAGAAATTAAAATTAATTCTATGCCTCTTTTCAGATGCTCAATTGTACCTGCTTGACGAACCTAGCACAAATTTGGATGCAAGGGGTGTTGAAGATTATAAGGAAATGTTGAAGATATTGCCAGAAAAAAGGATCTTAATTATTGCATCAAACGAAGAAAAAGATTATAATTTTTTACCAAATTATAAAGTGATTCAACTTTAAGGCGGATTTTAATGCCAAGAAAAAGTTATTTAATCCAATTTTCTTTTTGCAATTACCGAATCATTATACATTTGGAGAATGTTTCATAAAAATTCACTTATTGCTTGGCTATTTTTATTGCCAATAAGCGCATTCTCCCAATTTGAAATTTTAGAGAAAGTAGAAAAAAATGACAATCCTTACATCATACCCTACACAAAGTATAAATTGTTGTCAAATGACCTAACGCTAATTATTCACGAAGACCACTCAGATCCAATTGCACATGTTCAAGTTTCTTACCATGTTGGTTCTGCAAGAGAAAGCGTAAGAAACTCAGGCTTTGCACACTTCTTTGAGCATATGATGTTTCAAGGATCGAAAAATGTAGAAGATGAGGAGCATTTTAAAATAATCAGTGAAGCAGGTGGAACCAACAATGCGTTTACTTCTTTTGATAAGACTGTTTATTTTGAAACCGCACCTTCTAATCTTACAGAAACAATGCTTTGGCTTGAAGCAGACAGGATGGGAACCCACTTGGAAGGTTTTACTGAAAAAAAATTCAACAACCAAAGAGATGCAGTAAAAAACGAAAAACGTCAGAGATATGACAACCAGCCATATGGTATGTTAAATGAAGAGTTATTTAAAACATTATTTACAAATCATCCATATGAATGGACTCCCATTGGCTTTGTTGATGATTTAGACATTGCATCATTCAATGATTTGAAAAACTTCTTTCTTAGGTGGTATGGGCCAAATAATGCAATCCTTACAGTTTCTGGCGATGTTAATCCAGAAGAAGTAAAGCAATGGGTAAATAAATATTTTGGTGGAATTCAGAAAGGGCCAGAAGTAAGAAAACAAAGAGCACCAAGACCTATTCTTCCAAATAATCAATACCGAGAAATCAAGGACAATATCTTTCTCCCTTTAAATGTTTATGCCTACCCTACTGTTCCTGTATATCATAAAGACGAACCTGCATTAGACATTTTGTCTTATATCATTGGCGGGTCAAATAACTCCATTTTATACAAAAACCTTGTAAAAACTAAAGATGCTGTTCAAGCATCTTGCTCTCACTTTTCGCTTGAGTTATCAGGTGTATTTTCAATCAATGTTGTAAGCAGTTACAATGGATTAAGCAGAAGTGAAATTGAAGAAAAAGTTATGGCGTGTTTCGAGGAGTTTGAAAAAAACGGAATCCCAGAAGATGCATTAAAAATGGCCAAAAATTCTTTTAGAGCAGGTTATATCTCATCGTTGGAATCTATTAGTGGTCGTTCACTTATTATAGCCGATTGGAATACGCTGCTTAACAAAAAGTGGAATGGCGAAGATGAAATTAATCGATATAAGAATGTAACAAATGAAGATATCTTGAATGCTTACAAGAGATATATTAAGGGGAAGAAATTTGTAAATATAAGTGTTGTACGAGACAACAATATTCAAGAGGATGGTAAAAAGGAAAAGTCGAAAAGTATTAATCCACATGCAGGAGAAGCTAAAAAGACAGATCCACAATATCTAAACCTTACTTACAACCCACCTAAAGACAACTTTGATAGAAGCATTCGACCTGAAATCAAAATGCAAGCTGAAGGTAGCGTATTGTCAGTCCCAAACTACTATACACAGACATTTGAGAATGGTCTACAATTAATTGGAGCAGAAAGCAATGAAGTTCCTATGGTTTATGTTAGTCTTGATATTGAAGGTGGCCACCTTCTTGAGGATGGGAAAAAAGTAAAAACAGGCGTTTCTGCACTAACTTCCTACATGATGGGGGAAGGAACAAAAGAATTAAGCACAGAAGAATTTTCTAAACAAATTGACTTATTGGGCGCAAATCTTTATTATTCTTCGGGCAGCACACAAAGCGGTGCTTTTCTTTCCTGTCCAATTGAAAATTTTGACGCTGCCCTTCGCCTCTTTAAAGAAAGTTTATTCAATCCAAGATTTGATGAAGAGGATTTTGAAAGAATAAAGAACCAAGCGCTTGAAAGTGTTAAAACTCAAAAAACAAGCCCAAATACTATGGCAAACAAGGCATTTAACAAATTAATTTGGGGAAAGAATACACTTGGAACCTACTACACCGGTACCTATAAAGACATCAAAAAAGTCACATTAAACGATGTCAAAGAATTTTATAAGAAGTATTACTCTCCCAACATTTCGCGAATGATAGTTGTAGGAAATATCGCTCAAGACGTTGCCCTTAGTAAGCTTAATTTTTTCTCGAATTGGAAAAATACAAATGTTACAATTCCTAATACCGGAAAACAAATTCAACCAGAGAAAACAAAAATTTACCTTATAGATAAACCTTATGCAGCGCAAAGTAGGATTGTTGCGGGCTTCCCAGCTCCAAAATTTGACTATAATGGTGAACATTTTAAATGCGACATGATGAACTTCAGCTTAGGTGGTGCATTCAACAGCAGAATCAATTTAAACCTTAGAGAAGATAAAGGTTATACCTATGGCGCTAGAGCAGGCTTTACTGGCAACAAAGAGTATGGAATTTATCGTTTCTCTTCAGATGTTAAGAAACGTGCAACAGACTCATCTATCGTAGAGCTGGTTAAAGAAATCACAAATTTTAGAAACAATGGTATTACTGATGAGGAACTTCGTTTCACAAAAAAAGCACTCATTCTTAGTGAAGCACTTAATTATGAAACTCCATTCAAAAAACTAAACTTTCTCAGTTCTATACTAGAATACGATATGCCTAAGAACTACCCTAGCATTCAAAAACAAATTGTAGAAAATATAAGTAAGTCTGAAATAAATAAGGCTGCTAAGGAATATTTGAAGCCCGAAAATATGATTATCGTGGTAGTAGGACATGCTTATAAAATAAAACCAAGTCTAGAAAAACTAGGTTTTGAGATTGTTGAAATGGAAGTAGAATAGATTTTAATTTTCCAAATAAAATAGCCGCTAAGCGTGGCTTTAATTATAGAATAACCTCCATATTTTTAACCTTTGGAATAATTGATGTGCTGTTTTGTTCAAAACAAATTTGTATATCCTCATTTTTGAATTTTGTTTTAAGCCTTTTTGGATGTTCACAAGTTAGCATGTATTTATAAAGATTGTTCTTTTCTTTCGAATAAACAGATTTGGCAATTTTTGAACTGTCATCTAAATGCCATGATTTTGTTTGAAGATTACTTATTACGGCGCCCGCAAAGAGCGTATCTTCCATGTTTACCCTACCCTTCCACCCTGCACAAAATAAAATAATGTCTCTACTCCCATTCGATATTCTATTTGCTAAAGCTTGTAAATTATGAAATGAACCAATCAAAACTTCTGAAGCGCTTTCAGACATTTTCATCACTTTTGTACCATTTGTGGTGGTTATGACCACTTTTTTCCCTTTGAGAGGTGCATTTCGTATTTCATAAGGGCTGTTCCCAAAATCAAAGCCTTTCACCTTCATCCCGTTTCTTTCACCGATAGCTAAAAAATCATTTTTTTCTTTTAAGGACAAGGCGTGTTCTACGTCATCTGTAGCTAAAATTTTTGAAACATCCTTCGATGCCAAAGTAGTTATAGTGCTTGTTGCACGAAGTATGTCAATGATTACAACAACCTTCTCTTGGAAGGAGAATAAGTCTGCAAGATTAGCACCCAAGACGGTTTCAATATTTACCATATACATGCAAATATTCTTTAAAATGATGCTAAGTAACAAAAACCCTTGATCATTAACTTTTCAGAACATTATTTTGAGCTTATGAAAACAGTATATATTGCTTCCGCCATTAGGACTCCTATCGGTAGTTTTAATGGAATGCTATCAGATGTCGCTGCTACAGAACTTGGAGCTACTGCAATCAGAGGGGCATTGGACGATGCAAAAGTACATCCTAATGATGTGAATGAAGTATTCATGGGCAATGTATTACAAGCAGGTTTAGGGCAAGCGCCAGCGCGACAGGCAGCTATTTTTGCCGGCATCCCAAATCAAGTACCATGTACAACAGTCAATAAAGTTTGTTCTAGTGGAATGAAGGCTGTGGCGTTAGGATGCCAATCGATTATGCTTGGCATTAATGATGTTGTGGTGGCAGGTGGAATGGAAAATATGAGTCAAGTACCGCACTATTTAACTAAATCAAGAACAGGACATAAGTTTGGGTCTTTCAAAATGATTGATGGTTTAGAACATGATGGTTTGTTTGATGTGTATAATCAATATATGATGGGGAAAGCTGCTGATGAAACAGCAGAAAAATATAATATTTCAAGGCAAGAGCAAGACGAATTTGCCATTGAAAGCTACCAAAAATCAAGTAAAAGTTGGGCTGATAACAAGTTTAAGGATGAAGTTGTGCCAGTAAAAATTCCACAGAGGAAAGGTGAACCAATACTTATTGACCACGATGAAGAATACACAAAAGTTAAATTCGATAAAATACCGCATTTAAAGCCCGCGTTTGGAAAAGACGGAACAGTAACAGCCGCAAATGCTTCAACAATAAATGATGGTGCTGCTGCTTTGGTTTTGGTTAGTGAAGAAAAATTGAAAGAATTAGGTTTAAAGCCAATAGCAAAAATTACAGGGTTTGCGGATGCTGCCCATGAACCAGAATTGTTTACGACAGCACCAGCAAAAGCAGTACCCATAGCATTAAAAAATGCAGGTAAGCAGATTGACCAAGTTGATTTTTTTGAACTTAACGAAGCATTTTCGGTCGTTGGCTTGGTAAATTCTCAATTATTAAATCTTAATAAAAATCAGGTGAATATTCATGGAGGAGCAGTTTCTCTTGGTCACCCATTAGGAACTAGTGGTGCTCGAATTTTGGTAACACTTATTCATATTCTAAAACAGCAACAAGCGCAATGTGGTGTTGCAGGAATTTGTAACGGTGGCGGTGGTGCTAGTGCTATGGTTGTGGAAATGACATGAATTGTTGTCAAAATGACATATCCACACTTTTGGCATGAAGTATGTTCGTCAGCATATAAATAAATTAATATGAATATCAAACCACTTCACGACAGAGTTTTAGTCGAACCTGCGGCAGCGGAGAAAACAACAGCTGGTGGAATTATCATTCCAGATACCGCAAAAGAAAAACCTCAAAAAGGCACTATCGTAGCAGTAGGGCCTGGCAAAAAAGATGACCCTACCACAGTAAATGTAGGCGATACAATACTATATGGAAAATATAGTGGAACAGAGCTCCAAGTAGAGGGCAATGATTATTTAATGATGAGAGAATCTGACATTTTAGCAATCCTTTAAAAAAAAATTATAATTATGGCAAAACAAATTTTATTCGACACAGAAGCAAGAAATGGTCTCAAAAGCGGTGTAGACCAATTAGCAAACGCAGTTAAAGTAACCCTAGGACCGAAAGGAAGAAATGTAGTAATTGACAAAAAATTCGGTTCCCCAAATGTTACGAAAGATGGAGTTACAGTAGCAAAAGAAATTGAATTAAAAGACCCCATTGAAAATATGGGCGCTCAAATGGTTAAGGAGGTAGCTTCAAAAACAGCAGATATTGCTGGGGACGGTACAACCACAGCCACAGTTTTGGCTCAAGCCATCATAACTGAAGGTTTAAAAAATGTTGCAGCGGGCGCAAACCCTATGGATCTTAAAAGAGGTATTGATAAAGCTGTAAGTAGCGTTATAGAAAACCTTCAAAAAAGTTCTAAAATGGTAGGTGATGACTTTGCTAAAATAAAACAAGTTGCTTCCATCTCGGCCAATAACGACGAAATCATCGGCCAACTGATTGCAGATGCTATGAAAAAAGTAGGCAAAGACGGCGTTATTACTGTTGAAGAAGCTAAAGGCACTGAAACTGAAGTGAAAACTGTAGACGGTATGCAATTTGATCGAGGTTATTTATCACCATACTTTGTAACCAATACAGAAAAAATGCAAACTGAACTAGAGAGTCCTCACATTTTAATTTATGATAAAAAAATCAGCAATATGAAAGAGTTACTTCCTGTTCTTGAAGCAACTGCGCAGACGGGAAAGCCACTTTTAATCATTGCAGAGGATATAGAAGGTGAAGCACTTGCAACACTTGTAGTAAACAAGATGAGAGGAACGCTTAAAGTTGCTGCTGTTAAAGCACCAGGTTTTGGGGATAGAAGAAAAGCAATGCTTCAAGATATCGCCATTCTTACAGGAGGACAAGTGATTTCTGAAGAACAAGGGAAGAAATTAGAAGATGCAACCATTGAAACTTTGGGTACTGCGGAGAAAATAACCATAGACAAAGAGAATACAACTATAGTAAATGGCGCCGGAAAACAGGCTGATATTGATGGTAGAATCAATCAAATTAAAAATGAGATTGAAATATCTACATCAGACTACGACAAAGAAAAGCTTCAAGAAAGACTCGCAAAGTTATCTGGTGGTGTAGCTGTACTTTATATCGGTGCTGCAACGGAAGTAGAAATGAAAGAGAAAAAAGATAGAGTGGATGACGCTCTTCACGCCACTCGAGCAGCTGTTGAAGAAGGTATAGTTGCAGGTGGTGGAGTTGCTTATGTAAGAGCAATTTCAACGCTAAAAGTTGACGGTGAAAATTCGGATGAGAATACAGGAATTGAAATTATACGTAAAGCAGTTGAAGCACCTCTAAGACAAATTGTTGCCAACGCAGGTGGTGAAGGCTCTGTGGTCATACAGCAGGTGAAAAATGGGGAAGACGACTACGGTTACAATGCCCGTACAGATGAGTTTGAACCTATGATTGCTGCTGGTGTAATCGATCCTACAAAAGTAAGCCGGGTAGCGCTAGAAAATGCAGCTTCTGTAAGCAGTATGATGCTAACAACCGAAAGTTTAATTGCAGAAATTCCAGAAGAGGAAAAAGCTGCACCTGCTATGCCAAATCCAGGCATGGGCGGTATGGGTTACTAAACATAAAATGAAACAAAACGTAAAGTCACTCAGATTTGGGTGGCTTTTTTTTGTTTGTATCACTTTATAATTTCTTTCTTTGCTACATGCGAAAAATTCCACTACACTGGCAAGTAATTGTTGCAATTTTATTGGGTGTTTTATTTTCATTTTTGGCCATACAATTCAACTTTAGGGAATTTTGTCTTTTATACATCGCCCCTTTTGGAGATATTTTTATAAATATTTTAAAGCTTATTGCTGTACCCTTAGTCCTCTTTTCAATAATCGCTGGTGTCGCATCTTTAGGAAATGTTAAAAAACTTGGGAATTTGGGAATAAAAACACTAGCAACTTATCTATTCACCACCATGACAGCTGTTTTTGTCGGATTACTTGTAGTAAATATTTGGAAGCCTGGAAAGGATATAAATCCGCAGTTACGCTTGGAAAAAAGAATTGAATATGAACTTTGGCAGAAAAAAAACAATGTAAAAAAACTAGATACAATTTGTCTCAGTTGCGATCAAAACAATCTTCATATCGTTCAAAAAATACAGAACAATAAACTTTACCCAAATAAAAGTGATTTTGTTCAAGACAAAATTGATAAGGCGAAACAAAATAAAACCAAAAGTCCTTTACAACCAATTGTGGATTTGGTTCCAAAAAATCTAGTCCTTGCACTTTTGGAGATGAAAATGCTGCAGATTATATTTTTTGCTATTTTCATGGGATTAGTTTTGGTAACCATCGCTAAAGAGAAAGCAAAACCAGTAATAGAACTTATTGAGGGCTTAAATGAGGTTTTTGTTCAAATGGTAAATATTATTATGGTTAGTATGCCATTCTTTGTCTTCGCGCTTATGGTTGGAACACTAACACAGTCTGCTAGCTCCCTTGGGGATTTAACCGAGCAATTGTATTTTTTGACCAACTATTCTGGTGCAGTAATCATTGGCCTCTTATTCATGGCCTTTGTATTTTACCCTATTTTCATCTCTTTCTTCAAAAGAAAAATAAATGCTAGAAAATTTCTAAAAGGTATCTCTAAAGCACAACTAACTGCATTTTCAACAAGCAGTTCAGTTGCAACACTACCGATAACCATGGATTGCGTTCAAAACAAATTAGGCGTAAGTCAAAATACTACAAGTTTTGTTATACCAATTGGAGCGACAGTAAATATGGACGGAACAAGCCTTTATCAGGCAGTCGCTGTTGTTGCGTTGGCTCAATTTCATATGATAGATTTAGGCTTAAGCCAACAATTAACGATTGTACTTACAGCAACCCTTGCTTCTATTGGGGCAGCAGCAGTTCCAAGTGCAGGTTTGGTGTTGATGATTGTTGTTCTTGAAAGTGTAGGGCTAAATCCCATATGGATTGCCATTATTTTGCCAGTCGACAGAATTTTAGATATGTGCAGAACAGTTGTGAACGTTACTGGAGATGCTGCAGTAAGCCTTATAATGGATAAGCAAAAAGTCGATTAAAGGCAAAATATTTAGATATTTTATGTAGTTTTCTAGTCCTCATCTCAAAATGTTAGACAATATTTTTATTTATTTGTTTCAACAAAAAACCCATTTCACATTGTTTGTTTAGGACAGACAACTATGTGGGTCATCAACTGTTCAAAGAAAAGTGAAAAAGAATCTAGTAATTGTAGAGTCTCCAGCAAAAGCCAAAACAATAGAAAAATTTTTGGGAGATGGGTTTGTCGTGAAATCATGCTTCGGCCACATACGTGATCTAAATAAAAAAGGAATAAGTATAGATATTGAAAATGGGTTTAAACCCATATATGAAGTATCAGACGACAAGAAAAAAGTTGTTCAAGAACTCAAATCACTTGCCAAAAAAGCAGAAACAATTTGGTTGGCATCAGATGAAGACAGAGAAGGTGAAGCAATTAGTTGGCATTTATCTGAAGTCCTAGAGCTTGAAGAAAGCAAAACCAAAAGGATCGTATTTCATGAGATTACAAAATCCGCTATCCTTAAAGCGATAGAAAATCCAAGAAATATCAATAAGGATTTAGTAGATGCACAACAAGCCCGAAGAATACTAGACCGACTAGTTGGCTACGAACTTTCTCCTGTACT
Source organism: Bacteroidetes bacterium MED-G17 (assembly GCA_002457675.1). GTDB lineage: Bacteria > Bacteroidota > Bacteroidia > NS11-12g > UBA9320 > MED-G17. Next base: position 61,666 of record NTKK01000004.1, read on the forward strand.
TTGGAAAAAAGTCAAACCTCAGCTTTCTGCAGGTCGTGTGCAATCAGTGGCGGTAAGGTTATTGGTAGAAAGGGAAAGAGAGATTCAAGCTTTCCAGCCTAGTTCAAGCTTTAAAATTGTCGGCGTTTTTAAGCACCCTAACGGAACTTTTCGCGCAGAATTAGACAAAAAAAATGAGGCAGAAAAAGAAGTTTATGGTCTTTTGAATTCATTTAAATCATGCCAATTTGAAATTGACGATTTAACAGTTAAACCTAGTCAAAAGAAACCATCTGCACCTTTTACAACTTCTACACTTCAACAAGAGGCCAGTAGAAAATTAGGTTTTTCAGTTACACGTACCATGCTATTGGCTCAAAAACTTTATGAGGCAGGGCATATTACCTACATGCGAACAGACTCTGTGAACCTCAGTGATTTTGCATTACAAAGCGCCGAAGAAGTAATAAATGCCAATTATGGTAAAGAATATCACCAAAAAAGAAAGTATAATACCAAATCCAATAGCGCGCAAGAAGCTCATGAAGCCATTAGGCCAACTAATTTTAACAAAAAAAATGTACCTGCCGATAGTTCGGAGAGCAGACTTTATGAACTTATTTGGAAAAGAGCAATTGCCTCTCAGATGAGTAATGCACTACTTGAAAAAACAACTATTGCTATAAACAATAGTCAAGATAAACCACTATTTAAAGCCAAAGGAGAAGTTGTGACCTTTGATGGATTCTTGAAAATATACTTACAGGGGTCAGATGAAGAACAAGAAGAAACTTTTGATGATTTGCTTCCTAAAGTGTCTGTGGGCGATGGTGTAATGAATGAAAAAATTACCGCAACGCAACGTTTTACAAGACATCCTGCACGATTTACAGAAGCTAGCTTAGTAAAAAAACTAGAAGAATTGGGCATTGGTCGCCCGTCTACCTATGCGCCCACGATTACTACAATACAAAAGAGAGGTTATGTGGAAAAGGAAATTAAGGAAGGAAAAACAAGAAATTACACCCAAATAATTTTACAAGCGCAGGAAATAAAAGCACAAAATCTAACGGAAATTACAGGTGCTGAGAAAAATAAATTAAGCCCAACGGATATAGGTAAAGTTGTTACTGACTTTTTAAATGAAAACTTTAAAACCATCATGGACTATGGGTTTACTGCCAGTGTAGAAAAAAACTTTGACGAAATAGCACAAGGTTATAAGAAGTGGAGTAAAATGATCGATGAATTTTACGATCCGTTTCACCAGTCTGTTGATACAACTTTAAACCATTCTGCACGAGCCACTGGAGAAAGATTTCTGGGTGAAGATCCGCAAAGCAGTAAACCTATAATAGCAAGAATAAGCCGATTTGGGCCAGTAATACAGATAGGCAAAACAGAAGATAACGAAAAACCTAAGTTCGCAAACCTTAGAAAAGGCCAAACCATTGACACGATCAATTTAGAGGAAGCTCTTGAGTTGTTCAAACTTCCTAGAATTATCGGGAACTTTGAGGAAAATGAAATGAAAGTTTCTATTGGAAGATTTGGTCCTTACGTTCTTCATGACAGTAAATTCTATTCTTTGAATAAAGAGCTTGACCCTTACACCGTTAATGCTGAAGAAGCTATTGAAGTCATAAAAGAAAAAAGAAAAAGAGATGCAGAAAAAATCATAAAAAAATTCGACGAAGAGCCAACCCTATTGATTCAAAATGGTAGGTGGGGTCCATATATATCATTTGGAAAGAGGAATTATAAAATCCCAAAAGAAACAGACCCAAAAACACTTGATTATGAATCCTGTATGACCTTGATAGAGGAGCAAAATAAAATTCCGAAAAAAAGAAAAAAGAAATAATTTGATTGAAAAATCTGAAATAGCATCTCTTATCTATCTTCTAGATGATAACGACACTGAAGTGGTGGAGCACGTCACATCTAAACTTTTAAGTTTTGGGAACCAATTAATTCCAATAATTGAGGAAAATTGGTCTTTGTTAGATTCAATTGTCAAACAAGAAAGAGTTGAAAATCTGATAAAAAAAATTCAATCTCAATCCTTGGAAAGTAACCTTAGGTCTTGGGTAAAATCAGACGAAAGAGATTTATTGGAAGGTCTAATATTAATAAACAAACTCTACCAGCCAGAAGTCAATATTACTGAAGTAAATAAAATGCTGGATAAAATTCGATTGGACGTTTGGTTAGAATTACGAGACGATTTAACCAGTTTCGAAAAAGTAAAAATATTAAACTATATATTCTACGATATACACAAATTCAAAGGGAACACTGAGGATTATCATAATCCGAAAAACTCATTTATTTATAATGTTTTAGAAAGTAAAACAGGCAACCCTATCCTCATGGCCTGTGTATACAGTATCGTAGCCCAAAAACTACATATTCCAATTTATGGGATTAATTTACCTCAGCATTTCATTTTAGGTTATGTAAAACCAGAAATCGAAAAACCACATGTAAAGGCTAAATACAATAGTCCATACACTTTAAAAGAAAACGCGGGCAAAACTGCTATGTTTTACATTAACCCATTTAATAAAGGATTGGTTTTTTCTAGAGAAAATGTAAAATCGTTTCTTGACCAGTTGAAAATTGAGCATAACGAATATTTCTATACCACCTGTTCACATGTTGAGATTTTGAAAAGAGTGGTAAGAAATCTAATTTATGCTTACGAAAAACAGACCAATCGCACTGAAGTACACCAATTGGATAAAATGATGGACATATTAAATGATGTCAACAATGACTGAAGAAAACTATCTCCACGTCAACAAAGACCTTTGGAACAATCGAGTTAAAGGACATTATAGTTCGGATTTTTATGATATAAAAAAATTTAAAAAAACTAGAAATTCTTTAAATTCTATTGAACTAGATCTGCTTGGCGACTTAACTGGAAAAAACATTTTACACCTTCAATGCCATTTTGGGATGGATACACTTTCAATGGCCAATATGGGTGCTAAAGCAGTGGGCTTAGATTTTTCTCAAAAAGCCGTGGATCAAGCAGGTAGATTACGCGATGAAATGGCTCTTGAGGCAGAATTTATATGTTGTAATGTGACCGATGCCGCAAAAAATATCAACGCAAAATTTGACATAGTTTTCACTAGCTATGGCACTATTGGTTGGATTCCTGAGCTCTTTCCGTGGGCAGAACAAATAAGCAAACTCTTAAAACCTGAGGGACAATTTATCATGGCAGATTTCCATCCTATGGTTTGGATTTTTGACGAAAACTTTTCCAAAATATCCTACAGTTATTTCAATAAAAAATCAATAATAGAAAATGCTTCAAAAAGCTATGCAGGCGTAAAAGAAAATGGAAAATCAATTACTTGGAATCATTCACTTTCAGAAATCTTTAGTGCTTTGAGGGAATACAATTTAAAATTAGATGAATTTAAAGAATTTGAATATAGCCCTTACCCTTGCTTTTCGAATATGATTGAACTTGAAAACGGAAAGTTTTTGCAAAAAAATATAAAAGGAATGATTCCAATGGTGTACGCCATGAAATGGCATTTATAGAATAACTGTTGAGATACTTTTTTATTTACATTGTACCATTTATTTGTCTAAATGCATTTGGACAAACTGATATCCAATTAGATACAATAATTGTAGCTGACAATAAGAATGAAGACTTAGATATTCAAAAGCATTTAAACCAACCATTGAGTAATGTATTGTCTAGAGAAAATGTTGCTTTTGTAAAAAGCTATGGCCCAGGCAGTATTGCAACCTTTAGCGTAAGAGGACTGAGCTCAAGTCACAATCTACTAATTTGGGAAGGTTTACCAATGGCAAGCAGTATGCATGGAAATTTTGACTTATCCATTGTTCCAGTCTCAAGTACTAGCAGATATGTTCTAGACCAGAATGGTCAGCAAATGGCTATGGGAGGCGCTCTGCAAATATTCAAGCAAATGCCTGATAAAGAAGGGATTAAAGCGCACTTAACGCAAAATATTGGCTCATTTGGTCAATATTCAAATTGTTTTTCTTATCAATCCAAAAAAAACAAGCTTTCTTCGAGTATTGAGCTAATCAATAGTAGATCAAAGAACAATTTCTCCTATAAAGTTGATGGAAGTGATGCAGTTTATAAAATGAATCGCGCAGAGTTTGAACAAACAAGTTTTCAAAAAAAACTCGCATTTCAATGGACAAAAAATATCTATATTGATGCCAGCTACTTTTACCAAGAAAGTCATCGAAACATAGCAAAAAAAATTACGCAAAACGAGAGCTTATCAAGCCAAAAAGACAAAACAAACAGATTGGTTGGGTCAATGAAATTTGACCAAAAATCACTGTACTTGGAAGCAAAAATTGGTTTTAATAAAGAACAAATACATTTTACGGACAATCTAAATGGTATCAATGCTCAGAGTGTTTTTGAAAGTTATATAGCCAAATTATTATTAAAAAATAAGCAGCCCAATCCTATAGAAGTTTTAATAATTAATACCTATTCCGCTGCTTTTGCAAATGAATATGGAGCCATTAAATATCAGAATCAAAACCAAATTGGATTACAAAAAATTATAAATAAAAATCGAAATATTTTTTCTATCGGCCTAAATTCTAAAACCTGGGACAAAAAAAGAATAGAAATTTTGCCTCTTTTTGAGTGGAAAATATTCGCAAAAAAATCAATGCTATATACTTTCAATATCCAACGAAAAAACCGTATACCCACTTTAAATGACTTATACTGGGTGCGAGATATGAACGAAGAATTACATCCTGAAAATGGATGGTTTGCTGAATTTACACTTAATGGAAAATGGAAAAAAAATCACCATAAGATCCAATCAAAATCTCAAATATTTGGCCACTTAATAAATAACTGGATACAATGGACGCCCAATGAGAATTTTCTATGGACAGCAAAAAATTTGCAGAGAGTTCGGGTCATTGGATTAAGTCAAAATATGTCATGGAAAAAAAACATAGAAAATATGTTTGTGGAAATTAAAAGCAAAAACCAAATTATAAATTCACAGTTTTTAGATAAAAGTAAATTGCCAAATATTCAGCCTTACGATATATTGTGGTATAGTCCTATCGTGCAAAGTCAGTTAGGTCTTACACTTGGTAAAGATTTGATTTCCGTGACATATTTCCATCAATTTTCGAGCAAAACTGTTGGGATAGTCCAGGATATCCCAGCCTACCATCTTGGGGGTGTGGAAGTTTTTGTTCAGAACACTTTTAATAAGAAGATTAATTTAGTTTTTTGTGCAAACAATTTGTGGAATCGAATTTATTTAATTACAGAAAATAGACCAATGCCACTAAGAAACTTTTCATTTCAATTTACATATAAATTAAATAATAAATAATATGCGACTCTCATTTACCATACTCTTTTGTATCTCACTCATTTCTGTTAAGTCCCAATCTACTGCCAATTTTGAAAATCTAAAGCTTGAAAAAAATACCTATTTAAATGGAAGTGATGAAAAGGGCGGATTTGAAAGTGGATCATTTTTCTTTCCCAATAGCTATAATAGTCAGTTTTCATCCTTCATAGGGTGGGCAATATCATCAACAACTGATACAACTACTGTTGGGTATCAAAATCAATATAGTTGCATTGACGGTATTGGAAATGACGCCTCAAATACATACGCTTTGGCTTATGCGCCAGGTGAAACTTACGTTCGGGTAAAACAAGGTGGTTCACCAAAGCCCCTAAACGGCCTTTATTTGAATAATGGCACTTATGGTACATTGAGTATGAAAAACGGCGACAATTTTGCAAAACGTTTTGGGGGTGTTGGTGGTGATGATAAAGATTTTTTCATGGTCACATTTTTCGGCTATCTTAACGGTCGAAAAAAAACTGATAGCGTAAATTTTTATCTTGCTGATTTTCGATTTGAGGACAATAAAAAAGATTATATCATCACAGAATGGACGTTCGTGGATTTGTCGGTCTTGGGTGTTGTGGATAGCTTCTCATTCGTGCTTAATTCAAGTGATAAGGGTGATTTTGGCATGAATACACCTGCGTATCTATTTATCGATGATGTTTCATTAGATACCTCCTCTTCTATTTCATTTAGTCATGAAAAGACGTTTGTCAGATGTTATCCAAACCCTACAAATGATCTTCTATATATTGATTCAGACGTGCCTTTAGACATTGCTATTTATACACTTTCAGGTGAACTTGCTCTTAAAGGTTCATTTAGTCAAAATGAAGGCATATCCTTGACCCACCTGCCAAAAGGGATTTACTTTATTCACACAAGTATGGGATATGGCAGAGTGATTCTATTTTAGTCGCTAACCATTTCTTTTTCGTAAGCATCTATTGGCAAGCAACTGCAAATTAAATTTCGGTCTCCATATGTGTTATCTACTCTAGAAACACTAGGCCAAAACTTTTTGTCAATTACGAAATTCGCAGGAAATACTGCCTCTTGTTTGGAATAAGGGAAATTCCAATCTTTAACCAAAGTTTTTACTGTATGTGGTGCATTTACTAGAGGATTGTTGTCACGAGGCCAAATATTCTTAGCAACTTTTTCTATTTCTTCACGAATAAGAATAAGACATTCGACAAACCTGTCCAATTCTTCTTTTGTCTCGCTTTCTGTTGGTTCAATCATCATTGTACCCGCCACAGGGAAAGATACAGTTGGTGCGTGAAAACCGTAATCCATCATACGTTTAGCAATATCTTCTACCTGTATATTATATTGTTTAAATCCTCTACAATCTATTATAAATTCATGTGCGGTAGTATTGTTTTTTCCCGTATACAAAATAGGGTAATGTGGGTCAAGACGGACTTTTAAGTAGTTTGCGTTAAGAATAGCCATCTCAGAGGCTTCTTTCAATCCATCTGAACCCATCATTTTGATGTAGGCGTAGCTAATAAGTAAAATACTTGTACTACCAAAAGGAGCACCTGCTATAGATCCAATGCCACTTTTTCCACCTGTTTGTACAAATTTATGTTTGGGCAAAAATGGACTCAAATGTCTAGCCACTCCTATTGGGCCCATACCGGGGCCACCACCACCATGAGGGATGCAAAATGTTTTGTGCAGGTTTAAATGACAAACATCAGCTCCTATAGATCCAGGGCTTGTGAGTCCAACCTGTGCATTCATATTGGCACCATCCATGTAAACTTGCCCACCATTGTCATGTATAAGTTGCGTTATGTCTTTTATATTTTCCTCATACACACCAAAAGTGCTAGGATAGGTAATCATCAAAACAGCCAAATTGCTGGCATGCATAGTGGTTTTCTCAGTTAAGTCATCCATATCTATGTAGCCGGTATCGGTACATTTAATCACCACTACTTTCATTCCCGCCATCACCGCGCTCGCAGGATTGGTTCCATGTGCAGATTCTGGGACAAGCGCAATATTTCTATGTGTCTGCCCTTTATCCTTGAAATACTCTCTAATGACCATCAAGCCGGTATATTCTCCTTGTGCTCCACTATTGGGTTGAAAACTAATTGAATCAAATCCTGTAATATCTGACAAATCTGCTTCCAAGTCTCTAAGAATTTCTGTATATCCAACATGCTGATCGGCAGGTGCAAATGGATGGATTTGTCCAAATTTTGGCCAAGTTACAGGAATCATTTCTGTGGTGGCATTAAGCTTCATGGTGCAGCTTCCTAAAGAAATCATGGAATGTGTTAATGACAAATCCTTATTTTCAAGCGATTTTATATACCTCAACATTTCATGTTCGGTATGGTATTTATTAAAAATAGGGTGTTGTAAAATTACATCCTTTCGTTGAAGTTTGGCTGGAATTGATTCTTCTGTCCATCTCCATTCTTGAACTTGCCAAGCAAAAACAGAACAAAATACTTCATATAATTTTAGAACATCTTCCTTGGTTGTGGTTTCATCCATGGAAATTCTTACTACATTTCCTGCGTAATAAAGGTTTATTTGATTTGCTTCTGCAGCTTTTCTTAATTGAACCACTTGTTCTGACTTCAACTGAACCTGAACGGTATCAAAAATCTCTTCAGTATTTGTTTCAAGTCCCTTTAGGTCTAGATTTATCTTGAAATTTTTAGCCAAATAATGTGTTTTCTCCGCGATACTTTTTAATGCTTTGGGTCCATGATATGTAGCATACATCCCAGCCATTACAGCCAGTAAAACTTGAGCGGTGCAAATATTACTAGTTGCTTTATCTTTTCTAATATGTTGTTCTCTTGTCTGTAGTGCCATTCGTAAGGCCTTTGCTCCTGCGGCATCTTTTGAAACACCAATAATTCTACCTGGAATTTGTCTTTTAAACTTATCAGAACTTGCAAAATATGCTGCATGTGGACCTCCAAAACCAAAGGGAATTCCAAATCTTTGAGTACTCCCAACGGCAATATCAAAACCAATATCTTTTGGGCTTTTTAAAATACAAAGTGCTAGAATATCGGCGATACAAATGGATACTACATTATGTAATTTACATTTCTCTGTAATTTCATGAAAATCAGTAATACCTCCTGTAGCATTTGGGTATTGAACCAAAATTCCGCAATAGCTATTGTCTAAAGTTAATTTTTTATAATCACCAAAGACAAGTTCAATGCCTAAAGGTTCTGAACGGGTGGTAACCACTTCCCTAGTCTGTTCAAAAATATTCTCATCTACGAAGAACTTTAATCTCTTATTTCTACTGTGCGTTCGAGCAGCTACCATCATTGCTTCAGCCGCAGCAGTTGATTCATCTAATAAAGACGCATTTGCAATTTCCATGCCTGTAAGGTCTGTTATCATCGTTTGATAATTGAGGAGTGCTTCCAACCTACCTTGAGCAATTTCGGCCTGATAAGGCGTGTATTGCGTATACCATCCTGGGTTTTCGAGAATGTTCCTTAAAATGACCTTTGGTGTATAGTTGTTGTAATATCCCTGACCAATGAAAGATTTGTAGATAGTGTTTTTGTCAGCTATATCATGTAATTTTTGGAGTAGCGCCTCTTCGCTTAATGCATCACCTACAGCAAGTTTTTTATCAATAGAAATATTACTAGGAATTGTTGCATCAATTAGAGAAGAAGTTGATGAAAACCCTATTGCAGAAAGCATTGAGTTTCGAGCACTTAAGTTATTACCCAAATGACGGTCTTTGAAGGTGTGGATGTTTTGCGTTTCCAAAATTTTAAAGAATCCTACTGCGAAGATAAAAAGTGAGCTTAGTTATTTGTTTGCTTTGCGCAACGAAATGTATTTCTTTGTTTTAACACATGTTGTTTTTACAATCCCACAAACCACCTTTTTTTGACTCTGATGCAGAAATTTTTGGAATATTAATGGCTATTTTGGCATTTGTATTTTATACTTCAAATCAATCTAAAAGTCCATTCTGGTCTAAGTTTTACAAAATTGTTCCTGCGCTTTTAATGGCTTATTTATTGCCTGCTATACTTACTAGTTTCAATTTAATTTCTACCGAGTGGCATGTAATTGGAGAAGATGGTACAAAAACCCTTAAAAAGTCAAATTTATATTTTGTAGCAACTAGGTTTCTATTGCCTGCTGCGTTATTCCTTATGACGCTAAGTATTGATTTTAAAGGACTTGTAAGGTTGGGTTGGAAACCATTGGTCATGTTTTTAACGGGAACTTTAGGGATAATCATCGGAGGGCCTTTGGCTATTGGGATTTTTTCCATTCTTTTTCCACAAACGGTAGAAACAACAGGAGATCTCGCACTTTGGCGAGGATTTAGTACTTTAGCTGGTAGTTGGATAGGTGGAGGCGCCAATCAAACTGCAATGTTGGAATTGTTTAAATATGACCAACAGAAATATGGCGCAATGCTTTTGGTTGATATTGTAGTAGCGAACATATGGATGGCCTTTTTATTATTTGGTATCGAAAGGCGAAAAAAAATAAATAAATGGCTCAAAGCAGATAACCGATCGGTAAATGAATTAATTAACAGAATGGAAGATTTTGGCCAAAAAGTTAAACGAGACTCAAATCTTAGCGATTTTTTAATCATCTTAGGATTGGCCTTTTTTGGCACTTCAATGGCTCATTTTCTTGGTCAAACGTTGTCCAGTTTTTTTGGCTCGATAAAATATTTACAGAATTCCACACTAAGCAGTTCCTTTTTTTGGCTAGTGGTATTAAGTACTTCTTTTGGTTTGATGTTGTCGTTTACCAAAGCAAGAAATCTTGAAGGTGTTGGCGCTAGTAAATTTGGCTCTGTATTTATTTGGATTTTAGTTTCGATAATTGGAATGAAGATGGATATAAAACAAATTTTTGAAGAACCACAACTCATAGCTATGGGAATTTTATGGATGGCTATACACGTAATCTTGTTGATTATCGTCGCACGTATTATTAGGGCACCATATTTTTTCTTGGCCGTAGGAAGTAAGGCAAACGTTGGTGGTGCAGCCTCCGCACCTGTTGTTGCTGCTGCTTTTCATCCTAGTTTGGCAACTGTTGGCGTTCTTTTAGCAGTTTTAGGTTATGCATTGGGCACTTATGGCGCATTAATTTGTACCTACTTAATGCAATGGATTTCAAAATAAAGACGTTTCAAACGTAATGATGTACAAAAGGCTTTACTTCATCATTTTATTTTGTATACCTTCCTTTGTTAGAGCACAAATTGATTCGATTTATAAGGATTCTTTAGAAAATATTGAATATCAACTTGAAGGTCTTAGCTACAATATGCTAAATAGTTCAGATTTAGAGGAAAGGACGACAAGTAATTTATATTTTATTCTTACGCTTAAAAAGGCGTTGAGCATCCCACAGTCCTTTGATTATGAATTTAATAAAATAAAAACGGTAAGCATTCTTAAATCTCCAGATAATCGTTTTAGACTATTTACATGGAATGTTATTTTAGACAGTTTTAAATATGCCTATTATGGAGCAATTCAAATGCAAAAAGATGATAGTTTAATTTTACACGGCTTACTGGACAGTAGTGAATATAATAAACACCCTAAATATGTAGAAGTCGATAAAAAACATTGGATTGGAGCTGTTTATTATCAAATCCACCAAGTAACATACAAGAAAGAAAAATATTATATGCTTTTTGGCTGGGACGGTGAAGATACCAAAATCAATAAAAAAATTGTAGATATTTTATGGTTTGATCAAAAAGAAAATCCACATTTTGGGAAGCCAATTTTTGAAATGATTGATGGAGAAACCCAGCACCGTTTAATTTTTGAATTTGCAGATAGAGCCGTTATGCTTTGTCGTTATGATGCACGAGAAAAAAAACTTATTTATTCCCACCTTTCCCCCGTCAATCCTATGATGAAAGGATTACATTCGGAATACTATCCAGATGGCACTTATGACTATTTCGAGTTTCAAAAAGGAAAATGGTTTCAAAGAGAATTCGTGTTTAAAAATCGAGCAAAAAATTCTTTCAAATTGAGAAACAAATAGGATGAATAGATATAATGAAATTAGGGCAATAAGTTACCAAAGGCATTTGGTTCCTCTGATGATGGAAAACTCTGCCCATGTGTTTATAGAATCTCTTTCAAGCATTAAGGCAAATAGTATAATGGACATTGCTTGTGGAACTGGCGTACTAACAAATTTACTTGCCAACAATTTTCCGAAAGCAAGGATTGTCGGGACAGATATAAGCGAGGATATGCTTGCCTTGGCAAGAAAGCAATCTCAAAATACAAATGTTGCTTTTAAGCTATTGGATGCGCACATGTTGAAGGAAGTTGAAAAATTTGACCTTATAACTTGCCAATACGGCTATATGTTCTTTGAAGATTACACGGTATTTTTAAGACGGGCAAAAGCATCACTTAAGCCACATGGCAAATTGGTTTTCAGCACTTGGGACTCACTTGAAAAAAATAATTTTTTTTATGAATTATGTTCCAAAATAAGTCAGCTGACACAAGCAGAATTTTTATCCGCACTTTCTGTGCCATTTGAATGCAATAAACCAGAAGAAATTGTAAATGATGTGCTGCAATGCTTTAATAATTGCACCTATAAAATTGTAGAAATTTCTTTAGGTAAAATGTCATTTGAAGACGTAGTTTCAGGTTTTATCGATGGTAATGTGCTATTTCAAGATATAGAGCAAAACAACCCAAATGGATTCAAATTATTAAAAAGGATTTGTGCAAAACATCTTGCAGAAAAATTTTCTAGTTATTGGCAATCAGAAAAAGCACTTGCTATTCAATTTGAAGCAAGTTGAGTGTCGATTAGTTCTTTGTATGATTTAAGAAGGAAAGCCCCGAGATTTTTATTTGGAGCCACATATTCTTCAAACATTGTTTGCGCTTTTTTATTGGAAATATTCCTTTTTAATTCATTCCAAAACAGAGACCATTCAAGATCTTTTCCAAGCCTAATCCACTCACTCAATCTTAAACTAATCTGATTGTTTATGAGGTAAGTACCAACTTGTCTAGAGCTTATTATGTGAGCATTAGGGCTTCTTAATAAAACTTTGGATATATTATTGTAGCCACCACATGATCCTAAGAATACCAATTTTGCGTTAGGCGTTATGGAAGTTATAGCAATGTTTGCATAATAACTGTGTCCCCGATGTACGACTACATTTGGAAATTTTCCTGTTTTTCTAAAAATTTTCTCAATTGCTAATTGGCCCTCATATTCATATTTATTTTTATTGGCATATATCGTTACTTTCTTCCCAGAAGTACTTTTAATCCTTACATAAGTTTTAAAATCTTCAATTTTCCATTTTGTATGATTGAAGCTATGTAAAAATGTAGCAAACGAAGTCACACCATCTGCATCATCATAAAAGAAATGTTGTTGAATATGCTCTTTCCCATCATGCACATCCTTCCAAAGTAGATTTTCTACACCAATTTGTTGCAAATCGTTTTCCATAACCGTTGAATGCTTGATTTTGGTAATATGAAGAATCAATTCATATAGCTTCTTGTCCCAATATTGTAAGCGAACATCCTTCGCTGCGTGAAGTAAAGCGTTCGCAAAAAGCTCTTTATTGGCTGAATTCCGTAAACTAGTATAGGTATTGACAACCGTAACAGCATGCTTTAAATCGCCACTCTTTTTTGACAACCCTTGAAATAAGTGTTTAAACATGACTTTTTTCTCCCAAGTTGTCATATTGTCAACGAAAGCATTAAAAACATTATAATTTGCGCATATCTTCAACCACGTACTCAATTTATTCAATCCTAAATTGTGGACAAATTCAAAGTTTGATTCTTCATTTATTTTTGGCAATAAACGCGCAAAAAGCCCTAAGAAGGTAGAAGTGAAAATTTCCTCCTCACCGTATACAGCTAAAGTATAGAGCGCTCTGGCATTCATAGTTTCAAATGGTTTAAACCGTATTTGATCTGAACGATCATGGAGGTCATTAACTTTTCTAATAATTCTTAAACTCTGTAGTTTTAACTCTTCATCAATTGAATTGGATGCATACACCTTTGGGTAGTATCGCAAATGGACCAATCTGTTAAATAATTTTTTTGAATCAACGCTTATTGCATGTGCATCTTTTATATCATAACGATTGTTTATAATGTCGTCAAGCAAAAGATAAGTTCTTGTTTCCGAACCATAAGATTTAAAAATTTCCCTAATGGCTCTTGCTGCCGGTGTTTGCAGCTTATCAAAAACCATACGCACTTTATTTTGGCTACCTAAATATCCTTTAAGGTGCGTAGGACTTTCATCTGCCATTTTTGCAATAAATGCATGAGACCAAGATTTATTCGCCATCTTTCCAAATTGTCGAAGTGTTTCAAATGGAAATTTTTCTGAAGCTGCAAAAATGACATCTTGAGAATAAGGTTCTTCAAGAAAAAACGGAATCAGCCTTAAAGCCAAGTTTGGCATGCTTTTTAACACCAATGAGGCTCTTTCTTCGGAATATCGTTGTACTTTCATTACCATTTCAATATCAGCAAGGTAAATATTGTACATCGGATATCTCTCTTTAGAAATACTTTGATACCAAGACAGTAAATGCTTTAGTTGCAAAATTTGCAGTTGGAGGTTTTTCAGTTTTTTAATATCTGCTATAACAATATTTGGATAAGTTATATAAGCTCTAGAGGATCTTTCTGTTTGGATGGTTGTTTTATGGGCAGTTTTTTCGTCAAGTACACCATCATAAGCATCTAACCTGATTTGCTCATTTTTTATTGATTCGAGTAAATCCTGAATATTTTGAGCACGCACATGGATGGATAAAGAAGTGAAAAATGAAAGGAATAAGAAATGGATTATTCTAATCCTCATGGTATTTGATTACAAATATGATACATCGCAATAGATGCGGCTATTGATACATTAAAAGAATGTTTTGTGCCATATTGAGGAATCTCGATGTGGGTGGCACATAAATCTAAAACATCTTCAGAAATTCCGGAGACTTCATTACCGACTACCAGAAGTAATCGACTATTTTCTAAGTACTTAAAGCTTTGTAAATCAATGCTTGAATAAGTTTGTTCTAAAGCTAAAATTTGATAGCTGCTTTTTAGATGTTCCAACAATAGTCTAGTATCTGGATGATAACTCCACTTCACCGATTCCTCAGCCCCAATCGCAGCTTTTCTAATTTCACGATGCGGTGGCTTCCCTGTGATACCACATAAGAAAATTTCTTCTATTGCTAAACCGTCAGCCGTTCTAAATATTGAGCCAATATTGTGTAAGCTTCGAACATTATCCAATAAAACCGACAAAGGTCTTTTTCTCATTAATTTAAATTTGTCAAGTGTAGGCCTTTTCATGTCAATATATTTTTTTTGATGTGTCATGTTAAAAGTTGTTTACAAACTTGAACTGGTCTTTAGTTAATTTGAATAGTTCATTGGCAAAAGTAATAAGTAAAAAAGAAACCCCTTTGATGCGCCAGTATCGCGAAATCAAAGAAAAATATCCGAATACTATTCTTCTTTTTAGAGTGGGTGACTTTTATGAAACGTTTGGGAAAGATGCTATAATTGCTTCTGAAGTCTTGGGTATTGTACTCACTAAAAGGGCAAATGGTAAAGCTTCACATGTAGAGTTGGCTGGATTTCCTCACCATTCATTAGATGTTTATTTACCAAAACTTGTAAAAAATGGATATCGAGTAGCTGTTTGCGATCAATTAGAAGATCCAAAAAAAACAAAGACAATTGTCAAAAGAGGCGTTACAGATATGCTTACGCCAGGTGTGGCAACCCATGACCAGGTGATTGATGCTAAGAAAAACAATTACTTATGTTCATTATATCAAGTTGACAAGCAATTAGGGCTTGGTTTTGTTGACTTTTCTACTGGAGAATTTCAAATCACTCAAGGTCAATTAGATACCATCGTAACACTGCTTCATGCCATAAATCCGGCAGAAATTTTGGTAAGTAAAAAACAGCAAAACTCTATAAATGAACTGTTAAAGGAGAAATACTATTTATATGCCATTGAAGACTGGTTTTTTGATACCGATTTTGCCAAAGACAAAATTTTCCATCACTACAAAGTCAATAATCTAAAAGGTTTTGGTATTGAAGATTTGGATCTAGCTTTACTTCCTGCAGGAGCAATATTGCACTATTTTCAAGAGACCCATCAAGAACATGTAGGCCATCTTCATGCTTTGAGTAGATTAAATTATGATGACGTTTTGTGGTTGGACCAGTTCACGGTTAGAAATCTTGAGTTAATTGATTCAGCTCATCCTGACGGTTTAAGTCTATTAGATATTTTGGACAAATGCAGCAACCCGATGGGTTCTAGATTATTAAAAAAATGGCTGTTACGCCCTCTGGTTGATCTTAATGAAATTCAAAAAAGACAAAAAATTGTTTCTTTATTTTTCTCTAAACAAGAATTTGAGAGTCAAACTAGTTCACTACTAAGGAATATCGGTGATTTAGAGAGAATGGCTGCCAAATTGGCCTTAAGAAAAATTGGTCCACGAGAATTAAAACAAATGGCCCAGTCAATTAACCATGTTGTTGAGCTCGAGTCGATATGTACAAAAGAATTATCAGCCGCTTCATTTCCACTTCGAAGTGAAAAAACCATAAAACTGGTTAAAGAAATAGAAACCTATCTCGTTGAGGAACCTCCTGCCCTTTCTACCAAAGGAGACTTAATTCAAGATGGAATTGATGAAAAACTAGATCAGTTTAGGGACATCAGAAAAAATGGCAAAGAGCATCTAATCAATATCCAGCAAAAAGCTATTGAAGAAACAGGTATAATCTCTTTAAAAATCGGGTTCAATAATGTATTTGGGTATTATTTAGAAGTAACAAATGTTCACAAGGACAAAGTGCCTTCAAAATGGATAAGAAAGCAAACACTTACCAATGCAGAAAGATATATTACGGAAGAGCTAAAACAATATGAACAGAAAATATTGAATGCAGAAGAACATATACTCGATTTAGAAAAGAAAATTTATGACGCGTTTATAGAGCGTATACAATCCTATGTTCCAATCGTCCAAAATCTATGTTTTTACTTGGCCCAATTGGATTGCTTAAGATCTTTTGGCCATTTGGCGTTTACAAATAAATATACTTGCCCTAAACTTAAAAAAAGTCAATCTCTTTCTTTTAAAAAACTCCGACACCCTGTAATCGAGACACAATTGCCTAGCAATGAAAGCTATATTCCAAACGATCTACATTTAAACAAGGAAAACCAACAAATCATTGTTCTTACGGGCCCAAATATGTCAGGAAAATCTGCCATCTTAAGACAAACAGCTTTAGCAGTCATCATGGCACAAATAGGATGCTTTGTACCCGCTAATGAAGCAGAAATAGGAATAGTAGATAAAATATTTACACGTGTTGGTGCGAGCGATAATATTTCTCAAGGAGAATCAACTTTTATGGTTGAAATGCTAGAGACATCAAGTATTTTAAATAATTTATCTTCTGATAGTCTGATTTTATTAGATGAAATTGGAAGAGGCACCAGTACGTATGACGGTATCAGTTTGGCTTGGAGTATTGCTGAATATTTGCACCAATGTGCTGAAAAACCAAAAGTTTTGTTTGCTACACATTATCATGAGCTAAACCAATTGGAGAAAAAACATACGGGCATTGTTAATTTCCATATCAGTTCAAAAGAAATGCAGTCTCAGGTCGTTTTTCTCAGGAAATTGACAAGGGGCGCTAGCAACAGTAGTTTTGGTATTCATGTAGCAGCAATGGCAGGAATGCCCAATTCTGTTCTGCAAAGAGCACAAGCATTATTAAATGAATTAGAAAACGAAAGAGGAAAAAACCAATTGTTGGGGTTAACTTCCAAAAGTTTTGACAAGGCAATCCAACAAATACCACTTTTTGAAAATCAAAATAAAGAGTGGAAAGCACTAGCTAAACAGCTTTCTCTTATAGATACAAATACGATAACGCCTATTGAAGCATTACTTAAACTAAATGAACTTAAATCAATTATTAAGAATTAGTTACATAATATTTTTTTTAATAAATTTTAATTCAGTGTGCAGTCAAAATTTTTGGATAACGGATTATGCACATGATATGGTTGGTTTGAAAAAATACCATGAAATGGGCTATACAGGTAAGGGGGTGACAATTGCTGTTTTAGACAACGGATTTTACCGGGTTGACTCTATTGCAGCATTTGCCAAGCTCAGAGATCGCGGGGGCATAATAGCTACATTCGATGTGATTGCTAATGACAGCAATGTTTTCGATCGAGGTAATCATGGCCTTTATGTTTTATCAATAATGGCAGGTTTTGTCAATGATTCATTTAACGGGAGCGCACCAAACGCAGATTATATTTTAGTTCATACCGAAAACGCTTTAAAAGAAGTGCATCAAGAGGAATATAACTGGAAAACTGGTTCAGAATGGGCAATTGAAAAAGGTGCCGACATAATTAATAGTTCACTAGGATATTCACTTTTTGACACCTTAGAAGGCGATTATTCCTACCAAGAAATGAATGGTAAATCTACTGTAGTAACCTTAGCGGCTGAAGCTGCTTCGAAACAGGTGCTGGTTGTAAATAGCGCTGGAAATAGTGGAAATAATTCCTGGTATCATATCACTGCTCCGTGTGATGGACCTTCCGTATTTTGTATTGGCGCCTTAGATTCATTTGGAAGAGTAGCAGTTTTTTCCTCACGAGGTCCTACAGCAGACGGGAGAATTAAGCCAAATGTTTCTGCAATGGGCGCTAATGTGGCATTTATTAACAGTCGAGGTCGTTTTCAGATAGGAAGTGGAACCAGCTTCTCCTCTCCTCTTATTGCTGGTATGATGGCGTGTTTGAAACAAGCTTTTCCAAACGCCAGCAATGAACTTCTTATGCGTTCGGTAGAGCAAAGTGCTAGTCATTACAATAACCCGAATGAGGCTATTGGATATGGGATACCAAATGTATTATTGGCTGACTCCATTATCAAAAGCACATTGGCTTCAATCACAAACAATTCTAAAACTTCTACTCCTTTTATTTTTCCTAATCCAAGTAAAAACAAATTGTTTGTAGAACACAACTATCCAATCTTTTTACTTGAGTTGAAAAATGTTTTGGGCGAAATAATCATGTTTAGTCATGAAAATAAACTTGACATAACAATGCTTCCAAAAGGTCAATATTTTTTACATATAACCGATAGTAGACAGAATTTTTGGGTGAAAAAGATCCAAAAGTAAGAGTTAATATTTTTTTGAAATAAAAGAAGTATCTGTCAAAGCCTTCAAAAAATCTATTAGGTTCTTTTTTTCTTCAGGATTAATGTCAAAAGCTTTAATAAAGTGGCTTTTGTTTGGATGAATTTTTCCACCAGATGCGTAGTGATCAATTACCGCTTCTAAAGTTTCTATGCTTCCATCATGCATATATGGAGAGGTAATGGCAACATTTCTTAAGCTTGGAACTTTAAACTTGTCCCTATCTTGCTCTAAATAAGTTATTCGCATCCGACCTGAATCATTGGGATATTTTAATCTGTACAACCCATTATTCTGCAATGAGAAATTGCTAAAATTTTTGCCATTATGGCATCTTGAACAATACAAATCCTGAAAAAATAATTTCATCCCCTTCTTTTGGGACGAATTAAGTGCGTCTAAATCACCCGTAATGTACTGATCAAATTTTGACTGGTTGCTAATCAAAGTTCGCTCAAAACAGGCAATAGCATGTGTAATGACGAATGGATTGGGGTCAATTTGGTATGCCTTGTTACTTAAATGTAGATAGCTTACATTTTTTTTCATTCGCTCAGCAATCAAGCGAAGGTCAAAGTCAAATTCAGCGTGTTCTTGTACTGGCACCAATACCTGCATTTCTAGAGACGGAACGCCTCTATCCCAGTGCAAACCTGAATCTTGATCAACCACATTAGCCAAACTAGGCGCATTTCTTCCAACTTGCTGCTGCCTAATACCTACACTTTTTGCTTTCCCATCTGTAAATGCTTTTGTGGGTAAATGGCAGGTAGCACAAGATAGTGAATAATCTCTAGACATTATGGAGTCAAAAAATAACCTTTGCCCCAAAAGCACTTTTATAGAATCAGATGAATTTTCTCTATAATATTGTGAGAAAAAGCTTTCGTTTGGTTTAAGAGGTATAAAACAATATTCTTCGTAATTATAGAAAGTAAAAAAAACAAGTAAACCTAAGAATCCTGCTTTAAGTTTTGCGACCATAATTGGACACTTTTACTTTTTCACCATAAACTTTTTGCTAACCAAAAATGCCTTGTCTGACTCAAAAACAGCTAGGTAAGTTCCTTGGGGCAACTCCATATTTATGAAATAATTACCTGCATTAGAAAGATCATTCTCAAATTTAAGAATCTTTCCTTGCATGTCTATTACTTTTAGATTTACACGATTTTCATAAGGAAATTCATAAAAGATGGTAGGTGCATATGGCAGTCCATAATCAAAAACAACATGCCCGCTTCCCTGTTGTGGGTGTTTTTTAAGCGATGCAGTTGCTTCTGTATCAAAAACTTTAAACTTATTAGTATTGAACATAATCGTTTCGTTAAGCCAATATACACCATGATTATATCCTGCTTCAGCTAAGTCAATGTCTTTTAGCCAATCAGCAATATTTACATATAGCTCGATTTCTGTGTCCTTACCATTTATTTTTCCTGTGGTTTCAATTTTATTTACTGGAGTTAAATATTCGTCATTGGCTGTAACATGAAATTCAAATTTTTTGTCAAGGAGTCCATCCTTGTCATCGTCTATGCTTCCTTCAATTACCAAAAATCGATAGCCAGCAGCCCATCCCCAATGCATCGAAGGATTCTTTAATGCCAAGGGGTGCGATTCATCATAAATAGCTGGGTTTAAGTGGTTTTTTTCAACATCAACGCCAACATCAAACTTTAAACCTTGTAATTTATCTATTGTTAAACTGTTTAAATTATAATTAGAAATATTGGCACTTGCGAGCACATAATGGTCTTTTAGTGGAATACTTTGCCCATTGTCTTGAATCTCAAAACCAGAAAGATAATATTGTACTCTGGTAATCTGCAAAGTCCTGCCAGAATTGTCGTAATACTTTTGATCGTAAGAGAAAGGCGTGCCATTCCACTCATGATTTAACTTTAGGGTGATGTTTCCTTGGGCAAAAACGTTTGACGATAGATAAAGGAAAAGTTGAATAAAAAATAAATATTTCATAATTTTTAATGTTTAATTATTTTATGTGTTGATATAGTTTGGTCAAAATGAAGTTGTAAAATATATACGCCGTCCGGAAAACCAGTCAAATCAAAGCTTTTCTGAAAAGATTCATAGCTTTTAAGCTTATTACCATCAATACTGATTAAAGTGGTTTTTTTAACTTGATCAACCTTTATTTTACCCAGCGTAATTTCAAAAATATCTGAAGTTGGATTTGGAAAAATCCGCGCGTGTTGTTTTACATGTTTTTCAACAACAGGAAGGTCTATATGTACAATCCTTATTTTCTGCACACCCAATACTTTGCTATTGTTTAAGTCAAAATATTCGACCAGTATAATACCACTATCAAGTAGGTTATCTAAAGATTCATTCGATAGTAATATATCATATCGTTCACCTGGCATTACTTCTAAAATATTTACGGTATCTACGCCTTCAGGAATGGGTCTACCGTCTGTACTTACCACCCGGGCAAGAAATCCACTTGGAAATATAAATCGATTACCGCAATTCCCAATATTGGCAAAGTGTAACAGGCTGTTGTAGTGGCGACGGGGATAGTCTGAAAAAACTTCAATGTGATCAAACAAAAAATCACTGTTTGACTTACCATTTAACATTAAATATTGGGGATGATAGTCGGGAATTGATATTTCTGTATGGTTTGAATCGTATGCGTGTTGAATAAATTCTTTGGTATGCCAATGAGTGTCTATTTCAGATGTGAGAAAAGTGTACTCTTTACCCTCATATGAATAACCATAAATTTTGCCATATAATTTGGGATGGATAACAATAACTCCATACATACCAGCCTGAACATGTATAGGTGAAACTACATGACAGTGGTATAAATATGTACCAGGGTGTTTCGCTACAAATTCATATTTACCTTGCTCGAGATGCTTGACACTAAAAGACAATTCTGGCACACCGTCATTGGCTTGATTAGCATCCAAACCGTGTAGATGAATGGTGTGGGGTGCTCCTTGAGAATAATTATTCAGGATGAGCGTCACAGAGTCTCCTTCTCCAAATTCTAATAATGGCCCTGGGATAGAAATAGATTGACCCAAAAGCTCTGTATAACCCATAAGGGCTATTTTGTTCCCGTCAGGCAGCTCAAATTGTGGTTCAAGGTCGATTTTTGAAAACAACTGTTTAACAACCCTTTTCTGCGCATATAAACCCTCAAGCATTAGAAAAACATAAAAAATGACTAGAAAAAATCGCGATTGTCTCATGGATCAATACTTAAAGTGGTAAACATCCCCTTTGGATATTTTTTATTCGCTCTCAGTGCAGCCAAATTATGATCATGTACAGGGTACTCACCTGGCTTGTCAGGTATGAGTTGTAAAATCATGGAGGCCATTGGATGGATTGGCAAGGTATCTTTTTTACGCCCAACATGGTTTGGAAATTTACTCGAATAAACAATTTCAACATGATAGCCATGAAAGTGTAGAGAGTGTATACCCAATCCTGTATTGGTTATATGAATAACCAAGGTATCTCCCACTGAACCAATTACTTTGGCGTCTGAATCTATATTGATATCCGGATTACTTTTTCCATTAATGGTGAATAGGTTTGGTTCATACAGAGCCCAATCTACAGATGTCCCTTCGCTAAGCTGAAAATTCAATGCATATTGATGGTCTTTTAGATTCCAATAAAAGGACTTATGTGAATGGTTTTTTACAACCAACATCCCAGACAAACCAAAATAGGAATTGACTGGGAAATCATACG
The DNA here is from genome assembly GCA_002457675.1 of Bacteroidetes bacterium MED-G17. GTDB lineage: Bacteria > Bacteroidota > Bacteroidia > NS11-12g > UBA9320 > MED-G17. The sequence continues at coordinate 84,110 of NTKK01000004.1, forward strand.
GATCGAAATAAATAAAAGCACCTTCCAAAAGGCGTTTTACCTCCACGAAGGCAGTATCTTTGGGTAGAATTTCAATAGGACTTTTACTCAAACCTTGAATCTGAAATTGGTGAACATTATTGGTTCTGTTATGAATCAATAGTGTCAAGGTATCTCCAACTCTTGCGTTTAAAATTGGGTTTTCTTGCCTAAAATGATTGGTTAGATTATAACTTACATAGGGTAACTTTTCTCCATTGACTGTGAGCATAGAATCTTGGATGACAAATAAGTTGTAATGAACAATCGTTGATTGCGCACAGATAGAGTAAAATACTATGAAAATGGGTAAATACCACTTAACCTTATTCATGTACAATTAGCTTTTGAGATGCCAACACATGAGCATCAAGTAAAAATTGTACGAAATATACACCTGGCTTCCATGAAGCAAGGTCAACACGAACACTCGGCTCGGATAGGTTGTGATTCTCGAAAACCTTTTTACCAGTTAGATCAAATATTACAAAGGATGTAAATTTATGATTTACAGGAATTTCAATGAAGTTAGATGCAGGATTTGGAAAAACTACAAAATCTCTAGCTGTCTGTGATTCATGAATGTTTGCGTTTTTAGCATTTATTATCCATGTGGCAGTATCTCCATCTTTAGGATTTTTTTTATTGAAAACACGCACTCTGTAGATGGATTCTTTCTCGCTATCCATAGGATTGACTGTGAGACGTACATAAGAATTTTCCTCACTTGTAGAGTTGGGGTTCATATCGAACATCTTGCCTTTTTCTAAAATAGAACCCAAGCATAAACCATATACACAAACCAAACCATCCCAATCACTCGGGATAGTACTTTCTACGACTTCTATGCTTAACGATAGGGTATCTTCACGATTTTTTTTCACTTGTTCAATTTTCATCTCGGTATAAGTATTTTTTGCTATCACCTGAATGAGTGTATCATTCGGATACCAAGAGAAAGACACTTGTGAAAATAAAATAAAAGAATTTCCTAAGACAAAAATTAAAACGGCAAACTTTTTAAACATACCGACTCGAATATACAAAAAATATTGAAAATGCATTCATCAATATTCTTTTCATTTTATATTTGCCGCTCCCTAAAATTAGGAACAAGCGAAAGTAGCTCAGCTGGTAGAGCATCACCTTGCCAAGGTGGGGGTCGCGAGTTCGAATCTCGTCTTTCGCTCTAACAATGGGTTAGCCCATTTTTTATTGCCCTGGTGGTGGAATTGGTAGACACGCAGGACTTAAAATCCTGTGGCCTCACGGCCGTGCGGGTTCAAGTCCCGCCTGGGGCACTTTCTCAGGTCTTTTTTGTTTCTTTGCTAGTAAGGTGTTAAAGTTACATTTATCATTCTTCGTAAAAGTCTCTGCATTTGCGCTGTTTTTTGCTCGAGCGTATGAGCTTTATTTTTTAAAAAGTCCTTTGGCTTGGACCTTGTCTGAGTTAGGCCTTAATCCTGGGCACTTGTTTTTAAAGTTTATCGCCCTACTCCTGTTTTCTTTTGCCGTTCTTTCCTTGTTTATATCCCATAAAAATTTCTCCAAATATTGGGGATTTGTTTTACCTGCAGTTGTAATTAAGTTGAGCATACTTTTTTCCTATTTTTGGTCTAACCATTTTTATTGGCCAAAAATATTGGAATGGTCATGGCAAATTTTCATCCCATTGCTTTTTCTTTGGATCTACAAAAAGTATAGATCTTTTGATGCCACTCGTATTTATCTAAAAGTTCTGCTTTGCGCAAGTTTGCTACCACATGCTTTAGACAGCTTTGCTCTCTTCGAAAACAGCAGCCATTATGTATACCTCACTTACAGGTTACTTAATATAGACCAATTTATGTTGGGCATTCCCAATCAAATCTTGGCTGCCTTTCATTTGTCTATGTGTTTTTTTGTATTTGTAAAAAGTGTACGAAAGCCCTTTCTCATGTATGCCCTTATCTTAGGCCTTTTAGTTGCTTTGGCTCGCTTGGTTACTGGATATAATCAAGATTTTGTTATTCTTTCTACAAAGCATTTTGTTTTTGATTGCTTTTTACACCTACCCTTGGTGCTTGTTCCCTTGTCCTTATTAAGCCTAAGGGTAAAATAAATGTAAAATTTAGCATTTTTTCAAATAAGCTATTGCGCTTATTCCGTTTTAATTTTCTTTAAATTCGCCTAAAATTCAATCAGTATGAACATTCATGAATACCAAGCAAAAAACATCCTTAAATCTTATGGTGTTGCCATACAAGAAGGCGTAGTTGTTGACAACATAGCGCATATTGAAACGGCAGTCAAACGGCTTCAAGCGGACACAGGTACCGACTGGGTAGTTGTCAAAGCCCAAATTCATGCTGGTGGACGTGGAAAAGGTGGTGGGGTAAAACTTGCCAAAAATTTGGATGAAGCAAAACAAAGAGTGCAGGATATTTTGGGGATGCAATTGATTACACCGCAAACTGGGCCAGAAGGCAAAAAGGTGAATAAAGTGCTTATTGCTCAAGATGTATATTATCCAGGCGAAAATGAACCAAAAGAATTTTATATGAGTGTCTTGCTTGACCGAAGCAAGCAACAAAATGTAATCATTTACACTACAGAAGGCGGAATGGACATTGAAGAAGTCGCTGAAAAAACTCCAGAACTTATTCATAAGGAATGGATTGATCCTGCTGTAGGATTGCAAGGTTTTCAGGCAAGAAAAATTGCTTTCAATCTAGGGCTAAGTGGTCGGGCTATGAAACAAATGGTCAAATTTGTTTTAAGCCTTTATAAAGCTTATGATGATACCGATTCAAGCATGTTTGAAATTAACCCTGTATTGAAAACCAGCGATGACAAAATTATTGCGGTTGATGCCAAAGTAAATTTGGATGACAATGCCTTGTATAGACATCACGACCTAATGGAGCTTAGAGATATCAGCGAAGAAGACCCTACCGAAGTAGTTGCCAAAGAGCACGACTTAAACTATGTGAAACTTGATGGTAATGTGGGATGTATGGTCAATGGCGCTGGCCTGGCTATGGCTACGATGGACATCATAAAGCTATCGGGTGGAGAACCAGCCAACTTTTTAGATGTTGGTGGCGGAGCCAATGCTCAAACAGTAGAAGCAGGTTTTAAAATCATATTAAAAGACCCCAATGTACGAGCCATTTTGATTAACATATTCGGTGGAATTGTGCGTTGCGATCGTGTGGCAAATGGTGTAGTTGAGGCGTATAAAAACATCGGCCAAATCAATGTGCCAATTATTGTAAGATTGCAGGGCACCAATGCTGAGGAGGCAAAAGAAATAATTGACAATAGCGGCTTACAAGTGCAAAGTGCCATTTTGTTAAAAGAAGCTGCTGAATTGGTTAAAGTAGCCGTGGCTTAGTTTGTTTTTGACATCAAAGGCAATTTTATTTTTATTTTTTGCTTTCCTTTTTTAGCTTTTGATACAATTTCTCCACATTTGTTTCAAACCTTTTTTCAAAAAATATTTTTAATGTATTTTGCTTTTATTCTTATAAATAGTTTAGCAACAACATGACAGTAGAACAAAAAATTGAACAGATTATCAGCAAGTACGACTTGCTGAATCATCCATTTTACCAAGCATGGTCCGCAGGTACGCTGCCCGAAGAAAAATTAAGCGAATACACCAAAGAATATGGTACTTTCATTCAGCTAATTGCTGAAGGTTGGGGAAAAGCTGGCTACAAAAAAATCCAAAAAGTAGAGGAAGAGCATTTTTTACTTTGGAAAGACTTTGCGAAAAGTTTGGGTCAAAACAACATCGAACAAAGCATAGAAGAGGTAGGGAAACTTAATACAGACTGCCAAAATTACTTCCAAAACAAAGTAACTGCTTTGGGTGCCCTTTTGGCATTTGAAAATCAACAGCCGCATACCGCCACCTCTAAACTAGAAGGTTTACAAAGCCATTACAAACACCTAAAAGCAGATGAGACCTATTTTGAAATACACAAAAATGATTGGGATGAACCTGCACTATTGGTAGAGGAAATCAAAGATATGAATGATGAAAATCAAGCATCTTCCTTGGAAGCATTAGAAGGCACTTGCCAAAACCTATGGAATGCACTAAGTGGTATTTTAGGTGATGCAGAATGCTAATTAAATAAATCTAAGTTCGGAAATCCGTAAAAAAGCACTTTCTTCCCAAAGTGCTTTTTTTATGGCATCCATTTCCGCAAAGCTTTTTCTTGAAAATCAGAAATTTCCTTCTTCACTGATAGCATATATCGGAATTCTTTTGCTGATTGATTTGTCAACAAAACAGACATCATACGACCATCACGTTGGAAACTTAATTCAAGTAAATTTTCTCTTGGTTTCATCGTTTTGATGAAATCTGGCAAACTTTGATTAATGCGGTATCCGTTGATGGCAATTAACTCATCGTTGGCACTTAACCCAGCCTTCATCGCACTTGAGCCGTATGCAATTGAAACTATTTTGGTAATCCCTCCACTATATTGAGTTTGCATGCCAAAAGGGACCCCTTGTCTCTCTTGAATGCTTATTTTCAAGCCTATTTCCTCTAAAATTGTGTAATCCAAGCTTCCTTTGCCATATACCCATTGATCTATTGCCTTTGTCAAATCTATGCCAGTCAGCTTGTTTACAGTATTTACAAAAGTTTGAAATGTAAAACCAGCACCGTCTTTTTTATAGGTATCCCAATACAATTCATACATCAAATTATCGAGTGATTTTTCGCCATTGGTGGCTTTTAGTATATGTGCGTTGAGCAAAAGTGCTAAAAGCATGCCCTTGTTATAATAAGAAATATTGGTGTTCTTCGAGTCTCTATTTGGGTTGTATAATTTCACCCAAGCATTCTTACTAGAATGAGCCAAGCTCATAACATTTTTTCCTGGGGTGTTTTCATAGCTTGAAATTTGCCCAGCAACTTGCCGCAAATAGTCAGAACGGCTAGTAAATCCAGCACGATGAATTGTTAATTTATCATAAAAAGAAGTAAAGCCTTCAGCAAACCAAAGCAATTCGGTATAGTTTTCATTGTGATAGTCAAACGGCCCTAATTCAATTGGTCTGAGACGTTTAACATTCCATAAATGGAAGTATTCATGTGCAATAAGCCGAAGAAAACCCAAGTATTTGTTTCGATTGGCATAGGCAAAGCGATTGACCATGCTTGTTTGGGAATTTTTATGTTCTAAACCACCCCCACCATTGTCCACATTATAAACAAAGTGAATATAAATGGGCCCGGCTGGCTGGTCATTAAATAATTTGTATTGTTCATCGCTTATGGTTTTAAAATCTCTTCTAATTTGAGCGAGTTTATAGTTGCCTTTGCCCAACATGACTACACAATGGGTCAAGCCAGCTGACTGGTATTGAACCGTATCAAAATTTCCAATCGCGAGCGGTGCGTCAGCTAAATCATCATAATTGGGTAGGGAAAAGTTATATGGCCCTAGTTCTTTCGCAGCTATGTGGGCGCTAGACCAATGACGAAGAGGTTTTATTTGTAAATCAATTTCATTATGTTCAAAACCTTCGACCAACATAAACGCTGAAGGTCCGTGAAGAAACGCATATTCGCCGTCAACATAGCTCTCACGTACACTTTGCTCAAAGCAAAAAACATTGTAGGTAAACGAAACTTCCTTGAAATCCTCGCAGGCAACTACCCAAGTATTCTTATCTTCTTTTGAAACAAAAAGTGATTTGTCGCCGCTTTCAGCATAGACCTTATCAATGTTTCTAGAAAATTCACGAATTTTATAAGACCCAGGTGTCCATGTAGGCATACTGAAACGCAATTCTTTAATTTTAGGATCTTTTATAAGTTCTATAGTAATACTTGCATAGTGATTGTTCCATCTTGGAAAGGAAACTTGATATGAAATTTGTGCCATAATCGCTTGACTTATGAGTGTGAAAAAAAATAAAATGCTGAGCTTTTTCATTTGGAAAAAATAATTGGTGTCAATTCTTCGAAGTGGGAAACTGGTTTTTCGCAGGATTGGTTTCTGCATAAATAATATTTTGTTTCCTTTTGCCAACGACCTGCAAATAAAGGAATATTATCTTGTGGTTTATCGCTAAATGTAATTCGTATTTGTGGTAAATATTCACTGTGTAGTTCTTTCGCTGCATTTTTGGCATCTTCTCCGGTTATAACCAGCTCAAAACTTGGCTCTACATTATCTAAGTAAAGTAATAGCCAATTAGCGTATGCACCACCATAGTTTTCCATAGCTTCTTGAATTGGGATAAGCATATTTCTACTTCGTACGATATATGCATCTAAACCAAAATATAAACCCAATGTATACAAGTTCTCAGCCATAATAGAATTGTCAGAAGGGATAACATTGTCTGTTATTTGCTTCGGAATGTGGTGCAGGTCAGAGGCTTTTTTCTTAGACATATGAAAATAAGTATGTCCATCGTCTAAAAAGAGTTTATCTGCTGAAATTTGAAGTTGTTTGGCAAGTTGGAGATAGTCAGAACTCGAGGTCAATTCAAAAAGCCGAATTAGTGCCTTTATATAAAGAGCATAATCTTCACAGAGGCCTTCTATACTTGACTTCCCATTTTTATATGCATGCCATAATTGTGGTGTATCTCCTTGCATTAAGCAATTGTCTTTCAAAAATTGGTGCATTTCAATCGCATCATAAAGGTATTTTTCCTTATTAAAAGCAGCATAAGCATCACATAAGCCAATCATCATTAAAGCATTCCAACTGGTTAGCGACTTGTCATCCAAAGCTGGTTTTATCCTTTTTTGCCGAACATTAAATAACTTTTGATTGATGCTTTCCACACTTTCTTGGAATTCGCTCAAAGACATATTGTGCTTTTGAGCAAGCACTGTATCCATTTCTCTTCTTAAAAGTATAAATTTATTTTCTTCCCAATAGCCAAAATGATTCAAATTATAATAGTCTTCTGCCAACTGCATTTCTTCAGGATTTAAAATGTCTTTGATTTCTTTTTTTTCCCAGACGTAAAATTTACCCTCTTCACCTTCGCTATCGGCATCCAAAGCAGCGTAGTAAGGGCCATTGTCTTGTTTCAACTCTTTCTGAATAAAGGCGATGCACTGTTCAGCTACTTTTTGATAAAGTGGGTTTTTGGTTCTTTTATAAGCATCAGAATAAACAGAAATTAACTGTGCATTGTCGTAAAGCATTTTTTCAAAATGAGGAACCTTCCAAATTTCGTCTGTACTATATCTTGCAAACCCACCCCCCAAATGATCGTAAATACCACCAAAAGCCATTGAATTCAAACTCAAGTCCACCTGTTTAAGTAACTCATCTTTTTTGCTCTGATAGGCATAGCGAGTCAAAAATTGAAGATTACTTGGCATCGGAAATTTTGGTGCGCTTAAAGTTCCACCATTTTGATAATCTAAACGATTCACCCATTTTTCTATCGAATTTTTAGGAATTTGCTGATTCAAGGTTTGTTCCTTGTTGAAAGAAAAGTGATTTTGTGCCGCAACACCTTCGGCAAGTTGCCCAGCAAATTGAACAAGTTTTTCATTGTTTTGGTCAAATTCTTTTTGGATGGCTTTCAATACTTTGAGCCAATTTTCTTTGGCAAAATAGGTTCCTCCATGAAATGCCCTTCCGTCTGGCAAGGCAAAGACATTAAGAGGCCACCCACCCCCACCTGTCAACAAATTAACAGACCGCATATATAGTTCATCAACATCAGGCCTTTCTTCACGATCTACCTTAATTGAGTAAAAGTATTTGTTCATGTATTCTGCAATCAAGGAATCTTCAAAGCTTTGATGCTCCATTACATGGCACCAATGACATGCAGAATAACCAATGCTAACAATTATTGGCTTATTTAGTCGTTTTGCCTCGGCCAAGCTTTTTCGGTTCCAAGCGTGCCATTTAACTGGATTGTAGGCGTGTTGCAATAAATATGGGCTGGTCTCATAAATAAGATCGTTGCTAATTTTCCTTTTTTTGTGGGCGTGATTTTCCAAACTACTACAAGAGATAAAAAAACAAGAGAGGGCAATTAAATACTGGACAGGTTTTTTGATAAACAATACCTAAGCCAGTAATTTTACGCTAATTTTTTGATGTATTTCTTCCATCAATTCTTGATTATCTAGCAAAAGTTGTTTAACTGTATCTCTACCCTGACCGAGTTTTGTTCCGTCATAACTAAACCAAGAACCACTTTTCTGAATAAACTCGTTTTCAACAGCCATATCTAATATTTCGCCAGCTCTTGAAATTCCTTCTCCATACATGATATCAAATTCAATGGTACGAAAAGGTGGTGCAACTTTATTTTTAGCAACTTTTATGCGCGCCCTATTACCAATAACCTCTGTATTGTCTTTAATCTGTCCGATTCTTCGAATGTCTAACCTTACCGATGCATAGAACTTTAGTGCATTTCCACCAGTAGTTGTTTCAGGATTTCCAAACATAACGCCAATTTTTTCACGCAATTGATTAATAAAAATACAAACGCAACCTGTCTTGTTTATTGACCCTGTAAGTTTTCTTAGAGCTTGTGACATCAATCTAGCTTGCAAGCCCATTTTGCTTTCTCCCATTTCTCCCTCAATTTCTGCCTTGGGAACAAGTGCGGCAACCGAGTCAATAACTACTATATCCAAAGCGCCTGATCGAATCAAGTTATCAGCAATTTCTAGCGCTTGTTCACCATCGTCAGGTTGAGAAATCAAAAGATCTGTAGTATTAATACCAATCTTTTCTGCATAAAATTTATCAAAAGCGTGTTCCGCATCAATAAAAGCGGCCAAACCACCTTTTTTTTGGGCTTCTGCAATGGCATGCATCGCCAAGGTTGTCTTACCCGAGGATTCAGGCCCATATATTTCAATAACTCTTCCTTTCGGGAAACCGCCAACTCCAAGTGCAAGGTCCAACCCTAGTGAACCCGTCGGGATAACTTCCATTCTTTCAACTTTGTCATCATCCATTTTCATCACTACGCCTTTACCATACGATCTTTCTAGTTTATCAATGGTTAACTTCAATGCCTTAAGTTTCTCGTTTACTTCTTTGTTACTCATTTTATCTATTTAAGAACAAGCAAGAAAGGACTTGAAGGCCATAAAAACAACCCTTGTTGATATTTTGCCCAAAAGGTATGCGTATGAAATGTGGAAACAATAAGCGAAGATTAAGCATACATTTTTATTTATTTGAATCGTTATTAGACAAATGAAGCACTTTTGGTATCTTGTTTTGTTATTACCGAATTTGGCTAATTCTCAAGTGGTGGATACACTTTCTGAAATAGACGAAATAGAGATTATAACAAAATACAAACCAATATTGGTTGAAGCAGATAAGATTAAGATTTTACCCGAACTAAGCTCTGAAAAAATTGATTTACCCACGTTGGAATACAATTTACCAGATATTTTGCCAAAAATTAGGAACAACTATAGACCAATTAAGCCTGTTTCCTTAAAGAAAGAAAAACAAGATCCTTTATATGGAAATTATGCAAAACTTGGATTCGGAAATTACCGTAGCCCTTTTGCAGAATTTCATTTGCACAATTTAGAGGACAATAAATATAGCTATGGCCTTGGGCTTTTACACCATTCAGCCCGAGGAGGGAATACAGGTGTTTTAAAAAATGCTCGCTACAGCAATAACAACTTTAATATCTATGGTGAGAAATTCACCCGTAAAGGTGTACTAAACACAAAATTCAATTACGAACGGAAAGGAATTACCCGTTATGGTTATCAAATGGACTCCTCAGAACTAAATATTGAAGACCTTAAAAGGACGTTCAATTTGAGCGAACTTCAAGTCGGTTATAGCTCTATAAGCGAGAAAAATAAGAATGGGTTTGTTTTGAGTTCAGCACTTAGCTCTTTTGGCAACGATAGTGCTTCTGAATTTGATTTGGCTTTAGATGGTGGAATCAAATGGTCCGGTCGAAATCTTCGTTTTGACTGGCTTTCGCAATTAGACATTACCCAATATTCAAAAGACACTTTTAGTCTTAATCGGCTATTTGTTCACACCTTCCCCAAAATCACTTTCAAGAAAAAGCTGCTTACGCTTAGCTTAGGCGCAAAAGTCTGTATTCCAACAGGAGACGACACAACATCTGAGAATCTTTATGTAAATCCATATGCTTTTGTAGATTATCAACTTGCGCCAGACATATTGCATATTTTTGGTGAAATAGATGGAGGTCTAATCAAAAATGATTTCGAAGGATTGGCCAAAATAAATCCATTTTTGAATCAAAATTTTTCTCTCAAAAATACATTTAATGCATTTGATTTTAGAGCAGGTGCAAAAGGTAGCCTTAACAACTTTTCTTATTCTGGAAATCTATATGTAAATGTTCAAAACAATCGTGTTTTATTTATTTCGGATAGTACAGCTTTCAGGGGCTTTGACGTATTATATGACGACATTACCCAAAGTGGCTTTGTTGCACAAATTGGCTACACATTTCGACAAAAAGGTTTTGTAAATGCCCAATTGAGTTTAAACGATTTCAAATTAGAAAAATATGCAGATGCCTTTCATTTGCCCAATACAGAATTTGAGTTGCACGGAAGATATATTTGGAATAAAAAAATGATATTGAAAGCGGATGGACTATTTTGGGGCGAGCGAACCAATAGTAATTCAAGTGATTTAGACAAAATAAACATACTTCCAGCATTTTTTGACCTAAGTATTGGATTGGAGTATTTACATAAAAAAACGCTTGCTTTTTTCTTAGAAGGAAACAACATTTTAAACAATAAGTATCAATTTTGGGCAAACCATCCACGATTTGGCATAAACGTAATGGGAGGCGTTTCACTTTCGATATAGATGACTTTAGATCAAATTATATCAGCAACATTAAAAGAGCAAAATAGCATAGTTCTCCCGAACTTCGGTCGTTTGGTGGTGATCACCTCTCCTACCAAAATTTCAAGAAGTACAGATGCTGCAAAACCAGAACACAAAAAAATTGTCTTTAGCTCAAACCCTAGTATAAAGGATGATGTACTTGAAAACCAAGTCATTCAATTAAATAGATTAGATAAAAAAAATGCACAAAAAGAGATTCTTGCTTTCATAAAAGAGTTAAAAGCTCGTTTAAGTTCTGAAGGGGAAGTGCATATAAAAGGAGTTGGACTTTTTGAAAATAAGGACAACAATCAAGTACTATTTACGTCCAAGTTTGAACACAATCAAACTTCAGCCTATTTTGGTTTGCAAGAAGTGCAGTTGAAAAGAATAAGTCAAGAAAAACTAAATGAAGAAAAATCCAATAGAGTAGAATCAATTACAAATCATTCTACAACCAAAAAAGAAGAAATTAAACAGAGTATTCAAAAAGTCAAGACAAAAAAAGAATCATTAAATATCAAAAATAAAAACCCAATAAAAGTACTTTTATTATTAATCATTTCAACGTTACTACTAGCGCTAATTGTCGGTTATTTTTATTTAGAATCGAAAGCCTATGAGCAAGAAGAAAAAACTAGAATAGAGGCACTCAAAAAATTTAAAGAACAAAATCAAACAAAAAATCAAACAAACTTATGAATCCAATCTTTTTGCAAATCGCTTTGGACAGCGCACAAAATGAAATTACAGTAAATGAGGGCCTTGACGTTGTTGATTTGGCTACAAAAGGAGGTATTGTAGTCATCATCATTACCCTTCTTAGTATCATTGCAGTATACATTTCCTTAGAAAGATATTTCACAATAAGAAAAGCGAGCAAAAGTGATAAAACTTTCTTAAACCAAATAAAAACCATGGTTCAAAATGGAAATATCCAAGAAGCCCAAAATATGTGTGCTTCAAATAATAGCCCTTATAGTAGAATGATTTCAAAAGGACTTTCTAGGATTGGAAAACCACTTGAAGATATTCGCGTAGCGGTAGAAAATACGGGCAATCTAGAAATCACCAAACTTGAAAGAAGTTTGCCCATTTTGGCAACAATATCGGGAGCGGCACCAATGCTTGGCTTCTTAGGCACCGTAACGGGTATGATCAAAACTTTTTTTGTGCTTAGTCGAGAGGGTGATAGAATAGAACCTGGCTTATTGAGCGGCGGCATATATGAAGCCATGGTTACCACTGTCGCCGGCCTTATCGTAGGTATTATAGCCTATGTGGCATACAACTTATTGACAGCAAAAATAGACCGAGTAGTTTATAAGCTCGAATCAACATCAATGGAGTTTTTAGATATACTTCACGAACCAGCAAAGTAAAATGGCGCTTAAAAAAAGAAGCAAAATAGATCCAATGTTCAATATGAGCTCCATGACGGATATCATATTTTTATTGCTCATATTTTTTGTAATCACTTCTACCACGGTAAGAGAACCTATCATGAAAATTGCCTTACCCAAAGGCGTTAAAAAAAATATTATTAAGCAAATCGTCCGTGTTTATGTAGATAAAGACAAAAATTATGCGATAGATGAAAGAAAAATCACTTTGACACGTTTACCTTTTGAACTTAAAGAGGTATTAAAAAATAAACCTGGAGCAACCGTATCCATTCATGGTGATGAAGAAATAGATTATGGCGCCGTTATGGAACTGGTAAGAATTGCTGACCAACTAGAAGCCAAAGTAGTTCTTGCACTAGATCCAGCGAACTAAATATGAAAAATAAAGAGACATACAAAACAGAAGCAACTATTGGCACATTTACGATATTCAGTCTTTTGTTTGTTTTTCTTTTTGTTCTAGGATTCTCAAGATGTGCCAATGAAGAAATAGAAGATTTGGATGAAAGTGGTGTAACGGTAAGCTTAGGAGAGCAAGACTATGGAGGGCAAGAGGAGGTTCCCATTGAAACAGAAACCATGGAAGAGTTCGAAGAAAATCCTGTTACTGAAGAAGTGCAAACACTGAGCCAAGATGCGGAGGCTCCTGAAGTTCAACAGACTGCTTCAGACAAAAAAACAAATGAAGAAAGACCAAGCCCACCCGTTGAAGAAACAAAACCAACTGAAAAACCAATAGAGAGGAAACCAAATCAAAGAAGCTTATTCAATGCGCCGAAGCAAGGAAGTGGATTTGGGAGTGGAACCAAATCAGGAAATCAAGGAGAATTGAACGGAGAAGTAGGTGGTAAACCGGATGGTATGGGCCAGGGAAATGCAGGAAACAGCTCTGGGAGATATACCCTTGCTGGAAGAAAACCGGAGTATATTGAAGAACCAAACACCAATTTAAGTCAGGATTGCAAAGTTGTAGTAGAAGTAAAAGTAGATGCAGATGGAAATGTCTTGAAAGCTGTTGCTACCCCATTAGGGTATTGCTCAACGCCTAGTTTGTTGAGAGCTGCTGAAAAAGCAGCTTTAAAATGGAAATTTAGCAAAAGAATCGATAGTAAAAACAATCAATTTGGCACCATTACCTTCAAGTACAAAAGAGGATAGTTTTTCAAAAACCCTGCAATATTTGTATTCCAAACTGCCAATTTACCAAAGAATTGGAAGAGGTGCTTTCAAAAAAGATTTAACGAACATCAAAAAACTTTGCTCCTTTCTTGGAAATGTTCATCGCGAATTCAGTTCTATGCATATTGCTGGTACAAATGGCAAGGGAAGTACAGCGCATATTTTATCGGCTATTTATCAAAATAATGGCTATAAAGTAGGACTTTACACCTCTCCTCACCTAATTGATTTTAGAGAACGAATTAAGATCAATGGAGAGCTAGTCGATAAAAATTATATCGTTGAGATAACACAAAAACTTAAACCCATTATCAACAAAATTGAACCTTCATTTTTTGAAATTACAGTGGCTATAGCATTCAGCTACTTTGCATCAAAGAAAGTAGACATAGCCATCATAGAAACTGGCCTGGGTGGACGCCTAGATTCTACAAATATTATTGACCCGTTGGTCTCAATAATCACAACCATCGATTATGACCATATGGATTTATTGGGTGATACCTTGGAGGAAATTGCCTTTGAAAAAGCAGGAATTATCAAAATGGATAGACCGCTAGTACTTGGAGAAGAATCAAAACAGTTGAAAGCAATTTTTGACAAAATTGCATTACAGAATAATGCACCAATTTTCTATGCAGACAATGGCAATTACCAAACCGATCTATTTGGTGATATTCAACAAAAAAATATTGGGTTGGGTTTAAAAGCTGTTGAACTTGCTCAAAATAGTCTCCCAACAAAGCACATAAAAAATATAGAAGCGCTAAAACAGGTAAAAAAGTTGAGTAACATTCAAGGAAGATTTCAAATTGCCACGGAAAAACCTTTAACCATTTTAGACGTCGGGCACAATGCGCAGGCATTCAAATTAAATCTAAAAGAAATTCAAAAGTTGACCTACAAAAAGTTATTTTTCATTTTGGGATTTATCGTTGGAAAGGACTTGAAAAATATACTAAATCAATTTAATGACGTGGTTGCTGAATTTCATTTTACCGAACCCAAAATCATGAGAAAACTGCCCATAGATCAACTAATAAAAGAGCTAAACTTAAATTTCAATAAAAACTTTCAAATACATGAAAACGTGAATGTTGCATATAATTATATCCGAAAAAAAGCAACCAAAGATGATTTAATTTTTGTTGGGGGAAGTACATTTGTGGTTTCAGATTTTTTAAGCTCGAACCATGCCAATTGAAATTTATACAGATGGGGCCTGCAGTGGCAATCCTGGACCTGGCGGATACGGCATCGTTATGCGATATGGCAAACACCGGAGGGAGCTTTCAAAAGGGTATTTCAGGACTACAAACAATAGAATGGAGCTGCTGGCAATTATTAATGCGCTTGAAGAGGTCAAAGCGCCTCAATTACCAATCTTAGTTATCACCGATTCAAAATATGTTGTAGATGCAGTAGAGAAAAAGTGGCTTTTTACGTGGGAAAAAAAGAATTTCAAAGACAAAAAAAATCCAGACTTATGGATCCGATTTTTAAAAATTTATCGTCAACTCCAGGTAAAGTTCAGGTGGGTTAAAGGGCACGCAGGAAACCCATTAAACGAACTATGTGATCAATTGGCGGTACAAGCCAGTAAAAACCCAGAAGAAGAGGATCTCACCAGGTAGATTTAAGGCCTTATAGAACAAACAAGCTAGTGAGATAACAAATTCCTAGCAAAAATGCCCCAATTAAATAATGTCCAATAGGCATCCATTTTTGGTAAGAAACACCCGTTTTAGAAAGAAAATATAACAAAACAAATTTTTCTATGAAATAAGCAATTAATGCTCCATATGCGATTCCTACAATACCGTAAATATTTCCAAGCCAAAACCCAAATAGTAGGCCAAAAAAGAGTTCTAATGATGAACTTATATAAAAATAATTTTGATTGTTTGTTGCAAGCAAAAAAGTTTGTGGAAAGAGCAGACGACTAAGTATAAAAAGTAAAAAAATGTTAAATATTTTAGCAGCCTCGGTAAATGATTCGCCGTAAAAAGTAAAAAACAAAAATTTTGAGGACAGCATCAACAAAATAGCAATTGTAAAACATTGCCAAAGTAGTCTTTTGTATGACCTAATAAAATCACCCTTGTGCACAGCTAAATTTTTGCTCAAAATACCCGTATAAGCAATGCTAAAACTATTTGCTAGTATAAGAATGAGCGGGAACTCTCTACTACCATATCTAAATATTACAAAGTCATCACTAGAAAATGATTGTTTTACATACAGACCCAAAATATGCAACAAGCTACCACCTAAAAGCAGAGAGGCTGTAATCGGCAAGGTTGTTTTGATTATAGCAAAAAAATGATCTTTGTATATTCTGATGGGCTTTGGCAAAATCAAAAACATATAAGTGCACTTGCAAATTGCCAAACAGGTAAGTAGAGAAAAGGTTAAAACCAAATTTTGCTTCAACCCCATTCCAAAAAGAACCAAAGAAAAATAGAACAGAAAAGTTAGCATCCCGTAAAGAAGCATTTTCTTCTTTTGGCTTGATATGTATAAATAAAATTCAACAAAATAACCAAGCATATTAAAGAATAGGAATGGTAAAAATCGAATCATTTTTTTTTGTTCTTCAGCATTTGAAAAAAAGAACAGGTAAAGAACAAACAATACTACAGAGACGCCTGTCATCAATACCAATACCACAAATGCAGACCAAATAAGCTTTTTTGTTTGATCATTCTTTTTGAAATAAGACACCATGGCTTGATTTAAACTTGATATAAAAAAGAACGATACCAATGTAGATAGTAAAAGTGCTGTTTCATAACCGGCAATAAGCTCTTTGTTACAAAACCAAGCCAAAATAAAAGACAACAAAAAATGCGTCCCGTAGCGCATTAAATTGAAGAGCTGAAGGGTATTTACTTCATTCAGTTTCGAATAAATTCCTTTTGTATTATTTTGCAATTCCAACGATTTGGAAATGCGAAAATGCTTAATTTTGCACGCCTAATCAAATGGTGGCTGTAGCTCAGTCGGTTAGAGTAGTGGTTTGTGGTGCCATTGGTCGCCGGTTCGAATCCGGTCAGCCACCCAAAAACCCGAGGCAACTCGGGTTTTTTATTGCTTTATTTTGTGCGCTGCATCAGACCCTCCTGTGTGCAGGTATGCTAGGTGGTTCTCCACTAAAAGGGTTACTCCTTGACAATGACATGGTATGTAAACTACTGGCCCTTTGCAACTTATGCTGACCAAACCGTATTTTCATCTTATCCATCGCCTGATAAAGTTTTAGCAACTCTACGCTATCTTCAAACATATTAATTTGATGGCCGCCCCCTACCAAATGGCTCATACGTACGCCAACTAATCGAATCAACAAACGACGCTCAAAGAGTTTGTCAAAAATATCCATTACATATTGTGTTAAAGTATGGTCAGAAGCACTATAAGGAATATATTTTTGCTTGCTATATGTTTGAAAATCTGCGTAGCGAATCTTTACCGTTACGCAAGATGTAAGTTTATCCCCTCGTCGAAGTTCAAAACAAAGTTGCTCTACCATGGCCCGTAATTGATTTTTAATCATTTTTACATCGATACTATCCCGTTCAAACGTACGCTCAGTAGAAATACTTTTTCTTTCGTAATGAGGGACAACGGGACTATTGTCAATGGCATTGGCTTTTTGCCACATAACAATACCCTGTTTACCAAAGGCATTTTCCATCATTTTCATAGGCATTTCTTGTAAAGTTTTGATGTACTTCACACCCATTCTATTTAGGTTATAAGCAGTTTTTTCACCTATCATAGGTATTTTTTGGACGAGCATGGGGGCTATAAATGTTTTTTCTTGTCCCTTTTTTACATCAATTTGATTATTTGGTTTTGCTTCACCAGTAGCTATTTTGGCCACAGTTTTGTTGATCGACATCCCAAATGATATAGGTAGAGAGGTTTCTCTAATAATTTTGGTTCTTAATTCAGAAGCCAATTTATACGAACCAAAAAAATGATCCATACCTGATAGGTCTACATAAAATTCGTCTATTGATGTTTTTTCAAACAAAGGAACCTGCTCTTTTACCATTTCTGAAATAATTTTTGAATAGTAGCTGTATTTCGCAGAGTCTCCGCGCACTACAATGGCTTCAGGGCAGAGCTGTTTGGCCATTTTCATACTCATTCCAGAACTTACACCCATTTTTCGAGTTTCGTAACTACAAGAAGCCACTACGCCTCTTTCTGAAGTCCCTCCTACCAAAACTGGTTTGTTCTTCAACCTACTATCTATAAGCCGCTCTACTGAAACAAAAAAAGTATCTAAGTCCATGTGGACAATTATTCTATCTACATTTTTCATTTTTAGATATTTTAATTATCATAAAATTATTATTTAATATAACAATAAAAGAAAGACAAAAGCTAAAAGAAAATAATTTACTTTGCGAGTGAATGGCAAATGGGTTAAACAATAAAGGAAAATTTGGAACTGCACCAGTTTTCCTAACAGCCATTAGCACCATTTTAGGTGCTATCATGTTTCTACGATTTGGCTATGCGGTGGGCGCAGTAGGCATTTTGGGTACAATGCTCATTGTATTAATTGGGCATCTTGTTACCATCCCAACGGCCTTATCGCTTGCTGAAATTGCAACCAATCAAAAAGTAGAGGGTGGCGGAGAGTACTTCGTAATCTCAAGAAGTTTTGGTTTAAGTATTGGTGCAGCAGTTGGGATAGCGCTTTACCTATCTCAGGCAGTCAGTGTAGCTTTCTACATCATTGCATTTGCAGAAAGCTTCGCACCTTTAATGGATTTTGTGAACGAACAGTATGGATTGTGGATTCACATTGGAAGCACAAAAAAGCTGATAGGCATCGTTGTGACCTTGCTTTTGGCCCTACTTATGATCACAAAAGGTGCCAACTTCGGCATGGGACTTCTTTACATAGTAGTTGGTATATTGGCATTGGTTTTGGTTTTATTTTTTATGGGAACTTCCATACACACAGGCCATGTGCCTTTTAAAGTGCTTCAAAATGATAATTTCTTTAAAGTTTTTGCCATTATTTTTCCCGCATTTACAGGCATGACAGCAGGTGTAGGCTTATCAGGTGATTTAAAAGATCCAAAAAGATCTATTCCTTTAGGAACTATTATGGCCACTGTTATTGGAATGATCATTTACTTGTTTATTACCCTTAAAATTGGCAATTCAGCCTCTTCAGAAGTCTTGATGTCTCCTGATAATCAATTGATCATGGGTGACATCGCCTTAATTGGCTACATTATGATACCCATTGGATTAGCCGCTTCAACCATAAGCTCTGCGCTCGGAAGTGTCATGGTCGCACCAAGAACATTAAACGCCATAGCAGCTGATCGAATCATCCCCTCGCCTCGCTTAAATCGCTGGCTGGCATTTATAAAAAAAGACAACAATGAACCAACCCACGCAGCTATTGTAACAAGTGCTATTGCATTTGTTTTTGTTTTTCTAGGTGATGTTGATGTAGTAGCAAAAATTATTTCGATGTTTTTCATGGTTACCTATGGGGCATTAAATCTAATAAGTCTTTTAGAAAATTTCGCTGCTAACCCAGGCTATCGTCCTGCATTTAAAAGCAAGTGGTATATCTCTTTAATTGGAACAGTTATGTGCATTTGGCTAATGTTCAAAATGGATGCAGGCTACGCATTTTTATCTATAATCATCATGGTGGGGATTTATTACTTTTTAAACCGACATCAAAAGAAAAGTGATCTGGCCAGTATTTTTAGCGGAGTTATCTTTCAAATAAGCCGAAATATAAATGTTTTTTTACAGCGAGTAAACAAAGGTGAAGAAGAGCAAGTTGATAGCTGGAGGCCTTCTGTTGTGTGTGTTTCTAAAAATAGTTTTGAAAGATTTGCAGCTTTTGATTTGTTGAGATGGATTTCACATAGAATAGGCTTCGGAACTTATATTCATCATATAGATGGATACCTATCCAAAGAGACAAATGAAGAGGCACAAAGGTCTATGCAACGATTAATCCACATGAATGAGGTTTCTAAGAGTAGTGTTTATATGGATACATTGGTAAACTCGGAGTATGCTGCATCTGTTTCTCAAGTATTACAACTACCTGGTGTTTCTGGCAAAGAAAACAACATGATGCTGTTTGAATATGCTAAAAACAAGCCCGATAATTTGGAAGAAGTTATTGAAAATTTAGGCTTGGTGAGGTCTGTAGGTTTTGATACGTGTATTTTAGGTAGTTCTGATAAAGACTTTGGATTCAATAATGAAATTCACGTTTGGATTACGTCAAATGATTATGCCAATGCAAATCTTATGATCTACCTCGCTTATATCATTTTGGGACACCCGGACTGGAAAAATGGCCTTATTAAACTCCACGCAGTTTACCCCAAAGAGGAAATTGAAAACCAACGAGCGAAGATTATGGATATGGTAAATACAGGTCGCCTGCCTATATCAGCCAATAACATAGAAATTATTCCACTTGACCAAGATCGAAGCATCAAAGATGTTGTAAATAGCAAATCGAAAGATGCAGATCTAACCATTTTGGGCTTCCGCTTTGAAAAAGTTAAAAATAGCGGTATGGAACATTTTGGTGGATTTGAAGGCATCGGTGATACACTCTTTGTTAGCGCAATCAAAGAGAAAGAAATCAAATAGTCTTATTTCTCAGCTTCCAGAAGTAGTAAAAAGACTTTGGATTGAGCTTGTTTTTTTTCAGCTTCCTTCTTTTTCCAACATATATCCCATAAGGCACTTCCTTGAATTTTAGCAGCTCTGCAATTTCCATATTTGAATACGCAATTGGCCAAGATATCTTGTCAAAATATTGCATTAGTCGCACTGTTTTGTGATCATCTCCATGGTTAAAAGTAATCAATTCTATTTCACTAAATTCATTATTTATTTTATTTAGATATGTAGTGTCTTCTGTGGTAAGACTTTCCTTGTCCCAAAAGAAAAAATAACAGTTTTTTCGCCAAAACTTTTTACTTTTTTGAATTTCTAACGCAAAATTGGTGTACTTAAACTTAGGAATTTTTTTGCCTAATGGCAAAACATTTGCTCCGACCATGTCAGGCAGGTATTGCAAAACTACTCTTCGACCATTTGAATCAATTTTTTTTACTTGATAAATCTTTTCATTCCACGCTAAATTGGCGTTTTTTGGTACCTTAGCTAACGTTTGGAAATCTTGTGTATTTACTTCTTTACCATAAGGCCCGATGTAGATCGCATCATATTCATTTTGATTAAAAAGACCATCGGTATTTCTGTCTTTTAGCGCTAAAGTAAAAGAATCATTGCCTAAACGATAATTTCCAGCAAGTGTGTTTAATCGAGTAGCTTGATAGCCAAAGTATATTTTACTGAATTTTTTGTTACCGCTATGTTTTTCGTAGTGCTCTTGCAGCAAATTGTAATATCTAGGGTTTTTGGAGTATTCAATCTTTGACAACTTCACCACATGCTTTGCAGAAGAATTGTAGATATTTTCTAGTTCAATAAAAATCTCTTTATCTTTTTTTAAAAAAACGATTGGTGGTCCATCGTCTGTAAGGTCCAAATTATTGTTTCGGTCAATATGCAGTACTCTATTTTTATACGAGGAATTGAAATGCTCAATTAGCATCAAAAGGTAACCTTGATTGGTATTATTATCTGCTCCAGAAAAGTATAGGAAAGTGTATCCTGTTGACGCTGTCCTAAAGTTTTTCGGCAATTTTCTTATCTGAAGTGTGGGTAGGTTTTTTGCTGCAATACCAAATTTACTGTATGATTCAATCTTATTGCCTTCGTAGTGAAATACAGGAAGTACAGCTTGACTTTTTCTAATTTGGTCATCATAAACCCTGTGGTCTAAATGAATTTCAAAATTGGTCTGCGCCGATAAGGTTCCAACCAAACAAAATAGCAGGATGGTGAACCCTTTTGTCATTTTACCTTCTGTTTAGGTAAATTGAAATATAATAAAGTAAGGTAGCTAAGGAACCTATTGCAGCAACTACATAAGTCATCGCAGCCCATTTCAGAGCATTTTTACTCATGCTATGTTCTTGAGAAGTCACGATACCCTTCTCGTCTATCCATGCAAGCGCCCTTCTACTAGCATCAAATTCTACAGGAAGCGTAATGAAACTAAAAAGTGTTGTTAAAGCAAACAAAATGATGCCCAAAAGAAGAATAGAAGAGCCAAGAGGCATATTTAACATCAATAAACCAGCTATGATAACCCACTGCATATATCGGGAACTTACACTAACCAAAGGCACCAACTTACTTCTCATTTCGAGCCAAGCGTAAGCGGTAGCATGTTGCACTGCGTGACCAACCTCGTGCGCTGCAACAGCTGCAGAAGCTGCATTTCTTTGATGATATACTGATTCACTAAGATTTACTGTTTTTGTTTTTGGATTGTAGTGATCCGTTAGCTGCCCATTGACTTGTACTACTTGAACATCATAAATGCCATGATCTTGGAGCATCTGTTCAGCAATTTCACGACCGCTTCTGTTGCTTCTTAAGGGGGTTTGTGCATATTTTTTAAACTTAGACTTCAAGCGCCCTTGAACAATCATACTTATCAGCATGAAAACTATTCCTATTAAATACATTCCACTCATTATGTTATAAACAGCAAATATTGTTCTTTATTGAGAATATGTCAGCTTGTCATATATCTTATCATCAAAACTACCAGTGCTGCAACAAAAATCAGCAGAGATATTTTATTGATGCCATGCATCATCTTGATGTTGACGTTGTCTGTATTTTCTTCTTCCTTTCTAAAGCTTAGATAGCCGAGTATTTTTTTGATTACTTTCATAATATATCTTTACCAATATCTTTTCTGTAATAACAATCTTCGAATGAAACCTGCTTGAGTTGCTGATAACATTTTTTCAAAGCATCTTCTTGGTTCAATCCAAATGAAGTGCTAGACAAAACCCGCCCACCATTCGTAAGCAACTTATTATCAACTATTTTAGTGCCTGCATGAAAGATTATTTCGTCAACTTCATTAATTGTAATCTCTTTAAATTTTTTATAGGCTTCTGGATAACCGCCACTTACTGCCACCACAGAACAACAAGAAGTTGGACTTATCTCTAAATTAAGCGCGTTCAATGTGCCATTTTTAACTGCTAAAAGCATGTTGCTTGCAGGAGTTACAATTCTAGGTAAAACAGATTGGGTTTCAGGATCTCCCATTCGAGCATTGTATTCAATAACATATGGTTCACCATCTACCTCGATCATTCCAAAAAACAAGAAACCACAATAATTTAACTTTCGGTCTTGAATGCCTTTGAGTGTTGGTTCTATAATCTGTTTTTCAACTTTTTCTTTCAACTTATTGTTAAAAAAAGGAACTGGGCTAATACTTCCCATACCACCTGTATTCAGCCCTGTATCACCCTCTCCTATTCTTTTGTAGTCTTTAGCCTCGGGCAACAAAAGATAGTCTTTCCCGTTGGTGAAAATGAAGACTGAAAATTCTTTGCCAAGCAAAAAAGCTTCAATAAGCACTCTCTCTGAGGCAAGGCCAAATCTTTGGTTAATTAACATGTCTTGAAGTGCATTTTTTGCCTTATTCAAATCTTCTATTATGAGCACACCTTTTCCTGCGGCTAAGCCGTCCGCTTTAAGAACATAGGGCGCGGTCATGCCCTCTAGAAATGCATAAGCTTCATCCAAATTGTGTGCATCAAACGACCTGCTTTTCGCACAAGGCACTTTATATTGACGCATAAATTCTTTTGAAAATGATTTGCTCGCTTCAAGCATGGCTCCAGACTTGTGTGGGCCAAGGACAAAAGTTTCGCTTTGCTTACTTGAGAAATAATCTGCTATTCCATCTACCAAGGGTTGTTCAGGACCAGGAATCAAAAAATCGATTCCTCTTTGCTTACAAAATGAAAAAATTTCCTCAAAACTGTTATCCGAAAATTCAACAGACTCCGCCAAATCGCCTGTTCCACCATTGCCGGGAGAAACCCACAATTTCGCTATATTTTCATCTTTAGAGAGCCAATGCAACAAGGCATGTTCGCGGCCACCGCTACCCAAAACCAGTATCTTCATTTTTAAAAACTCAAATAAAACATTTTTACAAGAATGCTTGGCACAATTTGTGCATCCTTTTATTAGGTTTGTAGTTCCCTTCGGAACAAGTTAAAGGCATGATAGGAAAGCTGTTAAAAGGTATTACAGGATTCAAAAATAAATCAGAAAGAGACGTAAAAAATCTCCAACCGATTGTAGACGAAATTAACCAACATTATATTGAATATCAAGGTCTTGACAATGATTCTCTACGTAAAAAAACAGAAGAATTGAGGTCCATTATCGCAAAAAAACTTGGTGAAACTGATGCCCAAATACAAGACTTAAAATCAAAAATAAAACTTGAGTGGGCCTCCAATGTTGAAGAAAAAGAACAAGCTTACGAGCAAATAGACAAATTGGAGGACGATAGAAACGACCTATTGGAAGAAGTTCTCGAAGAAATTTTACCCCAAGCCTTTGCGATTATAAAGGCCACTGCAAGAAGATTCAAAGAACTTGATGAAATAGAAGTTCGTGCAACGGACTTTGACAAGGTTCTTGCTCTGGAAAAAAAACACATCACAATTAGAGGAGATAAAGCCATTTATCAAAATGAATGGGAAGCGGCAGGTGCATTAGTCAAATGGAATATGATTCATTACGATGTTCAACTAATAGGCGGCATTTCTTTGCACCAAGGTAAAATAGCAGAAATGGCAACTGGTGAAGGAAAAACCCTTGTATCTACATTGCCGGCTTACCTCAATGCGCTCGCCGGTCGTGGTGTACATATAGTAACAGTAAACGACTACCTTGCACGTAGAGATTGCGAATGGAATGCACCTATATTTCAATTTCATGGGCTACGTGTTGACTGTATTGATTATTATAAGCCGCACTCTCCTCAAAGAAGAGAAGCTTATAAAGCAGATATAACTTATGGAACCAATAATGAGTTTGGTTTTGACTACCTGCGCGACAACATGGCACATCAACCGGACGAATTGGTTCAAAGAAAGCATCACTACGCCATGATAGATGAGGTAGACTCTGTACTGGTTGACGATGCTCGAACGCCGCTCATCATCTCTGGCCCTGTGGAAAAAGGAGACCAGCACCAATTTATGGACCTCAAACCAAGAATTCAAAAGCTGGTAGATGCACAAAAAAGAATAGCTGTAAAAAGCTTAAACGAGGCAAAAAAGCTAATCAAAGAAAATAAAACGGGAGAAAAAGACGGAGGTCTTCATCTGTATAGAGCTTTTAGAGGGCTCCCAAAAAATAACGCACTTATCAAGTTTTTAAGCGAAACAGGAATGCGCACACTCTTGCAAAAAAATGAAAACTATTTTCTGCAAGACCAACAAAAAAATATGCACATCATTGACGAAGAACTTTTCTTTACAATAGATGAGAAGAACAACCAAGTAGAGCTCACAGACAAAGGCGTGGAAATGATTACAAAGGAAGGAGAAGACAAAGACTTTTTTGTGATGACAGATGTAGGCGCAGAGATGGCAGAATTAGAAAAAGAAAGTCTTTCGGAAAAAGACAAAATCAAAAGAAAAGATGCAATCATGCGTGACTTTTCAGTAAAAAGCGAGCGCATTCACTCTGTCAACCAACTTCTTAAAGCTTACACCCTATTTGAAAAAGATGTAGAATATATTTTACAAGACAACAAAGTAAAAATCGTAGATGAACAAACAGGTAGGGTTATGGAGGGGCGAAGATATTCCGATGGACTTCACCAAGCCATTGAAGCAAAAGAAAATGTAAAAGTCGAAGCTGCTTCTCAAACTTACGCAACTGTTACATTACAAAACTACTTTAGAATGTACCACAAACTCTCGGGTATGACAGGTACTGCCGAAACAGAGGCTGGGGAGTTTTGGGAAATTTATAAACTTGACGTTGTAGTCATCCCAACAAATAAACCTATCGTGCGTGATGACCGACACGATTTGGTTTACAAAACCAAACGTGAAAAATATAATGCAGTAATAGAGGAAGTGAAAAAACTAAGTGCAGAAGGTAGACCCACCTTGGTTGGAACAACATCTGTAGAAGTATCAGAAACACTAAGTAGAATGCTGAAACTACGGAAAATAAAACACAATGTTTTGAATGCCAAGCAACATCAACGCGAAGCAGAAATCGTGGCAGAAGCAGGAAAAAAAGGTGCAGTGACCATAGCAACCAATATGGCGGGAAGGGGTACCGACATCAAACTTTCAGACGAAATAAAGTCTCTCGGAGGCTTAGCCATCATTGGTACAGAGAGACATGATTCACGACGAGTGGATCGCCAATTAAGAGGTCGTTCAGGAAGACAAGGTGATCCTGGAAGTTCGCAGTTTTACGTCAGTCTTGAAGACAACCTTATGCGTCTTTTTGGCTCCGAAAGAGTAAGTAATATCATGGATAGATTTGGTTATGAGGAAGGAGAAGTAATCCAGCACTCAATGATTACCAAAACCATTGAAAGATCCCAGAAAAAAGTTGAAAATAACAACTTCGGCATAAGAAAAAGACTGCTCGAATACGACGACGTTATGAACAAGCAAAGAGAAGTTATTTATGCAAGAAGACGAAATGCTTTGTATGGAGAACGCATGTCGGTTGATATTAACAATGCACTTTATGATTGGGTTGCAGAAACCGTCCCCAATTTTAAGGATGCCTCTGACTTTGAAGGCTTTCAACTAGAAGTTTTAAGAAACCTGGCATTGGAAACACAAATAAATCATGACGATTTTTTAAATAAAAATGAAGAAACGCTAACCCAATTGGTTTTCAATCAGCTTTCTCAAGGATATCAAAGAAAAAATGAGCAGGTTATTGAAGAAGCGCTGCCGGTTATTTCCAATATTTTCAAACAAAACAAAGAAGAAGCCGAAAATATAGTTGTTCCATTTTCAGATGGCATCAAAGGGGTTAATGTAGTGACGCCTATGAAAGAAGCTATAGAAACTGAGGGACAAGCACTCATTAATGCTTTTGAAAAATTTGTTGCACTATCAAGTATAGACAATCACTGGAAAGAGCATCTCCGAGAGCTTGATGACTTAAAACAGGCAGCCAATACAGCCAGTTATGAACAAAAAGATCCTTTATTAATTTACAAACTAGAATCCTTTAACCTGTTCAAATCTATGATGTATGAACTAAATGGCGAAGTATTGTCTATGTTGTTTAAAGGAAACTTACCAAAGCAATCTCCTCAAGTACAACAAGGTGCAAACCAGGGCAAAAGACTCAGCGATAGTAGGCTGCAAACCTCTAGGAAGAGTGATTTACCCACAGCACAAAACCAAACTCAAGACAATAGCCAAACACAGGAAAAAGAAAAAATACCAGTAAAGGCTGCAACCAAAGTGGGCAGAAACGATCCTTGTCCTTGTGGCAGTGGGAAGAAATACAAAAAATGCCATGGTGCAAATGCTTAGGTACTGCTTTATCATATTGTTTTATTTACCTTATCTATTGTCGGCACAGCAAATTCGCTTCCACGAATCACCGGGCCTAAAACTTGCCCTAGAACAAAAAATTTCATCTACAGATTCCACCTCTATTGATGGTTTTCGGATTCAAATATTTTCGGGCAATAACCGACAAAATGCAGACAAAATTCAAGAAGAACTTATTGCGGAATTCCCAGAATTTTTAGGTCGAACCTATCTAAAATACCAGGCACCCAACTATAAAATAAGAGTGGGTAATTACTACCAAGAAATTGATGCTCAACGAGATTTAAAAAATCTGGAAAAAAAATATGAAGGGATTTTTGTGGTGCGTGAACAAATTCGTCTTCCCAAACGCTAAATAAAAAACGAAGTATGACTTTCGCCATAATCGCACACGATGGAAAAAAGCCTGAGATGGTCGACTTCTTACTAAACAATAAGGATCACCTAAAAGGGATTAACCTTTTAGCCACCTCCACGACTGGTAGTCATGTAGAAGAAATGGGACTTGATGTACAAAAAATGATGAGCGGCCCCCTAGGGGGTGATGCACAAATAGCTGCCCAAGTAGCACAAAATAAAGTTGATGCAGTATTTTTTTTTCGTGACCCTATGGGAAAGCATCCTCACGAACCTGATGTGCAAATGCTACTTAGATTATGCGATGTACACAACATTCCACTAGCTACCAACCCAGCAAGCGCGCAATACATTTTAAAAGGTTTGATACGGTAAAAGGAAACAAATAATTACTTTTGCCAAACAATTTGGCGAGGTAGCTCAGATGGTTAGAGCGCAGGATTCATAACCCTGAGGTCGGCAGTTCGATTCTGCTCCTCGCTACAGCGAAGCGATTTATCGAACTATTTATTCGGTAATTTGGTATAAAGATTCGATAACAGTTTCAAAGAGTCTACACAATTAAGCCCTGCAACTACTTGATTTTTACATGTTTGCAGTTTTTTTTATTTGAGTATAGAAACATATCGGGATCATTTTGATATTCTACGACTTCTCTGACAGAACCAATAATTTTAATTTGACTTTAAAATTTTAAATACCTGATTATCTAATTTCAAAAAGTAGATACTCGGCGGTAAATTTGACAAATCAATCTTTTGATTACTTGATTTAATTGTTCCAAAAATCAATTTTTTTCCTAGTGGAGAAAACAACTCGTAATTCAATTTCTCAGAAAAATTCAATGATAAATCAATTTTTGAATTGGTTGGATTTGGATAGATGTTCTCTTGACTATTTTCAAATTCAGGGACAGACAATGTTCCATTAATATCAAATCTCGAAAAAAACTGCCAAATTTCCATTGAGGCATTAATATCTTGGTTTGTTCCTGGGAATGTGAAACTTGAGCCTGGCCAAGTATGACCGCCTCCAATAATTTTCATATGCTCTGTAGTTACGCCATTATCACCACCTGAATAAATAGTATGTTCGACAGTGCTTCCATCTGAACGATTTATATCTGTTAGAGCAGCAGTAGTTGGGCTTGATTCACAATTATTATAATTTACCCAGTAAAATATGACATCTTCAATGGATCGTGTCCAAGTATCACCATTATATGGCACAATCCTATCACCTGTGCCATGAATTTGCAGAATTGGTGTTGGCTGCTGGGCGTTACATGCATCATAAGTATCTGGAGTCATGGAGCCTGTAACAGAGGCCACAGCCGCAATTTTTTCGCTCAATTGACAAGCCAATAAAAAACTCATAAAACCACCATTAGACATTCCTGTTGCGTATACTCTATCTAAATTTATGGTGTATAAATTTGCTAACTCATTGATTAATGCTGCTGTAAAACCGACATCATCTGTCTTGTTTCTATTTCCCAGAAATCCTACATTCCACTGTTGAACTCCATTTAATATAGATCCTTGAGGATGAACCAAAAGAAATCCTTCTGTATCAGCTATATCGCGAAAATCTCCGTAAAACATTTGTTGGTTTGCATTACTCCCATATCCGTGAAAGTTAAGAACTAAAGGCACATCTTCGCTACCATCGTAAATAGCTGGAATATATAGAATATAATCTCGCTGAATTCCTTGGTGCACAATAGATCTATTAATGGTTTGTTGCGCGGAAATAGAAAAATCGAACCCAATAAGGAGAAGTAGTATAGTTATGTATTTCATAATTGGGATACTTTAACTCTGTGAAATTAATAAAAATAACAGACAGCTCCTCAATTAAATTTATCGAACCAATGGATTTGGCTTGACTAGATCTTAAGTTGAAGGTTAGATAATAGGAGCAAGGCCTCTACAGCGAAGTGATTTATCGAACTATTTATTCGGTAATTTGGTCTAAAGATTCGATAACAGTTTCAAAGAGTCTACAGCGATACGATTTATCGAACTATTTGATCGGTTATTTGGATTAAAGATTCGATAACATTATCAAAGAGTCTACCAAAGTCCTTTGGTTGTGTGTTGGTAAAAGTTTTGGATTTAATGAGTATTGATAAATTTATTGAATTCGCTTATTGCAGTCATACTTTTGAAAAGAGCGCCGTGGTCACCACCAGGGATCTCAATAAATTGTCTGTTTTGACAACTTGAGCAATTGATTACATCTTGTTTAAAAGTTGGCCAAGAGTACATCTGTATAGGAGAGTCATTCAATCCTTGAACAAACAAAATATCAGCCTTGAAAGCATTTGTAAAATTGAGTAGTGACCTTTGAAAATAATCATTATGTAAATTTCAACTACACAAGAAGCACTTGTGCACCCAAAATTGATTCCATATCCTTCCATTCTGCCATAGTTGAACATAAGGTGAATAGCTCTAGCAATCTGCAAATAAAGCACCGCCTACAAATGGTCTTTTATGACAACCAAGGCGAACACCATAAAGCAGGTGTCGGTATTGAATATACCAAGCGGCCTTTTAACATTGGCTTACAAATTAATGTGGGTGAAATGGATAAAATTTGGGGAATGATTCAAGAAGATTACTTTGAGGGAGTCTTAAAAATAAATTACCGTTTTTAAAATGAGTGCCCAGAGCCGGAGTCGAACCGGCACTCCCGAAGGAACTGGTGTTTGAGACCAGCGCGTCTACCAATTCCGCCATCTGGGCAAATCTTGTCTTTTGAATTGGGTGGGCAAAAATAAGATATAAGGGGAAATAAGAAAGTACTTAATCAGGGCTAAATTCCTTCGGCACCAAAATGTTGATTTAGTATGCCTTCTACCTCGGCTAGTTTTATATGTAGTTTTTCGTCTTCAGCGTATGGCGCCTCAAACATGATAGGAAGCATGATTCTCTCTAAAATACTTCGTAAACCTCTTGCACCCAATTTCAGCTCAAGTGTTTTTGCCACAATTGCATCCAACAGAGCTGGTTCAAAACTTAAGTCTTTTCCTTCTAATTCCATAAGTTTTTGGTATTGCTTGATCAAGGCATTTTTGGGCTCAAGGAGTATTCGTTTTAATGCTTCAGCGCTCAAATGTTCTAAATGTGCTACGATTGGTAACCTGCCTAAAATTTCAGGAATTAATCCATACAAACGTAAATCTGCAGAGCTAACATATTCAAGAATGTTTCGTTCTTTTCGTTCCGATTTCGTTTGCTGAAATCCTAAAGAATTGGTGTTGATTCTTCTCTGAATAATTTTGTCTATTCCTTCAAATGCTCCACCGCAAATAAAAAGTATATTTTGGGTGTTCACCTTAATCATAGCTTGGTCTGGGTGCTTGCGCCCGCCTTGAGGAGGCACATTGATTATGGAGCCTTCCAAAAGCTTGAGCAAACCTTGTTGAACCCCTTCTCCTGAAACATCTCTTGTGATGCTAGGATTGTCTCCTTTTCGCCCTATTTTGTCAATTTCATCAATATAAATAATTCCTTTTTCTGCTTTTTTTACATCGTAGTCCGCTGCTTGTAATAAGCGTGTAATGATACTTTCTATATCCTCTCCCACATAACCTGCCTGGGTAATCACTGTAGCATCCGCCATAGCAAAAGGAACATGTAAAAGACGGGCCAAACTTTTAGTCAAAAGGGTTTTACCCGTGCCCGTTTCACCTACCAGCAATACATTTGATTTTTCAATTTCTACTTGGTGCTCGTCTTTTTCTTGCTGCAAGCGCTTGTAATGATTGTATACCGAAACAGAAAGTACTTTTTTGGCTAGCTCTTGTCCTATTACATATTGGTCAAGAAATTCTTTGATTTCTTTGGGTTTATGTGTTTTGGGCAATACAAAAGTGCTTTCCGCGGTGTGCTGCTTGCTTGATTCCAATATTCTTTGGCTTTGGGCAAGGCATTTTTCGCATATCTGAGCCTCCTTTCCTGCAATGAGTATTTGTGCCTCAGACTCACTGCGGCTACAAAAAGAGCAATAGGATTCTTTTTTGCTCAATTATTCTTCTTTAGGTTTGTTCTTTAGCAAGATTTCGTCAATCATGCCGTATTCTTTGGCTTCGCCAGCGTTCATCCAATAGTCTCGATCGCTATCTTCATGTACTTTATCATATGATTGCCCAGAATGGTTGGCAATTATTTCATAAAGTGTTTTCTTCATCTTCTTAATTTCATTTACCGTAATTTCCATATCACTAGCTTGACCTTGCGCACCACCTAAGGGTTGATGAATCATAACTCTTGAGTGTTTTAGCGCGCTTCTTTTCTTAGGCGCCCCAGCGCAAAGTAATACCGCAGCCATGCTCGCTGCCATTCCCGTACAAATAGTGGCAACATCGCTGCTGATATATTGCATGGTATCATAAATACCTAAACCAGCATAAACAGATCCTCCTGGGCTATTCAAATAAATTTGAATGTCTCTATTGGGCGCAGTAGATTCTAAAAACAACAGTTGCCCCATGATGATGTTGGCGACTTGGTCATTAATTGGAACACCAAGAAATATGATTCTGTCCATCATAAGTCTCGAAAAAATATCGATGGCCTGAACATTTAGTTGTCTTTCTTCTATGATATTGGGCGTAAGGTTGTCGATGTAGTGGTCTACTAAAGTACTACTGATACCTAAATGTTTAGTTGCATAGGTTTGAAATTCTTTTCCGAAGTGCATATTAAAGATACAAATTAAGGTGTTTGCTTGTTTTTTTCGTTTCGTTTTTTGACCAAATCATAGAACTTTTCTATCGCAATAGACTTTTTCTTGATGGTTACCATTTTTTTGGCTTCGGCTTTCACTTTGCGACCAATTACCAAATCACGTACCCGGTTCATATACGATTCATTTTCACGACTTGATTTTTCAAATTGCTCAATCGTTGCCGGATCTGGATTTTGCATACCGTATTGACGTAGCATGTTGACAGTCATACTTAATGAAGCTTCCTTAAATTCCTCTTCGTTGATGTGTAAATCAAAATTTTTAACAAATTTTTCTCGAACAAGCTGTTTTTTCAATAAGTTGGATTCATTTTCATATTGATCATCAATATTTTCTTCATTGTAGTGCTCATTTTTGGTTGACACCAACCATTTCTTTAAGAATTCGTCGGGCAAGGGGACTTCATGTTTTTCTTCGATTAAGTCATCAATTTGCACATCTAAAAATGCTTCTGCCTCTCCTTCATAATATTTACTTAGGTTGTCTTTGATTTTTGATAGGAACTCTTCTTCACCTTTTACTGCTCCTTCACCAAAAACTTTATCAAACAATTCTTGATTGAACACCGC
Source organism: Bacteroidetes bacterium MED-G17 (assembly GCA_002457675.1). Lineage (GTDB taxonomy): Bacteria > Bacteroidota > Bacteroidia > NS11-12g > UBA9320 > MED-G17. The sequence continues at coordinate 116,779 of NTKK01000004.1, forward strand.
TTCCTGTAATTGGTTGATTTTTACTACTTCAATTTCAAAATTTTTATTTAAATCCTCTACGGCTTCTTTGGGTATGGAAAGCGCTTGACCAATTACTGCTTGGTTGTTGTTAAAGGCCTCGCGAATATCCAAAATGGCTTTGTCGCCTTTTTTAATCTTATTCAAAGTTTTTTTGATGCTTTTGCTTTCAATAACCTCTGGCAAAAAAGAAACCTCTTTATCTGCAAGTCCTCCCTCAATTGGATTTCCATCTTCCCCTAGCTCATTTATTTTAGCGACAATTGAATCGTTTTCACTGTTTGCTTGCTCCACTTCCTCCATTTTACCATATTGTCTTTTGATGCTCTCCAGTTCTTTTTCAACGGCTTTTTTATCTAATTTCAGCTTGTATCTCTCCACTTTATCACTAGATGAGAGTTGAAGGTCTATCTGCGGCACCAAACCCAAGTCAAAATGAAGGTCAAAATCGGGTTCTGTGAGTAAATCTTGTTTTTCATTTTTATCTTCTTGTGCCATTGGTTGCCCAAGGATATCTAACTCATTTTCTTTGATGTATTTATACACCGCATCTGACGCAATTTTATTTACCTCTTCAGCAATTATGCTCTCTCCCACCATTTTCTTTAGCATGCCCATAGGCACATGACCCTGTCGAAAACCAGGTATTTTGGCTTTGTTTCGATAGTTTTTTAGTTGCTCATTTACCTTTTCATGGTAATCGTCTTTGGCGATATGAATGGAAAGGCAAGCGTTCAGTTCGTCTAATTTCTCGAATTTTGTTTCCAATGATTCTATTGTTTTAGAAATATCTATAAAAAGAAGTGCGGGTAGAGAGAGTCGAACTCACACGCCTCACGGCACTAGATCCTAAATCTAGCGTGTCTACCAATTCCACCATACCCGCGTCCTTTAAAAAGGGTGGCAAATATAAGTTTCTTTTGTTATTCATTATCCAACTTAAATTCTGAATTTTCGTGGTAGGTAATTTCTGGGTTATTGCTCTTTGCCATTTGTAATATATATGCAGTTTGAGCCAGAAAAACCTTGTTGCCGTCCTTATCAAAAACAATGTCTTTGTGCCTGTATTTACAAAAATCTTCAATTTTGGAGGTATCACCTGTCATCCAACACGCCTTGAAATAATTTAGGGGATCCAGCCGTGATTTGGCTCCATATTCATGTTCTAGCCTATACTTAATCACATCAAATTGTAATTCACCCACAACACCAATAAATTTTCTATTACCCGGTTGTTGTGTAAAAAGCTGCGCCACTCCTTCATCGGTTAGTTGCTCCACTCCTTTTTTCAGTTGCTTACTTTTCATCGGATCTAAGTTGATGACTTCTTTAAAAATTTCTGGAGAAAAACTGGGCATACCTTTGAAAAATAATTCCTCGCCTTCAGTTAAGGTATCGCCTATTTTAAAGTTTCCTGTATCATATAAACCCACCACATCTCCTGGAAAAGCTTCGTCTATTACATTTTTGCTCTGTGCTAAAAAATTATAAGGATTATTGAACCGAACTTTTTTGTTTAGCCGAACGTGTTGGTAAAATTTGTTTCTTTCGAATTTACCTGAACAGACCCGCAAAAAAGCAATTCTGTCTCTGTGCTTTGGATCAAGATTGGCATGGATTTTAAATATAAAACCAGAAAATTTTTTCTCTTCTGGATCAACTAAACGAACATTTGTGTTTCTTGACTTTGGACTAGGTGCTATATTAACAAAGGTGTTTAGTAATTCATCTACACCAAAATTGTTGAGTGCGGAACCAAAAAAGACAGGTGCCAATTTACCATCTATATAAAGTTGCTTATCAAATTTTTCATAAACCCCTTCAACCAAATCAACGTCTTCCCTCAATTTTTCAGCATCTTCAGCACCAACAATTTCATCTAAAAGGGGGTCTTGTATGTTTTTTATTTTTAACTGCTCTTCTTCAGAGGTCTTTTTGGTTTTATTGCTATTAAATAAATTGAGACTATGGTTGTATAATAAATATACACCTTTAAAATCGCTACCACCATTTATTGGCCAACTTAATGGCCTTACATCTATATTTAATTCTTCTTCAATTTCGTCGAGCAAATCGAAGGGGTCTTTTCCGTCCCGGTCCAATTTGTTAATAAACACAATCACCGGGGTTTTTCTCATCCGGCAAACATGCATTAATTTTCGTGTTTGCTCTTCTACACCTTTTACGCAATCAATGACCAATATTACGCTATCCACAGCGGTGAGCGTTCTGTAAGTATCCTCTGCGAAATCTTTGTGACCAGGTGTATCAAGTATATTGATAAGCTTGGCATTAAATTCAAAAGCTAAGACAGATGTAGCAACCGAAATGCCACGCTGTTTTTCAATTTCCATGAAATCTGAGGTTGCTGTCTTTTTTATCTTATTGCTTTTTACTGCACCGGCCGTTTGTATGGCTCCGCCAAAGAGGAGTAATTTCTCCGTCAGCGTTGTTTTGCCTGCATCAGGATGGCTTACAATTCCAAAGGTTTTTCTTTTGGCTATTTGCTCTATCATTTTTGGCGCTGCGAAAGTAAGAAATTCAGTATTTTCGTTTGATACATGAGAAACCTTGTTTTTTTATTTGCCATCCTTGGTGTAAGTTCGTGCGGCATTTTACAAACCACTAAATTAATTAGACAAATGGATTTACAAGATGGCGTCTACGCCGAAATGAAGACAGGAGCTGGTGACATATTCATTAAGCTGCATTTTGAAGAAACACCACTCACAGTGGCAAATTTTGTTGGATTGGCAGAGGGCGGTATTGAAAATAGTGCTAAACCTTTAGGAGATCCTTATTATGATGGATTAAAGTTTCACAGAGTAATAAGTGTTGCCAATGGTGACGGCCAAGACTTTATGATTCAGGGTGGAGATCCCGAAGGAACTGGAAGAGGTGGACCAGGATACCAGTTTAAAGACGAGTTTGTACCTGAGCTCAAGCACAACAAACCAGGAATTTTGAGTATGGCCAATGCGGGACCAGGCACCAATGGTAGTCAATTTTTTATTACCATTACTGAAACACCATGGTTAGACAATCGTCATACCGTTTTTGGCGAAGTAATTAAAGGTCAAGATATAGTAAAGGAAATAAAGCAAGGGGAAACGATACATCAAATCATTATCCACAGAGTTGGCAAAAAAGCGAAAGATTTTGATGCTGTAAAAACTTTTGAACATTTAAAGTAAACCATTCCACCAATTGTAGGTTTATCCTATAATCTTTGAAAGTAACGCGCGCTACTAAAATCCCATACCCGATGGATTGGGTTTTCTCAATGCTAGACCAAAAGATGTTCAATGCCCTTAAACCTCCTTCTTTTTTAGCAAATATTGAGTTGTATGAAGGAAACAACCTCAATGATAGAGTTTCAATTTGGTTTAAGATTTTTAAACAACGGATGATGGTAAAAATAATCGATATCCATTCGGATAATGCCAAATGTTATTTTGTCGATGAGGGTTTGGAACTTCCTTTTGGGTTAACCAAATGGCAACATAAACATTTGGTGACTAAAGGAGATAATAATCGTTGCATTCTTCAGGATGAAATTTTTTTTACGCACAAAACACCTTTGGGCAATTGGTTCAGCTTTATCATCCTTCAATTATTTTTGCTTCAGCGTTCATTCCAATATAGATCATATTTAAAAAAGCATGGAGAAACAACAAATAAGCTTTGAAGGTGCTAGAAAACGTAAAATTCATCTTGATTTTTATCACAATCCCAAAATAGTATCAAAAGCTTTGGTGCTGTTTGTTCATGGCTTCAAAGGATTTAAGGACTGGGGACCATGGGAACTAATGAGTGAATATTTTGTACAAGCAGGATACGCCTTCGCAAAGTTCAACTTTTCGCATAATGGAATCGCAGACAATCAATATGAAATAACCGATTTAGATGCCTTTTCTGAAAATAATTTAAGTACAGAAATTCAAGAAGTTGGCCTTGTTCTTGATGAATTAAAGAATCAATTCTTTAATGAAATCTACGGCAACAGGATTTATCTCATAGGTCATAGCAAAGGTGGCGGATTGGCTATTCTCAATGCAGTTTATGACCAAAGGATAGAGAAAGTAGCTTCCTGGGCAGGGGTTTGTAGCTTCAATCGATTTGCTGAACATGAAAATCCAAAAAAATGGGAAGAAGACGGTCAAATATTTCTACCTAATAAAAGAACTGGTGAAATGTTCCCAGTAAAATTCCAGTATTATGAAGATTACCAAGCCAATAAAGATAAATTGGACATTTTGAGTCAAGCAGTTAAATACGATAAACCACTGTTGCTCGTACATGGCACGCATGATGAGACGGTTTTACTGAAGGAAGCAAAAAGAATCAATGAGATTATTCCGCAATCCATATTGGTAGAGATAGAAAATGCCAATCACGTATTTGGTGCTTATCACCCATATGAAAACGAAAAATTCCCAAAACATTTGGAAGAGGTAATAGAAGAAACAATTGAGTTTTTTGATCTTTAAATGAAAAAGAAAAAAGTAGCTATCATTGGTGCGGGAATATCTGGGCTTACTGCTGCTTTGTATCTAAAGCGGGCCAATATTCCTTTTGAGGTATTCGAAAAAACAGCTGAAGTCGGTGGTAGGATGAAATCTGAACTTGTAGAGGGCTTAATTGTCGACCACGGCTTTCAAATTTTCCTTACATCTTATCCAGAGGCCCTAAGTGTTGTTAATTATGCAGATTTAGAATTTACGCCCCTTACAAAGGGATTTACACTTTGTAAAAACAAAAAAAAATATTTCTTAGAGTATCCTAATGGACGCTATCGAAATGTTTTTAACATGCTTAGGTATCCTTTTATGGATATAAAATCTTTATGGAATATGGCCAAAATTGTTGTCTATTTGAGAAGTACAAGTTTGAAAAAAATTTTTAGCCAAAAAGATATCCCAACTCATAAGTTTTTAAAAAACAGAGGCCTTTCAGATGATTTTATTTCACATACCTTGCAACCATTCTTAAAAGGCATCTTTTTAGAAAATAATTTGGAAACGTCCAGCAAGGTGTTTCAATATGTTTTGAAGATGATGCTCTCAGGAAGTATCGTAGTTCCTACAAATGGTATGGGCGCTATTCCCAAACAACTTTATAAGAATATTGGCACAAATTATTTTCATTTTTTTAAATCATTGGAAAAAATTGAAAATGAAAACCTCTTTTTTGAGGATGGATATAAAACTTCAGCAGATTTTATTATCGATACTAGACCAAAGACATTTCAGAAAAAAGCAAATCAAAATAGTCTTTTTGTTTTTATTACGCCCAATAAAGTATTAAAAGCCTGTGAATTGGCCGTGTTCGAGAATAATCCACTAGGTATAAGTAATCTAGTTCAGTTCAGTAATTTATATGTAAACTCTAGAGATGTTGAATATATTGGCATTTCCGTAAATAATAAAGTTAGTGAAAGTAATAAGTTGGATTCTAAGAAGATTTTGGAATACATTACCAATTATTTTGATACCACGGATTGGAAATGGATAAAAACACACCATATACCATACGGATTAAATAATCAAGAACAGGTTAATTATTCTTATAAAAAAGAAATAATGGCTCAAAAAGAAAAGACCTATTTGGCAGGTGATTGGAATTTATATGGTTCCACAAATGCTGCCATACACAGCGGCAAGTGTGCTGCAGAGGCAATCATAAGAAGGGTAAATACAAATATTTAACCTTTGTTGAGCATCATTGGCATAATTAGCATAAGCAAATGCTCATTTTCATCTTGCTCAGAAGGCAACAAAATTCCTGCTTTATTTGGATCGCTCAATTCTAGACTAACCTCGGAAGTTGTCATGTTGGTCAACATATCAACTAGATATCGCGCATTGAAACCTATTTCTATATCAGCACCTGCATAGTTTACTGATAGTCTCTCTGTTCCCTCGTTTGACATGTCCAAATCTTCTGCGCTTAAAGTCATTTCGCTACCTGCCAATTTCAATCTTATTTGTTGTGTTGTTTTGTTGGCATAAATAGCAATTCGCTTAACCGACTGTAGAAATTGGCTTCTGTCGATGGTAAGTTTATTGGGGTTATCAGTAGGAATTACTGCATTATAGTCTGGATATTTTTCATCTATCAATCTACTAATAATTTTAACCTTATCAAATGAGAAGAAAACATTGTTTTGGTTATAATCCATTTGCACATTTCCAGTTGTAGCTGTGAGGTTGCTCTTCAGTTGTGTTAATGCTTTTTTGGGTACAATAAAACTTGTAGTTGAAGAAGACGCTATCTGGAGGCGTTGACTTCGAACCAATCTGTTGGCATCTGTAGCAACAAAATTCAATTGGTTTTCATCTATTTCAAAAAACACCCCAGTTAGATTTTGTCGCAATTCATCATTACTTGTAGCGAAAAGGGTTTTAGCTATAGAATCTTCAAGCACTTCTGCAGGAATTTGTAAACTTTCATCTGCTGTATGGCTTGGGGTTTTTGGGAAGTCTTCACCAGGTTCGCCATTTAGTTTATATCTTCCCGTTTCAGAAGTAATTTCTACCGTGAAGTTGTTTTCGTCGATATCCAGTGTAAGTGGCTGATCCGGCAAAGAACGCAAGGTTTCCATTAGCATTTTGGAGGGAATAGCCACATGAATATTCCCATCTGCTTGAACCTCAAGTTCTGTTGTAATTGTAGTCTCTAAGTCTGTTGCAGTTATTTTCAAGTTGCCTTCTTTAATTCCAAACAAAAAGTTGTCCAAAATAGGAAGAATAGGTTTGCTTACAACAACACCTCCAATGGTTTGTAGGTTTTGCAGTAAGGTCTTTGAATTAACTACGAACTTCATAAAGCAATTTTATTAAACATTTCAAAAAAATACAATCTGTATCAATTAAACTAATGTTTCGTTAATTCTTATTTAAGAAACTAGAATCTGAGGACGGAAAAAGGATTTTTGCCATCTGTAAAGATGTATTTTGGATGCTGTATTCAGCAATTAGGTTGCTTTTCATTTCATCAATAATTTTGGCATCTATGTCATGAACTCTTTTGGCAGCCGATATAAACCCTTCGGCACTATTAGCCAAAATGGTTGATTTAAGCAGTTTCTTGGGAATACCTTGGCTACCTATCTCTGTTGAAACAACAATTTTTTTATTTGCTATAGCTTCTAACAATTTAATTCGAATACCACTACCCGATTTGATAGGTACCAAACAAACTGACTTATCTACTAAAAACGTTTCTTTATTTGGTATTTCTCCATACACGTAAACACCTTTTGCCTTATACTTTTTTAAAAAATTCGGGCAATTTCTTCCGGCAATATGCAATTCTAATTCTCTATTTTCCTCAATCATTTTTGGCCAAACACTTTTTAGAAACCACATCAATGCTTCAAGATTGGGTGGCCAATCTAGTGCACCAAGATGATACCATTTATTTTTATTGGTTTTTAACTCACTCGATTCAATGGGGATTTCAACACCTGATGGCACAACAAAGTTGGGTGTATGGCCAGATTCATTTTTACCTTTTTGAAGATCATGTTCCGTTACCCAAACAATAGAGTCAAATTTTGGCAACATCTTTTTTTCATAATCTCTAAGGCGTTTTGTAAGGTGTTTTACATACCATTTTTTGAGGGGATTAACTTCTCTATTTGCCCTTCGTTCCCAAATTTCTGATTCCATATTATGTTGCCTTAAAATGCAAGGCGCTGAGGTTTTTTCTTTAACAATTGATAAATAAGGAGCCATGAAAATGGTCTCAAATTGAACGGCATCAAAATTATTCGCCGATAACTTTTCTGAAATTTTCTTAGCAAATGACTTACTATAGAATCTGCTAATATTATATGATTTTTTTCTAAAAAGATGCAGAAAAGCTGGAATGAGTTTTACGTCTGTATCTAACGGAAAAAGTTCCACATCCGCCAAATATTTGAGTTTTTCATTTGCCCGATCGATATCAATTTTGTGCTTTTTGGCTGCTATGGCCATGAAATATGTATTCAACCCTAAAGATTTGTAGCCCATTAGAAAGTTGTAAATCATTATTGATCCACCATCCTTTAATGGGAAAGGAACTCTATGTGAAATATTTAGCAGATTCAATTTTTTACTTGAATTTTCTTACGCACTTTGGTTTTAAGATTAGTAGATAATTTCAGCCAAAAATCAGCTTCAAAGAATCTTATTTCTTTAGAAGCCGCATAGGTAAGCATGATAGCTACTGGAGTGAGTATAAAAGTACTCATCCACATGCCCTCAATTGGATCTAACTTTCCCTCTTTGGCCAATTTCTCCCCTAATACGTTAATTATATGGTAAACAATGAACATCAGAATTGAAACAACAAGTGGTAGCCCAAAACCTCCTTTTCTGATTATCGCGCCTAAGGAAGCGCCTATAAAAAATAGTAATATAACGCTTAAAGCCAATGTGAACTTTTGATGATAAGCCACTTGATATTTCCATTTTAGCATTTTGTCTTCCCGAATCCCATCCTTATATATTTTGAGGCGATTTTTTATTGATCTAGCCCTAGAAATAGCAAAATTGAAAACATCATTATTGTTCGGTTTAGCGGGCTTTACATTTCTTTCTACAAAATTCTTTTTCGCATATTTTTTTGACGAAACAGGCAATTTCATTAATGCATGTAATGTGTCGATTTTTTGGTTTTTTTGAATCGAAATACTGTCTTTCAGCTTAGGCAAATCCAAGAACTGTTGGAGATATTCATTGGTAGCCATTTCTTCTTGTTTCACCTTCTTATTTAGAGAATCGATTCTATCCTGCAGCTCAGCTACATTTAACATTCTTCTATCCTCTTTGAAGGCATTTTTACTAATCCTATTAAATTGTAAATCTGTCAAGTCAATAGCAATCTTTTGATAAGAAAACCGCATGATATTGTTTGGGAAACTTATTCTATAATTTTTATCCTCTATCATTTCTTGATGTCTTACTCCATCCTCTAAGGTAAGCACCATAAACCTTTTGTCATTGGTAAAAACCAGCTTGCCTTTTTTTGCTGTAATTATATCTCTATTTATACCATTTTTCTGATTTGCATAGATAAGTATATCCTCAACTGTTTCACCATCTTTATGCTTCTTCCCAACTTTGATAGAATACCCTTCTAGATCATTAAAAAAAATCCCTTCTTGCAGATTCATCCCAGGTTTTTTGGTTTTTATAGAATAAAATAATGCGCCCCAATTCAAGTTTGCCTTTGGTATCCAAATATTGGCTGTATGAAAAGCAATTACAGACAAAGTGACCATCAATAAAATGAGTGGAAACATGCTTCGATATAGCGAAATACCTGATGATTTTATCGCTACAAGTTCATACCTTTCTCCAAGGTTTCCGAAAGTCATTATACTTGAAAGCAATATGGCCAATGGCAAGGCTAAAGGGATAAGATGGATAGATAGGTAGAATATAAATTCGACAATAACATACCACTCAAGCCCTTTACCAACAATATATTTAACGTATTGATACAATGCCTGAAGTAAAAAAAGAAATAAACTAATAAAAAAAGTTGCGATGAAAGGTCCAATAAAGCTACGTAAATATAAAATGTGTAGTTTTTTCAAGCGTTTATCCTTTTAATTGTTCTTTTAGCAATTTAATTTTATTTGAGGTATCTCGGAATTTCTGTTGCTCTCTGTCAATGACTTCTTTTCGTGCATTTTGAATAAATCTCTCATTGCCCAGTTTTTTTTCTATTCCCAATAAAAAACCCTGCAACCTTTTTATTTCCCTGATAACACCTTCTACATCGACTTTTCCATTTTCTACTCCTTCAAATTGCAAAGAGAACGCCTTTGTGTGAACCAAAATTTTGTCTCCCGAAGGATTTTTCGAAAAATTAATTTCGGAAACATTGGCAAGCTTTTTAATTACATCGCTAAATAACAGGTATATTTTTGCCTCTTCTCCCTCAAACTTGTATTCTACTGCGCAGGTTTTTTTGGGGCTTAAGCCTTTTTTGCTTCTCTCAGATCGTATTTGACTAACTAGCAAAAAAGGTTCTTGTGTGTAGGTAAAATCATCAACCAGCTCAAATGCTTCTGGCCAAGGGTTTTGGTTAATCAAACTTTTATTTCCTAGAGCATGCCAAAGTTCTTCTGAAATAAAGGGCATGAATGGATGAAGCAATTTCAAAATTTTTCCGAATAATTCTAAAAACTCAGCCTTTGTGTCGGTTGGAATTTTTTCGTTATCAGAAGGCTTTATCATTTCCAAATACCAAGAACAAAAATCGTCCCAAACAAATCTATAAATTGACGTAATGGCTTCTGAAAATCTATACTCATCGAGTTGTCGATTTACATTTGTCAAGCAAGCATTAAACCTATTTTTTACCCAACGTGAAATATGGGTATTGTTGTTTTTATAAAAATCATTCGCCAATTCTGTTGTTTCGAGGCCCTCAACAAACCTGTAAGCATTCCATATTTTATTGGCAAAATTTCTTCCTTGATTACAAAGGCTCTCGTCAAATAATATATCATTCCCAGCAGGAGCACTCGATAAAATACCAAATCTAACTGCGTCAGTTCCAAATTCATCCATTAGAGCAATAGCATCAGGTGAATTTCCAAGTGATTTGGACATCTTTCTGCCCAGTTTGTCCCGAACTATACCCGTAAAATAGACCTTTTTAAATGGTTTTTCATCTCTTAAATAATAAGCAGACATAATCATGCGGGCTATCCAAAAGAAAATAATGTCCGGACCAGTTACAATATCATTTGCAGGGTAATAATAACTTATTTCCTCGTTCTGCGTATCATTGACACCGTTAAAAACACTAATCGGCCACAACCAACTGCTAAACCATGTATCTAGAACATCTTCATCCTGCATAAGCTCGTCAATTTTACCAGAGAAACCTTTTTGCTTTGCAAGTTCGAAAGCTTGAATTTTTGTTTCAGCTACCACAACTTGATCGTTGAAATAATATGCAGGAATTCTTTGTCCCCACCACAATTGACGACTAATACACCAATCTTTGATATGCTCCAGCCAATGGCGGTAAGTATTTTTATACTTTGATGGGACAAATTCGATTTCATCAGTCATGACTGAGTTAAGCACATTTGGGTGTTTTTTCATGAATAAATCCATATTTACAAACCATTGTTCGCTAAGCCTTGACTCCACAACAGCGTTGGTTCTCTCCGATCGTCCAACTTTATTTTGATATTCTTCTATTTTATCCAAAGCGCCCGCCTCTTGCAATTCAATAGTGATCTTTTTTCTGACTTCGAACCTGTCCATTCCAATGAAAAATTGTGCATTTTCATTTAATGTCCCATTCGGGTTAAGTACATCAATTGTTTCAATTTGATGCTTTTGTCCTAATTCATAATCATTTGAATCATGTGCAGGAGTAACTTTTAGTGCACCTGTTCCAAAATCCATTTGCACATAGTCATCAATTATTATCGGTATTTCTCGATGTATTAATGGAACAATCGCTTTTTTACCCTTCAAACGTTTATATCTAGGATCTTTAGAATTTACTGCAATTGCTGAATCTCCTAAAATAGTTTCTGGGCGTGTTGTAGCAATAGTTATGAAATCGTCTTGTCCAACAATATTGTATTTGATGTAATATAATTTTGATTTTTCTTCATGGTATATAACTTCTTCATCACTAATAGCAGTAAGTCCTTTTGGATCCCAATTGACCATCCTTTTGCCCTTATATATGTACCCATCATTATACATCTTGACGAAAGTTTTTATAACTGATTTATAAAGTTCCTCTTCCATGGTAAATTTTGTTCTATCCCAATCACAACTGCAACCGAGCTTCTGAAGTTGTTCTAAGATAATTCCTCCATATGTATCTTTCCATTCAAATGCATATTCAAGAAATTTCTCACGACCGATTTCACTCTTTTTAATTCCCTTTTCCCTAAGCATTTTTACAACTTTTGCCTCGGTAGCTATTGAAGCATGGTCCATACCCGGAAGCCACAAGGCATTCTTACCTATCATGCGCGCTTTTCGTACTAAAACATCTTGTATTGTGTTGTTTAATATATGACCCATGTGTAAAACACCAGTAACATTTGGTGGAGGAATTAGTACAACAAAAGGTTCTCTATTGTCCACTTTAGAGGTAAAGGCACCTGACTCTAACCAAGTCTTGTACCACTTGCCTTCAACATCATTCGGATTGTAATGCTTAGAAATAGACATCAGTCAACAAATTTAAGCCCTGATTTGATTGTAACACTTGAAGAATGATTTTTAGGCCTAAAATCTAAACTTTTAATCATTTTTGTGGTATGCTTCGTTCACATACTTGTGGTGAGTTAAATGAATCCAATATTGGGGAAAAAGTCAGTTTATGCGGTTGGGTCCAAAACCATAGAGACTTGGGTGCAATGTGTTTCATTGACTTAAGAGATAGGCACGGAATCACCCAACTTAGTTTCAATGAACTAAGCGCCTCTTCTCTCCTTGAAGTTTCAAAAAATGTAGGAAGAGAATATGTCCTTAGAGCGACTGGCAAAGTGATTGAGCGTAGTAGTAAAAATGAACAAATTTCTACTGGAGGTATAGAAATACAAGTAGAGGATTTAGAAGTATTGAACCAATCTAGTACACCCCCTTTTACCATTGAAGATGAGACAGATGGTGGCGATGAACTGAGAATGAAATACCGCTATTTAGATTTGAGACGTCCAAAACTGCAGAAAAATATGTTTTTGCGCCATAGAACCTCACAAGCAATTAGAAACTTTTTAAGTAAAGAAAACTTCCTTGAAATTGAAACACCCTACCTTATCAAATCAACGCCAGAAGGTGCAAGAGATTTTGTTGTACCAAGCCGTATGAATACCGATCAATTTTACGCTTTACCACAATCCCCGCAAACTTTCAAACAACTACTTATGGTAAGCGGATTTGACAAGTATTTTCAAATTGTAAGATGTTTTAGGGATGAAGACTTGAGGGCAGATAGACAGCCAGAGTTTACTCAGATTGATTGTGAAATGAGTTTTGTGCAACAAAAAGATATCTGCCAAACATTTGAATTACTTGCAAAAGCGGTTTTCAAAGAAACAATCAATATTGATTTACCAGCTTTTGAGACCATGACTTATGAAGAAGCCATCAACTTATATGGTAATGACAAACCCGATACGCGATTCGAAATGCAAATAAAACATCTGGATAAATTTGCCAAAGGACATGGTTTTCAAGTTTTTGATGGTGCAGAGAAAGTTTTGGGCATCGTGGCAAAAGGTGCCTCAAATTATACGAGAAAGAAGTTAGATGCATTAAGCAATTTTGTAAAAAGACCACAGATCGGTGCTAAAGGACTGGTTTATTGTAAATATAATGAAGATGGAAGTTTCAAGTCGTCGATAGATAAATTCTTTGATGCTCAAGTTTGGCAAAATCTTGCAGAGAATTGTGACGCACACGCGGGAGATTTGATTTTGATTCTGTCGGGTACTGAAAATCAGGTCTTGAAGCAAATGAGTGAGCTTAGGTTAGAAATGGGGCGTCAATTAAATTTAATTGATAATAAAATATTTAAACCACTTTGGGTAACTGATTTCCCTCTTTTGGAGTGGGATGAAGAAAATCAGCGGTTTCATGCAATGCACCACCCATTTACTAGCCCGAAAACAGAAGATTTTGATAAACTTAGCAGTCAGCCAAAACAGGTTAAAGCAAATGCTTATGATATGGTAATTAATGGTGTAGAAGTTGGTGGCGGAAGTATAAGAATTCACGATAGAGCTACACAAGAGAAAATGTTGTCCCTTTTAGGTTTTTCAGATAAAGAAGCAAAAGAACAATTTGGGTTCTTGATGGATGCATTTGAATATGGCGCACCTCCTCACGGTGGTATTGCATTGGGATTTGATAGACTTTGTAGTTTGCTAGCTGGGGAAGATAATATTCGAGATGTCATTGCTTTTCCAAAAAACAACCAAGGCAGAGATCTAATGATAGATGCACCCTCAGAGATTGACCCTTATCAAAAACGTGAATTGGGTTTAATTAATTGATCAACCCCATCTAGATAAAATCTACCTAATTTTCACAACACTTCGTGATTGCATAACATCTTCCGATTGGTATTGCAAATAGTAAACACCTGGCGTCATTGACGATGCATTTAGAATAGTTGTGTGCTCACCTTCACTCTTGTCTTCATCAACCAATACCGATATTTCTCTAGCTTGTGTATCTAAAACACTTATCCTTACATGACGGCCATTAGATGCATATTTCACGGTTGTACTTTCAACAAAAGGATTGGGGTAATTGTATATCCATGTATCTCCTGACTTTTTTTGTAAGGCTCTAGCCACGCTTCCTGTCTGACAAGTATCCTCTAGTATATCAAGCGAGTCAAAGTTTTGAAGCATTACAGAATCAACTTCAGAACTTGGCAAGCAAAACCAATTTTTAAGAACGGAAGAATAAATATTTCGAAAATCTATCTCCATTTCAACTCCGTCTCCGGTTTCAACCTCGTCCGCAATTTGGGGATTTTCACCCAAAATACCTCCTTTCACATTTTTACCAAACATGAACAAAGGCGCGGCAGATCCATGATCAGTTCCACTACTTGCATTTGATTTTATACGTCTTCCAAATTCAGAATAAGTCATGCCCAAAACACGATCTTCTAAACCCAAAAGTTTTAAATCGTCTTGAAAAGCATAAATGGCTTCTGACACCCGATTTAACAAGTTGGCATGTGCTCCTTCTTCATTGCCTGTACTTGCGTCTATTTGATTGGCATGTGTATCAAAACCACCTAAAGTTACTGTATACACTCTTGTGCGTAGTCCTCCTGATATAAGTCTAGCGACTATTTTTAGTTGTTTAGCCAGACTTTCTGTTTCGTCATACAATTCGCTTTTGTTGCTGCCCTTTTCGGAAGCTTCGTTTACAACTTTAGCGTATTCATTGCTTTGATGTGCTACAGTTCTAATAAATTTTAGCTCTCTCCCTGAACGGGTATTTGGCGTACTATCATCGTCTGTTAATAGCTCGTAGAAATAGTCTGGATTTGAAACTGCTAAGCCCATATTCACAGAAATGCCTTGACAAACTGGTGAAACAACTGATCCAATCTGTATTGCCAATGGGTCTTTCATATTGTCATTTGGAAATCCTTCAGGATAATTTGGCCACTCATTAGCTAAATATCTTCCAATCCAACCACTATTTAAATTTTCATCAGAATCAGAACCTGTAACCCAAATGTCTTTTGATCTAAAGTGTGATCGATTTTGGTTCGGGTACCCTACACCTTGCAGTATCTGAAGCTCCCCATTCTTGTGCATCTCTTGAAGCTTTGTCATACTGGGATGCAAACCTGTTTTTTCTGTTCCTTCTAGGTTCAATACCTTATTCTCATCGATTAATACATTTTCTCTAGCCTTAAACAAGTTGCTGTACTGATCTAGAGGAATAACAGTATTTAGTCCGTCATTCCCGCCATTTAATTCTATTAAGACCAATACATGATCGGTTTCTGTAAAAGTATTGGCCGTATTTGATAAAGTTTTACCAAAAGCGCGAATGGGTTGTCCGCCAATCACCACTGGAATTAAACTCAATTGACCTGCTGTTTGTAAAAATTCTTTTCTGTTCATGGTTCTAAGACAATTGATATTCGCTTTGTTTTATGATATATGCAAAAAGGAGTTTTAATCTTGACTCTACAGTATTTTTAAAGGTTTCGTTTGTTGGTTCAGCTATATAATTCATCCAAGCCTCAGTCCAGTAAGAATCGAGTGGTTGGTTCGAGAGCAAAATACTTTTCATGTCTAATTTCACCTCGTCTGAAACATCTAAAGGACAAAGATGTTTAACTAAGTCTTGAATCAATTGGTTAGGATCTTCTGGTTTTGACGTTTTGGAAGCTATCTTGATAGTGTCTGCTTGCAATCTAAAGCCACCTCTGTTATAGCCTGTCCAAATTAAGTATTCTGTGTATGATACTCTTTTGGGAAGTGTGTCGGTGTTTATCCATAATTCGTGAAATGAGGGCATTTGATGGTAAGCTGGCCAACCAGAAACAGAAGGCGGATTACCTATGGTCTGTTGTAAAATTGAAGACAAATAATAAATATAACCCCACATTCTATAGGTATTTTCTATATCGTCTTCAATCCTTGGGAATTCTATTTCAAATTGACGGCAAAAACCAGCCAAATAATCTAGTGGGCTTTTAATCATACAAGCCCTATTGGCGGTATCAAAAAAATGCTCACTTTCGAGCATTGTCTTCATTAAAAGCTTTATATCAAAGTTATTGTCAAAGAAAATATCTGCCAATGGCTCAATAAAGTTTGCTTCCGTGGTTTCATCAATTTCGTAATAGATAAACCAAACATACAAGCGCCGAACCAAAAATCTAGCCACTTCTTTTTTGGCAAATATCATATTGACTAAATCATCAATTTCTTTCTCAGCATCTTCTTGAGAACTTCCCGCTCTTAGCAAGTAGTTATTATAAAATTTAGAGAATACTTTATTCTTATCATAATGTCTAGATTCGGTAAAATATACCTCTCCTGTTTTATAATTTATTCTCCAACCAGTCAATACTTTAGCGGCTTCAATAATATCACTTTCGGTATAGTTTGCCTGTTCACCCTTCCCCAATGTAAATAGTTCTTGTAGCTCTCTTGCATAGTTTTCATCCGGTGCTTTTGCTTGATTTTTTTCACCATTTAAGTACCTAAGCATGGCTTTATCCAATGTCATTTTTTTTACCAACCCTTTAAAATCACCTAAACAATTTTCTCTAAGAAGCTTGGTATGTTCAAAACCAAAATAAGCATAGGCGAAAATGGAAGATTCTGTTGCAAAATGATTGTGCCAAAAGAGGGTCATTTTTTCTCTAATATTAAAATTTTGATTGATACAATTACCTATCCAATCCCAAGCCCAGCTGTTTCTCCTTTGAGAATTAAATTGACCCCCAAAAGTGTCATTTACCCATGTCTTACCTAATGGTACATTCGGGTCATTATTGTTATCATTTTGATAATAGTTAAGTGGTGGTGATGGAAGGCTTACTGAATCATCAAGGATTTCATTTATGGCATCTGATAAGTTTTTATTTTCTAAGTATTTTAAATCTCTAAATGTGGCACCAAACAAGGTTCTTCTTAGCAAATGCAATTTTGCAGCATCATCCCACGGACCGTTATATTTATTTATACCGGCATGTGTTCTTGCAGTCTTTTGAATACTCATAAAACCCGATTTTTTTTTAAATATACAAATTATTTTTGAGTACGCTGAAGAAGACGTAGGGCAATCAATCCGAAAATAATATTTGGCAACCAAACAGCTGTAAGAGGAGGTAAAGTACCTTTGGCTCCATAAGAGTTGAAAAATTGCATGGCAAAAAGAAAAGCGAAACTTATAAGGAGTCCTTTGCCCAAGTGAAGACCTACACCACCTCTCTGCTTTACGCTTGAAACACTCACACCTATAAGGGTTAAGATAATGATAGAAACAGGAGAAGCAATTCGTCGATATTTTTCTGTCAAATAAAAAAATATGTTATTTGAACTCCTCGCTCGCTCGATTTTTATCATCTGATTGATTTCAGAATTGCTAAAGGACTGGACATCATCGTCCATCATAAATATTTCATCAGGATTGATTGGAATGAGCGTGTCTTTAAAGGCTAGTTTGGTTAGTCTTTGTATTCCATCGTCATAAAAAATCCTTTCAACAAAATTGTGCAGGCGCCATTTTTGTGTTTTAGGTTCCCATGTGAGTTTATCAGCCATTATCCTTGAAGCCAATTCTCCGTTTTCAAAATGTTCCAGAGAAACTTTCAATCCCAAACTATCTAAATACCTAAAATTTTCAAAAGAAATTACATCATTGGCTGTTAAAGGTAGTTTAATATTTTGCTTAAAATCAAAACTTCTATCACGAATAACGGTGTTCTCAAAAGTCAACCTTTTTTTTTCTGAAATAGGTATTAGATAACCATTCAAGTAATACGAACAACAGGCAATCAAAAAAGCTATAACCAAATAAGGCCTCAAAAATCTTGCATAAGAAACACCTGAAGAAAGTATGGCAACTATTTCACTGCGGAAAGCCAAACGAGAAGTGAAAAATATAACAGTGATAAAAACAAAGAGCGGGCTAAACATATTGAGTAAAAAAGGGATGAAATTGGCATAATGAACCAATAATATTTCTCGCAGCGTAACCTCTTTGGAAACAAATTCATCAATTTTTTCAGCCACGTCAAACACCACAATGATTACCGTAAATAAGCCTAAAGCCATCAAAAAGGTACCCAACATTTTTTTGATGATATACCTGTCTAATTTTGTAAGAAAGTTTGTTATCCGTCTCAATCCAACTTATTCTTTAGCGTCTTAAATGCTTTAATATACATCTGGATTATTTGTTCTGTCTCTGCAATAAGTGGGTCAATAATTTTGCTGTCTAACATTTTTTCTGATTGAACCAATTGAAGCCAATAGAGGAATCCATTAGCTTGGTTTTTGGCTTCATTAAGATTGTCTAAAAATGTATGGCTTAACTGACCTTGATAAAGCCCCATCGCTTGAATAGCCATTTGACTTGCCATTTTGATTATTTCCAAGCGTATTAGATTACTCAATGCCTGTTTTTGAGGCAAAACGAGTGCAATTTTCAAACCTGCATAGCTAAGTTTTTGTACTCTGTTTTTTAATTCTACTGGGTTCATAATCTTGATTCTAATTTAGGTACCATTGTGTTTTTCCATGCGTAAAAATTACCATCCGCTATCTTTTCCCTTGCTTCGTTCATAAGCCAAAGATAAAATTTAAGGTTGTGTTTACTTGCAATTTGAGCACCAAGATACTCATTGTTTTTAATCAAATGTCTTAAGTACGCTTTTGAATAATTGGGCGTTATTTTTTCATCAATTTCGCTGTAGTCATTTTCCCATTTTTGGTTTTTGATATTTATCGTTCCATTTTCTGTAAAAAGCATTCCATTTCGCGCATTTCTGGTTGGCATCACACAATCAAACATATCAATGCCCAAGGCGATGCACTCAAGCAAGTTGGCCGGCGTTCCAACGCCCATTAAATAACGTGGTTTATCTTTAGGAAGATGCTCGGTTACTAAATTGGTCATTTCATACATAAGGTGGTGAGGTTCGCCTACAGAGAGACCTCCAATGGCATTTCCTGGCATATTTTGATCTGCTATAAATTTTGCACTTTCTTGTCGTAAATCCTTAAATGTACTCCCTTGCACAATAGGGAATAAAGACTGAAAGTAATCGTAAGAATTCATTTGATTTTGCTGATGCTTTTTACACTTTACCAGCCAATCATGCGTAAGAGCTAAAGATTTTTTGGCATACTGATAATCACAAGGATAAGGGGTGCATTCATCAAAAGCCATAATGATATCCCCTCCAATAATTTTTTGAATGTCCATTACTTTTTCAGGAGTAAAGAAAAATCTTGAGCCATCGATATGACTTTGAAACTCAACCCCATTTTCTTTTATTTTGCGACTTTCAGCTATTGAATACACCTGATAACCTCCACTATCTGTTAGAATACTTCTATCCCAATTCATAAATTTATGTAAACCTCCTACTTCTTCCAATATCTTTACTCCAGGCCGCAAGAAAAGATGGTAAGTATTTCCCAATATTATTGGCGCATTAATTTCGCTTTTTAATTCTTCTTGGCTTATGGCTTTTACTGTCCCAGCAGTACCAACGGGCATAAATATGGGTGTTTTAATCGTGTTGTGAGCAGTCGTGATTTCACCTGTACGCGCCTGAGAATGGGAATCTGTATGTTTTAACGAAAATTGTAGCAATTATTCAAAAGAAAATGAGATCTGAACCAATCGGGGCATCAAACTTCCAATTGATTGAGAGAAAATATATTTATCTCGAGCCAAATAACTATTTAAAGCCGAGCTTAATTTAATTTCAGGTGAAAATTTGAAAAATTCAAAATATAAATCAAAGCCTAAACCAAGGTCATAGCTATACGTATTAGGAGATAATGCAACAATGGGCTTTTCAAAACTTCTATCCGTATCTATATCACTTGCAAAATCATATCGATAATTTACACCCCCAATGACATATATCCTAACGTTTCTGTGACGAATCGATTTTAATTTGATTAACATTGGTACTTCAAAATAGGTATTTTCCATCTCTATTTGCCTTTTGCTTTGGTCGCTAAAAGTAAATACCAAATCTCTTTGGGTAAAGTGGAGATTCAACGCTGTCCTAAAATCAAAATGATCAGATATTCTCGCATTCATCAAGCCTCCAAAGCCAAAACCAGCATAGTCCATTTGCTCTATATTTAGGACTTGGTTGTCTAACCAAAAATCCTGACTAGGGTTCAATTTATAGCTGGCATGATCGCCAATTATTGAAAACCCAAAATGGATTTTTTGTAAATCATACAATGGATTATTTTGCTGTGCATTTGCAGAAAAATGACCGATTGCTAACCAGATGAAAATTATTTTTCGAATCTTACTATTTCGCACAACCCAAATGAAAGCTTTCTTTCTTCAACGAATTTGAAACCGCAATTTGATACAATTTCTTTAAATTTTTTGCTTTTATAAAATGTTTTTATCGAATTAGGTAAGTAATTATAAGCCGATTTATTCTTGTAAAATAAGGCAACAATAGAGGGCATTAAGACTGAAACGTACAAGTTAATAAACATTTTACCTACGCTGCTTTGTTGTTGAAAAAAGTCAACAATATGTATACGTCCTTTCGGTCTCAGCACCCGGTAAACTTCCTGTAACTCGCCATGAATATTAGCAAAGTTTCTTACGCCAAAAGAAATGAAGACATGATCAAAAGATTGCTGTTCAAATGGCAGAAAATTTACTTTTTTTTGACAAAAATCAATCTTAACACTTTTCATTTTCGCCTTCTCTTTGGCGATAATTAGCATTTTTTTTGCCACATCTGTCCCAACAACACGGACATCTGGTTTATGTCGCTTTATGGCAAAAGCCAAATCCCCAGTTCCAGTTGCTAAATCAAGTACAAAATCTTCGTCCTGTAGTTTTGCGCCTTTAACCAAACTACGCCGCCAATAAACATCAAAGCGGAAACTAAATAAACGGTTTAAAAAATCATAATTATCTGAAATTTGATCGAACATCTCTGCGATATCCTGTTTTTGTTGGTTAATTTGCGCAGACCTAAATGAAAATTTCTTATTCAAAATTTGACCGTTCCTTTTCAAAATTGGGGCAAATGCCCGATGAAAGGATCCCTGAGTTGGCTTTTATTGGACGCTCAAATGTAGGTAAATCAAGTTTAATTAATTTTATATGTAACAATAAAAAACTTGCACAAACCAGCTCAAAACCAGGAAAAACCAAACTTATTAATCGATACCTTATTGAAAATCAATTTTATTTAGTTGATTTACCTGGTTACGGATATGCAAAAGTTTCAATGAGAAGTAGACTAAAGTTTGATGAAATGATTACCGAATATTTGTTAGACAGAAAATCCTTATTTCTTACATTCCTTTTGCTAGACTTAAGTATTGACCCACAGCCTATTGATTTTGAATTTATAAGATGGTGCGGCGAAAATGGTATTCCGTTCGTGATAGTTTTCACCAAAATTGATAAGGTAAAGTCAAAGGATATAGAAAAAAAAATGGCAGATTTTGAATTAAGCCTATCACAAGATAATTGGGATGAAATACCAGAATATCTATTAAGTTCTTCTACAAGTAAAGAGGGTAAAGAAAGCTTTTTGGCCTACCTAAGTGAAATTTTAAGCACTTATCGATAAAATTATAAAAACCATCGTAAGTTTTCCTGAAAGTCATTTTTCTACTTAGTATTTTTTGTTTCTTTGTTTTAGATTTATTTTCTATGGAAAAACAGCAAACGAAATATTCATTAAATAAACGCTTACCGCTATTTAAGATTATTTTTACTTTAATCTATATTTTACTAAGTCTACATAACAATAACGCTCAGAACAAACCTTTTTTATCATTAGAGCAAGCTGTAGATTTGGCACTTGAGCACAATAATGAAATTAAAAATAAAAGATTAGATATTGAGGCACAAAAGTACGCGGTGAAATCAATTATTGCAGCTGGCCTTCCTCAAATAAATGCAAGTAGTTCCCTTACACACAACGTAGAAATACCTTCTGCCGTTTTTCCCGACTTCATCACACCTTCCATTTACAATGTTTTGATAGATGAAGGTCTATTATCTAATTCGCAATTTAAACCTGGCGCTGGAGGACAAGCAGTCCAATTTGGCGCTCCATCTCAAATAGTAGGCACCATCAACTTGAATCAGTTGGTTTTTGATGGCCGTTACTTTTTAGGTCTCAAAGCGGCAAAAGAAGTAGTCCAAATGACCAAACTTCTCGCAATACAAACAGAATTAGAAGTGAAAGAACAGACTATGAAAAACTATTTCCGAGTTTTGCTACTTGAGAAAAATTTAACCCTGTTGAAAAAAAGTAAAAATTTAGTCTCTAACCTTTATGATCAAACTTCGGCCATGTATGTAGAAGGAATGACAGAAAAGTTGGATGTAGACAGACTATTACTCAGTAAAAATAATATCGAAAACCAAATAAGAACAATTACAGCTGAGCGTATTGTTGCTAGAATGTATTTGAACTTAATTTTAGGACAAAAAATAGATGAGAAATATGAATTAACGAGTTCAATGGAAAACACAGGCTTTACATCTCCTGCCTCAAATCTCTTTGACCAAAAAGATAGGATTGAACGTAAAATCCTAGATCAATCAATTTTGTTAAATGAAATGGAAATAAAAGGTCTAAAGGTTACGAGATACCCTTCAATTTATTTAAATGCGCAACACCTTCAAAATTCATTTGCAAATAATAAACCTTTCGAAGGTCTCGGCAAAGACTGGTTTCCCGGAAGTCTTTATACACTATCCTTGAATGTCCCTTTGTTTGATGGTTTCAATAAAAGAAACGACATACAAAAGCTAAAAATAAAATCAGAACAATTAGACAACCAACAACAATATCTAGAAAACTCCCTAAATATGCAGTATGAGTCAGCAATAATGGAACTGACCACCCAAAGAGAATCGCTGGTTTTTCTAGAATCGACGGTAAATTTGACCAAAAAGATTTTTGAAACGGAAAGAACAAAGTTTGAAGAGGGTTTAGGATCGTCCTTTGAACTGGTTAACGCACAGAATGAATTTGTTAGTGCTTCTATTCAGCTTTCAAATGGTCAATACAACTTCATTACCAAATACATAGACTACAAAAAATCAATCGGCAAACTATAAAAGCAATCATGACCAGATTTAAATTACTCGCTATCACTTTAACCGTCTTTTTAATGTCTTGTGGCGAAGCAGGAAAAATTGAGAAGCTAAAAAAAGAATTAAAAGAAAAAAAACAGGAGTTGGCTTCCGTAAATAAAGAAATTTTGGATCTCCAAACGGAAATAGACCTTTTAGATACCACTGCCAAAGAAAATACTATTCCTGTAAAGGTAGATACCTTAGGACATTCCAAATTCAGCAATATGGTTACCCTCCAAGGTTTAGTGAAATCTGACAAGAATATACGAATGTCTTCTGAAGTTCCTGGCCGAATTGAAAAAATTTATGTTCGTGAAGGACAGAAAGTCAGCTTTGGGCAAGCACTAGTCAAAATGAATTCCGAAATGATTTCTTCTCAAATTAATGAATTAAAATCCGCATTAAAGTTGGCACAAGCAACCTATGAAAAACAAAATAGACTTTGGCAGAAAGAAATTGGTTCAGAAATACAGCTCTTACAAGCCAAAACAAATTACGAAAATTTACAAAAAGCTATTGAAACAGCTAAAGTCCAACTTAATAAACATTTATTAACAGCTCCTTCCAATGGCTATGTAGAAAATATATTATCCAACGAAGGTCAAATGGCTGCTCCAGGCTTACCGTTAATAGAAATGACCAACAACAAAACTTTGGAGCTTAATCTTAAAGTTAGTGAGAAATTTTTAGGAAAATTAACCACAGGACAAACAGTCGAAATACAATATCCAAGTATATCAAAAACTTTCAAGGAAAAAATTGACGCGATTGGCTCAGTGATTGATCAAAATAGCCGAACGTTTAATATAACTATTCGGCCTAAAAATGGGATTCCATTTCTTAAACCAAATATGTTGGCCCTTGTGAACTTGCCAAGCTTTCAGGCTGAACAAGCTATCAATATTCCCACCAAACTAATTCGACAAGACAGCAGAGGAAATTTTGTTCTGTCCGTAAATAGTGATAAGCAAGTAGAGAAAGTATATATTCAAATTGAAGAACAGTTTGCTGACAAAACCATAATAAAGTCAGGGGTCACAGTTGGTCAGTTGATCATTACAGAAGGTTTTACAAATGTAATTCCAGGAGATTTGGTTAAAATTATATCCTCAAAAAGGATTGAGTAATCAAGACATGTCAAAAAATCAAATTGTAAAAAAATTCGGCCTTTCCTCATGGTCAATTGGGAATAAAATAAGTGTGTATGTTATGATAGGAATTGTAGCCATTATAGGTCTACTCTCGTACACAACCATGCCAAAAGAGAGCTTCCCTGAAATTAAACAACCGATAATTTACATCAACACGCCTTACATTGGCAACTCGCCAATTGATATGGAAAACTTGGTTACCAGACCTATCGAAAAGGAACTCAATTCCATAAATGGTGTGAACAAGATTGAATCAACATCCATTCAAGATTTCTCCGTAATAATTGTTGAATTCGATTACGATATTCCTTCTGAACAGTGCTTAACCGATGTAAAAGATGCAGTTGATAGAGCGCAATCAGAACTACCAAAAGACCTAACTGCAGATCCTACGGTTTTTGAGCTGGACTTCTCTGAAATGCCGGTGATGAATGTTAATATTAGCGGAGATTACTCAACTAAAGATTTAAAATTTTATGGTGAAAAAATTCAAGATCAAATTGAAAATTTATCTGAAATAAGCGAAGTAGATATCACTGGCACAAATGAAGAAGAGGTAGAAATTGCTGTTGACAGATTAAAAATGGAAGCTCTTGAAATTAGCTTTCAAGACATCGAAAACGCAATTAGAGGAGAAAATGTCACTATGAGTGGTGGTGATATAAAAAGTATTGAAGGCAATGACATCACTAGAAGAAATATCCGAATTGACGGAGAATTTGAAAACTACGATGATTTAAAAAATGTTATTGTGAAAAATGAGAAACAAAACATTGTTTACCTGCGCGATATTGCGATGATTCGTTTTGGACCAAAAGAACCAAGCTCATTCGCAAGACTAGATAGAAACCCAGTTGTAACTTTAGATATCAAAAAGAAAAGTGGATCAAATCTTATTAATGCTGCACAGAAAATTCAAAATATTATTGCAGAAGCAAAAGCAACTTATTTACCAAAAGACCTATCAGTAGTCATTACGAATGACCAATCAAAGTTTACAAAAATGATGGTAAATAACCTAGAAAACTCGATTATCATGGGTGTAATCTTGGTTGTTCTCGTACTTATTTTCTTCCTTGGTTTAAGAAACTCCCTTTTTGTAGGCGTTGCCATCCCTTTGTCAATGCTGATGGGTATTGCCATCCTAAATTTCGGTGGGAATACAATGAACATGATGGTTCTTTTTTCCTTAATTCTCGCATTGGGTATGCTTGTTGATAATGGTATTGTTGTTGTAGAAAATATTTATAGACAAAGAGAATTGGGTAAAAAACCAGACGAAGCATCCAATCATGGCGTTGGCGAAGTCGCTACAGCAATTATTGCTTCAACAGCTACCACACTTGCAGCTTTTGTACCGCTTCTTTTTTGGAAAAGTCTAATGGGTGAATTTATGAAATTTTTGCCTATTACTCTCATTATCGTTTTGGCCTCCTCCTTATTTGTTGCTTTGGTAGTCAATCCTGTGTTAGCGGCAGACTGGATGAAAGTTGGACAAAGGAAAACATCAAAAATTCGTCCTTATTTCATCAAGCTTTTACTTGCGTTTGTATTGGGTGTTCTTCTTAAAGTTTCAGGTGAAGATCTTTTTGCTGGACTGTTTTTTGCAGGCATTATTTTTAGTTCATTATACCGATTTATAATTGCTCCAGGAGGGGATGTTTTCATGTCCAAAATTATGCCCAAAATTGAAAACAAATACGCACAGTTATTAAAATATGCCATAAGCAGCTTTCGTCCGTTTGTATTTTTTGCTGGAACTTTTGTATTGTTTTTTGTCATTATGGGTTACTATAATTCCAACCCCCCACCGTTTGTCTTCTTTCCTGAAAATGAACCACAATACGTAAACGCCTACATCGAAGCACCTTTAGGAACTGATATTGAAAAAACCAATAAAATCACAAGCGCCTTAGAGAATAGAATTATCAAAAAAATAAAGCCTTATAAGGACGCAGGAATAATAGAAGCTGTTTTGGCTCAGGTAGGTGAAAAAACAGCTGACCCAAATGAAGGGCCACAAAGCGGAAGTTCACCTCATAAAGCGAGAATTACTGTATCATTTATTGAATTTGAAAAAAGAGCGCTCATGGGCTTCAATATTTCAACAAGTCAAATCATGGCCGAAATAAAAGAATCTTGTAAAGACTTTCCTGAAGCCAATATAACATTCGCAAAAGACAATATGGGACCACCCGTAGGGAAACCTATAAATGTTGAAGTCACTGGAGAAGACTATTTGACACTAATCGAGCAAGTAGAAATACTTAAGAAAAAAATGGAATTGGCCAATATAGAAGGCGTTGACCAACTAAAAACTGACTTAGAACTTGGAAAGCCAATGCTAGAAATCCAAGTCAATAGAGAAGCCGCGAGAAGGTATGGTCTCGGAACGGGGCAAATTGCCTCAACAATTAGAACCGCACTCCTCGGAAAGGAAATTTCTAAATACAAGCTTAAAGAAGACGACTATGAGATAAATCTTCGCTTGCAGGAGGAATATAGATACAACTTAAGTAACCTAATGAATACAAAGGTTACTTTTAGGAATACTATGGGAAAACTCGTACAGGTGCCTATATCAGCAGTTTCCAAAATAAAGTTCAATTCAACCTATGGCACGGTAAAAAGAAAAGATCTAGAAAAGGTAATCACAATTTTTTCGGAGGTAGAAGAAGGCTATAATGCAAATCAAATAGTGGCTGAGTTTAAAACGCTCTTGCAGGATGTCCAATTGGCGCCTGGCTATACTTTTAAATTTACCGGTGAGCAAGAAGAACAAGGTGAATCAATAGATTTTTTGATGTCTGCAATGCTATTGGCGGTATTCTTAATCTTTTTGATTATTGTAACCCAATTTAATTCATTTTTAGGTCCATTTATCATTATTCTATCAGTTGTATTTAGTACAATGGGCGTATTTTTAGGATTTTCCATTACTCAAATGCCTTTTTCTGCAATGATGTCAGGTATAGGAATCATTTCTTTGGCAGGGATTGTAGTAAATAATGCCATTGTTTTAATTGACTATACAAACTTGCTTAGAAAAAGAAAAAGAGCTTCTTTAGAAATTGCAGCAAATGATCATTTGCCCTCAATTGAAATACAGAACACTATAATCGAAGCTGGAAGAACTAGACTCCGACCCGTATTACTGACAGCAATTACTACCATATTGGGTCTTGTACCACTTGCAATGGGTATGAATATTAACTTTGTTTCTTTGCTTACTAAACTAGATCCAGAATGGTATACAGGAGGATCAAATGCAGAATTTTGGGGACCAATGGCTTGGGCTGTTATCTTTGGATTGGTTTTTGCTACATTTTTGACGCTAATTATAGTACCTGTAATGTATTTACTTGGCGACAAATTGGTGTTATTCCTAAAACAATTTGGCCAGAAAGAAACGACAAATAATTAAATAATTTCAATGAGAAAAAAAAGCTATTCATTTTTAGAAAAGTATCTAAATGCCAATGCTCCTGTAGGTTTTGAAACCACAGGACAAAAAATTTGGATGGAATACGTCAAGGATTATGCAGATGAATTTATAACAGATACATATGGATCTGTAGCAGCCATAATTAATCCAAATAAAAAATACAAAGTAGTTATAGAAGCCCACGCCGATGAAATATCCTGGTTTGTCAATTATATCTCGCCCGAAGGTTACATTTTTGTTCGCAGAAATGGTGGATCAGACCACCAAATAGCTCCTTCCATGCGTGTAGATGTGCATGGAGAGAAAGGAATAATAAAAGGTGTTTTTGGCTGGCCAGCAATCCATGTTCGAACCCCAGGTAAAGAAGCAGCACCAAGCATGAAAAATATATTCGTCGATGTAGGTGCTACAAAAGCAGAGGAAGTAGCAGAAATGGGCATCCATGTTGGTACAGTCATCACATTTGAAGCCACCACTATGAGGTTAGGAAAAAAATTTATTACTGGTCGTGCTTTGGACAACCGGGCAGGTGGATTTATGATTGCAGAAGTAGCAAGAAAAATAAAGGAAAATAAAGATAGACTCCCTTTTAGCCTTTATGTGGTAAATGCTGTTCAAGAAGAGGTAGGACTGCGAGGAGCCGAAATGATTTCGAGAAGAATAAAACCCAATGTAGCGATTGTCACTGATGTAACACATGACACCACTTCTCCCCCATATGACAGAAAAGAGCAAGGAGAACAAGTTTGTGGAAAAGGCCCCGTACTTACTTATGGTCCTGCTGTACACAATGTTTTATTGAACAAAATAATAAAGGTGGCCGAACAAAATAAAATTTCATTTCAAAGAGCTGCAGCAAGTAGATTCACGGGGACAGATACCGACGCATTTGCATATTCTGACATCGGTCTACCTTCTGCATTAATTTCTTTGCCATTAAAATACATGCACACGACTGTTGAAACTGCTCATGAGGATGACATTGAAAAAGTAATTGATCTAATTTACCATAGCGTAATCAACATAAAAGAGAACGAAGAGTTTAGCTATTTCTAGACCGCCTTGAAAGCCTTAGTTAGTTCTATTTTCTTTTTTTTGGCTTGCCTAACTTCAACAAAAGCGCAAACACCTTCTCAGGCTGCATCAAACATAAAAATAACACAAGTTGGATGTGATGAGATGACCATTACTTGGAACAATGGGAATGGCGTAGGAAGAATTGTTGTGATTCAAGAAAATCAACAAATTTCTGGCATACCAACAGACAATAGATTTTATATCCCAAATAACAATTTTGGACAGGGTGATTCCCTCGAAAGTCACTCGGCCTTTGTTGTTTATAACGGAACTAGCAACACGACGAAAATTAGTAAACTGAAACACAATACACGTTATTTTATTAAAGTCTTTGAATTTAATGGAGCAGGAAGTATCTTTTGGTACAAAACAGATAATGTCCCTGAGGCAGACAGTGTTACTTTTCTTCTACAGGCCGATTTTGACATAGCCCCTTCCTACCAGTGTCTTCAAGGAAATAAAAGCGCTTTTTTAAATACGTCTCAATTCAATGGGAAAACTGCGTTAAATTATACGTGGAATTTTGGCAACGGTGTTACTTCTGCGCAAAAAGACACTGTTTATAGCTATTTAAATTCTGGCATTTTTAAAATTAAACTGAGTGTTTCTTCAATTGGATGTTCAGATGAAATTGAAAAAAATGATACCATCGTTGCTAAACCCGAAATTTCATTTAAACTAGATCCGAATTTTATTGGGAATGACTCTATTCAGTGCTTTCCCGGCAATCAATTTCGTTTTTTACCAAAAGTAAAATTCAAAAGCCTAGGTGTTTCTAGCAATCAATATACCTGGTTTTTTGGAGATGGCAGAAGCTCAGGTGAAGGCAGGGCCCTTCATGAATACAACGATACCGGGACATTTGTTGTACAATTGATTGTAAATGGGACATGGAACAGTAGAGACTATTGCGCTGATACAATTGATGCCATTTACAGAGTTACTTCCGGCCCTCTTGACTCAAATAGTATTAGCTTTTCTGATACCGCCTTGTGTTTACAAGGAAACATATTTGAGTTTGAAAATACTTCACCCAAAGGTGGAATAACCAATACTTGGTTCTTTAGTAAATCTGACTCTTTTATTGGTAATAAAGCAACTTGGTCTTTTAGTCAACCAGGAAAATATGCAGTCAAACTAATTGCTTCAGAAAATAATTTTTGTAAGGATACATTTATTGATTCTGTTGAAGTTTTTGATAAACCGAACAATTTCTTTAGCGGTCTAGACACCTTTTATTGTCAATCAAATGACATAATCAAGCTTAGACCAAATTTAGATGGAGGGTACTTTTTTGGAACCAATACAAACTCAGTTGACTCCAGTTTTTCCTTAGTTGACACTGGCCAATATATCATTTCATATGTATATACCAAAGGAGACTGCAAAGACACGTTTACAGCAAAAACCAAAATTTCACCCAAACCGAGTTTTTATTTCCCTTCTGACACATCCATATGCCTAGGAGATACGATTTCAATCGTAATTGAAAATTTTGGTTCTGTAGTTTGGAAAGATGGCCTACAGGATTCTTTCCGAAAAATCACTAAAGCAGGAGAGTATGGACTAACCGTTTTTGACAAATTGGGCATTTGCCAAGCAACAGACAGTTTCACCCTTAATCAAATACAAGCACCCCTTTTCAATTTAGGCAAAGACACTGTTCTTTGTTCATTGGCAAATTATTCGATTGGGATAAAAACAAATTCTGATTTAAATAACTATTTGTGGAATACGGGAAGTACCTCTCCAATTATCAATTTGGATAATGCAGGGAATTATATACTTACGGTTAGCAACACTTGCGGCTCATTGACTGACGAAATAAATATTGAAGTCAATAGAAACTTATGCGCAATATCTTATCCAAATGCTTTTTCACCAAACGATGATGGAGTTAACGATTTGTTTCAAGTTAAAGGAAACTTTAGCCCACTAAGTATGGACATCTATAACAGATGGGGCCAGCTTATTTATGAAAAGGAAAGGGCAATTTGGGATGGATTTGTCCAAGGAAAAAAAGCACAACAAGGCATCTACTACTTTATACTAATAGCGCTAGATAGGGCAGGCCGAAAAATCCAAATTAAAGATTTTATTTACCTTGTAGATTAAGCAAGGCCAATCTCTTTTAATCTTTGAATTAAATACTCTCCAGCAGTGATATCATCGTATTTTTTTTGCCCATCCGCATCCATACAATTCGACAAACAATTTAAGGGCATATTTGCAATTGGGTGAAGGAAGAATGGTATAGAATATCTTGGCTCTCCCCATTTTTCTTTGGGCGGATTAATAACTCTGTGCGTTGTACTTTTCATTTTATTGTTCGTGAGTCTCTGTAGCATATCTCCAACATTTATCACCATTTCGCCTTTTCCTGTTGTTATGGCCTGCCATTTATTATGTTTATCAAGTATTTGAAGACCTTGTGCCGAAGCACCCAAAAGTAAAGTAATTAGGTTTATATCTTCATGTTGACCAGCCCGAACAGCAGTTTGAGGATCTTTGGTTATTGGGGCATAAAAAATGGGTCTTAAAATACTATTCCCGTTTACTACAAATTTGTCAAAATAATGCTTGTCTAGGCGCAAGTACTCGGCAATTGCTTGCAACAAAATTTTTCCCGTTTTTTCTAATAGTTTAAACGATTTTTCACCCACTTCATTAAATGCAGGGATTTCTTTGACTTCAATATTTGCCGGATAGGTAAAATCTTTTTTAATTTCATCAGGCACATATTGACCAAAATGCCAAAATTCTTTTAAATCGCCTTGATTTGCGTCTTTTGCACGCTCTACTCCGAAAGGAGTAAATCCTCTTTGACCTGCGAGATTTTCGATACAATATTTCATTTTTACCTCTCTAGGAAGATTAAAAAAATTTTTTGTCTCTTGATACAATACCGACTCAACTTTTTCACTTAAATAGTGATTTTTAATTGCAACAAAACCTATTTCTTCAAATGCCATGCCGAGTTGTTGAACAAATTTGGATTTTTCTTGGCTATTACCGTTTGCATACAAATCGAAGTCTAATAGTGGAAGCGTATGGCGATGAAGCATAAAAACAAAAATATACCTTGTTCAGGATATACTATTTTTTTTGTTGATAGTGATAAAATATGATTTTGGCCTTAGATGATCCTATGACATTAGAAAGCTCAATTTCACTGGCTTCCTTCACTTTTTTCATTGATCTAAATTTTTTAAGTAAATCACTTACTGTTTTTTCACCAATATTCGGTAACTGAGTCAATTCGTGCTTGATAAAATCTTTACTTCGCTTATTTCGGTGATTTTTCAATCCAAACCTATGGGCTTCATCTCTAAGTCTTTGTATCAACTTCAAAGATTCAGACTTTTTGTTTAAATACGCAGGTATAGAGTCATTCGGAAAATAAATTTCTTCTAACCTTTTGGCTATGCCTATCAGCTGTATCTTATCGTTAAGATTTAAACGTTTTAGCGCACTATAAGAGGCACTTAATTGTCCTTTACCTCCGTCGATTACAACAAGTTGTGGTAAATTGGAATTTTCTACTAGCAAACGACTGTAGCGTCTGTACAAGGCTTCTTCCATAGAAGCAAAATCATTTGGCCCACTTACTGTTTTGATATTAAAATAGCGATAATCCTTTTTACTTGGTTTGGCATCTTTAAAAACCACACACGCCGAAATGGGCTGATGCCCTTGAAGATTTGAATTGTCAAAACACTCAATATGTTTCGGCAACTCCTTAAGATTTAAATCCTCTTTTAGGGCAGATAAGATTCTTTTAGCTTTAAGTTCTGGATCTAGAGCTTCTTGTTGCTTTACACTCTCATACTTGAAATGATTTAAATTCCTTCTGCCAATTTGGATTAACTTAAGCTTGTCACCAGCTTTAGGTACTTGGCATTCAATTTTGTTCAAGGGCCAATTGGTCTGTTTTTCCAATAAAATTCTTGTATTTGTACTTCTTAATTGCCCCCTCATTTCAATTATCGCTTGACCAATAACTTCTTCATTTTCAACACCTGATAGTTTAAACTTTCTATTTTTAGATTGGACAATCATTCCATTGGAAATAGAAAGCATATTCATATATAAATTTACATTTTCTTGGTCGAAAGTAAATACATCTACATCCGTTATCCGCTCATTAACAACTGTACTTTTATGTTGGTATACACTAAGTTTTTCTAGTCTTTTTTTATATTCTTCTGCTTGTTCAAATTGCAAATCTCCAACAGCTTTTTGCAATAAACTTTGCAAATGCTTCTTAACTTCGATGAGATTTCCTTTTAGTAAATGCTTTATCTGTCTGATAGATTCTAAATAATTGTCCTCCTGTTGTAAATTTTCACAAGGCCCTAAACAATTGCCAATTTGATACTCTAAACAAACCTTAAATTTTGCTTCAGCAATATTTTTTTCACTTAAGTTGAGGTTGCAAGTTCTTATTGGGTAAAGTTGCTTGATCAAATCCAATAACACCCTCATGAATTTTGCAGAAGTATATGGTCCAAAATATTCAGACCCATCTTGAATCGGGTTTCTAATAGGGAAAACCCTAGGAAAACGCTCATTGGTAATCTTGATTAATGGAAAAGATTTATCATCCTTAAGATTGATGTTATATCTGGGTTGAAATTCTTTGATTAAACTGTTTTCTAAAAGCAAGGCATCCATCTCTGTATTTACAATGGTAAAATCCAAATCTTGTATTTTACTGACCATCAAAGCTGTTTTCCCATTCTCAAATTTTGCTTTTGAAAAGTAACTTGAAACCCTATTTTTTAGGTTTTTTGCTTTACCCACATAGATTAGCTTATTACCATTGTCATAAAATTTGTAAATACCCGCATCCTTTGGTAGAGACTTTATTTGACGGATTATTTTTTGTTCCACAAATTAATAATGCTAATATACTTTGATAATTCAAATATCATAAGGATTGTTCACTTGGCATTTAGTATTTTCGATTTACATTTTTGTCGCTTTGATAGAGCTCATTGTTGTAGATAAAGTTCATCCAATCTTTTTTCAAAAGCTAAATAATTCGAATATGCGTATTCGCGACCTGAGTAGTTTAGAAGATAAGGAGGTGTTAAAAGAATTAGGTGCCTGTAAAATTCTGGTTATACGGAGTAGATTTCAAGTTAATGCTGATTTTTTAATCCATACGCCTGAATTACGTTTGATTGTCCGGGCAGGCTCAGGACTTGACAATATAGACGAGGAGTTATGTAAAAGAAAAGGTATAAGTTGCTTGAATACGCCTGAGGGAAATAGAGATGCTGTTGCTGAACATACTTTATCATTAATTTTAGCTTTACATACAAAAATTGTATTGGCAAATAGCCAAATAAAAGAAGGAATCTGGGATCGTGAAGGGAATAGAGGGCAAGAGATTAATGGAAAAACACTAGGCATTGTTGGTTACGGCAATTGTGGTTCTGTCTTGGCAAAAAAAGTGAGCGGATTAGGCATGCAAGTAGTTGCATATGATAAATACCTCACGAAATTCTCGAACAAGTATGCCAAAAAAGTCTCTTTGCAAGAGTTACAAGAATTTTCAGACATCGTTAGCGTGCACATTCCATTTAATCATCAAAATAAATATTTCATCAACAAAACTTTTTTAACTGGTTTTAAGAAATCGATTGTTTTATTAAACCTATCGAGAGGAAAAATCATGGATACGGATCATGTGATTGAAGCTTTGAATAATGGTAAAATAAAGGCATTTGCGAGTGATGTGTTGGAAAATGAAGCATTTTCTACTTATAGTCCCTATGAAAGCAAACAAATTAACGAGCTTAGATCAAACCAAAATGTGCTACTTACACCGCATGTTGCAGGCTGGACAGTCGAATCCTTCCAAAAAATTGCAAGACTGTTGGCTATCAAGATATTGTTATATCTACAAAACATTGAAAAGAATTGAATTAAATTATACCTTCACTACTTAAATAAATAGAAAATCCCTTGAAATTTACGTTTTTTAAAGCAATTATTGAATAATCATTACCATTAGCGAAGTTTATGTTTAAGAAATTTATATCCGTTTCTTTCTTATCACTTTTAGGTATGCTTGCCTTTGGGCAATCGAACTTTGGGGAAATTAGAGGAAAAATAGTAGATGCCACCAACAAACAACCTTTAGACTACGCAGAAATCGTGGTAAAAAAAGATGGCATATCAAAAGGAGGCGCAATTAGTGATGAGCAAGGTAATTATTACATAAAAGCACTAGAGCCTGGCAACTACTCGATAGAAGCATTCTATCAGGGTTTTAGCAACTATAAAGCAACGGGAATTGAAGTTAACTCAGATAGAATTTCTTTTTGGAACATACAAATGCCCAAGTCAGAGACCGGTCAACAGTTAAAAACATTTATTGTAAAATCTGGAAAACCGCTTGTTAATAAGGACAAGAACCAAAAGACCTTAAACAGTGCAGATATCAAAAAATTGCCGGTTCGAGGCGCTGGAGCAATCGCATTAACAGCTTCAGGAGTAAATAGAAGCGCAGGAGGTGGGATTTCCTTTTCAGGACAAAGAACAGACGGTACAGCTGTATTCATTGATGGTGTGAGAGTAATTGGAACCTCAAGCGTAACCCAAGCTTCTCAAGGACAAATTGACATTATCCAATCTGGTGTCCCAGCCCAATACGGAGATTTTACCGGTGGTGCAATTAGTATAACTACGAAAGGACCTACAAGAAGTTTTCAAAAAAGCTTAGAAGTTATTTCTTCTAGTCCTTTTGATCCTTACCATTACAACCTTATTGAAGGTTCAATGAGCGGGCCTTTGATTATCAAAAATAAGGGTGGTGGAAAAGATGAATTTGTTCGACTTGGTTACAACTTTGCTGGACAGATTAATTACAGAAACGATCCTAGACCTGTTGTTGGTGGAGGCTTGTATATTCTGAAAGATGATGCACTGCGAAATATTGAACAGAATCCTTTAACATTCAACCCTGTTGGTGGTGGATTTATTCCCAGTTCATCCTTTTTAACAGCCAATGACTTAGAGCAAAGACCAGCTTCAGTAAATAGAGATCAACTTTCTGCAATCGGCCAAGCAAAACTTGAATACCAACCCAACAAAAACACAACCATTTCATTGTACGGAAGTTACAACCACTCAGACGGATACAATTTCTCAAGAAGTCAATACTTAATGAATTATAACAACTTTTCAAAAGCTGTTAATCAAACCTACAGAACCTACGTAAAATTCACCCAAAGGTTAAATAGTTCTAGTGAATATAAAGATAAAAAAGAAGAAAAACCTTTAATAACTGATGCTTTCTATACCATTCGATTAGATTACCAACACCAGTTAGAAAGGGATTTTAACGAACGTCATGGAGAAAATTTATTTCAATATGGTCACGTTGGAAAATTTACCACATACAGCAGACCAGATTACAGATTTATTAGAGATGCAACAACATTTATTGATCAAAATGGTGATACAGTCGTAAGACAAGGTTTTTATGAAAGACAGCGAGATGATGTGGATACACTTATTACCTATCAAGCAAGCGATTACAACCCATTAAGAGCCAATTACAATAAATACCTTTTTGATAATTCCTCATTATTTGGTTTTGATTTTCAAAATATCTCACAAATACAACAATTTCAAGGTATCTTGAATGGCAGAGATGTACCTATTACATATTCTCTTTGGTTTAATCCAGGAAGTGGTAATAACTCCTACTCAAGATTGAATTTTGAACGATTTTCTGCTTATGCAATAGGTGAAGCTAGTTTGAATTTCAAAAACCGCCATGATATTCAATTCGGACTTTATTATGAGCAGAGTTTCACCAGCAGATGGGCTGTAGGTGCTTCAGGACTATGGGTATTAATGGATCAGTTGGCAAATCAACATTTAGAAAATCTAGAAAAAACAGAATCTAATGGAATCGTTTATGGTGGAATCCACAGCTATGACCAAAACGGTATTTTTAAAGATACCATAGATTATGCTAGACGGATAGATAAAGGTAAACAGAAGGTATTTGACCAAAGATTGCGAAATTTCTTGATCAACAGCAATGCCAAAGATGTTTATGGACGTCCTATAACCGAAAGTAGCGACATTGATATCAACTCCTTGGACCCATCCACTTTTTCTATAGACATGTTCAGTGCTGATGAACTTTGGAATCAAGGACAGTCCTACATAAGCTATTATGGTTATGACTATAAAGGTAACAAAACATATAAAAAATTTAGTATAGAAGATTTCCTAAATGATTCTTTAATGCGGCCTCAAGGTGCTTTCGCCCCTATTTACTCAGCAGCCTGGATTCAAGACAAGTTTGCTTTTAAAGACCTTATTCTAAGAGTTGGTGTTCGAGTAGAGCGTTATGATGCCAATCAACCCGTTTTAAATGACCCATTCGGTTTATACCCCATGCAAACTGCATCCGAAATATCAAGAATAAAGGGTATCGCAGTTAATCACCCTGACAACATCGGGGGAGATTATGTTGTTTATGGCGACAATACCAAAAACCAAACACGAATTTTAGGTTACAGAAAAGATAATCAGTGGTACGACGCCAATGGATTAGAAATAGACAACCCTGAACTAATTGCCAAAGAGACAGCCAGTGGACAAATGGAGCCCTTTTTGGTAGATCCAGAAAATGATGACGTTATTCCTCAATCATTCAAAGACTACGAACCTGCAATCAATGTTCTCCCAAGAATTTGGTTCTCCTTTCCAATCAATAAAGAAGCACAGTTTTTCGCCAATTATGATGTTCTTGCACAAAGACCGAACAACGTTTTCGTCCCAACTAGCACCTTCTTCTTTTTAGAACAATTACAAGGTGGGACAATTAACAACGCAGCCATTTTGCCAAGAGTTAGAACAAATTTCGAGCTAGGTTTTAAGCAACAACTCTCGGATAATTCAGCTTTAAGTCTTATCGCTGCTTATGCAGAAACCAAAAATGATTTTGGTTTGATAAGATTGTATGGCGCATATCCAATTGAATATAACCATACAGCAAATATTGATTTTTCAACAACAAAACAATTCAGGTTAGAATACGAACTTCGGGCAGATGAAGATTCCCGGACATCTATGCAAGCAAACTACACCCTTCTTTTTGCCGATGGTACTGGGTCGAATATCAACTCACAAGCAGCATTGATCGCGGCAAACCAGCCTAATTTAAGAAGCCTGTATCCACTTGATGTGGATTTTAGACACAACGTTACAGCGACTATTGATTACCGATTCAAAAATGGAAAATCTTACACAGGCCCAATTGTGGGTAAAAAAGGGAAGCCAATATTTGAAAATTTTGGTGGATCATTCATCGTTAGGGCTAGATCAGGTGGCCCTTATACACGCAATGCACAGGTAACAGGTGAAGCATTAGAAGGAGTTGCCCAAAGATCACAAATACTTGGTAATCCATTTGGATCAAGGCTGCCTTGGCAATTTACTGCTGATATGAACCTATCAAAAACATTCCGAATTGAGAAAGGCAATACTAAAGACAAGTTTCACAACCCATTTGTGAACCTAACTGCCTATCTATGGGTACAAAATTTGTTCAATCAAAAGATAATCAATAGCGTTTACAGATTTACAGGTCTTCCAGAAGATGATGGATTTCTTAATTCTGAACAAGGGCAACAATTTTTACAACAACAAATAGACCAAAGACAACAAACAGCCTTGGTTGATTTATATAATGCCAAAGTTCAAAACCCATTCAACTACTTGACGCCAAGACAAATAAGACTAGGAATTAGATTAAACTTTTAAGAACATGAAATATTCAATAAGCCTCATTGCCTTATTACTTACCGTTTCCATTTCTGCTAAAGAAAATATTTGGGACGGCCTAAAAGTGGTTAAGCCAAGAACACATAAAGATCACCAATTAATGAAATTTGCTTTTGACTGCGAACCGGCATCCCAACAAGCAGATTTAGATATTAATAATGTTAGAACAAGAATTTTAAATGGTGGTGATATGTGGTGGGATTTGTCCAATGCTCGATATGAAATACCTAAGGTTGAAGACCTAAATGATGTAAGAAAAAATTCCATGTTTGCTGGAGCCATTTGGGTAGGTGGACAAGACGCAGGTAACAACTTGAGGTTGGCTGCGATGACCTACAGACAGTCAGGTTCAGACTTTTGGCCAGGCCCTTTAGATACCTTTACGGCAAATACAGAAGCCGGTAGATGTGATGATTGGGACAATATTTACAAAGTTGATGGTCAAGACATCATCGACCACTACGATGATTTTAAAGAAGGGATTTTGGCTGCTGCAAAGAATTCAATCGCTGAGTGGCCAGCAGAAGGAAAAAACATCAATGAGCCTCAATACATCGCACCATTTTTTGATTATGACAAAAATGGTTTTTATGATCCTCTTTCTGGAGATTATCCAATCCTTCAAAATGAATGTAGGGGTATCGCTATCGAAGATGGAAAAAATCAACCCGAAGATCAACCTGATCAGATGTTGTTCTTCGTCTATAATGATAAAGGCAACATTCACTCAGAAAGTCAGGCAGAGCCTATTGGTTTGGAACTTCAAACAACAGCTTTTGCATATCAAACAAATGATGAAATCAATAATATGACCTTTTACAAAACCCGAATCATAAACAGGGGTTTTGCCGAGCTTTATAATACATATTTCGGACAATGGGTAGATCCCGACTTGGGCAATTACAACGACGATTATGTTGGTTGTGACGTAGGTCTGAGTTTGGGCATTTGCTACAATGGAGACGATGACGACGAAGGAATTCGAGGCTATGGTCTGAATCCACCCTCAGTAGGTGTTGATTTTTTTGAAGGACCAAAAATTGATACAATTATTGATGGGGTACAAACAACGGCAGAACTGGGCTTATCCTATTTCTGTTATTATAACAATGATTTCAACCAGATCAATGGCAATCCTCAATTGCCAGTACATTATTACTATTACCTGAGTGGTAGATGGAAGAACGGAGACTATTGGACTAGAGGTGGAAATGGCGTTGGAGGAACTGAAAGAACCAAATATATGTTCCCCGGGAATTCTGATCCAAGTTTTAGTGATGTATGGGACGAGAGAAGTGCAGGAAACGCACCTGGAGACAGAAGATTCTTACAATCTTCAGGACCATTTACTCTAAAACCAGGTGCAGTAAATAACATCACTGTAGGCGTGGTTTGGGCTAGAGCAAGTACAGGTGGCGCGATCGGATCTCTAGGTCTTCTTAAAGAATCAAGCAGGAAAGCACAAGTTTTGTTTAACAATTGTTTTGATATATTAAATGGACCTGATGCACCAAAAGTTGATTTACAAGAACTCGACCAATCACTTGTTTTTAACTTTTACGACTACAACAATGATCGGGTAGAAAAATATGAAGAGGTGTTTGTTGACGACAATAACAACGAAAGAAAGTACACTTTCCAAGGTTATAGAATTTATCAACTTGCAAGCTCATCCGTTAGTAAGAGTGATTTGGATGACCCGTCGAAAGCAGCCGAAATAGCGCAGGTAGATTTAAATGACAATGTTGTTCGACTCGTGAATCAAAAATTTGATGAAGACTTAAGCCAAGATTTACCCGTTCTAAAAGTGGAAGGCGAAGACGGTGGACTAAAACACAGTTTCATCATCACTGATGATGCCTTTGCGACTGGTTCTAATAAATCACTGGTAAACAATAAAAAATACTACTACACAGTGGTAAGTTATGGCGCCCTCCCTGGATACAGCAAGCAAGAATACATACAAGGAAGGAAAAGTACCGATATCACTGCGATACCACACAAAACCGAGTCTGAAAACTTTGGAACAAAAATAAATGGCCAGTATGGAACGGGACCAAGTATCACCCGTATTGATGGACAAGGAAATGGAGGCAATAATTTGGAACTTACACAAGAAACAATAAATCAAATATTGACCAGTTCAGACAATAAAATTGACAATCCAAGCTACCAACCTGGTCTTGGCCCAGTGAAAATTACTGTTATTGACCCTTTAAAAGTACCCAAAGGGGATTTTGAATTATCATTTATTGAGAGCCCGATTAATGCCAATAATTTTGTAAGGAATAGAGATGGATTGATTGATAGCAACACCTCATGGATACTGGTAAAATTCAATGAAAACGGATTAAACGATACAGTATATTCAGACACAAGCATCAATTATATAAATGACCAAACTATTTTGGCTTCTACAACTTTAAATCCAGCGTTAGACTGGGGGTTAGCGGTTACAATCAGTCAAGTAAACAATCCTGGCGCTAATTCTGATGACAAGACCAATGGCTATATTGACAATGGAGATTTGGTTGTTGAGTGGGAAGACCAATCCAACCAATGGTTAACAGCAATTGAAGATAGAGACAATTCTGTTTGGTTTGATTGGATTCGTTCAGGAACAAATGGTAGAAACAATCAGTTTAATGATATGTCTGTTCATGACTACGGAATAGGTACAAATTCATTTGATCAATTTCAACGTTTTGAAAAAATATGGCCAGGACAATCTGGTGGTGGTAGAATTGCACCATATGCCTTGGTATCAAGAAATACGCGCATGCAACAACCTGAAAGACCAAACAACCTTATTCATGGTATTGCTTATGAAGGCATATCCCCTTCTGGTCAAAATAACACCACACAGCTAGGCAATATTGCTAGCGTTGATTTAGTAATAACACCAGATCGAAATCTTTGGACAAGAGTACCTGTGGTAGAAATGGGAGAAGAATCCACATTTAATCAAGGAGGTAGACAAAAATTTGACTTAAGAGATCATATATCTATAGATAAATTTGGCAACGAAAATTCTGAAGATGGTATAGGATTGTCTTGGTTCCCAGGTTATGCGATAAACATAGAAACAGGAGAACGATTAAATATTGTCATTTCTGAAGATTCAAGACAAAAACAAAACAATGGCCAGGACTTGAAATGGAACCCAACATCAGAAAGAGGCTCCATTGGATCCAACTATCCAGCTTTTGGTGGAAGACATTATATTTACATTCTAGGAAGTTATGAAGGATTGCCTGCAGCAGCTTATCCACAGCAACCTATCTGTCAAGGTCCAAACTGCGCATCTAGTGCAAAAACCTTAAGAGATATCTTAACCCAGGGAACCCAAGCTACTTCACCAAACACAAGAGACGTAGAATTTAGAAAGGTTTTCTTTCAATGTATGTGGGCTATTCCTACATTTTTGAATTCAGGTTATGAGATGGAAGGTCCCTATGGGATGACGCCACCAAGCAAAGTGAAATTACGCATCAGAGCGAGTAAAATGTACAAATTTGACCCCAATGATTTGGACAATGAAAATGATGATAACCCAAAATTCACATTTAACACGGAAGACATTTTTACAGATTTCGACAAAGATGCAGGTAAAGCTTCTATTGAAAAGATACAGATTGTACCAAATCCTTATTACGCCACATCAGGTATTTATGAATCAAGTCCCGTTTCAAACAAAGTTAAATTCACCAATTTGCCGCCAAAGTGCACCATCTCGATTTTTACATTAGATGGAGCGCTTGTGAATAGATTTAAAAAAGAAGACGAGGGAACCATACTTGAATGGAATTTGAAAAATAGTGCAAGAGTACCCATAGCAAGTGGACTTTACCTAATCCATGTAGACGCGGGAGATTTGGGTGAGAAAGTTCTTAAGTGGATGGGAATAATGCGACAATTAGATCTAGATTCATTTTAATATAAACAGAAGATTAGCTAATGGAAAGAAAAATAATATTTATACTATTCTGCCTAATTATTGCTGCGCGTTCAAATGCAGGTAATGAGGATAGAATTGGACAAGCTGGAGCCACCCAATTAAGCATGAATTCTTGGGCCCAATCAGCAGGTTTAGGTTATGGCTATATTCCAATGGTAAGAGGCCTTGAATCAATGTTTTTGAATGTTGGAGGTCTTGCCTTTACAGAACAAACAGAAATTGGGTTTTCAAGATCAAACTGGTTGAAAGGAACTGATATCAATATAAATACCTTCGGCATAGCACAACGAGTTGGTGCGGAAGGGGTTTTGGGTATTTCGGTTATGTCTATGGATATTGGAGAAATTGAAATTACAACCACATCAAACCCAGATGGTGGAATCGGCACATTTAAGCCAACTTTTAACAATTTAGCACTTGCATATTCTCAAAGGTTTACCTCCTCTATCTCAGGTGGTGTGTTGCTTAGAGGATTCTCTGAAGGATTACCAAATGCCAAGGCACAAGGAATTGCACTAGATGCTGGGATTAGCTATGTAACTACAGCCAATAAAGATGATAAAGTCAAAAAAGATGATATCAAATTTGGCATTAGTTTAAAAAATGTTGGACCAGACTCTAAGTATACAGGAGATGCGTTCTCAGCAAGAACCACAAATGACGAGGTGACCTCAGAAGAAAAATTCACCTACAACATTAGGACTGCATTATTCAACCTACCAACCATATTTAATGTTGGTGCCTCCTACGACTTACGACTTGATGCCAGTAATGAAACCTATTTTCACAGACTAACTCCAACCGTAAACTTCACTTATCACGCTTTTAAAAAAAATCAGCTCAGTCTTGGTTTAGAATACGGATACAAAAACTTAATAATGGTTAGAGGTGGTTTTGCTTATGAGGAAGGAATATTTGAATATGAGACTCGTAAAAATGTATACACCGGTGCTATGGGAGGTATAACCTTACAGGCACCAATTTCTAAAGGCAATAAGTCAAAGTTTGCAATAGATTATTCATATCGAAGTTCTTCACCATTTTCGGGAACCCACAATTTGGGCATCAGGATCATTGTTGGTGAATAGGCGCATTTAGTTACTTTTGTAACGGGTTGTTCTGCAAAGAGCAACTTTTTTTTTCTACAATATTCAAGAGTTATGACCAAAATAAATTATATGACCAAGCAAGGTTTTGAAGACCTCAAAAAAGAGATTGAGCAGCTAAAGACCAAAGAAAGACCCAGTATATCAAAGCAAATAGCTGAGGCGCGCGACAAGGGTGATCTTTCTGAAAATGCTGAGTATGACGCAGCAAAAGAAGCCCAAGGTCTTTTGGAGGCCAAAATAGCCAAGTTAGAAACCATACTTGCTAGTTCAAGAATTATGGATACAAGCAAAGTTGATTCAAGTAAAGTAAATATACTCAGCACTGTAAAATGTATGAATCTGAAAATAAAAAAAGAAGTCTCATTTACGATTGTTTCTG
Source organism: Bacteroidetes bacterium MED-G17 (assembly GCA_002457675.1). Taxonomy (GTDB): domain Bacteria; phylum Bacteroidota; class Bacteroidia; order NS11-12g; family UBA9320; genus MED-G17. The sequence goes on from NTKK01000004.1 coordinate 161,086, forward strand.
AAAAAGAAGCCAATATAAAACAGAATAAAATATCCTCAAGCTCGCCAATTGGCAAGTCACTTCTAGGAAAAAAAGTTGGTAACAAAGTTGAAGTAAGAGTTCCTGCGGGCATCATAAACTTTGAAATTCTAGAGATATCCTTGTGATGGATTCCATTTTCAGCAAAATTATTGCAGGAGATATACCCGCTTATAAAATTGCAGAAAATGACAATTGTATTGCGTTTTTAGACATTTTCCCAATTAAAAAAGGTCATACTTTGGTTGTACCCAAAAAAGAAGTTGACAAATTAATTGATCTAGATGAGGCCAATTACACCGAATTGATGCGCTTCACAAGGAAAGTTGCAAAAGCACTTGAAGACACCATACCTTGTTTACGTGTAGGAATGGCAGTTGTGGGCCTTGAAGTGCCTCACGCACACATTCACTTAATACCACTCCACCATGCAGATGACATCAACTTCTCCAAGCCTAAACTCAGGTTTAGCGAGGAAGAATTCCAACAAATCAGCTCATTGATAAAAGAAAATTTCAAAAACTATTAACCGTTTCAAATTTCCAAATTTCTTGAATTTCTAATAAAGGTAAGCGGTAAGGTTTGTATATAGAATTTGTTGAAACCAATTGCAAGCTTCCCTCCTCCTCTATTTTTTTATAAATTATCTTAAAGACAATTCCTTCATTTTTGGTTACCAAAATATACTTTTCACCGTCATATATATCTGCCCAATTTTGAACATAACTTGCAGTAATCCATGAGCCCTCTTCTATAGGCAGCATGCTATCTCCTGCAACTTGAAAACATCTATAACTTTTGTTTTGAGAAAGAAATGGAAGACGAAACTTTGGTAGAGCTTGTATGAAATCTGGATCAGAGAAACCATTGGTGTAACCCGCATGCGCTTTTTTTGCCACCATCTCAATATTTTCTTTACCATCATCATCGCTTGTAAGCATAATCATCCTCAATTTTTTTCCAGTGATATCAACGTCCAAACCACGAAACATTTGACTCAACTGAAAATCACCCATTGCAGTTAAATCATACCGTAAAAGTGCATCCACAGAGACATTAAAATGATCAGCAATCTTAAGTAAAACTTGTAAAGTTGGCTGAGTTGATCTCTCATAGCTATTCAATGAAGGTCTTCCAATACCCAAAATATCCGATAATTGCTGTTGAGAAATTCGCTTCTTCTTCCGAAGAAATTTTAAATTTTCGTGAAATCGCATACAGTATCAAAGATACATATTACAACAAAAAGTAGATATTTAATTTATCAAAAATTACAAGTGAATATCTTTACCTTTGAAATATGATTGTTAGAAGCAAAGCCCCTTTGCGCTTGGGTTTGGCTGGAGGAGGTACTGACGTAAGCCCCTATTCAGATTTATATGGAGGCTGTATTCTTAACGCAACAATCAATTTATATGCAAGAGCAAGTATTACAGAAAATGAAAAAGAAATTGTAATTCAAGCTTCAGATATTGGTTTGAAAGAAACCTACCCAATACAAAAGAACTTACCCATCAACAAAAAACTCGACTTGGCAAAAGGTGTGTACAACCGGTTGGTTAATGAGTTTGATTTACAACCAAGAGGATTTCATATTAATACCTTTGTTGAAGCTCCTCCAGGATCTGGCTTAGGCTCATCGTCCACATTGGTGGTTGCAATTTTAGGCGCTTTTGTCGAGTGGCTAAAGTTGCCTCTTGGTGAGTATGATATTGCACGTTTGGCTTACTCAATTGAGAGAGAAGATTTGGCTTTGGCTGGAGGCAAACAAGACCAGTATGCCGCCACCTTCGGAGGGTTTAATTTTATGGAATTTTACAAAGACGAAAAAGTTATTGTAAACCCTTTAAGAATAAAGCAAAGATACCGCAATGAACTTCAGCACAATCTCCTATTATTATACACTGGTACAAGTAGAGAAAGTGCCAATATCATACATACACAATCCAGCAACGTACAAAAAAGCAAGCACGATGCCATAGAGGCAACACATCAAATCAAAAAGTCTTCTTTACTAATGAAAGAAGCTATACTAACAGGAAAAATAGATAAAATAGGGAATATTCTCCACCAAAGCTGGCAATACAAAAAACAAATGGCCATTGGCATCACAAACTCGCATATCGATCAATTATATCAAACAGCCATTAAACATGGCGCTAATGGAGGAAAAATATCTGGTGCTGGTGGTGGTGGATATATGTTTTTTTATTGTCCAAAAAACACAAAATATCGGGTTAAAGAAGCTTTTGATAAAATGGGCATTCAAACTTTCCCTTTCGAATTCACCGTTGACGGATTATATAGTTATACAATCTAATGGAGGCAATTATTTTAGCAGGTGGTTTTGGAACTCGATTACAATCAGTAGTTAATGACGTCCCAAAACCCATGGCACCAATTGGCAAAAAGCCTTTTCTCGAATATCTTATGGCATACCTCGCAAGTCATGACATAAAACATTTTATATTGTCCGTTGGCTATTTACATGAAAAAATAATTTCTCATTTTGGTGATTTCTATCAAAATATTCCCATAACCTACATCATTGAAAAAGAAGCACTAGGAACTGGTGGCGCCATAAAACTAGCACTTGCGAATACACAAAACGATACCAGTTTAGTTTACAATGGAGATACATTTTTCAGGCTAAGCCCCAAAGACCTATTCCATTTTCATCAAGAGTCCAATGCAGATGTTTCAGTAGCTTTAAAAAAAATGGACAGACCCCATAGATATGGCACCATAAACATGCTGGGCAATAAAGTGGTAAACTTCTTTGAAAAAAGAATAGACCTGAAGGATGGCCTCATAAATTGTGGCGTATATTGTATAAATAAGAATATTTTTTATTCATCCACATTGAAAAATAAATTTTCATTTGAAAAAGACTTTTTAGAAAAACAATTAAGCAAAAAAAATATATGTGGATTTACACACAACGAATACTTTATAGACATCGGCATCCCAAAAGATTATGAAAAAGCCCAATCAGAACTTTCTCAACACACAACTTAACAAAAATTGGACACTATTCCTCGATAGAGATGGTGTGATAAATGAGCGCCTAATTGGAGATTATGTGAAATCTGTGGAGGAGTTTACTTTTTGTAAAGGTGCTGTTGAGGCCATAGCAACTTTCACCAAAATTTTTGGCAAAATAATTGTGATAACCAATCAACAGGGAATTGGAAAATCTATTATGAGTGAAATGGATTTATTAACGATTCATCAATATATGTCAGCTGAAATTAAAAAACATGGCGGCTTTGTAAATGACATCTTTTATTGTCCTGACCTAGCATCAAAAAATCAAAATTGTAGAAAACCAAATCCAACCATGGCATACAAAGCCAAAGAAAAATACCCAAGCATTGATTTTAATAAATCCTTAATGATCGGTGATAGTGAAAGTGATATGATTTTTGCCCATAACGTTGGTTGTCATGCATTATTCATATCGCCAATCATTCATAAGAATTATCAAACATTTCCTAGTTTAATACATATAGCAAAAAAGCTGTTAAATGAGTAAACCAAAATAACCCTCTAAATCGTTATTGATATAAGTGATTAAGAAAGCGACATATCTATTATTAACACTTGTGTTGTCTAAGACCTCGTGGTCTACACATTTGGTTGGTGGATATACCTCTTATACCTACCTAACAACAAATGCTGACGGAACATTTAAGTATCGCCTAGATCTTAATTTATTTCGAGACTGCAAGCCTTCTTCAGCAGATTTTGTTAAAACAATAGAAATTGGCATCTACAAAGATGCGGCATTACAAGATTTGATTCAAAAAGTTAGCATTTCTAACCCTAGCATCAACAAAGTAAATCCTCCTGGTAATACACCCTGTCCTTTCCTATTGCAAAACGTATGCGTAGAAAAGGGGTTTTTTTCAACCATCATTAACCTGCCATCCATCAACTCCGGCTACCATATTGTTTATCAAGTTTGTTGTAGAAATACACAAGTCAATTTAGCTGACAACAACGGGACCACACAAGGACAAACCTATTATGCATTTATTCCTTCCCCAGAAAAAATTATAAATAGTTCGCCTCGGTTTTCCGGTGTACCTGTTCCTTACATGTGTCAAAACGAGTTAAGCGATTTTTTATTACGCGCCATAGATCCTGACGGAGACTCATTGGTTTATCGCTACTCAAGGCCATATCAAGGGGCCTCCGTCATCGACCCAAATCCATCTCCCCCGCAATTTAAACCTTCACAGAAAGGAGTGAATTATGCCAATGGGTTTTCAGAGAACCAGCCTTTTGGCAATAGTGGAAGCTTTTCTGTCAATCCACGTACTGGACTAACCTCCTTACTTTCTAAGAATACAGGCAATTTTACCGTTGGTATAGAAGTCAGAGAGTTTCGTAATGGAGTGGACTTGGGAAACTCCACCCGTCTTGATCTGCAGGTTTGGGTGATTTCCTGTCCAAAAAATCAAGTTCCCAAAATTTCCAAACCATCAATTAAAGAATTTGAAGTAGATGCAGGCGAAGAAATTTGCTTAGAATTTGAAGCCACAGACCCAGACAATGACTATGTAACATTATCAGCTGCAGGCAATCTATTGGATGGCCAAAATGGTTTTAAAGGCCAAAAAGCAAAATTTAAAAGCAACTTTGGTCTTGGTAAAGCAACTGGAGAACTGTGTTGGACGCCTTCATGCCCAAGCGGTGCATTTTTAAACCAAGCTCGAGATACGCCATATTATTTCACGGTTGATGCTTTGGATAATGGTTGTCCACCTAAAAGAGATGGTGAAGTTTTTTCCATTAAGGTAAAACCTTTTGAAGGCGCAGACTCAATTTTTGGCCCCAACATTATTTGTGGTGGCTCAAAAGCTTGGTACAATATCATTAGAAAAGAACAAAACGGAGGAACCGTTTATTGGACAGCTGATAATGGAAAAATCAATGCCTTGAAAGAAAGTTCAGCACAAATAAAGTGGGATTCTCTAGCTACAAAAGGAAGAGTTGCCGCGGTAGAAATTAATAAATATGGATGCCCCGGAGATACCATATATTATGAAGTAGACATAAGACCTCAACCAAAAAAGCCTTCTATATTTGGCGATGACACAGTTTGCTTAGGTTCTTCAAATATTTATTTCACCAATGCTGACAACGCGCTAAAAAGTGAATGGTCGGTTTTTGGTGCCACAAACAGTAAATTGGTTCAAGACACATTAGAGGTACTTTTTGATAGAACAGGAGACGGTCTAATCTCTTTGTTTATGTCAGATAATTTCGGATGTAAAAGCAATACCGCAACCTTACCATTCAATGTGAGAAGAAAACCAGAAGCCAAAATTATTGGTCCTGCAGTGGTATGTCCAAACAATAAAGATTACCAATACTGGGCGAAAGACGGAATTACAGAAGCCAATTATTTATGGATAAGCTCGGGAGGTATTTCAAAAATAAATACAAGCGCACCAGACTCTATTTCTGTTTCATGGGGAAGTGAAGGATTAGGTCAATTAATACTATTGATTACCGATAAGTATGGGTGCGCCAGTGATACAAGCAAACTTCAAATTAGAAAAGACTATTTGCTTGATGCGCCACTAATTCTTGGCGATACCGATGTATGCCAAAATGAGACACAAGCATATCAAGTTCTTTCAAGTAAAAACGCTTGGTACATCTGGGCAACATCGGGTATACAAACCCAAGTAAACGATAGTTCTGCACAGATAAGCATAAAATGGCCAATTGTAGGAAAAAGTGATATTGCGGTAACTGAACAAGCATTCGATACAGTTAATAAAAAATATTGCGTTAGTAGGGTAGCAAACTTGGTTGTCTCTGTTCACCCGAACCCTGATGCACCAAAAATTATAGGCCGCGACACGAGCTGTCAGTTTGATTCTACTCGTTTTCAAGTTGACAAAAATCAAGTGCAAAAGTATTTTTGGAGGATCAACGGAGACTCCTCCAATATCTTAGGTCAGCAAACTCCAAATATCCATATTTTTTGGTCAGACACAGGAAAATTTGATCTATCTGCACAAGCGATTTCAGTGCAAGGTTGTAAATCTGAAATAGTCGATACCACCATAATTATTCACCCAAAACCTCAAACAATATTCACAAGAATATTACCTGCATACATCTGCCACCCAGACAAAGAACTAAAAAAGATTGTAGCAAAAGGATTCAAGCATTCAACTTTCATGTGGGGTATAAAAAATGGTACCATACAAAAAGAAGATTATGACACAATAGAAGTTATTCTCTCAGAACAAGGCGATGCAGACGTATGGACACAGGAAACTTCATCATTTGGTTGTATTGGTGATACGATTAAGACTTCGACCTATTATCAAGATTTAAGACTAAAATTGGACTTTGTATCTGTGTTGTTGCCGGACAATCAAGTTGAAATCCAATGGAGAAGTGAAAACCAAAACGAAGTCTTAAACAACAACCAAGAAATGTACCGAGCAAAAAACTTAGGTGGTTTTTCAAAAATTTCTACACTTGACAAGTCAACAACTTATCAAACTGACAAAGGAATAAATACAGACAACAATATTTACTCTTATTATATATCTACCATCAATTTATGTAATGAAACAGTAGTATCTGATACGCATAGTCATGTGAAAGGAATCGTCAACAAACAAGATGACCAGCAAAATGGAGAAATTGATTTTACAGCTTATATCGGATGGAATAAAGGAGTTAAGCAGTACGAACTGTTTAGAAAATTACCAGATAAAAATTATGAACTTTTTGACGTCTTTCAACAAAATACGAAAACAACATACAATCTAGGCCTTGCCTATTACCAACAATGTTTCAGAGTTAAATCTATTGCGAATAGCCCCGATACGAGCATTAGTTGGAGCAATGAATTTTGCATTAATTTCGACCCTTTGGTTTTTATACCCAACGCCTTTACTCCCAATGAGTCAGGAGAATTAAATCAGACATTTGGTGCTTACATAGGAGCGGTAAAATCTTTTGAAATTCAGATTTTCAATAGATGGGGCGAACAAATCTTCTTCAGTAAAGATAAAAATTTTCGCTGGACTGGAGAATACAATAAACAGCCACTCCCTATTGGCGTTTATGCCTATTTGGCCAAATACACAGATTTTTACGGAAAATCTTATCAAAAATCAGGTTCGATTCACCTGTTACGTTAAGAATTGTTAAAAAGTTGTACAATTTAACAATACTCCAATCGGTTATTTTTGAGTAGGAATGTTGAAAAACTTATTATATACTTTTTTTTGGATTTTTTTATTCTTACCAAGTGCACAAGCACAGGTAAGCAACCGTTTTGTGAGTGCATACCAACATTATCAAAATGGCAAAGACCTTTACAACAAAAATCAGTTTGGTCCAAGTATAATAGCATTCCAAAAATTTACAGAGATGGCACCCAATGCACCTCAAAATTATGATGCTCAGATATATATTTTGTTAAGCAAATTAAAGCTTCAACACAAAAACACCTCCCGACAGTTGACCAGACTTGCTCTCCAAAATACTGGAATGCCCGTTAATAATTTTGCACTTTTTGAACTGGGTAATCATTATTTTTCAAAAAGTAAATATCGTCAAGCAAAAAAGTATTATTCAAAAGTAGACGCATCAGAATATGACTATGAAAATTATGAAAAAATTCAATTTAATTTGGGTTATAGCTATTTCAAGATCAATGAAATGGACGTGGCTAAAAGGCGATTTGAAAGAATAAAAAACAAAACCACTAGTCCGTATTATCTTAGAACAAATTATTTTTATGGTTATATATGTTATGCCCAAAAGCAATTCGAAGAGGCAATTGAAAATTGGTCAAAATTAGGTGATAAAGGGCCAAAAACTATGCAGTTACAATTGGCTCAGATTTACTATGGGAAAGGCGATTATAAGCAAGCGATTGAAAAAGCCAAATTGGCAAACATCAACAAATTGAATCAAGCTTCAGATTTACTATTAGGGAAATGCTATTTTCAACAAGCAAATTATGAAAATGCATACATCTACCTAAAAAATATTGATTCTGACAAACTAACAAACGAAGAAAAAGCCCAAATAGCCTATTGTGAATACTTGTACGAGCATCCAGAAAAAGCAACCGCACTCCTATCAGAAATTAGCTCAAGCGAAGGCAGTTTAGGCCAAATGGCAAACTATTACCTAGCAAAAACATATCTAAAAAACTCGGACAAAAAGAACGCTTTTTCTGCCTTGGCTATCTCAAAAAATATTGAAGAAGACAAAAATATTCAAGAGCTAAGCCTATTTAACTATGCAAAACTTTGCTTTGAGCTAAACAGGCACACAGAGGCATTTTCTGCCCTTGAACTGTTTCAAAAAAAATATCCTAAAAGTCAATATCAAGGTGAAACCAACCAAATTATGGCCTTCATATTTCTAAAGAATAAAGACTACATTAAAGCCATTAATTATATAGAAAAGATGCCTATACTGTCTAAATCTATTAAAGAAGTTTACCAAAAAACGACTTTGAAATATGCAAAACAAAAGATCTTAAATGCTGATTTTGAAGACGGGATAAAATTTCTAAATAAATCAAAAAAATACCCTGTCAGCAAAGCAATATTGGCCGAAACCAACTTCTGGTTAGGTGAATCATATTTTCAATCTCAAAAATTCCAAAAAAGTAAACACTTTACTGAGGCTTATTTGATCAACAAAAAATTAGCGCCAAATCTTCAATACAAAGCGAATTACAATTTAGGGTATGCAAACTACCAAATGAAGAAAATTAAATTGGCTGCATCAAATTTTTCTAAATGTGCCAAACAAATGGAGAAAGCGCATAAGAAAAATAAAATGTATGTTGATGCACTTACCCGTTCTGCAGATTGCTATTTCTTAATTGGCAATTACAACGGAGCGAGCTGGCAATACAGGAAAATTATTAAAAACAACTTTTTCAATAAAGATTACGCATTGTTTCAAAGTGGAATAATTTATGGCTTACTAAACCAATACAACAAGAAAATTTCATCCCTCAAAGAAATCATAACTTCCTTTAAAAAATCAAGTTATATGGACGATGCGATCTTCGAGCTGGCTTCTACCTATCAAGAGAAAAACAACACTGAAGACGCCGTTAAGTTATATGAACTACTAGTTTCAAAATATAATTTCTCTCCATATCTCGCAGATGCACAACTTCGGATAGGCTTGATATATTATAATAAAGGACGCAATCAACAGGCCATTGACAACTACAAAAAAGTCGTAGAAAACTTTCCCAATACCGCCTATGCAAAGCAAGCCATGAATTTTGTAAAACTTATCTATACCGATATGGGCCAAGGAGATCTATACATAGACTTCGTAAATAGCACAGGCGTGGAAATGAGCATGTCCTTGCAAGACTCCTTGCTATATGAAACAGCATGGAAAAAATATCAAAACGGTGATTGTGACAAAGCTTCGATAGGCTTCGATAAATACCTAAAGCAATTTAAAAAGAATGGATTTTTTAAGATTCAAGCAGCTTATTATTTGGCTGAATGCTCTTTTTATGGTCAAAATATTCCAAGAGCAACAAACTATTACAGGTTCGTAGCAAATTCAACCAGAAATGAATTCTCAGAAAAAGCAGCTAAAAAAGCAGCAAAGATTTTATCAAAAGACAGTACTTATGATTTAGCTTATACCTATTATCAAAAGTTTGAACAATACGCCAGCAACACGAGCAATAAAATCATTGCCTTAATGGGCCAAATAAGGTGCCTTGATCATTTAAATCAAAAAGAGGAAATGAAAAGCCTGGCCTTTAAAGCTTTAAGTTTTGAAGAAATAAATACTACGGATAAAACTGAATTAAATATGAAATTGGCCCATTACTTTTGGGATAAAGAAGTAAAAGATAGTGCGGTTGTTTTCTACTCCAATGTTGTTGCTTTAAGTCGGTCTGAATTTGCTGCTGAAGCTCAATACAAAATCGCGAGCTATCATTTTTCAAAAGGTGATTTGAAAGCATGCGCTGATGCCATTTATTTTTTAAACGATCAACTGGGTAACTACACTTTCTGGTTGGCAAAAGCATTTGTATTGCTTGGAGATATATACATGAAAGATGAAGACTATTTTCAAGCAAGAGCTACCTATCAAAGCATTTTAGACGGTTATGATGGAAATCAAGAAATTTTAGATGAAGTAAAACATAAAATTTATTTGCTTAATCAATTAGAAATGAATAAAGTAGAAGAAAATATCATAGACGATTCAGAAGCAGGAAGCATTGGCGGCTAAAACCATTATCCCATTTAGTTTGTACATTATTTGTGTATTCTATTCACTGGTTTAGGCGAGATCTAAGATTACAAGACAACCACGGACTTTTTAAAGCTTTATCTTCTGGGAAACCCACACGATTGGTGTTCATTTTTGATGAAATTATTTTAGGAAAATTGAAAAACGAAAAAGATGCTCGGGTGCACTTTATTCATGAACAAATACAAAAAATCAATAAAAAACTAAGCAATTTTAATGCTTCTATAGATGTTCATTATGGAGAGCCTAAAAATGTTTGGAAAGAAATCATAGCAGCTAATAATGTTTCCGAAGTTCATGCCAACGAAGATTACGAGCCTTATGCAATCCAAAGAGATGAAATGATAGAAAACTTATTGAAATCAAAAGGTATACCATTTACCTTGCATAAAGACCAGGTCATATTTGCAAAAAATGAAGTATTGAAAAAAGATGGAACTCCTTATACGGTCTATACCCCCTATTCAAAAGCTTGGAAAGCTCGATTATTGGAAAACCCAATCCAATCATATCCGTCAGAAAATTTATTACAAAACTTAGATCCAAATGGTTTTAACGAGCCGATAAGTCTGGAAAAAATGGGATTTAAGAAGTCTAATCAACATTTCCCTGAATCTGTCGTTTCCGAAAGCCTAATAAAAAACTATGCGAAAACACGGGATATCCCAGGTATGTTTGGAACATCAAGATTGGGCATTCACTTTAGGTTTGGAACAATAAGTATAAGAGAAAAAGCAAAAAGGGCTGAAGCTCTTAGCACAAAATATTTTAATGAGCTTATTTGGCGGGAATTTTACGCAAGCATTTTGTACCACTTTCCACAAGTCGTATCCAATGCATTCAAACCCATTTATGACACCATACAATGGGACAATAACACCGATTTTTTTGAAAAATGGACCAAAGGACAAACTGGCTACCCTTTGGTAGATGCGGGCATGCGCGAACTAAATGAATCAGGCTACATGCACAACAGAAGCCGAATGCTGGCAGCAAGTTTCTTAACTAAGCATCTTTTAATTGATTGGAGATGGGGTGAAGCTTATTTTGCGGAAAAATTACTTGATTTCGACCTTGCGTCAAATAATGGAGGTTGGCAATGGGCAGCAGGATCGGGAGTAGATGCAGCACCTTATTTCAGGATTTTTAATCCTTATATTCAGCATAGTAAATTTGACCCAAAGGATCTATATGTCAAAAAATGGGTTCATGAATATGATACACCAAATTACACTGAAGAAATCGTTGATCATCAATTGGCAAGAAATAGATGTTTAGAAGCATATAAACACGCATTACAATAATTAGCCATGAATAAATTTATACCCTACGTTTTTTATTTAATTCTGCTGTGTATGTGCACCAATCCTAACTCCAATGAAGCTTATATAAAGTTTATAAAGAAAGGGTATAATGCTGATAGGTATAAATTAGAGAATATTTTAGAAGGCATTTCAGAAAGTTTAGAGGACAATAACGAAAATTTCTACCAACCATTGGCTATTCAGTTAATGAATTCACGAAGAGAGTTGACCTACAGAAAAGTACCGAGCAACGATTCCTTGATTTGGTCGTATGCGCTAGGACTCAATTTGGTATACCTAGACTACGTGCAGGGGCTGCAAGGCGCGTATAGCCAAATCAATATTCAATTACTGAAGAACCGGGAAAAATACTTTTTGTATAAACTGCAGGAGATACTGCCTAGCAAAAAGTCAAGATTTGGAAAAACAACTTTTCACTCCATTATTAACCAGCATTAAAATACAACTTCAAGTAACTTTTTGGTTTCAAAAAAAGATTCCTTAAAAGACGCTTTTAGTTTGTAGCTTTTCACGCGTATTTCAGGATGTTTATTTGACAATGTATCAATTTCTCCCTGTAGATCCCCTCCTTTTAAAGCGTAAAGCTTGTATTTGATATTTGTTTTTGTCCATTTTACCAAAACATCTAAAGGCGCTACTGCCCTTGTAACAGCAAAATGGTATTCATTAGCTAAACTTTCTACCCTCCCATGACTTGCTGTGATATTCTCTAAATCGAGTTTTTGCTTGATGTCCTCTACGACCTTTATTTTCTTTCCAATAGAATCAACCAAATGAAAATGAACATCTGGATACAAAATAGCCAATACCACTCCAGGGAAACCTCCTCCTGTGCCAATATCTAAAACCTTATTATCCTTTTTAAAATCCGCAAAGTTTGCTATGGCAGCTGAATGCAAAAAATGACGTGTTTCTAAATGTGGTATATCCTTTCTAGAAATGAGATTTATTTTCTCATTCCACGCTGAATACAAAGCACATGCAGATATAAATTTACTCTTTTGACTTTGAGTTAGATTAGGTAAATAACGGCCAATTATTTCCATTTCAATTTTCTGTTGAACATGCTTAACGAAGCAAAATACCAAACATACAAAATCCACAAATATTCCAAAAACGGCCACAGATATATCAATGACTTACTTTTAAAAAGGTCAAATTTATCTCTCTTCACCTGGTGCATGACGAACAAAACAAAAACAACTGGCATCCAAAATTTATCCATATGTTTAAGCATACCTAAAAACAAAACGCCCCAAAAAAAGGTGAAAATAATTTGCAGAAAACCCAATATGATCAAATTGTTCAAATGATAAGATTTACCCGCTTTCATATGCCGAATTTTCTGAATTTTATACGTTTTCCATGTTTTTTTGGGTGGTGAATTTGTAAAAGTCTGTTTGTCTAATAAACAGCCAACATTGGCAAAATGAGCAACACTTTGAACAAAAAGATCATCATCTCCCATTGGAATATTTTTGTGTTTTTGGTAACCCTCAGCTTTTTCGAAAAGTGTCTTTGTAAATCCTAAATTTCTGCCCACTCCCATATATGGCTTTCCAATTAGCGCAAAAGAAAAATATCTTGAAGCTGTACGAAAAGTTTCGTATTGAATAAATGTATTTAGCAAGCCTTTTCTCTTGTGGTAGTAACTATAGCCTAAGACTAGATCTTTACCATCTGTAAATTGCTCTGCATAGATATTCAAAAAGTTGACAGAATCGATACACACATCAGCGTCAATAAAAACCATGAACTCAGTCTTGGCTTTTAAAATACCCGTTTGTAACGCTTGCTTTTTTCCCGGACCAAATTTGTTTTGCAAAGCCACAACTCTTTCATCATTGTATTCAGAAACAAATTCATAGCTGCCATCAGTAGAATGGTCATCAACTATGATTATTTTGAAATTTTCATGCGCCTGCTGCAACCAATTTGGTAAATTTTTTTGTAGGTTTTTAATTTCATTCTTTGCTGCGATAATTAATGAAATATCAGTACTTTCATATTCTTTAGCGCCTAATTTCTCTTTACATGCCCAATTAAAAAGGAATACATAAAAAAATAGGACCGACACAGAGGAAATGAAAAATACCACCAACATTGAGAAAAATTGCGGTGAACTTAGTACATTTTTTGAAAAATGACATAAAATGGATTGATACATTAAACACTACAAATAGATTTTCATAAATCATAAAGGATAGTATCTTTGCAAACCATTTGAAGGAGAGGTGCCAGAGTGGTAATGGAGCAGCCTGCTAAGCTGTGATCGCGTAAGTGATCCCCGGGTTCGAATCCCGGTCTCTCCGCCAACGAGATTAGGTTCTTGTCTGGCTCCTTAGCTCAACTGGATAGAGCAACTGCCTTCTAAGCAGTAGGTTTCAGGTTCGAGTCCTGAAGGAGTCACTTTTTCTTCTAATATTTTCATTATTAAATATTTACAATAACTTAATTTCTTTTGTACTTCATATGTATATTTAATTGAATCGAGTAAATAAGTAATATGTTAGACATTCAGAAACTTTTGCCTAATCTTTAATCTAAACTTAGATCAAATGATTCGATAACGGTTTCAAATAGGTCTACCAGACCGAATTAGTTTATTATAAGCTCAATATTCCGATTTTATTTTTAGTATTGAATTATGAATTACAAATCAATTTTACCGGTTTGTGTCTTCTTTTTAATAGTCTTATTAGTCTTCGGATCGTGTGATATGGGCTCAAATAAGGCAGTTAAGAAAAAAGAATCAATAGCGCAAATGAATGATAAATTAAATGTTTTATTTATTGTGGCCGATGATTTAAATTGTGACCTAACTGCGTATGGTAACGTAAATACTCACACCCCCAATATTGATCAACTTTGCAAAGAGGGATTTTCATTTCTAAATGCACACAATCAATATCCACTTTGTGGACCATCAAGAGCATCTTTCATGACTGGTATGTACACTGATCAAACTAAGATAGATAAAAATAATATGAATATACGGAATTCGATTCCAGATGTCATAACAATAGGTCAACGTTTTAGACAACAAGGATATCACTCAGTGAGAATTGGAAAAATCTTTCATTATGATAATCCAAGTGCAATAGGAACATCAGGCAATGACGATATTTATTCATGGAGTCAAACTATAAACCCTTACGGCAGAGATAAAATTGAAGAATATAAAATTAATAGTCTTAGCGAGAGAAGATACGGAGGAACATTAAGCTGGTTAGCTGCAGATGGGATTGATGAAGAACAAACTGACGGCATTGGAGCAACAATCGCCATTAATCAACTTGAACGTTTTTCTAATGATAGCATACCATTTTTTATGGCTATTGGTTTTTACAGGCCTCACACACCATTTGTAGCACCAAAAAAATATTTTGATCTTTATAATAGGGATGACATCAAGATTCCTGAATCTTCAGAAGATTATCTTAAGACTATACCTGAACCTGCAGCAAAATCTGTGAGATCAAAAAAGAATCAAATCAATTTGAAAAATGATCTTGCTAAAGAGATAAAACAAGCCTATTACGCTTCTATTTCATTTGTTGATGCCCAACTTGGTAGAGTGATAGATAAGCTCAAAGAAACTAGATTGATTGAAAATACAATAATTATATTTATTTCTGACCACGGATACCACTTGGGTGAACATGGGCACTGGCAAAAACAAACATTATTTGAAAATTCGACTAGAGTTCCACTAATTATTGCTACCCCAAATTTATCAAATAAGGGATCGAAATCGGAGAGTCCTGTGGAGTTAGTCGATATATATCCTACACTAATGGATCTTACCGGCATAAAAATTCCTACGAACGTTGTTGGGAAGAGTTTAAAACCTATACTTGAAAATAAAGATTTTTCTACTCGTGGGAGTTCATTTACGAAATGGAGAAATGGTTATTCCATTAAAACAAAACGATATCGAATAACAAAATGGGGGAAAAATGGGGAATTAGGTTACGAACTTTATGACCACAATTACGACAAGAGTGAACTTAATAATCTTGCTTCTCATAATGAATATATTGAAGTAATGGACTCTTTAAAAATCATTCTTAATCAGCGAATTCGCGAATCAATGATAAAGCCAGACGGATTGGGTAGACAATTTAATAATGTAGAGCCGTTACATAAAGCAAAAAATATTACTTTAGGTGACCTCCATGATATTGAAGGGAAAATTTATATGCTAAAAAAATAATTTGAATATTTGATAGTTATTCAAGTATGAATTCGATGTCAAAATTATAAATGAACATATGGATTTTTATCGGTCTTTTCTCAAAATTCATTTAGTAATCGTAAATAGGTCATGTTTAATAGGTATTTCTTTATTGCTTATTTCATGTGTTGACTTCACAAGTTCTGCTAACAAACAGAAAAATTTAAAATCCCCAAATTTCATTTTCATACTTGCTGATGATCAAGGATGGAACGGAACATCAGTCCAAATGTTGCGAAATGAACCCCTATCAAAAAGTGATTACTTCGAAACACCAAATCTAGAATTACTTGCTAAAAGAGGAATTCGATTTTCAAATGCTTATTCAGGTGCGCCGGTTTGTGCTCCATCAAGATATAGTATACAATTTGGGAAAACTCCAGCTCGGCTTTCGCTTATCCGCGTGGGAATGAATACAAGCCATATTGACCATAAAGGATTTGAAAGTATTCCTAAAGCACTTAAAAAAATTAATGCGAATTATATCTCAGCACATTTTGGTAAATGGGGAATGGGCAGTAGGCCTGAAGTACTAGGTTATGATATAAGTGATGGCCCTACCAAAAATAAGAATGGGCATTTTGTAAACGACAGGACCCAATGGAAACATAGATCTCTAGAAGATCCCAAAAAAATTTTTTCTATAACTGAAAAGGCTGCTAAATTCATGAAGAGATGTAACTCAGAAGAAAAACCTTTTTACCTTCAAATTTCACATTATGCAGTGCATGCTAATATCGAGTCTAAGTCAAGTAGCTTAGACCATCTACAAAATAAGCAGAAAGGTAAGCAACATCTAGATGCAGGGTATGCTGCGATGACTTTCGATTTAGACATTGGACTTGGACAAATTTTAGATCAAGTTAATAAATTAGGGATAGAGGATAATACTTACATTATTTATATGTCCGATAATGGTTCTGTTCCTAATATACCTGGAGCTAAAAAGTATAAAAAAAGTTATAATTATCCACTAAGCAGAGGTAAATGGGATGCCTATGAGGGAGGAGTTCGTGTTCCACTTATTATTGCAGGACCAAATATTAAAAAATCATCAATCTCTGATATCCCTGTTTCTAGTTCAGATCTTCTTCCTTCTATCATAGAACTTGCCGGAAATAAAAAATATACATTACTAGAAATTGACGGTGGTAGTTTTGCCTCAATCCTGTTAGACAAAAAAAATAAAGAAATAACAAGACCAGTTGAAGGGATTTTCTTTCACGTTCCTTATAAAAACGGAATTGCAATAAATAGGCCACATTCTGCTATTAGAAAAGGTGATTATAAATTGATAAAATTTCGGGATGATAAAAGTATTTTACTTTTCAATTTATCAAATGATTTAGAGGAGAAAAATGACCTGTCAAGAAACGAATCAGAAAAGGCGAAAGAATTAGAAAAAATTTTAGATAACTACCTAAAAAAAGTACATGCACCAAAATGGCAAGATGGCATTACTTGGAAAAACAAACCCCTTAAGGAAATCAATTCAAAATACTAAATATTAATTTTATGCAACTTAATATAAAATTACTTGGATTTTTTATGTTTTGGATTTTTGGGTGCAATTCCTCGAATAGTAAAAAGCACCCCGATAAATGTTGTGAAGTTTTTTTTAATAAAACTCATTATACTTTTGACACCCTTCTGAAACATTATAAAGTTGATTCTTTACTTATTAAAATTGCTGACTCCATTGCGGGAATGGTTTATATTCCTTCGGGAAATTATTTAATGGGAGCTAGTAGTTTAGAAATGGCTCTAAAACGTGAGCTTCCCACCCATAAGGTTAAAGTAAATTCTTTTTACATGGATATTCATGAGGTAACAAATGCTCAATTTGCTGAATTTGTAGCTGAAACTGGATACAAAACAGTAGCAGAAAGGGAAATTGATTGGAACACTTTCAAGAAACATTTTCCTAAAAATACTCCTAAACCTAATCCTGATTTATTGCAACCCGGGTCTATGGTTTTTTCATCACCTAAAAATATTTTTAACATTACTGATATATCTCAATGGTGGAAATGGACAATTGGTGCCGATTGGATGCACCCATTTGGTCCGGAAAGCAGCATTCTGAACAAAGAAGATGAACCAGTAGTACACATTTGTTACCATGACGCTGCTGCATATGCCAAATGGTGCGGTAAACGTTTACCAACTGAGGCTGAATGGGAATGGGCAGCTAGAGGCGGATTACGAAATAAAGTTTATCCTTGGGGGAATGAATCTGTAGAGCAAGGGAAGCCAAAATGTAACTATTGGACAGGTTCCTTCCCTACACTAAATACCAAAGAAGATAGTTTTTCAGGGATAGCTCCTGTGATGCAATATGATGCTAATGGTTATGGATTATATGACATGTCTGGCAATGTGTGGGAAATTTGTTCAGATTGGTACGATGAAAACTATTATTCATTTTCAAAGAGAAATAATATCATAAATAATCCTAAAGGCCCAGACAAATGGTACTACCCTCTAGAACCAAATGATCCTAAACGGGTCATTCGTGGTGGTTCTTTTTTGTGTAACAATAGTTATTGTTCAAGCTATCGAGTCTCGGCCAGGATGTCTACCTCACAAAATACTGGGATGAGCCATATTGGATTTAGATGTGTGAAAGACGCATATATTAAGTAAATATAATTTTCTCTAATTTAGATTGTTTTTTAAACTTATCTTTACAACGGGATGTTGTCGGGACAATTTCTTAAATTTTGGATTAAATTTTTATTAATCTTCTTGTGTATTTCATCTTCGGCACAAGTCAAAACCACCAAATCAAGTCCTTTTAGGAGTAACATCTTAACCTATAGAAAACCTAACAGCTCAGTATCTTTTTCAGGTTTTTATCGTTTTTTAGGCTTTGTCCGTAATCAAGTAGAAACATTCCCTAATAATAGCGGGAAAACCACCGTTATTAGTTCAGGAGATAATTATAGAGAACCTATGTTTCTTTTGAAGCTAAATGGAAGAACCAGAGAAAATGTAACTTTCGGTGCAGATTTTATGATAAACAGCCTATATAAGGGACCATCTGAAGATTACATTAGTCCTTTAACTCTTAATCTTGGATTAAACCTTACAACCACATTTTTAACAGAACATGGAATATTTAAACTTAAATCTGGCGGTATTTCATGGTATAGGCAAAGTCGGCTCACAGTTTGGGGTAATCGTTCGTTTAATAGGATTAGTTTGTTTGAGAGAAGACCACAAACACCCTTAAATCAATTTCCATTTAATCGTTATTCGAAATACTATAATAGTGGATTATTAGATCAAGGAATTCGTTACGGTAGTCGCGCATTTCAAGGGCTCTTTATTCAAGGAACAAAACTTCCATTAAATTTTTCCGTCAAAGGAGTGATAGGGAAAAGTAACTTTAACCGATCTTTTTTGGAGAGTAGTGATAATTTCACAGGTTGCTTTCAACTAAAAAATATACTAAATCAATCCACTAAAATATCCTATAATTACCTTTCGTCTTGGGCGGACACTGACTCGTTAAGTTATGATCGAAGAAACTATTTTATTCACTCACTTGATATCGATAAAAAAATAAATAAATTACAATTTCAAATGGAGCTTGGAATTGGGAATTATACAGACCCAGAAAAAAAACTCGGATTTGGTGAGGCTATAGTTTTAAATGTAAAGACTGCAAAGACATACAAAGTTCCATTAGATATTCAGTTATATAGAATATCACCTCAATTCGTCAATGTCACTGGGAACTTTCTAAACACTACTGTCTTAGAAGTATTCCCAAATGTTGCTGGTGTAGGAACAACTGTTAGAACACCTTATCAAAGCCCAATGGTTGGACTAGGCTTTCCAGTAAATAATAGACAAGGAGCTTCAATAAATGCTGACTTGGAAGTAGGAAAATTTAGATTTAATGCTGGTATTGGGGTGTTTGCTGAAATTGATACCTCTTATGCCTCTTTATCCTACATTCATAATGTCAACAGCCAAACACTATCTAGAATCTTTTTGTTCGGTCAGAATTGGGGGCCATATAATTCACTAAATTCAACATATAGAAGAGTATTTGAAAATGTAAATATCAGTGACACAAGTAAAACAGGACTTGCGAACTTCAAAAAGTTCTTTAACACAATTGAATTTGAAGCAAAATACAAGAATCAAGCTTTTGGAAAGAACTACTACATATTCTCACTTACACGTCTAAATACTTGTCAAAAAAATCTTGTTTTAATCCCAAAATTTGGGGAAAGAACATTGATTTCTCAATTAAGCCAAGAGATTGATTTCAGTATTGGAATGAGTAAAAAAGCAGTTTTTATTCTAAGTTATGGAATACAAAAAGTATTAGGTAATTCCTCTACCGATATTGGAGATAACCCTGAGGCTTCTGTTCAAAGTAAGTTTTTTGAGAATTTAGGTCTGGAAAGTTTGTACAAGTACACCAATTACAGAAATCAAACTAATACACTGTTGGGATTTGGGATAGATTATAAAATTAATGATAATGTGTATTTGTTTTTACGCTCAACCAAATACCGCTATTTTGATCCAAATTTTATAGAAAATCATTTAAAAGGATTTGAAACAATGCTCGAACTAAAAATAAATTTTTAACCAATGAAAAGAAACTTAAGATTACTATTTATTGTTTTTGTAGCATTGGGAATTGTTAATAGTAGCATTGCACAAACTTATGAAAAGATATGGTTCGATGGATTTGCTAGATCATATTTTGCAAGAGATGCAATTGATAAAAATGTTAAAGATGATACGCTTTCTCCAAAAAATGCATCCAATGGCTACAACCTTTTGGACTTAAATACCCATGTAAATCCAATTGATGATATAGAGATATTTGCACAAATACGTATCAAAAATAGTTTTGGAGGGTTTTTTGGTTCAGGAACTGAAATAGATAGTCGGCAGTTAAGAGTAAATGGAACTATTAACAATAAAGTACGCTTTAGTGTTGGAGATCTTTTTTTAAAGCAATCTAGATTTACACTTTTTAATTATGATGAAGAACTTTCTGAATTTGAAAATGATATGTTCAAACCATATCGAGACATTATTCATTACGAAAACTTCTATACTGAAAATAGATGGCGTCTTCAAGGAATTCAAACTAACTTTTCCTTCGGTTTTGACCGCTATATCAAAAATTTAGCTTTTGACTTTTTTGTCACTCGACCCCGTGGATCAAGGCAAATTAGCATTGATAATTATTCAAGTGATTTATTATTATCTGGGGGGTCTATGGTGGCTGAGCTCAATAATCATTTTACCTTAAAAAATGATTACATCAACTTATTTGAAGTTCCATCTAGTGGTAATCAAAATGTTTCAGTTAGAAATCCAGTATATCAAATGACTCTCTCTCATTACTCGGAAAATAATGAACATTACATTGAACAAAAGCTTGAAGCTGGTTTTTCTAAAAGACATTGGCTCCACTCAGAGCTTGAAAATGGTAATGTAGACTCAATATCAAATAAAACCCATGGGCTTTTTCTTGAATTAGAAAATAGTTACTTTAAAAAAGATTCGACCTTTGATTTTTCTATAGGCTATAGATATGTTGATCCAGACTTTAGAAGTGCTGGAGCTCAAACCAGGCGTTTGGATTATGGTGCAGGAAATATAAATTCTAACTACCCTCTTTACACAAATATGCAGATGGTAAGGCCAACATCAATTTTTGATCTTATTGCTGATGATAGACTCTATAATCAAGACTTGTCCAGTAATTTAATGACTTTCAATCCTATATACTCCAATGTCTTTCCTTTTGGTGATGCAACACCGAATAGAAATGGAATTTATTTTATTGGAAGGTACGCCCATAAAAGTAAAATTATTTTAGGTAAACTTAATACTGGTTTTTTCAGTGAATTGATTGGGCAAGGCACCCCGGATAAAAGGAGGTTTACCCTAATTAGAGCTTCTTTAAAGCTAAATATTCATCATTTTTTAAAATTAAATAAGGAACTTAGCTTTTCTTTAGCATCTGAAAATGAATTCACTAAAAGAAGTGGAAATTCTGTTTCATCTATAGATTTGAAAAGCAATCAAATTAGACTTTCAATAAATGCAGAATTTGCAAAAAGATTTTTTATTCAAGCAAACTATAGACAGTTTGATGTTAAAGGAAATGAATTCCTCACAGAGAGAAATAATTTTGGTGAAATAACCTATTTTTCATTATCTGACTATAATCAAAAGGATAATATACTCTCTATCGGAATACTTAATAAAATAAGGAAAAATATTTATGCAAATATCCAATATAACTGGTGGGGAATGGAATTTACTGGCCAACCTTTTTCTGATTACAAATACAACAGACTTTTATTTATTTTATCATTAAAATTATGAATATGAAACTATATAATTTTTTTTTAATCGGTTTAGTATTTTTCTTTTTCACTTGTTCGGAAAATGAGTTTGAGGGGATGCCCATTGAAAATCTGTATGGAGAATTTAAAATTCTTCAACCGCTTAAAATTAATAATGGAAATCCCAATTTTTCAAAAAATGAAATTGTAAGATTTCATTGTGAATTTAGCATACCAGTTGAATATAAAATTACTATTGAGGGGATGAGTACAAAAGCAAAAAGAGAAATTAACGGTTTTTCAAATCTTCTTGACTCTAACTTAATTACATGGGATGGAAGTCCGTTAAAATTACCTTTTTTTATAGATGAGTTCTGTGCGATCGAATTAACTTTCAAGGATCAAATTGATACCATTAGAGATACACTCAAAATCCTTTCAGCAAAAATGTACGAAGACGGTATTTGGTATGAAGATTTTGAAGATGGTTTACCTGAAGGTGCGCTAGTAGCATATAATAAAGATGGTGGTGAATTGACCTTTGCTACAGCAAATGATGTCCCATTATTAGGGAATAGCTATTTTAAAATGGGAGGAAAAGTAAATTGGGACTGGAATATTGGTAAGATTGATTTTGAATTGGACTTTAAAAATGTTAATGAATCAGCTGATAATTTTTTCTTAAATATTGGTATCCTATCTGATTTAGAAGACTTTCATAGTGGACAATTTATAAATATTTTGATTTCGGAAGAAACTCAAATACCATTCAATGGTATTTTAACTAATGATGCTTCAGACATATTCGAATCAGACATGGAGGTATATAAAATGAAAGTCCCTGTAGATTGGAATGGATGGGCAATTAAATCATTTAGATATTCAGATTTCGAAGCAGTTTCACCGAATAATCCGGCTATTGATTTTAATATGAATCCTAAAGATATTAGAGCGATCCGAATTTCATGTCAAGCGTGCCCGTCATCGCCTGGCAACCCAATATGTCCTGAAAATTTTGGTAAGATTGTTCGTACAGATATTGATCACATTATGTTCACTAAAAATACTGATATATTTAAGTCGAAATGAAATTGACTTTCCCAATAGCTCTATACTTCTTATCCTGTTGTTTAACTCTGTCTTGTTCGATAAATCAAGTTTCAATTTATGAACCATATGAGCCTGAGACAAATTTTGAAAAATTTCCGTACAAAGTGCTATTTACTAGCTCTGAAGAAGATGCATTTTGGGGGACTAAAAATAATGAGTGCAAAACAGTTTTATTCGATACTTCTAATAATTTTATTGGTAATAATCATCTTCACATTAAGTGGGATCAATCCAATTGCAACTATATTGGATTAGGGCTAAAATGGGGAAATTATAAACCTAAAAATCTTTTGCCCATTATAAAATCTTCAGCTTTAGAATTACGTATTCGAGTTGATTCTGGAGTGTATTCAAACATACCCATGTTTTTTATTCTTGTAGATTATAATGATAAACAATGCCGAACAAAAATAAATTACCTAGATCTTGAGGGAGGAAAGATAGATAAGACATGGAGGAGAATTCGTATTCCGTTTCAAGCATTTAACTATTTAAGTAAAGGAGTTAACATACGTAATATTAAAGAGCTTCGTCTTGAATTTCAGAGAAAAGGCGATATTCACATAGACAATATTATCATTGTTGAACATGAACATAACTACGCTAAATTAGTAGATGATTTCACTAAGGTTTTCGATAAACATCCAATTAATTTGGGAGTAGGGAAAGAATATTGGTGGGGAATTAATCCTAAATATTCATCCAGCTTTAATTTTGGTGCATCTTTTGAAAATGAAAGTGTAGTCGTAAAGCTTGGTAAATCTAATGGATCAACTTGGAATAATTTTGGATTTTCCGCATACAAATGGATGCATACAGATATTTCATTAATTTTTTCAACATCTGCTCTCAATTTCAAGATCAAAGCATCAGAAATTCCAAAACTTAGAGTTTCTTTTATATCTTATCATGGACAGAGAAGAAGATTACAAAAAGAATTAAATGAAAGTAATTTTATAACACGAAATTTAAATAATCATGAAGCCTACATTCCGCTCAAATCACTTGTTGGCCATGACGAATTTAGTTGGGATGATCTCAAGGAATTAAGATTTACAATATTAAACGATGTTCCTTTTGAAATAGGTGACTTTAAAATCATCGAATTTCGTGGAAACCCAAAAAAACCAACTGAATGGAAAGGAATTTAAATTTATTTTATCTTATTTTTTTAACCATATTAAAACTTAATTTATTTGCTCAAGTAAGTAAGGTTGAAGTAAACTCTACTATTTATGGAGATTTTGAGTTACAACGAAACGGAAAACCATACTATATTAAAGGGGCAGGAGCTAAAGATCATTTTAACCTGCTATCTAAATCTGGTGCTAACTCTATTCGATTGTGGAGTACCAATAACCAGCACTTGCTAGATTCTGCCCATCAATATGGTTTTACAGTAACACTTGGTTTATACGTAAGACCTGAGAGAAGTGGGATGGATTATAACGATGAATACGCTGTAAAAGGGCAAATCGAACAACTTAAAAAAGAAGTACTGAAATACAAAGATCATCCCGCATTATTAATATGGGGTATCGGAAATGAGGTAGATCTTAAATATTCTAATTTTAAGGTTTGGGAAACTATCGAAGCTATTGCAAATTTTATAAAAAAAATAGACCAGAATCATCCAACAATGACTGTAATAGCTGGAATTGATCCATCAAAAATATACCTCATAAAGAAATATTGTCCTAGTATAGATATATTAGGAATAAATGTTTATGGCTCAATTGAAGGTGCGGGCACTAACATTAGAAAGTTTAATTGGGATAAACCTTATATTGTGACTGAGTGGGGAGTTAACGGACCGTTTGAAGCGAAGAAAACAGCTTGGAAAGCGAAAATAGAACCACCTAACGGTTTAAAGGCGGAACAAAGACTCAGAAGGTATAAACAACTCATCGAAAAAGATAGCGAACGCTGTTTGGGGAGCTATTGTTTCTTATGGGGACAAAAACAAGAATCTACAGCTACTTGGCACGGCATGTTTCTAAGAGATGGTAGACCAACGGAAGCAGTTGACGTAATGCAATATTGCTGGACTGGAAAATGGCCAAATACTCGTGCACCTTCCATTAAAAATATATCACTTGAAAACGTAAATTGGAGAAAAGACCACGTACTTGCTTCTAATTCGCAAGTCAGCTTAAAAATTCAATACCTAAGGAATAATAACAAAGAGATAATTTCTGAATTCAAGTTATTTCCAGAGTCTTATAGTAACCAAATTGGCGGTGATTTTCAAGCCTCACCAGAAGCAATGGCGTTTGAAGTAATCCGTAAAGAAAAAGATGAGCTTATTTTTATTACCCCAAAAAGAAGGGGAGCCTATCGTATATTTGCTTTTGTTAAAAATGAAATGGGGCAAAGTTCTGTTGCTAATATTCCATTTTTTGTTGATTAAAATTTACAAGGCTAATTTTTATACCTCCGAATAAAAACCTCGAAGCCAGGTTGAAAAAGTAAAACATCAAAATCTTCAGTTGGCTTGATTAATTCAGAGGGTTTGTAAATTCTCCAAGAAGTTTCATTTTTATTTCTCCATCCGATAGAAGTATGCAAATTCATAGGCTCAATTACATAGCCTGAAGGCTTCATAATTACCTCTGGAGTGTCTATTTTAGGAATAGCCATAGTTGGTGTGAACATGGTGCTTAGCATGGTTGACTCACTCATATTGCCAAAATCAGATTCTCTCATCCACAGAAACAGTTTACTTCGTAAGTCTTTAAAAACCTGTTCGTATTCTGGATAAGAAATAATATTATTAAGTTCATAATAATCGTTTGTGACATCATATAATTCAAAACGATCTTTTTGCTTAGTATACCAATCCGAAAAATAAGAACTGTTTTCGTTCATAGCTTGTATCGAATCTAATACCTGCATTGTTTTCATCTGTTTACGATATTCAACTAAATTATAGATTGGGGAGGTTGTATCTTCATTATATATGAGTTTGTAATTTCCACCTCGAATACACCTTCGCTTGTCTATATTTTCATCAAATCTATCGGTTGCAGCGTATATATAATTCCGTTGGTCTTTTTTGTAAAACGATATCCCCTCAAACGGAATATCTCTTTCAATATTTGCCGCATCTAAAATTGTTGGTGCAAAATCAATAAAGCTAATCAATTGATTGTTTTCTAGTTTATCAGTATTTTTAATCCATTTAGCTACCATTGGACAACGAACTCCTGTTTCGTATATTGATCGTTTATATCTAGGGAATGGACCACCATGATCACTAAAAAAAAATATAATAGTATTATCATAAAGGCCGTCCTCTTTCAGCTGGTCAATGATGACTCCTATCTTTGCGTCTAATATTTCTATATTTTTATAGTTTGCTAAAAAATCACTTTTGATTGCATCGCTCTCAGGAAAAATTTTTGGAACCTTAATACTATTAAATTTATTAGTATCAAAAACATGTTTATTTTTCCAAATACTAGATTCATGTGTAACATAAAAGTTGAAAATAGAAAAAAAAGCCTGTCCTTTTTTTCTATTTCGCCAATGTGCAGCATTACTGCTTTCATCCCAAGCTAATGGTGAGCACATCATGTTATAATCTTCTTTAGCATTATTAGTGCAGTAATATCCTTTAGCTCTTAGGTCCTCTGTAAAAAAACGAACTGGTTTAAAAGGTTTTGGACTGTAATAAGGGAGCTTATTATAAGGATTAATTTGATTTTCACTCACATTCTCTTTATATGACCGCATGTGTTGAGTACCAATTGAGGTTGGATACATACCCGTTATTAGACTACTCCTACTTGGTGCACAAACTGGAGACGGAGTATAACAATTCTTATAAATAATCCCATCTTTAGCCAATTGATCAATATGAGGAGTATTTGCATTAGAGTCGCCGTACATTGAAAAAAATAATGATTGATCTTCACATACAAGCCATAGAAAATTAGGCGATTCTTGACAATAAGAAGAACGAACTAGAAAAATAAATAGCCATAAAACATTACTCCTCAAGATTATATTTTTAAGTATTCGATAATTAATTACTTTAGATTTGTTAAATAAACTACAGTTATAGTTATTTTTAATAAATTTTTACGTTCTACTATCTAAATTTATACAAAAAAAAAATAACTCAAAATGAAACTAAACAACATTATTTATGCTTGTTGGCTCTTTTTATTCTCAATTGGTGCATGTAATATTGGAGAAGAAAAAAGTCAATCAAATTCAGAAAAGGATAATGAACCACTGAATGTAATTTATATAATGGCTGATGACCATGCCTATCAAGCCATAAGTGCTTATGGCTCTCAAGTAAGTAAGCTAGCACCAACTCCAAATATTGACCGTATCGCAAAAAAAGGAGCTAGAATGGATGCCGTTTATTGCACCAACTCTATCTGTGGTCCAAGCCGAGCTTCTATTCTAACTGGTAAATTTTCTCATGTGAATGGTTTTTATAAAAATGTCAATGGAGGAGATTTCAATGGAGAACAACTTACCTTTCCTAAAATTTTTCAAAAAAATGGTTACCAAACTGCGGTAATTGGAAAATGGCACTTAGGAACTACTCCAACCGGATTTGATTATTCTAAGGTTTTAATTAACGGGGGTGGGCAAGGAACTTACTATAACCCTCAGTTTTGTATCAATGGAAAAGATACAGTTATTGAGACTAATCGCCATTGTACTAAAGTTATAGAAGATGAATGCTTAAATTGGCTTTCAAATAGAGACAAATCCAAGCCTTTTATGCTTCTTTACCAATTCAAAGCTCCTCACAGAGATTGGAGACCTGACTCCATTTACCATGATTACTTATCTGATTTTGATTTTCCAATTCCCGCTACATTTAATGATGATTATAAGGGGAGAAATGCAGCTAGCGAGAACATGATGGAAATAAGTAATCATCTCAATAGAAGAGATATGAAACAAATACCGCCTCCGGGATTATCGAGAAGAGACTCAATAAGGTGGTTATCGTATGGTGATCAGGGACAGTATTGGTCTCCAAGCGATACATTAAAAGGTGATGCACTAGCATATTGGAAATATCAGACATATATCAAAGATTACTTAAGGTGCGTTGCTGGAGTCGATCGAGCAGTTGGAAGTGTTTTAGATTATCTAGACGAAAATGGATTAAGTAATAATACCATTGTAGTTTATACCTCAGATCAGGGATTCTATTTGGGTGAACACGGATGGTTTGATAAAAGATGGATGTATGAAGAATCCTTTAAAATGCCATTTCTCATTATGAGTCCTAAATTAATTAAACCAGGAACTGTGTCTGACGCTATTGTTATGAATATTGATTTTGCACCGACACTTTTGGATATGGCTGGATTAAATATACCCTCTGAAATGCAGGGGGAAAGCTTTAAAAACGTATTTAACAATAAATTAGAATATATACATGAGGCTGCTTATTATCATTATTATGAGTATCCTATCTGGCATAAAGTTCAGCCACATTATGGCATAAGAACTAGTCGATACAAGCTTATTCATTTTTATTATTCAATGGACGAATGGGAATTATACGATTTAAAAAATGACCCTCAGGAACTATTTAATATATATGCAAATGCACCTGAAGCATTGGTTAGAGATTTGAAAAAGAAATTAACTAACCTAAAAGAAGAGTATAAAGACGATTACTCAATCAAAGAAATGAAAAGTATAACTGATACTATAATTCGTAGGG
>NTKK01000005.1 GCA_002457675.1 Bacteroidetes bacterium MED-G17
GTCATCCCTTGGGGGGGTGAGTGATGTTCCCATAAATGTTTCTCTAGAATAGCCCCGAAGTTTTATTGAGTTTGACAGCATGTAAGCATTACCATGGATTTTTTTCGATTTTAATATGGTTTAACCTACTCCTAAAAAGTTTCCTAATACAAAGGACTACTTTAGAATTTGCTTGGTGTGGTCGTCTGTCTTGACCTTTTTAATAATTTCCTCAACGATACCTTCTTCATTGATGATGAAGGTTGTTCTTTTTATGCCCATATAGGTTCTACCATACATGTTTTTTTCAACCCAAACACCATATGCCTCTGATACAGTATGCTCAGGATCTGCAAGTAAATCAAAAGGTAAGTCGTATTTGCCAATAAATTTTTGATGCTTTGCCTCATTGTCTGGGCTGACGCCCAAGACTTCGTAACCTTGCTTTTTTAAATCTGTGTAATTGTCTCGTAAATTACAAGCCTCTTTTGTACATCCTGGTGTATCATCTTTGGGATAGAAATACAAAACCAATTTTTTCCCTTTGTATTGGGCCAAATTTACGATTTCACCTTGCTGATTTTTGGCCTCAAAATCTGGTGCTTTTTGATTTAATTCTACGGTTGCCATTTTAATTCTTTTTTTATTGAAGTTGTATTGTATTTATAGTCTTTAACAAGTACTTCTATACTTAAGTTCGAACGCAGTTTTAAATCATTCAAATCACCCAAAAGCATATTGTATTTCCTTTCATAGTATACCCTAAACCATTTGTTGTTTATTTTTACCTGGTAGTCCTTTATTCCGCTCAGCTTATCTAGTATACCAATTCTTAATTGACTACCAATAATTTTTACGTACTTAACCTCAGGCGGTATATCATCTTTCAGAATTTTAAATTCTCCTAAAGAGTTAATTTTTGCCTGTACCCATCCATTTTGACAATAACCACCAATGCTTCTAAAAGTATTGCCAATTTTTTGGCCAATCAATAGGTATTTATATTCCTCTTTACCATATTTTTCTGCGCGCAGTTTTAAAGTTGCCTGACCCTTAAATGGAACATCATTAGGTAGAATTTTTAATATGTCGATAATGCTATCGTATCGAAATCCTATATTTTTTTGTTCCAATACTTCCGAAGGTGAGCAGTAAAATTGATATTTTTCACTTTTTAATGATTCTTCTTTGCCCAAATAGAATTTTAATCCATGCAGCTTTCGAGCTTTAAAAATGTTCACCTCAGGTTTGGCTTCTAGATAAAAATCTAAGTGAGTTTTGTTGCCCGCTTCATCTTCTAAAAAAACTTGAACCTTTACTTTTTGCTTTGCCTGTAAATCAATTTTTCCATCTCCTTTGTAATAGGGTAAAATATTACCTTTTACTTTGTATAGGTTGGTGTAGCTTAAACCATTACGCATTTTTAAGCCATAGTTGGTATGTAAATAGATGTATTTTCGATGATTGAATTGAAAGTCTTTTATCTCTGCTTCAAAAGCAATTTTATTATCCACAAATAATTTCATTTTATTGACCCCAAGTTTGTTGTTGAAATCTACAAAATAATCACTCCAATAAGCAGCAATTGCATAGTGTCCTGCGGGCAGATAAACTATTTTATTTTGTATATTTTGTTTGGAAATCGCCTTTGGGTAATAAGCAAATTGACTGTCAAGCGGAACAATCCCAATGGATTTAATAACCGGAGACAAAGTGTCTCTGAGCGTAAAATATTTAAGCGGATTGATAACCTTTCCATTTGATTTTCTCACTTCAAAATGAAGATGAGGAGCTGCTGAACCACCAGTATTCCCAGACTTTCCGATTTCTTCTCCCCTGCCAATCTGAATGGTATTTGGCTTTAGGTATTTGGTGATTTCATTTTTTTTCAAGCGATATTGTTCTGTCATTAAGTACCTTTCTATTTTATCTGAGAACCTAGAAAGATGCCCATAAACACTGGTGTTCCCATCGGGATGTTGTAGGTAAATTGCTTTCCCATAACCACTGGGCGAAACATTTATTCTACTAACATAGGCACGATCTGCTGCATAAACCGGCTTGCCCTCAACGCCTTGCGTTCTTAAATCAATGCCTGCATGAAAATGATTTCCTCTAAGCTCAGCAAAAGTTCCGGAAACACGCAATGGACTATCAAGAGGAAAAGCATAAGCATCTTGCCTTTCAATTTTCTTGTATTTTTTTATGATTTGTTTTGGGGTATCCACTTTGGCAGGTAAAGTATCTTGCTTTTCATGGATTTTTACGCTCTTTTTAGTGTCTTTTTGACAAGCAAACAACAGGCACAAGATGATGAAATAACAATACCTCATTTGATCTTAAAATTGAAGTTTTTTTCTCCCTCAATGTAGCCAGTAAGTTGATCACCTATTTCGATGGGGCCAACCCCACTTGGTGTTCCGGTAAAGAGTACATCACCTATTTTTATCATAAAAAACTGACTTACGAACGCAATCAATTGATCCACGCCAAAAATCATATCCTTGGTATGGCCTCTTTGTACTTCCTGACCATTTTTCTCTAAAGAGAAATGTAGATCTCGCAAATTGAAGGAAGAAATATCAAGCCATTTTCCAAAAACAGCCGAAGAATCAAAACCTTTTGCTAGTTCCCAAGGGAGTCCTTTTGATTTCAATTGATTTTGGAGGTCTCTAGCTGTAAAATCAATTCCCAAACCTATTTGGTTATAATATTTATGCGCAAATTTTGCGTCAATATTTTTGCCCTTTTTGTGAAATTTTATTATCAACTCTACTTCATAATGAATTTCATTGCTAAAATCTGGGTAATAAAAATCTTCATTGTTTCGTAAAACAGCATTGTCTGGCTTGATAAAAACAAATGGGTCTTTTGATCTTGCATTATTTAACTCTAAGATATGCTTTGGATAATTTCTACCCACACAAATTATTTTCATATTTTTTGTTGAACAAAGATGACTTTGTTAAACAAATCTTCTTTATTATATTCCAACACCATTGTCCAATTTAAAGAAAATAACTTTAGATCAATTACTAACTGGATATGCTCAAGGGTTTTTCCCTATGGCCCATCAAGAATTGAATAATGACATTTTTTGGCATCTACCTGAAAAAAGAGGAATTATACCCTTAGATGAATTTGTCATCCCAAAAAATTTGAGACGACTTTATGAGAAACGAAGTTTTCAATTAGAAATCAACAAAAATTTTAAATCGGTTATTCAAAATTGTGCAGATCGCAAAGAAACCTGGATTTCGCCCGAAATCATGGATGCCTTCCTCGACTTGCATAAAAAAGGCTTCGCTTATAGTTTTGAAGCATATCAAGAAAATAAATTGGTAGGTGGTTTGTATGGCGTAGCATTGAGAAGAGTATTTTTTGGAGAATCAATGTTCTTTAAAGTAAGTAATGCAAGTAAGGTAACCCTAATTTTTTTGGTAGAATTTTTGATTAAAAATGGATACAAACTTTTGGATACACAATATTTAAATCCACACTTAAAACAATTTGGTGCGATAGAAATAGAAAATGATGCATTCCAAAAACTTTTATTTGATGCCCTAGCTGACTAAATTTGATTTCTGTGGAAATTTATTTGATTCGACACGGTCAAACAGACTTCAATAAGGTTGGAATTGTGCAGGGCCAAGGGGTCAACTCAAAACTAAATGCGCTAGGAAGAAGGCAAGCCAATCAGTTTTTTCAAGCTTATCAACACATCCCTTTCAATTTAATTTTTACTTCTGAACTGCAAAGAACCTTACAGAGTGTTGAACCATTCTTGAAGACTGGCTTACCTCACAAAATACATGCTGGTCTAAACGAAATTAATTGGGGAAAATTTGAAGGAAAGAAACCAAGTGAAAGCCAAAGAAATGCATTTAAAGCATTGGTGGCAAATTGGAAAAATGGACAATATTCAGCAAAAATTGCAGATGGTGAATCAGCTATTGAGATGTGGAACAGACAAAAAAAGTTTATTGCCGATTTGATTAAAGAAGAGAAACAAAAAATTTTGATTTGCTCTCATGGTAGAGCGATTCGAGCGCTACTTTGCCAAATGCTGGGCCTGCCTTTGTCAAAAATGGACACTTTTAACCACAGCAATCTTTGCTTATATAGATTGGGGTACAATTCAGGCAAGTTTTCTTTATTGCATGCCAATCTCACCGATCATCTCCGGATGGATTAAATTGTCATGATTTCTGTTTCCTTCACTTTTAACAATGCTTCTGCCTTGTTTATGTATTGATTTGTCAATTCTTGAATTTCCAATTCTGCCTCTT
Source organism: Bacteroidetes bacterium MED-G17 (assembly GCA_002457675.1). Lineage (GTDB taxonomy): Bacteria > Bacteroidota > Bacteroidia > NS11-12g > UBA9320 > MED-G17. The sequence goes on from NTKK01000005.1 coordinate 4,269, forward strand.
TAAGTTCATCCTCCGATATTTCATCTTTAAGAGATCTAACCAATTCGTTCCCGTCTTTTCTTGCACTTCGAACACCAATTTTTCCGTTTTCTACAATTCCCTTGGCTTGTTTCACCAAGTCTATACGCCGCTCCTCGGTGAGCGGTGGTAAACTAATTATAATTCTTTCTCCATCGTTTTGGGGGGCAAAACCAAGATTAGAATTAATAATTGCCCTTTCAATATCCTGAACCAAACTTTTTTCCCAAGGCTGCACAGTTATTGTTTTCGCATCTGGTGTATTTACATTGGCCACCTGCTGTAAAGGTGTTGGACTGCCATAATAAGCTACTTGCACAGGATCCAACATACTTGCACTTGCCTTGCCTGCTCTTATTTTTTTTAGCTCATTTTTTGTGTGCTCTAGTGCTTTGTCCATGCTTTCCTTCACATCGCTAAGCACTTCTTTCAAATCATCTGTCATTGGTATTGCAAATTAAGTATTTAGAAGAAATATTGTTTCGCTAACGGATAAAGGAAGCCAATTATACAGGTCAAAAAGCCCAAAAAAAACAATATTTTACTTTGAGTAATTAGGAGAATTCTGCTTAGCAAAATTGATAACGGTATGGAAAGTAAGACAAAATTATTTGTGAAAGTTGGTATAAATAGCAATATAATAAGGACAACTAGGATCAGACTTATCTTTAAAAAAGACTGAAAATAAGACAGGACTTTATACAGGTAAACTTCTTTAGGGAAAGGAAAAAAAATACCCAGAAATAAAAGTAAGTAGGCTAGATAAACCAAAATAAAACTCGGTGCGCTTGGTAAGAGTAAAACAGTAGACAGTTGTATATCTGATAATTGAGGCAATAACGAGCGATCCATATTAAGCCATTTGGTCAAAAAAGCCATAGGCAGTGCATAACAAGACAGGGTGATAAGAACTTGTAGGATGTCTTTCCGACCAAATCTTCCTAAGGAAAAAAATGAAAAAAGAATAAATACGAATAAAATCCAAGCCTTGTTACTGAATATAAATGCAATCGCCAAAAAAGCACCAAGATTTAATGGTACGTATCTGCTTATTTTATCTTGATTTGGGTACCTTAAAACTTGCCTTAATGTTAAAATCATAAATCCATTCATCACTTGATTTTCACCTAAGAAATGGCCAGCATAGAAAAAGGCATTAAAAAAAATAAAGAGCCAAAAAGGGAGATAGGTGATTTCTCCAAAAAATCTCAAGCTATTTACTATTCTATTTAACCAATAGGCTTCAAAGACAATTACGATTTGAGCAAGCCCTAGACTTAGTAATGGATACTTAACATAAAGATTTGTGAAAAATCCGTGACAAATACTATCGTCAAAAGCTAAAGACACGGAGCCAGGCGCAGAGTAAAGTAAAAATATGTTGCTAATCAATAAGAAGAATAACCCAAGTAGCACACCTCCAAAGCTTAAATTGTTAAACTTATTCATTTAGCAAGTAATCTACTTTTACCAATGCCATTTTCCCTCGCACAAATAATTGTAAATAAAAACTACCATCGGGCAGTTGCTTTACTTGTTTTGGGAAAAAACTTCCTACAGAAAATTCTTCGCGGTTTATTGAGTGAATCGATTGAAAGCCTTCTTGATTGAAAGAAATTTTTGAGATACCAAAATCTTTTGTCGCACTATTGAAAAGTAAATAAGGCTTAGAAAGCGAATGAATCAGCGCAAACGATGAAAACATTCCCTGGTCGTTGGAGCTTGTTTGTTCTTTAAAAAAAGTATCTCTATGTGAAATGATCAATTCATTATCAAAGTGTTCAAAGATTACATTGCCATAGAAATAAACCATCTGATTTCTCGTCACAGGAACATTGTTTACATAATCTATATAAGTATAACTACTTTCTTTAATCTCCTCTGAAAGCAACACAATACTTGAGTCGGAGAAAAACATAAAATTCTTAGGTACCAATTCATTATATCTTTTTTTTGCTCTCCGCCATTCAGCATTTTTATCAGAGGTTATGTAATTTCTTGATAAAATTTTTTCAACTGGATTTGCTTTAACTGAATCCAACATCCTAAGAAGCATCAAGTTACCTAAATCGTATCCATCATTTTTTATAAAAGAAGTAGCCAAATAAATATGACTACTAAAAGGACTTTCCTGCATAATTGGTGCAAAGTTTCCCTCGATTTTCTTATCGAATAAATCAATTTTTTGATATGCTGTAGAACGCAAATTGACGACAAGCACAAAATTCGACTGATATTTTTTTCCCGCCTTACTACATGCCAAAAATAGATTTCCATTTTTGCTTTCAAGGATATTTTGGACGGATAAAAAGGCTTTACTGTATGCAATGGGAATCAGAATTTCTTGCACTTTTTCTAATGCCAAATTAAACTCTTTGATGCGTAAGATACACGTTTCTTTTTCTTGTCCATTTGTAATGGAAATGGAATAAATTTTTTCGTTTTTACCATAGATAGTATGCAATTGACGATAAAATTGTGTGGTTTGAAAAACTGTATCTAGTAAAGTTTTCTTCTGCAGTTTCAAACTTTCATTTAAGATTCGCACCCTTGTTGCAGCCCTTCGAGTGAGTCTGTCAAAAACATTTGATAGTACATAAATTTTTTCTCCATGAGAAAAACAGCTTCCCAAAATTTCTGATTCAAAAGGTATTTGTACCTTATCCAGGAATTGAAGTTTGCTATTGTATCGTTCCAATTCTAAAAATCTTCGTAAAAATTTCTCTCTTTTTCGCAGAACCAAAATGCCACTTGAATCTGCTTGCTCAATTTCCATTTGAAAGTTTCTACCCTTACTTTTTTGGAAATCTGAGAACACCAGCTGCTGTGCAGTTAATTTTTGAAATACACATAGTAGTATAGCTAGCAATCCGAAGCTTATTTGTACTTTCGATGTTCTAACGAAGGAAATATTCATTTTTTGTCCAAACAACAAGGATATACAAATTATAACATACCAAAAGAAAAAGCCATCATTTTGGCAGTATTTCTTGGAAAATTGAAAGTAACTGCTTTTGAAGAGCAACTCCGAGAACTCAATTTTTTGATACAAACCGGTGGAGGAGATACCATCAAAACCTTTACACAATCTAGAGCTAACATCCATCCAAAATGGTATTTGGGTCAAGGAAAAGTAGAAGAAATTGCACATTATATTCAAGAAAAAAAAATAGATTTGGTCGTCAGCAACGATGATTTAAGCCCCGCTCAAATTAGAAATTTGGAAAGCCTTTTTAAAATAAAAATCATTGATAGAAGTGGCATCATATTGCACATTTTTGCAAATAATGCACGAACCAATCGTGCAAAAATTCAAGTAGAATTGGCTCAAAACCAATACCTTCTTCCAAGACTTACAAGGCTTTGGACACACTTATCAAAACAGAAAGGTGGAATTGGTATGAAAGGACCAGGTGAAACCGAAATAGAAACAGATAGGCGTGTAATTCGTGACAAAATAGCTAGACTAAAAAAGAAGTTACAAACGGTTGATAAGCAAGCAAATACCCAAAGAAAATGGCGTCAAAAACAAACAAGAATTTCTTTGGTGGGCTATACCAATGTTGGGAAATCTAGTTTGATGAACCTTTTAACAAAATCAGATGTATTCGCGCAAAACAAATTGTTTGCAACTTTGGATTCTACAACAAGGAAAATATTTTGGGAAAATGAAAACCCCATTAAAGCACCTTATCAACTTTTAATGAGCGACACAGTGGGTTTTATTCGAAAATTACCACATGGGTTAATTGAAAGTTTTAAGAGCACTCTTGATGAAGTTTTGGAGTCTGATTTGCTTCTTCATATGGTGGACATTTCCAATGATTTTTTTGAGGATCAAATGAAAGTTGTTCTTAACACGTTGCACGAAATCGGCATGGGCGAAAAACCCATCATTACCGTTTTCAACAAAATTGATAATTTTAAACCAAGTGCTACATCAGAAGATATTTTTGAAGATACTTCGATCAAAAGCATTGAACAGTTTAAAGACCTATGGATATCAAAGGAAATAAGTCCTAGTGTATTTATTTCTGTGAAAACTAAAGAAGGCCTAGATGATTTAATTACAACTATTAAACATCAACTAGATCAGCTAACAAAAGCTCAATAATCTAATTCATCCAATATATTAAGGGTACTTTTAACAGCATTCGCTGATTGTTTAAGGAGCTCTTTTTCGGCTTCATTCAACTGAAGCTCAATAATTTCTTCAATACCATTTTTACCCAATTTTACTGGCACACCGAGGTACATATCACTCAACCCATATTGACCTTCCAACCATGCACAGCAAGGAAAAATTCTTTTTTGATCTCTGACGATTGCCTCAACCATTTGGGCAGCTGATGCGCCAGGTGCGTACCATGCAGAGGTCCCTAAAAGATTTACAATTTCTCCGCCTCCCTTTTTTGTGCGTTGAACAATTTGCTCTAGTTTAGAAGCAGAAATAAGCTCTGTTACAGGTATCCCTGAAACGGTTGTATACCTCGGAAGCGGCACCATGGTATCACCATGTCCTCCCATCAGTACGGCTTGAATATCTTTGGGCGATACATTAAGTTCTAAAGATAAAAATGAACGGTACCGCGCTGTATCTAAAATTCCCGCCATGCCAAATACTTCGGTTGAAGGTTTTTTTGCACTCAAATAGGCAGCATAGGTCATAACATCTAATGGATTTGAAACAACAATTATTTTGGCATTAGGAGAATGTTCAACAACCTGAGTAGTTACAGATTTTACAATGCCTGCATTTGTTTTTATTAAGTCATCTCGACTCATCCCAGGCCTTCTAGGAATTCCAGATGTAATGACAACCACATCGCTATCCGCTGTTTTTGTATAATCATTTGTAGAGCCAGTTATCCTTGTATCATAGTAATTTACTGGTGATTTTTCCCATATATCAAGGGCCTTACCTTCGGCAAAATTTTCTTTAATATCCAACAACACTACTTCATTGGCAAGTTCTTTTTCTGCACACACATCCGCGCAAGTTGCGCCTACGTTGCCTGCGCCAATAACACTTATTTTCATGCCTTCAAAGGTATTATTTTGACCGAAGTCTTACAAAGAAATTTCTCTTACCGAAGAAGAAATCTTGACCCTTCCTTGTGTTTGTTTTAAGACTTCCGAAGGCTCAATTCCAGGAGCAACTTCTGTAATTAAAAACCCTTCAGAATTTATCTCCAAAACCGCCAAGTCGCTTACTATTTTTCTGACACAAGATAGGCCTGTTACCGGCAAACTCAATTCTGAAACCAATTTTGGTTGCCCATTTTTGCTGCAATGCGTCATCGCTACAATGATGTTTTTTGCTGAAGCGACCAAATCCATCGCTCCACCCATTCCTTTAACCATTTTACCGGGAATTTTCCAATTGGCGATATCACCCTTGTCATTTACCTGCATTGCGCCTAATACGGTAAGATTTACCCTTCCACTTCTAATCATAGCAAAACTTATCGAGGAATCAAAAAAGCTACCTCCTGGAAGCACTGTTACGGTCTGTTTACCCGCATTAATTAAGTCTGCATCAACTTGATCTTCCGTTGGGAATGGACCCATATCCAACAAACCATTTTCTGATTGAAGGTGTATCTTCATCCCTGATGGAATAAAATTGGCAACCAATGTAGGAATGCCTATGCCAAGATTTACGTAATATCCGTCTTGAAGTTCTTGTGCAATTCTCTGTGCTATTTGGTTTTTACTTAACATTTATTGACTGTTTTGGGGATTGATATGTCGAAATTTTTGAAGATGATGGGTTAATAGGTCTATTTTTTCTTTTTCATTTTTTGTGCAAACTGCGTGGTGAAACAAGTGCGATGCTTCCACTTGATTTTTGCCCCAACAACAGTATTTTGTACTGATGAAATCTACTTTTATTTTTCTTTTCATAACTAGTTGATTTAACAAAGTTTGATCTGCTAAAAATAATTTTGTTAAGCCAACTTTGTAGAGTAAATATATTTGACGTAATGGGCTAGGAAGTTTGATATACCCTTGCAAAATTCTAGATGTATCTTTAAATAATTTTCTGTTTACTTCATTGGATCTTATCCAAAGAAAACCGCCATTTAACTCATTTCTAGTGTCCTCTTGCATGGCAGTAAATGAGGAATGCTCAGCGCGTTCTAGTAGAAATTGAAAAAGTCCCACTTCATTATAAATGTAAATATTAATATCTAAAATTAAACAATGCTTACCCCTATTCTGCTCTAGAATTTGCACAACTTTTTTTGTTTTTAGCAATAATGAATAAAACCACCCTTCGTTGCCAAACGCTGTTTCTCCGTGCTTATCTTCAATTTTATGTGCATTGAAAACAAACTTGGAAAAACCCCCGTGAAATTTCGAAAAATTTCTGTGCAATCGCGCCACATTATCTGACCATATATAATGTGCTTGGATCACTTTTTCGTCGTTCTTTGTTCAATACGTTTTTGGTAATCTCTGCCTTGAAAAATGCGATCTACAAAAATTCCAGGCGTATGAATTTCGTTTGGATTCAACTCTCCGGTTTCTACCAACTCTTCTACTTCAACGATAGTTATCTTGCCCGCCATGGCCATCATTGGATTAAAGTTTTTGGCGGTATCTTTATACATTACATTCCCGTAAGTATCTCCTTTCCAAGCTTTTATCAATGCAAAATCTGATTCAAAAGCATGCTCAAGGAGGTACATCTTTCCATTAAATGCCCGTGTTTCCTTTCCCTCGGCTACCTCAGTACCATAACCTGCAGGTGTATAAAATGCTGGGATACCAGCTCCTGTAGCTCTGCATCTTTCTGCCAATGTACCTTGTGGCAACAATTCAACTTGGAGCTCTCCTGCCAACAATTGCCTTTCGAATTCTTGGTTTTCACCAACATAGCTTGCAATCATTTTTTTTACTTGTCTATTTTTCAACATCAAGCCTATTCCAAAATCATCTATGCCTGCATTGTTTGAAATACATGTAAGATTCTTGACATTTTTTTTAACTAGTGCTGCAATGCTATTTTCTGGGATACCGCACAAACCAAAACCACCCAACATGATGGTTTGACTATCCTTTATATCAAAGATTGCTTTCTCTGCGTTTGCAAAAACTTTATTCATGAAGATAGAACTTTATCCTACAGCAATAATAGCCATTTGGTATTTATTGCGATTCATCTTTATCTTTGGAGACCTTGTTTAAAATCCTAAGTATACCATTTTTGCTTCTGCCCTTCAATTTGCTTGGGCAAACGCTGGGTTTATTTGGAAATGAATGGGTAAATATAGACCGGAGCTACTATAAGTTTTATACCGCTGAAAAGGGTATTTATCAAATAACATATAGTGATTTAAAAGACGCTGGCATCCCAATTGACTCGATAAATCCTAAATCTTTACAATTGTTTCATAATGGCTTAGAGATTCCGATTCATGTTGAGGGTGAAAAGGATAATTCCTTTGATACAGCAGATTTTATTTTGTTTTATGGAAACTACAATGATGGTAGTTTGGACAAACCACTTTATCAAGATACTGCTCAACAAACAAACCCTTACCAAAGTTTATATACTGACTCAACGGCATAGGTGGTAAAGAATACTTTAATACGCATACAGGTTTTCCCATTGAAGAAAATGACCTTTTAGATTTTTTGAAAAAATCGTCTGAAATCATCGAGAATATCAATAAAAATTTCAATCACTACGATTCATTCTGTGAGAGAGCAACAAAACATATCTTAGAAAAATACCCGCTTCAAAATGAGGTGGATAAAATTTCGCAGGTTTTTTTAGAGTTTATTGACCAAGCAATTGCCCAACACAATCACCAAAGCCAATCCTAATTCCCTCCTTCTCAGCCCAAGCACGCATGCTTATAGTGTCCTTGTCTTCGATAAAAGTTCTTTTCTCGCCATTACTAAGTTCTATTGGCTCTTTACCGCCCCAGCTGAGTTCCAACATAGAACCAAATGAACTTTTGTCAGGCCCACTTATCGTGCCACTGGCCATAAGATCGCCCGCTTTAATATTGCAACCATTTACTGTATGATGCGCCAATTGTTGATAAATATTCCAATACAGATATTTGTGATTACTTCTTGAAATAATTTCTCTATTTCCACCGTTTGGCGTTATGCCCACTTCTAAATGTATATCAAAACTTTTTTTTCCAGAATATTGAAGATAAGGAAGTACTTTATCTTGCTTTGGGCCTTGTGTTTTAAATGCATGCAAGGCCTCCATGGTAACTATCCACGGGGATACTGTACTGGCAAAATTTTTACCTAAAAAAGGACCTAATGGAACATATTCCCACTTCTGAATATCTCTCGCACTCCAATCATTAAATAATAACATACCAAAAATGTAATCCTCAGCTTCTTCTACCGAAACGGTTTCACCAAGCAATGTGTCTTTTCCAACAACAAAAGCCATTTCCAATTCAAAATCCATTCTCTTGGAGGGTCCAAAAATTGGAGATTCCTGACCTGGGACTATTGTTTGACCATTAGGGCGAATAATATTTGTTCCCGAAATAACAATTGAGCTTGACCTGCCGTGGTAACCAACTGGGATATGTTTCCAATTTGGCAACAATGGATTATCTGGCCTAAACATTTTTCCAACATTGGTAGCATGTTCTAAACTTGAATAAAAATCTGTATAATCTCCAATATTGATAGGCATTAGCATTTCTACTTCCGTTTGACGAACCAAATATTTTGACTTATTTTTTGCTAAACAACTCCCCTCACTAGTCAATTGATCTTGCAAAAACCCCCGGAGAATAAGATGCTTTTCTTTGCCCAGTTGCATAAACCTATTCCATGTTTTTTGAGAAAAAACATATTTTTCATCTTCCGAAAATGGAAATTCTTTTTCTTGTGAAAAGTTTGAAACATCAATGATGTAATCACCAATAGCGACACCTAACTTTTTTCTATTTGCATGAGAAAAAGTGCCAAAAGGCAAATTGTGAATCGAAAAATCACTGTTTGAAGAAATATCTAACCATGTTTTCATAGCAGCGAAAATAGGCATTTGGCTATATCAAGGCAAAGCAATTACCTTAAGCTCAATAGCAATAGGAGTTGGCAGTTTATTTATTTCTACTGTTGTGCGAGTAGGTTGATTTTCTTTAAAATATTCAGCATAAATTTTATTATAGACTTTAAAGTCATCATCCATATTGGTGAGAAAAACAGTAACATCCACAATTTTATCCCAAGAGCTTCCTGAGTCTTCTACTATAGTTCTTACATTCTGAAAAACAGCGTGGCACTGTTCTGCAATGTCATAGTCAATTATTTTCCCATCTTCGTCAAGATTAACTCCTGGAATCGCTTTACTATTTTTTTTCCTAGGACCAACGCCTGAAAGGAATAACAAGTCTCCAACACGACGGGCATGAGGATAAGCACCTACTGGTTCAGGTGCTATATTGGATTCAAATTTTGAATTCATTATTCTTTAACAAACCTTGTAAAGGTAGTGTTGTTCTTTCCATAATTGAACTGTATAACAAAGATCCCCTTAGGAAGCGCACTCACATCGACATGAGACACTTTTTCTCCTTGAGCAAATAATTTACCATTGAGTGAATAAATGGAATAACTGTTAACTTCTTTCCCAAAGTATAGCATACTAGTTGTTGGATTTGGCCAAACTTTTATTTCACGCTTTTCATTATCCTTAACCGACACAACATTCTTTAGATCAGCAGTCCAAATACCTCTACCGTGGGTATAGATAAATAATTGACGATCAGAGTTTCTTAGCTGTAATTGATGAATTGCCACATTAGGGATTTGCTGTTCTTTTTCCCAAACTATTCCCCCATCTCTAGTGGTGTATAAGCCGAAATCAGTGGCAACATAAATCCAATTCGTATCTGCAGGATCTACTTCTACCCAATTTACAGGGAGAGATTCTGGCAGATTACCACTTATGTCTTTGTAGATAGGTTGTGGTGAGTCTGCATGATTTATTTTCCAAATTCTTCCTTGCGTAGAAATATTGCTGTAGGCTAAATAAACAGTACCTTTATTAAAAGGATTAACCTCAATACAAGCAACAAAAGAACCTCGAGCCTCTGGTGGTGATTTATCAAAAAGTCTAAATTCTTTACCTGTTTCGGTAGTTGATGCATTATCAACTCGATACAAAATACTTGACGCTCCGCCTAGATATAGAGTTGGATTAACCTCATTTGAAAGACCTATCGAGTATATATTTCCTGGGATATTAGCGGTTATTTTTTCAAAATTACTGCCTGCTTCGGTACTTCGCCAAACGCCTGACTTGGTAGGAACATAAATTTGATCTCCGTCCAAAGGGTTTACTGTTAAAGGATTGATAAACCAAACTGGTTCACCTGACCAGGCAATATTCCCTGAAATGTATTGCCATCTTCCAGAATTCACCGAAGATCTTCTGCTCAATGCCAAATTTTGTGATGATGCATAAACCTCTCCCGACTGTGGATTATAGGCGCAGAAAGCCCCATCTCCTCCCAAGATACGAGTAAACAGACTACTTGAATTTTTTGAATACTGCGTGCCATTGTCTTGGGTTCCACCGATTACATCATCCCCTGAAGCCAAGTGTGCTCCTGCATAAAATTGGGTAACATTAAAACCATTATTTAGTGTGCTGTAAGCATTGGGATTACTTTTTTGGTGTTTATAGAGTCCTCCATCATTGCCAATGATAAATGAATTACCATTTGAAAAGAATTGTATTTCATGATAATCTGAATGGGTATTGGTCATATTAGACCAAGATTGACCACCGTTTCTAGAATATGCGGGCTCCACTCCACCAACTACAACAAAGTTTGTATCGGTGGGGCTATTACCAAGCAATAAATCATACCAAGCTTGTGCAAAACTTGCACCTGTAGAAGTTTCAGGATTCGCTTTTTGTACCCATGTATTTCCTTGATCTGAGGATTTGTAAAACGCTTGGCAAGAAGTACCATTCGAGGCTGCGACGACTGCGTATATAACACGTTCGAAATTCTTATTTTTAGCAATATTAATTCTTCCTGAAAGGGTAGTTGCTAAGCCATTATTAACGGCCGTTGCCTTGTCTTCACCTTCCTTTAATTTAAAAACTCCACTTCTTCGAACAGAAAATAAGATGGTTGAATCTTTAAATGTTTCAATATCATAAACATCATTTGAGGTCTTGTAAATCAATTCAAATGTTTTACCACCATCAGTAGTCTTAAACAACCCAGCATTATCTGTACCAACATATAAAGTATTTTCTTGGGTGAGTGAATGTTGAACTGACCAAATCTGCTCAAATTTACTATCCGCAGCAGTAGATTCAAGGGAATTAAAAGACTTACCACCATCTACAGATTTAAAAATACCCGCTCCGGGAACGCCTAAAGTTGACCCAATGCTTCCAGCCGAATTGCCCACAGATTCTCCAGTACCATAATAATAGATTTTTGAATCAAAAGGATTTTGGCACATAGTGGTTACTGCTAGACTTGAGCTAAAATCATTTACCGCAGACCAAGACGAACCACCATTGTTTGATTCCCAAACACCGCCCGAAACCCCAGCTGCCAAAATATGATTTTCATTTGAATAATCTATGCAGATAGCTCTGGTTCTGCCGCCCACATTGCTCGGTCCAATCTCCCGCAAATTTAAAAAATTGGAAACTTTAGAGAATTTCACTTGTTGCTCATCATGCCAATTCTTTTGAAGACCATATGGAATTTTCCCACTTTCATCTGCTTTCATCTCCATGAATTGATCAAAATAGCCCATAGCCGATTTTTGTTCATCCTGCTCTTTTCTTTTTGAAAGAAAAAAAATGGACCCTAGGATTAATGCAATTGAGATAATTATAATTATATTTTTCGGCTTCATCATTACGTTAAGCGCACTAAGATAGTTAAATTAATAAAAGATATCGAATTTTTAACGCTTTGTTTAATTAGAATGTTTTATTCGGGTTAGCGAATTTATTTAAAGCAAGCGCACTCATCAACCAGTTGGGTAAATTTTTAGAACGGTCTCTATTGGATAAATTTACAAACCAACCCAGTTTTTTTAGTACAGGAACCTTGTAAGTTTCAACAAATTCAATTAAGGTACCGTCGGGGTCTTCTATATAGCTAAAATGACCTTGCGCATCTCCCATATCAAAAGACTCTGCGCTATCTACCGTAAAAGGGTGCCCATTTTTTTCAGCTTTTTCTTTTAGTTTATCCATATTGACTACGTCAAAACATAAGTGTATGAACCCTACATCTCCCCAAAATCTGTCTTGATAAATCTTTTTACCTTCATAATCGATGGCTTGAATGAGCTCCAGCTCTGTATCCCCTAAAAAATTCCCAAATGCGCCTTTTTTAGGTTGAGGGTGTTTTAATTTTACCCTTCTGAACTTTTTGCCCCCATTGAGTAAAAATTCAAATTCTGGGAATATGCTCGTTGTGTCAAAAATGACTTCAGTAAAACCTAGAATGTCTTGATAGACTTTAAGTGAATTTTCAATATTGCTGCAACCAATAACAGCACCACAAACGCCACCATTATTTTGATTGCCTTTTTTAAACCAGTCTTCAAAAGTGATGAATTCAAATATATTTTTAAAAGAATCTAGGAGGTAGAAGTTGTGTTGACCACAAGGCGTTTCGTGTATATCTGAAACATTTAAACCATTATCTAAAAGGCTTTTATGACATTTTTCGATATCTAGTACTTTTATTTTTCCTGCATTGATCCCCAGATCGCCAAGCAACAAATCATCTTTGGACTTTTGTGGCTTTCTTGATTTAAACTGCCACAATTCAAAACCACCACCACCTTGTGTGTGCAAAGCAAGTATTGCTTGTCTTTTATGTACTTCTCCTCCCGTATATGGGGTCATTAATTTAGCTTCTGCCTCATCATTAAATAATGGGATATTCATCCCAAAATGTTCTTTATAAAAATGCCAACCCTCTTTTAAGCTGCTCAAGCCTATCCCAAGTTGCTGGATACCGCTGATTGAATATGACATAAAGTTTTCGAATTTAAATTTAAGTCTCTCATTTAACAAAAGATAAAACACCTTCTTCAAGAAAAACATAAGATAAGAGCAATTCGTGATATTCGTTTTCAGTCTTTATTGAACCAATCAATTGGCGCTCTTTTTTTTCATGGTGTAAAATTTTAATGTCATGTTTTAAGTTTAATCCTCTCTTCCCATGCCATTTATACATACTTTCTTTGGCTGTCCAAAGCAATGTAAACCACTGTAATGGACTAAAATTTTGAGGTATTTCTTGCTCGTTTCTAGAGGTAAATTTATCAGTAAGATGAAGGATTTTCATTTTGAATTTTTGGACATCTATCCCGGTTTGTCCCATGAATTTATGGATTACAGCTACCCAAGCATCACTATGCGATATACTTATTGCACCTTCCATATTTTTGAGGTAGGGCCTACCAAAAGTGTCTTTGACAATTTCTAATGATTCATCTTCTAGCAAAAATTGCATTGCATTGTTGGCCTCTATAGATTGTTTTTTTCTGAGTGCTGCGTGACTTAATTTGCCTACTGAAAAATTTTTTATTTTCCAAAGGCCCCATTGGAAAGAATCGTCTTTATAAAGTTTAACAAACGACACAAGGCAATATTAATTGAAATGTCAATAGTTTGTCGAAGACATTTAAAAAGTAATTAATTACTTCGCAATACAAATATGATTTTAAGTGATAAGCGAATCTTAGAAGAAATTGAAGCGGGTAACATTTTAATTGAGCCATTCGTAAAAGACAAACTAGGAACCAACTCATACGATGTCCATTTGGGAAGATATTTAGCCTGTTATGAAAATAGGGTTCTTGATGCCAAATCGCATAACAAGGTTGCACATTTTGAAATCCCTTTTGATGGTTTTGTGCTTGAACCAAATACATTGTATTTAGGTGTTACCGAAGAGTACACTGAAACACATAAACATGTGCCTTTTTTGGAAGGAAAAAGCAGTACAGGCAGATTGGGTATAGATATTCACGCTACTGCGGGAAAAGGTGATGTCGGATTTTGCAATACTTGGACTTTGGAAATCTCATGTATTCAACCAGTAAAAATCTACAGAGGCATGCCTATTGGCCAACTTATTTACTTTGAAGTTGAAGGAGAGATAGAACAACTTTACAATAAGAAAAAAGGGGCCAAATACAATACCAGGACTATCAAGCCAGTAGAAAGCATGATGTGGAAAAATAAATTTTAGGCGCCATTTTTGAGATTGCTTTGTTATACCTGTAAATGTTAAGACAAGTAGACGCTATTTTGTTACCACCCCCGCCACATATGGTTGGAGACGGGTTTCGAGTGCATGGATTTTTTCCTGGCACGCATCGCTTAAGTTCTTATAGAACTTCGCCTTTTCTTCTTTTGGATTACAATTCCGAATTTGAATTTCCACCAAGCGACAAAGCTCGAGGGGTAGATGTGCATCCACACAAAGGCTTTGAAACTGTTACCTTAGCGTTTAAAGGGGAAGTCGCTCATCATGACAGTTATGGGAATACTGGTGTTATTGAATCAGGAGACGTTCAGTGGATGACAGCAGGAAGCGGCATATTACATAAAGAATACCACAGCGAAAAATTTACTAAATCTGGCGGCTTGTTTCAAATGATTCAATTATGGGTGAATCTGCCTAAAAGAGATAAATACACTAAACCAAAATATCAAGAATTAAAAAAAGAAACATTTCAAAATGTGGTTCTAAAAAACCATGCAGGAGAGGCAAAAATTATTGCAGGAAAATTTGAAGGGCAGCAAGGGCCGGCAAATACATTTTCGCCTATTCAAGTGATTATTTTTGAATTAAAAAAAGGTAAAACAACCACATTTACCTCAAAAGAAAGTTGGAATACTTTTATCCTTGCAGCTGAAGGATCGGCTGAAATAAATGGACAAACACTCAAAACAAATAATTTAGCCATGTTAAAAAATGTGGGTTCTGAAATTCAATTTACCGCTTTTGAAGATTGTAAGTTGGTTTACTTAAGTGGTGAACCTATTGATGAGCCTGTTGTGCAATATGGCCCATTTGTTATGAATACCAAAGAAGAAATACAAGAATCGATAAACGAATTTCATTCAGGTAAATTTGGTCATTTAGATTAGACCTAATTTGCCCACCAATTTCTTCTTCTATTGATTTTTAAATCTTGCAGTGTCCTTGATTTTGGCCGAAGCGTGAAGACAAATTGCCTGTAAGTTCCTGATGGAATCCAATTAAAACTAAATTCCCAACAATGCAAATCTCTGTATAAGTTGACACGTGTTGCGATCAACTCATTGTCAGTGAAATCATAGCCTGAATTAAGCTCTATTTTCCAATTTTCAGTCAAATTCATGCTACCACTAAATGACATTTTCTGATCTGAATTGGCTGGTTCAAATGGATTTTTGGAATACCTAAAATTATAATTTATGCGCAAATCCCAAGGAATTGAAAAATCAACAAATGCGTCTGGATAATCTATCAATAGTTGGTAATCCAAGTCATTCTGCCTTCCTTGATCAGCAAGCCGTTTTTGTCTGTTTTCAAAAACCTTTTGATTTAGAGATGTAGACATAGATATATTGACGGAGGTAAGCGCGCCGAGTTTTCCTTGAGCCAACCACAACTTATTGATTTTTCTTACACGTCCGTCTGCGTCTTGCATGTTTTGGTATGGATTAATATTTCCAGAAAAATTAATTCTCATTTTTTTGAACAAAGTGGTATTTCCATTCATTGTAATATTTCCTAAGTTTAGACTATCAGCTAAAAAGTTATAGTTTGATGACAAACTGAAACTTTCAATTATTTTGACTTTTCTTTCTTGCTTTATTGTATCGCTTTCATCTCTTACTTTCATTTCCAAATTATTTCTCAAACTGAAACCCATTCTTGCGCTAGAATTTCCCGAAGGCCTTCCTTGAAAATTACCATCATAAATATTGTAGTTCGATAAATTGCCTAAACTGTCAGTTTGAACAGAGCGGTACCCCAAGAAACTTCCTTTTGAATAATCAGGTCGCCAACTGGCGCTTATACTTGGCCATATAACATGTCTAATCGCTTTGATTTTACTGCCAGTAGCAAAATTCTTTTGACCATAAACAGTGGTTGTTAAACTTGCGCTTGTTGAAATTTCAGATAGGCGTGAAAAATTATTGATGGTTTGTGTCTCAACAGCTTTTAATTCAGGATTGTATATTTTTTGAGTTTCTCTAAAATACCAATAATCCGAAAGATTAAGCGCCGGACTAAAACTAAAATATTTAAAAATCTTTGTAGAAGTAGAGATGGGAATTCTGTGCACAACTCCTAAGTCAAAACTGTCTTGAAAAGTACTTCTCATAAACAAATTACTATCGGCCACTGCTACTCTATTTTGAAAAGAAGAATTGTAACTAAATCCAAGCGTTTTCAATGCTTTAGATTGAACATTACTCTTTGAAAAAGGGAGTATTCTTGAAACGGATGTATTCATGTTTGGCAGGGTTAGGTTGATTTGATTTTTTGCTAAATCTTGATCCATTCTTGCATTGCTTGAAAAGTTTAACTTGCCTTTAAAGAAACTTTTGCTCCATGAGATATTTGAATTTGCATTATTTCTTGTAAGATCATTATATGACATGGAATTATTATTTTTCAAATAGTTCTTGGTGTTGTAATCAACGTTGGCTCTGAAATTAGAATTTTTACTTGCTTTTGGATCCCTGTTAAAAAACCAACGCACAGAAATATCTTGGCTCCCAAGTCGCTCTAGTGACTCCGTCTGCTCAAAGAAATTTTGGGCATAACTTAATCGTAAATTGCCATTGTATTTGTAACGTTTTTTATAATTGCTTTGAAAATTAGCGGCCCAACTTCCTCGGAAATAAAAACTACCTGTCAGCATAGCGTCTAAATAATTATTTATAGGTAAGAAATAGCCAAAATCCCTCAGAAAAAAACCTCGCCTTGCATCTTCACCATAAGTTGGAAAGATTATACCTTTGGACTTTTCACTTTGCACTGGGAACAGAGCAAAAGGAACAACCAAAGGAGTTCTTACACCCTCAAAGATTAGGTTTGCAGGGCCACTTATAAAGAGCTTTTTTGGAATCACTTTTATTTTTTTTGATTCTATCCAAAAGTGAGGATGTTCCAAGTCACATGTAGTATATCTTGTTGTTCTCCCATAAATCTGACCTACAGAATCACGAAGAATTTTTTTGCTGTGAATATACGCTTCACCCTCTTTGGTTATGACCTTTCCACTAAGACCTTTTCTCGATTCAAAGTCATATTCCATCCACTGAGCACCAAACTTCTTGCCTTTATCTGAAAAAATGGGTTTACCTTTAATTCTTCCAGAGGAATCTTTTCTTCCATAAGCGTATACTTTTTTAACCTTAAAATCAACGATTATAGAATCTGCCTCTAATTTCATTTTTTCAAAACTTACCCAAGCTTTATTGTATAAATAAATTTTTTGGTTCTCAAGATCAAAAAATATGGAATCTTTCGAATAATAATTTACCTCACTTTCTAATGCATTTTTACTCACAGGAATGGTAAGTGAATCAATTTCTTCAATGCTTGAAGAATCATTTTGTGCACGGCTTTGTAAAAGACCAATGTGCAACATTGACACCATGAGAAATAGGAATCTAATTGAATGATAATTATATAATTTTAGCCTTCCCAATTTTTGGCAAATTAACAGCCCCTTTTTCAGAACCAAGTTGAAAAACATAAATGAATCAAAAATTATTCCAAATTCATTTAAACAAAAAGCCCCAAGGGCAATTTGTATTGTTTATTTTTGGAGGATAACAAATAGGATAAATGACATTGACATTTATATTCATGATTCTAGGAATTCTATTGGTGGTATTCCTATTTCTGTATTTTATTCCTGTAGGACTATGGTTTACCGCTATTGTTTCAGGGGTTCGAGTTAGTATAATACAATTGTTTTTGATGCGTATTCGAAAAGTTCCACCATCGCTAATTGTAAACGCGCTAATTAATTCAACAAAAGCGGGGTTAAAATTAACCAGTAACGAGCTAGAAACACATTATTTAGCAGGAGGAAACGTAAATAACGTGATACGCGCGCTCATTTCAGCAGATAAAGCAAATATTCCGCTCGAATTCAAAATGGCAACCGCTATTGACCTAGCTGGTAGAGACGTTAGTGATGCCGTTCAGCTTTCTGTAAATCCAAGGGTAATCAATACGCCTCCAGTAGCAGCAGTTGCAAAGGATGGGATACAATTGGTAGCCAAAGCTAGGGTTACAGTAAGAGCAAATATTCATCAGTTGGTAGGGGGTGCAGGAGAGGACACCATTTTGGCCAGAGTGGGTGAAGGAATTGTTACCACCATTGGATCGGCAGATGCACATACAGATGTCCTTGAAAATCCAGATAGTATTAGTAGGGTCGTTCTTTCCAAAGGTCTAGATGCGGGAACTGCTTTTGAGATATTGTCAATTGACATAGCAGATATCGATATTGGAAAAAATATTGGAGCTGAGCTTCAAACGGACCAAGCAGAAGCTGACCTAAAAGTAGCCAATGCAAAAGCAGAAGAAAGAAGAGCACAAGCAGTTGCAGCAGAACAAGAGAATAAGGCCAAAGCACAAGACGCAAAAGCTAAAGTAATTTTAGCTGAAGCAGAAATCCCCATGGCCATTGCAGAAGCGTTTAGAAATGGAAATTTAGGTGTTATGGATTATTACAAGCTCCAAAATATTCAAGCAGACACTGATATGAGGGGCAGTATTGGCAAGACAGAAAATAAAAAGAAAAAATAATTTAATCCTTAAGTAAGGATGCATATTTTTTTCTAAATTTTGCCACTTTTGGGGCAATTACAAAAGAACAATAACCTTGTGTCGGATTGTTTTTAAAATAGTTTTGGTGATAATCTTCTGCAGGGTAATAATTCATTAAAGCTTCTATGTTTGTTACAATATCATCCTCCCATAAACGAGCATTTCTTACTTCATTTAATACTTCTTCTGCTTGAACTTTTTGGTGGGGAGAATTAAAGAAAATAACACTCCTATATTGTGTTCCTTCATCTGCTCCCTGTTTATTTAAAGTGGTCGGGTTGTGCGTATGAAAAAATATATCTACCAATTGAGCATAGCTTATAGTTGCTGGATCAAAAACAACTTGCGCCACTTCTACATGACCAGTATTTCCCGAACAAACTTCTTTATAGGTAGGGTTTTTTAACTTACCACCTGAGTAACCACTTTCTACTTTTTTTACGCCTTTTAAATCTTGAAATATAGCCTCTACACACCAAAAGCAACCTGCACCAAATGTTGCCGTATCTGTTTTAGATAAATAATTTTCTTCTTCAGAATTTCTTAATGGAACAAATTGCAAACTGGCGCTATTCACACAGTGACGTGTATTTGTTTCTGTAAATCCTTCTCCTAAAAAAACATGTCCAAGATGCCCACTACAATTGTTGCAAATTATTTCAGTTCGTCTGCCATCGGCATCAGCTTTTCTGTTAACAGCACCAAGAATTTCGTTATCAAAACTCGGCCAACCACAATGACTTTCAAACTTACTATCACTAGTATATAGAGGTGCATCACATCTTTTACATAAATAAACACCCTGTGCTTTGTGCGCATAATATTCGCCAGTAAATGCTCTTTCAGTTCCTTTATTTTCAATAATATACGCGTCAAACTCGCTAAGCAGGTTGAATGGTTCACTGGAACCATCTTTTTTTTGATTTTTTAAGTTTACGATGAAATTTTTCATATCCGAAAATTTGTCAGTTTTTGAGGCATATTTAGTACCAGGTTGGCCCACGCATGAGGTAAACAAAACCCAAATCAAGTGAGCAACATACCTTATTCTCATTTAAGTTTAACATTCCATGGATTGCTTAGTTTTTTCTACTTTTCAGAACGGACTTTGAAAATCATCCCAAAGACTTAATTTTTTATCTTTTTCTGACAAAATGGGTTGTTTTACTTGCCAATCTATATTTAAGAACTCATCCGACCATAATACACCACCCTCGGCACGCTGATTATAAAAATTGGTGCATTTATAAGCAAAAATTGCACTTTGGCTAAGCACGACAAAGCCATGTGCAAAACCAGGTGGCACCCAAAGTTGCTTTTTATTTTCTGCCGAAAGCTCCACTTGAAAACTTTGCCCAAATGTTAGTGATTTTTTTCTTATGTCTACGATAACATCTAAAACGGTTCCCTCCAAAACAAATACCAACTTGCCTTGATCGTAAGGTGGTGCTTGAAAATGCAAACCTCTAAGCGTTCCATAAGACGATTTGCTGATGTTATCCTGAACAAAACGCATTTCTATACCCGCATCTTTGTAACGCTCTTGTTGGTAGGTCTCCATAAAAAAACCACGTTGATCTCCAAAAACTTTTGGAGTAAGTAACAAGGCATCTTTTAAGCCAATTGGTAAAACATCCATCACTTGCAAAGAAATAAGATGTGAATAAATAAACCTGATACAAACAAAAAGAAGCTGTGGGGATTTCTACTTTTGATGACTGGATGGTTTCCTATCTTTCCCAATTAAATCAAGCTCAATGTGACGCTGTCATAAATACTGAAGGGCCTTCTCTTATTATTGCTGGAGCAGGTTCGGGAAAAACAAGGGTATTAACTTACCGTATTGCACACTTAATCGAAAAAGGAATTGACCCATTTCAAATTCTGGCACTAACCTTTACCAACAAGGCTGCAAGGGAAATGAGAGGACGAATAGAAAAAGTTGTGGGCACAGAAGCTAGAAATTTGTGGATGGGGACATTTCACTCTGTATTTGCAAGAATTTTAAGAATTGAATCAGAAAAAATAGGCTATCCTAGAAACTTTACCATCTATGATGCAGATGACACAAAAAGTTTACTAAAATCCATCATCAAAGAAATGGGTTTAAATGATAAAGTCTATAAACCAAACATGGTGTATGGGAGAATCTCAAACGCTAAAAACAACCTTATTTCCGCAGAATCCTATTTCCAAAGAGATGACCTTATCAGTGCAGATGCAGAAAGCGCAAAACCAAAAATTGTAGAAATCTATAAAACTTATGCTGATAGGTGCTTCAAATCCAGTGCAATGGATTTCGATGATCTTTTACTCAAAACCCATTTCTTGTTCAAAAATCATTTAGATGTTTTGAATAAATACCAACATAGGTTTTTGTACACTCTTGTTGATGAGTATCAAGACACCAATCACTGCCAATACATGATAGTGAAAAAACTAGCTGCGGTTAATGAGAATATAAGTGTTGTAGGAGATGATGCCCAGAGCATATATTCTTTTAGAGGTGCTACCATCCAAAATATTTTAAACTTTAAAAATGACTACCCGGATGCCAAAACCTTCAAACTTGAACAAAACTATAGGAGTACAAAAATTATAGTCGATGCTGCCAACTCCATTATTAAAAAGAATAAAAATCAACTTGATAAAACTGTCTTTACTAATAACGCAGATGGCGAAAAAATACAATTGATTAGAGCAGTCACGGATAATGAAGAAGGAAGGTTTATCGCTCAGTCCATTTTTGAAGAGAAAATGCAAAATCAATTACCAAATCGTCATTTTGCCATTCTTTATAGAACCAACGCTCAATCTAGAAGTGTAGAAGAAGCTCTAAGACGCATGAATATTGCCTATAAAATTTACGGGGGACTAAGCTTTTATCAACGAAAAGAGATAAAAGACCTAATTGCCTATTTGCGTTTAGTGATCAACCCAAATGATGAAGAGGCAATAAAAAGAATTATCAATTACCCTTCTAGAGGTATAGGGAAAACAACTTTGGATAAACTTATTGTTTTGGCTAACCAAAAGGATCAGTCAATATCTGACATTATTACTCAAGCCCAAAACTTCCACCAATTAAAAAGTCCATTTAAAAAACTGAAAGATTTTCATACAATGATGGAAACTTTCCGAATTATGGCGCATGAAAAGGATGCATATGATACCGCCTATTATGTTGCCAAATCTACTGGTCTGCTAAAAAATCTTAGAGAAGATAAAACGATTGAAGGAGTAAGTCGATTTGAAAATATTGAAGAATTACTAAATGGGATCAAAGAATTCGTGGAAGACGATACAAGCGAAAAAGAAAAAACTTTGGCAAATTATCTGCAAGAAATTGCCTTATTAACTACCCTTGACCAAGCAGACGAAAATGAAGATCACGTTACGCTAATGACTATTCATATGAGTAAAGGGCTAGAATTCCCTTATGTATATTTATCAGGTTTAGAAGAAAATCTTTTCCCTTCAGCACTTTCAATTGATAGCCGAGAAGAATTGGAAGAAGAAAGAAGATTGTTCTATGTTGCCGTTACGCGCGCCATGAAAAAACTAACTTTTAGTTTTGCCACTTCCAGATTTAAATATGGTAATTTATTGCCTACAGAACCTAGTAGATTTATCAACGATATAGAACCAAAATACTATAATATGGATAGGAAAACCCTTGAACAAAAACCACTGCCCATTGGTAAAAATAAAAGTTATGGTCGTTCCACTGGGTTTGCAAAGAAAAATCCACGTCAAACACCCGCCTATGCTATTAAAACAAATAGACCTCCAAGTATCCAGAATTTTGTTCCAGAGAATATGGAGAATATCCAGAAAAATAGCAAAATACAGCATGAAAGATTCGGCGTTGGTGAAGTATTAGAAATAACAGGAGAAGGAAACAACAAAAAAGTTCAAATCAACTTTGAAGAATTTGGAGAAAAGACTTTGGTGCTAAGATTTGCAAAACTGAGGTATTTTAAACATGATTGATTTTGCAGAGGGACATACTTTTCTTATTGACAAGCCATTTGGATGGTCATCTTTTCAATTGGTAAAAAAAGTCCGCTATCTAACCAAAGTTAAAAAAGTAGGCCATGCTGGCACCTTAGATCCACTTGCAACTGGACTAATGATAATTTGTACGGGTAAAAACACGAAAAAAATCCAACAATACCAGGATCAAAACAAAACTTATACGGGCATTATTCGGCTTGGAAGCACAACCCCAAGTTATGATTTAGAAACAGAGATAAACAAGACTTTTCCTACTGCACATATCAACACAAAAAAAATATCAGATGCCGTTGGAAAACTCACAGGAAAAATTCTTCAAAATCCACCTGCTTTTTCTGCGATTAAAATCAACGGGAAGAGAGCTTATTTAAGCGCCCGAAAAGGAAATATTGAACCTCTTCCTGCTAGGGAGGTATTCATTGAAAACTTTGATGTTGAAGATGCACTTTTCCCGGATATACAATTTACTATTCGCTGTTCGAAAGGAACTTACATTAGGAGTATTGCAGACACTCTTGGAAAATTACTTGATAGTGGGGCACACCTGGCCAAACTGTGTAGAACGCATATCGGAATGTATGATTTAAAAGATGCTGAAAGCATCAGAAATTTTGAAAACCGAATCAAAACAAACAAATCTACAACGCCCCAAAAAGAAAAATGAAAGTATATTATTCCATCCAAGACTTTAACCCAAAAGACCATTATGTTGTTACGCAAGGTACATTTGATGGTGTTCATCTAGGACATCAAAAAATTTTAAAAAAAATTGTCGAAAAAGCAAAAAACCTTCAGCTTGAATCAATTCTCCTAACTTTCCATCCCCATCCAAGATCAATCATCTTTAATGGAGAACAAAATATCAAGATGCTTAATACCATTGAAGAAAAAATAAAACTGATTGAACAAATGGGAATTGATCATTTAGTTATAAGTCCATTCACCAAAGAGTTTTCAAGAACCTCTGCTTTTAACTTCATTAAAGATATCCTTGTCGAAAAGCTAAAAGTCAAACATTTTGTTATTGGCTACGATCATCGTTTTGGAAAGAATAGAGAAGGATCCATCGATGACCTAAAAAAACATAGCGAAATTTTTAATTATACATTACATGAAATTGAAGCCAAAGAGGTTCATGAAAGTATAATCAGTTCTACTAAGATTAGAATTGCCTTAGAGGAAGGAAAAGTCAACCTTACAAAAAAATTTTTGGGTAAAGCTTATTCAATAAGTGGTAAAGTAATAAAAGGCAAAGGCCGAGGGAAGCTTCTCAATTTCCCCACAGCCAATATTGAAATTATTCAGAGTGAAAAATTAATCCCCAAACACGGCGTTTATGCTGTTATAGTCAATAGAAAAAATACACGTTATAAAGCAATGATGAATATTGGTTTCAATCCTACATTTGACCAAAAAGAGAAATCTTTAGAGGTGCACCTGTTCAATTTTAATGAAAATATTTATGGAGAAACGATACGAATTTACTTTCACGAATATTTGAGAAATGAACAAAAGTTTGAAACCAAAGAAGACCTAAGCCGACAACTTAAGTTAGACAAAAAAAATGCAGAAAAAGGGCTTCAAAATGCTTGAAAAATATTTCCTTGGGGTTGTGCTCTTGCTTTTTAGCAAATTTGGTTTAGCGCAACTTGACAGCAACCTTGTTCCATGTGCCGATTTATACGACTTAATGTGGGATAGTCTAAACGTAAACAAACCACACGCACTTGTAAAAGATATAAATTTCAATACCACACTTTTACTTTCAGAAGATTCCAGTTGTTCTTTTCAACATCCTATAAGAGGAAAAATAAATTCAACATACGGTTGGAGAAAGTACCGTTTTCATAAAGGGATAGATATTGATCTTGTAGTTGGTGATACCATAAAAAATGCCTTTGATGGTTTGGTTAGATACGTAAAATGGGACTACAGAGGATTTGGGCTATACGTTGTGGTGAGACATTACAACGGGCTAGAAACCATTTACGCTCACCTGAGCAAAGCTTTGGTAAAAAGGAATCAATTTATTAGAGCTGGTGAGTTCATTGGCCTAGGAGGTAATACTGGACGTTCAACAGGTCCTCATTTACATTTTGAAACCCGATTCCAAGGACAACCATTTGACCCCGAAAAAATAATTAATTTCCAAACCTTTTCACTACATGCCGATACATTACAAATAACCAAAAGTCTTTTTGACAAACTCTTAAAAGCACAATATGCAAAGGCGTATGGGGTTTATCACACCATTCGAAGTGGAGATTCCCTTTATGGATTGGCTGTTCGCTATGGTACTTCAGTGAGTAGAATTTGCCGTTTAAATGGTATTTCTAGTAAAACCATATTGCGAATTGGGAGGAAATTACGGATAAAATAGAAACAATATTAAACTCCACTTCCAAAATAGTTTAAATTCGCATCCCTAAAATAAAGTTTCCCAAATGAATTTAATTTACGTAGCTCCTCTTTTAGGAATTATTGGTCTAGTGTTTATGATAATCAAGTCTATATGGGTTAATAAACAACCTGCTGGAGATGAGAAAATGCAAAATATTGCTGACCATATAGCAAATGGAGCCATGGCTTTTTTGAAGGCCGAGTGGAAAGTCTTATCCATTTTTGCCCTTATCGCAGCCATACTTCTTGGCATTTCAGGTCAAATTGTAGAACATAGCGAATGGGTAATTGCCATCGCTTTTCTTATAGGTGCGTTTTTCTCTGCTTTCGCTGGCTATATTGGAATGAATATCGCAACACGAGCCAATGTTCGAACCACTGAAGCTGCAAAAACTAGTTTACCCAAAGCATTGAAAGTTTCGTTCGCTGGGGGATCAGTAATGGGTCTAGGCGTCGCGGGCTTAGCCATCTTAGGTTTGAGTGCGCTCTTTATCATTTTTTATAACAAATATGTTGGAGATGCTTCAGCAAACGGGCTGGAAATGCAGAAAGCTTTAGAAATTTTAGCAGGATTCTCCTTAGGGGCAGAATCTATCGCTCTTTTTGCAAGAGTTGGAGGTGGAATTTATACAAAAGCAGCGGATGTAGGAGCTGACTTGGTTGGCAAAGTAGAAGCCAATATACCTGAAGATGACCCTAGAAATCCAGCAACTATAGCAGACAATGTAGGAGACAATGTAGGAGATGTCGCAGGAATGGGTGCCGACTTGTTTGGCTCATATGTGGCAACCATATTAGCAACGATGGTTTTGGGAAGAGAAGTGATTGCACAGGATAATTACAATGGATTAAGTCCTATTTTAGTCCCTATGTTAATCGCAGGCGCCGGTTTACTTTTTTCTATTATAGCTACCTATTTTGTAAGAATAAAAAATGAAAATGACAGTGTCCAAAACGCCTTAAACATTGGTAACTGGGGATCAATAATTCTTACCGCATTTGCTTCTTTTTTTATTATTACTCAATTAATGCCTGAAAAATTGGTTTTTAATCGTGCAGGCGAAGAATTTTCATTCAGCAACTTATCTGTTTACTTTAGTGTTGTTACAGGATTGGTTGTTGGAGCGCTGATGAGTTGGATCACAGAGTATTATACTTCCATGGGGAAAAAACCAGTTTTATCAATTATCAATCAATCAGGTACAGGTCATGCAACCAATATTATAGGCGGTCTTGCAGTTGGGATGCAATCAACTGTTATTCCAATTATTATTCTAGCTGCAGGGATTATGGTATCTTATGAATTTTCTGGATTGTATGGCGTAGCAATAGCAGCTGCAGGTATGATGGCCACCACTGCTATGCAACTCGCTATTGATGCGTTTGGACCGATAGCAGACAATGCTGGAGGGATTGCTGAAATGAGTGAACTTCCTGATGAAGTTAGAGAGAGAACGGATAATTTAGATGCTGTAGGAAACACTACAGCTGCAACCGGTAAAGGTTTTGCCATTGCTTCAGCTGCATTAACTGCACTTGCACTATTTGCTGCTTACGTAGGTCTGGTTGGTATTACCAGCATAGATATTTATAAAGCTGATGTTCTTGCCATGTTGTTTGTTGGAGGTATGATTCCTTTTATTTTCTCTAGTCTAGCAATTGCATCTGTTGGAAAAGCTGCAATGGAAATGGTAAAGGAAGTTCGGCGTCAGTTTAAAGAAATCCCAGGCATTTTAGAAGGGACTAGTAAACCTGAATATGAAAAATGTGTTGACATATCAACTCAAGCATCTTTAAGAGAAATGCTATTACCGGGCGCAATTGCTATTTTATCCCCAGCTATTGTAGGTTTCACCTTTGGACCAGAAGCATTGGGAGGTTTATTAGCTGGAATAACCGTGTCTGGTGTATTGATGGGTATTTTTCAGAACAACGCAGGCGGAGCATGGGACAACGCAAAAAAATCTTTTGAAAAGGGTGTAGAAATTGATGGTGAATCTTTCAAAAAAGGTTCAGAACCTCATAAAGCGGCTGTAACCGGAGATACCGTTGGAGATCCGTTCAAAGATACTTCAGGACCATCCATGAATATCTTGATAAAGCTCACTTCTATTGTCGCATTAATCATTGCACCTCACATCTCGACACCAAACTTTTCTAAATCTGAAAATCACCAAGCCAACGCTTGTTGTATGGAGGATGGGCAACTTACAAAAAATCACGAAATGAATTGCTCAATCTCATCATGCGCAATGTTCAAAACCGAAGTGAAAAAAATTGACAAGCCTAATCAGCCTTAGCAAGTATTGAGACGTATTGCTTTCATAGGGCTTATCGTTTTCTCTACATTTGGTTTCAAACAGTCAAAAAACTATGAACTTCTTGTTTCTTCCAAAGGAAGTGAGTTTAAAAATTTGGTCCTAAATTTTTATGATAGTCTCCAAATTGACTCTGCTGAAATTTCTAAAGAGGCCTTTTATTTCGCGGTAAAAGGCTATTTTCATTTAAACAATATAAACAAACTGAAAAAAACCAGATTCCTATCCATTATAGATTATTCTAAGTCATGTAACCATGAAAGGTTTTATACGATTGATATGGAAAACCAAAAACTAGTTTTTTGTGAATTAGTAGCACATGGCCAGAAATCTGGTGAAGAATTTAGCACTCGATTTTCAAATAGCTATCGATCTCATAAAAGTAGTATTGGGTTTTATTTAACTGGCTCTACATATTATGGTCGACATAACTACTCTTTAAAATTGTATGGACTTGATAAAGGGTATAATTCAAATGCATTTAGCAGAGGAATAGTTATTCATGGGGCAAAATATGTTAGTCATAATTACATTTCTTGGAATAAACGTATAGGCAGAAGCTTCGGTTGTCCTGCTGTAAACCAAAAAGTTCATAAGGAGTTAATCAATACAATTCAAGGCGGTTCCTGCCTTTTTGCCTATTATCCAAATAAATTTTACCTTGAAAATAACCCAATTTTAAATCAAGAAGTGTATCTTCCGAAAGATAAGTTGTTTAATTGATCACCAATTATAGTGATGGAAACATATACAAGTAGAAAAGACTGGAAAGCAAGTGTTCTCTTTCTTTTCTATTGCTTACTGATCTTAGCATGTTCAAAACCTGAGACTGAGAAGGCGCCCATTGACTTTGAATTAAGTCAGCTATCCAGTGAAATCAAATTGCTTCTTACCAAAGAGATTTCGGATATCACTTATCCAGAAGAATTGAAGCAGTTCTATAAGTCCCATTCTTATAATTCTATTT
The DNA here is from genome assembly GCA_002457675.1 of Bacteroidetes bacterium MED-G17. GTDB lineage: Bacteria > Bacteroidota > Bacteroidia > NS11-12g > UBA9320 > MED-G17. The sequence continues at coordinate 32,831 of NTKK01000005.1, forward strand.
GGCATCCGCTCAGAAATGATTCATTAAAAAAATTAGCGCTGATTGAGTTGTTATTCTCAGCAGAATTTGATGGCCTGAATCCAACATTCTATCATGCAAATTCCATTAAGCAATCACTTCATAAACTGAGTAATGATTTTGATTCTCTTTACAAACAGCTTGCGCATATTGAAATTCTTATCTCTGATGGGCTAATAGCTTTACAGCACGATAAAGTATTTGGTAGAATAAACCCTTTACAACTCTTCGGGAGCAATTATATGTTGCCCATTGACACACCTAATAACTTTGATATTTACGCTCCACTTGACTATAAATACTTCAAAAAAACTATTGAAAGTCCTTCCAATGAGAATCATATTGAATACCAAAAACTTAAGCTTGCTCTTTTACGAGAACTAGAGAATAATGAGGAGGATATACAAAATATTGAAGTACAAGCACTCAACACAATTAAATTAAGGCTAAATGAGCCTTTCGATCATATTAGTGAATTGACTGCTATTTTGATAAACAAAGGATATTTAGATGTAAAAGATTCTGCACTGTCATCATCAGAAACTTACAACAGAAAACTATTTAATGCGGTAAAAAATCTTCAAGAAGACTACGGTCTCCATCCTGACGGGGTCTTAGGCTTAAATACTATCTTGGCGTTAAACTTTTCTAAACAAGAGAAAATTGCACAGATACAAGCCAATATGGAGAGATGCAGGTGGTTTAAACTACAATCTATAAAAACTCCTTTTGTATACGTTAACCTGCCAGAATACAAACTATATCTGCACTATTTAGACAGTATAAGGTCTCAAAAAATTTGTATTGGAAAGAAAAAGCCTAAAAACTATAACGAAAAACTCTCAAAATTTTTGGAAACAAAAAAATGGTACCACAAACCTGTCAATTTCGAAACACCACAAATTCACTCAAAAATTAGGTACATGGTAGTAAACCCCAAGTGGGGTGTACCAAAGAGTATTGTCATGAGAGAAATGTGGCATCTCATGAAAAAAGATTCCTGCTATCTATCAGACCATCACTACGAGGTCTATCAAAACAACAAACTAATAGACGGTGATACGATAAATTGGGACCTCTACAAGGCAGATAAACAACCCTTTCACATCAAACAAAAGGCTGGTGAATTCAATGCACTTGGAAGAATAAAATTTATATTCCCTAACCCATTTAGCATCTATCTTCATGACACCCCGCAAAAATCGAAATTTGAAAACGCCCAAAGATCTGTTAGCCACGGATGCGTGAGGGTAGAAAAGCCAATCGAAATAGGTGAATTTTTAATTCGACAAAACAAAAAGATAAGTCGCGATGAATTTAGAATGATGATGGGGCAAAAACCATTAGATCAGGAATTAGAGAAGCAATGGGAAACGGATACCTTACTCTATGACCAAATTGAAGACAGCACCAAAATTATTTTTTTAGATGACCCAATTTGCATTTTCTTTGATTACAGAACAATTTCATTTAGTGAGGACGATAAAATTCAATACTTTTTTGATATCTATGGGCAGGATAAGCTAATTATTGATGAGTTGTGTCGCAAACAATCAAGAAACACCCTTGTTGAGTAATGGATATTGTGAAAAATATACATTTTGAATAATTTGATAGAAAATATTGATTATGCCATATTCTCTTTTGTCAATCAAGGTCTAAGCAACCCCATTTTTGATTCCCTACTACCAATAATTCGAAATAAGTGGATATGGCTCCCATTATACCTTTTCCTAATTGTATTTTTCATTTATAAATATCAGCTAAAATCAATTTACGTTATTTTAGGTGCAATAATTACGGTGGCATTAGCAGACTTTTTCAGCTCAGGTATTATTAAACCATGGGTTCAAAGACCTCGACCGTGTAATACAGCTATTATCCAAGAAAGTATGTATTTACTAATTGATTGTCGCAACAGTTTTAGTTTCATTTCTAGTCATGCTTGTAATCATTTTTCCCTGGCGATTTTTTTTTCATCTATGATAAAAAATAGAACCAATAGTAAACCCCTTACTAGTTTATTTTTGTTTTGGGCAAGTGCTATAGGGGTTTCCCAAATTTATGTGGGAGCCCATTTTCCTATAGATATTCTAGTTGGAGCAATTTTTGGTGGTTTCATTGGTTGGATTGTGGTAAAATTGTGCCGATTTATTCTCTGCGAGAGAATGGACCATAAGATTTGAAACTTTTAATTCTTCTTTCATTTGTTCCGTTGGTCGGAGCTGTTTTAGGAATTTTCTCACCTAAAAAACTAAAAAATCATCTAAAGTTATTCTTAGCTTTTGGGGGTGCATATATTTTATCCATAACCATGCTTCATTTAATCCCAGAAGTATTTTCTACTGGCTATTCAAAAATGGGTTATTGGGTACTTTTGGGGTTTTTTCTACAAATTGTTTTAGATCTTTTCTCTCAAGGAATAGAACATGGGCACAGTCATAGTGACACAAAAAAACACCCCATAATTTTATTTTTTGCACTAGCAATACATGCTTTACTCGAAGGAACTGCAATTGGAGGAGAATTTTTTGAATCCAAAGTCCTGTATCAATTGGTAGTAGGAATTGGTTTTCATGAAATTCCCGCAGCATTCACCCTTATCATCTTGCTTAGAGCAATGAACTGGAAAATACACCAACTCATTCTTGTTGGTGTTGGTTATTCTTTATTGGTGCCAATCGGTATACTTTTAGGACATTATGTACTTCCAAATAATCCTGATTTTACTCGCACCATTTCAGCCATGGTTATCGGAGTTTTTTTACACATAAGCACCACCATTATTTTTGAAAATAGTGAGGATCATAAACTAAATATTTATAAGGCAATTGCTATTTGTTCTGCACTTGCATTGGCCATTTTATCGAGTCTTTTTTAGGTGCATCGACCTGTGCAAGATGTTGGCTTCTACAAATTCATTTCCAAACACCTCAAAACCAAAAGAAGAATAAAAATCTACTACCTGCACCTGAGCGTGCAAGTATATGTAGCTTTCATTTTGTAATATTTCTAGACACTTTTTTAGAAGCGCTTTTCCCACGCCCATTTTACGATAATTTTTCAAAACAGCAAACCGCTCCAACTTTACTCCACTTTTCGTTTTCCTAATTCTACAAGTTCCAACAGGCTTTTTATCTATGCTAGCCAATAAATGTGTACTAGCAAGTTCAAATTCATCATATTCTTCTTCTTTAGAAACATTTTGTTCCTCAACAAAAACTTTTTCTCGAATGGTATACACTCCTTCCAAAAAATTATCGTGAATCTCTAGAACCTCTATCATTTTGATATTTGCAAGTTAGTCTGTTGTTAAAAAAGGAACAACATAAATGCCAAATGATTACCATATTTAAAAGGGATATTTAACTTCGTATAAATTTTAGACTATGACCCTCAATGATATAAAAAATCTATTGGGCCAAGATGCTGATAGTTTGCTTCAGTTTTCAAACCCCGCCATACCAAAATTTAACCTTCACTGCCCCTCTCCCACACATGTTGAAGATGTTTGGGCACATTCTGATCGTTCTATTCAAGTGCTGAAAAGTTTGCAAGCACTTTATGGATCCGGGCGTCTTGGGAATACTGGTTACCTTTCCATTCTTCCTGTTGATCAGGGTATAGAACACTCAGCATCAGCTTCATTTGCACCGAACCCAATATATTTTGATCCTGAAAACATTGTAAAATTAGCACTAGATGCTGGCTGCAATGCGGTAGCTTCTACTTTTGGTGTTTTGGAGTCTGTTGCAAGAAAATATGCCCATAAAATTCCTTTTGTAGTAAAGATTAACCACAACGAACTTTTAAGCTACCCCAATACAAATAACCAAATTATGTTCGGATCTGTTGATAGGGCTTGGGAACTTGGCGCAACTGCCGTAGGTGCAACAATATATTTTGGTCATGAAACAGCCGAAAGACAAATACAAGAAGTGGCCCAGGCTTTTGAACGAGCACACGATTTGGGAATGGCCACCATATTATGGACATACACCAGAAACGACGCTTTCAAAAAAGATGGAATAGACTACCATACCTCTGCTGATCTTACTGGTCAAGCCATTCACATTGGGTCAACAATTCACGCAGATATTATAAAGCAAAAGCTACCCACCAATAATGGCGGCTATAATGCCATAGGTTTTGGCAAAACACATCCAAAAGTTTATGGTGAATTAACATCAGAAAACCCTATTGACTTAACGAGGTATCAAATAGCGAACGCATACATGGGCAGAGCAAGTTTAATCAACTCAGGCGGTGCATCAGGAGAAAATGATCTTGCTGATGCAGTAAAGACTGCTGTTATCAATAAAAGAGCTGGTGGTGCAGGCTTAATTCTTGGGAGAAAAGCTTTTCAAAAGCCCATTGAAGAAGGCATTTTATTGCTCAATGCAGTCCAAGACGTTTACCTATCTAACGACATAAAAATTGCTTAGAAATGAGCTGGTATAAAAGACTTAGCGAAGGAATAAGAACCAAAACTGAGGACAAAAAATCAACCCCAGATGGTTTGTGGCACAAGTGTGAATCTTGCAAAATTGCAATATCCACAAAAGATTTCTTATCAAATTTACAAGTCTGTCCAGAATGTGGACACCACCACAAAATCGATGCTGAAAGCTACTTCAAAATACTTTTTGACGATCAAAAATTCACCAAATTATTTAACAACATATCGCCTGCTGATCCTTTAAATTTTCAAGATACAAAGAAATATAAAGACAGAATAGAAAAGGCAATTGCCAATACAAAACTTAATGAAGCTGCAAGTGCTGCAATAGGAAAAATAAGTGGCGTCAAAACAGTTATTGCAGCGATGGATTTTAGGTTTATTGGAGGATCTATGAGTTCTGCTGTTGGTGAAATTCTTGCCAGGGCCATTGATAAAGCCACTCAAGAAACAACTCCTTTAATCATCATTTCAAAATCTGGCGGAGCAAGAATGATGGAAGCCGCATTTTCACTAATGCAGATGGCAAAAACATCCGCCAAATTAGCCATTTACCAAAAGACAGGTTTACCCTACATTTCTCTACTCACAAATCCAACAACCGGCGGTGTTACTGCTAGTTTTGCCATGCTTGGAGATTTCAATATTGCTGAACCTAAAGCACTTATTGGTTTTGCTGGCCCACGTGTAATAAAAGAGACTATTGGCAAGGATCTTCCGCAAGGTTTTCAGAGTTCCGAATTTTTAAAAGAACACGGATTTATAGATTTTATAGTGCATCGGTCAGATTTAAAACAAAAAATTGGCAACTTGATTTTACTTGTTGGAAAGAAAAAAGTTAAAAGCAACACTTAGATTTTTTCAAGCTATTTTTTTTACTTTTCTTCGCAATCACAATGAGATTTCCTGAGAATTTAAAGTACAGTAAAGACCACGAATGGGTATTAGTTGAAAACAACATTGCAACTGTAGGTATTACCGATTTCGCGCAGAGTGAATTAGGAGATATTGTTTTTGTAGAAATTGAAACAGAAGGTGAAAAATTGGGGCAAGGAGATACTTTTGGCACCATAGAAGCCGTTAAAACTGTATCTGATCTTTTTATGCCCGTTGCAGGTGAAATCATTGAGTTCAATAACTCACTGGAACAAAATCCCGAAAAAGTGAATGATCAACCTTATGAAGCGGGTTGGATGATTAAAATAAAAATGGAAGACGAAAACCAGATGATTGAATTAATGACCGCTGAAGAGTACAGCAATCTGGTAGGTTAGCATTTACTTTTACAGAGAAGAAAGAATAAACCAAGAAAAAAGCATTATGAAAATTAAAAAAAATCCAGAAATTGACTTAGGCAAGAAACGCTCTATGTTCTTGCGAGTGGGAATGATTTTGTCATTAGGCACAGTCTTGGTGGCATTCAATTTAAAAAGCAAACCACAATATGAATCAAGCTTAGGAGACTTGGTAATTGACGAGGACATCGAAATTATTGATGCAACAGTTCAAGAAAAGAAACTCCCTCCCCCGCCACCTGCTCCACCAGAGTTGGAGATTGTTGAGGACGATGAAATTATAGAAGAAGATCAACCTGAAATTGAAGAAACAGAGGTGGATCAAGAAACAGAAATTGAGCCCGTTGTAGATATTGATGACGGAGACGAAGTCGAAGAAACCAACGAAATTTTTGAATTTTTCCAAGTACAAGAAAAAGCATCTTTCCCAGGCGGTGATGCTGCGAGAAATAGATATCTTGCTGAAAACCTAGAATACCCTCCTATGGCCAACGAAAATGAAATACAAGGTAGGGTGATGGTTCAATTTGTTGTATGGAAAGATGGGTCAATCAGAGACGTTCAAATTCTTGGGAAAAGAAGATTTGGATTTGGTTTAGAAGAAGAGGCTATGCGTGTTGTGAAAGCCATGCCGAGATGGACACCTGCCAAACAAAGAGATAAAGCTGTACCTATGCGTTTTAGGTTGCCTATTTTATTTCAATTAAATTAGAGAGAAGAGGTCCTACCACCGTCTACTACCAAATTGGTTCCATTGATGTAGGCCGCTTTCTCTGAGGACAAAAAACAAGCTGTAAAAGCAATTTCTTCAGGTTGGGCAAATCTACCTGCAGGAATTGCTTTTATCATTTTGTGGGCTGCCTGTTCTTGAGATATTGTCAAAGATTTTGCTTTTTTGCTGATAATCTCATCGAGTCTATCTGTTTGTGTCGCACCAGGTAGAATATTGTTTACCGTAATACCAAATGGAGCCAACTCATTTGATAACGTCTTGCTCCAATTGGCCATAGCACCTCTAATTGTATTACTTACTCCCAAATTATTAATAGGTTGCTTTACTGAGGTTGAAATTATATTTATGATTCTGCCCCAATTCCTTTGCTTCATTTTTGGAACCAACAAACGCGCTATAATTTGGCTACTTTTTACATGCAGATCGAAAGCTCTTTGAAGGTCATCAGCAGAAGAATCTAAAAGTGAACCACTTGGAGGACCGCCAGTATTATTTATAATTATATCTACGTCTAACAAACGAACTTTTTGTTCTAAAGACTGGTGATCTGTTACATCACATTGCAAAATTTCATGCCTTTCACCTTCCAATTTTTTTGCAATTTGTTCTAGCTTTTCTTTATCTCTCGCCATCAAAATACACCTACCTCCTGAAGATGCGATTTGGTCAGCAATCGACTTGCCAATTCCCTTGGAAGCACCTCCTATCAGCGCCGTTTTATTGTCTAAACGTATTTTCATTTTATCACATTTAATTTCTTACCTATTTTTATGAATGCTTTTATTGCCGTTTCTAATTGCTCTTGTGAATGGGCAGCTGAAATTTGGACCCTAATTCTCGCCTCGCCTTTGGGGACAACAGGATAGAAAAAACCTATAACATAAATTCCCTCATCCAAAAGTTTATCTGCGAAAATTTGCGAGACTTTTGCATCATACAACATTACAGGCACAATGGGGTGCTCCCCCGGCTTGATGTCAAAACCTGCTTCCCCCATTTCTTTTCTAAAATAGAGTGCATTCTGTTCTAGTTTATCTCTTAAATCAGTAGTTTTTTCTAGCATATCAAAAACCTTAATCGAAGCACCTACAATACTTGGAGCTAAGGTATTTGAAAATAAATAGGGTCTTGACTTTTGTCGAAGCATTTCAATAATCTCTTTTTTACCTGTTGTAAATCCCCCCGAAGCACCTCCAAGAGCTTTGCCCAATGTTCCAGTTATTATATCAATTTCTCCTAATACACCCTTAAGCTCATGTGTTCCACGCCCAGTTTTGCCTACAAAACCCGTGGCATGGCATTCATCTACCATTACCAATGCATTATATTTTTTAGCTAGGAAGACTATCTTGTCAAGTTTAGCAATGGAGCCATCCATTGAAAATACGCCATCCGTAACGATAATGCGATTTTTTTGAGATTGACTTACAATAAGTTTTTCTTCTAAATCTTGCATATCTCCGTGCTTAAATCGATACCTAACTGCTTTACACAACCTTACACCGTCAATAATACTGGCATGATTAAGTGCGTCGCTAATAATTGCATCCTCCGCACCAAGCAATGGCTCAAAAACGCCCCCGTTTGCATCAAAAGCCGCAGCATAAAGAATGGTATCTTCGGTCCCTAAAAATTGGGCAATTCTATTTTCAAGGATCTTGTGAATATCTTGAGTACCGCAGATAAAACGTACCGAAGACATTCCAAATCCATGGGAGTCAATGGTATCTTTGGCAGCGCTGATAACTTCAGGATGTGAAGACAAACCCAAATAATTATTGGCACAAAAGTTTAAAACCTCTTTGCCATCGCTTAACTTTATTTTAGCACCTTGCTCGCCCACAATTACGCGCTCTTTTTTAAATAACCCTTGTTCTTTTAGGTCACTCAACTGTTTGCTCAAATCAATTGTTATTTCTTGGGACATATTTGCAAATAAATTAAAATATTCTGCCAATTTGACTTTTAGAAATCATTTACTGAGTTAATTTGTTCAATGTTTAACCAAAGGCATAGTCTTTGCCCTTCAATGCACAACTAACTGTGAACAATTCATCAAACCAAAATAAAAAAGGAAACAACAACCCTTTTAATAAAACCAACAAACCCAATTCACCCAAAGGGAATAAATTCAACCCCATTTGGATATATGTTCTAATTGGTGGTTTGTTTCTTGCATTTAGCTTCCTACCAAATTCTAAGCCAAAAGACATTTCACAGCAAAAATTTTATGAATTGGTTCAGGAAGGAAAAGTAAAGGAAATAAAAGTTTACAATAGAAAAAGAGCGGAAATTTACCTTAGCCCTGAAGCCAAAAAAGAATTAGATAGTAAAGGAAAAAATAAAAATATTTTTTCCGTTCCGGGTGGAGCCAATTATGTGATTGAAGACATCGGCTATGATTGGAAGGATTTTTCAGATAAAGTACAAGAGTTACAAAAGGACATACCTGAAAAAAATAGGGTTGTATTGACACCAAAAAAAGAACAGACAGACTATTTTGGTACCATATTCAATTGGCTGATTTTTATTGGAATCTTTGGATTTTTCTGGTTTTTCCTTTTGAGACGGATGGGTGGCCAAAGTGGCGGAGGCGCTGGGCAAATTTTCAATATTGGAAAGTCTAGAGCTAAGCTTTTTGACAAAAACACCAATGTGAGCGTTACTTTTAAAGATGTAGCGGGGCTAGATGAGGCCAAAATCGAAGTAGTGGAAGTTGTTGATTTCTTGAAAAATTCGAAAAAATACACTGATTTAGGAGGCAAAATTCCAAAAGGTGTTTTATTGGTTGGCCCTCCAGGTACAGGAAAAACACTATTGGCCAAAGCTGTTGCAGGAGAAGCAGAAGTCCCCTTCTTTTCACTTTCCGGTTCTGATTTTGTTGAAATGTTTGTAGGAGTAGGCGCAAGTAGAGTCAGAGACCTTTTCCGACAAGCCAAAGAGAAAGCCCCTAGTATTATTTTTATTGATGAAATTGACGCGATTGGAAGAGCTAGGGGTAAAAATATGATGCAAGGTTCCAATGACGAAAGAGAAAACACCCTTAATCAGTTACTTACGGAAATGGACGGTTTTGCAACAGATACCGCTGTTATCATTATTGCAGCCACCAACCGCCCTGATATTTTAGACTCTGCACTATTAAGACCTGGGCGTTTTGATAGGACAATATCAATTGATAAGCCCGATTTGAAAGGCCGAGAAGATATTTTCAAGGTGCACCTCAAAAATATTAAAGTTGGTAACGATATTGACCAGTCTAAGCTCGCCGCACAAACTCCCGGCTTTGCAGGAGCTGATATAGCAAACGTTGCCAATGAAGCTGCACTTATTGCAGCAAGACATGACAAAAAGCAAGTTGATAATCAAGATTTTAATGATGCAATAGATCGTGTAATTGGAGGGTTGGAGAAGAAAAACAAAATAATTTCACCAGAAGAAAAAAAGATCGTGGCTTACCACGAAGCCGGTCACGCCATAGTCGGTTGGAATTTAGAACATGCTGATCCTTTGGTAAAAGTTTCTATAATCCCTAGAGGAATTGCTGCACTAGGTTTTGCTCAATATTTACCAAAAGAACAGTATTTATACAGAACCGAGCAACTCCTTGACTCTATGTGTATGACATTAGGTGGGCGAGCTGCAGAGAAAATTTTCTTTGATAAAATATCAACTGGTGCTCAAAATGATTTAGAACGAATTACCAATATGGCTTATGCAATGGTTACCTTATATGGTATGAATGAAAAAATAGGGAATATGTCATTTAATCCTCAAACCGAAGCCTACGCTTTCGACAAACCTTATTCTCAAAATACAGCAAAACTAATTGACGAAGAAGTTAGGGCGATCATCGATAAAGCGTATAAACGAACGCTCCAGATTATAAAAAACAGGAAAGATCAAGTAGAAATAATTGCTCAAGCGCTTTTAGAGAAGGAACTTTTATTCAAAAGTGACATTGAAGACCTAATTGGATCAAGACCTTTTCAAGAAGGAGAAGATTTACCCAAAAAGGAAGAAGAAAAAACTACTGAAGAAAAGAAGTAATTTTATCACTCTCAGGCTGGATTCCTGAATTAAAATGAGCCAACCAATCTCCTTCAGGAGAAACCAAGAATTTATTAAAATTCCAAGACACAGAAATGTCTTTTTTGCCATTTACAACTTGATTGGTAAGGAATTGATATATAGGGTCTTGTTTATCACCTTTTACATCAACCTTATTTGCCATAGTAAAAGTTACGCCGTATGTAGTTTCGCAAAAACTTTGAATTTCTGAACTTGTTCCTGGCTCTTGCCATCCAAATTGATTACATGGAAATCCAATAATTTCTAATTTATCTTGGTATTTTTCATATAGACTTTGCAAGGATTTATATTGCTTCGTATAGCCACATCTTGAGGCAACATTGACAATCAAGATATATTTGCCTTTAAAATCTTGCATAGAAACAGTTTCTCCATTTAGCCTCTTAAAACTATATTCATAAATTGACTTTTTTACCAACTTCATGTTGCCTTGTCTACCTAAAGTCTTTGTACAAGACAAAAGAATTCCCAAAGGAAACACAAATGCAAGGTTTAGTTTGTTCATGTAGTATAAACACCATAAATTAAAAAATGGCTGAAAAAAAAGAAAATAAATCAAACGAATATTATACTGGACCCAGCCGATTGTCCCCAATACCTTTAAGTGTTTCTTCTCCACCAATTAATCCAATTGACAAGAACAAAGTGCAAGCCAACGCACTTGAAGCTATGACGCATCAAGCCAATCAACAGATAAAGATGCTGAAAAGACAGGCAGAGGAGTTAATTAAGCAAGCCAAAGAAATTGAAAATCGGTTGGAAATTTCTCATCAGATTTACCAAGCTGAAATAAAATTTAAGCCAGTAATTGGTCAAAATTATTTTTTGTATAAAAAAGAGGGGAGAAATATTTTGAGTTTGTTGTCCCCAAAAGATTGGCGCAATGGCCATCCATTTGATGAATTTTTGAGTGGGGTACGTCTTTTAGCAGACCACACTTGGGAAGTAGAAAAGTCCTCACTGCAGCTCATTGAGCAACTCTAAATAATAATTGTACCTCCTTAACTGTATTTTTTTTTCTGCCACGGCCAATTTTACCTCGCAATGTGGTTCATTCTTATGCATACAGTCGCTAAACTTACATTTTTTTTGGTAGGGCAAAAACTCAGGGAATGTCCACCTCAATTTATCAGGTTTTATTGAATAAAGCCCAAATTCCTTTATCCCTGGGGCGTCTATAATCATGGTATTATTATTTTCTAAGAAAAGGAGTTCTGCAAGCGTTGTGGTATGTTTACCTTTTGAATTTGCTTCAGAAATTTTTCCCACTAGACGATTTTTACGCTCATCTAAACTATTTACCAAAGTAGATTTACCAACACCGGAATTGCCAATAAGTAAGCTCAGTTTACCACGGACAATTTTTGATATTTCTATGATTCCATTCTTTTCTTTTAATGAAATTAATCTACATGTGTAACCCAATTTTTGATACGCTTCTTCACAATAGTAAGCTTGCTCAATTTCATTTTTTGAGAGTAAGTCAATCTTGTTAAATAGAATGCATGCTTTAACCTGGCTGCTCTCTGCTGAAACCAAAATTCTATCTAAAAAACCTAAGCTTGATTTAGGATTTTTAAGGCTCATTATTATAACAACTTGATCAATATTTGCAGCAAGTATTTGTACTTGTTTGCCTATTTTAGTTGATTGTCTTTCGATGGAATTTTCCCTTTCGTAGATAAATTTTATCAACCAATCATCTTTTTCTCTTGATAGTTCAACCCAATCTCCAACAGCAATAGGATTATTGGATTCAAAATTTTGTAACCTTAATTTTCCTTTGAGTCTAGTTTTTACAATTTCACCAACCGAGGTTTGAACCACATTCCATGTACCTCCTGCTTTAAGTACACGTGCTTTCATTAAAATTGAACAGAAATGCCAATAACTTTGTCTTTTCTTTTGACTGCGCCCTCAGTTTTTTGTCCTTTTTTCAAACTTGACAAAATTTTCATATAATCCTGAATATTGGTGATCATTTTTCCATCCAAATTTACCAATATATCGCCTGCTTTTATCCCAGCCTTGTGCGCTGGTTTTCCTTCAGTAATTCCGTCTATTCTTAATCCCTCTCCGTCAAATACATAGTCTGGCATAATGCCAAGTGTAACTGGGAAACGCATTTTTGCACTTTGTTCTGATTTTGTTTTTTGAAAGTTTATTTTGCCTTTTTTATTTAAATCCTCAATCCAGTCTTCAACGAAATTTACAATTTGTACAATTCCATAATAATTTAGTTTCTCGTAATCATCTTCAGGTTTATGGTAATCTCCGTGCTGACCAGTAAAGAAATGTAAAACGGGAATATTTTTTAAGTAAAACGATGAATGATCAGAGGCGCCAATACCACTTTTGGTTACTTTCACTTTATCGAATCCTAATTTTTTATACTTGCTTGAATCTTGCCAAAAATCAAAATTTAAAGAAGTTCCAACACCATTCACAACTAATGTAGTTGGGCTTTTTCTCAATTTTCCTATCATGTCAAAATTGAACATGTAGTTGATTTTTTCTAGAGGAAAGCTTGTATTTTCAGCAAAAAATTTACTTCCTAATAAGCCCATTTCTTCTCCACTAAAAGTTATGAATAGGTAATTATTTCTTTTTGCTTTTTTGTTCTCTTTTAATTTTTTGGCCAATAGAAGCAACCCTGCTACTCCACTAGCGTTGTCATCTGCTCCATTATGTATTTTCCCGGAGTTGCTTGGATAAGCTCCTGATATTTCTCCATAACCTAGGTGATCATGGTGCGCACCAATTACAACGGTATTTTTGGCTTTGTTATCTACAAATGCTACAACATTATTCCCAAAACCCTTTTGCGTAAGAATTTTTACATTAACTTGAATTTCTTGCCCTATACAATCATGTAAATCGCTATCTTCAATGAATAAAACGGGTATACTCGAAGTTTTTTTGATTTTTTTCAAGTGGCCTTGAGGTTTAGACATTTGACCATCAAAAGAATGAAAAATAACACATTTGGCTCCTTGGCTAGCTAATTCATCAACTCTCTTCTGAATGCCATGCCAAGCAAGGTGTTTTGAGTGAGGATGAATGCCATCCGGGCTTGAAATGTTTACTAAACAAATTTTTCCTAAAACATTTTTCTTTTTATATCCTTTTTTATAGGTCTCAGTATAGGGTATACCATAAGCAATATCAACCAGTTCAGCTTTAATATCCGAGGAATTGTTGCTATAACTTAATGGATAAAAACTTTTAAATACTTCAAAGTTTTGGGAATCTGTTTTGATGTAGCATTCTCCAGAAGCAATCCGCAAAGTGATAATTTCAAATTTTTGAATGTAATTGTCTTCTTCATATGCACCAATAGCTAATTTTTTAAATTGATTGCTAATATAATCAACGGCCAATTTTTCGCCGTCAGAACCTGTAGCCCTTCCCTCTAAACGATCTGAGGCCAAAAATTTCACAACAGATTGCGTATACTTTATTTGCTTTTTTTCTTTTCTGTTCAGCTTTTGAGCTTTACCGGAAGGAAGGAAAGTAAATATGAAAATGGAAATACTAATAAAATATTTGTACAACATAACGTATGACGATAAGAAGTAATAAAGTCGCGAAAATACTTTGAATAAGTCGGTTTGAGAGATTATTCGCTAAACGTATGCCCAAAGGTGAAAAAATAAAGACTGCACAAAATATGATGACTTGTGCAAAAATATTTACATAACCTAAGTGATTTGAAAGGGGTAGTTCTGGTATTGATAAAAGATAATAGAGCGCATTTGGCAACATAAAGAATGCAATAGCCGTTATTGAAATTTGACTTGATTTTTTTAATTTCTCTCCGCAATAAAATGTCAAAAGTGGAACCATAATAACACCTCCTCCTAATCCAGAAAGGGCAGCAACTACTCCAGTTAATAGACCCACAAAAAAGTATTTTTGGTTTGACTGACTCATTACTTTCTCTTTAATTGGCAACAACATTTTTATCGCTACTAGTAGCAATAAAGATAGAAAAATCATCTTAAAATCTTTTATCTGATACCAATCCATCTGAGTAATGGAGTATGTGACAAGTAAGGAAGAAAATATAGCTGTAGAGGCAATTTTTAGGGATTTTCTATAAACTCTTGCGCCATTTTTATAATGTTTTATTGCGCTTGTAGTGCTGGCAAGAAGTGTCGCAGTGATAGAATTAGCTAATATATATCTTGGGATTTCATTGACTTGTAAATCAAATTGACCGTAAAAAAAATCTAATAAAGGAACAAAAACAATTCCACCACCTACGCCTAGCAAGCCTGAAAGTATTGCCCCTAATGAGGCAAAAACAAATAACAAAAGAAACAGTTTAATCATGACTCTGTCGTAAAGTTTTATGGTACAAGGAATCATTTTTTAAGATATTTATGGTTTTTTCTAGAACTAAATCTGAGTTTAATGCATTTTGCACTGCGCCCTTATTGTGCCAATATCGTTTTACATATTCCATTTCAATTTCTCTTTTTATGGCTGGCTTATAGTCGTCTAACTTTTTGGAATCAAGTAGTTTGGTAATTTCTAAGCTTTCTCTAAGTTTTTTTAGTAACTCTAGGTTGTCTTTCTCCTGCTCAGCATGGGCAATCAACTTTTCTAATCGAATTTGATTCGCCGATTTGTACAAACTATCTTTTTTGTTTATGAATTTTCTAAATTGAGCATAATCTTCATCATTCATTTTAAATTCTATTTTGCACTCACCATATTGTTTTTGTAATTGGGTGACAAAATCAAAAATCAGCCAGCCTCTTCGGAGCATCTCCAAGGTCTCTTTTGCTTTTGGATTGCTTACCAAAATATCAGGCATTATACCTTGACCACTTTTGACGGTGCGACCATTTTTTGTTCTATAACTGGCCCTATTTTGATTCTTTTTTGATGAATTGGATTGCCTATAATCCAGCTCTTGAATAAGGCGGCCAGAAGGCAAAAAATATTTTGAAACGGTTATTTTCATTTGCGTATTATAGCTCAATGAAATAGGTTTTTGGACAAGTCCTTTACCGAAAGAGCGCTGACCGACTACAACTGCTCTATCATAATCTTGTAAACTTCCTGCTACAATTTCTGAGGCTGAAGCTGAATTGTTATCAATTAAAATGGCTACATTCACGTTTGTATCTATCGGAGTTCTAGACGTTTGGTAAGTTATATTTTCTTTTTCTAACCGTCCTTTGGTGTTCACAACCAGCTTGTTCTTATCTATAAAAATATTTACAATTTTTATAGCTTCTAATAACAGGCCTCCTCCATTTCCTCTTAAATCAATTACTATACCCTTTGGATCTTTTTCAGTGCTATGTTTTTTTATAGATGCTTCAACTTCTTTGGCGGCATTAAAAGAAAATCCGTTTAGTTTTATATAAATAATATCATCACTTACTTGCTGGGCATGCGTTACATTTTTCATCAACACCTTTTCTCTCATTACTATAAACTCCTTATCTTTTCCTCTTCTGTGCACACCCAAAACCATTTCCGTTCCTGGTGAGCCATTTAGTAAAGGCGCCAAATCCTTTGTCTTTTTTCCAGTTATTTCTTGTTTATTGACGTGTACAATTTGATCACCTACTAAAATACCCGCTTTATCTGCAGGAAATCCTTTAAAGACATTGGTTACCATTATTTTACCCTCTCTGTTAGATAAAGTCAAACCAATACCATTGTATGAGCCAGTCGCATGTAGTCTAAACTCTTCTGCTTGTGCTTCTGAATAATAATTTGTATAAGGGTCTAAGCTCTTGAGCATGGCATCAATAGAAACTTGAATAAGCTCGCCCGGCAATACCTCATTAACGTATGTTTGGTTTACTTTTCTGTAAACTTCTGCGAAAATGTCCAGGTTTTTACTGATTTCGAAGTAATCAACAAGCGTTTTGTATCTCCAGGCGGATAGGCCAATGATAAATGAGACTACCCAAACCCAGTTATATTTTCTGAATTTATGATTCATTTAGAAAGCGAAGATAAATATTTAGGGAACAGGGTCGTGTCCATGGCTGCCCCACGGATGACAGCGACTTATCCTTTTAATTGACAACCAAGTACCCTTTATAATACCATGTTTTAAGATTGCCTCTACACTGTATCGTGAGCAAGTAGGCGTAAATCTGCAAGCATTGGGCAAAATTGGAGAGAGAAGCAGCTGGTATAACTTAATTGGGAGAATAAATATCTTCCTAATAATTTGTTTCCAATTCATGCCAAACTTTTTTTATGCCTTTTTTCATTAACTCTTCTATATCAGATGCTTTTATCGGGTTTTCATTTTGGTAAATAAATGCCAAATGAATATACTGACCTTTTTGACTCAAGTATTCCTCAAAGGGTCCTTTGTTTTTTCTAATTCCTTCACGCATACATCTTTTGATATAATTTCTCAAGACCGCCTTAGCAATCCGCTTTTTTGGAACAATTATTAGGTACTTCGATTGCAGGTTACGTTCTTCAAATAGAATCCAGCGTGCCAACAACCCTTTAGAAATGCTTTTAGTTGCATGCGACCCAAAAAGAAGTTCTATATCTTTTTTAGAGTTTAGTTTCTGAGATTTTGGAAATGTATTTGAATACTTTTTTTTCATGGCCTGTTTAAATTTATAACAGGCATCATTTCATTTTCTAACGGAAGCGAGGTTCGTCAGAAATCGTAAGCTTTTTTCTGCCCTTTGAGCGTCTTGAAGCCAAAACTTTTCTGCCACTTGCAGTGCTCATTCGCTCTCTAAAACCATGCTTATTTCTTCTTTTTCTTCTACTTGGCTGAAATGTGCGTTTCATAAATTCCTTGAAAAATTTTGGAGGGCAAAAATAGCATTTCTTCTTCTTCTTGACAAAGAAATAATTTATATGATCATAAAAGGGTAATTCTATATTTCTTTACCCACTTTTCCCCATCTGGATGATATACTTCTAATAGCCAAATATAGTTACCTACAGGCGCTGGCAAACCAGAACGGGCAATACCATTCCAAGATAGAATTTCCACTTGAGCACAATATTTATTGTTGGCCAGATTTTTTATTTCCCTTCCAAAGATGTCATAAATAGCAGAACTAAGTAAAAACCCGGATTTTTGGAATAGAATCTCCATGTTCAAGTGGTCTAAAAATTTCCCATTATTATGAGCCAAAATTTTTTGTTGATTTGAAAAATTCACCTCTGAAACAGCAGAAAAAAAACTAATTTTCTGTGAGTTCACATAACCTGGCGTTCCAAAATTGGCATAAGCAGATGCAGAAGTCCAGTTGTTTATATTACTGCTTGGCCAATCCAATCTTTTTCGCTCTAAACTCACACCTTTTGTATCAATTAATAGTTCATAGTGCATAGCGGTATTGTAATTTACCTCGTCTATAATAAAGCTATCTTTTTGCCTGAATAGTTGCAAATTACCCCCATCATTCTTTAATGATTTTTCAAAATTTATTTGATACAAATTTTGATTTAAAAAAGTGCCAAATTGTTGCCACGTTGCTGAGGTGTCTTCGGTAAAAGCAATGATCTGTTTTGGTAAAAGTAAACCAGTGCCAAGACCTTGTTTTTTGCCTAAAATAGAAATACCTATATCCTGTAGATCAAAAGTATCGTTAATAAAATTCGCTATTTCAAAAAACTCATGACCTTGCTGACCATGAAGTCCTTGGTAAGAAAAATCACCAGGATCAAATAAAATTTCATTTATTACAATTTCACCAGCCTTGGGTAGTAGTGGCCACCTAATTCTAACTACAGTATCTAAATATTGACCGAAGAAATCTGGAATGCGCTTCATGCTTACATGTAAAAAATCACCCGGTTCCCAGGCTTCGCCTATGGATAGTTCTAAACTTCTTGAATCAATTTGTTCAAATTGCCTTACCGATATGTTTTGATCTAGATTTTTTCGCAAAAAAAAAATTCTCATTAGATAGGCTGTCAGTCGAAAAATTGTAGTTAAACACAAATAACAATTTCTCATCGGCTATTTTTTGAATTGATGTAATTTTAGGCAAGAAGAAATTGTGTCTTTTTTTACCTTGAACGGATACATAATCTACCTTGTGCTTTCCCCATCGAGTGGTGGTGCTCTTTACAGAAAATCCTGTAAATATGCTTTCAAAATGAACATCGTAAGAAAACCTTGCTAAAGGCAACCACTGACTTCCTGCTGTACTTGTATCCATCATAAAACTCCACGTATGAAATTCATTCTTACTTATTTTTATTGAAATAGCGCTATGGTTTTGATTCAAAATTCCTTTCGCCCATGATTGTATTTTTTGCTCTTTCCCATTCACAAGTTGATAGAAGGTTAACTCATCTTCTGTTCCTCCAAACCTTAAGATATAAGCATTTGCACTACTTAAATTGGGAAAATCACTAAGTAGAATAAAATCAAAAAAATTGGCGCTAGAGGGATTAAAATCAAGTTGAAGCTTAAAGGCCCAATTTTCAATATCCTGCAAATGTGTCTTTCGAAATATAGCAGCTATTTCATTTCCAGAACCTTTTGTTACCAACTCACCACCTTCAACGGTAAAATTGGCCGTATCTCCATACCAATGACCCGCCAAAAAATCAGTTTTGGACGAAAAGCTATCTAATATTTGAGAAAAGCAGGATTGAGCAGGAAAAAACCATAGCAATAAGAGGAAAAAAACATTTTTCATTAAAGCAATTTAGCTATTTCTTCAAAAAAGACAATACATAGAATTGAAGGAAAGATTTACTTTGTACTCTTAATGGGAGAAATTAATAAAAGGTTAAGACTCGGCATAACACCCGGGGATTTGAATGGTGTTGGTCCTGAAATCATTTTTTTTTGCTACCAGACAAATGAAATTTTTAATCACCACACGCCTGTACTCTACCTAAACCATTACCATTTTAAAGAACTAATCAAATTACACCAATTTGAGATGGAAAATATTCACCTCATTGAGCATGCAAAAGAAGCAAAAGACGGTAAGCTTAATGTTTGTAGGGTAAATGATAAAAAATTTGATTTAGAAATAGGCAAATCAACCAAGGAAACTGGAAATTTTGCAGTAGCCGCACTTAAACAATCTATTCAAGATGTAATGGACGGGCACATTCAGAATATTGTGACCGCTCCTATAGACAAACATAGTGTCCAGAATACAGACTTTGATTTTAGAGGACATACCGAGTTTTTTGCAAAAAAATTTGAAATTGAAACATACATGATGCTTATGGTCAGCGATGAAATGAAAATTGGCATGGTTACCACGCATATCCCAGTTAATCAAATTTCAGAATCCATAAACGCAGATTTGATAATTAGTAAAGCACAAATGTTGAAGCAAAGTCTCGAAGAAGATTTTTTGATAAAAAACCCAAAAATTGCAGTTTTGGGATTAAACCCGCATTCTGGAGACAACGGCTTAATAGGTAAAGAAGAACAAGAAGTACTCATTCCAGTTATTGATCAACTGCAAAATGATATGCACATTTTTGGTCCATACGGTTCAGACGGATTTTTTGGGTCAAAAAATTATAAAAATTTTGATGGTATTTTGGCTATGTACCATGATCAAGCACTTATTCCATTCAAACTGGCGAGTTTTGAAACAGGTGTCAATTATACCGCAGGGCTTCCCATAGTTAGAACCTCACCAGATCATGGAGTAGCTTTTGATTTGGCAGGGAAAAAGAAAGCAGATGCGGGTTCTTTTATTCATGCTGTCTTTCTTGCCAACACCATCCACCATAACAGACTAAATTATTTTGAAAGTGCTAAGAATCCACTGCAAAAATCCGATTTAAAATCCGAAAAGTTCAATCTTGGACTTCCTAGGATTTAATCAGCAGAAAAAATATATTTATTGCTATTTTTGCAATCCCTAAAATTAAAGGAGGTGCATTCTTCCAGTTTATATGAAATAAAAATTGCAGGTTTACCTAACGGTACTTACGATTATGAATTTATTATAGACGATTTGTTCTTTGAAGTGTTTAAATCAAATAGTTTAACCAAAGGTTTAGTGAATGTTGGGATGGAAATGAACAAAAATTCAGGACTATTTCATACATCTTATCAGTTTTCTGGTTTTATTGAATTAATCTGCGATAATTGTCTAAACAAAGGCAATTTCCCCATTCAATATCAACATAAAATGATTTACAAAATGTCTCTTGACACGGAAAATTTGAAAAAAAATATTGATTCTGATATTGTTTTTATTCATCCAAATGCCGAAAAAATAAATATTCATCAAGAGCTATTCGACTACATTCATTTGGCAATACCTATGCGCACAACCTGTGAGCTTTTCTCGAAAGATTGTAGTATTGATTTGAACAACTTTAACGAAGTAAACGATAAGGAAACACCCCCATATTGGGAAAAATTAAAAAAATTAAAAAGCGAAAATGGCACATCCTAAACGCAAACAGTCAAAAGCAAGAAGAGACAAAAGAAGAACGCACTACAAGTTAGGTTCGAAAACTTTGTTTAAAGATTCCAAATCTGGAGAAGTTTCCCAATACCATAGAGTAAATATGGACACGGGCATGTACAAAGGCGTTCAAGTAATCCCAGAAAAAGACGAAGAATAGTTTTGCGTCTAGGCATAGATTTGATGGGTGGAGATTACGCCCCTCACCTTCCCCAAAAAATGGTAAGCCAAATCTCCCAGAAAAGAGAGTTTGATGACCATGAGATACACTGCTTTGCAAGCCAAGACATTCTGGATAAAACGTGTAATAAAAAAAACCTTATACCTCACACATGCTCAACCTTTATCCCTGCAAGTTTAAAAAACCCTAGGGAGGTATTAAAGCAGCCAGAAAGTTCAATATTTAAAGGTATAGAAGCCCTTCAAAGAGGATACATTGACACCTTTATTAGTGCCGGTAATACAGGTGCTATAGTCGTAGCAGCCAAAGTAATGATACCTGCAAAAGACGGAATAAGTAGACCCTGTTTGGCCATAAGAGTTCCTAAAATTGACGGCAATTTTGGACTTTTGGTAGATGTTGGTGCCAATGCAGAGGTAAAACATGAACATTTAACTCAATTTGCGAATCTGGGACTTGAATTTGCCTCAAAATCATTGGGTATTCTTCAACCAAAACTTGGTTTAATTAATATAGGGTCAGAACCCACAAAAGGCGATAAATTAAGGGTGGAATCTTATAAAAATTTTCAGGACCAATTTGACCATTTTGTAGGGAATGTGGAAGGCTGGGAAATTTTTATAAATAAGGCTGATGTTATGGTTTGTGATGGTTTTACAGGAAATGTAATTCTAAAGTTATCTGAAGGATTTGCGCACATTATCTTGAAACAAGATGTTACAAATCCATTTCTTAGTCAATTCAAAATGGAGAATCATGGAGGAAGCTTTTTACTTGGATTTCAAAAACCTATCGTAATCGGTCATGGAAGCTCAAATCAAGCAACACTTGAAAACATGTTGAAATTAGCGCTCAAAATGTAAGTCCTTGGTTGTTTTCAAATTATAAATTATATCTACTTTCGTTTTAGTTTATGAGTCAATCAAAAACAACTGCTGCTATTTCTGCTGTTGGTGGATTTGTTCCAAAAAAAATTCTAAGCAACTATGATCTAGAAAAAATGGTCGACACCACTGACGAATGGATAAAGACAAGAACCGGAATTGAAGAGAGAAGAATCCTTGACATTCCCGGTGAAGGCACTTCCTATTTAGGCACAAAGGCAGTTGAAAATTTATTGCACAAAACAAATCTTGACCCCAAAGAAATTGACCTAATCATTTGTACTACGGTCACTGGAGACTATTTATTCCCTGCGACAGCAAACATAATAAGCCACAATGTGGGTGCTACCAATGCATTTAGCTTTGACATTGGCGCGGCATGTTCAGGATTTTTATATGGAGTACGAACCGCTTCAAGTTTTTTGGAAGCAGGAACCTACAAAAAAGTGATTGTGGTAGGCGCAGACAAGATGAGCGCAATTGTAGATTATTCCAACAGAAATAACTGTATAATTTTTGGAGATGGTGCTGGAGCCGTTTTAATGGAACCCAATAAGGAAGGTTTTGGCGTTCAAGACTCGGTTCTCTATACAGACGGTATAGGTAAAGAATATCTATTACAACCAGCGGGGGGGTCTGTAAAACCACCAAGTGTAGAAAGTATAAAAAACCGCGAACACTTTATCTACCAAGATGGTAAAACGGTTTTTAAATTTGCCGTAACCAAGATGGCAGAAGCCAGTGCAGAGGTCATGAGAAAAAATAAACTAACAGGTGAAGATATAAACTACTTATTGGCGCATCAAGCCAACAAAAGAATTATTGATGCCACAAGAGACAGAATGGGTATAGATGAAAGTAAAGTTTTAATGAACATTCAACGCTATGGTAATACCACAAGTGGAACTATACCACTGCTTATGTGGGATTTTGAAAAGAAATTAAAAAAAGGGGACAACCTTATTTTATCAGCATTTGGTGGTGGATTTACTTGGGGGAGTATCTACCTAAAGTGGCTTTATAATAGCTAGTCATGTGTCGTCAAAAAGAAAAGCTTAAATTCGTGAAAAATCTTAACCAATGGACATAAAAGACATCCAAGCGTTAATCAAATTCGTTTCTAGAGTTGGCGTAGATGAAGTTGAACTTGAAAAAGATAACTTCAAAATTTCAATTAAAAAAAATCAAGCAAGCCCTGTAACTTTTTCGGAAAATGCAGCACCAATTGCACAACCAATTTATCAAGCCGTTCCAGCATCCCAAGCACCATCTGAACCTTCGGAAGTGGCAAGTGCAAAATCTACAAAAGAAGATAATATCAATCTTGTAGAATTCAAATCTCCAATGGTAGGAACGTTCTACAGATCCCCTGGACCAGATAAAGACACTTTCGTAAATGTTGGAGATCAAATAAATGTTGGTTCTATATTGTGTATCGTTGAAGCAATGAAATTATTCAATGAAATAGAATCTGATGTTGCTGGAAAAATCGTCAAAGTTCTTATAGACGATGCTTCACCTGTAGAATATGGGCAACCATTGTTTCTTATAGATCCATCCTAAGTTATGTTTAAAAAGATTCTTATTGCCAACCGTGGCGAAATTGCATTGCGCGTTATTCGTACCTGCAAAGAAATGGGTATAAAAACTGTTGCTGTGTATTCTGAGGCGGACCAAAACAGCCTTCCGGTAAAGATTGCTGATGAAGCGGTAAAAATTGGCCCAGCTAAAAGCACCGACTCATACTTAAATTACCAAAGCATATTGGCTGCTGCAGAAATCACCAATGCAGACGCAATACACCCAGGTTACGGATTTTTATCAGAGAATGAAAAATTCTCTGAACTCTGTCAAGATCACGGAATAAAATTTATTGGTGCTTCACCTGAAATGATACATGCAATGGGAGACAAGTCCAACGCAAAAGATACCATGAAAAAAGCTGGTGTTCCTACAATTCCAGGATCTGATGGGTTATTAAAAAATATTGAAGAAGGACTTCAAATTGCGAAGAAAATTAAATATCCAGTTATTCTAAAAGCTACCGCAGGTGGAGGTGGAAAAGGAATGCGTATTGTAAATAGTGATAGTGAATTTAAAGATGCTTGGGAAAAAGCAACAATCGAGGCCAAAGCTGCATTTGGAAATGATGGTATGTATCTTGAAAAATTTATTGAAGAACCACGCCACGTTGAAATACAAATTGCAGGAGACCAATATGGCAACATCTGTCATCTTTCAGAAAGAGACTGCTCAATACAAAGAAGACACCAAAAGATTATTGAAGAAGTTCCCTCACCATTTATAGATGAGAAAATTCGTGCAAAAATGGGAGAAGCTGCAATACAAGCTGGAAAGGCAATAAATTACGAAGGTTTAGGAACTGTGGAATTCTTGGTCGATAAGAACAAAGATTTCTATTTTATGGAAATGAATACAAGGATTCAAGTAGAACATCCAATTACTGAAGAAGTTATTGGCCATGATCTGGTTATGGAACAAGTTAAAATTGCGGCTGGTATTCCCATAAGCGGGCACAACTATCATCCAAATGCTTTTGCTATGGAATGTAGAATAAATGCAGAGGACCCATTTAATAATTTCAGACCTTCCCCAGGAATAATTGAGACATTGCATAAGCCTGGTGGATATGGCGTAAGAATTGACTCTCATATTTACTCTGGCTATACAATACCTCCATATTACGACTCCATGATTGCAAAGGTGATTGTTAAAGCCAACTCACGAGAAGAAGTCATTAAAAAAATGGAAAGAGCACTTTCTGAATTTGTTATCGAAGGTATCAAGACAACTACACCTCTTCTTCTTAAGATTTTAAAAGACCCAGATTTTGTAGCCGGTAATTTTACCACAAAATTCATGGATACCTTTGAATACTGAGTAAATAAATCAACCGATTTTCTAACCAATAACGAAAAATTCTCGACTGCTGTTAGTTTGTTATGGTGTTCTTGATGCTTTTGATGTTGACTTAAAAAAAATGGTAAGCACCCGAGAAATGAAAAATGAAATCATGAAAAAATTTACCCCTTACTATGAAAAAATGATTGGGTACTTACCAAAGTCTTGATTTCTTAAAAGAGAATTCAAATATAACCTTCTTTCGTTAGTTTCTTTATTAATTTCAGAAAAAAATAAAATCCTCAATTTATCAACGTTTCTCTATTACAAGTAGAGATAATAAAATAAATATTCAATTTTGTGCGGTGGAGGAAAAACAAATTGTATCGCAAGCCAAAGCACTTGGATTAACTGGAGAAGAGTATCTTAAAATCGAAGCTATTTTAGGAAGAACACCCAACTTTACTGAAATCTGTATATTTTCTGCAATGTGGAGCGAGCATTGCTCCTATAAAAATTCAATAAAATGGCTAAAAACTTTACCAAAAGAGGGCCCTGCAACATTGGTTGCAGCTGGAGAGGAAAATGCAGGACTCATAGATATTGGTGAAGGTTTGGCTTGTTGTTTCAAAATAGAATCGCACAATCACCCTTCGGCCATTGAACCATTTCAAGGTGCCGCAACAGGCGTTGGGGGAATAAATAGAGATATTTTCTCCATGGGTGCAAGACCAATCGCTCAGCTCAATTCACTGCGCTTTGGAAACATAAAAAACGAGCGCACTAAATGGCTTGTGGAAGGGGTAGTAAAGGGTATTGGAACTTATGGCAATTCTTTTGGTATTCCAACCGTAGGCGGAGAAGTTTATTTTGACGACTGTTACCAAACCAATATATTGGTAAATGCTATGTCTGTAGGCTTGGTAAAGGTTGGCGAATCCGTTTCTGCAACAGCTGAAGGCATAAATAATCCAGTTTATATATATGGCTCAAGTACTGGAAAAGACGGAATACATGGTGCCTCTTTTGCTTCTAAGGATATTTCAGAGGATTCTGTAAACGACCTACCCTCTGTTCAAGTAGGTGACCCTTTTTGGGAAAAATTGTTGCTTGAAGCTACCTTAGAAATAATTCAAACAAAAAAAATAGTTGGTATTCAAGATATGGGAGCCGCAGGAATCACTTGTAGCACTTCCGAAATGAGTGCAAAAGCAGGCGTTGGCATGCACATAGATTTGGACAAGGTTCCGCTCCGTCAATCTGGTATGAAAGATTGGGAAATTTTAATTTCTGAAAGTCAAGAGAGGATGTTGGTAGTTGTTGAAAAAGGTCATGAAAAAGAAATTGAAGCCATCTTAGACAAATGGGATATTACGTATGCACAAATTGGAAAAGTAACAGATACCAAAAACGTAGAATTCTATCAAAAAGGAATGCTTAAAGCGTCAATACCTTCAGAATCACTAGTCTTAGGCGGTGGCGCCCCAGTGTACGAAAGAAAATTTAGAGAGCCAAGCTATTTCGAGAAAATTTCCTCATTTGATGATAAGAAAATTAATTGTCCAAAGGATTTAATTTCGGTTGCAAAATTTTTATTGGCCCAACCAAATATCGCTTCAAAAAACTGGATATCGAAACAATATGATTCGATGGTAGGGACAATTACACAAACTACTGAAATGAAATCTGATGCTGCAATTGTAAAATTAGAAAACAGTGAAAAATCCTTGGCCATGACTGTAGACTGCAATTCAAGGTATGTTTTTGCAAATCCAAAAATTGGTGGGTCAATAGCTGTAGCAGAGGCAGCACGAAATATCGTCTGTTCAGGAGGTAAACCCTTGGCCATTACCAATTGTTTAAACTTTGGCAATCCCTATAATGAAGAAGTCTATTATCAATTTGTACATGCTATAAAAGGCATTACTGTTGCATGCGAAGCGCTTGAAACACCGGTTACTGGAGGCAATGTTAGTTTTTATAATCAATCTACCTCAGATGGTAAGTCCGTTTACCCTACACCAACTATTGGTATGGTTGGATTAATTGAAAAACAAAGCCACATCACCTCCATGTCTTTACAAAAAGTAGATGATGTTTTGTACCTCCTTGGCCCAATGTCAGAAGATTTTAATTCTTCACAATATTTAGCAAAATATCACCATGTTGAATACTCTCCTGCCCCAAGTTTTCAGTTAAGTGAGGAAGTTAAACTTCAACATTCACTCTTACAAGCTATTCGAAATGGCTGGATTAGTTCTGCTCATGATCTTTCAGAAGGTGGTTTATTTTGTGCCTTAGCAGAGTCATGTTTTCAACATGAGATAGGATGCCAAATTACATTAAATAGCAAGGTCCGCATGGACGCCCTTTTATTTGGAGAAGCACAATCAAGGGTTTTAATCAGTGTTGCAGAGGATAAAGCAAACTATATTGAGGAACACTTTCATTCCCATAATGTCCAATACACCAAACTTGGATGTACAGTGGGAGATGAACTAAAGATAAACGACCATAACTTTGGGACAGTTAGTGCGCTAAAAAAAATTTATTCAGGGAGTATTGCAAAGGAGTTGTCAAATGATTAAAGCGTATTGATCTTAATTCGCTTTTCTAATTCTTCAACATCTTCTTTAAATCTTTTATCCGTATCAATTAAATCATTTACGGTCTGGCAAGCATGTATTACTGTGCTATGATCTCTACCTCCAAAGTAAGCACCAATATTTTTAAGCGATGCTTTGGTGAGCTGTTTAGCAAAATACATACTTATTTGTCTTGCCTGGGTAATTTCTCTTTTTCTCGTTTTGGATTTGATATTTTCCACTGAAATACCGTAATAATCCGACACAAGTTTTTGAATGTATTCGATAGAAATTTCTCGTGAAGAATTTTGAATAAAATTTTTCATCATTTTCTTAGCCATTTCTAAGGTTATTTCTTTTCTATTCAATGATGACTGAGCCAATAAAGACACTAGTGCTCCTTCAAGCTCTCTAACGTTGCTATCAATATTATGCGCCACATACTCCACTACTTCGTTGGGTAGACTTATACCGTCGTGATACATTTTATGCTCCAAAATTGCTATCCTAGTTTCTAAATCAGGTAATTGCAAATCACAGCTTAAACCCCATTTAAACCTCGACAAAAGTCTGTCATCTACATCTTTCATATCTCTAGGTGAGCGGTCACTGGTTAAGATAATTTGCTTATTGTTCTGATGTAAGTGATTAAATATTTGAAAAAATATTTCCTGCGTCCGTTCTTTTTTTGCAAAAAATTGGACATCATCTACAACTAGAATATCTACTAGCTGATAAAAATTTAAAAAATCGCTGTTGGTACCATTTTTACAACTGTCTACAAATTGATTAATAAATTTATCTGCTTGAACATACAAGACTGTTTTTGTATTTGATATCTCTTTAATTCTATTTCCAATAGCATGAGCTAAGTGGGTTTTACCGAGTCCTACCCCACCATAAATCATAAGCGGGTTAAAAGCTGTTCCACCCGGTTTGTTTGCAACTGCATAACCAGCAGAGCGAGCCAATCTATTACAATCTCCTTCTAGGAAATTCTCGAATGTATATTTTGGATTTAGTTGTGAAGGGACATTAACCTTTTTAAGCCCTGGGATAATAAAGGGATTTCGTATATTCCCTGAGACATTGATTGGCATGCTCACCTCATTGTGGTTATTTTTTACTGAATTTGAAGTGGAAACGTTAATGGTATAAGGTACTTTCCCTCCTTTAGCCCCACTATTGTCAACAATAATATTGTATTCTAATTTAGCGCCAGGACCCAACTCTTTTTCTAATGTTTTTTTCATTAAGGACACATAATGTTCTTCTAACCATTCGTAGAAAAACTGACTAGGTACTTGTATAGTCAAAACTTTATCTTCTAATCTTAAAGGTTTGATCGGCTCGAACCACGTCTTGTAACTTTGAGGTGAAATGTTGTCTCTTATCACCTTCAAAAATTTTGTCCATAACTCTTGATGCATCATATATTCTAAATATTTTTACTAATGTTAATAACCTAAAAAAATCAAACTCCTGTTTTCCTCTGTTAGTAATCTATTTGAGCTTGCAATATGAGTTTTTTTTTAATTGAAAAAAAACATTTCCAAACTTGGTTTTTATTTAAAAAAATCAGTTAAAAATTTCTACCCTGACTTTAAGTAAATGTTATCTATTTTCCTGTCAGAATTTTGCCCTCCCACTGATTTTTATTTAAAAAATTCATTTTCAAATATTTATATATAACCTCTACGTTTATTAAACATTTCTTCATTCATTTGGTGTCTTTGATACATATTAATTTATAGTTAAGTAGCTAAGCTTAATAGTTTATTAAAAAAGAAATAGTTAGGCGAAAACTCACTTTATTTTAGGCGTTTAAACACCTATTTTTTACCTGGTTTTATTTGAACAAAATAATGTTTATAACGTGTTGATAAGCTGTTCAAAAATGCCTTGTTTAAAGTTAAAAATATTGCTCCAATTCGCTCTTCAATTGCTGTAAAGTTCTTACAATCTGATTGTCTTCGTTTTGCATTGCATTAAATAATATCTGCTTACCCAAATCTGTTCCTGAACCCTGCTCAGGAATTGAATTATACGTTTTCTCAACTAATTGAATCACCCCCTCCTTAACCGCGACAATCTCACTCCACAAAATTGGACTTATGTACAGTTGTTGTGTAATGTTGTGGTAGTATTCATCTTGTATGTTTTTTACAAGTCTATGTTTTAACTCCGTTGCAGACTCTCTCTGCTTTGTGTGTCTCATTATTAGTTGATCTGGCGAAATTCTCTCTACAAACAAAACCAATCTTTCAAAAGCTTTTAGCCTTAAATTCAATAATTGACTTTTACTACTAATCTTAATCTGCTGTGTTCTATGTGTACGAAATTCAGTAATGATCTTAATAGACAACATATAAATTGACCCAAAAACTATGGCTGCAAAGACTATTAGGAAAATAAAAAGAATAAATACATTTTGTACTACCATAAAAACAAATGTAGTTTCTACCAATTTATGTAGCGTTTTTAATCTACTATTCCTTTTCCTTGGCTACATTTGACTTGTTTTGTCTAAAGTTTCTGAGATATTAAGACTATCAACCCAATCTTTGAGAAAAAACTCTTTAAGGTCTTGGATTACTTCAGGGATTATTACTTTGGGCATTACTGCATTAATTGGAATTTTAACTGCTATCGAGGGCGTTGAATCCAGCATTTCAAAAAACTTTAGTTTAATGGGTTCCAATACCTTCAATATACAAAATAAGAGTAGTTCTATCGTAATTGGAGGAAGAAGGAGAGTTAAACGATTTCCAAATATTGATTATCGAGAAGCCAAAAGTTTTCAGAAGCAGTATAACTTTTCTGAATTTTGTTCGGTCTTTTTAAATGTCAGTTTTACTTCTCAAGCCAAATACAAAAGCAAAAAAACCAATCCAAATATATACATAGTGGGCGGTGACGCAAGGTATCCTAAAGTGGCTGGTTATCAAATATTAGAGGGACGAAGCATTGGTGATTATGATGTAAATCAAAACTCGAAGGTTGTTGTGATTGGTCAAGAAATAAAGGAAAATCTTTTTGGTGCCCAAAAAGCTATTGGCAAAACAATTACCCTAGAAAATGGCAAGTTTCAGGTCATAGGCATTTTTAAAGAAAAACAATCTGCCTTTGATTTTGGGTTCAATAGAATTGCTCTAGTCCCCATTGAGTTGGGAAGACAAATGGCTAAAGGAAAGAATAACTACACCATCGGGGTGTCTGTAAATAATATCTATGAGCTAGAACAAGCAAGCAATTCTTCAAGAGCCTTATTTCGAAGAATAAGAAGATTACCCGCCAGTGATGAAGACAATTTTACTGTTGTTAAAAGCGATAATGTCTCTGAGCAGTTAATAAATAGTTTGTCAAAAGTGTCACTCTTTGCTCAGGTAATTGGCATCATCACACTGCTTGGTGCAGCCATTAACTTAATGAATATTATGTTGGTTTCTGTTACTGAAAGAACTAAAGAAATTGGAACACTTAAATCAGTTGGGGCAAAACAAAGTGAAATCTTGTGGCAGTTTTTGTATGAATCTCTTGGTATTTGCCTTTTGGGCGCAGTTTTGGGAATCATTTTAGGCGTTGGCATAGGAAATTTAGTCTCCTCATTCTTGGGGGGAAGTTTCCTCATGCCATGGAATTGGGTAATAATAGGACTTTTACTTAGCCTAGTTACAGGTTTAATTGCAGGAATCTACCCTGCCAGAAAAGCAGCAAAAATAAATCCAATAGATGCCCTAAGATATGAGTAAGTTTCTCTTAAACTTAAAATTTAATCTTCTTGAATTACTTCCAGGTTGATTTGGGCATTAACACTTTTGTGTAAATTGAGCATAGCAGTATAGCTGCCCAATTGCTTTATCTCCTCTTTCAGTTCAATTGATTTTCTGTCGATTTCGTAACCCATATCAGCAAGCTTCACCGCAATTTGCATGGTAGTGATTGATCCAAATATTTTGCCATTCGAGCCTGCTTTTACCTCAATACCTACCTCTCTTCCTTCCAATTCGTCTGCCAATTTTCTGGCGTTGGATACAAGTTCTTTTTCTTTAGCCACTCGTTGTTTCTTTGTTTCTTCAAGCATTTTAAGTTGAGAGACCGTAGCAAGCACAGCTTTACCTTGAGGGATTAAAAAATTTCTTCCGTAACCATCTTTAACTTCTACAACTTGGTCTTTTTCACCAAGTTTGGCAACATCTTTCTTTAAAATTAGTTTCATTGCTTTATTTCATTTGGTCTGCTACATATGGTAAAAGAGCCAAGTGTCTTGACCTTTTTACTGCTTGAGCCACTTTTCTTTGGTACTTTAGGGAAGTTCCGGTGATTCTTCTCGGAAGAAGTTTACCCTGTTCATTCAAGAATTTTTTCAAAAACTCTGGATTCTTGTAATCAATATATTTTATACCACTTTTCTTAAAGCGGCAATATTTTTTTTCATTTCGAACGGAACTATTGTTGTTGAATACGAAATTGTCTCTGCTCATACTAATTCTTGTGTTTTATCTGATTTTTCTTCTGTTTTGTTAAATGCACCACTTCTTCTTTTTTCATTATATGCAAGAGCATGTTTATCAAGCGAAATGGTTAAGAAACGCATTACTTGTTCATCTCTTCGATAAGCAACTTCCATTTTTGGAATCAAATCCCCTGGTGCAGTAAATTCGAAAATGTGATAAAATCCGGTTACCTTCTTTTGAATCGGGTAAGCCAATTTAGTGAGGCCCCAGTTTTCTTCGTGGATAATCTCTCCACCTGTTTCTGTAATCAACCGTCGGTAAGCGCCTAGTGCCTCTTCTAACTGTTTCTCCGACAGCACGGGTGTTAAAATGATTACAGACTCGTAGTTATTCATAAGTCTTTTTTTAAGGAGTGCAAAAATAGATAAAAGTTCGGTATCTATTACACCAAAAGTGCTTTTGTTGCAGCGTCTGCATATAGCATACCTTTATCGCTTAACCCAATCACTTTATTTTTTTCTGAAATCCATCCGTTTTGAAGACATTCTGACAAATCTAAGTCCTTACCAAAGGCATTCTTTATATATTGTAAATCCAAACCCCATTTGGTTCTCAAGCGGGTAATGATGTAGTCGTTCAATTTATCTTTTGGACTTAGCTTCTCCGACTCATGGATGGGGCTCTTATTTTCCATGATTTTTTTCATATATGTATGGTTGTTGCTAATATTCCACCATCTGTTGTCCCCATCAAAAGAATGTGCTGATGGGCCAAAACCAAAATAGGGCTTGCCCAACCAGTAGTTTGAGTTGTGCCTCGCATATTTTCCTTCTCTAGCGAAATTGCTGATTTCATAATGTTCGTATCCAATTTTTGTGGCCCATTTTTTTAGTGCTTTAAATTGCCATATAACCTCCTCTTCTAAAGCGATTTGGATTTCATTGTTTTGAATTTGCCTGTGTAATAGTGTTTTGTTCTCTACGGTTAAGCAATAGACAGAAAGATGAGCTGGCTTAAAATTTTCTACCTGCATTAAACTGTTTTGCCATTGTTTTCGACTAAGTGTTGGCAAACCATAAATTAGGTCTATGCTTACATTCTCGAAGTGTTTATGGATTTGTACCATTGCATTTTTACTTTGATCGAATGTGTGCGAACGGTTCATCCATTGTAAATGAGTACTATTAAAACTTTGTATTCCTAAACTTACTCTATTGAATCCTAGTGATTTCCAAAGTTTAATTTTGTCATAATTTACATCTTCTGGATTCACTTCAATCGTAAATTCACAAGCTGAATCAACAATAAACTTTTTATGTAAGGTATTTACTAGTTCATTTAATTCATTGGAAGAAAGTAGGCTTGGGGTCCCTCCCCCAAAGTATATTGTATCTATCGTTTTGCTGACTTGGCCACATCTTTTTATTTCAAGACAAATTGCGCTTATTACTTGCGATGTACTTTTTAAGTTGGTACTAAATTGAAAATCACAATAGATACACGCTTTTCTACAAAAAGGTATGTGAATATAAATACCTGCCAAAGACCTGCAAAATAATGCGATTAGCAGTAAAGCATGATTCTGTTGGTTGAATTTATTTCACTCACCATCTTTTTTCTAAATAACTTTGTCACTTTGAACAATGAGTTAATATATCGTGAAATTTGGTATCAACCTTGGTTGCTATTCGTATCTTTCACATTTTTTGTTCTCCTTGTATTGCTTCAAACGGAGTTCAAGCTATTTGGTAAGCTTTTTTCAAAAAGCAATAGCCCTCATAAAAGTATTATTAATAACTATGCGCTAATCTTCATAAACTTTTTGGCTTGCTTTGGACTTGTGCTTATGTATTGCTCTACAGTTGATTTGCATCAAAATTCTGTCGCAGCTATTTTGGGATTAATGTTACTAAGTACAATTGTCTTAAACGCTACCCAAATTCTACCTTATCTTATCTTAAGGACTTTTAATAAAAAATTGGCAAAGAATTTTTTGTCAAAACAGCAGCACCTGTCCATTGCAATGGGTTATACTTGTTTTCTCTTAGGCATATTTTTCTATTTCAGCTCAGCAAATTTTGATATGTTCCCTCTTTATTTAGTGGGTTTTGTGATAGTATGTTCGACTCTTTGCAATCTTGTTTTGTCCGCCTTTTTCTTTTTTGAATTATTGAACAAAAATTTTCTTCACTTATTTTTTTACCTTTGCACACTTGAAATTTTACCATGGGCATTATTTTCCCATTGGATCAATGATAATGTTTTGCAATTTTTATGAGTAAAAAAATCATCAAAACTATCCTAATTTCTCAACCCGATCCGGGGGACAAAAAATCATCTTTTGATAAACTCAAAGAGGTGTATAAATTACATGTTGAATTTAGACCATTCATTCAATTAGAACAGATCTCTGGCAAAGAACTTAGAAAAAAGCGATTGATAATTACCGACTTTTCTGCTATAATTCTTACCTCTAGAAATGCGGTTGATAACTTTTTTCGGGTAGTTGATGAGCTAAAAGTTGAATTGCCCACCACCACAAAATACTTTTGTTTAAACGAGGGCATATCTATGTATATGCAGAAATATACAATCCTTAGAAAAAGAAAACTTTACGTGAGTCATTCTGGAGAAAAAGGTCTTCTTGAATTAATTAAAACACAGAAAAAAGAGCAATTTTTATTCCCTTGTTCAAATATCCGCCAAGAGACCATACCAAATTTCATGCAAGAAAATGACATTGTATTTAAAGACGCAATAATGTATAAGACGGTTAATGCGGACTTGAGTGACTTAGCGAATGTTTATTATGATATTATTGTATTCTTTAGCCCTGCAGGGATAAAATCATTGTTTGAAAATTTTCCTGATTTTAAACAAAATGATACCCTAATTGCTGGATGGGGAAAAACAACAGACAATGCAATTAAAAAAGCTGGATTGGTGAACAACATACCTGCACCTCAACCCGATGTACCATCGATGGTTGCTGCCATAGAAAAGTATATAAAAAAATAATTACTCTAAAGTTTTTCTAAGACTACCATGATTCTTGTTACACCAGTTTTTGCAAGATAGTATATCGTCTTATTATTTGATTTCATAAGAAACTTTGATTGGATTTGTTTCTTCTCATTTTTTGAAAACCCAAAAAACACCAACTCCCCAATTGTGTTTTCAGCCAAAAACTTTAAACCCATTTTCCATTTGGTAAATACCGCTAAACAAGAATAACCGATGAAATTTTGGATTTTTTTCTGTTCATCTGAAGTATATAAGCTAGGTGTGATAGCCAAGCCAGATAAATTGTTCTTTACGGCCAAACTGTCTGCATACTTAGATTTTATTAGCAATGAATTGGGTTTATAGATGAATTTTTGGGGTTCAGATTTTTGAATTTTTACCCGATGGGGAGGCCATGTATATTCTTCAAAAAAAAAATCATTGTTCTGTGCATACGATGAACTTTGAATTAAAAATAGTTTTTTGATATCTGTGTCATTTTGGAAATTCAGTTTAATCAAAATTTCTTTTACTTCACCTTTTATTCCTACTAAATGAAACTGTTCGAGGTAGCTCCCAAACTTTTGAACCAAATAGTCCAAATCAATTAATGGCGATAACTTTAGCCAAGTATCTTTTTTATTTTGGATGAAATAGGGCATCAATTGAAAAATATTTGGCGAGTAATCCTCTAAGATGATTGCTTTTTTGTCTCCAACTCTTCTATCAGGATCCAAATAAATAAGATCAAATGAAGAAATATTTTTTTCAAAAAGATAGGTTTCAGTTTTATATGTTAACCTACTTACGTTATTTATCCCTAATATTTCCATATTCCAAATGCACATTTCATTTAAATTTTCGTCTTTATCAATAGAAATAATTTCATTGAAATATGAACTAAGCAATAAATCATCTGTCCCTAGTCCGCCAGTTAGATTTAGCAATTTCTTTCCTTTCATTATATTGGTTTTGTAATATGCTGCAAATTCTGAACTGCTTTGACTGAGTGATTTTTCAGAAAAAGCCAACAAAAGATTTTGCCACCTTGGAAATTTTTTTTTGAATCTTTTCAGGGCTTTTAAGTAAGGACCCACAACATGAACATCTACATCAAGTTTTTTACATATATAAGGTAATTCGTTCTGGGAATAGTGCATACATCTATGCAACTCTTTTTTTAGCTTTTCATCCTTTAAGATCGCAACAATTGACTTTCTTTGCATGTACAGCGAATTTATTATGACTTCAAGTTCTACAGATAAAAACATGTTAAAACTGAGCCTACTTTTTATTTTAATTGCTTTTGTGATGAGCTCATGTGCTTCGAGAAGATTCGATTGTCCAGTATATTCTATTGAAAATAAGTCCATTGAAAACTTTAAACCGTAAGTTTTTACGAATAAATTGCTATTTTGATGATAACACTGAACTATAAAGCAAATTGCATGTTTACCCCAAACAAAACATAAAAGTTTTGGGAATAAACTAAAACCAATTAAATTGCCTAAAAATGACGTTATTCAGAAAAACTAGAATCGTACTTTTCATTTCCTTAGGGCTAATCCTAAGTACATCCTGCGTTTGGTTGTTGAAAATCAATAATTTACCTATTTCTAAAATAGACAGTCTACAAAATAAACAAGCCGCCCAAGGCTATTTTGATTATATACATTCATTAAAAGCAAACCAAGAAACTGGAGAATATACCTTAAATGATATTGAAAGTGTTAAAGCTGAAATATTGGCCAACAAAGGTTTATCATTTAAAAAATCTTTACCCATAGAATGGGAATCAATGGGACCGGACAATGTTGGTGGTCGAACTAGAGGCTTTTTAGTTGACAGAAATGACCACAAAGTGCTTTATGCAGGTGGTGTTTCTGGAGGTGTTTTTCGCTCAATCAATATGGGTGGGACATGGTATGCTTTAACCACACAACTAGACAACATGTTTGTATCATCCCTAGCCCAAACTATTGATGGTACAATTTATGCAGGAACTGGAGAAAGTGCTGTTAGTAATAATGCAGTCGGTAATGAATCGTCCTCAATTAAAGGAGGAGGAATTTTACGGTCTACTGACGGTGAAACATTTGAGGTACTAACTAACACCATCAACGTGAGCTTTACCGAAGTATCAGCCCTTGTTGCTCACCCCACAAAAAATGTTATTTATGCTGGAACTGGAACAGGTCTTTGGAGTTCTCCTGACGGAGGAGAGAATTGGACGAGAATTCGTATTGGAAATTGCAGAGATATAAAAATCAGCAAGACAGGTATAATGATTGCCTACATTGGTGGCCAAGTCTACAGAAGCACCAATCCTGATGATGCAAATTCTTTTCAACCGGTTAGTGGTATTCCTGGAGGAGTAAGAACCGCGCTAGCGATTGCTGATGCTGACGAAAATTACGTTTATGCAATAGTGGCAGGTTCAGTCGAATATGCATACAATGGAACGACCGTAAACCCAAGTTCTGCACTTGTAGGCCTCTACCAATCTAAAGACAATGGACAAAACTTTTCAAGAATTGCAGGGCCAGCAAATCAATATTTCAACCCGCTTTCAAGGGTAGACGGTTCTAGCCAAGGTTGGTATGATTTAACTGTTGCTGTGCATCCAAAAAATCCGGAAAGAGTTTTTATGGGAGGGATTGGTTTTGCTGAATGGGATACATTACAAGGTGCAAGAATTGTAGGTAATACGTTTGACTCACCGAACAACCCATTTGGAATACATGCAGACAAACACAACATTGTGTTTGATACAATGGCCAACCCAATAATCATGTATATTTCCTCCGATGGAGGAGTGACGAAAACAACCAATGCTTCGCTTACAAGGTATGCTGCAATAAATAACGGGTACTCAACCACCCAATTTTATAATGTGGCAGGAAGTGCTGACGGAAAAATTATTATTGGCGGAACACAAGACAACAATACATTATTAATCGAAGACATTGAAGGTACAACTAAATCAACTGGTTTTCCTATCTTAAGTGGTGATGGATTTCATTGCGATATTTCTGCTTACAATTCTGATATTATGTTCTATGAAAGTCAAAATGGCAACCTTGTAAGAACCTTAAACGGAGGGGAAGGTTCATCTAGAATTTTTGATTCTCGAATAGAGCAAAGTCTTGGTTCAAATAGCCCAACCAATTTGTTTAATACTCCGTTTAGATTATGGGAATCTCCTACAACTTCCGATAGCTCATTGTTGTTTTTTGCTGCAAATAGAGAAATATGGGTAGCAGTAAATCCGAAGTCTCCGAATACACCAACTTGGTATAACCTAGGTTCTGTAAACTTTACTCCCTCAATAATCTCTCCAAACAACGACGCTAGCAGTGTTTATGTCGGTGGTAGAGGTGGCCTAATAAGAATAGACGGTCTAGATAAAATTAGCCTATTAAGTCCAGGAGCAGGAGTAAAAGACACCGTAGTTAATAAAATTCTTGAGCTTGTAGACAGGACCATATTATCAGATATCAAATTTACCAACATTCGTACTGGACTTCCTGGTAACCGAAGCCTTACTTCGATAGCTATTGACCAAAATGACCCAAACAATATTGTAATAACCTATGGAAACTATGGAAATAGCGCTTATGTCTTTAGAACAAAAGACGGACTTTCTTTGGCACCATCTTGGGTAGATATTACAAACAACCTTCCAAAAATGCCTGTATATCATGCAGTTATTAATTTTAGTAATTCTTCTGAAGTTGTTCTTGGAACAGAGTTTGGAATCTGGGCTACAGAAAATGGAAATGACAATGCGCCCATTTGGGTGGAACAAAACAACGGAGTGGACGCCAATAAACCGGTACCTTATGTGCCAGTTTTTGAGATAAGACAACTTGGAAGAAAAGACCAAACTTGGAAAGGTCCAATTCTTTTGGCTGGATCTCACGGAAGGGGTCTGTTCAAAGCAGAATCTTTGTTGACTTCTACAAGAGAAGTTAACAACGACATATCGCTTCCTTTGTATCCAAATCCTGCCAAGAATCACATCACTATTCCGTCTGCGATGGAAAGTGCCTCATACCAAATCATTGATTTATGTGGGAAAATTATTCTTTCTGGGGTAATTAATCAGACCAACAAAATAAGTGTTAGTGTACTGAAAACTGGAATTTATATAGTTCGAGTAAATCAGTCAAACGGCACTACATTTAGCGAAAAGCTAATTATTAGGTAAATTATTTTGAATAAGAAATTTCAGGCACGACAGAAAATCTTTCTTTCGTGCCTTTCTTTTTTTTATGGAAAAAACAAAAAAACGAACTAAACCAGACTGGCTTAAAATCTCCATACCTTTTGGAGAAGAATACGTAAAAGTAAAAAAGTTGGTAAAAGAAAATGATCTACATACCATATGTGAAGATGGTAAATGTCCAAATATGGCGGAATGCTGGGGAGCGGGAACCGCAACATTTATGATTTTAGGGAATATCTGTACGCGATCATGTTCTTTTTGTGCCGTAAAAACTGGGCGGCCAAACGAATACGATTTAGATGAACCCGAAAAGGTGGCAGATGCCATTCACAAAATGCAAGTAAAACACGCAGTCATTACCTCCGTAAATAGGGATGAACTAAAAGACAAAGGAGCGTCTGTTTGGGCTGCAACAGTAAGAGCAGTGAAAAACAGAAATCCACAAACCACCATGGAGGTTTTAATTCCAGATTTCAAAGCAGATTGGGATGCACTCGAAATGGTTGTGAACGAAAAACCTGAAGTCATCTCACACAATATGGAAACCGTCTCAAGATTGTATAGATTAGTTAGACCACAAGCCAAATACAAGCGTAGTTTGGAGCAGATAAAACGAACAAAAGAAATGGGTGCTAGAACCAAATCTGGCGTTATGTTAGGCCTAGGAGAAACAGAAGATGAGGTAATACAAATTATGCACGATTTACATAAAAACGGTTGTGATGTTTTAACTCTTGGACAGTATTTACAACCGACAAAAATGCATTTGAAAGTTGCTGAATTTATCACACCAGCGCAGTTTACAAAGTTTAAAAAGATAGGTGAAGAAGAAATAGGATTCGACATTGTTGAATCTGGACCTATGGTAAGATCTTCTTACCATGCTGAAAAACATATTTAAGACACTTTGTCTTAAATATAAACTATATCTCCAAAAAACACGACATTATGTCTTGTTTTTAAGCATGGTTTCTCTTTTGATAGAATTCTAGTAAAAGATAAAACAATGAATTTAGTAACAAGTAAATCAGTATTCTCTCCTTTTAAGGACACCATTTTTTACTCAAATTTTGAAGATACAATTCAAAGATTTTTTGATTCAGGCCCTTCTTTTTATCAAAGGGATAAACATCTAAATGTATCCGAAACAGATACAGAGTTTGGCATTGAGTTGGCAGTTCCAGGTTTACCAAAAGAAGATCTTGAAATTGTTGTAAGTGATGATTTTCTAGAAATAAAAGTGAAATATGGGTCGAAAGAAGAAAAAATTGACAAACATTATCACCTTAGAAATTTGACTAAAGGATCATTTCAAAGAAAATTTCAACTGCCTCAAAACATCAATCGTAAGGGCATAACAGCGGAATTAGAAAATGGATTGCTTAACATCTCCTTACCCAAAGGAAAAGGTGAAGGTGTCCAAAAAATAAAAATCAGCTAATCCTAACTTTTAGTTAAACTTACAAGTCACCTGCTTTTGGTAGGTGACTTTTTTCCTTTAATAAATCAATATATTTTTTATGCCCTCTGACAAAAAATTGAAAAACTAAACTTTTGTGGTAAACGCCCGACAGATGCATAATTGATTTGTTTTTCTTGGCACGTTTATACCAGATTTTTCTAAAAGACTTAATAAAATCTATTTGTGCTCTAAAAACCTGAGCAACAAGGTAAGCTCTTCCATCACGTATAAATTTTAAAATAGAAAGATAATCAAGGACAAAAAATCTGAATACTAAAATCCACATGTCTTTTCCCCTTAGATTTTTAGTCAGCATCATTAAACTATTCCTAAAATTGAGATAAAACTTTGTTTTAGATCCCTCTGCAAGGGTTCCACCACCTATATGATAAACCACAGATTTAGGAACAACATAATTTTTGAAACCTGCATTTTTGATTCGCCAACACAAATCTATTTCTTCCATATGGGCAAAAAAATCTTCATCTAACCCCCCTATTTTTAAGAATACCTCTTGCTTAATAAAAAATGCTGCACCAGTTGCCCAAAATACCTCTATTGGTTCCTCATATTGACCCTTGTCTTTTTCTAAAACATCAAATAAGCGACCCCGACAAAATGGATAAGCAAAAATGTCTATAAAACCGCCGGCTGCACCAGCATACTCAAAAAAGTCTCTATTGTAAAACGATTTAATCTTAGGCTGTATAGCACCAACTTCAGGGTTAGATATGGCCAAGTCAACCAAGGGTTCTAGCCAATCTTTCTCTACCTCTACATCTGAATTTAACAAAACAAGATATTCAGTACTTATTTCCGAAATTACATGATTATACCCACCTGCAAAGCCTTTATTTGTAGAAATCTCAATAATTTCTACGCTATCAAATTTTTCTTTTACCAAGGACGCTGAGCCGTCTGAACTTCCGTTATCTGCAACAACAACTCGAAAATTTTCATATGTGCTAGACAAAACACTTGGCAATAATTTCTCCAATAAATCTTTGGTGTTGTAATTCAATATGATTACCGAAATTTCAGGCTTCATCTTTTGAGTATGGGTAGAAAATAAATTTGCCTAAATCTTCGGTAGCAAGAAAAATGCAGGCAAAATCTGCTGGGTTTTTGAATGTTTCTTTAAAAAAATTGACCCTGTCAGAAGGAATAAATTGCCAATCGATAAAATCTTCTAAAGTGGCCAAGTTGATTGACCAATCTAAATTGTATTCCTCTGCCTCTATTATTGAAATACCATAACCAATTTTTATCTTTGAAAATGCTATAAATATTGGGTATTTGGTCGCATTTGCTCCTATTAAACGTTGACTTGCTACTTTGAGCACAGAAGCGGTGCTTAGTAATTCTTTTTGGAGCTTTTCTAACTTTTTTTGACTACCTTCTATTGTCATTACTTAAGTTGCAAATAAGTTATATTTTCGATGTGTGGTGTTTGTGGGAACATATCTACTCCACGTATTTTCTTGATGCTATACAAATCAAGCATTAGATTAATATCTCTAGCCTGGGTAGCTGGATTACAACTTATGTACAGCAATTGCTGGGGCTTCAATTCTTTAATTACTTTTATGACATTTGGATGCATTCCGGCCCTCGGTGGGTCTGTAATGATTAAATCAGGTTTCGGATATTTCAACGCAAATTCATCAGTCAGCACTTTTCTGGCTTCTCCACATTCAAAAAATACATTGTCCATTTGATTGATTTTTGCATTATTTTCTGCATCATGGATGGCTTGTTGAACCGATTCAATACCAACAACTTTATTACACATTTTTGCAGCAAGAAGTGTTATTGTTCCTGTTCCGCAGTAAATATCATATGCTAAATTTACACATGACCAATCTACCATTGCCAAAGCTGTTTTAAAGAGTTGCTCGGCCTGCGGTATGTTTACCTGGAAAAATGATTTGGGCCGAATTTGAAAAGTCAAACCACCAAGATTCTCCGTAATGAGCTCTTCACCATAAACTAAATCTGGACTTAAATCAAAAATAGAATCATTGGCCTTGGTATTT
Source organism: Bacteroidetes bacterium MED-G17 (assembly GCA_002457675.1). Lineage (GTDB taxonomy): Bacteria > Bacteroidota > Bacteroidia > NS11-12g > UBA9320 > MED-G17. Next base: position 75,535 of record NTKK01000005.1, read on the forward strand.
TCAATAAGATAAATTGACCTCAATTTCTCAAATTCAATAGCAAGTTTATCTATAAGTTCAGGCAATTTTTTATCAAATTTGTTGGTCACAACTAGAATCAACATCCATTGTTCTTTGGTGTTATTCCTTAGAATCATAGAACGGAAAAGACCATCTTGTGTTTTGAGATTAAAAAAAGAAAGACTTCGAGATACCGCAAATTCAAAGATAAATGCTCTAATTTGATTCTGGTAGTCATTTTGTAACCAGCATTGGTCAATATGTAAAACCTTGTCAAACCTGCCAGGGATGTGCAAACCTATCCCATTTTGACTATGAACTTCCTCCCCCATTTCCTTCTCTGTCAACCATTTATTGTCCGTAAATGAAAAATCCATTTTATTTCGATAAACTAGGACGTCTTCTGATGGTATGATATCATACGCATCAAATTCAAACAGGATTTTGCCAATTTTCTCAAAAGCGTCTTTCACTTGTATTAATTTCCAATACAACTGCTCTTGATAATCTATATGCTGCCATTTGCATCCACCACAAATTCCTGCATGCGCACATACTGAATTTACCCTTTTAGGAGATTTTTGACGAAGATTTTCAATTTTTCCTATCAAAAATCTTTTTTTCCGACCCACAACACGAACATCAACCACATCATTGGGCGCAGCATGTTCAACAAAAACTACTTTACCTTCATCAGTTTTACCTATTCCGTAGCCCAAAGAGCTTAATCCAATTATCGTCAGGTTCTGATAACTTGAAGGTCCTTTTTTACGCGATTTGCGACCCACTCTACTGAGTTAGTTATTGATTAGCTCTATCTCCCCCCTGCTATACTTGACAATTTTATCTAGTAAATTCATAAAATCTTTCTCTCCATAATATCCCGGTACAGGTAAAATTTCATTTTTTGAGGGTAAGTAAAAAAACGTTGTGGGATAGCCGGAGGGTGAATTATTAGAAAGTTGAAGCAATAATTGTCTTCCACTTATTTCTCCATTCGATGTTTTATAGGTTCTTTTTATTTCAGGGTTAAACTTTATTGGCACAAAATTTTCATTGATTTTATCAATAACACTTGTTTTGGCATAAGTATCCCTATCCATTTTTTTGCACCAACCACACCACTCTGTATAAGCATCTATGAGGGCTATTTTTTGCTCATTATTTGATTTCAGAAAACCTTCATTCCAATCAAGCCATTGAAGTTTAGTCTTATTGTTTACTTCTTGCGCAAAAGTCAAATTTGGAAGAATCAACACCATGCAAACAATAAAATTTCTAAATTGCATATTGTACAAAGGTACAACGATTTGTTTTCGTATTTATTTTGAAAAACCAAATGGTGAAAAAAGAATCCGCTTATTGGGAACTAATGAGCAAGCTCTCCTTATTCATTCGTCGATATTATTATAACAAGGCAATTGCCTATGGTATTTTGCTCATTGGGCTTTTTGTTTTCGCCTTGTTAATTTTATTGGTATTCGAGTCATTTATCTTTTTAAAGCCATCTATTAAAACAAGCTTGGTTGTTTCTCTATTTGCAGGTCTTTTTTTTAGCTTGATTCCATTTGTCTTTTACCCGCTTGGACAGTCTCTCAACTTTTTCAAACGCATGCAAGCCATAGAAGCAGCAAAAATTATAGGAGACCATTTTAATTCAGTTGGAGATAAACTAATAAACGCCATTCAATTGGGACAAGATATGGACAAAAACGATAGTGAATTACTCATTGCCTCAATTAATCAAAAATCTCTAGAGATAAAGCCAATTAATTTTTTGTATGCCATTGATCTTTCTACGACTAAAACTTGGCTTAAAATAACAGGTATTCTCTTTTCAACAATTCTACTTTGTACTTCTTTTTCCAGTAGTTTTCGTCGCAGTGCAAGCAGAATATACAACTATAATAAGACCTATGAGGCGCCTTCACCGTTCCAGTTCATATGGTTGAATAAAAAACCCTTTACGTATCAAAAAGAGATCCTTCCCATTCGGACAAAGACAGTGGGGTCTGCAATACCACAGGAAGTTGACATCCATATAGATGGGCATACTTTTAAAATGAGAAAAATAGGGGTTGATACTTTTGAATACATACTACAAAAAGTAAATGATGACTTTAATTTTAACTTCCAAGCAGGTAGATATAAATCAGAAAAATTTTCTATAAGAATACTAAAAATTCCACGTATCATATTGAGCGAATTGCAATTAAATTTTCCAAGTTATACAGGTTTGACACCTAAAAAGATAAAACAAATAGGGCAAATAGAAGTTCCCGAGGGCACCCATGCGTCGTGGAAAATCAAAACCCAAAATGCAAACAAAATAGAAGTCAAATTCCTAAATGAATTGCAAATTCTAGCTCAGAAAAAAGATAGCGTCTCATTCAATATGGAAATACTACATGATTTAAACTTTTGGTTCAGAGCATTGGATTTTAACCAAATAAAAATAGACTCCATTGGATACCAATTTAAGCGTATTAAAGACCAAGCACCAAAAATTGAAGTTCGGGAATATACAGATAAAAACAATAAAGAATTTATCCATACAGCTGGTATTCTACAAGATGACTATGGTTTAGGAAAACTACTTTTTGGTATCAAAAAAAACGGTCAAACCAAATGGATTAAAATTAATAAAGAGGGACAAGGGACAACACAAACATTTAAACATTCCTTTAATTATGAAGACTTAAATATTTCCCTCGGAGAGTCATTTTCTGTTTTTTACCGTATTTATGACAATGACCAAATCAATGGTGCAAAATATACTGATTCTGACAGGATAGAAATAAAACGTATGTCTGAGGTTGAATTGGAGAACCAGGTTGAAAATAGACAAAAAAAAATAGAACGCTCCTTTGGACAGTCTGACACGGAAACCGACCAACTCAACAAAAAATTGGAAAATGTTAAACGTAATTTATTTCAGAAAAAGCTCGATTGGGAAACAAAAAATAACTTAGAAACTATTTTAGAAAAACATCAAAAAAATCTATCCAAAATCGAAGAAATTGGGCAAGAAATGGTCAAAAAAAACTTGGAAGAAAGAACATTGGATCAGTTAGATGAAGATTTAAAACAGCGACATCAAGAACTCAATGAAGAATCAAAAGCACTAATAAATCAAGAAACCAAAAAATTAATTGAAGAAATCAAAAAATTGTTGCAGGAAAATAAAACTGACCAACTTCAGCAAAAACTAAATATGCTAAGCGAATCTAATCAGGAAATAAAAGAACAATTAGAAAGATTAAAAGAACTATATAAAGAACTTGAACTCGAAAAACTAGCGCGTCAAACTTCCGATAAACTGGAAAAACTTGCAAAAAAACAACTTGAACTCTCTAAGAAAAAATCTAGCGTATCAGACCAGAAGGAAATCGAAAAGAAATTTGAAGACATAAAGCGGAGACTTAAAGAGATAGAAAAACAAAACGAAACACTCAAAAAGCCTAAAAAACTTAAAAATACAGAAAATAGTGAGAAAAATATTGATCAAGCATTACAAAAAGCAAATCAAAACCTACAGAAAAACAATATAAATAACGCAAAAGAAAACCAAAAAAATGCAGGCGATGAAATGAAGCAACTAAGTGTTGAAATCAATGACATGATGATGGATGCCAACCAACAACAATATCAAGAAGATTATACCAGTTTGAGAAAAACCTTAGAAAATTTGCTTCAACTTAGTTTTGATCAAGAAAAGCTTTTACTTCAATTCAAAGAAATCCGAAATTATCAACAACAACTAGCACAAAATCAAAAACGTATTGAACAAGACTTTCAATTGGTAAAAGACTCTTTACAAGCATTAAGTACAAGAGTTCCCGAAATTAATAAAATAGTTAAAGGTAAAATCAAAACAATAGAGCATGAAATGCGACAAGCTAAAATAAAAATGAGTGCTAAAAATTTAATTTATGTACCCATTCATCAACAAGTTGTTATGATGGAAATGAACAATCTTGCCAATCTTATTCAGGACATTCTAAGCAATATGCAAGAACAGATGAAAGCACTCGGCAAAGCCAAGTCTCAAGGTAAACCAAGCATGGCTTGTAAAAAACCAGGGCAAGGGAAAAATAAAAAATCAGGCGCTCAAGTCAAACAAATGCAGCAAGAGATAAAAAACCAATTACTAAAGTTGCATGAGGGCATGCAAAAGGGGCTAAAACCGGGTACCAAGAACTTTGCCGAAGCTGCGCAGATGCAAGCACAAATCAGAGAAAAGCTTTCCAAATTAAGAAAACAAAGCCAAAAAATCGGAAATGTACAACTTGGGAACCAAATCAAACAGACCGAAAAATTAATGGATGAAATAGAAAGAAATCTTCTCAATAAAACATTAAATGCAACCCTCATTAATAAAATAAAGAAAATAGAAAGTAGACTTCTTGCTCATCAAAAAGCAAAACAAAAACAGGAGCAAGACCAACAAAGACAAGGCAAAGAAGGAAACAAAATAAGTACCAGTTCACCACGAGAATTAGAAGACTTTTTAGAAGAAACTAAAAATAGTAAAGAAAATCTTCAATATATATCCCCTGACTGGAGTCCATATTATAAAAATAAAGTAGACAAGTACCTAAAAATTATCAATCAATAACATGACAATAAACACATTATGGATTATTGTATTTCTACTCATTGTTTTTCTTATCATTAGACTGGTTACCAAAATTGCGGTTAAATTAATTACAGTATTACTGATTCTTGGGGGTGTAATTGCCGCACTTTTGTATTTCCAAAATGATTCATCTAAAAAAAACCTGCTTTCAATTGAAGAACTAAACAAACGTTATTGTGAAGAAGCATCATCCGCTCTATGTGAGTGCGTCGTAAAAATTGTTAGAGAAGACCTCCAAAAAAATAGCACCACCTACAAAAAAATACCCATGAATAACAAATCGGTTCAAGGTGCTTATTTATGCTTAAAAAGTATACGGAAGCATAAAGATACCATAAAAATATGTTTACAACAGAAAGGAAAAGGCGAGCTATACAAAGACTTTTTGGAGGATATCCTTCCCTACCAAAAAAAATTGCAAAGCATGCAAAAACAAATAAAATTGCAAAGCTCCAAATCGCTAAAGGACTTTCAGAAAAGTGAGCTAAATAATCAATAAATCTTTACACATTTTGAATCTACTTAGACAAAATATTCACATATGTATTTTAACTCCTAAAAACTTGTAATATTTGCTTGTGAACCAATACGTAATTTCCGCCCGAAAATATCGTCCTCAAAAATTTGAAGAGGTAATTGGTCAAGAGAAAGTAACCCAAACCCTCCAAAATGAAATTGCCAATAACAAATTGGCACAGGCCTTTCTATTTTGTGGACCACGTGGTGTGGGGAAAACCACTTGCGCAAGAATTTTAGCCAATGAAATAAATCAACAAAACACCAATTCTTCGGTTCAAGATAATACATTCAACATTTTTGAACTAGACGCTGCTTCTAACAATAGTGTGGAAGATATTAGAAACCTAGTTCAACAAGTGCGCATCCCGCCTCAAAACAGCAAGTACAAAGTATACATCATAGACGAGGTTCATATGCTTAGTAAAGATGCTTTTAATGCATTTCTAAAAACACTTGAAGAACCCCCAACTTATGCTGTATTTATTTTGGCGACGACTGAAAAGCATAAAATTCTTCCCACCATCTTGTCTAGATGTCAAATATTCAATTTTGAAAGAATAAAAACCCTAGATATGATCGCACATCTAGAGTCAATTTGTACAACAGAAAAAATTAAATATGAAAAAGAAGCGCTGCATATCATCGCCCAAAAAGCAGACGGTGCACTTCGGGATGCGCTCTCTATTTTTGATCAGATGGTGAGCTTTTCAGAGACACAAGAAATAGCTTATCATGAAGTATTAAATAATTTGAATGTTCTTGACTATAGCTATTACTTTAAACTTACTTCAAGCTTTTTGAACCAAGAAATTGCTGAAGTTTTGTTGACTTATAATGAAATTCTTGATAAAGGTTTTGATTCGCTGATATTTTTGACAGGATTGGGTGGTCACATCCGTAATTTACTAATTGCTCAAGAAGCAAAAACCCAAATATTGCTTGATGTACCTGAAAAAATACAACATCAATACATCCAGCAAAGCCAAAAATTTGAAAAATCTCTGCTATTGAACGCACTTAATTTGATTGGGAAAGCGGAGAGTGAGTATAGGTTTTCTCAAAATACTCGGCTTTTGGTTGAAATTACTCTAAGTAAAGTAAACTATTTACCCAGTCTAATAAAGTCAATAGAAAAAAAAAAAATAACACCTAAGGATTCTGAAAAGGCATCTTTCACACCAAAGATTACGCAAAACGGAAGCCAGAAAATCAAACCAGTTTCTAAGCTATCCATAAAAACTTCACTAAATACACCTCGAGTTGAAGAATCCAATGATAAAGAAACAACCGAGAACAGTCCAAATCATAAAGATCTCCGTATAGATTTACCCACAATACAAGGTGTTTTCCAAAAACTCGCAGAGCAACTAAAAAACGAAGGAAAAAAAAGTATAGGGCTATTGTTTTCAAAAGGCCTCATTCGCCTTGAAAATAAACAAGCTAGTCTTGTTGTTAATTCTCAAGCACAAGCACAATTAATAGACCCATACAGAGTAATGGCCCAACAACAATTAAAAAAACTAAACCCACAAATTCAGTTCGCCGTTATTTTAGAAGAACAAGCCATTAAGCAAAATCGTGCCTACACAGACGAGGAAAAGTTGAGGGAAATGATTGAAGAAAATAAAGACGTGTTGGAAATGAAAAACAGACTTGGACTTACGCTCAAATAATTATTTTTTTAAAAACCTACCTTTAGAAAATATCCGAATTCCACTATCTATGGCTTTTCTTCTTTCCTTTTGAATATCTTCGGGCAATTCAGTAAAAGTTTTACATTCCTTTGAACAAGTGTTTTTCATTTTTTCCTTACACTCCTCACATTGAATAAAAAGCAAATTACAAGCCACATTTTTACAATTTGTGTGGTTGTCACAATTTTTACCACATTGATGACATTTGGCAATAACATCGTTTGTGATTCGCTCTCCCAAACGTTCATCAAAAACAAAATTTTTTCCAACAAATTTATTTTCTAAACCTTCCTGATTTACCTGCTTTGCATAATTTATAATTCCTCCTTCCAATTGATAAACATTTTCAAAGCCCTTATATTTTAAATAAGCACTAGCCTTTTCACATCTTATCCCGCCTGTACAATACATCACAATATTTTTACCCTTTTGCTCGTGCAACTTATTGGCTACAACTGGTAATTGCTCTCTAAATGTATCTACATCAGGACACCAAGCATTTTTAAAATGCCCAACCTCACTTTCATAATGGTTGCGCATATCCACCAAAATGGTGTCAGAATTATCTGTAAGTAAATTAAACTCTTTGGCATTTAAGTGCTTACCAATTTTACTAGAGTCAAAATCTTTATCCTCTAATCCATCTGCAACTATTTTATCGCGAACTTTAACGATGAGTTTAAAAAATGAAAAAGACTTATTTTCTATTGCTACATTTAATCTAACTCCGTTTAAGAAATCAGTTGTATTGATGGTATCTTTAAACAAATCCATGTTTTTAGTTGGCACATTTATCTGTGCGTTAATACCTTCTTTCGCAACATAAATTCTGCCCAGAACATCCAAATCATCCAACTGAAGAAAGAGATGGTCACGAAAAATTTCAGGATTTTCAATTTTTACATATTTATAAAATGAAACAGTCATTCGAGCTGTTCCATCACTCAACACTTTTTGTTTTAGCAATTTACCATCAAGTTGATTGTGTGGTTTTTTCACTTTTTCCTGCTATGCAAATTAATATAAATTACCCAATTTAGCGGTAAATCAATATATTTGGTTTCATGAAAAAAGTCTGGGCATCAATCTCTTTCATTCTGCTTTGTATGATTGGTTTCTCACAGATAGAAAATCCAAAGGAAATAACTGCTGGAATGAGCACAGGAACTGCTGTTGGTTGGAAAATATTTATACCTGAATGCAACAAAAAAGATGTGTTAAAAGCATGGAGAAAAGAAATGGCTCAATTTGATGCCAAAATTTCAAAAGTGAAAAAATCAAAAGATTATTTTTCTGATGACGTAAGCATATCAGGCTTGGGTGAGCAAGCAGTTGATGTATTTTTTCAATGCAGTGAAGAAAATCTGGGGGTTTATGTCAACTTATTTATTCAGAGAGAAAACGAGTTTATTGGACAATCATCTAAAAGTAAAGATGTTAAATTTATAACAGAATTTTTGGTGCGTTTTGCAAAAGCAGAAAGTACAAGTGCAATAGGTGAAGAACTACAGAAGCAGCAAAAAGAATTGGGAACACTTCATAAAGAGCAAGAAAAGCTAATAGAAAATAAGTCGAAGTACGAACAAGATATCAAAGAAGCGGAAGAGTTAATAGCTGAAAGAAAACGAATGATTGAGCAAAACATCAAAGATCAAGAGACAAAATCCAAAGAAATAGAGAAGCAAGAGAAGCTTATAAACACTACCAAAATTAAGCTAGAACGATTCAGATAGGCGGTAATATTAAGCGATAATATTTTTTTCTTTGTTTAATTTCTTTCAAAGGCAGAACTTCGTCCCCATCAAGGTATGAGCGACCTTATCAAACATGAATGTGGTTTGGTTTTTATCCGCCTCAAAAAAACACTTTCGTTTTACCAAGAAAAATACAAAACACCTCTCTATGGCCTCGAAAAACTTCACGTGTTGATGACCAAACAGCTAAACCGTGGACAAGATGGAGCTGGAATTGCGGTGCTCAAATTAAATCCCAACCATGGGGAACGATATATTGCCAGGAAGAGGGAGCTTGGCAACAATGCAATTCCCAAAATTTTTGAGCGCCTCAACCAGAGGTTCAGACAAGATTCGCATCTTTGGGAAACCGATAAAGACATTGAAAGCAACTTCCCTTATGCAGGGCAATTGTTACTCGGGCATCTCAGGTATGGGACACACGGCGGCAACAGTATCGAACAAGTACACCCATTTTTAAGACAAAATAATTGGCGAAGTCGAAATCTAATATTGGCTGGGAACTTCAATATGACCAATGTTTCAGAAATGTACAAGCAACTGATTGACCTTGGTCAACACCCTAAAGAGATTTCAGACAATGTGACCATGCTTGAAAAAATAGGTCACTTCTTAGACCAAGAAAATCAAAGAATTTTTGACGCTGAAAAGCGAAAGGGCGCAAAGAACCAAGACATTTCGATTCAAATAAAAAACAAATTAGATATGGCCAGTATTCTCAAAAAATCCTTTAAAAATGTTGATGGAGGCTTTGTCATGTCAGGTATTGTAGGAGACGGTAATGCATTTGTAATAAGAGATCCAAATGGCATTCGACCTGCATTTTATTACGAAAATGACGAAATTTTTGCTCTTACATCTGAAAGACCAGCACTTCAAACTGCATTAAATATACCTATTGAAGAAGTAGAGGAACTTAAAAGGGGGCAAGCTGTTTTGGCCCAAGCAAATGGTGAAATTACAATTCGACAAGTTCTCAAAGCCAGAGAAAATAAAGCTTGCAGCTTTGAAAGAATTTATTTTTCAAGAGGCAATGATGCTGCCATTCATCATGAAAGAAAACACTTAGGTTTAAGATTAACTAAACCCATCTTAAAAGCAATAGATTTTGATTTAGATAACTCTGTTTTTTCTTATGTTCCCCATTCTGCAGCTTCAGCATTTTATGGATTGGTAGATGGTTTATATGCCTATTTAGATAAGTATAAGAGATCTAAGATACTTTCTATTTCTCATGAAAAATTAAACGAGGAACGCCTTGATAAACTTCTTAGTTTAAAAGTTCGGAGAGAAAAAATTTTAATAAAAGATAAGAAAATGAGGACATTTATAACCCAAGATCAAGACAGAGACGATCTGGTTGGCAATGTATATGACTTGACTTATGGAATTGTAAAAGCAGATAAAGACACTCTAGTAGTTGTAGATGATTCTATCGTAAGAGGTACAACTTTGAAAAAAAGTATTCTGAAAATTCTAGATCGCACGGGTGCCAAGAAAATCATTATTGCTTCATCGGCACCTATTATTAAATATCCAGATTGCTATGGTATAGACATGAGTCGATTGAAAGATTTTGTTGCCTTCAAAGCACTTATATCTCTAATTGAAAAACACAAATTGGGCAACAAGCTAAATGAAGCTTATGAAAAAGCAAAAGAACAAATACGCCCAAATAATACGAAAAATCAAAACCAATTAAAGCCTCTCTATGATTTATTTACCGATGATGAGCTAGTTGAGGAAATTGCAAGAATAGTTACGCCGACAAGGCAAAAGGCAAAAGTGAAAATAATCTATAATTCTATAGATAGTCTTCACAAAGCTTGCCCAAATAATAAAGGGGATTGGTACTTCACGGGAAATTATCCCACCCCAGGTGGACATAAAGTTGTTAATCGTGCTTTTGTATACTATATGGAAGGCAACGACAAAAGAGCCTATTAAATAAAAGGTAATTTTACTACTTCTGCAGGTATGCGCTTATTTCTTATAGCTACAAAAAGTTCCTTCCCTAATTTGGTATGTTCCGTTTGCACATAAGCCAATCCAATGCCTTTGTTTAATACAGGAGACTGAATACCAGACGTTACTTCGCCAATTTGCTCACCATCATTGTCTATAATCGAATACCCTTTTCGAGGGATTCCTCTTTCTTTCATAATAAAAGCAGTAAGTTTTTTACTAGGTTTGTCTTCTTTTAATTGCTTGTGGTAGGTTGCGTTTACAAATGGGTGGTTAAATTTTGTGATCCATCCAAGCTTTGCTTCAATTGGCGAGGTATGGTCATTGATATCATTACCATACAAACAAAAGCCCATTTCTAACCTCAAAGAATCTCTTGCGCCTAAACCACAAGGTTTTATATCATACTTTTCGCCTTCTTGTAATAACAGATTCCATACTTTTTCTAAATCCTTGTTCCATACATACAGTTCAAAACCCCCAGCACCAGTATAACCAGTGTTGGATATAATGACGTCGTCTACCGACCCTATTTTACCTGTATCAAAGTAATAAAAAGGGATTTTTTCGACATCAACTGAACTCACACTTTGAATAAGTTGAATTGCTTTGGGGCCTTGAACAGCTATAAGACCTAGTTGATCTGAAATGTTTTCCATGGTGCAATCAAAGTTCTTTTCTTCTTTTTGCGTTTTTATCCAGTCCCAGTCTTTTTCGATATTGCTTGCATTTACAACAAGATAATACTCTGTTTCATCCCATTTGTACACGATCAAGTCGTCTATTATTCCCCCTTGTAAATTTGGCAAACAGCTATATTGAGCTTGTTTATCTTGTAGAGCAAATACGTCGTTGGACGTTACCCATTGAACCAAATCTTTGGCTTGGGCACCTCGTATAACAAACTCTCCCATATGCGATACATCAAACATGCCTACTTGATTTCTTACTGCCTGGTGCTCTGCAACAAGTCCTTCGTACTGCAAAGGCATTTCAAAACCTGCAAATGCTGTCATTTTTGCACCAAGCTCAATGTGCGTTTTATACAGCGCTGTTTGTTTATTTTTCATCTATTAATGTATTTGCTTAGGCTTTTATACTTGTCTAATACTGGCGAAGGAAGATGTACAGGGTCACCCCCTTCGTCCAGACGGACAAATGTGATGTCTGTACTTACAACAACTTCTTCTTCATGGCTATAAACACTCATTTTCCTTGCTTCCATTTTGAAAGTAATACTGGTTTTTCCGATAGATGAAACTCTGGCGTATATTTTAATTAAAAAACCCTCTTTGACCTTTTTCTTAAAGATGAGTTCGTTGACCCGCACAGTTACCATATTAGGGGTATGACATACTTCCATAGCATAAGTTGCTGCTGCTTCGTCAATCCAAGTCATCATGATACCACCAAATAAGTTTCCATGAGTTCCCATATCTTTTTTCATAGCCACATGGGTAGTTATCACTTTCATCTCTTCCATATTTTATGCTTTGGTTTCGGGTTTCATTTGTGGGAAAAACAGTACTTCTTGAATGGACTCTTGATTGGTCAATAGCATGACCAATCTATCTAAGCCAATACCTATGCCTGCAGTTGGAGGCATTCCAAACTCTAAAGCACGTAGGAAGTCTTCGTCAAGATACATGGCCTCATCATCTCCTCTTTCCATTAATTTTGCCTGGTCTTCAAATCGTTTTCTTTGATCGATTGGGTCATTTAACTCTGAGTAGCAATTTGCTATTTCTTTTTTGTTTATGATTAGCTCAAAACGCTCCGTGAGTCCAGGTTTACTTCGATGTTTTTTTGTAAGTGGCGACATTTCTTCTGGGTAATCTGTTATAAATGTAGGATTAATAAGCTGATGCTCTACTTTGGCTCCAAAAATTTCATCAATCAATTTGGCTTTGCCCATACTTTTGTCCACTTCTATACCAAATGATTTCGCCAAGACGGCGAGTTCTTCTTCAGTTTTGTTGACCACTTCCTCTCCTGTATATTCTTTGATTGCATCAAATAAAGATATTCTCTTCCAAGGCCTTTTAAAATCAATTTCTGACTGCCCTACATTAAATTTAGTGCGTCCATAAACAGCTATTGCAGCTTTTTCCAGAAGTTCTTCTGTCATATCCATCATCCACTCATAATCTTTGTAGGCAACATAAAGCTCAATCTGACTAAACTCTGGATTGTGTGTTCTGTCCATACCCTCATTTCTGAAATCTTTCGCAAATTCATAAACGCCATCAAATCCACCAACAATTAATCTTTTTAAGTAGAGTTCATTGGCAATTCTTAAATAAAGCGGTATATCTAAAGCATTGTGATGGGTAACAAAAGGTCTTGCCGCTGCCCCGCCTGGTATAGATTGTAAAATAGGTGTTTCTACTTCTATGTACCCTTTCTCATTTAAAAAATCACGAATTACATTATATATTTTGGTTCTCTTTAAAAAAATTTCCTTGTGCTGCGGATTAACAATTAAATCAACATAGCGCATTCGATAACGTTTCTCTGGATCGGTAAAAGCATCATAAATAATACCATCTTTTTCTTTTGGTAGCGGCAATGGCCTCAATGATTTGCTTAGTATTTTTATACTTCTTACATGGACAGATACTTCACCTGTTTGCGTTTTAAAAACCTTTCCAGCTACCCCAAGAATGTCGCCAATGTCCAAAAGTTTTTTAAACACTGTATTGTACATAGTTTTATCTTCACCAGGGCATATTTCATCTCTATTTATGTAAAACTGAATGCTCCCTTTGGTATCCTGAATTTTTGCAAAAGATGCCTTTCCCATGATTCTTCTGGACATCATTCTGCCTGCAATACGCACTTCTTGGCCTTCAAGTTCATCAAATTTGGAAATGATGTCTTCAGAGAAATGGCTTAACTCAAAACCGTCCGCAGGATAAGGATTAATATCTAACTCTTTTAGTTTATCTAATGAATTTCGTCGTATTTTTTCTTGTTCTGATAAAGACATAAACGCGATTAAAATGCGAATATACTTGAATAAAGGGCTTTTATTTATTTGAAACAGACCTAATTCAAGCCATCTTTGTTAACTTTGAGTTTATGCGTTTTAGCCTCATGCTTTGGATATTGATGTTACTATCAAATGCCTTTGGTCAAGACGCTTTTAATTTACCACAAAAAACTGACATTAGGTTTATCCCCAACCATGGTCAATTTCATCCTAAAGTTTTGTATCGGGCAGAAATTGAAAATGGTCATCTATTTGTAGAAAAAGATCGGTTAACTTTCCACCTAAAAAATTCAAATGATTTTCACAAGATCGTTGAGTATTGGCACCACACCTCTAATTCAACGGGGAATTTACGACTTCATTCCTTTAGTTTGATTTTTTCTCAATCTCCAAAATTTGTTGAACATTTCGGACTAGGAAAAGTACAGGAATATTATAATTTTTATTTGGGAAGTAATTCAGACAAGTGGGCTTCAAAAGTGCCTGGCTTTTTGAGTGTACAATTAAATAATATATTTCCTGGAACAAATATGTTGCTTTACTCAGTTGATGGGAAATTGAAATACGACATACAAGCAGAAACCCCAAACTTGGCAAAGAATTTTTTTTTCGAAGTCATTGGTTTAAAACGTTTCAAGCTAGATGCTAAAGGCAATTTGGTTTTCCATACAAATGCAGGAATTATAAAGGATTCTAAACCAATTTCCTTTCAGAACTCCAACCAATATATAAAAAATATTGAAACCAATTTTGTTGTAACTCAACGTAAAGTATCTTTTGAATTTTCAGCGGCGACTGAGCCCGATGTACCGATTATAATTGACCCAACACTTATTTTTTCAACATATTCTGGTAGCAAAGCAGATAATTTTGGCTACACTGCCACGTACAATTCTTTAGGCCATTTGTATGCCGGAGGAATCACAGACGCCACTACAACAGGTTACCCAACCACACTAGGTGCGTATCAAAAGGATGCAGTTGGTGGATTTAGCAGAAGTCCTGCCAATCTCCCTTGCGACATTACCATAAGTAAATACCAATCCAATGGTTCTAGTTTAATTTATGCAACCTATTTGGGCGGATCTGATAGCGAATTTCCTCATAGTTTGGTTGCCAGTAAGGATGATGAACTTTATATTTTTGGAACAAGCTATAGTGTTGATTATCCCATATCCAAAAAGGCTTTTCAAAAGTCAAAATCAATAGGTACAGATATTATTGTTAGCAAACTGAATCACGCTGGCTCTAAGTTATTGGCCTCAACTTATGTTGGGGGCAATGATGACGATGGCCTCAATAGTACAGCAGATTTGCGCTATAATTATGCAGATGATTTTAGAGGAGAAATAACCTTAGATGTCAATGAAGAAGTTTGGGTTGCATCTTCAACAAATTCAACTAATTTTCCAACACAAAACCCAAGCCAAAAAGACCTTAAAGGGTTTTTAGACGGTTGTATTTTTCATCTAGATACCGGACTTTCACAAATGCGCTGGGGTACTTATTTCGGAGGAAAATCAAATGATGCTTTATACTCCATTGAATTGGATAAAAAACAAAATGTTTTTGTTTCGGGTGGCACAAAGTCTGATAGTTTAGATGTCGATACAATATATCAGCAAAAAAGAGGTGGAGACGTAGACGGTATAATCGCCAAGTTTGATAAAAACAATAAATTAGTTGCAAGCACTTATTGGGGTGGCCAGAAATATGACCAAATTTATTTTCTATCAATAGACTCAAAAGATCGTGTATACTTTGCTGGCCAAACAGAAAGTGCGCACCAAACCACGTCAGGAACATATGGTTCAAAAGATAAAGGCCAAATTATAGGTAGAATTAGTAACGATTTAAAAACACAACAATTTCTTAGCGTTTTTGGTAATAGAAATAGAAAGCCTGACATCTCACCAACGGCTTTTTTGGTAGATAGGTGTTTTAATATTTACTTATCTGGTTGGGGTTCAAATACAGATCCAAGATCAAACCCTGGAAGTACAATTGGTCTTCCAATAACACAAGATGCTTTACAAAAAACAACCGATAGCAATGATTTTTACCTCATTGCACTAGAGCCCAATGCAAGCAATATTGGCTTTGCTTCTTTTTATGGCGGCGACTCTACAGAAGACCATGTTGACGGAGGAACCTCACGGTTTGATCCTCAGGGTATAGTTTACCAAAGTGTTTGCGCCTCTTGCCCAAACCCACCCAAGAGTAGCAAAAATCAAGTTTCTGATTTTCCGACAAGCTCAAATGCTGTTTATAAAAAAAATTCTAGCCCAAGATGTAGCAATGCATCTTTCAAAATTGACTTTAGACTGTCTAAATCTGTAATAGCTGATTTTAAGGCAAGTCCTTTAGCTGGTTGTTCACCGCTTAAAGTTGACTTTACCAATTATTCCGAAAATGCCATTTCATACAAATGGATATTCACCCCCCAAGACACCAGCAAAGCAAAAAACCCAAGTTTTACTTTCAAAACTCCAGGTAAGTACACAGTTTTATTGGTTGCACGAAATGCCCTCTCTTGCAATAAGACAGACACTTTTGAGAGAGAAATTAAACTTTACGATCATTCCAAAGCAAAATTTGTAGCAAAACCCAAACGATGTGAATTGTTGGTAGAATTTATAGATAGCTCAGAAAATGCTGCAAGTTATTTCTGGGATTTTGGCGACGGGAAAACAAGCACCAAAAAAAACCCAAGCCATTTGTATCGATTCAGTGGCAAATATCCTGTGCAACTTATTGTAGGTAGTGAAACGGACTGTGTTGACACCTTCGAATCGAGTATTCGGGTTTTGATTAAAGATACCCTAAAAGCAGATTTTTCTATTCAGCCACCCGTCTCTTGCTTACCAGTTCATTATACACTAATCGACCAGTCCGATGGTGGGATGACTTTCAAATGGATTATAAATAACCAGTTAATTTCTGACTCAACCAAAGCATTTTTCAGAGTTACAGACACCATTCCAAAAAATGTATACCTCATTGTTTTAGATACAAATAGGTGTAATGAGATCGATACTGCAACAAAAGTTTTACGGGCTTTTGACGAAGCTGTTGCCAATTTTGATGTCTTCTCTGATCCCTGTACTAGGAAAATTCAAGTGGTTAATGGATCTAAAAATGCAGACACTTATGCCTATACCTTATCAGATGGAAGTGAAAATGAT
Source organism: Bacteroidetes bacterium MED-G17 (assembly GCA_002457675.1). GTDB lineage: Bacteria > Bacteroidota > Bacteroidia > NS11-12g > UBA9320 > MED-G17. Next base: position 92,283 of record NTKK01000005.1, read on the forward strand.
AGGTCAGATTTTAAGTATGAATTCGATACAGATGGAACAAAATCTATTCAACTCATTATCAATAAAGGAACAACTTGTGCAGATACAATAACCAAAACAATTGATGTCGAATTCAAGGATAGCCTAAGTGCTTTATTTGATATAAAGCCAAAAAGAGCCTGCCAACCAGTTTCTTTTACTATTGACAATAAATCCTATAATGCTACAAGTTATTTATGGGACGTTGATAATGGACAAACACCCACAGGTTTTGAACCGCAGATGACCCTATCACAAGCTGGTATATACAAGGTCAGGCTCATTGTATCTAACCGAAATGCTTGTATAACAGATGATACTTTTACCCAGACAATTGAGGTAGTTCAAAAGCCGAAAGCGGAATTTACTTACACCGCAGAAAACTGCAAATTTGATATTGAGTTGACAAATAACTCCGAAAATGCAAACAATTACCTCTGGCTATTACCAAATGACTCAACAAGTAGAGAAAAAGAGTTTACATTTTCCTTAAATGATACGGCAAAAAAAATGATACAATTGATTGCCAATCCAGACTCACTTTGTTCAGACACCGCACAATTATTGGTTGATTTAAATCCACTTTATGACAATAAATTGGAACTTTATAATGTATTTACACCTAATAACGACGGCGATAACGACTGCTTCTCTTTAGACGGGAAAATAGGTGGTTGTAAAAATATAGAATGGAAAATATTTAACCGTTGGGGCGAAAAAGTATTTGAGTCTAAAAGCTTAAAATCCTGCTGGAACGGATATGACAAAAAACAAAAAAAATTGTATCCAGAAGGCGTCTATTTTGGCATAGTGAAAATATTTGATGATTCCTTAAGTTTGCAACACACAATAAGCATCAGTATCACGTTACTAAATTAGTTATGAACAAAAACAAAAATTTATGGATTACATTGGCTTTGGTTGCCGCTTTCGCATTTTCTTCTTGTAAAACTTATGTAGCTCCTTATGATGGACCTACAACATCATCTTTGGATGCCCAACCAGACAACAAAAAGTCTTAATTTATACTATAGGTTAGGCCAATATTTCCGCAACCTTTGATCCTATTTCTGCGGGAGAGTCTACTACGTGGATTCCACAAGAACGCATAATGGCCTTTTTCGCTTGAGCTGTATCGTCAGCGCCGCCTACGATGGCGCCTGCATGTCCCATTCGCCTTCCTTTTGGGGCCGTTTCGCCAGCAATAAAACCTACCACAGGTTTGTTGCCATTTTCTTTTACCCATTTAGCAGCAGTAGCTTCCATATCTCCGCCAATTTCTCCAATCATTACTACCGCGTCCGTTTCGTCGTCCTGCATAAATAGTTTCATTGCATCTAACATGCTCGTACCGATAATTGGGTCTCCGCCAATACCTATGGCCGTAGATTGGCCCAATCCTTCTTTTGTAATTTGATCAACTGCTTCATAGGTTAAAGTTCCAGATTTTGATATTAAACCTATTCTTCCTTTTTGAAATATAAACCCTGGCATGATGCCAATTTTTGCTTCTCCTGGCGTGATTATGCCCGGACAATTGGGGCCAATCAAGATAGCATCTTTGCCATCTGCATATTTTTTAGCATCTATCATGTCTTTTACAGGGATACCCTCCGTAATTGCAACGATTACACCAATTCCAGCATCTGCTGCTTCCATTATAGCGTCTGCTGCAAATGGAGGTGGAACAAATATGATAGAAACATTCGCTTGTGTTTCATTTACGGCTTCTTTCACGGTATTAAATACGGGCAGATCAAGATGATATTGGCCTCCTTTGCCTGGTGTAACACCACCAACTAATTGTGAACCATATTCAATCATTTGAGTGGCGTGAAAACTGCCCTCTTTACCTGTAAAACCTTGGACTAAAATTTTAGAATCTTTATTGACTAGAATGCTCATAATCGACCTGTCAAAGATATTGTTATCCAAACGACTTTTTAAAACCAAAAACAATATTTGGTTCTAAAAAGGAAAGATTCTATAAAAAAAACCTCGCGCAGATTGCAGCGAGGTTTTTTTGAAGATTACATTTTACCTATTTATCTCTCAATAGGGTAACCTGACCGCTGATTGGACCAAGTCCATCATTTTCAGGTTTAGCTCTTAATCTGTACTCCAGTATGTAAAAATAAACACCCTGTGGACACTCTTTTTTGCCTTTGTTCATTACCGTTCCATCCCAATCCACTTCTGAATCCTCACTCTCAAACACCAACTCACCCCAACGGTTAAAGATTTTAATGCTGTATTCCTCATGACCCTCAATACTTGGATTAAAGAAATCATTGTCTCCATCCCCATTTGGAGTAAATACGTTATAAGGTATAATTTCAGATAGGAATTCATTTTTAACCTCCAATCGGAATGTGTCCTTACATCCAAATGCACTTACAGCGATTAACCACACATCATATTCATCGCCACCATTTCTATTGATTACTTCACCATAGTTGTGCACTGGTTCATATTCCGTACTCATTATTTGGAAAGGAGCATCATAGTCAAAATCCCACTCATAGCCTACCGCATTTGAGGATAAGTTGATGAATTTGAATTCAGGTTGTTCATAAGAACTATCTATTTCAAATTCAGCCTTTACGTAGTCCACATAGACATAGATAGTATCGTTGGAAGGACATTCCGGAGTGAAGGGATCTCCATCGTCCCAATCTGGAATAAGTATCACCCGTTTCAAGCCACTAGATTGCCACCTATGCGTTACTTGGAAACCTGACTTTATTTCGGTTGTTGAAGAATCTTCTTCAATAAGCCATGTCCATTCTGTGTAAAGCGGTTGATTTGAACTGTCTGTGAATGTCACCAACTCTTTTACACAAACTGTATCTTTATCTGCATGTGCTTTGGTCTTTAATCTTGGGAGCACAGTTACTTTAAAATAACGCGGTTCCAAAATATCAGGGCTGGGGTCAGGGAAGATAACATCGCACCGGTCAGTAAATCCAGTGATTTTATCAGATTGTCTTAAATAAACGTAGTATACCCCTGTGTCCTTATAAACATGAATGGCTGTATCTTGGAATTTTCTTGCATTTTCTTGGGAACTATCTCCCCAATTAAAGTACCAAATGGTACTGTCATCAATTGGGTAAGTTGGTGTTGGACTAATATTGTTAGCAAAAACACTATCTCCAAGACAAATGGTTATGGAGTCTCCTTGTCCAAAATTGTTCAAGAATTCAAATTCTGGCTCTGGTCCAATTATGTAAACCTGCTTGATAATACTGTCTTCACAACCAAGTGCAGAACGTACTTTTAACTTCACTGAAAAATAGCCCCTAGATGTATAAACATGGGCGGGATTTCTCAATAAACTTCTTTGTGTACCATCTCCAAAATCCCATTCCCAGTAAACCACACTGTCACAACGAAGAGAATTTGAATCTGCACAAACTTCTGACCTACAAGGGTCAAGCACATAGGAAGAGTCAAAAAAGAAGAAATCATCATCACAGCTGTTTACTGTATCATTGAGATAGAAATTTGGAATCACGTCAGTCACATATACTTTTACTTTAGAAGTATCTCTACATCCCAAGCTGTCTTCAGTTGCGATACGAATTATTTTAGGTCCTGGTGTTGAATAGGTCCATTCTCTAAATTCTACAGATGTTCGCCAGTTTTCTGCATCGCTGGTGTCATAGTCAATATATTTTTTCTCTTTGATGGCGAAACGAGAAGGCGCTTCCCAGAAACCTCTTGGATCAATCGGGAAGAACTGAGGGAATGCATCTCCATTATCGGCTGCATAGTATCTGATACTGTCTTCCACACGCAATGTTTGACCTTCGCACAATGACTCGACTGTTTTGAATTCCCTGAAATAACCAACATTTAGCAATATGTTGGCGCGGGTTTCGCAATTGTCAATGTTAAGCATTCGTACATTGGGCACCATTGGACCTTCCCAGTCTATCGTAACGGATGGAATGGTATCAAACTCTGTTGGGTTTCCTCTATTGTCAAACTTAGAAGGCACAATAAGTGTATCCACTACAGGTACATCTGGATAATAATTTTCATATAGCCTTCTATCAGCTAAACTCGCACAAGAATCAAAGAAAGGTATGGGCATCCTATAGATTAATTTGTACACGCCTGGCACGGTATCTCCTTGCGCAAAGGTGTCAATTGGCATGTTCAAGTTTCTAGGGGTAATCATTGTGTCATATCCTTGAAGCGAGCTATCTCTAAAATGTAGTATTTGTTCTATGATTGTACTATCACTCATGCTCGAATCTGTATACTGATAAACGAACTCATCATGACGTTTTGTTAAATAAGTGATTCTTTCATTCCTAAACTCAAAGTCATCACTAAAGCCAGAAGTGTCAACGCATCCATAAGTACCATCTCCCAAGTAATAAGCTACATCTGTTTTGGGGATTTTTCTGTAATCAAGTCCTTCGCTTTCAAATGCCTCAATAATGGCGTCAGTAGCACCTTTATCATCTACTTTAACCACAAAATCTCTCAAGATAGCTGTCACAATGGTATCAAGGGTTTCCAAATAGAAACGTTCCTTACCATTAAGATTCAAGAAATTTCGGGCACGATAGCGGACCACGAAGTTGTAATGCCAATCTTCGCCATCATAGTTGATATTGCTATCATTTCTAGTTGGGCTTGGCCCTTTATAGGGTACGAAATATTCGAACAATTCGTAATACTGATCAAGGGGAGAATAATCCACTGTGGTATTTTCACCGGTAAATTGCTTGATGATCTGGTAACCATGATTCACTTCAAGCTTTTGGATACCATCTTGTAATTCATAGTGTAATTTGATGTATGCAGTGTCTCCAAAACAAATGTACCTGGGTGTATTATTTGGGGAGATCATTTCAAAATTAGCAGACAATAAGTTGATTCTAAAAATGTCACTATACCAAGCGGTATCTGTACATTCAGGCGCAATTGGTGTGGTAGTAACCGTAGTATCAATTCTTAAAATGCTCGGAGGATTGGTAGTATTGTCAAAAAGTGTATCATAAGTAACCAAGAAATTAGGCGGTCCGTTGCCAATGATAAGTCCCAAAGTGAAGGACCCAGTTTTTGTATTCCTACCCGCTAAATTATTGGCTGTATAACGTTGAACAAATGTGGTCCCCCATTGTAAAATCATCGGATAAGGCATAATAAAGGGAAGCGGGCTCGGATTTGTTTTTGGTGGAGCTAAGATGCCTCCGCTTTTGTAATTCACCCAATTATTTTTACCCGCAAGCGAGTCAAAATTCACCTCAAACCACTGCTGTGAACAACCTGGTTTTGTCTCCCTCAAATGAAATTGAAGCGTATAGTCTTCTGCCCTTGCAGGATCAAAAGGGCAAGGTTCACCACTTTCCCACACCAATACTTCTGCATTTGGTGGCATAAGGGCTAAACTAACATTTCCTGTTGCCTCACAAAAAGGTGGGGTAACGGTGTCTTTATGATATAAACTTACATTAAAACACTGCACCGTATTTTGGTAAAAATCACTTCGGTGGAAAGCAGGATCTACAACAATTTGCTGGCGTACAACAAATGTATCCACAAGTTCACCATTGATTGTCATCACTGTATCTTTAATAAATGTACTTGCCGTAGCAGTTATTAACCTTCCTGCCTCAAAATCATAGGCAGGTTCTGGAAACAATGTATCACATACAGTTTCTAAGGTAAACTGATCATCTGACTCCAACGTGAAAGTTGTAGGACCATTATATGTTGTAATATTTTGTGGATTGGTGGCAACATTTATGACTTCCACCACACCAGAATTGATGTATTTGTATTTTTCAATATTCCCATCAACCACTGTAGAAATAGTTGGTCCTACAACGATGGAATCACTCAAGGTATTAACCCTTACAATTAGACCCGTTTCATCGACGGAATAATACGTGCCAGAAATCCATTTAATTACCGCATCTTTAGGCACCTTTACCAAAGCATTGAATGTTTGTCCTGCAGTAGCAGTATCATTGATTACAAGGGTGTTGCTATCATAGTACTCCAAATTGGTATCGGCATAAATAACTGACTGCGCAGGCAGTAGGATATAACCGTCAATAGGCATTACGAATGTGTCGAGAGCAAAAATATTTTTTTCAAAAATTTGGGCAGAATTTGCTGCAACTGCTTTGCTTAATTCTTCCTCTACATTTGAATACTTTGTTGGTACGAATACATCTAAAACATCAGGAATTCTGACAAAGCTATCCGGCCATACATTTACATCGAAACATTGTCTAGCATTTTTGCTAAGTAAAGTTCTTCTTACGGGCTGACTTATAAATTGAAAGTTGTTTCCTTCATAGTATGTCGTTTCCCAAGGCGTATACCAGTGAACAGGTAAGCTGTCTAATGAAAAATTACAATTTTTCCCTATGTTTTTGCCTGCCCTTGTGTCAGTTGTACATTGTGGAGCATATTGATCCCCAAAGGACCACAAACGATAAACATGGGTTTTGAATGGACCTGTTCCTGGAGGATCAGGATAGGGAATTGCAGTTTGATCGCCAGATCTAGTAGCAGTGTCATAATTGAACGCATACTCAAACTCATAAGTAGAATCTAAACGAACCACTATGGAGTCATAAATGATTTGCCCATTAAAATAGACACTGTCATTACCACCAAAATATCTTAAAGTAGTGTCCGATAAAAAAATAGTATCTGCTGGAACAGTGTACTTGGTAGGCACGCCTCCTATAAGCCCAAAAGTATCTTTTTGATAAATACCAAACATGGGGATATTTACACCATTTATGGTGAAACTTGTGTCTTGTCCAATGAGGATCATGGTATCTTTAGTTATTGAACTTAAATGATATCTTGTAAGCTTTCTAACCAAAAAAGTATCCAATCTATTGCAGCTCATTGAGGTATCAAATTCATGTAATTCTATGACTGGGACACCTGGTTCTCTTTTACTTACCGTTACAACTTCGTCAAAAATATTGTCATCGTTTCCAAAGAAAGATGAAGCATTGGTGAAATGAATTGAATCACGAATAATACACTGGTATTTTTCTTCTTCTGGGATAAAAGTAACCATGGGTATCTCTATGGTGGAGGCAGGCCCCAACCTTAGGATAGTATCATAGGCCATAACATCACAAGGCCCTTGAACAATTCTACAAGATATCATCCATGGTCCATTAGGATGCGAACGAGTTGGGTTTGCATTTTGATTGTCAAAATTTACATTAGGTGGCCAAGGTGGATTACCGAAATTCCATAAAAATTGTGAACCGGGTGGCATTCCACCTTCTATTTCAAATGTTACTTCATCACTTCCAGTACAAGAGGTATCCATACTTGCAAGAATTTTAGGTTCGAGTACAAAGTTTGTTGCTGCCGCTTTGTAAGTGAAAGAATCAATACAGCCAAATTTGGCTTCCACAGTGAGTCTCGCATCAAAAGTCCCATCGGTTTTATAAAGGTGACACACCCTTCTTTTCCATGCATTAGAATCTGCGGGCGGATAAAAGGTATCTATCGTACCATCACCGTAATCCCAAATAAATGATTTTACACTGTCGAAAGGTAGCGTTGATAGGTTGGTGATACAAGCGGTTGTTGTGTCACAGCCTATGGGCGCATTCGAACTAATTTTTACACCAAGCTTTGGAAATACTTCTATATAATCAGACAATTTTACGGACGATACGCAGCCATTGGCATCCACGGCTTTAATATTTAATCCATATTTCCCGCCCTGTTGATCAATAACAGAGTGACAGAATTGTAAAGGATATGATGGATTGTCGAATACATAATTTCCACCATCATCAAAAATAAACGTTTGTTTCACTATGCTGCTTCCTGGAGCTGCTGAAGTGGTGTCTAAAAAACAAAATTTATTGCCTTCAAAACACTGCGTAGAAGAATTGGTAAGAATGTTGAATATTTTTGGTGAGGGTTTCACAACCAGTTTGAAACTATCTTCACAGGCTCCTGTCGGGCCGGTAAATCTATACTTTACCATGTAAGTTCCTGCTTTTGAATAAGCATAAGCAGGGTCTTTATCGGCAGAGGTTATTCCTTCTCCAAAGTCCCAAAAAAATGTGTTCCTGCCTGACGAATTGGCTGAAAAACTTATGGTTGAGTTTACACATGGAGCAGTAGAAGTATCCGCTTGTGGACTACAACTTTGCCCTTGAACTGAAAAAGAACCGCCCAACAAGAGCAGTATAAAGAAAGCGATAATTTTAGTCGTTTTCATATTAGATGTTATTCTCAAGATGATTGATCCTTTAAAAAGGTTGGCTAAGGTAGTGGTTTTTTGTGATTTTATCATAGATTACCGAACGTTTAGTTTTCCTTGTTTAATTTCCTCTGTGCTATGCCCCTCCCTTTTGAAAACGATTTGATAAATATAATTGCCCTTAGGGACGAGTTCTCCACTAGCATTTTTGCCGTCCCAGTAATTTCCGGGATTTTCTGTATCGAAGAGTATTTCTCCAGTATAATTAACTATTAACAATCTGAATTTCTCAAGCTCCATATGCCCAAAATCAACAACAAATTTGTCATTGTAACCGTCTTGTGTGTGCGGTGTGATTATATTTGGTATAGGCGCTAGCTCAGTTGGGGTATAAGTGTTGGGGACCTCAACTTTTTTATCCACCAGCGCTATTTCACTATTCTCGTCTTGTTGTTTGGATAGGTTTGACGTTTTTATGCTATCTGTTTCCTGAAGGTTTTCAAATTTTCTTTCTATAACCTGCTGGTTAGGGCCTAGGTCATGCTGCGTGTTCTTTTTTACTTCTGGGGAATTTACCAATGCTTCATGGAGCTGTTTTTTTGGTTCAATTTCTTTTGGTTTTCCATTAGTTGAAATTGGCCTTATTGTGTCTTTACTGTGTACCCCAAGCTTAGGATTTTTTGGACTAGTTTGTTCACTAGCCAAAGGTATTTCCAGGGTTTTTGGTACATTACTTTTTTGGTTTGTGAGAAACAAAAGCCCAGAAACTGCCACCGCGACAATGGGGACAAGTGGGCTTGATATCACCAAATTAGACAACCACTCAAGTGGCGTAAAACCTGAACCACCAGCACCTATTTGGGCATTTTTAGCAATTTTTTTCCATAGATGTTTCGGCGGTTGAACGGTTGATTCTTCTAATTTATTTTGGATGATATTTTCTAATTTATCTCTCAAAATGCTTCAACTCTTTTTGTAGATATTGTTTGGCTTTTCGCAATTGGGTTTTTGAAGTACTTTCAGAAATGTTTAATTGTTCTGCTATTTCTCTATGCAAGAAACCATCAACAACATACATATTGAATACAGTACGATAACCAGTAGGTAATTTTTGAATGGCTTGTTGTATCTCATTTTCTGTCAGTTTTGAAAGTGCATCTTCTGGTATTGAAGCAGAATTTGAAACTTCTTGTACAAACTGCACATAGCCTTTTTGCTTTCTTCTCAGCAATTCCAAAGCATGGTAAATACATATCTTTTTCATCCAAGCTTCGAAAGAACCTATGTCTTGGTATTGATTAATTTTTTCAAAAATTTTCACAAAAGCATCATGCAGTATGTCTTCTGCCATTTGAGAATCGCTTGCATACCGCACGCATGTAGCATACAATGATGGTGCAAATTTTTGATACAGCATTTCTTGATACTTCCTTTTTTTTTGTTTACAACCTTGAATGATTTCTGGCAATGCCTCGTATTTTTTTTTACGACTCATCAAGGTATTGTAAGTTAAAGATGAAATAACTAAGAATTTGGTTGCTCAGTTTCGATTTTTTTTACCAAATAGCGTTCTTCGAAATAGCCAAATAGTGACTCAGCATAAAAACCACAAGAATTTATTTTTTCCGCTATTTTTTCTGTAGTTAATTCTTTAGCTATCGTTTTGCTATGAATTGCCACGGTGTTTTGCTCTTTATTGAGCATAAATGACGCGTTGTACAAATGGAAATTTAGATACAATAATTCTTGATTAAATTGCTCTATATGCATAGTAGGTATTTGGCAAAACGGTACAATGACTTGAAAGATGGGAGACGACTTATCCCCAGCAAATGCTTGCCATTGATTTGTATTTTTAGGCATCCAAACATCAACATATATTTCGAAAAAATCTTTTTGCAGTAACCATTCACCTGGGTTGGAACATCTTGTATCTTCTGGATTAACGCCCAAAGTTTGAATGGCATCTTCCACTTGCTTATAAAAATTTTGCATATAAGCTGACAAATTTAGTGAACCGTTTTTATCGCTTCAAAGGTTTCTAAGCAATTCTCGCAGTGATGGATGGAGCGACAGAGGGTTGGTCCGAATGGGTTTTTTAAGACCGTTTGTGGTGACCCACACTTTGGGCAATCAACCTCTTCGATAAAATCCCAAGTTACTCCACCGCAAGATTTTTTTGGCGGCGCCAATCCGATTTTTTTGATGTCTTTTTTGCCCTGTTCTGAAATCATATCACTTGTCCATTGATGATCAAATCTGGTATTTACATTTACTTGATCTATTTCATCTTGCTTGAGCAGTTTTTCTTCTACCATTTCTTCCATGACCTTTAGGGCTGGGCAACCCGAGAAAGTAGGCGTTAATACCACGTCAACCCGATTCTTTTGCACTTGAATATCTGTTACTATTCCTAAATCTACAATAGAAAGTGTAGGAATTTCTGGGTCTTTAATGGTGTATAGTATGTTGGCTACATCTTTTCGATTCATTACCAATCTGCGCTTGGGTCTATTGCGTAAACCTCTGTCATTTCATTAAGTAAAGGCTGAAGATATTCAGTATGTATTCCTACCCTTCCACCGATACCTTTTGTATTTTTTGTACCATGAGGAACTTTTAATCCTGCTTTTTTAATTAAAGGTGAGACAAGATCTAACCACTGTTGCTTTAAGGCTTCTTCCCCAAAAAATACTTTGTTTTCAATCAGCTGATTTTCAAAATGCCCTTTTTCAAAAATTCCAAGAGCGTATGGCCAAGCTTCATTAAGCGCACTTTGCATCTTCGCTTTGCTTTCTTCATTCCCATTGCCTAGCTGTTGCATCCAGGTATTGGCATGTAAGGTGTGGTATTTTATTTCACCCTTAAATTTTCTTGCTACTTGTGCCAATGGTTGAAAACTACTATTGGATAAAGCTTCAAACCTCAACGCTTCTGCAAAATCAAACAGGAAATGTCTTACAATGCTGAAACTGTAATCGCCAATTGGAAGTTCTACCAATTGGCAACAATGGAATTGCTTTGCATTTCTTGTAAATGCCACAGTATCGGGATCAGAAGCTCCTAGTTCATGCAATAGTTGATACAAATGTTGTGATTGGCCTACTTTATCCTGTGCCATAGAGGAAAATGCAATATCTTCCTCTAAAAGTGGCCCAAGTCCAGTCCACTCCGAATTTCTGTGACCTATTATAAGTTGGTCGTCTGCCATTTTGTAGAGTAACTCTTTGATGTATTCTGACATATGTTATTGATTTTGTTGATTTTCTTTAAATGCTTTAATCTTATCCATCACTTTATATGATGTTGGATCTCGGTGTTTTTTATCAGGTGTATTCTCGAACATATCTTCATCAAAATATTCGGTTGCGAAAATTTCACTAGAAGCGACTACCCATAAATTGGCCGTTTTTCCCCGTCTTGTATATTGCTCTTTGGCATAAAGCATAGCCATTTCAGGATTTGGCGCATGTACAATTCCTACATGTTGGTGTTGTGCCCCTCTTTTTTTTTGGTGAAAAACTTCGTACGTTGGGAAGTGACCTTGATTTTCGAGAGAGAAATCTGGATTGTCTAATTCAATTTTGGCACGAGCTATCCTTGGATCTAAAGATTTCATTAGGCAAAGGGCTTGACGTAAGAATCTTTTGGATTTACTATGGCCTTTCTCACCCAACGACCTCTTTGTTCTGCCATTCTTCTCACAGCCAATCGTTCTGCGTTGCATGGCCCATCACCATTTATAACTCGTTTAAATTCATCCCAATCAGGTTCGGTATACATCCATTTTTTTGTTTCTGGATTTTTACGAAGCTTTTTGTCTGGTAAAGTCAACCCAAGGTCCCATATCTTGGGCACATACATGTCTAAGAATTGTTGACGCATATCATCATTGCTAGCCATTTTTACTTTCCAACGCATAAGTATTTCGGTGTGCACTGATTCTTTATCCGAGGGGCCGAAAAAATGCATAATGGGAGGCCACCATCTATTTAGTGCATCTTGCACCATAGCTCTTTGTTTTTTTGTACCTGTAGCCAAATGAACAACATTATCATGTCCATACTTTAGATGGAAAGATTCTTCGTAACAGATACGTTCTAAAGCTCTACAATAAGGGCCATAAGAACCCTTACTATTAGCCAATTGGTTGACAATCGCGCCCGCATCTATTAACCAGGCTATAACTGCTGAGTCTGCCCAAGTTTTTGCAGGATAGTTGAATACATTTGAATATTTAGACTTTCCGCTGATTAGATCGTTAATCATATCTTCTCTGCTCTTGCCCAAAGTTTCAGCCGCTGCGTACAAAAGTTGCGCATGACCTACTTCGTCTTGTACTTTGGCCATTAATGCAAGTTTTCTTCTAAACCCTGGAGCGCGAGTAATCCAAGTGCCTTCAGGCAATGCTCCGATTATTTCTGAATGGGCGTGTTGCTCAATCATTCGGACGAGTTGTTTCCGATAGTTGACTGGCATCCAGTCTTGTGGCTCAATTTTTTTGCCTGCCAAGATTGTTTCCTCGAAAGCTTGAAGCTTCGCAGGATCCTCACCTGCGATTAATTTGTTTTTTGGATCGTTTGGATCGATGTAAGCATTTCCGTACATAATTTTATAAGTTGTTCTTTTTTAGTCCGTTTAAGATAAAGTTGGATAGATCATTTGCTATTTCTTGCGGTGTCAAACTGCCTTCTGGTTTATACCACTCTACCACCCAATTTAAGGAGCTTAGAATAGTCAGTGTAGCCATTTTGATGTCGGAGGGATTAAAAACGTGCTCCGAAATCCCCGTTTCAATAATTTCCCGAATTCCATCCTCGTATTTATTTCGTAATTCAACAAATTGCTCTTTTTTATCATCTGGTAAAAAACGCCAGTCTCTAAGAAATACAATTGAACTGTCCATATTTTGGGTAAGCAGGGAGATGTGGTTTGCTATGTACATGCGAAGCTTCTCTTCAGCATTAAAATAAATGTCATTAACTTCTTTTGCTCCCAGCAAAAATTTATCCGCCATACCAAAACAAATAACTTCAAGTAGATCACTTTTGGCGCTTATGTGGCTGTACAAACTTGCGACTTCTAGGTTTAATTCTTTGGCCAATTGTCGCATAGAAGTGGACTCATATCCCCTGTGTCTAAATAGCGTCAGCGCGGCGTTAAGCACTTCTTTTTTACGTTTAGTATTTACTTCCATACGAACGGCCGTTAGCAAATATATACTTTTTATTTAACTCCACATTTTATTTTATTTGATGTATGTCTCGATTTGTGGCGAAAAGTCTTGATGGATATAAAAAACTGTATGATGAATCTATAAACAGTCCTGAAACTTTTTGGGCTGAATTTTCTAAAAATGAGTTTTCCTGGATTCGGCATTGGGATTCTGTATTCACCTTTGACTGGTCAAAAGCAAAGTTTTCTTGGTTTGCCGGTGCAAAGGTTAATATAACTCAGAATTGTATCGATCGGCACTTAGAAAAAAATGGGCAGAAAACAGCTATACTCTTTGAGCCGGACGACCCGAACGAAAAAAGTCAACATATTAGTTATCAAAATCTCTTCGAGGAAGTTAATAAAACTGCCAATATGTTAAAGTCAATGGGCGCAAAAAAAGGAGACCGAATTTGCCTTTACATGCCTATGATTCCCGAATTGGCCTTTTCTGTATTGGCTTGTGCAAAAATTGGGGCTATACATTCTGTTGTATTCGCTGGTTTTAGCAGCAAAAGTCTTTCCAACAGGATAAACGACGCAAAATGTCGATTTTTGATAACTTCTGATGGCGGATTAAGAGGTGAAAAAATCACCCCATTAAAGAAGATTGCAGATCAAGCCTTAGAACTATGTCCTAGCATCGAAAAAGTTGTTGTCGTTAGAAGAGCAAAAAACGAAATCACCATGAAGGCTGGTCGTGATTTTTGGTGGGATGCTTTGATTGAAAATCAGAGCAAAGAATGTCAAGTAGAAATTATGGATGCAGAAGACCCACTATTTATTTTATATACTTCAGGAAGTACAGGCAAACCTAAAGGTATGGTTCATAGCTCCGCAGGATACATGGTTTATACCAATTTCTCTTTTCGAAATGTTTTTCAGTACAAACCCAATCAAATTTATTGGTGTACGGCAGACATAGGTTGGATTACTGGACATAGTTATATTATTTATGGCCCGTTGAGTGCAGGTGCCACAACCGTTATGTTTGAAGGTGTGCCGAACTACCCAAATCCTGGAAGATTTTGGGAAATTATTGATAAACACAAAATCAATATTTTTTATACTGCGCCAACCGCAATACGAAGTTTGGCTTCACACGGTCAAAATCAACTTAAAAATAAGCGACTATCAACACTAGAAGTTTTAGGAACAGTTGGTGAACCAATAAATGAAGAAGCTTGGCAATGGTATTTTGAGCATATTGGCAAACACAATTGTCCTATTGTTGATACCTGGTGGCAAACAGAAACTGGCGGAATTATGATTTCAAACTTGGCTAATGTAACTCCTCATAAAGCCACTTTTGCTACTTTACCCTTGCCCGGCATTCAGGTCAACTTGCTAGATAAGGATGGTAGAGAATTAAAGGAAACAGATGCAGAAGGCAATTTATGTATAAAACACCCATGGCCTAGTATGGCCAGGACTATATACGGAGATCACCAGCGTTTCATAAATACCTATTTTTCAAGATTCCCCAAACACTATTTTACTGGCGATGGAGCCAAAAGAGATGCTGATGGGAACTACAGAATAACTGGCCGAGTTGATGATATCGTTATTGTTAGCGGACACAATTTAGGTACTGCAGAAATTGAAAATATAATCAACCAACACCCAAGTGTTGCGGAAAGTGCGGTTGTTGGATATCCTCACAAAAAGAAGGGAAATGCTATTTACGCTTTTGTTCAACTCAAAACGCAAGACCAAATCCAAAATTTTAACGCTGAAATAAATGCGTTGGTTTCAAAAACTTTGGGTCCTATTTGCAAACCTGAAAAAGTTCAAACTTGCTTGGCTCTTCCCAAAACAAGAAGCGGGAAAATAATGCGTCGAATTTTAAGAAAAATTGCGTCAAATGACTTGGAGAATTTGGGCGATGTCTCTACATTGTTGAACCCAGCCTGTATTGATGAAATCAAAGAAAATAGGATAAATGATTGACCCAAATTTGCTCAAAAGGATGATGATGGGAGAATACGCCCAAAATGAAAAGAAGGAGACCAAAACAACATCAAAAGGAAATAGTAATAAAATACTAGACCTTCATATTGAAAAAATTCATCCAAAATACAAAAAGTTAAATCCGAATGAATGCCTTGATTTCCAAATAAACTTTCTAAAAAATTATTTGTCAGAAATGAGGAAAGTGAATGTAAAATCTATTGAAATAATTTATGGAATTGGAGAGGGTACTTTAAGAAAGAAGGTTGGAATAGTTCTAGAAAGTACTTTGGGTATAAGAAAATACAGTTTAGGCCCTAGCTCGTCAAAAGTGACTTTTCACTGATTATGATCGGGATATTGAGTAAGATCCCCATCTCCCCAAAGGGTTTCCAATCCATAAAATTCTCTTGACTCTTTTAAAAAAATGTGAACGACAACGTTTAAATAATCCAAAACAACCCATTGTCCATTTTCTCCACCTTCTCTGCTAAAAGGTTTCTCATCTATAGATTCTTTGAGTTCTTTCTCAACACTATCTGCAATAGCTTTAACCTGTGTATTTGAATCTCCATGGCAAATGATAAAAAAATCCGAAACCGCAACATCCAAATTTCTTAAATCAATTTTCACCAATGATCTTGCTTTTTTTTCTTTCGCACCGTTGACTGCAATAGTAGCAATGGCATCAGATAATGCAACTTTATCACTCATTAATTTTGTTGGTGTATTTTTGCAGGCAAAATAAGAAATCTTTGCGGAACTTTTCATCATCTGCCTTATTCGTTGGACGAAACTACATGTACTTAGAAGAGACATCTTCAACCAATTCGTACGCCCACCGTATTATTCAAAACAATTTGATTACAGACGGCACTCTGGTATTTACAGATTTTCAAACAAAAGGTGTAGGACAAAGAGGAAAACCTTGGCAAAGTGAGGCAAGAAAAAATTTATTGGGTTCCTTTATCTTAAAACCCCGGTTTGACCCTTTGAAAGGTAGCTTCATAAATTTTGCCGCAACTCTTGGCATCTTCGAAGCAATTAATGAATACTTTAGCGGAAGAGTAAAAATTAAATGGCCAAATGATATTTTGGTAGATAACCTCAAAATCGGAGGAATTCTTATTGAAAACGTTATCGTCAAGGAAAAAATAAAATTTACTGTTGTTGGCATTGGGATCAATGTAAATCAAACTCAATTTGATGGACTTGAAAATGTAACAAGTTTTTCACTTCTTACAGGTGACCCCGAGAGGAGAGAAGATATAATGAATGAAATTTCCAACAAATTAGAAGAAAATTACAACAGCTTGCTGGATGGTGAATTAAGCTATTTGAAAAAAAGATTTGAACAAAATCTTAAAGGTATTGAACAAAATATCAAATACATTGACAAAAAAACTGGTGAACAATCCACAGGAAAACTCGTAGGTGTTTCTGATGAAGGATCCCTTGTTATAGAAAACGGCAAAGAAGCATTGCATTTTACGAATGGCGCTATTGAAATAGTTAACTAAAAACAATGCTTCTAGGCATAGACGAAGGCAACACGAATATTAAAGTAGCTCAATACTCTATTGCTGGTAAAATTAATCAGATAAAACAGTTTAAATCTACCGCAGATTTTTTCCAAGAATATTCGAGTATAGATAACCACAAATTTCTAGTGTGTAGCTCACGTAGCCCATCTTTGTCAGTAATTAAAAGAATTCAAAAAAAGCTTGTTTTTGAGCTGAATGACAAAACCCAAATTCCTTTTTCCAGTAAATATCAAACAAATGAGCTAGGTGCTGACAGAATTGCAGGCATCTATGGTGCCATGTCTCAATTTTCTGCACCCTTTATTTTGGTGTCTATAGGCACCTGCATAACCTATAATTTGGTCAATTCAGAAAATGTATTTCTAGGTGGGGGAATAAGCCCTGGAATTGGTTTACGTTTAAGGAGTATGTATGAGTTTACTGGAAGATTACCACAAATAGACTTTTCCTACGAAAACACAATTTCAAAAGCCCATAACACAAAAAATGCGATGTTAAGTGGAGCCTTAGAAGGTATTTTGCTAGAATTAGATGGGTGGATAGAAACCTATCAAAAAGAACATGACCACTTGAAAATAATTTTTACCGGTGGAGATGCACAATTCTTTGAAAAACTTCTTAAAAAGAAGATATTCGTGCGCCCAAATTTAAATTTTGTTGGACTTTATTCGCTATACAAATTTGATCAAAAATAAAAGTTCCTATGCTTTGATTTTGATATCCTTGTGTATCTCTGTCAAGTCACAAACAAATGAACGTTCTCCCTACTCTGCTTTTGGTTTAGGGGACAATTTCAACTCTTCATTTATAAGTTATCAAGCAATGGGAAGCACTGGCACCGCCTTGCAACTTGAGAACAACTTTACATTTCAAAATCCAGCATCATACAGCTCGCTCAAATTTACAAGCCTGCAGATGGGTGCAATAGCTGATATTGGACACTACCAAAATTCCAATCAATCGGCCAAGTTTTCTGCTGCACAATTTTCTTATTTTGCATTGGGTCTTCCAGTTTGGGAAAAGAATAATGGCGCAATTGCCTTCGGAGCCTCACCAGCTAGTACCATTGGCTATCAAATGAAGGTGCCAGACACAGCGGATATTATTTCTACAACCAAATACCTAGGCGATGGAGGTTTATCTAAGCTTGTTTTAGGAGGCTCATTTGAACCTATTAAAAATCTAGCCATCGGTGTAAATTTTAACTACCTTTTTGGTAATATCTCCAAAACTAGAGAATTAAGTTTTCCATTTCAGACGAATATTTTTGGTTTTACTCGTTCGGAAAACATAAACTATTCTGGTTGGCAAACAAATCTTGGCGTACAATATTCTATACGACAAAAAAACGTGCAACATTGCTTTGGATTTACCTACAATCCCAAAGGGACATTAAGTGGTAAAGGACAAATTTTGACAAGAAATAATAAATACAGTTATCAAATTGGTGACGCCCAAACATTAGATACTATATCCCTCAAAAATTTGAGTAGCCTAGAAGAAAAAATACCAGAAAGCCTCTCTATCGGTTATGCCATTGGGGATGGGGAAAAGTGGTCTTTTTCAGCAGATTATAGTATTTCATTTTGGGAAAAAATCTCCAATGAATACAAAAATGAACAAGGCATTTCAGCTGGTTTCTTTTTGGTACCAAAACTACGCCCTGGGCTTGGGACCAATTATCTTCAAAGGGTAAAATATAGCTTTGGCGTTTTCAAAAAACAGAGTTTTATTTTCTTGAATCAAAAGCAAATTGAATCCTATGGCATAA
Source organism: Bacteroidetes bacterium MED-G17 (assembly GCA_002457675.1). Taxonomy (GTDB): domain Bacteria; phylum Bacteroidota; class Bacteroidia; order NS11-12g; family UBA9320; genus MED-G17. Next base: position 110,998 of record NTKK01000005.1, read on the forward strand.
ATATTGGTTTAGGATTACCTATGGTTAAAAGAATCAAAAGATATGCTAAAGAAGACTTAACAATTATTTCTAGACTTCATTTTTCTTTTTCATATAATGAAAGGGGAACAACTGAAAACAATTTGATACGAGAAAACTTTTTCCAATTTGGTTTAGGTGCCAACTTGGGAGACAAATGGTTTATAAAGAGAAAATATCAATAACAAAACATATGAAAACACAAAAATTGTCTTTCTTAATCATCTTCTTAACTTTTTATGGTGCGAGTTATGGGCAAGATGTCGAAGGCATTCCTAAGGAAGCATGTCAAAATAAATACGGCAAAGATAGTATAGAGACAGTTAAGCAACTTTCTTTATTTAACCAATACTTTCAACAGAAAAAATATGCAAATGCCTATCCTTATTGGCAATATCTTTTTGAGCATGCTCCTTGTGTAAAGAAAAGAATAACCTACAATGGCTCTGTAGTCATAAAAGCTAAAATGGTGGCACTTAAAAAAACCTCCTCAGAGGCATACAAAGCTCGACTTGCTGGTTTGGTGGATACTATTTTACTTGCACATCAATACAGAATTGCGTTTTTTGGAAGAGAAGGATATGTTAAAGGTAAGTGGGCAAATGACTTGGCTAAACTGAGACCTTCAGAAAGGAAGAAAGCCCTTGGTCTTTTTAAAGAGTCCATAGAATTAGAAGGAGAAAAAACAAACTATAACGTACCCACATGGTACATGCAAGCTGCTACCAAAGAATACAAAAAAGAAAATATATCCATTGAAGACCTGATAAAAATATTCGAAACAGTAAGTATTATTAATGAAAAAAACCTTGCAAAAAAGGGAAAATACCTAGCGAAATGGGAGAAAAGCAGCGCAAATGTTGACGCTTTAATGAAGCCACATTTTACTCCTGAAAAAATTGAATTAATTTTTCGTTCTAAAATTGACACATCAGAAAACAACTTAAAACTTATAAAAAAAGTTGCTACTTACATGGAATCCGCCAAAGGAGAAGAAACCGACTTCTATTTAGAACTATCAGAAAAAATTGTGCAAGCCGAACCTAGTGCAGACGGTTTTTTGTCTTTGGCAAAAGCCAAAGAGGCAAGAGATTTACAACAAGAGGCCAAAAAGTATTACCTAATGGCCTTGGATCTTATAGATTCCACAGTAGAAAAATCGAATGTTTATTACAAGCTGGCAAAATATGAAGCGCAGTCAAAAAATTATAGCAAGTCCAGAAAATATTGTTACGAAGCACTGAAGCTTAATGAAAGTATGGGGAAAGCTTATTTATTGATAGGAGATTTATACGTTGGTAGCCGATCTCTATACGCCTCAGACAAGTTGGGAGGTTCCGGGGTTTACATAGCAGCCGTTAGTAAATATATGCAAGCAAAAAAAGCAAGCCCTGATTTATCTGTCAAAGTGAATGAAAAAATTGGTAGGTATATGGCCTATTATCCTTGCAAGAAAGACGCATTTTTTAATGGTATAAATAATGGAGATTCATTTCCTCTAGGCGGCTGGATTGGAGAAACAGTTATCGTCAGCACAAAAGATTGTAACTAATTATGTGCTTAGGAAGCAGCAAAAATAATCTTCTGCTTTTTGCTGTTATTCCGCTATTTATTATTGGGAGTTGTAAAAAGTCAAATGTTCAAGAATTCATTGAAAAATTTGAAATTCCTGACTCCTTCCAAGTAGAAATCGCTCAAAACGTGGAACTACAGTACGCTGATTCGGGGGTTTTAAACGCAAAAATCTTTGCAGATACAATGAAAAGGTATCCTTTAGTAGATAGCCCTTACTTAGAACTAATTGGGGGCGTAAAGGCAAATTTTTATGATAAAAAAGGTAAATCAGTTATTAGTTCTCTTCATTCAGAATACGGAAAAAGTCAAGAAGAAAGTCAAATAATTACCGTCCAAGATCAAGTAGTTCTTAACAATATCAAGGATGAAACACTACTCACTTCTGAGCTGCATTGGAATCAAAAATCCAAAAAAATTTATACCGATAAATTTGTAACAATAATTCGCAATCAAGATACTATAAATGGCATCGGTCTTGAAAGCAATGAGACATTTTCTAAGTACAGCATTAAACGTATCAAGGGACAAATTAATCAACGAAATACAAAATGAAAATCATACGAAGAATTGTAGAAATAATGTGGCTTACAGTGGCAGCTGTATCCTTAGTTGAACTTTATCTAGCCGTTTCCCAACAAGGATTTAACAACCAAAAAACTTGGATTTTTTCTCTACTCTCTGTTGTATCCATTTCTATGTATTTTCTCAGAAAAAGGCAGAGACACAGTTGGGAAAAAAGGCAGAATGAAGCAAAAAATTAAAATTTTTGCTTGACTAAATATTGCCAAACAGTTTCTCCAACTGCCTTTAATGTTTGCTTGTCAATCACACTCATTTTGTCATTTTGTGTATGCCAGTGACTTCCAAAGCCTCGCTTGGTGGTGGGGTTATAATTTATAATATCAATTATTGGTATCCCCCTTTCATTAAATACATAGACATGGTCATCCGTAACAGGATTGGAACGAAGGTTAATAAAATAATTTCCATAGCCCAAATATTGGCCAGTCCGCCATACATCAAGCAGTAAATCATTGGCATACGACGCAGAAAATCCTTCATAAGCGAAAAGTGCATTTCTACTTCCTACCATATCTAATAAAATTCCCTTCCGCGCTATGTAATTGGGTGTATGTGGGTTTTTGCTCCAATATTGAGAGCCAAGACACCAAGTGTCGCTCGCATCCCCATTATGGCTACCAGCGTCTTCAACATCAAAGAATATAATATCAACACCAAATGGTAAGGAAAAAGAATCTATCAATCTTGCCATTTCTAGTAAAACAGCAACACCGCTTGCACCATCGTCTGCGCCGTCAAAAGGTTTAAATGACCCATCTTCATCTGCAATTGGACGTGTATCCCAATGAGCGCAGAGCAAAAATCTAGCTTCCATTTCTGGCTTAAAACTTCCAATAATGTTGTAGCAAGGCATCTCCCCGTATGCTTTATTGTAAACAATTGTCTCTTGTGCATACATCTCATCGGCATATTTTTGTAACTCACTGAATAAAAAATCTGCACATTCCTTGTGTGCTGTCGTTCCAGGAATTCTCGGCCCAAAATCAACTTGCTTCTGAATGTGCTGATAAGCGTTTTCTTCGTTAAATTGAAATGATGATTTGTTGGAAGGAGAAATTTGTTTTTCTTTAACAGATTCAGATGTAATTGTTTTTTGCTTTTTATCCTTGCAAGATCCAAGGAGGACTAGAAAAAAAACAAACCAAAAAGATATTTTAGGAAATCTCATAGCTCGTTCCACTTTTGGTATCAATTAATTTTATGCCCTCTTGCTCTAATTCTGTTCTAATTTCATCTGCTAGTGCATAGTTTTTATGCTCTTTTGCATTTTTTCTTATTTCAATCAATATCCCCATAATCTCTTTTTCTTTGGAATTTTTTATTTGTTCCAACTCTTTAACTTGCAAACCAAGTAGCTCTCCGAAAAATAATATAAATATTTTTTTTAGTCTTTCTAAGTCTGTTTCATTGAGCTGCCATTTTCCTATTATGATTTGATTTATCCATTTAGCCGCTTCAAAAAGCAGCGCGAGTACCATGGGTGTGTTCAAATCTTCAGCAAAAGCATCAAACAGATTTTTTTCCCATTCCTCAAAATTTATTTTGTGCACTGAATTTTCTGCACTTTGTGTTTCATGAATTAATAAATTATAGGTTTTTACCAACCTATCGTACCCTTTTTCTGCCGCTTTCAATGCTTCATTTGAGAAATCGATTGTACTCCTGTAATGCGCTTGTAAAAGAAAAAATCTAAGTACCATCGGGTCAAAGGGTTTTTCTAGAAGCGCATTGTTACCTTTATAAAGTTCATTTACCAAAATACCGTTGTTCAAGCTTCGAGCCATTTTTTTTCCATTTATGGTAATCATATTGTTATGCAACCAATAATTTACAGGATGTTGTTTGTGCGCTGCTTGACATTGAGCAATCTCACATTCATGATGAGGAAACAGTAAATCCATACCTCCAAAGTGGATGTCAAACCTTTCACCCAAGTACTTTTTTGACATTGCAGAACATTCTAAATGCCATCCAGGGAAACCATTTCCCCATGGAGAAGGCCATTGCATGATATGACTTTTATCAGCTTTTTTCCATAAAGCAAAGTCGAAGCTATTTTTCTTTTCATCTTGTCTTTCTAAAGTTCTTCTTTCCTCTCCTGCTCCGGCAATCATATCTTCTAGTTTTCTTCCTGAAAGCACGCCATAGTTGTATTTTTTATTGTATGCTTCTATATCAAAATAGACGCTACCATTTTTTTGGTAAGCCATTCCTTCAGAAATAATTTTTTTAATCATCTCAATCTGTTCAATTATGTGACCAGAAGCAAGTGGCTCTATATCAGGCTTTAGTATACCAAGTTTTGAAATAGCTTGGTCGTATTCATTATAATATTTTTGGGCAATTTCCATAGGTTCAAGTTTCTCTAAATTGGCTTTTTTGCTCAACTTGTCCTCACCTGAAGCATCTATATCGGCATCATTGGTGAGATGGCCCACATCTGTAATATTTCTTACGTACCTTACCTTAAGTCCTTCATATTTAAACCATCTTACCAATAAATCAACCGTAAGTGCTCCTCGTGTATGCCCCAAATGAGGCGAACTATAGACAGTTGGCCCGCACAAATAAATACCAACAAAATCTGCTTGTATTGGCCGGAACGGTTCCAAACGCTTGTTGATTGAGTTGTACAACTTTAAATTGTGCTTCATTTTGTTACGAAGTTAATTTTTAAACCTTTTATAAAACAAAACAATATGCAAAGACGTGGTTTAAAAAACATTTATAGATTCGCAGTATTATGTCATTTGAATTACCAAAGTTAACTTTTGCATTTGATGCCTTAGAACCGAACATTGACTCAAAGACCATGGAAATACATCATGGGAAACACCACAATGGGTATGTTACTAAATTGAATGTAGCCATTGAAGGAAGCGATTTGAAAGGAAAATCATTAGAAGATTTGATGAAAAATCATCACAGTAATCCTGCTGTTCGCAACAATGGAGGTGGGCATTTTAACCATAGCCTATTTTGGCGTACCTTATCACCCAATGGAGGTGGAGTGCCAACAGGAGATTTGGGCGAAGCAATCAACAAAAACTTTGGAAGTTTTGAGCATTTTCAACAAACTTTTGCCGAAGCTGCGGCTACGCGATTTGGTTCAGGTTGGGCTTGGTTATGTGTAAATACCGGTGGAGAATTAGAAGTTTGCTCTACTGCCAATCAAGACAATCCTCTAATGGGCTTTGGCTGTGAAGGAACACCAATATTGGGTTTAGACGTTTGGGAACATGCATATTATTTAAACTACCAAAACAGAAGACCTGACTACATTGCTGCATTTTGGAATGTTGTAAATTGGGATGTAGTGGCTAAAAATTACACTTCTGCTAAATAACTAAAAATTTGTAATTACCGAACAGCGAAAACCGCTAAATGCTGGCTCAAGTCGGCAAATGCCTCCTGTACAGTTTACGCCTTCTACTTGTTTAATGTAAGCCGCTGTAAATGAGGTAGTCTTTATATTGTACTTTGCGAAGATGCTGTAGTAATGAAGTATCTCGTTGCTGTTTTTCTCATCTCCCAACCTTACAGGTTCTGTATTGACCATATCGCTAATTGCAAAAGAATAATGTGGGCTCATATTTAGCTCTAAAATGGCATTAGCGAAACTGCCTAGATCTTGTCCCGTCTTCATATACTGTGCTTCAAATCTTAGGGAATTTCGTGAATTTAGCTTGTAGGTCATGTCTACAAATGGAGTAATGGTTTGTACATTGTCATACTCCTTCCCTTTTCCCTCGTAGACCTGTTGATTGTAAAAAATAGTCTGTAAGCCCATTTTGGCTTTGAAAATTTTACTGAACTTATGACTATACTGCGCATAGTGCTCTTTGAATAATTTTTCTCCGTCTAATCTTTTCACATTGCTATAATTGAGGGATAACGTCCTTCCTCTTTTAAATGAAAAGGTAAGTCCTCCTTTAAAACCTCTCTCACCCCATTCTTGTGCAGGGGCATTATAACGCGCCAATAATCGATAGGAAGCTTGTCTAGTTAGAGATGGTTGATAGCTCATTAAGCCGCTTAATAAAATTTCTCTGGGAGATATTTTGAATTGAAAATCTTCAATTTGCCTGAATTCTGCATTGATTCCTAAAGAAGACTTTTTATTTCTGCCCAATTTTCTCTTAGAGAAATTAAACCCGGTTGAGATAATCTTTCCTGGTTTAAGTTCGTACTTACCATTAATATTTTGATATGCCTCTTTGGTTTTCCCTACATATTCTCCATTTAGAACCAAATTTTTGCCAATGCCCAAATTGGTGTAAGCCGTGTAGCCGTATGCGTTCCATTTTGGATCAAACTTATCCGCTGTATTCTCATATGAACTGATGATATTCGCAATATCAGTCATTTCTTCTTCGCTTATTGTTCTCTTTATAATTGCAGCGCCAAAGTTTGCATTGATTTTTTTGCTTATTTTTAAGTTTTTCTCCGCATTCAAACCCATTATGATTTCGGGAAATGTTCCAAAACGGTCTCCTCTATTGCTGATTTGGTTGCTCTTTTGTCTACCTGTAAATCCTTTGATAAAAAAGTCGTTCCCAATTTTATATTTAACTCTCAAGCCTTCCATTGCATAGTCCAAGCCCAATAATCTTTGCTCATATGCTCTGAAAACTAAGCCACTACCAAATTGATCGTAGAATGAACCCGCAGTAATGTCCAAATTACCAATTTCTTTTCTTATCTGCCAAAATCCAATACCATGGCCAGAATAATTGCCTGTAGGGTTAAGTAAATTAGAGTTATTAAAAATATCGTAACGAGCGGAGAAATTAAATCCTTGAACTTGATAATTCATAAACAACCAAGCTTCTGCACTTGATAACTGCTCAAAATATTGTGGCGATTCATTGGCTCCTATTTTATCGTCTCGATCAAAAAAACTTGTGAAACTTTGAAGATTTCCAGAAAAAACCCCTTTATTCTGCGCCAACACAGAAGGACCAATTAATACAAAAGCAAGAGCTATAATCGTAATTTTTTTCATGAATTAATTTTTCGCTAAAATGATGAATTTTTATTAATTAAGTTTGACACGTTAAAGAGTTCATGCAATTATCGGCATTTATAGACTTTGTAAAAAATAAGAAATCCTGTTTGTGCGTTGGCTTAGACAATGATTACAATAAGTTGCCCCCTCATCTTTTGCCTCACGCAAGGCCAATGCTTGCATTTAACAAACATATTATTCAAGCTACGTTAGATCATTGCGTAGCTTATAAAATAAATACTGCATTCTACGAAGTACTTGGATCGCGTGGTATGGAAATGATGGAGGAAACATTAGAACTTATTCCAAAAAGTCATTTGGTAATTGCTGATGCCAAAAGAGGTGATATTGGGAATACAGCAGAAAAATATGCACAAACCTTTCTAGATTTTTACCCATTTGACGCGGTAACCATAAATCCCTACATGGGTTTTGAAACAGTAGACCCATTTTTAAACTACCACAATAAATATGCAATTATTTTAGGTTTAACTTCAAATGAAGGAAGCAAACATATTGAAGAGCTGGCCCTTAAAGATGGTCAAAAGATTTACCAAAAAGTAATTAGCCATTTCGCTAAGCATAGAGAAACAAAGAAAATAATGTTTGTAGTTGGAGCTACCAAAGCGGAAAAAATAAGTGAAATAAGAAAGATTGCACCCGAAAATTTCTTTTTGGTTCCTGGAATTGGTGCACAAGGTGGAAAACTAGAAGATGTTTTACACGCTGGTATGACAAAAGATGTAGGTCTATTGATCAACAGCTCTAGGGGTATTTTGTATCAATCTGCTGGAACAGACTTTGCAGAAAAAGCGAGAAATGCAGCCAAAGAAATTCATGAGAAAATGAAACCGTTCATAGAATCAGTTTGATGGATAACAAAAAATTCCTTAGTATTTTCTGTTTTCTGATTCACTTCACTTTTGTTTTAGGTCAGAAAAAAATAGAACTTCTAAATGCAGATTCTCTACTTTTCGATCAACAATTTGGTGAAATGCAGAGACTTAAAGGGCATGTCTTTTTTCAACAAAAAGATGTATTCATGAAAAGTGACAGTGCTTGGTTTTACGAAAAAGAAAATAGACTAAAAGCTTTTGGAAGAGTTCATATTTATCAAAAAGACTCTTTCGATCTTTTCGGCAATTATCTAGAGTATGACGGAAATGATGAAAATGCAATTGTAAAAGGTAATGTAGAATTGAGCGATGAAGATATGACACTGCGAACAGAGTCTATCATTTATGATATCCCGAATAAAACTGCTTTTTATCTTCAAGATGGCCATATAAATGACAACGAAAATGACCTAATTAGTAAAACAGGAAAGTATTTCTCAAGAACAAAGCGTTTTAGTTTTAAAAATAACGTAGTACTTACCAATCCCAAGTACAAAATGACTTCAGATACATTAGATTATTTCACATCAAATAAAACTGCATATTTCTATGGGCCGACCTATATAAAGAGCAAGGAAAACACAATTTATTGCAATGCTGGTTGGTACAATACAAAAACTGAAGAATCTCAATTTAGTAAAGGCGCATGGATACAAGGAAAAGAGAACAAGTTGGTAGCAGATAGCCTAGTTTATAATAGACAAACTGGCATTGGAAAAGCTTTTAGAGATATCATTCTATCGGATTCTCAAAATAATGTAAAAATTTTTGGAGCCTACGCTGTATACAACCAATTGCAAAAAAAAACCACCATAACAATAAATCCCTTAGCCATTAAAATTCAAAAGTCAGACACACTATTTTTGATTGCAGATACGCTCATTGACCAAACAGACACCTCAGCCAAACGGGCAGTAAGAGCATTCTCAAATGCTAGGTTTATGAATCTAGACATTCAGGGAAAAGCTGACTCAATAATTTATCAAGTGGATGATTCCACAATGACCTTATATAAAAAGCCCATTTTGTGGACTGACTCCAACCAACTTTCAGCAGATACCATTTTTATTTTCCAAAATTCTCAGGGTATTGATTATATGATCTTAAATGCTAACAGTTTTATCACCTCTAAGGAAAATGACCTAGTTTTTAATCAGATAAAGGGAGAAAAAATCAAGGCACTATTTATTAAAAGTGAATTAGCAAAAGTATTTGTAATCAACAAAGGAGAAAGCTTATACTACGTTAAAGAAGAAGATAGTACCTACTCAGGAGTGAATAAAATTAATTGTGAAAAAATGACAATCAGTATTGACAGCTCAAAAGTGAAAAACATATTATTTCTATCAAAGCCTAAAGGAACCTTCTACCCTATAGAAGAATTAAGCCTTGAGAAAAGTCGTCTACAAGGTTTTTCGTGGCTGTACATGTTGAAACCTAAAAGAAAAGCATTTATCTTACCCAATAATTAGATTTACCTTTTCGTTTCTTATGTGATAAATCAATATGAAAAGACTAAAATTTCTAGCAATTGGCTCACTATTAATGTTTTTCTTAAGCAGCAAAGCAACCCCAAATGAAGTACAAACAAAATCTAAAATAAATGCAGTAACCGTATACTTAAATGGCGCTCAAATAAATCGTTTAGCCTCCATAAATCTGAAAAAAGGACACAATAGAATTGTATTGAATAAATTATCCCCTTATTTAGACAAAAAGTCAATCCAAATAAAAGGAAATGGTGACTTTACCATTTTATCAACCAATCATCAATTTAATTTTTTGAATGTTGAAAAATACAATGAAGAAATTGCTAAACTTTTAGACAGCATTCACTCCATTTCAAAACGTAAAGAAGTACTAAGTGAAAAAATAACCTCCAAAACTGAAACGCTGAATTTCTTAAAAATTAATCAAAATATTAAAGGGGACAATCAAAACATTCATCCGGACGAGCTAAAAACATTATATTTCTTTTATGGAGAACAAATAGAATTCCTAAGACTGACAATTCTAGAAAAAAGAAGAAACCTTGACGTACTCAACCAAAACTTACAGAAATATACTGCTCAACTTAATCAAGAAAACAATAAAAAAACTGAGGGTAATGCCGAGGTTATAGTAGACATCTTAGCAAAAAAATCCACATTAGGCACTTTACAACTAAGTTACATGGTTTACCATGCAGGGTGGTACCCGAGTTACGATATTCGAGTTAAAAATTTACAATCACCTATAGAACTTACTTACCAAGCCAATATCTACCAAAATACGGGAGAAGATTGGAAAAATGTCCAACTAACATTTAGTAATGCAGACCCAAGAAAATCAAGTGATTTACCGATATTAAACCCGTACTATTTAAAATTTACAAATGGAAACTATGGCAATTATCGCAAACAAATGAAAAACAGTTACAAGCTCGAAAACTATATTGGACAAAATAATGCTGAAGTCAATGGCCGTGTAGTTAATACCAAAGGAGAGCCACTTCCATTTGCTACTATAAAGGTTCAAGGCTCAAGCATGGGCGTAGTTACTGATCAAAATGGGGATTTTTCTTTAACCCTCCCTCCCAATAAGAACCAAGTTTTGGTAAGCTATATTGGTTACAACAATATCTCGCAAGTTATCCGAGCTAATGCATTTAATACCATTACCTTGCGGGAGTCTGTTCAACAGGTTTCGTCAGAGATTGCCGAAGTGAAGATTTTGGCTGATAAAGTAGCCAGCAACCTTAGCATTGCTCAAGTCCAAAAGCTACCAACAAGAAAAGCATATGTTGCAGGTGTAAAAGCAAGTCGAAGCAAAAGAAGGTCTGCGCTAAATTCTAGATACGAGGACGCAAGTAAACCACTACCCGTGGCTTATATTCCGAATAAAACCCATTTTGAACTTTCCGTAAAAACACCCTTTACCATCCAAAGCAATGGTAAAACAAAGCAATTGGTAATTGACCAAAAAAGTGTTGAAGCCTATTATGAATATCGTGCTGTCCCAAAACTTGAACCTTCTGCCTTTCTTATTGCCCGTATTACTGATTGGTCGAAATACAATTTATTAGAAGGCACCGCTCGACTATATTTTGAAAATACATACGTTGGAAAGTCTGTTTTAGACGTTGCTGCACTAAATGATACATTAAACCTATCCTTAGGCCGAGATAGAGGCATCGTGATTGCCCGTAACAAAACCAAATCATTCGCTGGGAAACAATTTTTAGGAAATGACCAGATTCAAAAAAGAAGTTTTGAAATTACCGTAAGAAATAATAAATCAAACGAAATCAATCTTATCGTTTACGACCAAATTCCAATTACACGACAAAAAAATATTCAAGTGGACGTGAAAGACTTAGCTGGAGGCAAGCTGGATGAAATCAAAGGCGAAATTTCTTGGGAAATAAAACTTGCAGCGAATAAGCAAAAAGATATTGGTTTTAAATACCAAGTGCAACATCCAAAAAACACCTATGTGAATATTGAATAATTCATTTTTTTTTTAGTCAGGCCAAAAGCCCCTTTTTTCGCAGTGTGATTATCAAGCGGGTAATAGGTCTTTTTTGTTTTTTGTTTTGCTTCAGATTGCTTACATGTGGACAACCGTTTAGTCCACCAATCAATGATCCTTGGGTAAAGGAACACTTTGCACGTTTAAGTTTGGAAGAAAAGATTGCTCAACTATTTATGGTGGAAGTGCGGCCAGCAAAGGGGGCCAATCATCTAACACAAGTAGAAAGGTTGGTGAAAAAATACCAAATTGGTGGATTGATTTTTTTTAAAGGAAATCCAAAAAATCAAGCCTTATTAACGAACAAGTACCAATTGCTAAGCAAAACAAAAATGCTTATTGCCATTGACGGGGAATGGGGATTGGCCATGCGCCTAAATCAAACCCCAAATTTTCCATACCAGATGGAATTGGGGGGAATCCAAAACAATAAACTCATCTTTGAAATGGGCAAAGAAATTGGCAAGCAGTGCAAACGACTTGGTATCCAAATAAACTTAGCTCCAGTAGTTGATATCAACAACAATCCAAAAAACCCTGTAATTAATTTTAGAAGTTTCGGAGAAAATCCTGCCGAAGTGAGCATGAAAAGTCTTCATTATGCAAAAGGTTTACAAAGCGAAAATATAATTGCATGTGCCAAACATTTTCCGGGGCATGGCGATACAGAGACTGACTCGCACAAAGACTTACCAATTATTAGGCATGACCTGTCACGATTAAACCAAATAGAACTAGTACCTTTTAAATATCTAATAAAAAATGGTGTGGCCAGTATTATGTCAGCCCATCTCTATGTTCCAAGTATAGAAAGTAAAGAAAATACAGCCACTTCCCTCAGCTCAAAAGCTATAAACCAACTGCTGAGAAACAAACTAAAATATAAAGGTTTGGTCATAACCGACGCACTCAATATGCAAGGTGTTGCAAAATTTTATCCACCGGGCGAACTGGAGTTAAAAGCACTCAAAGCAGGAAACGATATATTACTTGCTCCAGCAGATGTACCTAAATCTATTCAACAAATCAAAAATGCCATGAAGCAAGGCCGTTTAGATACTGGATACGTTTTTCAAAAGGTGAGGAAAATTTTGGCTTATAAAAAGTGGGTTGGACTTGATACATTTAGGCAAATTCCTCTGCAGAACCTAACCACAGATTTAAATACACCCAATGCAAAATTATTAATAGAGAAACTCGCAATTGAAAGTGTGTGTCTGGCTGCCAATAAACAAAATTTCATACCCATTAAAGAAACAACTAAAGCGCAAACCCTTTTCGTTGAATTCAATGACTTCAATGTCTCTTTTAAAAATGAAATGTCAGAAAGAGGCCTTTCGAATCATATCCGAGTAAGCAGTAGACCCAGTGATTACAGACTAAAACGACTCTCGCAAGAAATTAATACGTATAAGAAAATTGTTATATCTCTACATCAACTAAATAAGTACCCAAAAAATAATTATGGACTATCTAAGAATCTTGAAGCTTGGATCCAAAAGACAATAAGAACAAAAAATTCATTACTAGTAGTTTTTGGAAATCCATATGCAATAAAAAATATCTCAGATATAGAGAACCTTATTGTAGCTTATTCAAACGATGCTTTACATCATAAAGTCGTAAGTCAAGTAATTGTTGGCGAAATCTTAGCCAAAGCCTATTTGCCAGTCAGTATCAATACTAAATTGACTTGGGGTAAGAGGGCCAAAATTTTATCCAATAAAAAAAACCTAAAAGAACCAAGTGATAGTCTAAAGCGTGTACATAATTCAAAATTGAAATTGATTGATACCATAGCCAATCAAGCAATTCGAGACAAATGTATGCCTGGTTGTCAAATATTGGTAGCTCATAAAGGAACAGTAGTATATGAAAAGTCATTTGGTTTTTTTACTTACGATTCTTCTCAAATCGTAAAAAAAACAAGCCTTTACGACTTGGCTTCACTCACCAAAATTCTTGGTACCACTTTGGCAATAATGAAACTCAATGAGGAGGAAAAAATCCAATTAAATGACCCCATGTCAAAACATCTTGAATTTTTAAAATACTCAAATAAGGCAGACATAACTATCAAGGAGGTTTTGACGCATAGAGCAGGACTTCAAGACTGGATTCCTTTTTACAAACATGTTCTAGAAAATGCAGAAATATTGGATACCGTATTTAGCAATATTCCTTCTGGCAAGTTTTCAATCAAAAATGGGAATGGGATATACATGAACAAAAACTATGTGGACCAAATGATAGATGAAATAATTTCTTCTCCAATAAATGGAAGAGGGAAATACCTATATAGCGACTTGGGGATGATACTACTCAAGCAATTGGTGGAAAAAAAATCAGGCGTCAATTTTGATTACTATCTCGAAAGTAATTTTTACCAATGTCTCGATTTGGAAAGAACATGTTTTAATCCTACTGATAAGTTCCATGAGCATGAAATAGTACCAACCGAAATAAATCCAGATCACCGACCTGGCCTGATACAAGGTTTTGTTCATGACCCGGCATCTGCCATGCTAGGAGGTGTTTCAGGACACGCGGGCTTATTTTCTAATGCACACGAAGTAGCTATCATAATGCAAATGCTAATGAATAAAGGACAGTATGGAAGTTATCAGTTTTTCAATGAAGAAACAATCGAAAAATTTATCAAAAGGCAGTCGTATGACTCTAGAAGAGGTCTTGGTTTTGACAAACATGATTTCATACATCCAAGAAAATCCCCGACCAGTAAATTGGCAAGTCCAAGTACATTTGGTCACTCAGGATTTACAGGGACTCAGGTGTGGGCAGATCCTTCCAATGAAATAATCTATGTTTTTTTGAGCAACCGAATTTACCCCACAGCAAAAAACAAAAAGCTGATTTACCAAAATATCCGAACCAAAATTATGGATGAAATCTACAAACAAATACTTAACTAATCCAAACGAATATTGTCTAAAAGTCGAACCCCGTGATAATTGACAACTGTCAACGCAATTTTTGATTTTTGCTCGTAATTGTCAGTTTCTTGTAAACTTTGCATATTCACAATTTTTAAGTATTCAAGGTTTGCCCCATCATGTTCACTAATATTTTTGATGAATGAATCAATTCCTTGTTTAAAATTACCTTGTTTAAAGTACTGTTTCAATTGAATTAGAGACGAAAAAATAAACCCCGCATTTTTTCTTAATTCATCGGTCAATCTGTTATTTCTAGAACTCATCGCCAAACCATTTTCTTCTCGAATAATCGGGCAAACGACAACATCTGTTTGAATGCCCAATAGTTTGCACAAATGAAAAACGACTACTGTTTGTTGAAAATCTTTTTGCCCAAAATAGGCTCTATCTGCAGGGACAATTTTGAAGAGTCTGTCTAAAACATTGCAAACACCCTGAAAATGACCCGGACGCAAATGCCCCTCTAAATTTTTATCTAGGCCAGCCAAATCATACTGTTTTGTTTTATAATCAGGAGGATAAATCGTCTTGGCCGCAGGGTTAAATAGCATATCAACACCTTCTTTCAACAGTAAATTTATGTCTGAAGAGAGAGTTTTTGGATAGGTTGCAAAATCAGATTTTTCGGTAAATTGAGTGGGATTAACAAATATGCTACATACCGTCTTATCATTTTCCTCTTTAGACTTTCTAATCAAAGACAAGTGTCCTTCATGCAAGGCACCCATGGTTGGCACAAAGCCTACCGTAAAGCCATTTCTTTTCCAAACATTAATTTGGGCAAGCGTATCGTTCTCATTTTTTTGATAATGCATATACGAAAAAGTTAGCAAAAATGCAAGTTCTATTAAATACAAAATAATAACTTACAATTTTATCTTTGTACCATCGTTCTTTTAAAGTAAAATGGAAAACAAAAGAAAAAAAATTCTTTTTATCTCTTCAGAAATGAGTCCTTTTTTGGAGAGTTCTCCACTAGCTGAAATTGCTAGAAAATTGCCACAAGCAATTCAGGAGCAGGATAATGAGGTGAGGATATTAATCCCAAGATTTGGTTTAATCAATGAAAGAAGAAACAGGCTGCATGAGGTTGTTCGACTTAGCGGTATGAACATCACCATTGATGATAATGACAACCCTTTGACTATAAAGGTTGCCTCAATACCTAGTACAAAAATGCAGGTATATTTTTTAGATAATGAAGATTTTTTTCATCGCAAAAGCTTATATGGAAATGAAAATGAAGAATTCTTTAAAGATAATGACGAACGCACAATATTCTTCTGTAAAGGTGCTCTCGAAACAGTTAAAAAATTAGGATGGTATCCTGATATCATCCACTGCCAAGGTTGGATGACCAGCCTAATTCCTTTATACTTAAAAACCCTGTATAAAGACGAACCTGTCTTTTTCAATTCCAAAGTGGTTTATAGTGTCTTTAACAACAGTTTTGAAGCAAACATGGGTGATGATTTTACCCGAAAAGCTACATTAAACCAAATTGAAAACAACATTCTTTCTGATTTTGGAAATGGGGACAATACTAGCCTTCAAATCGGGGGTGTAGTCCACTCTGATGCAGTAGTCAAATGCTCAGAAAGTTTGGATCCCAAGCTAATAGAAACGCTTGATGCCCAGTCCAATAAACCATTGATTGAACATTCTGAAGAAACTATTGGAGAAACATATTCCGACTTATACAACAATTTACTTTCTGAAAACTAACTGTTCAAAATGCTGATTAACAGCTGTAATAAAGTGGTACGTTTATTTTTTTTACCACTTTTATTTCTCGTTTCCTGCAAAAATGACCTGACAGACGTAGGCGTAAATATTAATCCAAAT
Organism: Bacteroidetes bacterium MED-G17; assembly: GCA_002457675.1. Taxonomy (GTDB): domain Bacteria; phylum Bacteroidota; class Bacteroidia; order NS11-12g; family UBA9320; genus MED-G17. The sequence goes on from NTKK01000005.1 coordinate 127,389, forward strand.
GCCTCCCAACTTAATCAACAAACATTGGACAGCTTTAATTGGACATGCACAAGCCAATATGTAGATTCTTTTGCGACAAATAATTTGAGTTCATTTCTTTTGGGTGCCATCAATGACCCATCTTTTGGAATCTATTCAGCCTCAATTGTTGGTCAAGCACGATTGGCATCTTTAGGAAGAGGTTTTTCTGATACTTCCAAACTAGATTCCATTGTAATGTATCTTGTGTTAGATCAAAATGACAGATTCTTTGGGGACAGCAACACGCTGATGGAACTAAGCGTATTTGAAATGCTTGATAATTTAGACTCCGTTTATTATTCCAACTCAAACCTTGGCAACCTCAATCAAATTGGTCAATACAGAGGAAAAATGTATACAACGGACTCTTTTACTAGGGTTTTTGGTAGCGATACAACAAAAACTTTACCGAGTATCAGAATTGCACTATCTGAAACTTTTGGCAAAAAATTAATGGACCCAAGTAATGGGAATAATTATGATGACAATTCCATTTTCACTGAATTTATCAAAGGAATTGCTATCGTTCCGAATGAGAACCAAATTGCTGGTTTGGGAGGTATAAGCTCGATAGACTTGAGAAACTTTTACTCAGAGATTGTTGTATATTACGATAAAGAAAAATCCAAATCACTCATCTTTAGCAATTACTCAAACCTAGGTAATTTGTACGCTCAAAAAAATCAACCTTTGGATTTACGCCAACAGCTTTCCGATTCGACCCACTATGATCAAACCTATGCCCAAGGCATGGGGGGATGCCAAATAAAAATATTAGTTAGAGACTTAATTGATAGCTTAAAAGAATATGGCCAAGATATCGTAATAAATCAAGCATCACTAACACTTACACCAAAAGAAGGCTTCGAACTTGATGAGCTTCCCTTCCCCAAAAGATTGAATCTCTTTTCTTTAGATAGTAATGGGAATAGAAATATTACGGAAGATTTTTTTACAAACTCTTTAGGAGGCTTCTTTGATGAATCAGAAAAAAACTACACTTTTATGATTACTCGTGAAATTCAATCTATATTAAATGATTTCAACTTTACTGGCTTAGAATCAAACCATGGCTTTGTTGTATCTATACCTTCAGATAACCCTTTAGAAGCAAGCCGCTTGGTTTTAGACAGTAGAAAGAACGAAGGGATAAAACTGAACATTAAATATACTGTTCTTAATTAAAAAATGCATTTAGCCATTATTGGAGCCACTGGAATGGTGGGAAAAACCTTTATAAAAGTTTTGGAGGAATTTAGACTCCCTATTGACAAAATAGATTTTGTTGCCTCAATAAAATCAATGGGGAAAAAAATAAAATTTAATGGCAAAGAATACCCTATAATTAGTCTAGAAGAATGTCTTCAGCAACCGCCAGAATTTGCATTGTTTTCTGCAGGCTCCTCAATTTCTATTGAATATGCGCCAAAACTAGCTGAAAAAGGTACGTGTGTAATCGACAATAGTTCGGCATTCAGAATGGAAAAAAATATCAAATTAATTGTTCCAGAGATCAATGGGCATATACTTTCTAAGGACGATAAGATCATCGCCAACCCAAATTGCTCTACTATTCAACTGTTGATGCCTATATCTCCTCTTCATCAAAAATATAAGATAAAACGCATGATTGTAAGCACATATCAATCTGTAACAGGAACGGGCAAAGAAGCATTAGAGCAATTAATGGGAGAAAGAGAAAAGAAAAAAAATATACAATCCATTTATCCACACCAAATCGATTTAAACCTCCTTCCACATTGTGATGTCTTCCTTGAAAATGGATACACCAAAGAAGAAATGAAAATTGTAAACGAAACCCACAAAATATTAGATGACGAGAACATTCGTATAAGCACGACGGCAGTTAGAGTACCTATCAAAGGAGGACATGCTGAATCAGTAAATGTAGAATTTGAAAACCACTTTGACATACAGGACATCTATGAGCTACTTGAAAATTCCCCGGGTATCTCAGTCCAAGACGATCCCACAAACAATTTATACCCGACCCCTGTTTTTGCAGAGGGGAAAAACGAGGTATTTGTAGGAAGAATTCGCCAAGATTTGTCACACCCAAAAGGACTAAACCTTTGGATTGTAAGCGACAACCTAAGAAAAGGAGCTGCCACAAATGCCATTCAGATTCTCCAAAAACAAATTAAATAAATGCCCGCAGGATTTTTTCAATTAAGCGTTAAAGAAATTGTTCGCCAAACAAAAGATGCCATTCAAATTGTAATGAGCATACCAAATCACTTGGAATCACAATTCATTTATGAATCTGGTCAGTATATAACCATACATCAAAACATCTCAGGAGAAGATGTTAGACGCTCATACTCTATTTGCTCAAGCCCTTTTGCAGATAAAGAATTAAGTGTCGCTGTAAAAGAGGTGCCTGGCGGCAAAATGAGCACTTTTTTAAATCAAGAATTAAAAGAAGGTCAACAATTGGAAGTAATGGCGCCAATGGGTAATTTCAAACTGCAACCCAACTTTGAACATAAACACCACTTTTTGTTTGGTGGTGGAAGTGGCATAACTCCTTTGTTATCGATTATAAAAACCGCTTTACACGAAGAAAATAGTAAAGTAACCTTGGTATATGCGAATAAAAACGAGGCATCAATTATTTTCAATAAAGAACTAAGATCACTGCATGAAAGCTTTTCTAATCGCTTTCAAATCATACATTCTATAGATTCCCCAGAAGAAAATTGGGCAGACTTAAAAGGTCAATTAAACCATGAGAGATTATTACAGCTTATTGAAGAATATGCAAACAATGAAAGTATTTTTTACATCTGTGGGCCGAATGGCATGATGGAGCTGGTAAAGAATACTCTTGAAAAAAGAAATATACCAAAGGATCAAATTAAACTGGAATATTTTACTTCTACCGCAAGTGATAGCAGCAAAACTCAAGAAAATATTGCACCCAGTGAAGAGGTGACGGAGTCAGAAGTTTTAATAGAAGTATACGGAGATGAATCCATTGTAACTGTTGAAGAAGGTCAAACCATTTTAGAAGCTGTACAAGATGCTGATTTGGACCCTCCATATAGTTGCACAGCTGGCGTATGCACTACTTGCAGAGCTCGAGTAATCGCTGGAAGCGTTAAAATGGATGAAAGAGAAGGGTTAAGCGATGCAGAGATTGAAGAAGGCTTTGTACTTACCTGCCAATCAAGACCTACGTCAAGTAAATGCCATTTAATTTTTGAGTAATCATAGGTTTACTCGAACCTCCCAAGAATTCTCTAATTTTTTCTTGACAGTTAACCCTTTGTCATAAAAGGCACCGTGAATCATGCTAGGCAATCTAAAATTTTTGAAGCCAAGCTTATTTAAATAGTTTTTTAACTCATTCACATCATCAAAAACTTTTTGTTCCACCAAATTTTTGTTTTTTTTCTGCACACGGTAAGTATCTAAAATTTGCTTAACTGAGCGCACAAATTCCTCTTCATGCTCTTGCGGGACCATAAATGTTACTACCTTTTGATTGTTTTTTGTCATCCAAAATTGACTCCTACAAGTTGATGAACAAAATTTTGCTGTTGAACGATGCGCCTCAAATTTTCTCAAACAATGTTTACATTCAATCGATGTTTTTGTGCTTTTAAGTCTATTCATCGGGTTGTCAATTGATTAAAAAAATCCACAAGTTTTCAACAATCAAAAATAGCTTTTTTGAACAAAGCACCAAGTAAAAAATGAGAATTAAATCAAATCCATAATAGATTTTTTTTTCTGATATTTATATCGTTTAAAATTTTGCCAAAATGCCAGAATAAGGTAAATAACTACTGGTGAGCCTAGTGTGAGAAAAGTCACGTAGATAAAATAAAGCCGGACTTTTGCTGAACTAATTCCTAGCTTCACCCCAAAGGATTCTAAAACACCGAATATTTTCTTTTCAATCAAATATTTTACTTGTCGCACAATAATTTTTGTCCCCAATGACAGGAATAACAACGCTTAAAGGTACAATATTTCTTGTGTAAATGCAAAACAGCTTGTGTTTCTAGGGCGCTAGCGAAAATTAAACCCAGATTTTCAAAAGCACTGGTGATGCTATTTTTTTCAGGGGAAATTTTACCTAACCATGTCGTATAATTCTCAATAGAAAATTTTCCAAGACTTTTGTTATAAAAAAAATGAAAAGGTAAAATAGCATTCAATAGTATATTGTCTTTTAAGCGTTTGCCTGCATTGACAGGAATTTTTTTTGCTTTATTTCCAAAATTTGTATGTGTTTGCCAGTAATTACTTGCTTTAAAATTTATTTTATTTTTTATCCAAATTTCAATTTGCTCATCATCTGTTAAGCTAAAAATTTTCCCTTTAAGCAAGAAAATCAGATGCGCTAGCTGCGCAATTTTTATACTAGGGAAACTACTTGGTCGCATTCTAGAAAATTTCCACAGAATCTTTGGGGGTTGGGCTAACTTATGCTTATGCATCAAATATTTAAATGTTGTACGAAGTTTTTGATGATATGTATCTTTAGGAGAAGTGCATAAAAAGCCTGCCATGCCAAAAAGAAACGCTTCTATTGTATGTAAATCTTTTGCTTCTCTAAATAAAATCTTATGCGAGCAATATTGACCTAACATAGTAAAAGCTTCTTTATTTACTTTAGCTCCAAAAGCACTAAACAGTAGACAACAAAAAAGTTGAGGCCAATCATTCATATACGTCAATCTTTGTTTAAGCTCCTCTACCCGAAATTCATATCTTTCTATGGCCAATCTTTCAACCCAAAATATGTCATGAAATTTTGTGCTTCTTTCTTTATCAAAGAAATTTTGACAGGGAATAAATGATTTAGATGTTTCAAGTAAATTGGTATTTTCAATTATCTCTTTTGCTATATATTTTTCTACTTCCAACTGCCTAGGTAGCTTAATGTAATCAATGAAAATAGGTGCATCTATCTTATATACAACATGCAATATTACTTGCTTATAGTGGTCGTTATGTTAGTGTTTATGTTTATTCCAATCGGACGACTTTAGATGAATTTCCACAGAACCAAAAAAATTCATTTCCCCAATAAGAATATGTGCTTGTAAAAAATCTGGACCTTCATTTTTGTTATAAATTCCTGGTTTAATTACCCTAATTTCATCCCCTTTATCGTCAATAAAATGATGACTTTTGAATAATTGAAACTTCCAGATGTAATGCAAAAGTTCTTCTTTCATAAAAAGGATAACTAATTTCGAATTTCATGTCGAACATAATAGAAAAAATTGAACAGAACATTACTTCGCGCAATTTGTTCGACAAAAAGAAACAAGTTTTACTCGCATTTAGTGGTGGAAGAGACTCCGTTTCACTACTTTACGCCCTAAACAAATTGGGTATTGACATTTCATTAATTCATGTGAATTATTGCTTAAGGAATAAAGAGAGTGATAAAGATCAGTCTTTTACAGAGGATTTAGCCATAAAATTAAACATCCCTTATTTCGTTAAAAAAATACCACTCAAAAAATATCTTGATCATAGTCCTGATTCACTTCAAATGTTGGCACGTAAAATGCGTTATGCATTTTTTTATGAAATATTAAATTCACAAAATTTCTCAGTCATTGCTACTGCTCATCACGCTAATGATAATTTAGAAACAAGTTTGTTAAATTTTACTAAAGCGAAAGGCCTAGGGTCTATAGCTGGAATCCCTTGGAAAAATGACAAAATTGTCCGACCAATGCTCAATATTACAAGAGAGGAAATTGATCAATTCATTAAGACAGAAAAACTACCCTTTCGAGAAGATAGCTCAAATGAGCACCTCTCATACCAAAGAAATTATATTCGTCATGAAATAATTCCCTTGCTCAAAAAAATTAACCCTGGCTTGGAAAATAGTCATATCAATTTAGCAGGATTTCTTTCTCAGAACAAAAAATTTGTGGACCAATCAATGGAGGAAATAAAATTCCAGATTAGCCAAAAGATTGATACCCAAACCACCTATTCATTTGGAAATTTATTGCAAAATACAAACCTCTCATTCATAATATTTAGTCTTTTTCAGAAATATGGCCTTGGTAGGGCTCAAGCTTCAGACCTGCATAATTGCTTGCTAAACAATCATGTTGGTGCCGAATTTTATACCAAAAATTACTTACTTATTGTTGGTCGAAATTATACCATTTTTTTATCCAAATTAGAAGAAAAACCAGCTCGCCAATACCTGCTATATGAGGGAGGGCAAATCTTGTTTGGTAGAATCAAAATTTCCATTTCGAAAAAGCAAAAACGGCCAAAAACGCTTAAACAACGCGGGAGTAATACACTCTATGTAAACTCAAGGATTAACTTTCCACTGATTGTTAGGCATTGGGAACATGGAGACCGTATTCAACCACTTGGTATGCATAGAACCAAACTTTTGAGTGATGTTTTTATAGACAATAAGATGGATTTTTTTGAAAAAAGTAATCTCCCTATCTTGATTTGCCAATCAGAGATTGTTTGTGCAGGAAAATATCAGTTATCTGAAAAGTTCTCTGTACAACCAAAAGACGACAGTTGTTTTGCTATCAATTTTGCTGACGAATAATTATTTTTTGTGTTTGGCAATTTTTTGGCGTTTTCAGGACAATCGTGTACACACCATTTGGGCATTCAGAGATGTTTGTTTCAAAAAAAGAAACCATTGCAGGTATTTCAAACGATTTAACCTGTTGCCCAACATGATTATATAATGAAATATTGGTTTTATGAGAAAAATGCTGTGGATAATGAAAAACTAAGGTTGAAGAGGCAGGATTCTCGATACGAATTTTTGCCAAGTTTGCTTCTTCAATGCCAACTGTCGTTTTTTCAATTGTAAAATCAGCTTGGACAGGCAAGTGGTCACTCAAATTATATAAAGCCATTTTAACTTCAGAGGGAACTGAATTATTAGAACTAGCGTCAATAGATTGATTGAATAAAGCGCCGCTATTACCAACTGATCGATAACTTTTTGAGATGTATTTTAACCCAAAGTCCCCATTAATAACTTCTTTTCCGGTCAAAATAAAATCAAAACGGTCATCAAGCCCACCGCCGGAAAAACAACCTCCATTTGTATTACTTGTTCTTGTACTCTGGGTATGTAGATTACTAAATAAATTGTTGTTGTTCCAATTTCCTGGAGAATTTACTGGATCAAAAAACCGGATGCTTTCCGTGCTATTTTGCGTAAAGGTTTTGTAGGTATCTTCTGTACTAGATTGGATATTAAAATCGCCAGAAATTATCCAATTGTCTCTATTTACTTTTTTGTTACCAACATAACGCATAATGGCTTTTGCAGCTTCATTTCTATCTTCTTTATTTGCCGAAGTGCTACCTGCCTTTAGATGAGCAACCAAAATATGTATTTTATTCGTATCCCCTTTTTGAAGCGCCTCTTCATCTTTATAAAATAGTGTGTAAATGTCTATCAATCTTACAAGATTGGGCCCTCGAAATGTTCCATCGGCAAGTAGCTCTTTTCTAATCTCTTCTTGTTTTAACAATCCCATTTTGTTACCGTTGTAAAAAAGCATATTGCCCAAATTAGAATTCACTTTAGGATTTGCAGCCTGATATCTATCTTCTCCTTCAATGTTTAAAGCTCCACTTAAAATTTCATTAAATAGAAAATTACCAGGGCCAAGTTCATTAACTGTAAGAATATCTGGCTTTAAATAAGACATGATTACGGCTAGTTCCTGTTTTTTAGCGTCAAGTGAATTATTACTGCCGTTGCAATTATTGCTAGTAGCTCCAAAATACAAAAGGTTGTAGTGTACAAATTTTATTATGTCTTGATTTTGCCCACTTGCTGCAAGACAATAAGATGCTAACAGAATGAAAAAAATACTTCTCATTTGAAAACGAAGTTAAATATATATACATCAAAGAATAAAAGTTTGGAATACTTAATATTCAATTAACCTAACTTCATCACATTTTTTTAATTTGCGATTTGTGGATGCACTTTGGATCGGCATAGGCTGTTTTTCACTTTTATTTGGTTTAATTGGTAGTTTTTTGCCTATAATTCCAGGTCCACCCTTATCCTATTTTGGCTTACTCTGCCTTTTTTTTCATTCTGAGATTAGAGATAAAATTTCTTTATCTTGGGTCATTTTCTTTGGGATTACCATGTTAGTCATCACTATATTAGATTATATACTACCCATTTGGGGAACAAAAAAATTTGGTGGCACACAATCTGGTCAAAGAGGAAGTACAATAGGACTAATTGTAGCTATACTACTTGGAGCAGGATTCCCTATTCTTGGTGTTTTTGGAGTGATTGTTGCCCCATTTTTCGGTGCGTTCGCTGGAGAACTGCTGGGTGGTCAAAATTCAAAAATCGCATGGAAGAGTGGCTTTGGTTCTTTTTTGGGCTTTTTAACAGGAACCATTATGAAACTAATTTTTGGATTGATCATGATTTTTGAATTTTTAAAACATTGTTTAAAGTATTGGCTATGAAATTACATATGGAATATAATCATTGGGCGAATGAGTGTTATATAGAAAAACTTTCAACGTTATCCATTGGCAAAGGACATGAAATATTGGGACATATATTGACTGCGCATTCTCTTTGGCTAGACAGAATCAATGCAGAACCATTTCGCTATGGCATTTGGCAGAATATTCCAAAAGAAAATTGGCGAAAACTAAATAATGACAATTATCAGCGTTCTATGAGTATTCTAGAACATAAAGTACCCGAAAGTATCATTGAGTATGAAGACCATAAAGGTAATTTTCAAGTAAAATGGTTACGTGACATAATTTCACATATCAATTTGCATGGTGCATACCATAGAGGTCAATTGGCATTTATGCTTAGACAAAGCAATATTATCCCTCCAATTACTGACTACTCCGACTTTATTAGTGAAGATGATTAAATTACAACTTTGGTAAAGCCAAATCTGCAACAGTTTTACCTATACTTAAACTAGATGTTGCCGCAGGTGATGGTGCATTTAAAACGTGAATCAATTGACCCTCTTCTTCAATTTTAAAGTCATCTAGCAATCCCCCGTCTCTACTTGAAGCTTGTGCTCTTACTCCTGCGGGTGCTGAAATAAGGTCTGATTTTTGTATTGAAGGAATTAGTTTCTGCAGTGCTTTGGTAAAAGCTCCTTTAGAATATGATCTATACAATTCTCCCAAACCTGTTTTCCAATATTTTATGGCTACTTTTTGAAAACCTGGCCAAATCAAAGTTTCTAAGAAATCAGACAAATTAAAATCTGTTTTTTTATAACCCTCCCTTTTGAAAGCCAATACAGCATTAGGGCCAGCCTCAACATCTCCGTTTATCATTCTTGTAAAGTGTACACCTAAAAATGGGAAATTTGGATCTGGCACTGGATATACCAAATTTTTAACTAGATATTTACTAGTTTCTTTTAACTTAAAATATTCACCTCGAAAGGGTACAATTTTAGTATCTAAATGTTGAACTGACTTTCTTGCTAGTCTATCACTCTGCAAACCACCACAATTTATGGCCATTTTTACCTGAATTTCTTTTCTCTTTCTTGACTGAATAACAACATTATTTTTGTCCTCAAATAAATTTTGAACCTCAAAGTTTGTTATCACCTTACCACCCAATTTTTCAATTTTTTCTTTTAGTTTCTGACAAACAATCCTATAATCAATTATGCCTGTTTGTGGGACATAAATAGCTTGAGTACCTTCTACAAAGGGTTCAACCTCCTTGATCTCTGAAGAATTTAAAATTTTTAGCCCCTCAAGACCATTTTCTTGACCTCGATTAAATAGCATTTGTATTTGCTCTTTTTCCTTCTCATTACTTGCAACAATTAGTTTCCCGCATAAGTCCATTGCAATTCCATTTTCCTTCGCAAATTTTAGCAGCATTTTATAACCATCTATACAATTCTTGGCCTTTAAACTACCTGGCTTATAATAAATTCCAGAATGTATCACCCCACTATTGTGCCCTGTTTGATGTTGACCAACATCCGATTCTTTTTCAAGTAAAATCAGCTTGGTTTTTGGCTTTCCCTTTAATATCTGATAGGCCGTAGACAAACCGACAATTCCTCCCCCAACAATAGCAATATCATTCATTGTAGCAAAAGTCAATATTTTTGTTACACCAACAAAACATGTTTCATTATATAAACACTCGATTACCATTAACTTTTATTCTTGCTGCGCTCTTTTTGGTGTCTTGTTCTGATGAAATCAATGAAAAAAAACAAACACAGCATGAATCTACCTGCCGATTAAGCCAGTTTGTACAGGTGTCATCTGGACTAAGAGATACTTCAAAGTTTGAATATGATGCTGATGGTAATTTAACCGTTTACACACTAATTGAAGATGGAGAAAGTTTTACTTACAACCTGAACTATAATAAAAATAATGAGATTGAAGAAATAAGAAACGCAAAAGACGGAGATATTTTTCAATTCTTTTATTCTGGCAACAACATCAGTCAAATGGTGAGTTCTTACAATTTTAGTAACTCAGCCAGTAATGTTACTGAATTTGACTACAACGAGGTGGGTCAAGTTATACAAATCAAGGAGTATGCATTTGATGAAATCACAAATGAAAAGTACCTTATTGAGCGTATCAATTATAGTTGGAATAGAAATAATATTGCTTCATGTACCATGTTATATGGTGATAGCCTAAATGAAAAAACTGTTATTTCCTTTTTAAATTTTGACTATTTTGACAATCCATTTTATAATCTTCCATTATGGTATTTAGAATTTAATCGCCCAAATTACCTATGTAAAAACAATGTTAAACAAGTCGCTATATTGAATGATGAAGATAGCACACAACTAATTTTTGACTTAGAATACGATGAAAAAGATCGAGTGGTCAAGTTTGATTTTCAGGACCTAAATAAAGAGCCTAATAAATGGCTTTTTGAATACAAAAGCTGCAACTGATTCATTCCAGTTAAATTCATTTAGCGTTAAATATAAATCATAGGCTACTCGCTTTACTTTTTTTGGCTTCAAAAAGCTAATTTCGAGTTAATGAAGAAGTCTTGGCTTGTTGCATTGTGCATAATCATCTGGGCAAAATCTATTGCCCAAAAAAAAATTGAAAAAGAGAATATACCAAAATGGGCTACCACAAATACAACTGCCTTCTCATTTCGAAGCCTTGGGCCGGCAACGACTTCAGGTCGAATAGTAGATTTGGTTGTAAACCCAAATAATCCTGCAGAAATTTACTTGGCACTAGCTTCTAGTGGTGTATGGAAAACAACAAATAATGGAACAACTTGGAATCCAATTTTTGACAAACAAAATTCTTACAGTACTGGATGTATAGCAATAGACCCCAATAATTCAAATATCATTTGGCTGGGCAGTGGCGAAAATAACAACCAAAGATCTGTTGCTTATGGAGACGGAATCTACCTATCTCTTGACGGTGGTAAGTCTTGGAAGAATGTAGGTTTAAAAGAAAGTGAACATATAGGTATGATTGCTATTGACCCAAATAATTCTAATCACGTTTATGTGGCTGCTTACGGTCCTCTTTGGCGTGCTGGAGGCGATCGAGGAATCTATGAAACAAAGAATGGCGGGGAAAGTTGGTCAAGGATATTGGAAGTGAGTGAACATACTGGCTTTAACGAAATTCATATGGATCCTAGAGACCCAAATACACTTTATGCAACAGCTCACCAGAGAAGGAGGCATGTTTACACCTATTTAAGTGGAGGTCCTGAAAGTGCTATGTACAAAAGTGATGATGGAGGAGTAAATTGGATCAAACTTCAAAATGGTTTACCCAAAGGAGATATCGGACGAATTGGGATGGATATCAGTCCTGCAAATCCAGACGTTCTTTACGCAACGATAGAAGGGCATGGCTTTTATAAAAGTAACAACAGAGGTGCGAGTTGGAGCAAACAAGGTCCACACGAGACCAGCGGGAATTATTATGTTGAACTTATTGCGCATCCAAAAAAAGTAAATACCGTTTATAGCATGGATACCTATGCACACATTAGTAAGGACGGCGGTAAATCGTTTAATAATATTCCTAAAAAATTCAAACATGTTGATAATCACTGTTTATGGATTGATCCAAACAATACACAGCATATGCTTATGGGAACAGACGGTGGTTTATATGAAACGTGGGATGAAATGAAAACTTGGAATTGGCGTACAAACTTACCTACTATTCAATTTTATAGAGTTGCAGTAGACAATTCTGAACCATTTTATAACATTTATGGGGGCACACAAGACAATAATTCCTTAGGTGGACCATCTCAAACTATCAACAGGAGGGGTATCATCAATAGTGATTGGTTGGTAACAAATGGAGGTGACGGATTTGAAAGTGCAATTGATCCCGAAAACCAGCAGATTGTATATGCTCAAGCACAATATGGCTGGCTAGTTCGATTCAATAAAGAAACTGGCGAAAAAACACCCATTCAGCCTCAGCCTAGATATAAGGAAGAACCCTACCGCTGGAATTGGGATGCACCACTAATTGCGAGTAAACATACTCCAAAGACATTATATTTTGCTGCAAATAAAGTTTTTAAAAGTACCGATAGAGGCGATTCATGGAGCCATATCTCAAAAGATTTAAGCAGGCAAATTGATAGAAACGAACTGCCTATTATGAACCAATTTTGGGGACCAGAGGCGATTGCCCTTCATAAAAGTACTTCCATCTATGGCAACATTGTTACCCTTAAAGAACATCCAAAACATCCAAAAGAACTCTGGGCCGGAACTGATGATGGCTTAGTTTGGAAAACAACAAATGACGGACAATCATGGACACAAATAAAAGCACCCACAAATCTTCCTAAATTGGAGCTGAATTCAGAAAGTTTACCTCTAATTTATGTTCAAGACATTGTACTTTCTAGCCACGACGACAAGCTAATCTATTTGGCATATAATAACCACAAAAACGGCGATTTTAAACCATATATATTTAAAAGCGTGGATGGAGGGGATAATTGGATAAATATATCAGATAAGCTTCCAGAAAGAGGTAGTATTTATTCTTTAGCTGAAGACCATGAAGAAAAAAACCTTCTATTTGCCGGTACAGAATTCGGCTTGTGGTTCACCTTGGATGGTGGAAAAAATTGGGCACAACTAAAAAGTGGTTTGCCAACCATTGCAATAAAAGATATCGCAATTCAAGAAAGAGAAAATGACCTAGTTCTTGCTACCTTTGGAAGAGGCTTTTATATTCTTGATAACTATGCGCCACTCAGAGAATTAGACAAAATGGTAGATGAAAAAATAGGCCTATTCAAAACCAAAAAAGCTTTGTTGTTTCCAAGAGCCAATGTCGGTGGCATCGACTATAAAGGGGGACAGCAGTATAGCGCAAAAAATCCAAAAATGGGTGTTACTTTCTATTTGCATTTTAATGACTCCTTTGCGCGAGTAAAGGATAATCGACCAAAAGCAGACAAAAAAGCGCCTCATTTCCCTTCTGTGGAACAACTTAGGGAGGAAGATTGGGAAGAAAAACCTTACCTATTATTTGTTGTCAAAGATACAAGTGGTCAAGAAGTCTCTAGATTTACAAGCGATGTCCGAAAAGGAATTAAAAAAATAGTTTGGGATGGAAAATACAGCAGTATTGCAAACATTAATACAAAAGATGAACCCAAAACCAAGGCGTGGAATACTTCTTTTGTTAAGCCTGGGGATTATCAATTGTCAGTTTATCTTTCAGTAAACGGGAATCTTGATTTAATCATTGCAAACCACAATTTTGAAGTACAGCATTTGTATCCTCATCATACAATAAATTACCAATTTATAAACGCTGTTGATATGGTATATGCTAAAGCCAACGCTGTTGAAAGTGAATACAAAAAGTTGGATAATAAACTTAGTCAGCTAAGAGCAGGATTTAGAAATACAGTAGGCGCATCTATTGAAGATTTAAATAAAACAAGAGAAATTGACCAAATGCTGAAAGAAATTGCTGTCCTAATTTTTGGGGATAAGACAAAATCAAAACGTGAAATTGAGTCTGCACCCTCGCTAAAGTCAAAAGCTGGGTTATTGGCATGGGGTACTTGGAATCATAGAGGGACTCCAACAGGAACAATGAAGATCTTATTGGAAGATCTTAAAGCAATGACAAATGACGCTTTATTAGCATTAGAAAAAGTTAATACCAAAATAAAGCTATTAGAAAAAAATGCTGTTCAACAAGGTGTCCCCTACTGGGATTGAGATGGTAATGGATCTAAATGTTGTTTCCATTATCGTTATGAAAGCACTCAATAAAGTGAGGGAATAAGACTTTTTAGTCTGGTATTCTAACCAAGTGTAATAAGAAAGCATATTCCATTGCTACCTCTTTTAATCTTTCAAAACGACCACTTGCTCCACCATGTCCAGTTTGCATATCGGTATGCAAGAGCAATAGGTTATTATCTGTTTTTAAATCACGTAACTTTGCCACCCACTTAGCAGGTTCCCAATACTGAACTTGGCTATCGTGAAGGCCTGTAGTAACCAAAAGATTTGGATATTCTTTACTTTCCACATTGTCATATGGGGAATAGCTCTTTATATAATCATAAAATTTCTTTTCTTTTGGGTTACCCCATTCATCAAACTCTCCTGTTGTAAGTGGTATGCGCTCATCTAGCATGGTAGTAACCACATCTACAAATGGGACAGCAGCAATAACACCTTTCCATAAATCTGGTCGCATATTTAATACAGCACCCATAAGTAAACCACCTGCACTACCACCCATGGCAAATAGTTGAGAAATGTCTGTATAACCAGATTGGATAAGATGTTCTGCACAATCAATAAAATCAAAAAATGTATTTTTCTTTTTTAACAGTTTGCCATCCTCATACCACTGCCTCCCGAGCTCCTCTCCCCCTCTAATATGTGCAATAGCATAAATAAAACCCCTGTCAAGCAAACTTAAGCGAACAGAACTAAAATAAGGATCCATACTATAGCCATAACTCCCATAACCGTAAAGTAATAATGGGTTTTTTTCTTTTTTTAAGCTTTTCTTGTAAACAATCGAAACTGGAATTTCTTGGCCATCTCTAGCTCTTACAGTGATTCTCTCACTTTTATAATCTTCGGGTTTGTACCCTCCTACTATTTCCTGTCTTTTTTTCAAGCTGCGTTCTTTGCTGACCATGTCAAAATCATATACTGAATTTGGCGTAGTAAGAGAAGTATAGTTATACCTCAATTTGCTGGTCTCCATTTCTGGATTTATACCATCTGAAATTTCAAATGCCTCATCTTGTACCGGCACAAGGTAATCTTCTCCACTTTCTTTGTTTAAAACCCTTAGTTGAGTTAGTCCCTCTGTTCTCTCAGACAAAACCCAAAAATTATTAAAAACCTCAAGACCTTCTAATAAGGTGTTTGGTCTATGTTCAATTTCTTCTTTCCAATGTTCCTTTTGTGTTTGGGCCTCTTTACAATGCATCAAGCGAAAATTTTGTGCATCAAGATTGGTTGTGATAAGCCATTGGTCCCGCCAGTGATTTATAAAATATTCCAAACCACGGGTTCTTTTTTGAAAAATTTGGAAATTGCCCAAAGGATTATTTGCATCTAAATATTGCATTTCTGAAGTAAGGGTACTATTGGAACCAATAATTAGATATTTTCCGTCTTTTGTTTTACCAACATATGAATTAAAGGTTTCATCTTGCTCTTCAAAGACTAAAGTTTCTGATTTTTTTTCTACATCATACCTATAAATTTGGTGCGTTCGAAGGGTTTGCTCATCCTTGCGGGTATAGAAAAAGTTTTTATTGTCTGCAGCCCAGGTACTTCCTCCACCAGTGTTTTCAATTTTTATGTCTAAATTAATGCCTTCTTGAAGGTCTTTAACAAATAGGTCATATTTTCTTCGGCTCAATGTATCTACCCCATAAATTAGATACCTGTTATTGGGGCTTATTGTTAGTCCCGCAACTTGATAAAAATCATAGCCTTTTGCAAGTTCATTTACGTTGAGAATGACCTCTTCTTTTTTATCTAGTGATTCCTTTTTTCGACAAAAAACAGGGTATTCGTTTCCTTCTTCAAATCTCGAATAATACCAATATCCATTTTTAAAATATGGCACCGATTGGTCATCTTCTTTTATTCTACCACGTATTTCTTTAAAAAGCTTTACTTGTAGTTTTCTGGTCTCTTTTAGTTGTGTTTGTGTATATTCATTTTCCTTATTTAAATAATCAATTACTTCCTTATCTTCCCGATTATTTAACCAATAGTAATTATCAATTCTAGTATCATTATGTATGCTTAACTTTTTTGGTATTTTCTTTGCAATTGGTGCCGGCATGTTTACTTGTTTTTTTGGGCTACAAGAGTAACAAAGGATAAGAACAAAAGCTGATAAATATGCTCGTTTTTTCAAAATGAGAACAAAAATAGAAAATAGTATTTTTATAATCCCCTGCTTTTTGGGGAATGCCGAAAACAGCTTTTTGGCAAGTGAAAGCCTTTCTGTGACTAAGCGTCTACAATATTTTATTGTTGAAAAAGAAAAAACAGCGAGGGCATTTTTAAAGCAGATTGGCCACCCAAAGCCACAAAATGAACTGATATTTTTTGAATTGAATAAGCATCAAGTTGATGACAATGCATACAAAGAATTCTTTGACATGCACATTTCCTCTGGGATAGGATTAATAAGTGAGGCAGGGATGCCTTGCCTAGCTGACCCAGGCGATATAGTGGTGGCTTATGCACATCAAAAACATTTTGAAGTGTACCCATTGGTCGGGGCAAGTGCAATTTTATTGGCCTTGGTTTCAAGTGGCTTTAATGGCCAAAGTTTTGCCTTTGCAGGTTATTTACCTATAGAAAAGCAAAAAAGGAAAAAGTCTATAAAGGAAATGGAGAGAAGAGTAGTGGAAAAAAATGAAACACAAATTTTCATGGAAACTCCTTACCGAAATCAAACTTTATTTCACGAATTGATAAAAGTGTTGCACCCACAAACTTGGCTTCATATTTCTTGCGATTTTCATTTGGCGAGCCAAGAAAATTTGAACCTGCAAATTTCAGATTGGCAACATAAAGATATAGACTTACACAAAAGACAAGTCGTTTTTTGTTTGGGGTCGTCTAGAATCTAAATTTTAGTCCAACAAGTACCTGTCGGGGTGGCTGAAAACGCGCAGGATTATTGGGTGGCGTTCCATTTTCTTCTGGGCCCAAATATCTTTCATCTCTCCAACCTGTAGGAACATCATCTCCTTCTTTAAACGCGTCACCAGTAATTGGATTGATGATTTGAGGATTAAGGAAATTTAAAACATTTCTTGCTTCTGCACTTAGGGTTATACCTTTCTTTTTTTGATCGCCTAAGTAGACTGTTTTCTGGTAGCTTATATCTAACATAAACCAAGGTTTGGCTCTCTCTTCCAAATATTTTTCAATTTGACTGCGGTACAGTGGTCTTCCCAAATCATTTGAGTCTTCCAAAATCTGTGGCGTGTACCTAAAACCACTTTGAAAGCTCGAACGAACGAACCATCTACTGTCTTTTAGTAACCATTTCACTAGATGATGGTTGGTGTCTGGAATAAAGGTTAAGCCTAAATTAATGTTCCAAGGTCTATCCCAGGCCAAATATTGCTCTGTACTGAGAGGCACCTCACCATTTTGCTGAATTTGCAAACTACTTTCTCGTGCAGAATTTGATTTACCTCTTGCTGTTTGATAAGAAATATTCAAAAAACTACTAAAAGTTTGATTTATTCGATACTGGAAATTGGTTTCTACTCCTTGAATTTTTGCGTAATCTTGATTGATATACATCGTTTTTGTTACAGGCCGACCAGTTACATCTTTAACAAAGACCTTTCTAGATACTATATAATCAAAACGGTTGTTGTTAAAAGCAGCTACTGTGAAACCAAAGTCTTTACTAAGTTGTGATTTTAATCCCACCTCATAGCTGACATTTATTTCTGGATTGATATCAGGGTTACCCAAAAAACTTAAAAACGAACGATCTTGATATGCAGGATCAAGACCTGCATACAAAAATCTTGGATGTGGTAAACGCATTGAATGACCGTAATTAAAGTAAAGAACTTTATTTGTTGTAACTGGAAATGAGACATTTACTTTTGGTAAAATTCTCGCTTTGAATCGTAAGCCTAAAGGAAGTGTTTTGTTCTTATAGTCTTCTCGAACTTGGTCAATTACAGGCGCCTTTGGGTTGTCTACTGCGTTGTCTGCAAATTGGCCTGGCGCCCAATAGTTAAAGCGCATACCTAGAGTAGCAATTATACCTTCGTACTGAATTTTATCTTGAAAAAAAAGTCCCCCATTCATGGGTTTTACCTTCCAAATATCATTACTAGCACCTATGCTTATTGAAGGTGTAAATGTTGTATCATCTATTTGAATAGGCGCTCCAATCCATGGTTTACTGACATCAACCCATTGATATTGATTGATTTTATGCTCCCACCCGAACTCCATTTTATGCGCTTCTTTTTTAGGATAGTGTTTAATTTTGGCTTTAATGGTGATTTCTCTGGCAAAATGGT
This sequence comes from Bacteroidetes bacterium MED-G17, assembly GCA_002457675.1. Taxonomy (GTDB): domain Bacteria; phylum Bacteroidota; class Bacteroidia; order NS11-12g; family UBA9320; genus MED-G17. The sequence continues at coordinate 145,996 of NTKK01000005.1, forward strand.
CATGCCAAATTGGTGTAATTCCCCCATTGTTTATAAGCCCCGGGCCTGGTAAAACATATTGTATCTCATCGTCTGGATTGAAAATCCCTACTGGGTCTGTAACTATAGAATTTTCGTCGTATATACGGTCAATTGTACTTGTTCTGAAAGGCTTTCCATTTGCATCCGCTCTAAGATTGGTGAAAAGTCTTCCAAAGGCAAGGTCAAGTATATTTTTTTCATTAATTACATGTTTAATGTTTACCGAACTTAAGTTTGATCTATGTGTATATGTTGTTGCGTTATCCAAATTTAAACTTCGAGAAAATTGAAATCCAGGCGTAAGAATAGCATCAAAACCTACAATTTGAAGAGACCTTGTATTCTGATTGATATTTAGACTGTGCTGATTGGTAAATGTAATCTTAGTGCCTGATTTCAATTTGTAAGCCAATTTTAAAGTATGGGTGTAATTGTTGGTTTGCCTTGGTGCCCAAAAACTATCATTTTGGCCAAAAAAACTACTATGTAATTGGTCCGCTACTGGGCCAAAATATTCATCTGTCCAACGAAAAGTTAGGTTATTAAAATAATTAAATTTTTTGCCAATTGGTCCACCAAAGCTAAGCTCACCAAGATCAGTATTCCAACCGCCTAAACTTTTTATGTCTTTTTGATAAGCGCCAGCAATTTCAAATTTTTCTCCTCCTTCTTTTATTGTTGTAACAATTACGCCTGATGACCCATCACCAAACTCGGCTCCACTACCGCCAGTAATAAGGTCGATTTCTCCAATTGAACTTGCAGATACATCCAAACCAAATCCAGTACCGGCTAAAGGATCTTGGGCGCTTATTCCGTCAACAATATATTGTGTTTCATATACTCTAGCACCACGAATTTGAATGCCATCCATAGTTTTTGAAACACCAGCTTGAAGGGCAACCACTTCTTGAACATCCCGAACATTCATGTTTTGAATATCTTGGCTTTTAATATTTATCCTTGATTCTGCATTGTCTAAATCAACTAAGTTTTTCTTCCCGTTCACAGTAACTGTTTTGAACGTACTTGTTTGAGGTGTCATCTTGAAACTAAGCTTGGTTATTTGATTAGGTTTTATTTGGACACCGTGTTGAATGTAATCAGCAAAACCGATGTACGAAACTTTAATTGTATAATCTCCTGGTTTTATTTTCCCAATAGCAAAACGACCGTCTTCCTTAGTAATAGCTACATCATATGTTCCGACGATACGCACATAAGCACCCATCAAAACATCTTCTTTATCCTCTATGTTGCTCACTATACCTGCCAAGGTTCCCGTTTGTGCGAAAGACTCGGTTAGGCTTCCAGCAATCACGCCACAAATCAACAAATATTTGAGGAGGTTATATTTCATCTAAACCAATCTTTCAAAATCGTACTAAAAAGTGAATTTAACGCCTCAGGGTCTTTATTGTATTTATATAACTCAACAGCAAAAAAAACTTGAATAGTTTGGTTGTCTCTTTTTCTTCTGACCGCAATCGTTTTTGGTCCTGACCAATTGTCAAGTGGGGTTAGCTGTGCCGAATAAATAACCTCTGCATCAATACTAGGGTAAAAAGGATCTAACCCCAGTTGCACATTTGTGGTTTGTAATGAAGGTAAACTTACTCCTGAAATCAAAAAACTATCATTACTCATAAGCGCTTGACCGCCCTGTGAAGAAACTGAATCAATAGGAAATGGTCCACCTAAGTTTTGAAAATCAACTATGCTTGGAAAACTTGTTGTTATAAATAGTTTACCCCCGTTGTCATTATAACGTTGTAGCGCTTGTGCAGCAAAGTTTAGTGCCAATCCTGTTTGGTTATTGAATGGATTGCTCACTGTGCTTTGGTCAGAAAAAAAGAACAATTTGGTATAATAGCTTGCCATTAGTCTGAAGCTTGGATCCCAAAATTTAGGGAAATTTTGGCCCCCTTCTTTAAAATAATCTACCAAATCATAATTCTGCCCAGAAGCGTCTAAAATGGTTTTATAAGATTGTAAAACAACTTTTGGTTGCACGCCAACTACAAGTAAATCTGCTGTTTTTGGTCTTATAAAAACAGTTTCTGATGTATCTATTTTACTTTCTACACCCGCTTGATCTACACATTTTAGATAGAATATATTGTTGCCTCCATTTATGAAACCATCTAGTTGAATATTCTCATTCTGCTTATTTGTTCCATAATAAATATTAGCTTTAGTTCGGCCTATATTATTTGGGTTTTGAGCAACTAGACTTAGCATATTTTGGTTTAAATCTATACTTGTCCATTGCCCATTATTTGCCTTAATGTAGGCATTTTTTATGGATTCATTTCCATCTTGATCCATTGTTTCAAATTGAAAAGTATAAACCAATAATGCCGAATCTTCGGTCAATGATTTTTTTATAAATTCAATCTCTGGCGGACTGTTTTTTAAAGGCAAAATTAACGTGGCCGGTGTCGGGTCAGGAATGGAGTTGTTATCTATCGCACGAACCTTAAATTGAATATCAGTTGTGTCTTGATTTGGTGGCAAGCTGAACTTAAAAACCGTATCTTGTTTTTCGGTAAAATACCACATCCCATTATTTATATTGAACTCGTAACCAATTACATAACCATCTGGGTCAGTGCCATTCCAAGTAAGTTGTACGTTGCTATTTAGTCTATTTTGACCACTTAAGTTGATTTTTTTTACAGAAATACTTGTTTCAGGTGGTTTATTGGCAATTGGTGTTCCCTCTTTACAGGAAGAAAGAAAAATAAAAAGTGCCCAAGCAACAACAATGAACTTACGAATTAAATGTGTATTTGGCTTAGGCACTTGAAATAATTACTTTATTAGCTTTACGCTTTGCTCATAAGAGCCTGCATTAATTCTGAGCAAATAAACGCCTCTTTTAAGTGTTGAGGTATTAATTTCTATATGTTCTTTTTCAATCTTGCCACTTAGGACGTGTTGACCTTGTATGTTGAAGATAGCAAAGTCCGCATGCTGTATCCCTTTGACATGCAGTTTATCCTCCATAGGGTTAGGGTACACTTCAAATTGATTGGACTTTGAAATCTTTTCAATCCCTACAAAACAGTCTGGATAATTGGTTGCATCTAATGTTTCACTAAATCCTATTAAATCATCATTATTTCTTGGCAACAATTTGTACTGGCTGAATCCATAAAATAAATTCCCCCTAAGCGTGTCCATTGACATACCATTTTGAACTGCAATTACAGGTACATTAACTTCACCATCTTCTGTGGCATAACTTGTATCAGAAAGTAAAGAGACCCACAATGAAGAAGCGTTGGTGGCATTCACTCGTCCAGTTTGTACCATTAAAGATTGGTCCCTATCATTTGCTGGGTCTGTTGAAACAAAAAATTCACCAAAAGAATTGGGATCGGCTGAGGTTACAATTTTCCCCCCCGTATTGACAAAATCAACCAAAACGCTTTCGTATTTTTCTAGGTTCTCAGTAGTAAACTCTACAAGCACTGGTTTGATATTCACCTTTTCACCCAAATCTTTTATTTCTGAAACTTGCATTTGAGTAAAACCAAAACTTTCTTCAATGATTCCTGTCACTTCTATTTTTTGATTTCGACAATATTGAATAAGCGATGAATTCCCTGTGAGTCTCAAACCTGACCATTCTGTCTCATTTTCGTCTTGAATATGAAACAAGCCCAAATCATAATCTTTTGTTGATGAGGTCACAACGCCAGAAACAGTGACTGATTCACCCACATAAGGTGAGGCATCATTTTGATCAGAATTTAGGACTTTCTGAATATCTGAGATGCTTAAACCATTGTCTCTAACCGTATAAAAATGAAAATCTTCATCTTTGCTTGCCCCCTGAGGCGAATAGATAAGATTGTCATCATCATCAATAGCGCTTAGATAAAAGCGAATTAAAGACCCGTCAGTAAAGGCGGGGATCTCAGCGGTAAATTCACTTGTTGAACCACTTTTTAAGGTCATTTGTACCTTAGTAAAATCTGCTGAAGCCGCAGATTGATTGTCCGTATAAAACAAGTTAACCTCGGTTACAGAACCATCATTGTCAGTTACTGTTGCCGAAATAGCAACATTGTCTGTTCCAGTTGGCACAGCTGGATCTCTATTCAAATCTGCAATAACAGGCGGAGTTAAGCTATATTCATAATGAGAAGTATCAAAAGGATTTAATGTATATCCAGAATGATAAGATCTATGCTCAGAGCCTCCCTCAAAACAACCGTTTGGCTCATGAAAAACAATTCCTTTGACTTTTTCCAGTTTTGCTCCGACTGAAGGAACTTCAAATAGCCCGGTAGATTGTCCCAAACCTGAACGAATGGTATTAAAATTTTTTGATTTCTGAACCAAAAACCAGTCTGCTATTTTGACCAGATACCCATCAGCATCCTCACAAAGCAAATTTACTCTGGTGCCTCCAGAAAATTCATCTATCCCAATAACCGTCAAATTTTCAAGTTCCACGAATGAAGCCTCATATGCTTCCGCTGTTGAAAGTTGATTAATACTATTCTTATCATTCAACGTACTCACAGATATTTTAGCAGGTTTTATCTCTACGGGATTGACATCAAGAATAGTGATGCTTGAATTGTCAATTGGTTCTAATTGCGTTTTACCATTATAACGTCCAACTTTACCTTTAACTCTAACCATCCATCCTTGTTTTAAGTCATGCAAATCGTTGACGGGCAAAGTATTGCCACTTCCATCAACGTAGGCACCCATCATTTCCAAAGCGGAAAAATTACCCATCGCACCTCCATTTGCCGTATCAACTATGTAGGCAAAGGGTCTAAATCCGCCTTGAACAGACCCCGAGGTTACATTAATTTGGTTGCCAGGAACAATTACATAACCTACTGTGGTAATGGTCTGACCTATGTAGGCTGAAGAGTCATTACAGTTTTGCAAATCTGTGATAGATACTTCTTGAATTTCTTTAATAGTAACTGAAGTTTGAGCTCCTGCCCAAAAGGATAGTGTTACCAATACGATTGAAAGTAGTTGTTTTTTCATTGTGTTATTTTATGATTGTGAAGTTGCCTTTGGCCGTTTGTCCAGTATTTAAATCCTCTACAGTAAACATATATAAACCTCGATTGATTATTTGCGTGTATTCTGATAATAAGTCCCAGGCATGTTCTCCGCCAGAAAATTGATTGTCATTTTCATTTTCAGCACCAAATGTTTTGAACCATCTTATATCATTACCCTTGTATTCTTGGTTGTGGTATATTTCATCAATAAAATCTCCACTCACTGTAAATATTCTAATTACACAATTATTGGGCAGATTGGCAAAGTAAATTTTTCTACTTTGCTCTTGAAAATTACTGAAACCCTCCCATGAAGCCCCTGCATAATAAGGATTCGGATAAACAAACGGTTTGTTAAATTGTAGATTTTCATTACTTGGTTTTCCTGCAAATGCTCTTTTGTTGTTAGAAAGTTTACTTGACTCTAAAGACGTCAAATTTGACGCTTCATTGCCTTTATCAAAACTTGTAATTGAAACGGCATACTGCCATCCATTCAAAACGTTATTGATCGCATAATGATAATAGTACTGTGTTGTATCATTTTCAAAAATTAACGGTTCTGGAAGCAATATATCGTCGAAACCAGTTTCATAAAAAAGTTGGTTCCCTGCCTTATCAAACTCAGCAATTTTCATCAAATCATCTGCCAAATTTGGAATGTTTGTCACATCAAAACCAAATTTTGAAAGATAAACTCTATAGCCCTCAAAATCCTTTTCTTTTGTAATGGGGTCAACTGAACTTTCAGCATTTTTGGTCCAGAATAAATCTATTTTATTTGGAGAAGTAATTACTTTGAATTTGGGCAAATCCGGAGGTGATGGTAAAATGAAACGTGTTATTTTTCCATCCCCGTCAACATCTTCCCCTTCATCAAGCACTCCATTAAAATTTTTATCCTCCCCATTGTAGGCTGTTTGCGCCCATTTTGCATTGGCACGCAATTGAGTCTGCTGAAAAAAGTTGTTGTCTGTATTTTGTTTACCGTCTTCCTTTTTTGGTGCAATTACATAAGCATATGCCACGGTGATCTTCTCCCCGGGTTGAAAATCTCTAAAAGGCCCCACAGATACCAAATCAGATCGGTTTCCTTGTTCATTGATTTGTTCGCTGTAACTTTTGTTAGGGCAATCCGGATTTTCACTACTGTTGCTATTCCAGCACTTTTCTTTATTCAGCCCTTTTGTCATTTTGATATATCTTGCTTGGTCTGAACTGGGCAAAAAATATAGCGGATCGCTCGTATTATTAAATTGCCATGGGTTGTAATGACAATCGAAATACTTGCGCACTTCTGGATGATGAAAACCAAATTTATCTTCGGCTCCTAAGAACTTTTGACCAATGTAGCTTTCGGTGAAACCCAAATCACCTCCTGCATCAAAACAATAGGCGAGCAGCAGAGAATCTAAAAACCCATTACCCCCTTTGTTGTAAAAAGCAGAACCACCACTACCAGCTGGTGAAATATTTACATTTCTTACAACCGTATTGTTCCACAAGGCAAAATATGCACTATCTAAAGTATTTTGACCAATATTTTCAACTGTAAAATTTACGATAACAAAGAAATCACTGAACGAATAATTCCAATTGTATGCCTCAGCTGAAACCTTTATCCCCATTGGATTTTGATGGTTTGCAATCGCAATGTTGGTTCCTGGAATTAAAATATTGGTATCTGTAATTTGATAAAAAAAATCTTGATGACTAATTGCTTGTTGAGAAAAAAAAGGACTGTTAGAAATGGTAGATCGTTCAACAATTGGCAAATTATTTGTTGATGTGAACTCAAAACCAGATCGACCGGTGGAGTAGCCTGTACTTGCATCATAAGCAGAAGTAGAGACAGCAACGGTATTGCCATTTATTAAAGCGCCAAACCAAAAACCACCTTCAAACAAGTGCTCTATGCCCGAACCAACCGGATATTCACAAGAAGGGTTGTTAGAACCATCCTTATATCCTCTAAAAGCATTACCGAAGGTACCAACATTGGTTATATTGAGGCGCAAATTAGAAGCATTTGTTTGCCTTTCATGAAATGAACCTTGCGCAGAAGATTCAAGACTAAAAATAACTAATGCATTTATCAAGATGTGCCTCAATTAAACAAATGTAATAAGCCCTTCCGAAAGAGATGTTAAGTAAATATCAATAGTTTTCAACCTAGTCTAAAACTTTTAATGTAGTTGGGCTCAAAGGAATCAAGATCTTCAAATTCTTTATTTTTCAGTTTAACTAAAGCTAGCTTCCCTATAACGCTAGCAATTGGTTTTACCCCTTTAATAATTGCTTGATCTTTAGTTATCCAATCTGTTGGAATCTTCTCAGCACCGTTGCCAAAAAATCTATAATATCCCTCAATATTTTGAAAATAATTTTTATCGAGAATGATGGCCCTCTCCTCATCAAGCAATTCCTCCTTGTTAAAAGTTGCTGCGTATACCTCCATTCTTCTTGCATCAATCATAGGTACCAAAAGCATACCATTTGAATAATCTTGTATATTCAATTGTGCTGCCATAGCTCGTAATGTTGATACAGCAATTAGAGGAATATTCAAACCAAAACAAATACCTTTCGCATAAGCAGCGGCAATTCGCAAACCGGTATAAGAACCTGGACCTTTGGAGACAGCAACACCAGATAAGTTGTTAAAATGATAGCCATTATTTTTTAATATTTCATTGGTCATTAGCGGCAAATTTTTTGCATGGTTGTTTATTTCATCTACCACCAATTGGTCGATTACTACTCCATTCTTGCTCAAAATAGCAACAGAACAAAGCTGTTGAGATGTTTCAAATGCAATCAGCAAAGTATTGCAATGTTAATTATCCTATTTTTACCCCGAAAATGTCTGAAAAGAAACTTTTTCTTCTGGATGCTTATGCCCTCATTTTTAGGGCCTACTATGCTTTTATCAAAAATCCCAGAATAACGTCTTTTGGGTTAAATACAAATGCCATATTTGGCTTTACGAACACACTAATAGAAATTTTAGAAAATCATAACCCAAGTCATATTGCGGTAGTTTTTGATCACAAATCAAAAACATTTCGCGCGCAAGAGCATGATTTTTATAAAGCCAATCGGGACGAAACCCCGGAAGATATACAGCTATCCGAGCCCTTTATCCGCAAAATAATTTCTGCATTTAATATACCCATTTTTGAGGCAAAAGGCTTTGAAGCAGATGATGTTATAGGTACTTTAGCAAAAAAGGCAGAGAAAGAGGGATTCATAACTTATATGATGACACCCGACAAAGATTTTGGCCAATTGGTTTCTGAGAACATTTATATGCTTCGGCCTGGAAGACAAGGAAATAGTCATGAAGTTTGGGGGGTTGAAGAAGTAAAAGCAAAATTTAATCTCAACAATCCTTTACAGGTTATTGACTTATTGGGGCTTATGGGTGACAGTGTAGATAATATTCCAGGGGTACCAGGTATTGGGCCAAAAACAGCTGCAAAATTGCTAGTGGAATATGGAAGTATTGACGGCATTTATGAAAATATTACACAACTAAAAGGGAAACAGAAAGAGAAGTTAGAAGAATATAAAAAAAGTGCATACATCTCAAAAAAACTAGCAACCATCGTATTAGACGCTCCAGTTGCCTTTGAATCAACAAAAATGAAGAGGACTGAACCTAATAAAAATCTCCTTTCAGAAATTTTCAAAGAGGTTGAATTTAGAAATTTAAGCAGAAGGTATTTAGGTGAGGAAACGCAAACATCCGACGCAAGGCAACCAAGCTTATTTGATGTTGCTCAATCTCCAATAAATAAAAACCCTGAGACTGAATCTAAAGAGAAAAATGTGCAGAACATACAAACAGTAACACACGCATACAAACTCATTCAAACTAAGGAGGAAAGACAAAATGTTGTGCATGAAATTTTACAATCTGATACTTTTTGTTTTGACACAGAAACAGATTCCTTAAATCCCTTAGAAGCCAATATCCTAGGTTTGGCATTGTCTGTAAAAAAAGGTTCTGGATATTACATCCCTTTACCAGAAGATGTTCAAAACTGCAAGCAAGTACTTGCTGAATTCAAGTCAATTTTAGAAAGTAAGACAATTATCAAAGTTGCTCAAAACATAAAATATGATTGGCTAACTCTTCAAAAGTATGATATCCAAATAAGCAGACCATTTGAAGACACCATGCTTGCTCATTACATCTTAGATGCCGATAGCAAACACAACATGGATTTTTTAGCAGAAACTTACCTTAACTACAAACCCATTCCTATTTCAAGTTTGATTGGTAAAAAAGGTAAAAACCAATTAAATTTCAATACCGTTCCACTGGATAAGGCCACTGAATATGCTGTGGAAGACGCAGACATTACCCTCCAGCTATTTCATAAGCTACAACCAAAATTGGATAAAGAAGACGAAAAAAAAGTATACCGAAACATTGAAATTCCGCTTGTAGAGGTGTTGGTAGAGATGGAACGTGAAGGAATTAATGTGGATGCTAACTTCTTATCAAGCTATTCACAAATACTTGAAAAAGAGGCCCAAGAGATAGAGAAAAGCGTATTTACCCAAGCAGGCGTGGATTTTAACCTTTCAAGTCCAAAACAACTTGGCGAAGTGCTATTTGATAAATTAAAACTAGATGCAAAAGCGAAAAAAACAAAAACTGGACAGTACAAAACTGATGAAGAAACTTTACAAAAGCTTGCCTTTGATAATGATCTAGTTAAAAATATTTTAGAATTTAGACAAGTTCAGAAACTTCGAAGTACTTACGTGGACGCACTTCCATTACTCATCAACAAACAATCAGGTAGAGTGCACACTTCTTTTGCGCAAGCAGTTGCAGCAACTGGAAGACTAAGTTCCAACCATCCGAACTTACAGAATATTCCTATCCGAACAGAAAGAGGAAGGGAAGTAAGAAAAGCATTTATTCCCAGAGATAAGCAACATGTTTTACTCGCTTCAGATTACTCTCAAATAGAACTTCGAATCATTGCTTCAGTAAGTAACGATGAAGCCATGAAAGAAGCGTTCAATAACAAATTAGATATACATACTGCAACTGCTGCAAGGGTCTTTGGCATAGCCTACGACCAAGTAGATAAAGACATGCGTAGAAAGGCAAAAACAGTAAATTTTGGCATTATTTATGGGATAACTCCATTTGGCTTATCGCAAAGAGTGGGCATACCACGCAAAGAAGCCGCTCAAATTATTGATGAATATTTCAACCAATTCTCAGGAATAAAGAAGTATATGGAAAATATCATTTCTTCATGCAGAGAAAAAGGCTTTGTAAGCACCATATCGGGCAGAAAAAGATACATTCATGACATAAATTCACTGAATAGAACCGTTGTGGGATTTGCCGAGAGAAATGCCATTAACGCACCCATTCAAGGTAGTGCGGCAGATATGATAAAAATTGCTATGGTTAGAGTAAATCAGAAACTCAAAGAAGAAAAATTGCGCACAAAAATGATTCTACAAGTGCACGATGAATTGCTTTTTGACACACCCAAAAATGAAATAGAACACGCCAAGGAAATAATTGAAAATGAGATGATTAAGGCTTTAAAACTTGAAGTACCTGTTGTGGTAGAAACAGGAGTTGGAGATAATTGGTTACAAGCACATTAACATGAAAAACAAAGCAAGTTACTTTTTATCCGACTTCCATCTAGGTGTACCCAATCATAAGGATTCATTAAGTAGAGAGAAACGAATAATCTCTTTTTTGGATCAAATCAAATCAGAGGCCAAAGCAATTTATTTCCTGGGAGATGTATTCGATTTTTGGTTTGAATGGGAACATGTTGTTCCCAAAGGTTATGTACGCTTTTTGGCAAAGGTTGCTGAGTTGGTTGAAAGTGGAATAGAAATTCACTTTTTTAAAGGCAATCATGATATGTGGCAATTTGGTTACTTAGAAAATGAATTAGGAATCAAATTACATAGCGACCAACTAGAACTTAAAATAGACGGAGAATATTTTTATCTGCATCATGGCGATGGGTTAGAAAAACAAGATCGTTTTTACAGATTCATCAAAAAAATATTTAGGTCATCATTTTTCCAATGGCTATTTGCCCGTTTGCATCCAAACACAAGTATGTCAATTGCCATGTATTTTTCTAAAACGAGCAGAAAAAAGAATCAAAAAAAACAAACCCCAAGCAATACGAATGACGAATGGCTGTATCAATTTGCCAAAAAACATTACGAAATGAACACAAAAATAGACTATTACATTTTTGGACATAGACATATTCCAATGCAACTAGAACTTTCAAACGATTGTCAATATGTAAATATTGGTGATTGGCTTCAACACTTTACTTATGCCAAATACACAAACAAAAAAATAGAACTTTTAGAACATTCATCTTAATTGAGGGAACATAAATACTGACTAATAAGTATACAAAAATGATAGAGAAACTCGAAGCTATACACGCAAGATATTTAGAGTTAGAGCAATTACTTAGCAGCCCGGAGATTGCAGCGAACGTTGAAAAATTCACTAAATTCAATAAAGAGTATAGTGACTTGAAGGAAATAGTACATGTGTATTTTAAGTACAACGATGTTTTGAGCAATTCCCAAGAAGCTGAGCAAATTCTTTCCGAAGAAAGTGATGCTGAACTAAAACAAATGGCCAAAGATGAACTTGCAGAACTCAGAGAGGAAAAGCAAAATCTTGAAGAAAAAATCAAAATTTTACTCATACCAAAAGATCCAGAAGACGATAAAAAAGCAATCATTGAGATTCGCTCAGGTACTGGTGGAGATGAAGCGAGTTTATTCGCAGGAGATCTATTTAAGATGTACGAAAAATTCTGTGCGAATAAAAAATGGTCGATAGAGGTGGTTGACTCTTTAGAAGGAACAGCAGGTGGATTCAATAAAATTATTTTTAATGTAAATCAACCGGGGGTTTATGGCACGCTTAAGTTCGAATCTGGTGTTCATAGAGTTCAACGGGTCCCCGATACAGAGTCACAGGGCAGAGTACATACTTCAGCAGCCACGGTTGCAGTTTTGCCAGAAGCAGAAGAAGTTGATGTTAAAATTGATATGAAAGATGTCCGGAGAGATACTTTTCGCGCTTCGGGGGCTGGGGGGCAACATGTAAATAAAACAGAGTCTGCTGTGCGCCTCACACATATCCCTTCCGGCATTGTTGCAGAATGTCAAGATGGGAGAAGCCAACATGCAAACTATGACAAAGCACTTAAAATGCTGCGATCTAGAATTTATGAAAAAGAATTAGAGCACGTGCAAAATCAAAGAGCACTTCAAAGAAAATCCCTCGTTTCCACAGGAGATCGCTCCGCAAAAATCCGAACCTACAATTTCCCCCAAAGCAGGATAACAGATCATAGGATTAACCTTACTTTATATAACCTAAATGAAGTATTAAATGGTGATCTAGATCAAATTATAGAAAGATTACAAATGGCAGAAAATGCAGAAAAAATGAAAGGGGAAAATTCGGTTAATTAATTGTTAATTTTTGTTTTACTAATGGGGCGAAATAATTTTTAACTTCGTAACTTAATTTAAAATCTTTCAATGAGAAGGCAGGCAGTACAGCTAGCGACTAGCAGAAAACCGAAAGTAGTAAAACAACCTGAGCAAAAATTTCCTGACTATTTTGGCGCCAACGTTTTTGGAGACGCTGCAATGCAAAATTACCTAAATAAAGAAGCCATTAAAGCCATTCAAAATGCAAGAAATACTGGGGAAAAGATTAGTCGAAATATCGCCTCATCCATAGCTGAAGGAATGAAAAGGTGGGCACTTGACCAGGGCGTTACGCACTTCACCCACTGGTTTCAACCACTAACGGGTTCTACTGCCGAAAAGCATGACAGTTTTTTAAACCCTGACGGCGAAAAAGCAATGGCAACGTTTAGTGCTGATGAATTGGTTCAACAAGAGCCTGATGCCTCCAGCTTACCAAGTGGAGGACTAAGAAATACTTTTGAAGCAAGAGGTTATACTGCTTGGGACCCTACATCGCCAGCGTTTATATTCGAAAACACTTCGGGGAAAACACTTTGTATTCCAACCATTTTTGTATCCTACACCGGTGAAGCATTGGATTATAAGGCGCCTCTCATCAAAGCATTAAACCTGCTCGATAAAGCAGCAGTAGATGTTTGCAAATATTTTGACAAAAAAGTGTCCAGAGTTAAGGCCACTCTTGGTTGGGAACAAGAATACTTTCTTGTTGACAAAGCCCTGTACTTCGCAAGAACAGACTTGGTTTTAGCTAAACGATCAGTTTACGGATTCACCCCTGCGAAAGGACAACAATTAGATGACCACTATTTTGGAAAAATTCCTGACAGGGTATTTAACTTCATGTACGAATTAGAAATAGAAGCACACAAACTTGGCATTCCAATTCGTACCAGACATAATGAGGTAGCTCCAGGACAATATGAATTTGCTCCCATGTTTGAGGAAGCCAATCTTGCAGTTGACCACAATCAGTTGTTTATGGATTTAATTTATGAAACTGCTGAAAAACACGATTTCATCGCCTTATTCCACGAAAAACCTTTTGCCGGGTTAAATGGTTCTGGAAAACATTGTAATTGGAGCATGGCCACAAATACTGGCGTAAACCTCTTATCTCCTGGGAAAAACCCAAGTGACAACCTTCAATTTCTTACTTTTTTCATCAATAGCATCAAAGCAGTTCATGATCATGCAAATCTCATAAGAGCTTCGATCGCCTCGGCGGGAAATGACCATAGACTTGGCGCCAATGAAGCACCGCCAGCTATTATTTCAATTTTTATTGGCTCTACCCTCACGAACTTATTGGCAGAATTTGAAAAAAATCAAATCAATAAAAAAAGCGACAATCCAGAATCTATTTTGGTGCACAACATCCCTGAAATATTGGTAGACAATACGGATAGAAATAGAACATCGCCTTTCGCATTTACTGGCAACAAATTTGAGCTGAGAGCCGTAGGCTCATCAGCTAGTTGCGCAGGGCCAATGACCATATTAAATACGATAATGGCCAATCAATTGGTAGAATTCAAAAGCAAAGTAGATGCGAAAATTAAGAATGGAAACACCAAAAAAATTGCCCTTATTGAAACTTTAAGAGAAGAAATAAAAGCATCTAAAAAAATTCTTTTTGAAGGCAACGGATATGGTGAAGATTGGGTAAAAGAAGCCAAAAATAGAGGATTAGAAAACAAGACAACAACACCACTAGCCCTTGAAGCTTTAGAAAGTAAAAACGCACATGAAGTTTTGGTGAAAAATAACATCTTCACAAAAGAAGAACTAGAAGCTCGCTTGGAAATAAATTTGGAAGCGTATATCCTACAACTACAAATTGAAGGAAGAACAATTACTGATATTGCTAGAACACAAATCATTCCTGCTGTAAATAAATACCAAAATGAGTTAGCAAGCACATCCATTGCCCTAAAACAAGCTGGAGTAAATGCTTCCTCAAACCTAAAAATATTGGAAACAATAACACAACATGCTGATGCAATCAATGAAAAAGTAAATAAAATGGAGAAAAAACGGGCCAAGGCCAATACTTTAGAAAAAAATAAAGAAAAAGCCCATTTTTATGCATCGGAAGTTCTACCATACTATGAAGAAATCAGAAATCATGTTGACGAATTAGAAAGGCTAATAGACGACGAAAAATGGCCTATCCCAAAATACAGAGAACTAATATTTGTCCGATAGCATATCAAATGCTTTCAATTAGGTATCAAACATTAGTTTTTTTTGGTTTACACAGTAGAAATTATCATTTTTGATGTACTACTGAGGTAGTGTTTTCGCCATGATTTTAACAAAACCTTTCAACGCATCTTTTCTCCTCTTGACTTTATGCATCTCTTTTGGATGTAACAATGGATCAATGGAAAAAGCCATGAAACATTTCGACAATAAACGATTTATGGTGGCAGAAAATGAATTCAATAGAGTTTATAAAAATCCCGAGATCCCCAAAGAACAAAAGCAAGAGGCAGCTTTCTTGGCTGGGCAAGCTAATATTTACAATCACAATGCGAAAGATGCAAGTAGATGGTTTGCGAAAGCAAGACGAAAAGGAATGAAAGATCCTATTCTATTAAAGAAAGAAGGTGAAGCTTTATTGATGATGGGCAGCACAGAAGAAGCCTTGGCAAAATTTACGGAATACCAAAAATTAAATCCAAGCGACCCCAATGCAGAACGTTTGAAACTAAGTGCTGAATTTGCAATGAAGCAAAAAACCAGGCGACATAGATATACAATAACAAGCTTTTCAAAAGTCAATACCACATCATCAGATGATTTTTCGCCGATGATTGGCGACAGGAATAATAAAACACTTCTCTTTACAAGCGATAGAGAAGGCGGTGTAAGCAAAAAATTCTTACCTTGGACCATGCGCTCTTACACAGATATTTGGCAAATTTCAAAGCAAGGACGTAAGGGAAATGCTAGATGGGGGAAACCTGAATTGGTTGAAGGAATAAATACAGACTTTAGTGATGGTGTGGTAACTTTCAACAAAAGATTTAGTGTCATGTATTTCACTCAATGCAATAACAAAGATGGCAAAGCTTTAAACTGTAAAATTTATGAAGCACGAAAAAGTGGAAAAGGCTGGGAAGTAAATTTTGAAGAGCCTTTGTCTTTTTGCAAAGATTCATTTACCTACGGTCATCCAGCACTATCTCCAGACGGAAAATCATTGTACTTTTCATCAAATAGGCCTGGTGGTTTTGGTAATGACGTCAAAGGCGAATTACCAACAAAAGATCTTTACGTAGCAACCTATAGCAGAAGAGGCAAAACTTGGAGTGACCCCATAAACTTGGGTCCAGAAATTAATACAGAAGACAATGAAGTATTCCCATATATTGCAAACGACGGCACACTTTATTTTAGTTCCAACGGACACATAGGTATGGGCGGTTTGGATATGTATTCATCAATCGGTGCAGGTAACCAATGGGAAAAGCCTAAAAATTTAGGATTTCCGCTTAACTCTAATGGAGACGATTTTGGTATCGTTATAGATGATAAAGAAAACAACCATGGCTATTTCACATCCGATCGCGCAAGAGGAAACGATGACATTTACGAATTTTCGCAAGAACCTATGTTCTTTAACCTCTCAGGAATTGTAACAGATTGTGAAAACGGTGTGGGCATTGAAGGAGCTATTGTAAACATTACCAATGACAAAGATTCCACCATAATAACAGTAAAAACTAATGAAAAAGGACAATATTCTACGCCCTTACAACATGACCTCAAATACGAAATCATTGCAAGTAATCGTAAATCATATTATTACGACAGTAAGTCTGAGTTTGTGTCAACAGTAGGCCTTGAATTGTCTGAAGATTTTATAAGAAATTTTTGTCTCAAAAATCAATGTGATGATGAATTTGTTTTGCCCATATATTTTGACTTAGATAAGGCATTTATAAAAGATTCATCGATAGTCATACTTGATGGACTAATTGCCAAAATGGACAAATATCCAAATATGGCAGTGGAACTTGGCTCACATACAGATTGTAGAGCTTCCTACGAATACAACCGATCACTTTCACAACGAAGAGCGGATTCATCGGTATCCTACCTCATCAAAAGAGGAGTAGATCCATTCAGGTTACAAGCAAAAGGATACGGAGAATCAAAATTGGTTAATGACTGTGCGTGCGAAGGAAATGAAGCTACACCATGTGACGAAGAACAACATGCTGCCAATAGAAGAACCGTTGTGAAAATCATTAGCTGTAACTATACCATGGACTGGGATAGCTTAGTAAAAACATACAACCCCAACGCTGCTTCTGAAGATGGTTTAATTAGCCCTTATCTTGATTCTATAAGAGATCGATTTGTTGATACAATAGATAAGTATAATAAGTTTTTACAAGAAGAAAAACAGCTAGCCGAAGCAGAAAAACAAAGAGAACTTAAATTAAAAGCAGAAAAAGAACTCTTCGAAAAGACATATGATGTTGTCCCTCTTGAGAAACGAAAGGAAAATTATGTTATCAAAGCAACGATAGGACGAAGCAGAATTACATTCTTATACAATCCAGAAATGCCGACAACCAGAATTCCACAAGCAATGGTTGAGCGACTCATCAGAGCGAAAAAATTAAGTCTAAATGACTTCAAAGACGGCAAAGAGAAAATAAAATTGACTACTGGAGAAAAAATTTATAGCCGATCGTTCACACTCAAAAATGTTACCCTACCAGGGGGAACGATTCTCGAAAAAGTTAGATGTAAAATGGTTGATGATGGGAAACCTACAATTTTAGGCTATAACGCTTTTAGAAACTACCAAGAGACGGAAATAAAGGAGGATGAAATGAAGCTCTATTTGAAAAAAATAGTAGAGTAACATCAGATGGATAAATACAATCTTAGAGGGGTAAGTGCACAAAAAAATGATGTACATAATGCGGTAAAATCCTTAGACAAAGGTGTTTTTAACAATACCTTTTGCAAAATTTCTTCTGACCTACTGTGCGGTGATGACGCCTATGTAAATATCATGCATGCTGATGGTGCTGGCACAAAATCAAGTATGGCGTATTTATACTGGAAAGAAACCGGCGATATGCGTATTTGGCAAGACTTGGTTCAAGACGCAATCGTTATGAATACCGACGATATGCTCTGTTCAGGGGTCTCCAATAACTTCCTATTATCCAATACCATAGGTCGAAACAAACACCTTATTCCTGGAGAAATACTCAATGAAATTATTGTAGGTTTCGAAAAGTTTATTGACAAAATGAAAGCTTTTGACATCCAAATCAAACTTACCGGGGGGGAAACTGCTGATGTAGGTGATTTGGTTAAAACGCTAATTATCGATTCAACCATAATTGCTAGAGAGAAAAAAGATGAAATAATCAATATTCAAATTCAAGAAGGTGATGCAATTATTGGCCTCAGTTCTTTTGGTCAAGCTATTTATGAGGAAAAATATAATTCTGGTATAGGCAGTAATGGGCTCACTTCTGCCCGTCACGATCTATTGGATCCTTCTTATCGAGAGAAATACCCTGAAACATTTGACCAACACACCGATATTGAACTAATATATGGAGGAAAATACAAAGTGAATGACCCCCTAGCAAATACGCCTTTAACTATAGGACAAGCAATACTTAGCCCAACAAGAACCTATTTGCCTCTTTTTCAAGAACTTTTCAAAGACTACAAAAAAGAAATTCATGGTATAATACACTGCACGGGAGGAGGACAAACAAAGGTCCTGAAGTTTTTAGATAAAAATTTATGTGTAGTAAAAGACAATCTTTTTGAAATTCCGCCCATCTTTAAGGGCATAAAAGATTTAGGTTATCCATTAAAAGAAATGTATGAAGTTTTCAATATGGGACACCGCATGGAGATTTATGTGCCTAAAAAATTTCAAGAACACTTTTTGGAATCTGCCGAAAAATACAACATACAAGCAAAAGTAATTGGAACGGTAGAGCAAAGAACAGAAGAAAGATTGCAATTATATTCCGATAATATTTGCCTAACCTATTAAATATATTTATTATTGAATCTTATGAAAAATATATTTTATATGTTATTGGCCTTCGTACTTCTTTTTACGGCCTGTAAAGACGATGACGGAGCTGCAAGTCCCGAGCCCAATGATCCACTATCCGTTGGAGAAGTCTTGGAAGACAATACTGCTATGTTCAGTGTTTTCGGTGCCACCTATTGCTGGAATTGTCACGAGCCAAGCGGTACATATCAGCAAACTGTAATGGACCAAGCTGGATCTGAGATGATTGGATTTAAGATGTGCGGAGATTATTCGTATGCTTCAATTGGGGTAACTGATGAAGCGACTGACATGTGGGGGAATGCTCAAGCAGAGTTCGGTGGACCTTCAGGACTCGCTGGTTATACTTTAAATAATAGAGACTGGGCTTACCTTGCAAATGAAGAAGGGCAAATAGTCTTTTCTGATGTAGCAAATGCAGCCAAAGAGTTTGGAAAAAGTTCCGATGTTAAGGCGAATGTTGCATCAAAATTTTCCCTTGATGGAAAAAAGTTTAAACTGAAATACAAATTCAAAGCATTTCAAGATTTGACAAGTACACACAGAGTAGCATTTTATATTATCGCTAATGATATGGAAGCATATTACTGGCCTGGTCAAAGTGGAGCTGAATTAATTTTAGATACATGGAAACCATTTTTGCTGGGTTCACTAAACGGAACTTTTGGCGAAGATGAGATAAGTGATCTTAAAGCAGGAGAAACTTTTGAAGGAGAAGTTGAATTTGATGCCAAATACCTTGATTTTGATAAAGCGCCCCGAGTTGGTGATTTAAATCCTGAAATTACAGAAGACTTATTATCTAGAGCAGATGTTGTTGCCGTTATTTGGAACAATAAAAACTTTACTTCCTACTCTTTTGTAAATTGTTCTAAAGCAGAAAAAGTCCAATAATTATTCTCATAATTTGATTTTTAAAAGCACGTTCTCTTGAACGTGCTTTTTTTATTCACCTTCCCTATACATAAGTTAAATTTGTTATCATTTATACAAGAGAAAATATCAGAAAAAAACGGGTAGAAGATCTTATGCTTCTGTTCAAAAATTTGAACGAACCCAGCTTCCGCGCCAAACAAGTTCACGAATGGATTTGGCAAAAAGGTTGTACCTCCTTTGATGAAATGACCAATCTACCCAAAACACTTCGTGAAAAACTCAAGCAGGAATTCACTTTTGAAGAGGTGCACATTGACCTTGTACAGAAAAGTACTGATGGTACCATAAAATGTAGATTCAAACTACACGATGGCAATTTTATTGAAGGTGTTTTAATTCCAACAGATGATAGAATTACCGCGTGCGTCTCATCACAAGTAGGATGCAGTTTAAGTTGTACTTTTTGTGCAACCGGTTTTTTGAAGAGAATGAGAAATTTAAACCCTGAAGAAATTTTTGATCAAATTATTCTTATAAATCAACTTGGACTAGAACATTTTAACAGAAAACTAACCAATATCGTATTTATGGGTATGGGCGAACCCTTACTAAATTACAACAATGTAAAAGAAAGCATCAACAGAGTAACCAGCCCTGAAGGGCTAAATATGTCTCCAAGAAGAATAACTGTTTCAACTGCTGGAATAAGTAAAATGATTCGCAAGCTAGGTGACGAAAAAGTCCGATTTAACCTTGCCCTATCACTTCATGCTTCAAATAATGAAAAAAGAAGCAAGCTGATGCCAATAAACGAAAGCAATCCTTTAGAAGATTTAGCTGAAGCCCTAAATCATTTTACTGAAAAAACCGGTAGTATGGTAACGCTAGAATATTGTGTAATTGAGAACGAGAATGATTACATGGAAGATGCTGAAGAATTGGCCGAATTTGCGAATCAAATTTTCTCAAAAGTTAACCTTATTGAATATAACCCCATAGAATTTGCCAATTATCAAAACGCCAGTAGAAATAGAATACATAAATTTTCAGAGAAGCTCAGCGCCCTTGGTGTTAACAATAGCATACGGCATAGCAGAGGAAAAGACATAGACGCTGCTTGCGGTCAACTGGCGAACAAGTAGTCTCTATCAAGATTATTCTATTTATCTTTAA
>NTKK01000006.1 GCA_002457675.1 Bacteroidetes bacterium MED-G17
ATAGAGAAGTTATAAGTTTCTTTGCATTTATGCTGGTATTGAACATATACATGGTATTGTCTACCAAGAGCATCCCGTTGTTATAATCGATCTGGGAGTTTACATAACTCAGAATAGTGGTAATGGTTTTGGTTTTTAGCGCCTTGTTGTACACCACATTCAAAGTGGTTACAGACAGTTGATTGTCTGTTCTAAATAGGGTGCCTAGGTTGTTGTTTCCTTGCTGGTAGGGGTTGTGTTGAAATTGAAAATTGAGCAATTGAACATCAGCCATATGGTAACTTCGATAGAAACATTTATGGGAACATCACTCACCCCCCCCAAGGGATGACCTATACCTATGACCAACTAAACTGCTAATCGACCTTAGATGGAAGCAACTTTATACTTTGAGCCTGCTTAATCCACCCAGTCGGCAAGAAATACATTGGTAGCGCGTGTTCCGCCATTGTTGCGGTTGGAGCTGAAAACCATCTTTTTCCCATCAAATGAAAACATAGGAAATGCATTAAAGGCACTTTGGTTCGTGATTTGTTCTAAATCACTGCCGTCCTCATTGATGGCATACAATTGGAAATCATAACCGCTTTGCGCATGATGATTTGAACTAAAAATAACACGTTTCCCATTAGGGTGGTAAAACGGACACCAATTGGCCTTTCCCAAGTGCGTTATCTGTTTCAAATCGCTGCCATCAACATTGCATACAAAAATTTCCATATTCGTTGGGGCAACTAAACCTTGTTTCAAAAGACTTTTGTATTCTTCTATTTCATCTTTGCTTTTGGGACGACTTGCCCTAAAAACCAATTTTTTCCCGTCAGGGCTAAAAAAGGCACCCCCATCATATCCCAAAGTAGAAGTTATTTGTTGCACATTTTTCCCGTCAATATCCATGGTATACAATTCCAAATCGCCACTCCTATCTGAGGTGAAGACAATCTTGTCGCCCTGAGGCGATAAGGTTGCTTCGGCATCATAGCCCGGAGAATCGGTCAGTTTCTTGATGATATTTCCGGCCAAATCGGCTTGGTATATGTCAAAGCTTGGGTAAATGGGCCAAACGTATTTTTTAAGTTTTCGCGCATCGGGTACCGGCGGACACGCCTCATTGCTCTCATGGGTTGATGCATAAATGATGGACTTACCATCCGGCATGAAATAACTACAGGTGGTTCTGCCCAAGCCCGTGCTAAGCATTGGGATTGGCAAAGAAGTATCTTGGCTTTGCGCCTTAATATCTAAAATAAATATCTGATCGCAAGAAAGACCCCATTTGGAATTGTTTGATTGAAATACCAGCTTTTTGTTGTCAAAACTAAAGTAGGCTTCTGCATTGTCGCCCCCAAAAGTGAGTTGTACAATATTTTTTAGGTGCCTCTCACTTGCAACTTCATCAGCTTTTTTGCTACTTACAGGTTTACCAGAGAAAAACAACAAATGTGCAATTGCCCATAAAAAAAGTTTATTCATAGTCCTGCAAATCAAGAGATTTATTGCTTGAATTTTGTGCCCATTTAAGGAAAAAAAATACGACAAAAAATTGAATGCCCATTGTGGTAGCAATCGATCCTGCAATCGATCCATCGAACAGTATAGCTGCCAAGTAACCCCAAAAACAGGCGTGTATCGCAAACAGGATGCTCCACCAAATCATTTTATTAAGTTGTTTAGCAATCAAATAAGCCGTACTTGCAGGGCCTACCAAAAATACAATAACCAAAATGGCCCCAACCGATTCAAAGGAAACAACACTTGTTAAAGACACCATGCCCATCAATGAAAATTGCCAAAACAGCACACCTATTCCAATGGATTTAATAAAATGCTCATCGAAACTAGTACTCCACAAGGCACGATAACCTAGTAAACAAAAAGCAACGACCAATAGCGTATTGCCTAACAACATCCAAAACTGTCGTGGCCCCAAAGAAAAGCCATCATTGAGCGATAGGGTATCAAGCGGAATTTGCGCTATTTCGCCGTGTAAAATACAATCTTGGTCAATATCTGCTTGGGCGCCAAAGGCAGAAACCAGAATTACACCAATGGCAAAAAATAGGGTATATGAAATACCTATGGAAGCATCTGACTGAAGCTTTACCTTTTTATGAATCCACTGGATGAGAAAGGTTGCCGCCAAGCCAGATAACGAAGCTCCAATCAAAACAGGAAAGGTGGCTTTGCTATGGTAGAAATAATAAGCACAAAAAATGCCAGGCAATACCGCATGGCCAATGGCATCCCCAATCATAGACATGTTGCGCAAAACCAAAAAACAACCCAAAATAGTGCAGGGTATGGCCACCAAACAGGCGCAAGCAAATATCCATATGTCATCTATTCCCATGCTCATATCGATGATTTTAAGTCTCTTTCAATTTCTTCATCTATAATGTGCTCAATACCTTCCGCGTCTGTATGCACGTGGTCTCGCATTAAGTGCATGTATTTGCCGATATATTTTTCCCACAGTTTGTGTCTTTCAAAAATTTTGGACCCCTGTGCCCTGCCAAGCGCGGTCAATGTAAAACGTCGATTTTCCATTTTTTTTATTTTTTTCTCATAAACCAAAATCCTTTGAACCCAACGATTAAAAACAGATTGGCTTGGCTGGTGTTCTTGAAGCTCCTCAATCTCTATGGTTTCATTTTCAAGAAGGAACAAGTCTTTGAGTATATTTTCCTTTTGGATTTTTATCTTAAAAAAAACATTGGAAAAAAGACGAAATAAAACACCCTTTTTAGGTGCAAATACAAATGATAAAAATGCCAAAAAAGACAAAACAATTACGATCCATGGTCCAGTAGGCATTCTATAATTTAAGTAAGAAATCAATGCGCCTGATAGTCCGCCAAAAGCACCAAACAAAGCTGCAAGAAGTAGCATTATTTTTACCTTAGAAGTCCAAAATCTGGCAGCAGATGTAGGGGTTATTAGCAATGCCGACATAAGCACAACGCCCACCAATTGAACGCCTAATGCTACAGTGATAATGGTCATGCTGGTAAGGACAAACTTCAACCATTGGGTAGGCATGCCAATTGAATAAGCAAATTGTTCGTCAAATGACAAGATATTGAAGCCCCTGAAAAAAATCAAAAGGGTAAGAAGGAGAAGTACACAACAAACACCAATGACTTGTACATCAAATAAATCAATGGCTGCTGCCTGTCCAAATAGATAAGCGTCAATGCCAGCTTGGGATGCACCTGAATGCCCTTGGAGTTTGGTAAGCAAAAAAGTTCCAAAGCCAAAGAAAACACCCAAAACAAGTGCCAAAGCTGCATCGGTTTTCAACTTGGAGTGGTGGGTGATATAGTCTACCAAAAAGGAAGAAAGACCGCCAGAAATAAGCGCGCCAATTAATAACACAATAAAGGATTTTTCATTCAAAACAAGAAAACCCAAAACCAGTCCTGGTAACACACTGTGCGCGATTACATCACCAATTAACACCCTTTTGCGCAGATACGTAAACACACCAACAACAGAGCCAAGAATGCCCAATAAAATACTGCCCAAGGTGACCGTTAGTATGGTTGTATCCGAAAAGCTGAAAAATTCAGTGATTTTTTCCATTTTTTACTTGTGCCTTATGGGCAAACCTTGTTTTTCAATTTTAGTGGCGATCTTACTAAGTGAAGTTAGCGTACCCCCGTAAGTTTCGCTCAGCAACTCATCGGTATACAATTTTTCTAAAGGCCCGCTACCAACCAATCGGGTATTCAACAATACCAGCCAATCAAAATAATTTTTTGCGCTGTGTAAATCATGATGAACAACCAATAAGGTTTTTCCTTTGCTTTTTAATTCATTAAGCAAGCCAATAATAGCTTTTTCTGAAGCTGCATCTACGCCGGCAAAAGGTTCGTCCATAATGAATAAATCAGCTTCTTGACTGAGTGCCCTTGCCAAGAATGTTCTCTGCTGTTGACCGCCTGAAAGTTCAGAAATTTGGCGATTGCGCATGTCATACATGTTTACCCTGTGGAGGCTTTCTTTGACGATTTCTAGATCGGTTTTTGTAAAACGTTTGAACAATCCCTTTGAAGAAATACGTCCCATTTTAGCTACCTCAAAAACATTGGTAGGAAAATCCCAGTCTATGCTTTGCCTTTGGGGCACATAACTCACTTTAAAACGCACATCATCAATTTTTCTTTGAAAAACCTTTACCCACCCATCATTGGGTTTTAGTATACCCATGATGCTTTTTAGTAAGGTTGATTTTCCTGAACCATTGGGCCCCATTATGCCAATTATTTTTCCCTTTGGTAGAGTGAAATCCAAATTCCAAATGGCTGGACGTTTTTGATAAAATACGGTAAGGTTGTGTGCCTCTAAGCTAGGATCTTTTACGTTTTCAATCATGATTAAGGCCTTTTTTGATGGTTCTTACGTTGTATTTAATCATGCCTACATAAGTTCCTTCTGGATTTTGTGCATCGCCCAGTGCATCAGAAAAAAGTTCGCCACCGAGCGCAACCTCATGTCCCTTCTTTCTGGCACCTTGAATCACGCTATTAATCGATTTCGGGTTGATGGAGTTTTCGATAAATATGCTGGGGATTTGATTGCCAACGATAAAGTCTATTAATTCAACAATGTCTTTAAGCCCAAATTCCGAAACCGTAGAAATCCCTTGGAGCGCCTTGACTTGAATGTTGTAAGAATTACCAAAATAATGAAAAGCATCGTGAGAGGTAATTAAGACTCTAGCATCTTCGGGAATGTCGAGCAGTTGACTTTTTGCCCACATGTTTGTGCTGTCTATTTCGGCTAAGTATTTGTTTGCCTTCTCAAAATCTATGTTGGGATACCACTTTTGAATTTGCTTTACCGTTTTGTCCAATGCAGTTCTCCAAAGACCTAAATTAAACCAAAAATGTGGATCATAAAGCCCAGCTTGGGAATCAACCAAAATAAATTCTTTTTTGTCTATGGCTTCACTTACCGCAACAACTTGGCGGGTTTTTGATAGTTTTTCCAAAATTTGCGACATTTTCCCTTCTAAGTGCAAGCCATTGTACACAATAACATCTGCCGAATTTAGCAGTTTGATATCTGAATGACTCGCTTTGTATTTATGTGGGTCAATACCTGGCCCCATTAAAGATTGAACAGAAAACTGATGGCTATCAAGCATATTTTCTAGGCAATTACCAATGATATTGGTGGTGGCTATAACCTTCACCTTTTTGTCATTGCTAGGATTTTGCTTACAAGCAAAAAGTAAAATTACAAGCAGTAGAATTATGGGAAATTGAAATCTCACAAGGAGGCAAAAATAAGTGCTAATTTTACAATCCTTAAAAGGATGAGAGAATGCTTTTTCATATTGTTTTTTTGGCAAGTATTTTTTTGCGCAATTGGGCAAAATACGCGCATCCCATATGTGCAAAAAAAAGACAGTCAGGAGCCCGTCCGCTTTCTTTCTGTTGCTAGTCTAGACAGTCAAGTACAGGTAAAAATAAAGACAGAATCTTTTGATTCAATCAAGTCGCTCATTCCTACATCAAAAGATTTGCAAGTAATTTTTGACTCATTGTCTATTGAGCAAAGTTCAATAATGGTTCAAATGAAGTTTACGTATCTACTACAAAATCTCAAGAAACAGCACAAAAGACTTATTGAGCAAGCAGAACTAAGCAGATTCAATTTGAAAAATACGCAATTTGTAGATAGAGAGTTGGATTGTGGTGCGCATGAAATGGGTTTCAAATTTTGTTATGTCATTCATACATTGGAAAGTACTTCGAAAACAGCCATTTTTTCTTACCTAGCAATCAAGTTGGGAGACAATTGGTTTCTAGGCGATGAACTTAGATTGGGCAGGCCAAAAAGGAAAAAGAAAAAAGAACGGCCAAAAATTCCGAAACAATTTGGTCAATGAGACCAATTAATACCGCCAAAATTACCAGAACTCATAAGCAATGTGACACTTTTTGAAGAAGTAAACGCTTGTACTTTTTGTTTGAGTAAGCTAGATTTTTTGATGATTTGACAATCTTGACCAAAGATATCCATTAAAAAAGATGCATGTAGTTCGGTTGATTTCCCTTTTTTGTGCAGAGCCTGGTCGTCTAAAAATACGATTTTTTCATTCGCTAAATCCAAACTGTCCTTGTATTGAACAATAAATGCTGGATCCAAACTGCTGAAAGTGTGCAGCTCTAGAACTGCAAGAAACTTTCTTGATGAAAAATGTTGATTTACCGCATGTACACTTGCTTTTACTTTACTGGGTGCGTGGGCAAAATCCCTAAAAATTAAGGTGTTTTCTGAGACAAAGATTTTCTGTAATCTAAGGGAAGCGCCACGATAGTTTTTCATGGATGACAGGGCCTTATTTTTGGGAACACCCAAAAAGTTTACAACTTCTAAGGCACCAGATAGGTTGGCAGCATTGTGGTCCCCAAATATTGGAAATACTGCTGATTCAATCTTCATTCCTGATTCAAGTGGCTCAAAATGTGTTGCTTGGTAAGCTATTTTTACACGATTTTTATTTTTTGCCACCATGTTTTGAAGGTGTTTGTCGTCTTGAAAATAAATTACTTTGGCGTCTATGTTGTCCGCTATGAGTTTTTCAAAGGTTTGAAGGTAGGAGTCAAAAGTTGGGAAAACATTCATATGGTCCCAAGCGATGCCTGTTAAAAGCAGAATAGATGGTTTGTACCAATGAAATTTTGATCTTCTATCCAAAGCAGAGCTTAGGTACTCATCACCTTCAATAACGACGATTGGTGCATTGCTTATTTTAACCATTCTCTCAAAACCCGACAATTTTGCGCCAACCAAATAGTCAAAATCTATTTTTTGCTCCTTCAGCATGTGCATAATCATGGAAGTGATTGTTGTTTTTCCATGGCTTCCTGATACAACAACTCTCAGCTTATCTCTAGTTTGTTGGAAAACAAACTCTGGAAATGACTGAATAGGGATTTTAAGGTCAAGCGCTTTTTGGAGTTCGGGGTTGTTTTTTTTTGCGTGCATTCCCAAAATAATCAAATCAAGATTGGCATGAATGTGTTCTGCATTCCAGCCCATTTTTTTAGGAAGTAAATTCTCTTTTTCTAAGTTTGATTTTGCCGGATCAAAAATGACATCATCGCTGCCAGTAACTTGGTAACCATTTTTTTTTAAATCGATGGCCAAGTAGTGCATAATGGCCCCACCAATGGCAATCAGATGGATTTGTTTAGTAGCCATATTCTAGCTGATGTTCATTTAAACGGTTACAAAATTTTAATATCATTTCTTGAATGCTGTAGGGCTGAAACATGCGCCTAGTGATGTTTGGATAGTTCACAAAACTTGGAAACGGACTGGTAATCAAGTTCATATTTTCATCAAAAACGTATAGGCCAGTTCTTACCAAGTCTGACTCATCCAAGAAGTAATCACCGAAAATAATGATGAAATAACCCTCTTTTTTTAGTTTTTGTGCCACATCCTCAGTAAATACATAGGTTAAATTCCCCTGTAGTAATGTATCCAAATATTGCTGGTCAAAAGTCAAATATTTAAAGGAAAAAGCAGAGTCTAGCGTATTGGTGCATATATTATTAAATAGATCTACCTCTTCCATCATTGTGGTGGTGTCTTCACCAAAACTCAATTTTTTCAATTCTAATTCTTTATTTCTCATAGCAAATAAGAAGTAACTGGTTTTTGCTTTTTGTGCATAATCCCTTTGCAATTCAATAGCATTTTGTTTTTCTTCATAATCACTTTTTGATTCTAGCTGGTTGATATTAAAGCGAATACCTACATTTATTCGGCCAAGAGGGATGCTTCCGTTTTGCTCATTAAAACGTCCCGGCGAGAATGTATTTTGATAGGAAATATATGGACTAGACAATTTGCTTGAAGCAAATGCCAATTCTAACATATATCCAAATTGCCAAGGCTTATCAATAGTAAAAAGAGATTCACTTTGTCCATTGGTCTTGCTTCCATCCAAGGAAAGCAAACTATTTTTTGTGTTGTAGGCAATGTTTACTCCTGGCCTAAGTGTTACGGCTTGATTTTTCCCAAAATGTAGCTGAAGCATTAAGGGCAGTTCAGCAAAGTTGTTTTGCAAGTTTTTAGGCGCACTATTGTGCTGCGCTTTTAAAAATGAAAAGCTTGGTGATATGATACATTGGTAATCTCTGATATGAAAACTGCCATAAAAGCCAATTTGGTATCCCCAGCTAGGTGCATAGTTTTCACTCGTAAAAGGACTTTGATTTCCCGCAATTGAAAGCCCATAGGATTCTGTTTGACTTAAAGTAGGTAGGGAAGAAAGTAAACAAATAAATACGACAATCGACCGCATAGGTCTTCAATAATATATCTTTACTGCAGTTGAAGCAATCTTTTTGCTTTGCTTTTTGTCAAAAATGTATTCAGAAACACCAAGAATAGTACAATGAAATAAAAAGCAAAGACCAAATTTTTGGTAAACAGCATAGACGCTGTAGCGATCAGAGCGCCAGTACTCAATAGAACCATGCGCAAAATACAAGCATTTTTTAACTTGTTGATTTTTTGAGGTATTTCCATCTTACTCTGTTTTGTTTGATCTATTTTGAAGCTAAATGTCATGCTGGACAGCAGAATAACAACCAACGTAACAATCAAGTTAACCATCAGATATATTTGAAGTTTCATATTGGTTTTTGATTCTATTTCAAGCACTGCACTTTCTTGAATGGAAAAATATACGAAGCCGAAAAAAGTCAATAAAACAAGTAAGAAGAAGCTGAAAAAAAACTGAGCTAGACGAATGTTAATGGAAGGTTTCATAACATGAAACCAAATATAAGAAAATTATAGCTCAAATTCAATACCCTGTGCCAATGGTAATTTTGACCCAAAGTTGATGGTATTTGTTTGTCTACGCATATAAAATTTCCAAGCATCTGAACCACTTTCTCTTCCGCCACCGGTCTCTTTTTCACCACCAAACGCGCCACCAATTTCTGCCCCAGAGGTGCCAATATTTACATTGGCAATTCCGCAATCACTTCCGGAAGCTGATAAAAATTGTTCTGCCTCTTGCAAATTTTGAGTAAATATTGAAGAACTAAGCCCCTGTTTTACATCGTTTTGAATGGAAATTGCTTCTTCCAAATTTTGGTAAGAAATTAGATAAACAATGGGCGCAAAAGTCTCTTCTTGTACAATGTTGAAGTGGTTTTGTGCTTCAGCAATGGTGGGCATTACATAATTTTCTGAAGGCATACCTTTTACTACTTCTCCTCCAAACAATATCTTGCCACCCGCTGCTTCAATTGACTTAATGGCTTTCAGATAATTTTGAACCGCTTCATTGTCAATTAAAGGCCCCATGTGGTTCGCTACATTTAGTGGATTGCCAATTTTGACTTGTTTGTACGCAGCGCACATACGCGCTGAAAAATCTTTGTAAACACTTTCATGAATAATAAGCCTTCGGGTACTCGTACATCTTTGACCTGCAGTACCTATACATCCAAAAACAGCTGCTTGTATGGCCAAGTCCATTTGGGCATGCTCACTGATAATCATTGCATTATTACCGCCTAATTCTAATAGCGTTTTGCCCAATCGCTGAGCAACTGTTTGTGCTACAATTTTACCCATACGGCTAGAACCAGTGGCAGAAATTAAGGTAACTCGATCATCTGTACAAATTTTTGCGCCTACTTCATGGTTACCATTTAAAAGTACAAAAGCACCTTCAGGAAGTTCGAATACTTTTGAGGCTTCTTGAATAATTTTGAGGCACGCAATAGCTGTAAAAGGTGTTTTTTCTGAAGGTTTCCATATGGATGTATTGCCACAAATGGTGCTCAACGCAATATTCCAACACCAAACAGCAACAGGAAAATTAAACGCTGAGATAACACCGACTACACCCAAAGGATGCCACTGCTCATACATTCTGTGCTTGGGTCGCTCACTGTGCATACTTAAACCGTGCAATTGTCTTGAAAGGCCAACTGCAAAATCACAGATATCTATCATCTCTTGAACCTCTCCTAAGGCCTCTTGATAACTTTTGCCCATCTCATAAGTAACCAATGAAGCTAAATTTTCTTTATGTGCTCTTAATTTATTCCCTAGAATTCTGATAAATTCACCTCGTTTGGGAGCAGGAATTTTTTGCCACTCTTTCTGTGCATTTTTGGCAGTTTGGATAGCATTTTCAATTTCTAGGTCATTTGCTTGGCTAATTTGTCCAATATGCTGGTTGTCAATCGGAGAAAATACATCAATTGTTGAGGACTTTTTGGCAGGGCCATCTTGGCTATTCGTGTAAAATGAGGCACCTTTTGCAGAGATGCCAAAAGAACTTAAAATGGTTGAAATATTTTGTAATTTCATTAATCAAAAGTAAGTATTACCAATTTGGTATGGCCGAAATAATAACCAAAATACCGGCCAGGAAGTACAAAAAAGTTCTACGATGTTTAAGAACAGGATTCGATGTTTTTTTGCTTATAGAACGTCCCACTGAAATTAACACAGCGCCTAAAATCATACTTACTGGATGCTCTAAAGACCAAAAGCGCAAGCTTTCATTTTTCATGGCTGCTCCAAAATCTTGCATGGCAATTTTCACTACAGGACTCAAGAAATAAAGAATTAAGCCAATGAGTATTTGGGTATGAGTAAAAATTAAAAAAAGAAGGCTAAGTTGATTGTGGTGTTTTTTGTATTCACTTTTACGTATCCAAGCATATAGGGCAAGTAGAATTGCCAATACACCAAATAATAAAACACCCCACCTTAGGTAAGAATGTAAATTCTTAAGAACTTCGTACATGCTACAAATTAATCATATTTGGGTTTATGTAGTTTCTTTTTAGTAGGAAAAGAAGGAATAACTTCTTTTGTTGCCGAATTTATCTACACCCAAAATTCTGATGTTTCCAGAGATATTTTTTAAATAATTTTCAAAGGCTTTAAGTGAATCAAAGCTTTTCCCATTAACGCTTGTGATTATAAATCCTTCAGAAAGTCCCATTCTTTGAACAACCCCTGGTTT
The DNA here is from genome assembly GCA_002457675.1 of Bacteroidetes bacterium MED-G17. Taxonomy (GTDB): domain Bacteria; phylum Bacteroidota; class Bacteroidia; order NS11-12g; family UBA9320; genus MED-G17. The sequence continues at coordinate 11,024 of NTKK01000006.1, forward strand.
TATCCTAACCAATTTAATTCCTTGACCTATATTCAGTTTGTCTTGTTCAAGTTGGTTTGTCCATTCCAATTCTGCACCTAAATCTTTAGAGTAGAAACTTGTTTTTTTGATTAGGGCTGTTGTGCCAGATGCATTTAGTAAGGTAATTTCTAATGTTTTCTTGTTTCCATTCCTTAGCACCACCACTTGAACTTTATCGCCTGGTCTGTGGTAGGCCAATTTTTCATCGTATTCTGATTTAGTTCGAATATCTTGCTCATCAATTTGAATAATGATATCACCAGGATAGAATTTTTTAGCTTCTTTGTTTTGGCTAATTACTCTATTAACCAAAACACCATATTTGATATTTTCAAGTTGTTGTAAGCTCTCGTTTCTCAAATCTTCTACCGACAGTCCCACAAAAGCTCTTTGCACTTGTCCATATTGCCTTAAATCGCCAACAATTTTTTGTACAATATTTGCTGGAATGGCAAACCCATATCCAATGTAGCTTCCAGTTTTACTTGCTATTGCTGTATTGATTCCCACTAGTTTGCCTTCAAGGTTGACCAATGCTCCACCGCTGTTGCCAGGGTTAATTGCAGCATCGGTTTGTATGAATGATTCAATTGGGAATTCACTATTCACAATATTTATATTCCTTCCTTTGGCGCTAACAATTCCCGCTGTTACGGTAGAATTTAGATTAAATGGATTGCCAACAGCCAATACCCAATCTCCAATTTTTAGCTTTTTGCTATCAGCGAATTCTATGGCCTGTAAATCACCCGCATCAATTTTTAAAAGAGCCAAATCTGTGGATGGTGCAGCACCAACAAGTTTGGCTTCGTAAGCCATTTTGCTGTTGTTAAGCATGACTTCAATCTTATCAGCATTTTTTACCACATGATGATTGGTAACTAGATAGCCATCAGCAGATAAAATAACCCCTGAACCTGAGCTGCTCACTTTTCCAATGCTACCAAATGGATCAAAAAACCATGTTCTTCTTTGTACAGAACTCTCTGTTTTTATAAAGACTACGGAGGGGGTACTTTTTGTTGAGGCCAAATTGAAGTTACCTCCACTTTCCGGTTGTTCATTTACTAGAACAATCTCTTTTCTTATTTGGGAATCTGTATTTTGAGTGGATCCCAAAATTAGACTTGGGTACTGCTTTATGATACTTAAAGAAATGAATACGCTGGATATACAGGTTAAAAAAATAAACAGAAAGTTTTTCATCGTAGTTGTTTAAACAAAAACCGAACCAAAGTTAATAATCAGTTGCCATATAATCGGTGACATTTGCTTTAATCTGAACCGTTATTACAGAACTGTTTGGACTATTTGTGTAGATAGTAATTGGTTTTGATTGAATACCTTTTTTGAATATAGAGTCAAATTCAACTGAAAAAGTCGAGGAGCTGTTAGGCGCTATTTCCCTTTTTGGATTCTTGATTATTGTACAACTACAATCGGTTTTAATATGGTATACTTTTAGCGTTGTTTTGCCTGTATTTGTTATAGTGAAGGTGCCCGATTTTTTAAGACCTGCTTTAATTTTTCCTAGGTCAACTTTGTTTGAGCTCAAGCTTGCCATCGGGGCTTTTTTAAGCTCCTTTTTTCGCAATTTGCTAAAATCTTTTTTTATACTTGCATTATAGATAATCTCTTTCCGGGGGTTGAAATTATCTGTTGTATACAGAATAAATCTTCCATTTTGAAAGCCCCAAATATCGTCTGACACCGAAGGGTCATAGGTTAAAAAAATAGTATCTGAATCTCCCGGTTTGGTTGGTTTTGTGGGGCCACTCCAAGAAATGGATTTTGGAAGCTTTTCTATGTTAATCAATTGCAAATCATATGTTCCATTGTTTTTGTAAATAATCGGAAATTGACGTTTCTCATTTTTGTCCATTTCGCCAAAAAGCACAAAATGACTTTTAAGTCTAAAATGGCCGGCTTTTTTGTTTTGAATGATTGATTCTTCTCTTGTATAAGGAACTTTTTGATCGTGATTCACAGTACCCTTGATAGACAATGAAATTTCCTGGTTGCCTATAAAATTTCCAAGAACGCGTAGATATTTTTCAAATCGGCCATATACACGAGAAGACTGAAAAGTGGCTTTGATTTGCGCTCTTTCTCCAGGAAGAATTGGTTTTGTAGGAAATTGTGGTGCTGTGCAGCCGCATTCTGTTGTTACCTGTTTAATAAGTAAAGGAATTTTGCTTCTATTTACAAAATCAAAAGCGGCTATTTTTGGACCTTCAGACACATTCACCACGCCCAAATTTATCGATTTTGAATCCCATGTAATCTCTTTTGGATCAACAAGTTGTGCAAAAACAGATGAAGCCATAAAAAAATGTACAAACAGCACCAATAGGCATTTATTCCCTTTCATTGTTACGAAGATAAACGTATTGGCTTACATGAAAGTTGCATGTAAAGATGTGCAAAAGAAAAAAAAGTAACTTCGCAATTCATGTCAAACGAGCACTTGCAAGCGGATAAAAATCATCTAACGCCTATCGAGCAAGATGCGGAGAAAGTATTGCGTCCTGCGCGTTTCGAAGATTTTACGGGTCAAGATAAATTGGTGGAAAACCTCAAAGTGTTTGTAAAAGCTGCTAAACAAAGGGGTGAAGCACTAGACCATGTTTTGTTGCATGGTCCTCCAGGCTTAGGGAAAACCACTTTGTCACACATCATCAGCAATGAAATGGATAGTCAAATGAAAATCACCAGTGGACCTGTATTGGAAAAACCAGGAGATTTGGCTGGATTGCTTACTAATTTGGAGGAAGGAGATGTTTTATTTATTGATGAGATCCATAGGATGAGCTCAGTCATAGAAGAGTATCTCTACTCAGCAATGGAAGATTATAAGATTGATATTGTACTCGATACTGGACCTGCAGCAAGAAGCGTACAAATAAGTTTAAACCCATTCACATTAATTGGTGCCACGACTAGGTCAGGTCTTTTAACGGCTCCTTTACGTGCGCGTTTTGGTATCAATTGCCGATTGGAATACTATAATGCAAAATTGATTGCCACTATCGCCAAAAGGTCAGCTCAAATATTGGATATACCGATAGACAACAATGCAGCTTCGGAAATTGCCAAAAGAAGTAGGGGAACACCCAGGATAGCAAATGCGCTCCTTCGCAGAACTAGAGACTTTGCTCAGATAAAAGGTAAAGGCATCATTACTTTGGAAATTGCACAAATGGCACTTCGTGCATTAAATGTTGACCAAAGCGGGCTAGATGAAATGGACAACCTTATTTTACTTACAATTATTGATAAATTTAACGGTGGCCCAGTTGGTTTAAATACCATCGCGACAGCCGTTGGTGAAGATGCAGGTACGATTGAAGAAGTTTATGAACCTTTTCTTATCCAAGAGGGATTTGTCCAGAGAACAGCACGAGGAAGAGAGGCAACCACTAGGGCCTATAAACATTTGGGTAAAACAAAATCTGGGGACGCGCCGACCTTATTTTGAAAACAGATTTACTTCAAAAAAATAGCCAAGAAGTGAAGAGCATTGCCCAGTCATTGGGCTTTGAATTTTGTGGAATTGCTAAGGCAGAAAAGTTGGTTGAAGAAGAAAGTAGATTAGAAAGCTGGCTTAATCAGAAGCATCATGCAAGCATGCAGTACATGGAAAATCACTTCGAATTAAGATTAGATCCAACCTTACTTGTTCCCGGGGCCAAAACGGTCATCTCATTAATGTATAACTATTTTCAACAAGCTCGACCTAAGAGCGAAAAGGGGTACAAAATCGCTCAATATGCTTGGGGAAAAGACTACCATAAAGTAGTCAAGAAAAAATTACAAGAATTTATAATGCAATTGAATCAGTCAATTGGGCAGGTAAATGGGCGGGTTTTTGTCGATTCTGCGCCGATTTTAGAAAGATCATGGGCAGCTCGGTCAGGGCTTGGCTGGGTAGGTAAAAATTCAATGCTGATTAATAAAAAAAAAGGCAGTTTTTATTTTTTGGCAGAAATAATTTCAGATTTGGAGGCATGGCCTGATATACCAGATACTGACCATTGTGGTACGTGCACGGCGTGTATAGACGCTTGTCCAACAGATGCGATTTTGCCAGAAAAAAATATCAATAGCAACAATTGTATTTCTTATTTCACCATTGAACACAAAGACAAAATAGGGCCGCATATGTCAGGTAAAATGGATGACTGGATTTTTGGTTGTGATATTTGTCAAGATGTTTGTCCTTGGAATCGCTTTGCTCAAAAGCATCAAGAACCCAAATTTGAAGGGCCAAAAAATAACCTATCAAAGACAGATTGGGAAGAGATGACCCACGAAGTATTTAATGAAATATTTGCTGGTAGTCCATTGAAACGTGCTAAATGGGAGGGGATAAAAAGGAATATTTTGTTTAACAAAAAGGCTTAAAAGTTAAACATGTTGGGAAAATTTTTTGATACCATTTGTGCGGTATCTCCGGGTTTATGAATCTTATGAAAATATCGAAGCGGTAGCTGGCTGGCGTCAGAAAAAAGCTTGGATAAATCAACATTTATGTTTAACTCTTTTTTTTGGCTTAGCCCCTGGTTATTTGTCAATTTATTGGGCAATGTTAAACGTATTTCTTGAGCTGTTTCTTGGCCAGATTTATAGCCTCCGATGTGCATTGTCACCCCTTCATTTGGACTACTAGGGCTATTACCTTCCAACTTAAAATTTATGTAGCCTGAGTTCATTTGCCAGTACATTGGATCTATAAACTGGTCATTAAGCCCGCCGTTAATGTTTATAGTTGAATCTCTAACACCAAGATCAAAGGCCAGTGACACAAAATCGTCAAGTGGGAATGTTCCTAATTCAATTTGGGTGTTTCCTGTGGCAGGGTTTATCAGGGCATATTTATTTTCAAACCTATACGTTGTGCCATCTTCAGAAATTAACTGGAAATTATTTACATGGTAAATCAACTTAGAAGGAGTAAAAGAATCGCCATTACTGGTAAGATAAGTTTGGTTATCAAATACAAGCTTTTCATTGTCAAAATTGTGCGAAAAGCCAATCATCAAAATTTGCTTGTATTTCTTTGGGTCTTCATCATTACACTGAATAAATGATAAAGCAGCCGGTACCAAAAAAAGTAAAAAGTAATTAAGGCGCATTCCCAAAGATAATCAAATGATTTAAGGAGATAAAGTGTAATTTGACTTTGTTTAATTTTTAAAGTCAAAAAATGAACATAAATTTGGTGCAATTGTAAAAATAAGACAATGAAATTATTTTTCATCTTTGTTACGTTTTGTTTTATGGAGTTTATGGCATGGTTTACGCACAAATTCATTATGCATGGCTTTATGTGGAGATGGCATAAATCACACCACAGTGTGCACAAACAAGTTTTCGAAAAAAACGACCTATTTGCAGTAGTATTTGCCCTTGTCTCGGCGGGGCTGATAGTACTTTCAAGCGAAAAAATAATTCCATCAATATTCTTCGAAATCGGTATTGGAGTTTGTCTTTACGGGGTAGCATACTTTTTGGTTCACGATGTATTTGTTCATCAAAGAATCAAATGGCTTAGAAAGACAAATATTAAATATTTTAAAGCCATGAGAAAGGCGCATAAAATTCACCATAAGACATTAACCAAAGATGGGGCAGAGGCGTTTGGCTTCTTATTTGTGCCCAAAAAATATTTGAGAAAGGTATGAAAAATGCAATTAAATTATACAATGAAGTCTCTCTCGAATCGAGCAAGCTTACAACAGAAAGATACAGTACCTCTTTTTCAGTTGGCATTCGTTTAATTTCTGGTGAATTAAGGTGGGCTATTTATGCTTTGTATGGTATGGTTCGTTATGCAGACGAAATTGTAGATACCTTTCACAATCAAGATAAAGGTCTTTTGTTAAATGATTTTGAAGCGCAGACCTATGAAGCAATTGAGCGAAAATTTTCAACCAACCCAATTTTACATGCTTACCAAATGGCACATCATCAATTTTCTATTGATCAAGCGCTAGTAAAGTCCTTTTTTGAGAGCATGAAGATGGACTTAGAGCAAAAAGTACACGATAAAGATTCATATGATACGTACGTATATGGAAGTGCCGAAGTAGTAGGGTTGATGTGTTTGCATGTTTTTACCGAGGGGAATAAAAAATTGTTTAATGACTTACTGCCCAACGCTAGAGCCCTTGGTTCGGCCTTCCAAAAAGTAAATTTTTTAAGAGACCTTAAGAGCGATTTAGAAGAAAGAGGAAGACTGTATTTCCCAAATGTGAACTTCACCAATTTCTCTGATGAAGACAAACAACAAATTATTCAAGAAGTAAAAGAAGAGTTCAAGCATGCGTTAAGCGGGATTAAAAAATTGCCTTTATCCTGCAGATTTGGCGTTTATACCGCGTATAAATATTACCTCAAACTTTTGGTAAAAATCGACAGTAAGCACAAAGAAGAGCTTTTGGAAAAGAGAATTAGAGTGAATAATGCTCAAAAAGTATGGGTGCTTGCCAAAAGTTTTTCAAGGTACCAGCTAAATCTACTTTAAATAGAGAAATAGGTTGGCGGAATTAAAAAGTCAATTTCCTTAATTTTTATATTGAATTTATTTCCCAACAATTCATTTGTAAGATGACCTTTATAAAGGTACGTTCCCATGCGCATACCTTTATGATGAGAAATATAAGTTTCTAAATCACCATATTTTGCCCATTCAATAAATATGCCTGTAAACAAATTACTTAAAGCATAGCTAGCAGTTCTTGCTACGCGGCTTGGAATATTTGGCACACAATAATGAATTACATCAAACTTCTCGAAAACGGGCTCGTGATGGTTGGTAATTTTTGATGTACTGAAATTTCCGCCCCGATCAATTGCAACATCGATAATCATTGACTTTGCTTTCATCTGTTGCACCATTTCTTCACTTACAACGCATGGAGACTCCGCTTTTCGCATGGCCATAGCGCCTATGGCAACATCTGCATTTTGAAGCGCTTTAGTCAGCAATTCAGGTATAAGCGTGGAAGTATGAATTCTATTGCCTAATTTTTGTTCCAGATTCTTGAGACGAAATACAGAATTGTCAAAAATACTTACAGAAGCACCTACACCCAAAGCAGTTTTGGCGGCATGTTCTGCAACTGTACCCGCTCCTATAATTACAACTTGTGTTGGGTGTACACCAGAAATGCCACCCAAAAGTTCGCCTTTCCCATATTGTTGGTTGGTTAGGTATTCTGCCGCGATAAATACGGCAGCTTTTCCGGCAATTTCACTCATTGTTTGTGTAAAGGGAAAGCTGCCACCTTCGTCTTCAATAAATTCATACGCCAATGCGTTTATCCTTTTCTGCATCATACTCTGCATACAATCTTCCTTGATATCAGCAAGTTGTACCGCGCTTATGAGATTTTGTCCTTCCTTAAGGTGTACAATTTCTTCCTGTGTTGGTGGGTCAATTTTTAATATGGTTTGACATGCATAAATTTCTTTTTGACTGTTTACAATTTCTGCTCCTGCTTCGCTGTATTCCATATCAGAAAAATGTGCTTGAAGGCCTGCACCTTTTTCTATCTTGAAGATATAGCCATATTCAGTAAGTAATTTCAGCGATAAAGGCGTAAGTGGAACTCTTTTTTCTTGATAAGTAATTTCTTTAGGTATGCCTATTTCTATGCCCTTTTGCTTTGTATCAATAGGTAAAAGTTGTTCCTTTGGCTGAATAGAAGATTCTTGCATGATTTTTTGAAATGTTTTTTTGGATTGTTCAGCCATAATTTATGCTCTCAAATTAGTCTAATTTTATATAAATCCCCAAAAAAACAGTCTATGTTGGCAATTCACAATACAAAAATTAAGTTTTATATTCATATTTGTTTCAAGTGATTAGGTTTATTCTTATTCTTTGCGTGTTTAGTTTTTCTTGTACGAGGGCGAGTAACTTGACTGAAAAAGATGAAGATCATTTGGTCGTTTTTCCGAGTGGTTCACTAAATGTGACCGAGGAAATCTTTTACAACAAGATGAACAAGCTCGAATTTGAGGTGCCCATGGTGTATAATGAACAAGTAGCAAAGTTCATCGACTTTTTTGCCATCAACTGGCAACCGAGACTTAAAGAAGTATTGAGCCTGTCTGAACATTATTTTCCCATCTACGACAAAATTTTTGATCAGTATGACATTCCTTACGAAATAAAATATCTGTCGATAATTGAATCAGCTTTAAATCCTAAAGCTGTTTCGCGGTCAGGTGCTGTTGGTCTTTGGCAGTTTATGCCTGCAACGGGTAAACTTTATGGTTTGAAAAATACTTATGAAATTGATGAAAGAAGCTCCATCGAAAAATCTACGGAGGCTGCGGCTAAATATTTGAAAGAATCTTACAAACGTTTTGGAGATTGGCATTTGGCTTTGGCAAGTTATAATGCTGGCCCTGGAGGTATTGCCCGTGCTATGAGGAGATCAGGCGGGGAAAATTTTTGGGAAATTCAACCATTTCTATATAAGGAAACACAAGATTATATTCCAAAATATATAGCTATGGCATACATAATGAATACCTATAAGGAGTACGGCATTACAGCCAAAACCAGTGATATTGACTTACATAATTTAACAACGGTTGCTTTAGGGGACATTTACTTCCTTGATGACTTGGCAAAGGTGTTAGAGGTAAAGGTGAGCACTATAAAATCTTGGAACCCTGAGTTGAAGTCCGATCGTTTACCCTCAAAAAGTTATGCTTTGAGACTACCCGAAGATTATAGTTATAAGATACTTGAAAGAAAAAATGTGCTTATGGATTTAAACAAGATTTCTACTGTGGCTAGGGTACCAAAATATTATTTCCATACGGTAAAAAAAGGGGAATGTTTACCTTTAATCGCAAAGCGGTATAAAATTACTGTTGGGCAATTAAAAACTTGGAACAGCTTACACAGCAGTCTAATTTTTCCCAACCAAAAATTAAAAATTTATAAGTAAATGAGGAAGTTTCTGTTTGTCATTTTTTGCAGCTTGTTTGCTTTTTGTGATAAGGGCAACAACAAACAAATTAAACTTGAATCGTATGCCAAATATGGTGATTTTTTTATCCTAGCAGATGATCGATTAATTCAGCATCAAATGAAAGAAACATTTCTGAACGTTTTTTCTGCTGAGGAAGAAAATCTTTTGCCTCCAAAACCTAGAAAATTTTTACCAAGATTTTTGCCTTTAGATCAAATGGGCAACTTTACTCGACGTTATTTCAATTCGATTATTCTTCTCGATAACAAGTCCAAAGATTATTTTCTTTCACTATTTGATAGGCAAACAGTTCAAAATCTTTTACAAAAAATAAATGAAAAAAATGCTTTTGGTTTTGTGATAAACAACTTGTGGGCAAAGCCGCAAAAAACACTTATTATCTATGCAGAAAATCAAAATTCACTTCTAGAAAAAATAGTTAAAAACCAAGAAAAACTTATCCAATATGTTGAGCAAGCGGAGCTTTCTGTAGGAGAAAATAAAATGTTTCCACTCGGGAAGGCGAGAAATTCGAGCTTTATAAAAATGAAGAAGTCGAGAAAATTTGCCTTACCACTACATCCTTATTATCGATTGGCTTTAAATAAAAAAGAGATGCTTTGGTATAGAAGAAATTCTAAAAAAATGGATTATGCAATTTGTATTTATGAAGAGCCATTCGCGTCGGAAAGTCAATTTGAATTGAACTACATTAAAAAAATGCGAAATCAAAAAACCAAAAAATTTTTGAAGGGCCAATTGGACAATACATATGTGGAGATTGATCCCGAGATTGATTGCAGCTTTACCAAAGAAAATTTTAGTGGAATGCCTTGTTACACCCTAAAAGGTTGGTGGAGTATGAATAATGACTTTATGGCTGGTCCATTTGTTACCCGAACAATTTTTGATCAAAAAAATAAACGTGTAATTACCATAGATGGACATTTATACGGACCAGAGGTAGCTAATAAAATTAATCACCTAAGAGAGTTAGAGGTTTATATACATACTTTTGAACCAAGTTTATGATTCGCTTGGCAATACTCGCTTCGGGCTCCGGAACCAATGCACAGGCAATAATTGAATATTTTGATGGTCACGCATCTATTGAAATTTCGGGCGTATATACAAACAATCCTGAGGCGGGTGTAATTAAAAAGTGTCAACAATTAAACATGGATTGTTTTGTTTTTTCAAATGCTGATTTAAAAAATGATACATTACTTAAATTACTTATTTCTTCACATGTTGAAGGAATTATTCTTGCTGGATTTTTGAGAAAAATTACACCAAATATTCTTGAAACGTATTCAAATAAAATTATGAATATTCATCCAAGTCTTTTGCCAAAATATGGTGGTAAGGGCATGTACGGAGCGCACGTCCACCATTCAGTGTTGGCTAATAAGGAAAAAGAAACAGGTATAACCATACATCTTGTTAATGAAAATTATGATGAAGGAGATTACCTATTTCAAAGACGGGTAAAACTTGGTAAGGATGAAAGCATAGAATCTATTATAAAAAAGATTTCTAGTTTGGAACATACCTACTATCCCCAAGTCATAGAACGTTTTTTTTTAATTAAATAAAATAGCTTTGTTTGCCAAATTTGATTACCAGTAAACAATAAACCAGCACTCGGTATTTTCTCTTGTTTGAGAGACCTAATTTTTCCAAGACTTTCCAAATATGCTCGTCTAATATAGGATTATCTCCTAAACCCAGTTTATTTCCAAGAAATTCTTTTTTTATTTTAGCTATTTCGCCTTTTTGCACGGATATAATTTCTGTTTCTCGCTTGTATATAGCGCTTCCCAAAGATTTTGTTATTGCTTCCAATAATTCATCTGAAATATTTAGTCCCAATTTATCTCTCTGCCTTTTGTATATAGCTAACTTTTGCATGAATCTATTTGTCATAGATACAAAGAACAAGACTAGTTTTTTATAGAAATTGTCTCTAGTGTCATGGAAATGTCATTTTTTTACTGACATAAAATTGTCACAATATGAGCACAGATTTTTAACACTCAAAAATCAAATTCAAAAATTTAAGGGCTAATGTGCTACTAAATTACTGCAATAGATTTCTTTTATAGAATGCGTAAGGGCCGCGTTCATAAAGAAATTCAAGTTTAGGATATTGCGACATTTTATGTTGGTCTTTTTTAAGGATGCTTATGTATACTGGTTTATCAATTTTACCTGTCAAAAGTCTTTGCCAAATCTCTGAAGAAAAAGCTCCGCGTTTCTCCAAAGGTAAATTACTGTAAGAATTACAATTGTATTTCTGTAAAACGTCTTTGCGAATCTGCCATATTTCATCATCCTCACGATAAGATTTATTTCGCGCATAAAAGTTAGGAATATAGGTGGCAAAAGAATGGCTGATAAAATAGGCATCTTCATTTTGTCGAGCTTTATGAAAAGCCACAAGTTCCTTTTGGCTGTGCGCTTCAATTTTTGGTGCAAAACTGACCAACAACATGGGACAAAATATAGCTACCCAAAAGAACAAGTATTGAAATTTGTGCGCGTATAAAACAAATAAAACTCCGATAAAAAATATCCCTACAATTCCAAATTCCATACCAGTCCAAGGTCCTTCTAATTGGAGCGCTTCAGTTGTTATTGGGTTGTTGATGAAGTTCGCTATAGTATTTTTAAAAGTTGGATTGTTTCCTACAAGGGACAGTAAAGAAAGCGCGGCAACGATTATCAAAGAAATTACCCATAAAAGCGAAATTTCTAATTTATTTAATTTAATATTTTTCAATCGGATTGCGGCGAAGTAAGTTATGGGGAGATAGGTCATGGAGCTGTAATGCACTATCTTGGTTTTTACCAAACTAAACAAGATCAAAACCACCCAAAAGAATATACGTAGTAAGTTTTCCAACAGATATGCTTTATTTCCCTTATCACCCACCTTTTTTGTAAGTCCTCGAAAAGCCAATATAGAGGCAGGAAACATACCAACCAACAAAACCAATGGATGGTAGAAAAATGGTTGGGCATGGTTGGCAACATTTTTTGAAAAAAGATCTTTTTGTATAGAAATAAAATTTCCTAAAACCTTCGATGGAGATCCGTCATTACCCAATAGGTACCACCAAAAAATAACTGAAAGTATAGGCAAAGCTAGGAGCACCAAATGGCTTAAGGCAAAATATCTACGAAAGTTGTTCTGAATTAAAATATAAAGCCCCACTAAGCCAATAACTAAAATGGCAACGGGTCCTTTGGTTAGAAAGGCCAAAGCCAGTGAAATGCCCATCAAAAAGAAATAAACATGTTTCTTGGATGAAGAAATGGCCTGAGAAAGAAAGTATAAAGCAAAAAATATAAATAGGTTGAACCAAGGATCAATAATGCCTGACCTGAAGTATAACTGAGAGGTGAAACTACCCAAATAAACTAAAACCCACTGCCAAGCCATCTTACTATTGTGGTGTTTTTTACCAAGAAAAAACACAAAGTTGATGGTGGCAATACCTGCTAAAGCATTCGGTAATCTTGCGGCCCACTCATTTATGCCAAAAATTTTCATGCTTATAGATTGCATCCAAAAAAATAAAGGAGGTTTATCTGAAAAAGGTAAATAGTCAACGCTCGTTCTCATCCAATTATGGCTAAGCAACATTTCCTTTGCTACAGTAGCAAAGTTTACTTCATCCCAATCAAAAAGGTGAACACGTCCTAGGAAAAAACCAAAAAATAAAGCTGCAGAAATACTGAGAAAAAAGTGCGGAAATCGCTTAATTACTTTTCTCATGTCGCACAAATATACGTAAGCTAAAGAAAGAAAATAAAGATATGGAAAGCCCTATCCAGGAACCTACAAAAACATCAATGAGAAAATGTTGAGCCAAAATTACTCTACTGAGCGCAACCAAAATAGGAGGAAAAATAAGTGTCCAGGCATAAGGCTTATCTCTAAATGCGAAGGCTAAATTTGTGAAAAATACAAATGCTGCACTGGTATGACCCGATGGGAAAGAAAATTGACGATTTATTTTTATGTTTTGATGGTATTGGATTTGATCGGCAAAAAAAGCATAAGGCCGGTCAAAATGTGGAAAAACCTTGTGCTTGAGAAGGTATATGACCAGAAGATTTAATAAAACTGAAACCAGATAGGGTAACAAATTTTTTTTTCTTTTATAAAAAAGAAAAAATACACCTATAAGAAGACCAACATAAAACTCTCCAAATAGTGTGATCAAAGCAAAAGTACTTTCAAAAAATCCGTTATAAAAGCTGTTGAAAAATAATACCGCTTCACCTTTTGGAAATATCAATATAGACAAACCTATCAATACATTCCACAGCAGAAATGAAAGAAAAAATAGACGATTGCTAATAAGTTCCCGCAAAACGCTTCAAAGATGAAAAAACTTTGATATTAAATAAATTGTTTTTAATTTGAAACTTTCAGAGGAGCAGATGAATAGGGAAAAACTGGAGTTAGAGTTTGAGGTTAGATCAAGTCCAAGTGTATTGTTTAACTACCTTTCAACCCCCAGTGGTTTGGTAGAATGGTTTTGTGATGATGTCAATTTGAAAGGTAAAGATAAATTTATTTTTATCTGGGAAGGCGAAGAAAGAGTTGCGACTTTGCAAAGAAAAGTATCTGGGAAATACATTAAATGGAGCTGGGATGATGAAGAAGAATCAGAATTTTTTGAATTTTCTATAAACAAAGATGAATTAACTGGAGACATCGCGCTTATTATAACAGATTTTGCTGACGAGGATGAGGTTGAGGAAATGGAATTATTGTGGGAAAGTCAAGTTCAAGATTTGAGAAATGCATTGGGCGTTTAAAATCAAAAAAAATTGGCACGCAGTAATTCAGGGAGAAAGTTTAGTTATGCTCAGCCATCGGATGCTTGGTTCCGTAAGTTTACCATATATTTTGTTGAATTTCTTTTGGGTAAACGCTTTCTTACAAAACTTTATTTTAAGATAATTGGTCAACCCTTTACACCCAATAATCTCTACGAGTTGTTACTGAAAGAGCTTAGTATTTCTCTAGAGTATGATGCAAAACAACTGGAAAAGGTTCCTCAAAAAGGGCCTTTAATTTTTGTTGCCAATCATCCGTTTGGAATGATTGATGGTATATTTTTGTTGTATTTGGTGAATAAAGTAAGAAAAGATTACTTTATCTTAATCAATGAAGTTTTGGCTCAAGAACCAGAGATGAGAGAACATTTTGTTCCTGTTTCATTTGAAAATTCCGCAATAGGAAAAGAAGTTAATAAAAACGCAAAAGAAGAAGCAAGAAGAAGATTGGCTAAGGGTGAGGTTTTAGCCATATTTCCTTCGGGGGCAATTATGTCGAAAAAGAAAGGTGCAAAATTTGCACGTGAACACTCTTGGCGTAAATTCTCCGCTAGCTTGGTTGCTGATACAAAAGCCACAGTAATTCCTGTATTTTTTCATGGAACCAACAGCAATTTGTTTCACTGGGTTAGCAGAATACATATGAATTTACGTTTGGGCTTATTAATCTATGAAGCTAAAAATAAACAGGGTAAAACCTTTCGCGCCACTATTGGCGAGCCAATTAAGTTTGATTCACTTCAATATCAAGACAACATTCCTAAGCTAACCAAAGAGTTAAGAAATGTAACTTTACAATTAAATCAACAAGCTTAATTTTTGATTTGATTAAGGTGCTCCGCTGCTTTTAAGAACTTTTCAAACAGTGGATGGGGTGTTTCAACAGTACTTTTTAATTCTGGGTGAAATTGTACACCGACAAAGAATGGGTGTTTCTCCATTTCAACTACCTCGACCAAGCCTGTGCTTGGGTTTATACCTGTAGCTTTTAGTCCTTTACTTTCAAAATCGCTTAAATATTCGTTGTTGAACTCAAAGCGGTGCCTGTGTCTTTCTTGAATATTTGTCTTGCCATAAGCTTTAAAGGCATTTGATCCTTTTACTAATTTACAATCATAGCTTCCCAAACGCATGGTTCCACCCATATGTTCAATATCCTTTTGATCTTCCATAATGTCAATTACTTTATGATGGGTATTGGGGAACATTTCCGTTGAGTGCGCATCTGGAAGTTTCGCAACATTTTGAGCAAATTCTATTACAGCACACTGCATGCCCAAGCAAATACCGAAGTAAGGTATTTTATGCTCCCTTGCGAACTTTATGGATTCAATTTTCCCGTTGATTCCTCTTTCTCCAAAACCTGGTGCTACCAAAATTCCATCTAATTTGATCAATTTTTCTCGTACATTTTCTTCAGAAATAGATCCAGAACTTATGTAAGTCATATTAGGTTTTATCTCTGTGCTTGCTCCGGCATGGTGAAAAGCTTCTACAATCGATTTGTATGCGTCAGGAAGTTCAACATATTTTCCTATCAGTCCTATTTGCACTTCAGATTTGTGGTGCTCTAAACGAAATAAGAAATCTTTCCATTTACTTAAGTCTGGTTCTTGGCGGAGCGGAAGCTTAATTTTTGATAAGACTACTCTGTCAAGCTTTTCCCTTAGCATTTCTAATGGAACTTGATAAATACTCGGAACGTCACAACTTTCAATAACGGCATTGAAATTTACATTGCAGAAGAGTGCTATTTTTTTTCGAATATCCGATGTTAGTTTGTGTTCTGTTCTACAAACTATAATATCTGGCAATATCCCATTTTCTTGAAGTTCTTTAACGGAGTGCTGAGTAGGTTTGGTTTTAAGCTCTCCCGCAGCAGCCAAATAGGGAATAAGTGTTAGATGTATGACACAGGTTTGGTCAACCCCCAAATCCCAACGAAGCTGCCTTACACTTTCCAAAAATGGTAAAGATTCAATATCGCCCACTGTTCCACCCAATTCAGTAATAACAATATCATATTCATCTGTTTCTCCTAGGAGTTGTACTCTGCGTTTTATTTCATTGGTAATATGTGGAATAACTTGTACAGTTTTACCTAAGTAATCTCCTCTTCTTTCATTTTCTAAAATGGTTTGGTAAATTTTACCAGTGGTAACATTGTTTGACTGACTTGTTGGAGCATTTAAAAACCGCTCGTAATGTCCGAGGTCTAGGTCAGTTTCCGCACCATCATCAGTTACATAACATTCACCATGCTCGTAAGGATTTAAAGTGCCTGGGTCTATGTTAAGATAGGGGTCTAATTTTTGTATGGTTACGCGATATCCACGAGCTTGTAAAAGCTTGGCAAGAGAAGCAGAAATAATTCCCTTTCCTAAGGAACTGGTAACACCGCCGGTAACGAAAATGTATTTAACTTTATCCATTTCGTTAGAATCTAAGCCCTTCCGTTTGATTTTGATAAATAAATAAAAACCTCACGGGGTTCAAAACTAGCCAATGTCAAGGAATTTTTTGCTGTTGTGGATGATTTGACAATAATTGTTTAATACGCTCTAAGTCTTCAGGCGAATCTACGCCATTACTCTCCATTTGGGTTTTAAGCAAAGAGATGACAAAATGGTCTTGAAGCCATCTTAGTTGTTCCAAACTTTCTGCATTTTCCAAAGGCGCTTCGGGGACATCTACCAATTCAGGAACAATTTCTGCTTGAAAAGCATAAATTCCTATGTGTTTATAAAAAATATGATTTGATAGCCATTGTTCTTTTCCCATATTTCTTAAATAAGGTATTACCTGTCGGCTAAAATATAGCGCATCGGCAGTATTTTCATGAAAAATAGTACTTACAACTTTCACAACATTTGGAGATTCTAATTCTTCAAGGTTAGAAATTTCTTTTACCAATGTAAGTATTTCCGTTGTTTCATTTTGCTTAAAAAAGTCAATAATCTTATCTATTTCTTTAGGGTTAATCAAGGGTTCATCACCTTGTAAATTAACCAAAATATCAAACCCCTTCCCCTCGTTTTCTAAATGTTCCAGTACTTCAGCACAACGTTCTGTTCCATTATTGTGGTCTGGTGAGGTCATTATGACTTCACCTCCAAATTTGACCACTGTATTAAAAATTCGTTCATCATCTGTAGCGACTATAACTCTGCTAGCTTTTGATGCAGCAGCTTTTTCATATACATGCTGTATCATTGTTTTTCCTACAATGTCTGCCAAAGGCTTTCCTGGAAATCTTTGGGAATTATATCTTGCTGGTATGACAATTAAGCTATTCATGATTTTTTGGAATCCAATCTAAGACCAAACCTACAAATGACGAAACTAAGGTTATTAAACTAAAAATAAGTGCTGCAGTAATACCCAATGTGCTATTGATTTGGAAAGTTTGCGCTAATTTTTCGAAAATTAATTCTCGTGCACCCATGCCACCTAAAAAAACTGGAATTGCAGTTGCCACTGAAGATATCCAAAAAATTATTGCTGATGCTAGAGACTTATATCCCAAACTCCAAACTATGGAATAAAAACTAAGACCCTGTAACAGTTGAATAAGTAAAGACCATAAAAACCCTAAACCAAATGAGATGCCTTGTTTGAAAAATATTTTAGTGCCAATAAAAGAAAAAATTAGAACCAATATGGCTGAGAATATCCATACACTTTTTGGATACCCTAAGTTGAAAAAAGTAAGGCCGGTTAGGATTAAAATAAGTAAAGCCAAAAGCCCTAAAAGCCTATCCAAAAGTAATGCTGAGACCAAGGTCTTTTTTTTGTATTTGTGAATTCTATTGATTTGTAAAATTTTATATGCATCACCACCTATACCACCAGGTAAGAACAAATTGTAGGCCATCCCGATATAGTAAAGCAAAAGATTTTTTGGGAAAGTAATCTCTGCTTTGTGATTTTTCAGAATATAACCTAATCGTGCTGCAGACGCCATTTGTGAAGTGTTGAACAAAAAAAAAGCGCATACAACATAATGCCACTTTACATTCTTCATTTTTTCATAAATGGAGGACAAATCTACATGTTGAAATACATACCAAAACGCAAATAAAGAAACCACAATTTTTCCAATTGTGAGGAAAACATTGTTACTCTTCAAGGGTATGAATTTTGCGTATGTTGTAAGTTTTTTTCTGCTGAGATTCAAAGTATGTGCGCATCAACAATTCTGAAACAATTCCAAAAATAATAAGTTGAAATCCAGCAAGGATTAGAAGAACTCCTAAAATCAATATTGGTCTTCCCCAGATATCTTGACCAAATATTTTAAGGATAAGTAAATACAGATTGATTAAAATGCCTAAACCAAAAATCACGAAACCCAAATTGCCAAAAAGATGCATAGGTTTTCTTAAATATTTTTTCATAAAAACCATCAAAATAAGGTCACTAATTACCTTAAATGTCCGGTTTAGCGAATATTTGGATTTTCCATGAATTCTAGGGTGATGTTTTACAGGTACCTGTAGAATTCGCGCTCCTTGTAAACTCGCTAATACAGGAATAAATCTGTGCAACTCTCCATACAAATCAAGTTTTTTAGCAAAATATGATTTGAAAATCTTTAACGTGCAACCGTAATCCCGAATATGTACATCTGTTGCATTTCTTATTATACCATTGGCAATTTTAGAAGGAATTTTACGTAAAAACATACCATCTTTTCGGTTAATTCTCTCTCCTGCAATAAGATCAAAAGGTTCATTCTCAATTTTTTCAAGGAGTATAGGAATATCGCTCGGGTCATTTTGTAAGTCTCCATCAAGTGTGACAATATATTCCCCAATACTCTCATCAATGCCGGCTTGCATAGCCGTACTTTGACCATAATTTTTGGTAAACTCCAAAACCTTCATACCGTCAAACGCATATTCAAGAAGTTTATCTACTGTAAGGTCTGTTGAACCATCATCCACAAAAATTACTTCGTGATCAATTTGTGATAAGTTTTTTTTGAGCGATTCTATGAGAGGAATAATATTATCTTCTTCATTCATAACTGCTATAACCACTGATAATTTCAAACCAAAATCAAAGTAACAATTATTGGTTTAGATAATATCTAGGTTCTTCGTTTTCGTTTTCCACAACTTTGCTTTGTTTATGTCTTAATTTTTTGAATTTTACCAAAGCCATCTTTTTGTTTTCAAATTTTCTAACAAATCTTAAATAGTAAGTAACATCCTCTGGATACCTTATTATGTCTTCAGGGACGATGTAAAAGCGAACGGTGTCAAAATTCTCCGTTCGAGTTTTGGTTGGTTGATTTCGAAGTGTTGTAATGTACCAATTCATGCTCAATTCAATATTACAATTCATCATTTCTAATTCTTTGTTTTTGGTAATTTCTGCTATGCGTTTTGCCAAAAGTTTTTCACTTGGCATGCTTATGTGACTTTTTCTTAGAGGCAATGCAAAAACATTTAGGAAAAGTTTACCCATTAAAAAAAACATGACCAAATCCATAAGGACATGCCCATTCCGAAAATAATATAAATATGAACCCCAAAAAATCAGCATCATAAGCAAGGCAATTTGGTAATTAACTGGATTCATTGAGTAGACGGGATGGCCCAGAGAACCACACAGAAGTAAAAAAAATACAATTATCAGAAGTGTAAAAAGTGCTTTTTTTAAAATTCTGGATCGGAATAAACTCAAATCCATAGCTTCAATTATAGGGATGCATAAGAGCGGAAGCAGCGCAAAAACATATCGTGCTCTATAATCAGGAGATAACCAATAAGGAAATAAATTGAACAAGGCTACCCAAGCCAAAAGTGCGTGGTCAGAAGTTCTGAACTTGTGCCTAAATTTCTTGCCAAAGAAGAAAAAGGTAAGAAAAATACTAGGTAAAAAGTCCACAAGTATTTTAAAAGGAAATTCAACAAGATGTTTTATTGTTTGCCACAAGGTTTTGTTTACCATGGTCCTTTGGCTAGACTCTTTAAATAAAACATGCATTAAATCCACAAGTGAGCCGTTTAGAGAGAAAAACCAAAAATATCCTATGATTGCGAGAGTAAATAAACCAAAAAATAAAAAATGTTCAGGTTTAAATATCTTTTTAAATTGTTTACCACCAAAAAATAAAGTGAATAAAGAGATGCTTTGAAAAACCAAACTTGGTAGTCCTTTCATCATAAATCCAATGCCACAAAAAAGATAAGAGAATGCAAAAATTTGCCGGTATTTTTTTCGTTTCAAAAAATAAAAAGACCAGTAGATTTGGTTGAAAACCAACCAACTAAAAGGAATATCAATATGCCCTAAAAGAGAACTGAAAACCAAAAAATTTCCACTAATTAGTAAGCTGGCTCCAAGTAAAATAGCCTTTACTTTGTTTTGATAAATTTTTAAACCCAAAAAGTATAATTGCGCGCTAAAACCCAAAATAGCAATGTATGAAGGCAATCTAATCACCCATTCTTTTGTGCCAAATATTTTGATAAATAAAGCCAATAACCAATTATAAAGTGGGGGTTTATTGAGGTAGGGAAGACCATTCAAGTGTGGATTTAGCCAATTGTGGTCTAAAAGCATATGAAATGAAACTAAAGCCCTTATTGGCTCATCTGCCCAAAGGGGCAATAGGTGTAAATTTAAGCCAAAAGCAAAGATGCCAACAACCAAGAAAAAACAAGCTAGTAGATGTGCTTTCAAGAGAAAACAAAATAAGGCATTTTTGGCTTAATTACTTAGTTTTGATATTATGACAAAATATGTACTTCTTTCTTTTTTGTTTGTTTTTATGAGTCAAATTGTTGGTGCACAAAAATTTTCACTTAAACAGACTCAAAAAAGCTACCCAAAACTAAAAAACATGCGTTTAGCTGATTTACCTTTGGATGTTTTATATAAGGCAGAGGAAATGTCAAAGCATATGCATTTTGCTGAAAATAAAAAGAAAGTAGATGCCTTAAGAAAAAGAAGATTTGTCAATAAATTAGACAAGACTTACAGTGAAACTACCCAATCTATTACACCACAACTGGGGGTGAATTTTAACGGTCATCCAACTGGATCAAGAGGCATTCCCAATGACAACAATATGGCCATCTCAAATGACGGTTGGATAGTAAGTGTTCAAAACAGTATTGTTCGTGTTTTCAACCCAAACGGTGAGGCGCAACTTATTCGTTCTCTAGAATTTATGGCCTCCGGACAAGTTGGAAGACTTGAGAGATCCTTTGATCCTAAAATAATGTATGATCCACATGCCGATAGGTTCATTATGGTTTTCTTAGAAGGAAATACCAGCACAACGTCTAAAATAATTGTAGGATTCAGTCAAAGTAACTTACCCACTGGACAATGGAGTTTTTATGCTCTAGATGGAAGCCCATTTGGCGATAAACGTTGGAGCGATTATCCAATAATTGCCTTTAACGAGAGTGACTTGTTCATAACGGTAAATATGCTAGAAGATGGTGGTTCATGGATAGAAGATTTTGCAGAGAGTGTTATATGGCAGGTTTCATTGAGAGATGGATACAATGGGATGGAACAACTTTCGACCAATCTCCTTAGTGATATTACCTTTAATGAAAAATATATTTGGAGTGTTTGTCCAGTTAAATGTGGAAGCGCACCCAATAGGGATGAAACCATGTATTTTTTATCTGTTCGGCCAGGCGATTTAAAAAATGATACACTTTTTTTACATACGTTATCTGGTAATGTGAGAAGCGAGTCAAAATATCAAGTAGAAGTCTTTAAAAGTCCTTTAAAATATGGTATTCCACCCTCAGGTTTTCAGCCAAATGGTGGAAAAGGTTTGCATACCAATGATGCTCGAGTTCTTGACGCCTTTTTTGAGCAAAACAAGATTCAATATGTACAAACAACCAACATCATCGACAAAAACATGCCAGGCGTTTATCACGGAATTTTGGACTTGGATAAGAGAGAAATACAAGCAAACTATATATATTCAGATACGTTTGACTATGCATACCCTAGTATCGCTTTTGCAGGTAATCATAAATTCCCTAACGCCAGTGTAATTACATTTTCTCACTCATCAGAGCTAAACTTTCCTGGTACAAGTGCTATTTTCTATAATCAAATCGATGGTTATGAAGGAATTTATTCAAAGATTTTAAAAGTTAAAGAAGGAAAAAGGCTAATAAATTATAGTACTAATGATTCCAATGTAAGGTGGGGTGATTATACAAGTATTCAGACTAAATACGATCAAGAAGGCATTCTTTGGCTTAGTGGGTCTTTTGGCGATGAAAATCAACCATCCGGATATGGTACATGGTTGGCTCAACTTTCAACTAATCCTAAACTTCATGTTCAATTAAATGAAGGTGATATGCAACTTTTTCCTAATCCAAGTAATGCTATGGTAAATCTGCAAGTTTTTTTAAATGCGCAAAAAACACTTAAAGTTACTGTGTGTAGTCAACTTGGTCAAAAAGTGTACGAATCGTCTCAGGTAACAACTTCACCTGGGCTTTTCAATTACCAGCTCAGTACAGACTTTTTAGCTAAAGGACTATATATTTTATCTATTTCCGAACTTAGTGGGAAGCCAATTATCAGTAAAAAGCTTATCGTAAGGTAAAGGTTTAATTTTTTTATTTAGGTAACACAAAAAATCATTTTATGTGTTTTAGCTGTGGGTTATGGCGAAAGTTATATTAGAAAAAGCAAAGTGGGACAACTTATTTTCTCAACTCAAAAGTATCGCACCAGAATGTTTCAATCAAGAGGGTGATATTTTAAATTTAATAGAGGGTAAGTGGCAAAAAGAAGGCAATCTGAGACCCTTTAATTCTAGCGTAGATGGTACACTTCTTGGTCACTATCCCATGCTTCAAAAAGAAGATGCTTTGCAAGCTGTAGAATATGGTAAAGAGGATTTCAACAAGTGGTCCAAAATCAGTTTGGAACGAAGAAAAGAGAAAGTTTCTTCTGTTGTCAAAGAAATTGAAAAGCACAAAGAACTCATTGCTTTGTTATTGGTTTGGGAAATTGGTAAGCCTTATAAGCAATCTCTCACGGGTGTAGAAAGATGTATAGATGGTGTTTATTGGTATATTGAAAATATAGATAATATGATGGATTCTCGAACTCCACTTGGTCTAATATCAAATATTGCATCTTGGAATTACCCACTTTCTGTATTGGTACATGCTTGTTTGGTTCAAGTTTTGTGTGGGAGTGCTGTAATCGCCAAAACGCCTACTGACGGTGGATTATTTGCCTTAACATTATGTTTTGCCATTGCTAGAAGACAAGACTTACCTGTCTCTTTGCTAAGTGGTTCAGGTGCTGTATTGAGTGACGCCTTGGTGGCACATCCTTCAATTGACTGTTTGTCTTATGTCGGGGGGAAAAGCAATGGAAAAAGGATTGCAAATGCTGTCTTTAATCATAAAAAACGTTACATGCTGGAAATGGAGGGCATTAATACATATGGCGTATGGAATTTTACAGATTGGGCTAACTTAGGAAAACAAATAAAATCTGGCTTTAAATATGGCAAGCAAAGATGCACCGCATATGCACGCTTTGTAGTGCAAAGGAAATTATTTCCCAAGTTTTTGGATATGTATTTACCTATATTGAAGTCGCTAAGTTATGGCAATCCTGTATTGGTTGAGGAGGGCAGTTCAGTTTTACCAGACTATGATTTTGGACCGATTATTAATGCCAAAAAAGTGAGCGACGTAAATGTCATGTTCAATGATGCGCTAGGCAAAGGAGCTGTTGCATTATATCAGGGTATTCTGGATTCAGATTTATTTTTAAATAAACAAGATACGTCAGCTTATTTTGCGCCTAGTTCTGTTTTAAATTTACCAAAAAATGCAATGCTATACCACAATGAACCATTTGCGCCCTTAGACAGCATAGTTTTAGTGGATTCACCCGAAGAACTCGTAACTGAAATGAATGTTTCAAATGGGGCTTTGGTATCTTCTATTGCTTGTGATAATGAAATTCAAGCACGCGACTTAGCATCTCAATTGAGAGCTTACAAAGTGGGGATCAATAAAATGAAATCAAGAGGTGACAAACACCAAACTTTTGGGGGAATTGGAGAATCTTGGAAAGGTTGTTTTGTTGGAGGTGAATATTTGGTGAAATCTGTTACAAATGGTCCTGGTAGATTACACGGCAACTTCGATGATTATACTTTAATGCCTGAGCAAAGAGATTAATAACTCTCCTGCTCATTTGGAAAATCAATATTTCTGACATCATCAATATACTTTCCAACCGCTGATTTGATATCATCGTAAAGATTCATGTATCTTCTTAAAAACCGTGGATTAAATTCATTGGTAATGCCTAACAAATCGTGCAAAACCAAAACTTGCCCGTCAGTTGCATTTCCTGCACCAATCCCAATAGTAGGAATGTGCAAGGTTTTGGAAACGTTTTCCGCCAGAGCAGATGGAATTTTTTCTAGCACAATAGAAAAGCAACCTGCTTCTTCTAATAGTTGGGCATCTACCATTAGTTTTTCTGCCTCCGCCTCTTCCTTTGCTCTTACAGCATATGTCCCGAACTTAAAAATGGATTGTGGGGTAAGTCCCAAATGGCCCATAACTGGAATACCTGCTGAAAGAATACGTTTTACAGATTCTAAAATTTCTTCACCGCCCTCCATTTTGATAGCATGAGCACCTGCTTCTTTCATAATCCTGATGGCCGATGCTAGTGCTTCTTTTGAATTTCCTTGATAAGATCCAAAAGGTAAATCAACCACTACAAGTGCCCTCTCAACAGCTTTTATTACAGATTGTGCATGGTAGATCATGTGGTCTAAAGTAATTGGGAGTGTAGAAATATGACCTGCCATTACATTGCTTGCGGAATCTCCAACTAGGATAACATCAATACCCGCTGCATCTACAATTTTAGCTAGAGAATAGTCGTAACTTGTAAGCATAGAGATTTTCTGACTATGCTCTTTCATTTCCAACAATGAGTTGGTGGTTACTTTTTTAAATTCCAATTTGTGTTTAGCCATTTAGTTATTACTTTCTTGTAAAAGTTCCATAATTTTTTTTGTCAATTCTTGATTTTCTTTTTTGAGCTTTTGAATTTCTATTTGCGCTTCGTTGTTCTTATTTTTTTCTTTGTTAAGCACTTCCATAAGGTTCATGACCATATCACCATCTTGGTTTGATTCAATTTCCACTTTCATAGCCTCTAAATAATTTAATCTTCTTTGTTGTTCTTCTAGTTGCATATTTAAGTCTCTTATTTCCAATTCCTTAATTTCAAATTTGTTTAAGAGTCTTTTTAGTTTGCCAGAATTTATGGTGTCCTGAATGGCAATATTTTGATAGCCTACAAGTTCTCGTTTTAGAGCAAGATTCTCTGCTCTATGATTGTTTACTTTTGTTCGTAAAAGTTTGATAAGTTCAAAAAGCTGTGGGTCTTCTTCTTTGGTTTCTTCTTTTTTTAATTTTTCCTCTTGCATCAAATTTATCTCTAAACTTTCTATTGAGATAGCAGATTCTGCTCCAACAAAAAATCCGATTTGTCCAGATTCATTAAGTTTATCAATAAATGAAGTTTGATATTTATTGTCTATATATAAATCAAATACATTTTTAAAAGACCGTAACCTAATTTCATGAAAACCGGCTGTTTTTAGACTTTTACAAGACACCCAGCCATCGTTACTTTTGTTACTAAACTTACTTAATTTTTTATTACTTAGTTGTAAAAGTCGAAAACCCTTTTTTGAATGGAATTCAATAATTAAGGCACTTTGATCTTTATCATTTGCATGAACAACAATACCTGCGGAACTATATTTTTGAGAAAAAGTCAGTCCATTTAAACTAAATTGTTTTTTGTCATCGATAAGTTCCATTTGGGTAATTAATTCAAAATTGGAAAGTGACGAAATACTATCGTTGGTGAATACACTAAATCCGTTTTCTGCTTTTCTTATAAGTTGATATTGGCCGTTTTCTATCGAGGCATTATCAAAAGAGTTTTGTTGGATCGGCCAGAATTCATTTTCTATTTCAAAATTTTCCTGCACATAGGGATAGGAAAATTTCTTAAATATCCTCTGTGCAAGAATAAGGTTGCTAAAAAACAAACTTAAAATGAGTGCAAAATATCGCATATTTGTGACCTCGCTGTGGGAAACAAAACTAAGTCAATTATATTTTTAACTCAATCAATTACCAAGCAAATATTTCTTTTATTCATATGTAGCACTTTGGTTGTCCACGTCGCATGCAATGATGTAATAGATGTAACAGCAAATTGGAAATCGATTCCAGTAGTTTTTGGGGTCCTAAACCCAACAAACGATAGCACATTTATTCGCATCAACAAAGCTTATTTAAATCAGAACGAAAATGACGCACAATTCGCAAATGTTTCAGACAGTCTATTTTTCGACTCACTTGAGGTGTACATCGAGGAGTTTGAAAATGGGAATTTCACCGGAAATAAAATTGAACTAATGAAAATAAATGCTAGGCAATGGGGTGTTGATAAAGACTCAGGTTCGTTTGCCTATCAAAGCCATTTTTTGTATTACACAAACTATAATTTTAAAGAAACCATATTTCAAGAAAATTATGTTTACCGATTAACGGTGAAAATAATTGATAATTCAAATACGAATAAGTCTTATTATGCGGAAACCAAATCGGTTGGTTCAATTACCTCTACTTCGCCTAGATTCGACAGACCACCAGTTTTTCTAAATATCTCAGACGAAGGTGATTTTCGAATCCTATTCTCGGAAGCTTATAATGCTACAACTTACGATTTAGTCATAAGAATGAAATATGATGAATACTTAAAAGATAATCCAAGCCAAAAAGAAGCTAAAATTTTGAGCTATACAGGTCAATCTGGAGTAATAGGAAACCCCAAAGGAGGGGATATCAATGCGCTCAGTTTCCCAGGCGCATCGTATTATAATTTTCTAGAAAGCAGTCTTGAAGCAAATTCAAAAATAGAGAGAGAAATAAAAGGCTTTGATGTAATTATTATTGGGGGAGATCAACAGCTTTCAACCTACATAGAGGTCAGTAAACCATCAATCGGTATCATTCAAAAACGTCCCGAATACACAAATATTGTTGGTGGAAGAGGTGTTTTTGGAAGCAAATTTGAACGCAGGTACGAGAACATTGGTGTTAATCCTGACATGCTCAAACGATTAAGAGACAACGAAAAAACAGAAAAACTCAATTTTTAATGCCTTTTTGGCAGTAATATAAGTTCTCCATACTTTGGCATTTTACTTGATATTACGGGTTTACTATGAGTAAAGTAATAGGTATAGACCTTGGAACAACCAATTCTGTGGTTAGCGTTATGGAAGGTAACGAACCAGTGGTTATTCCCAACAGCGAAGGCCGACGAACCACACCAAGTATCGTTGCTTTTTTGGATAATGGTAATGGAGAAAGAAAAGTGGGCGATCCAGCGAAAAGACAAGCCATTACCAATCCAGTAAACACCATTAGTTCTATAAAGCGATTTATGGGAACACGGTTCTCTAAACTAAAAAAAGAAGCAGAAAGAGTTCCTTACAGCGTTGTAGAAGGTTCAAATGATACGCCGAGGGTGTTAATTGGTGATAGAAAATACACCCCACAAGAAATATCAGCTATAATTCTTCAAAAAATGAAAAAAACTGCAGAAGACTATCTCGGTACTTCTGTAGAAAGAGCAGTAATTACTGTGCCGGCATATTTCAACGACAGCCAAAGACAAGCTACTAAAGAAGCGGGAGAAATTGCTGGTTTTAAAGTAGAAAGAATCGTAAACGAACCAACGGCTGCGGCCTTGGCTTATGGTCTAGATAAAAGAAATAAAGATATGACCATTGCTGTCTATGATCTCGGAGGTGGAACCTTTGATGTGTCAATCTTAGAGCTAGGCGATGGAGTATTTGAAGTAAAATCTACCAATGGAGACACACACCTTGGTGGAGATGATTTTGATCAAGTTATTATAAATTGGCTCGCAAATGAGTTCTATAGTGATGAGAATATGGAACTAAAGAAAGATCCTGCTGCATTACAAAGACTGAAAGAGGCGGCAGAAAAAGCCAAAATTGAACTTTCTAGTTCTGCTGAAACAGAAATCAACTTACCATACATAACTATTAAAGACAATGTTCCAAAGCATTTGGTGCGCAAACTAACTCGTGCCAAATTTGAGCAACTGGCAGACGAATTGGTGCAAAGAACATTGGAGCCATGTAAGCAAGCATTGGCAGATGCAGGACTCAAAATTGCTGAAATAGATGACATAATTTTGGTAGGAGGTTCTACACGAATTCCTAAAATTCAAGAAGAAGTACAGAAGTTCTTTGATAAAGAGCCTTCAAAGGGTGTTAATCCCGACGAAGTTGTAGCAATTGGTGCAGCAATTCAAGGCGGTGTGCTTACTGGCGAAGTAAAAGATGTTTTGCTTTTAGATGTAACACCACTCTCATTAGGTATAGAAACACTTGGTGGTGTTATGACCAAGCTTATTGAATCGAATACAACTATCCCCACCAAGAAGTCTGAAACATTTAGCACAGCAGCAGACAACCAACCCTCTGTGGAAATTCATGTTCTACAAGGTGAAAGATCAATGGCCAAGGACAACAAAACCATAGGAAGATTTCACTTAAGCGACATCCCACCGGCACCAAGAGGCGTTCCACAAGTTGAAGTTACTTTTGATATCGATGCCAACGGAATTCTCAATGTGAGTGCGAAAGACAAAGGAACAGGTAAAGAGCAGAAGATAAAAATTGAAGCTTCCTCTGGATTAAGTGAAGAAGAGATTGAAAAAATGAAGAAAGAAGCTGAAGCCAATGCAGATTCGGATGCCAAAGCCAAAGAAGAGATTGATAAGTTTAATGCAGCCGATGCTTTGGTGTTTTCTACCGAAAAACAATTAAATGAATTTGGTGATAAAATCCCAGCGGACAAAAAAGACAAGATTACCAAAGCCACAGATGCTTTGAAAAAAGCACATTCCGATAAAAACCTGGCTGATATTGAAAAATATACAGAAGAACTCAACACTGTTTGGCAAGAAGCCTCACAAGATATTTATCAAGCGCAGCAAGAAGCGGGTGGTGCACCCAATGCGGAAAATGGTAGCCAAGAGAGCAATCCAAATCCCAACGAAGATGGTGATGTTCAAGATGCAGATTTTGAAGAAGTTAAATAAACATAAAAATTCACAAACAACAAAACCCGCTTTTTGCGGGTTTTTTTATGTCCTCAATTATTTTTGGACCCATGCAACTATTTTTTTCGCAAAACATAGAATATGAAAATATTTTTTTTGGTCAAGAAGAGTTGCATCATCTTAAAGTCACCCGCAAAAAAATAGGTGACAGCATAATAGTTGTCGATGGGAAATCAAACGCTTTTAGGGCGCGTATTGAAAAAATAACAAGATCCGGGGCAGAGGCAACCATTATTTCAGCATATAAATCTCCTGAAATATCATCAGCTATGCCATATCAACTTCACTTAGTTGTTTCACCTTCTAAGAACCTTGAAAGAATGGAATGGCTAGTAGAAAAAGTTTGCGAGCTTGGTATTCAAAAAATCACCTTTATTACTACCGAACACTCAGAAAGAAAAAAGCTCAAATTCGACCGATTACATAGGAAAGCTATATCAGCTATGAAACAAAGTAAAAAAAGCTTTCTGCCTAAATTTCAGATGCTGACAATAAATGAATTTTTGGTTAATGAATTTATTGGGACGCTTTGTATAGCACACTGTCAAGGGTCTGACAAAACTTCAATAAGCAATATAAAATGGCAAAAAAATGAACCAATAACTATAATGATTGGACCTGAAGGTGATTTTACCCCAAAAGAGATACATCTTGCAGAACAAAAGGGATTTAAATCGATAAGCTTGGGTAGCTCCCGATTAAGAACTGAAACTGCCGCACTTTTTGCTGTGACTTGTGTTTATGCACATTTTTCTTAATTTGCACTCATTATGAAAATATTTATTCAACGCCTTACGACTATACATAAGCAAATTGATGAAATTTATCCTAAAATCGCAGATTTTAGTGAATGGAAAATTTGGTCTCCTTGGCTCATTGCTGATCCGAAAACGAGGATAAATATTTCAGAAAATGGAAAGTTCTATCAATGGGAAAGTCCTATAACAGGTACTGGCAATATGAAAATTATGGAAGAAAATAAACCTAGCCAAATCGATATGAATTTACAGTTTTTAAAACCTATGAAATCGAGGTCTAAAGTTTCTTTTTTTTTAGAGCCCCAAGGGCCTAATACCAAGGTGACTTGGACGATGGAATTTAATGCACCAATCTTTTTTGTCTTCTGGAAAAAATCAATGGAAAATTTTATAGGTATGGATTACGAAAGAGGCTTACTTATGCTAAAAGACTATTGTGAAAAAGGAAATATTCCTTCGTATTTAACATTTAGCGGAATCAAAAACGTTGCGAGCAAAAAATATATTGGAATAAAAACTACGTGTGAAATGAATCAAATAGATAAGCACATGTCAGCAGATTTTGAGCAATTATTTGCCTTTGTAAATAAGGGGTTTGATGATGTTGTAACTTCGGGAAAAGGAATGTCATTATACCATAAATGGGATATGGCTAAGAAAATTACAACGTATACAGCCGCAATTGAAGTAAAAGATTTTCCACCCAAAATACCCTTACAATTTGTTAAGGGGACCATCCCAGCATCCAAATTTTATTGTATTGAGCACAAAGGCCCTTATCGGTACATGGGGAACGCATGGGCAGTGCAAATGATGCATAAACGGAGTAAGCAGTTTAAAGCAAACAAGGGCATTTCACCAATGGAGCTATACCACAACAGCCCCAAAGAGGTGGCAAATACAAGTGATCTTATTACGGAAGTAATGATGGCTACAAAATGAGGATTTTTATAATCATCGCTTTATTTTTTGTTTCTATGGCTCCAAAATCTGGGGTAAAATTGGCTAAACTTAAATACAATGGTGGTGGGGATTGGTATTCCAATAGAACAGCTTTGCCAAATCTAATTGCTTTTTGTAACAAAAATTTAGGTACCCAAATCATTGAGAATGAAGATGAAATAGAAGTTGGCTCGGTACAAATATTTAATTATCCATACATTTACATGACGGGTCATGGAAACGTAGAATTTTCAGTTGATGAAGCAAAAAATTTAAGAAAATACCTTTTAGCTGGTGGATTTTTGCATATAGACGACAATTATGGCTTAGATCCATATATAAGGCCTCAGATGAAAAAAGTTTTTCCTGAATTAGATTTTGTGGAATTGCCCTTTAGTCATAGTATTTACCATAAAGCATTTTCATTTAAGAATGGATTGCCCAAGGTACACATGCACGACAATAAACCAGCCCGTGGTTTCGGTTTGATATATGAAGGCAGGCTGGTCTGTTTTTATGATACAGAATGCGACTTAGGGAATGGATGGGAGGATGAAGGAATATACCCAGAAGACTCTCCCGAAATAAGGAAAAAAGCCCTGCAAATGGGTGCAAATATTATTCAATATGTGTTCGAAGGATATTAGCGCTTAGGTCTTCCAGAATACGGATCAATTCCCCTTTTTTTAGCCATTTCTTCAATTTTTTTCTGAAATCTAGACTTTTTAACCGGCCCCACCTTTTTCTTGTTAGCCTCTATTTGTTTTTTGATTTTGTTTTCATCTACAAAAAATCTTTTTATCAATGCATTTTGTCCAAACGTAATCATGTTGGCCAGAAAGTAGTAAAAACTAAGTGCAGCAGGGTAGTTATTAAAAAAACCTAAAAACATGATGGGCATTATATAACTAATTACTTTCATTTGACCAGTAGCACCACTCATGGAATTGTTCAGTCGTGTATATATCAGTGTTGAAATGGTCATCAGTAAAGTAAATAAACTGACATGGTCTCCATAAAATGGTATTTCAAAACCCAAATCTAGAATGGAGTCATAAGTAGAAAGATCTTTACACCACCACAATTTCTCTTGTCTAAGTTCTATAGATGACGGAAAAAACCTAAACATGGCAAATAAAATTGGCATTTGAATCAAGAGGGGTAAACAACCACCGAAAGGACTTGCACCAGCTTTTTTATACAATTTCATCTGCTCTTGTTGCATTTTTTGCATGTTATCTCCGTATTTTTCCTTCATTGCGTCAATCTCCGGTTTTAAAACCCGCATTTTGGCCATACTGACGTAAGATTTGAAGGTCAATGGAGAAAGCACCAATTTTAAAATAATAGTTAGCATGAGTATGATGACTCCGTAGCTATTGAAAAATGAACTTAAAAAATTAAAAATAGGTATAACCGCTAATTTATTTACCCAACTGATGATGCTAGGTCCTAAGGGTATCATTTTTTCTAGATTGAGTGATTGCTTCCTGAGTGTTTGATAATGATTGGGTCCCATGTAAAACGACATATCATAGCTTTCCTTTGGGTTAAAGTCATAACTTAGGTAAATTTCAGCTTCAGCTTTTTTAACCCAATCAGTATTGTTCTCATTTTCTGGCGACTCAATTTTGATTTGGCTACCATCATCAATAAAATTGTCATGGGCAATAATTGTTGTATTGAAAAACTTCTGTTTAAATGATATCCAATTGATTTCACCTTGCAGTGTTTTGTCTTCCTTTGTGATATAATCTATCGATTCATTTTCTCTATATTTAAATAAAATTCGGGAAGCTTCCCTCTCATTTTTTGCACTTTGCTCAAGTAAGGGTTGTTGGAGACCCATCTTAAGGGTTAAATAACCTTGTTTTCTTGGAACAATATTATCAAAACCTATAAGACTAACTTGTTGGCTTAAGATGTAATTTTCTTTTAGTTGATAAGCAATAAGAATGCTTTGTTCTTCGCTTAGTTTACTTTCTAGAACAAGCTTATTTTTATTTGCCGATTTTTGGGTGAATAAGAGCTGGTTTGTGGCAATAGGGCCTTCCATTGTAGGGATGCTGATATTGTATTTAAACTCCTGTTTATCAAATAAATAAAGATCATTTTGACTATGGGTTTTGTATTTCTTTAAGCAAATGTTTTCAGGTGCTCCTCCAAAATTGCTGATGGCAATTTTACGCTTATCATCTTCTAGATAAAAGAATTTTTGATTGGCATTTTTATTTAATCGAAGTGCTTCCTCATCGGACGATTCCACCATACCCGAGTCAATGGCATTTAATGTTGTGCTATCAGGTAACATACTAGTTACAGAGACACTATCTTCCTTCGTCTTATTTTGCTGAATTTCTTTGTAATTTTCTCTGTTAATATACCAAAAAACGCCAATAATAACGGCGATAAGCAAGTATCCAACACTAGCACTTCTGTCCATAAAAGATGGCAAATTTAAAGATTTAATTGAGAGCTTCTTGCTTTTGACTGCTTATTAAAGATACAATATTTTTAGTAGCTTTAGCTAAATCAAAAATGGAGTTTTTTAGAAATTCTTTTCTTTCTTTAATTTTTTTTGCATCGAAGTTAGCTTGAAAATAAAATTCAATTTGGTCTACAAAATCAATAGGGCTGCTACAAACAATACACTCTTTGTGTAGCTTGGTGCCTTTGATCATTTTTTCGTTGACCATGCAGAATTTTCCGAGATACAAGCTATTTATTAGTTTAAGCTTTACTCCAGTTGCTTGTTCAGTATAAAGAAGATTTATCTGCGCCTGTTGTATTAGTTCGTAAATTTTATCAGAACCTATATTCACTTGTAGGCTTACATTGGGCAGTTTATTTACCAAATGCGTTAATTCTTTACTTGGTTTACTGCCCGCGATAATTACGGGAAATTTGATTTTTGAGAAAACTTCTTTTAGTAAAAATAGAGCAGCTTGGTTGTTTTCTCCAACAGCTAAGTTACCATGATATAAAATAAAATCTCCTTTACCCTCTTTAATTAGAATTTCATTATTTATATGGAATGGTGCAATGAATTTTACGTTTGGATGAATTTTCTTGAAGTATAACTCATCTTTTAAAGACAATGGACAAAGTAAATTGGCGTGATGAATTCTTTTTTGATATTTCTTTAACCTTTCAGACTCAATTCTGAAAAAATATTTTTTAAAAAAGTTTTTTTCCACCCATTCTAGGTGTTTATAGTATTCATGTTCAACGTTGTGGGTTCTTAATATTTTATAACGATTTTTTAGTTGAGGATGGTCTAAAAAATAGGTGGTATGCAAACCTTCAAAAAGTATTGGTGCTTCGTCTT
Organism: Bacteroidetes bacterium MED-G17; assembly: GCA_002457675.1. Taxonomy (GTDB): domain Bacteria; phylum Bacteroidota; class Bacteroidia; order NS11-12g; family UBA9320; genus MED-G17. Next base: position 45,148 of record NTKK01000006.1, read on the forward strand.
GAAGCAAATTTCTTAAAACATATTTTGAGCTCCTAGTCTCAACGATATAAGGCAAGTTGCTAGTCAAAGGATTCTTGTAAATATTCCTTTTGTAATAATAAATTTTATCACACAATTCATCCAACTTTTTTGATCTTTCTCTACCGTATTCAAAGCAGTGTAGTGTGATTTTAAAATTGTTTTTTTTGAGATTTTTTAACTTGTAATATATATCAATTACTCCTCCATAGTTTGCTGGAAATGGTATATCAAATGCTATGATATGAAGCGTTTTCAAATTTCTTTAATCAAAGTGGTTAATTTAACTTTTTCGTTGCTCCAGTTTAGCTCTTTTGCAGCAATAAAGCAGCTTTCTCTCATTTTTTCTACATTAGCTTGATTGTTAAGCAGGAAGTTCATGGATTTTGCAATTTCACTAGACGTGTTTTTTGTAGGTATTAAAATTTGAAATTGTTTATTTATCTCTTTATACTCAGGAAATTGACTACCAATGATCGGTATTTGGTGGTGAATATAATCGAAAAATTTATTGGCCAATGAGTAATAATAACTTTTACTAGAATTATCCAAAATATTTAAACCTGCATACGCCCTCAATAGGTGTAAAGAAATTTCTGTTGGTTGCAAATAACCAGTAAAAAATACTTTTTGTTCTAGCTGATTCATTTTTACCATTTCCTCAAGTTTTTTCCTTAAAGGACCATCGCCTATAATTTGAAGTTGGGCATCAACTTTTTCTATTGCCTTAATACAATTTTCGAGGCCTCTTCCCGGATTTAAGTCACCTAGATAAACGAAAATATTTTGGCGAACGTGGTTTTTCTGTTCACTAATTGGCGGGATGTTGCGTATAGTATGAAATTTTGCATTGTATGATTTAGAGAAAATTTCTGCCAATTTTTGACCTACGGTTAAACAAAGGTCGCTGTTCGCAATGCCCCATTTACCAATTCTATTCCATAAGTATTTCTTAAATTTATTCTTATGCACTTCTGGAACTTCGGTAAAATATTCATGGGCATCGAAAATCATTTTGTTCTTGAATATTTTGTGGTATAGAGTATTAGCAATGAGGGTGTCAAAATCAACTGCATAGAGGATATCAGGACGTAACTTTACAAGTTTTACAAAAAAACGAATGTTTATTTCTAAGTAAAACAAGAAAGAATTTTGAAATATGGGTTTAACTCTTTTTTGGTTATAATTTTTTAGGCGAATGCACTGGGCATCAATTTTTTGAACGCCAAGAAGAAATACTTGAAAACCTCCTTCTATAAGGGCATCAGATATTCTATGCATTCTTCTGTCTCTAAGAAGATCGTTACTAACCGTTATACTTAACACTTTGCCCACTGATATTCCATATTTTTATTTAAGGCAATATGCCCTTCACTTTCTAAATCTCTTAAAATATCTTTCAATACTTTTCCTTTTACCAATGGAAATAATCTTTGGATTTCTTCATGTGATTTAGGATGTAGCAATACTTTTTCCAGCGTAATTAAGCTAGGTGTTTCTGTTTTCTGCTTATCTACACAAATGTCGCAAATCATGCAATCCGCAGTCATTTTTTGATTAAAATATGCCAAAATTATTTTATTTCTGCATTGGTACTGGTTGTTAAGATACTCAGCCATTCTATCTAATTTTTGTTTTTTTTCTCTATTGATTTGGAGATACGCTTTGAAATTAAAATTTGGTTTTGGCTTTCTATCTTCTAAAAAATCTATAAGTAAGCTACTTTCTTTTTTTGTTTCTATTAGTTTGAAAATTAAGTGATTATTGATTTCTAACCATCTTAGGGCTTTTAAAACTTTGCTGTTGAAGAAGCCAAATTTTTCAGAGAATTCATCAAGGTTTATTTTGAAGTTGAGATTTTTCCCTTGGTGGTTGGCAATACCATTATAATTGAACAGCGCGTGGTAAATTTTACTTATTTCAGCTAGCACTAAATTACCATCTTGGGAAATTTTCTTTTGCTCTTTGAACTCATTGATCTTTTGAAAAACTACACAATATGCTTGTTTCCCGTCTCTACCAGCACGTCCTGCTTCTTGGTAATATGACTCTATGTCCTGCGGTGCTTGATAATGAAGCACAAAACGTACATCAGGTTTGTCAATCCCCATTCCAAAGGCGTTGGTACAAACCAATACTTTGTATTGATTTTTCAACCACCTTGTCAATATTTTTTGTCTTTGAATGGAATCCAATCCAGCATGATAGAAGTTGGAGCTTATGCCATTTACCTCTAGAAGTTGACTAAGTTCTTCTGTTTTTGCACGTTTATTAACATAGATTAACCCTATACCTTTTAGTTTCTTGATATACCATAATATTCTTTCGCTTTTGTCATTGGTTGTCTCAACACCAAATTTAAGATTGGGTCGAAAGAAGGTATTGGTAAACAGATTTACTTCCTTTAATTCTAATTGTTCAGTTATATCTGTACACACTTTTGATGTTGCTGAAGCGGTTAAAGCAATGCAAGGGCAGTTTTCTAATTTCCTTCTAAATGTTTTGATTTTCCGATAGCTTGGGCGAAAATCGTGACCCCATTGAGAAATGCAGTGCGCTTCGTCAATGGCAAGAAGCTTTGGAGGAGTATTTTTGGCAAACTCTTGAAATAATTTATTTTCTAATCTTTCAGGAGAAATATAAACCAAAGTGTACTTGCCATATTTGATATTTTCCAATTCTTGTTGGTATTTCTTTTGTCCCAAATTCGCATGCAAATAGATAGCTTTAATCCCTTTTGAATGTAAATATGCTACCTGGTTTTGCATAAGGGCAATAAGAGGTGAAACGACCAATGTATAGCCGCTAAACATTAAGGCAGGTATTTGATAACAGATAGATTTACCTCCGCCAGTAGGAAGTAAAGCCACAGTATCTCTTTTCTCAAGAATAGACTTTATAATATCTTCTTGCAGTGGTCTAAAGGCTTCGTATGACCAATGTTTATGTAATATTTCTAAGGCTGTCACCGAGTAGAAATATCGTCAAGAATAGAGGCAAGTTGATGGTCTTTTTCGGTAACAATTCCGCCAGCATCATGCGTGTTTAATTTTACATGAATTGTGTTATATATATTCGTCCATTCAGGATGGTGATTTAGCTGATCTATTTTTTTTGCAGCTTTTTGCATCCAATTCATAGCATCTTCAAAAGATTTAAAGACAAATGTCTTGGTCAAAGAGTCATTTGATTCTTTCCAACTCATCTAGCAATAATAATTTTTTTGTTAATGATTTTGCCATAGTTTAACTGAAGAATATACAAACCTTTTGGCAAAGTTGAATGTATAAGCATCTGCCCAGAATTGGATTTGAATTCAGCAACTTTGGCTCCATTTGTACAGAAAATAGACGCAGAAAATTCGGTTGGAAATGGGAATATTATCTCCAAAGGAGCCTGTTTAAATGCAAATCCATATGTGTTTTTAAATATTGGATTATTGTCAATGTTGATTGGCATTACAACAGGGATTTCTGGTAGTATACCTTGTTCAAAAAAAGCTTTCCAAATAATATTGCTATACTCAGCATCATAAAATTGGGTATCTAGTTTTAAAATGATTTTTGCCATTTCTGGCATTTTCGTATTGGGCATTTGAAAAAATAAATGAGACAAAATCAATCTGTCTGTTTTTTCTTTTCCTATTTTTTCCCAAATTTTCATTAGGGGTGTGCTCCAAATTTCACGATTGTTATTTGAACTTGCTGTCAAATCATTTGGATAGACTTTCTGCGAGTTTATGTTGAACCCCGGCCAAAATTCATTGTGTCCATCCCAAGAAAATACTTTATAGCTATTTACAGAGCCAGTAAAAGATCTGCTGTAGCTTTTTGTCAAATAATCTGCATTCCCTTCTTCCATAGCCAATCTTTCGACCCCAGAAGTTGTATTTGGCGACGCTTTTGTAGATAATGAATGGGCATATTCATGTATAACAACTTCTCCGTCCTCTGCATCGTCAACATTGCCAATGCCAAACTGGAGTTCTCTTTTATTGATATCAAAAAAGGAATTATCACCTTCAATTCTTGGATCAATTACCAAGGTATCGAGAAGATTAAAGAACTGAAGTTTTTGGATATAATTGGCGTAATTACTCAAGTGAAAATAACAATTGACAAACTCAAAATTGGGGTTTGATCTTTCAAAAAAGAAAGAATCATTTTTGCTTTTGGGTGTCTTTTGTATTGGGTCACTTAGTTCGCTAAACCTGAATAGGTTATTTTGTAAAACAAATGAGTCAGATTCCAGGGAGAGGTTGATTTTTTTCCAACTTAACTCTTTACTTAAATAAGAGCTATTGGCATCCGCATTATCAACAAATGGTGGGCCATAAGAGACACCTGCAGAATTTACGGGGTTGACCAAAAACACTTTTACATTTGCTTGCGTATCCCTTGAATTAAGGTCATAGAGATACAATTTCCCTGAATTTCGATACAAAATTTCTCCACTTTTGGATCTAATCTCTGTCCCATTTTGTGTTCTCTTTTTATTTGCATAAATCAAGCCATTTTTTGTATTTGTAAGAATGTTTGCTCCTTTAAAAAGGCTGTTTCTTGGCCTTGAATCTGAAAGGTGTGCTTGTTTATGAAAAAGTTCACCAAATTTATTGAAGTGTGCTTTTAGGATCGCATTTTCTATTGGTATCCCATTGTAAAATTGTTGATAGGTAAGATGAAAACCTATCGGGCTTTTTTGGATACTGCTTAGTTCTAGTTCGCCTTTTGGAACAATTGGGCTACTTCTTAAGCACATTGAGATATTCTCTGGAATTCCTATTTTATTGATATCTTTTGTTAGTTCTACCAGTAAGTCAATTTCCTCGGTTTGGGTAATAGATTCTTGCGCTACCAAATCAATTTGTAGGAAAAAAAAACAGATCGATGTAATAAGAAATGATTTCAACTGGTCTAACCAAAGATATGTTTTTTTTGATCAAGTTAAGCTATTTGACTCCCAATAGCCATGATTCCAATGGCAAATAGTGCCAGCAAAACTCCCCAATAATTTGAAGAATAAAGTTTTTCTTTGAAGAGTAAGGACGCCATAAACCCCACTAAAATCACCCCCATATTATTAATTGGAAATAAAATGGAGGATGGGAAAGGTGCACTCCGTAGACTTAGGAATAGGAAATATATAGAAAAGAAATTTGGGATGCCTAATAAAATGCCCCAAAAAACTGTTGATTTTTTTTTTGCATCTGTACGACTTGATTTGAATAAGGAGGGGAGGCCCCAAAAAGCAGCAGAACCAAAAATAAACAAAGTAGGCAACATGAAATTTGTATTATTGGTAAAAAAATGGGTCTCTAAAAATGTTATTCCAACATCAATTGTCCCTGATAAAAAGAAAACTGCAATTAGAAGCAAAGTGCCTTCTCTAAATGATGACTTTTTAGGACTTTTGGTAATTAAGTAAACACTCAACAAACATGAAAAAATCCCTAGAATAATTAACCAATTTACTCGCTCTCCCAATATAATCAGGCCATAACTTACAGGAAAAATCAAACTCATTTTATTTGAAATAACCATGGCTGATATACCTGATTTCTTTGTTGCCTGTGCCATTAATTCTAGCGTGACAATGAATAGAAGTCCCATAATTAGGGTTACAATCATCCAATTTTTCAGAGGTAATTTTTGGAGTTCATTAAAAGTTAAGACAACACCTAAAATGGTGCATGTAAGGTAATTGACAAATATTGCTTTTTTTATTTCGACATTTTTTTTCTCAAAGAATTTAAAAAATATACCTAACGAACCTGAACATAGTATACTTGCTAGGAGATATATCATAAGGCTAAGATATGATTGATATAATTGTCCCCGATTGTATAGGTACCTATTTGTTCTCCGACAATACGTGGGGATTTTAGTCCTTCAATTATTTTGTTTTCAGACTTGATTATGAATGCTTCATCCCACAGACTTTTTTCAATAAACTTGCTAATGGTATAAGGACCTCCCTCTACCAAAAAAGTGTAAATATTATTCTCTTCTGCAATTTGAAAAATACTTTGTATTAAATTGTTTTCTCTAGATTGAATGACAAAGGGTGGTTTGGCTGATTGAAAAATATTATATGATTTATTTACTTTTTTCTCAGGGTCCAAAACAAAAATTTGTGGAGACTTTCCATGCCAAAAGCGCGTATTTAAAAGAGGATTGTCATCTATTATAGTATTGCTACCAACCAATATCGCATCAACTTCACTGCGTAATTTATGTACCAAAATTTGAGATATCTCGTTTGATATTTTCTTGTATTTATCGACACTTGGCGCCATTATGCCATCGAAAGATTCGGCCCATTTTAGTATAACATAAGGTCTTTTTTTACTCAAATAGTGTAGGAATTGACGATTGTACAATTCACATTTTTTTTGATTTACAGGTACAATGACCTCTATGTTGTTCTGCTTCAATTTTTCAATACCCTTCCCTGCTACCAATTGATTTGGATCTTTCATGCCAATAACCACTTTTTTGATAGTAGATTTTATAATGGCTTCGCAACATGGTGGGGTTTTCCCAAAATGGCTACATGGTTCTAAATTAACATACATAGTACATTCACTTAAATCCGTTTCTTCTGGCACCTTATTTAATGCATTAATTTCAGCGTGTGCATGACCATATTCTTCATGATAACCTTCAGCTATTATTGTATTTTGTTGGTTCACAATTACACATCCAACAAGGGGATTAGGTGTTGTTTTTCCTCTTCCCTGCTCTGCTAGTTGAAGGCATCGATTAATATATGTTGAATGTGCAGTCAAAATTTCAAAGTAAGCTAAATTTGGTGCAAATTTTGAGATACATTGATTTTCAAAAAAAGTTGTTTAATACGTTATCAGCAAACTATTCTTTGTCAGAATGTACGCGTATTTTTTTCTCGCTTCTCGAGGAAATTGAGTCCACCCCCAAATACAAAGTTGTATTAAATTGGGAAGGAGAGGTTGCTTTTGAACAAAAATTATTGTCTCATTTAGCTAGCCTGAAACAAGGTTTTCCATTGCAATATGTGCTGGGTTCAACGTGGTTTTATGGTATAAAAATTTTGCTAAATAAAAATGTATTAATTCCAAGGCCAGAAACAGAAGAATTGGTGCAAAAAGTTCTTCAAAAGATTAAAAATATAGAACAAAATCAGGTGTTGGATATTGGTACTGGAAGTGGTTGTATCGCTGTAGCGATAAAAAAAAGTATGCCATTGTTGAAAGTTTTTGCATTAGATGTATCAGAAAAAGCTATCAAACTAGCTCGTCAAAATGCTAGGAGCAATGGTGTCAATATAAATTGTATAAAGCTTGATATTTTAGATGTTGATGCCTGGAAAAGAATTCCCGAAAAGATCAACATTATAGTAAGTAATCCTCCGTACATCGCCAATCCAAAAGAAATAGATAATAAAGTGTTTTTGAATGAACCTCATTTGGCATTATTAACACCGCCAAACGATCCCTTCATTTTTTACAGAAAAATTGTAGAATTGGCCAAAAACAAAAAAACGGTAAGAAAAATATTTTTTGAAATCCACGAAAATTATTCGGAGGAGCTGGTGAGAAAAGACTTCATGCTTAGACTCAAGAAAGAAGTAGTGAAAGATCTTCAAGGCAAAGATCGATTTTTATTTATTTCGTTGGATTAAACTTCTCCAATCCCAAACCAAAAAGAGCAAAATCATATTTAATGGGATCTATTGGGTCAAACTGTATTAAAGCTTTAGTTAGTTCTTCTGTTGACTTCCAATCATTTTGTTTTCGGTGTAACAAATTTAGTCTTCTAGCGGTATTGCCAACATGCACATCTAGTGGGCAGAATAAGTCACTTGGTTTTAGAATAGACCACAAACCAAAATCTACATTTTGTTCATCTTTTCTTACCATCCAACGCAAAAACATGTTCAAACGTTTGCAAGCTGATCCTGATTTGGGCGACGAAATGTGTTTCCCATTTCGGTTTTGAAACAAAGGGTCTGTTGTGAAAAATTGACGCAGTTTATGGAGCCCCTCTTCAACGCCATTTGAAAAAAAATGTTGAATACTTCCCAATTCAGAGTAGATTCTTCTCAAGATATGTATTGTAAAAAGCAGGTCTGTATCGTTATAAGTTCTGTGCACAAAACCTTCCATAATTTTCAAATCACTGGATTTATGGTGCATAATAAATTGGTAAGGGGTATTTCCCATTCTATTCATTAAATCTTTGCTTTTTTTGATGATTGTTTTTCTCTGACCCCAAGCAAAAATGGCGGCAAAAAAACCTGCAATTTCGATATCTTCTTTTTTTGAATATAGTCGAGGTATTTTAATGGGGTCGTCTTTCAAAAAATCTTGTTGATTGTATTGTAAGACCTTTTGCTCAAGAAGTTCTTTAATTTTATTCAGGGATAAACCGGTTTTTATATTTTGATGATAGTCCTCAACATAGTTTCTTAGCATAATTTGCACATTAAACTTTTGGAATTCGATTTCATAGTTGTTAAAAAAAATCCTTTGCCGAAATGTTTGATTGATCCGCAATATTTAATAAATCTTCAAGTACTTTTTGGTTCAAGGGTATGCCTTCTATACTTCTTTTTTGAAACGTTTTATGCTCAGGTTCTCCCGGAATTAATACTGGATTTTCAGGGTTTATAGCTTTTGTTTGTTTGAACCTTTTTGTCCACAAATCTATATTGGAAAAATAGTCTTTTTCTTCACAAAACCCCTGTATTGAAAAAGCGCCAAAAAAATGACCTATTCCTTTTCCAGGTGGGTTCTTTAAAGGCTCCTTAAAAGAGACAAATGGTGGGACCCAAGGGCCAAAGTTTGCTCCACTTAATACCCCGGAAAAAATATCTACTGAAGCGGCAAGTCCATATCCTTTGTGGCTGCCTAAGTTGCGGGAGCTTCCTAGAGGCAGTAGCTGACCGTTATCTTTCAGTATGTGCGGGTTTTTTGAATCATTTCCATGTGAATCTTGCGCCCATCCTGAAGGTATTTCTTTATCTGATCTTTGGGCAATTTGCAGTTTCCCATTGGCTGCTGCACTGGTGGCCATATCAACAACTATAGGTTCGTTTTTACTAGGAAAAGCATAGCAGATTGGATTTGTTCCCAACATAGCTTCTTTTCCAAAAGTTGGTGCGACTAAAGGGCTCGCATTGGTCATTGAGCAGCCAATTAAGTTTTGTTCAGTTGCAAGAAGAGCATGGTATGCAGCTATACCAAAGTGATTAGAATTCATTACACTCACCTGACCAGAACCTGTGATTTTTGCTTTTTCTATTGCAATTTCCATTGCTTTGGGGCCTACGACTAAGCCCAAACCAGCATCGCCATCGAGAGTGCAAGTCGATAACATTTCTTTTTTAATTTTAATATTGGGTTTGGGATTAACTCTCCCTTCATTAATTAACCTTAGGTAGCCAGAAAGTCTTGCTACTCCATGGCTGTCAATACCCCTTAAATCCGAACTAATAAGCACTTTTGCAGCAAGCTCAGCTTCATTTATTTTGAAGGATTTTTTAAGAAATACAAGCTTGCAAAATTCAAAAAGATGATGATGTCGAACAGAGTGCATAAGCTTAAGTTGCATAATTAAGTTATGTCACTCATATTTTGATGATTTATTTTGTTTTAATGCAAATTTGATATTACTTTTACAAATCGTACATTACTCACCTATGAGCTCATTTATACATTCTTCCAAAAAAATTTTCCGACAGGTAAAATTAATTTTTGTTTTTTCAGTTCTTGCTATTTGTTTTTCTCCAAAGAAGACGCATGGCACACATATGATGGGTGCAGACATCACATATGAGTGCGTAGACACCATGAAGTTCAAAATTATCTTCAAGGTTTATCGAGATTGTAGAGGTATCGGCATGTCATCTGTAAGAGGAACCATTACTGGTTGTGGTAAATCATTAAGTATCAGCCCAACTAGGGTAAGTATAGCAGAAAAAACACCTTTGTGTGCCACTGCCAAGAGTAGATGTTCTCCCGCAAATACTTATGGAACAGGAAAGGGAATAGAAGAACACCGGTTTGAATTGATAGTTGATTTCAATAAATCTCCGTATAGTACGTTCAAAAATTGCGAATGGATAAGGTTCTCAACTGGACAGTGTTGTCGTAATGGCGCTATAACAACAGGTGTTGGAGGAAATTTTTATACAGATGCTTTATTGAATTTGAAAAAAGCGCCCTGTAACAATTCTCCTAAAATGACAACTGACCCAATCGCATTTTTATGTTGTAATCAACCGTTCTATTATAACAATGGCGCAGTTGATTTGAAGGATGGTGATTCGCTGAGCTTTCGGTTTTCAGATCCGCTGAGTGGCACCAATGTGGCCATCGGTTATACTTCCCCATGGAGTAAAAAGTACCCCTTTACACCATACTGCCCCGGCCAACCAGGCAAAGTGGATTGCGATCCTATACCAACGGCAGATCCACCCATTGGTATTTATTTAGATTCATTGACGGGAGATTTGGTTCTCACACCTACCAAGTGCGATGAGGTAACTGTGGTGGTTTTGGAAATGAAAGAATATCGAAAGAACAAAAATGGTAAGTATGAACATATAGGCACTACGCGCAGAGATATGCAGTTTTGGGTAAACTCCTGCCCTGGAAATTATCCGCCCGTTTTGAAACCACTGGCGGGAAAAAATAAGTTCGCATACACTGTTTGTGCCGGCCAACAAGTCTGTTTCAAGGTTTCTGCTACAGACAAAATATTCGTGCCCAAAGGTCAAACCTCAGGCAAATCGGATACAGTTGTACTTACGACCAACCTATCGCAAAGCCCATCACCAATTCCCGGGGCAACGTGGAAAAAAACCAACGGTCCTCCCAAAACTCGTTACGAAGAATATGAGTTCTGCTGGACTCCTACGCAGGGAGACGCTAGAAGTTTACCTTATTATTTCACCGTAACTGCTAAAGATGATGCTTGTCCAATTCCGGCTATTTCAACCCGTTCCTTTAGTATAAAAGTCAATCGACGGGCCGAAGCAGACAGAAAAATTACCAAACTAGCTTGCGGTAGAGTTGCTATAGAAAGTAAAAAAGACAATTTGTTTGAAGGATCACCTAACTATGCTTGGTCTTTAAAGGATTCAACAGGAAAGGTATTAAGAAGAACCTCAGGTTATTTTGAAAGTACCGGAACGCCTGTTTTCAGCAAAGGACGGATTGATACAATCAAGTTTAATTATGAAGGAAAATATATCATTGAGCATGAAATCAACAACAAGTTTAACTGCCCAACAGTTTATAAAGATACAGTTATAATTCCGCCAGTATTCAATGTAGATTTAAGTTTACAGAATGATACGTTTATATGTTTCGGAGATTCCTTGACTTTAGTACCTAGAGAAGCAAATGGTAAAGCTCCTTACTCATACCAATGGGGTCTTCCCAATTTTACAGGTGCAGACACCAACCAAAGCTTTACAGTGAATGCGCCTTTAGATGGTTGGGATACAGCTACACTTTATGCTGTTGATGCGCTAGGTTGTAAAGCTAGCGATTCAGTAAATGTTTTTTTACGGGAGAATCCCGAAGTAGATTTGGGTCCAGATGTAAGACTTTGTACTTACGATGATTATATCATTAAGTCTCAAATTGACTCTGGTTTTTGGATCAATCCTTTTGACAGCGTGTCTTATAATACTGGCGATACTTTAATCAAGACTTGGTATTATAATAATGTTCAAACTTCTGATAGTACTGACAATCTTCTCGCAACAAAAGAGGGAATATACATTCTTCAAGTCTCTGATAGTACTTCATGTTTTGGTATGGATACTTTGGAAATTGTCATGAATGATACGGTGAAAGCGTTTGCTGGATTAGATGAAATTCATTGTTGGGATGAAGAAGTGAAATTGGTTGCTAATTATCTAGATACGGCAAATAATAGTAAAAGTGGTAGAGTTATTTGGAGACAAGAACCAACAGGCACGTTCGTTAGTGATTTGGATACGGTTGAATTCAATATAGGCGCCAAGGATGATCCGTTTGCGAGTAAAGATTTCTTCTATAGTTTGTTCCTAGAAATTACAGAAGATACAGTGAGTTGCTCTGACATAGATACGGTTTTATTTTCCATGGACCCACTCCCTAAACTCACGATGCCAAATAACTTAAGTGTTTGTTTCGATGAGCTGGATATTGATTTGAGAAGTCAGTCTTATACGCCTAAAGACTTCAATAATGGGTATTGGTATGTCGAAGGACATCCTAATTGGATCAACAACTTTGAGGTGCTGGTTTTAGACAGCTTCAGAGACCCTAATAATAAAAGCTGTGTAAAGGCAATTTATCGATTCAAAGATCCATCGAGTAGACTTAAAGCCTGCGAGAATACTGACAGTTTTGAAATTTGTGTAAATCCACTTCCAAGGGTGGAAGCAATCCCAGGTGATTATTGCCAAGCAGTTGGTACAATCAATCTAACAACAGATCACATATTGCGTCCAGCTAACCCAGATTTTGGTTTGGTAAACCAATGGAAATGTCTAGACTGTAAAGGTTTTGATGAAACTAAAATTCTCACTGAGCAAATCTTAGGCGGGGGTGCACAGTATCGTCACTTTTTAAACGTAGCTCCTAGTATCATGGATTTGGGGACAAATGACGATGTAACACTTACGCTCGAATATACTTTTCAAGACATCAATGGATGTCTGAATAAAGACACGGTAGATTTTACGATAACACGGTTACCAACCATTGCATTTGATGCTTTTCCAAGCTTGTGTTTTGATGATGGCGCGATAAGTTTAAAAAATATAAGCAACTCTAGCCCTTCTTACGGAGAGTGGTCTTGTGTTGATCAGGCAGGTTATGCCAATTGCAATCAATTAGGAGGTATCTTAAATGGGGATACAATTGTTACCAATTTTGATCCAACTTTTATCAATACTAAGAGATCGTTTTTGATGCGCTTTACGGCATCTATTAAGGGCTGTAGCATAAGTAAAGATACCCAGCTTGTAATCAATGGACTTCCTTTGATTAACTTAACGAGCCCAAGTGCTAGTGGACAAACAACACCATTCTGTGAAAGTGATAATCCGATAGACTTGACTGCTATTCCAAGCACGGGTGTTTGGAGTACAGCAAATGGCGAGTCTGGCTTGATAGGTAACCAGTTTGATCCAACACAAGCTCAAATAGGCACTACCAAATTGATTTATGACTTTATTGACGGTGCTACTGGATGTGCTGCAAATGATTCATTGTACATCAAAATAGATCCACAGCCTTATGCAAATATTAATACAATACCAGATACTTGCGTTAATGCAGATGGCTCGGCAATAACTTTCACAGCGACTGGAAACTTAACAAATGTCGATCAGAGTACTTGGTTTGTAGTAGATGAAGATGGGATTCAAGTCCCGTTTAACATAGTAGATTTAGATAAAATTACCTTTGATTATACACCACTCAACAAAACTACCAAACTATATTATTTAATCATTGATTACAACCTTGGCTCTTCTGTTTGTCCAGTGAATTTCTTCCCAACGGATTCTGTAACTATACATCCTCGTCCAGAGCTAGATATCATACCAGATGATCCTAACGGTTGTGAACCTTGGACTGTAAATTATAGCTTGAACATAAAAAATGAAATTGATCCTGGTACATCAGTTTTTGACTGGGATTTCAACAATGGGCAAGGAAGCTCAAATTTGGAAAATCCAAGTTTTACTTTTGATGAAATTGGAAATAACGATGTGGGTTTAACAGTTACTACTATTCATGGATGTGATGCCTCCTTTACTTCTCAAGCGACAGTTTATCCTAATCCAATAGCCGATTTTACGCCAGACCCAGATAACTTTACAACAGCAGCATTGCCAAAATTCACCTTCGAAGACCAGTCAACTGTCGACGGTACCGCTGGCAGCTTTATTGAACTTTATTCTTGGGATTTTGGAGATCCATTTGCCACAGATGATGTATCTTCTGAGCAAAATACGCTGTACTGGTATCCTGCAGATACTGGTAGATATAACGTAAGCTTAGAGGTTACTACAAATCACGGATGTAAAGGGGCCATTACGAAAGAGGTAATCATAGGGCCGGATATGATTATTTACATTCCAAATGCATTTTCACCAAATGGTGGTGGAGTTTTAGACAATGAAGACTTCCATGTAAAGATAAAATCGGGTACTTATACCAGTTTTAATATTCAAATTTTTAATAGATGGGGAGAAATTATGTGGACGGCAGATGATCCAAATGAAGGCTGGGATGGTACTTATAAAAATAAACCCGTTAAGCAAGATGTTTACAGTTATTTAGTAAAAGTAACTAGTTTAGGTAATGAGGAGTTTACCTATACAGGAACCATTACTTTACTGAGATAATTTGAACGAACTATTTTAGGATTTTATAAAAAAGGACTGGCGTTAGCTGGTCTTTTTTTTTAATTAGTCTTAGGTTTTCTCAAATGTAGAAAAGTGGATGCTCAGGGATCAAAATGAAATAGAAAACAAGAAAATTGTTAAAGAGTACAGAAATTTACTCAAGGCGTCTTTTTATATTAGAGAAAAAGGAGATGTCAAAATTATTAGAAGGGCTTTCGATTTAGCCGTAAAAGCGCATAGCAACATGCGCAGAAAGTCAGGCGAGCCTTATATCCTTCACCCATTGGCAGTTGCAAAAATTGCGGCCCAAGAAATTGGATTGGGTACAACCTCCATTGTTTGTGCTCTCCTGCACGATGTGGTTGAGGATACGAGTATAACATTAGAAATTATTGAAGAAAAATTTGGAAAAAAAACAGCGCAAATAATTGATGGATTGACAAAAAATTCCGGAGTTTTTGACCATAAAAGTTCTCCGCAGGCTGAAAATTTTCGAAAAATGATGCTAACACTGGGTGAGGATGTTCGTGTAATCCTTATTAAGCTTTGCGATCGTTTACATAATATGCGCACACTAGAACATATGAGCAGAAGCGCTCAACTGAAAATTGCTAGTGAAACACTTTATTTATATGCACCCCTTGCACACCGATTAGGTCTTTACAACATCAAGACCGAAATGGAAGACTTATCTCTTAAATTTACTGAACCCGATATTTTTTTATTTCTAAAAAAGAAATTGGCGGAAACCAAAGAACAAAGAAATAGATATATCCGAAGGTTTATAAAACCTGTAAAGGAAGAAATAAACAATATGGGTATTTCTTTTGAAATAAAAGGTCGGCCAAAATCAATTTACTCAATTAATCAAAAAATGAAAATGCAACAAATTGATTTTGAAGATGTATATGACCTATTTGCGATTAGGGTAATCATAGATAGTCCAATAGAAAAAGAAAAAATTAATTGTTGGAATACATATTCGGTCATTTCAAATTTATACATACCAAACCCAGATCGGCTCAGGGACTGGGTATCTAGTCCAAAGAGTAATGGTTATGAAAGTCTTCACACCACTGTAATGGGTCCTGGTGGTCGGTGGGTGGAAGTTCAGATTAGGACAAAAAGAATGGATGATATAGCTGAAAGAGGCTATGCTGCTCATTGGAAATATAAAGAAAGTAATACAGACTCTAGTGGATTGGATTTGTGGTTGGAAAAAGTAAGAGAGGTATTAGACTCTAAGGAGGAAATTGCTACTGAATTTTTAGACGATATAAAAGGCGATCTTTTTTCAGAAGAAATATTTGTGTTTACTCCTCGAGGAGAATTAATACAACTGCCATCAAACTCTTCTGCATTGGATTTTGCTTTTGCGATACACACGCAAGTTGGAGAAAGATGCATTGGAGCAAAGGTTAATCACAAATTGGTATCAATTCAACACAAGCTTACCAATGGGGATCAAGTAGAAATAATTACAAGTGCCAAACAAAAACCTAGCGAAGATTGGCTGAACTACGTTCAAACAGGTCGGGCAAAAAGCAAAATAAAACAGATGCTAAAAGCCGATAAACGTAAAATCGCAAAAGATGGTAAAGAGTCACTTTCAAGGAAATTCAAAAACAATAAAGTCCCATTTGTCTCTGAAAATCTAATCAGAGTTGCACAATATTTTGGATTGATGAATGAACAGGACCTATTTTATTTATATCAAATTGGAAAAATAAAAAGTGAAGACATAAAGCTTAAAGAAATTCTTACTGAAAAATTGAGAATTACTCCACCAAAAGAAGAAAATACAGTCACTAAACTTTCTTCAAAAGAGAGCAAAATAATTATTGGTAAAGGAGAAACCAAAATGGAATATCAATTAGCCAAATGTTGTTCTCCAATACCTGGAGATGAGATTATAGGTTTTGTAACGGTAAGTGAAGGGATTAAAATTCATAGGATAAATTGTAAAAATGCAATCAGATTAATGTCTCAGTTTGGCTACCGAATTATTCAAGCTAATTGGGCTTATCAGCCAAGTTTAGACGGAAATTATGAAGTGGTTATTAATTTAGAAGGATTAGATAGTGCTGGAATTGTTGCTCAGTTGATGACAAAGTTGTCTGCAAAACTGCATGTAAATGTAAAATCAATTAACTTTACATCTAATAATGGAACCTTTAATGGTGAACTCGTTATTGAAGTGAATAGCACTATAGATGTGGATAAGATAATAAAAGAAATACGCAGCGTAAATAACGTAGTAAATGTTTCAAGATTAAACTTTGAAGAAAATATAAACCTAAAAAAATAGAATCTATTTTGAATATTGAAATAAAAGAAAAAGTCAAAGAAATTTTCACCACCTATTTGGAAGAAAGAGGACAAAGAAAAACGCCAGAAAGGTATGCAATACTTGATGAAATATATTCCAAAAAGAGCCATTTTGATGTAGATACGCTATACATTCAAATGAAAAATAGAAATTATCAAGTAAGCAGAGCAACAGTCTATAATACGCTAGATTTATTATTGGACTGTAGCCTTGTGATCAAGCACCAATTTGGGCAAAATGTAGCCCAATTCGAACAGGCATATGGTTATAAACAACATGACCACCTAATTTGTACGGCTTGCGGAAAGGTAAGCGAATTTTGTGATCCCCGAATTCAGCAAACCTCTTCTATGGTGGGCGATTTACTGAAATACGAAGTGAAAAGTCATTCTTTAAGTTTGTATGGTAAGCCAAAGGTAGATAAAGATGGGTTGTGTGAAGTTTGTGATAACGAAGTAATGATTGATTAGTATATGGTTGATGTATTGTTGGGACTTCAGTGGGGTGATGAAGGAAAAGGGAAAATTGCAGACTACATAACTCCAGATTATGATATCGTTGCAAGATTTCAAGGTGGGCCAAATGCAGGACATACCATTGCTTTTGGAGAAAAAAAATATATTCTAAATACAATCCCATCTGGAATATTTAGAGAGGGTTGCTTAAATCTAATCGGAAATGGAGTAGTGGTTGATCCTGTAAGACTTCTTGAAGAAATCAAGCGCACCGAAATATCAGGAGTTTCTGTAAAAGAAAAACTAATATTTAGTTACCGGGCAAATCTTATTCTGCCCACCCATAAATTACTGGACGAAGCTTCCGAAAATGCTAAAGGCAAGAGTAAAATAGGAAGCACATTAAGAGGAATAGGTCCTACTTATAGAGATAAAACAGGACGCTCTGGATTAAAGATGTATCATCTTTTTAGTAATGACTTTAAGCAAGTTTATAAAAAAGTGGTGAATAGACATTTAGCACTTCTTGAGCATTACAAATTTACCGATTTTGACCTTGTTAAGGAGGAAACCGCATTCTTTGAGGCATGTGAGATACTTAAACAATATCAATTTGCAAACATTGAATACCTTGTTCATAATGCAATAAGGGAAGGTAAGAAAATATTGGCAGAAGGTGCACAAGGTACGTTGTTAGATGTAGATTTTGGGTCTTATCCATATGTAACTTCTAGTAACACAATTTCCGGTGCTGTCTGCACAGGATTAGGCGTGGCGCCAAAACACATTAATAAAGTTAAGGGTATTTTCAAAGCATATTGTACAAGGGTAGGTTCAGGGCCATTTCCTACAGAACTGAATGATGAAATGGGCGAAAGGCTCCGAATGGTAGGGAATGAATTTGGAGCTACAACAGGTAGACCTAGACGATGTGGATGGCTAGACCTAGTGGCTTTACAATATGCAGTAATGATTAACGGTGTAGACGAGCTTTATATGATGAAAACTGATGTTTTGTCGGGAATTGACAAATTACATGTTGGAACGGCATATGATTTGGGCAATAAAATTGTTGATCATTTCCATTCAACTTCTCTAGAAACGAATAAAGTAATATACTCAGAGATGGAAGGTTGGAATGAAGATATTACCCAATTAGTAGCTTTTGAAAAGCTGCCTAAAAGCTTGCACAACTACATTGATTTTTTAGAAGAAAAAACAGAAACACAAGTAAAATTGGTGTCTGTTGGTCCGGATAGAAGTCAAACAATAGTAAGGTAGTTGATTTGATTCATTTGTATGAAAAAACAGAAGGTCAGTTGGTTCATAAAAAACCACTAAAATTGGCTGGACGTAAGCAAGGGATACTATACCAACACAGAATTAAGGTAAAAAAAATTAATCAACATTCGTTTTACTTAAAAGTAAATAAGCTCTTTCCAAAAACAAGTAAAGTTGTATTATGCCCGCTACCATCAACTGTTAGTGAGCAATTATTTTTTGAACTAGACGAATTATATGGTTATTCT
This sequence comes from Bacteroidetes bacterium MED-G17, assembly GCA_002457675.1. Classification (GTDB taxonomy): domain Bacteria; phylum Bacteroidota; class Bacteroidia; order NS11-12g; family UBA9320; genus MED-G17. The sequence goes on from NTKK01000006.1 coordinate 63,870, forward strand.
TATCATGGAAATATTTATTTGATGTTGGTATTTTATTTCTTAGATAAAGGCAGTCAAAATAAAAACATTTCTTCAAGTAGAGGTGATATGCATTTTTCAAATCTAAAAATCGAAGGTAAATTTATAGATGATCGTTGGGAGGGAAGCTTAAATTATATTGACCCTTCACCAGTATACTACCAAACTTTTGACCAAGAGGTTGCAGCTTTTTACCAAAAAGTTCTTTCCAAAAGAATAAAAAAATCAAATAAAAATTATTTCCTCAGTGGGTTTCCAAATTTTCGAAATATTTCCAATAAAAAAATATTAAGTAAGAGTAAATCATACAAATAAAATGCGTCATCAAGAGGTATTGAGCCCATTCTAATATTCATATTTTCAAGATCATTGTACCAAACTACAGGAAGTTTTGTAAGGACCCCATTAACAAGAAAAAAAGGAATTAAACTAAAAAAATATCCGTAGTAGAAATGGGGAAGCTTGATTTTTTTGAATAAAACCATTGTCGATACGGTTAGAACAAGTTGAAGGATAGCAGTAACGTTAGTGTATAATTGGTCTTGAAAATAAGTATAATTATATAATGCAATTAAGAAAAATGCTAGATGCAATGAAAAGGTAATATGCTTATTGAGCCCATTTGGGAAATAAAACTTACAAACTTCATAAATGAATATACAAGCTAAAGGAATGACAAAAAAGAATAAAATTTCTTCAATCGGAAGCAGCCAGATTCTTATACCCAAAAAATAGTTGTTATTAAAGCCCCAAATACCCTCCTCTGTAAACCAAATATCCCAAAGGATAAAAATGATGGCTGTAATTAAGGTAGACAATAAAAAATCTTTCCACTTTTTGTCCAACTTTACCCGAGAATCATACCATTTTCTGAGTGGATAATATAAAGTGAATATTAATAATCCTAGATAGACGAATTGATTCATCAATTTTTTTCCTTTAACCCATAATCATGGGCATAGGAACGAAGATGCTTTCGTAATTTTCTTTTTGCAACAAAAATTCGAGTTTTGACTGTACCAATAGGAATATTTAGTATATCCGCTATCTCGTGGTATTTGAATCCCTGCCTGTTATAGTTAAAAGTTACTTGTAAATCTTCTGGCAGTTGTTCTATGGCATATTCCATATCTCTTCGAAGAAAATTATTGGTACCTTTATTTTCGGTATAATAACCTTCAATGTCCATATGATAAGTACTGTCTGTTGTGTCGATGAAGGTATTTCGCTTTACTATTCTTCTATAATTATTAATGAAACTATTTTTCATAATTGTGTATAGCCAACCCTTTAAATTGGTGCCCTCTTTAAATTTACTCTTATACGTAAACGCTTTTAACATAGTTTCCTGAACCAAATCTTTTGCATCTTCAAAATCTTTAGTTAACTGAAGGGCATAATTCATTAGCGGTCTTTCTTGCTGCTGAACTTGTTTATCAAAATCTACGGATGTCATTTTATTTGATTCAAATCTATGAACAAATATTTTCTTTACCTATATTTTGTTTAAACTTTTTTTTATTTAGTTAAACAAAAATTTAATGGATAAAAAAGGAATCACGCATAATTATTATTATATATCACTGATTTACAATTAGTTGTAAACTTAAAATGAAAATGATGAGGGATAAGATTTGTTTATCTTGTTATATTTACTGTTTAAACAAAGACAAATAAACTAAAACTTTTCGGCTTAGGATTGTTTGCTATATACGTGATAGTTACAGTTTGTAGAAAAGCGCACTTTAATGCGGCGCATCGTTTACATGTTTCTTCTTGGGATGAAGAACAGAACAAAGACTTCTTTGGTCTCTGTAACAACGAAAATTATCATGGACACAATTACCAATTGATTGTAAAAGTAAAGGGGAAGGTGGACGAAACCTCTGGTTATCTTATTGATATGAAAGAATTGAGTAAAATTATCAAAGAAGAAGTAGAAAACCCTTTTGACCACAAAAATCTAAATTTAGACACTGAGGAATTTAAACATCTTAACCCAACCGCAGAAAATATTGCGGGTGTGATCTACCGGAAAATAAAAACAAGACTAAACCCAGACTTCCAACTAAGTATAACACTTTATGAAACAGAACGAAACTTTATTGAATATCATGGAGAATGATGAATTGATGCAAGACGATAGTCATTTCTCAACCTCCCTAGAAACACCTCTTCGACCAGATGCATTTAAACTCACAGAAGAGCAAAAAATTGAAAAAATTGAACATCATTTTAGAGAGATTTTGACCACTTTGGGCATGGATTTGAATGATGATAGCCTAAATAAAACCCCCTACAGAGTGGCTAAAATGTATGTGAAAGAAATATTCTCAGGTCTCGATCCCAACAATAAACCAAAAGTTTCTCTTTTTGAGAATAAATTTGGTTACAACCAAATGTTGGTTGAAAAAGATATAAATGTTAACTCTCAGTGTGAGCACCATTTGGTTCCAATATTTGGCAAAGCACATGTTGCCTATATTGCAAATGGGGAAGTAATTGGCTTATCAAAAATCAATAGAATTGTTGACTATTACTGCAAAAGACCTCAAGTTCAGGAAAGACTTACCAGACAAATTGCAGAGGAATTGAAGCAGGTTTTAAAAACAGAGGATGTTGCTGTTGTACTAGACGCGAAGCATATGTGTGTTAGTTCAAGGGGTATCAAAGATGTAAATAGCAGTACAATTACAGCGGCAATTTCTGGTCAGTTTCAAAATGAAGCGACCCGTTTGGAATTTTTAAGGTATATAGGAATGAATTCTTCCTTTTAAGTTCTAAATAAGATATTTGTTCCCATGGATAACATAAGCGTTATTGGCTCTGGAACTATGGGAAATGGGATTGCCCACGTATTCGCGCAGAATAATTACAATGTTTCACTTATTGACATAAATGAGAAGGCCCTTGAAAAGGGCTTATCTATTATTTCGAAAAATCTTGATAGACTTATTGCCAAGGATAAAATTAACATAGTTGATAAAGAGAGAACCTTGGCTAATATACATACGTTCAGCAATATTGAAGATGGGGTAAAAAATGCTGATTTAGTAATTGAAGCTGCAACAGAAAATCTTTCATTAAAAGAAAGAATATTTGAAAATATGGATAATTTTTCCCCTGAAAATGCCATTTTAGCTTCCAATACATCTTCAATTTCTATAACCCAATTGGCTTCAAAAACAAAAAGACCCTCAAAAGTGATAGGAATGCATTTTATGAATCCTGTTCCCATTATGAAGTTGGTTGAGGTAATTAACGGCTTTCAAACAGACAAACAAACTACTGAAAAAATAGTGAGCCTATCTAAAAAAATTGGTAAAATTCCAGCAATGGCCAATGACTATCCTGGTTTTATTGCCAATAGAATTTTAATGCCTATGATTAATGAAGCAATTTATACCCTTTATGAAGGTGTAGGCAAGGTAGAAGAGATTGATATAGTAATGAAATTGGGTATGGCACACCCTATGGGTCCTCTTCAATTAGCTGATTTTATAGGCTTAGATGTATGCCAAGCAATTCTACAAGTACTTTATAGAGGTTTTGGCAATTCAAAGTATGCACCATGTCCTTTATTGGTAAATATGGTAGAAGCTGGTCAATTGGGAGTGAAATCAGGAGAAGGATTTTATCAATACGAAAAGGGTCGAAAGGAATTGGTGGTTTCTAATTCTTTTAGTTAAAAAATGAGTCCACCTGTTTTTGCCACTCCATTAGATCGGAGTTATAAAAAGCATGTTTTTTACTTATATTATACTGTTTCCATTTTTTGTAAAAAGTATCCCATTTAATAAGGTAAACCGTACTAATTCTGCCTATGATTAGCAGAACTGGCAGCAGTATTAGATACTTACTTCCAAAAATTATTGCAAAGACTACACCAACAATAACATACCAAAACAAATTTAAAAATAAGCCCAACGCTATTATCATTGAGCCCTTAAAGCTTGGTTTTGTTTTTATTTTTTTTCTAATCGGTCTGATTAAGGATATCGGCACAAAATGAAACAATCTTCCAACCAAGAATACTGGAAACAGAAGAACAAATCCAACCAGAAGTATGTATTTTAAGCTTGAAAATTCTGTCTCAATTTTATTTATTTTATTAATGCCAAGACTTAAGAGCTTTTTCTCCAAATATTCAGCTTGCGTACTTAATTTTTTAAATTCTTGGTTGTCATCGTTCGATAGATCATTTAGCCTATCTGCTATAGATTTTTGATGCGAAAATGTTTTCTCATCATTTTCAAAAAATCTCCAAGAGGGCAAAAGTCGGAAAAATCTCCAGTAGTTTATTTCTGCTGTTTCATTTTCAAGATGTATGACAGTCTTTTTCATTTCATCTTCTATTTTTTCTGTTAAGGTTTTAATATTATCTGAAGTATTTTCTGTATGCTCTAAAAAAAATCCAGCATTTATTTTTATATGAACATCGCTAAATGCTTGGTGATGATTTGTAAAATTTAATCCTATAGGAATTATTTTGATTGGTAGTTGCGGATATTTCTGTTTTGTGCCAATGGCTATTCTGGCCAAACCAGTTTTTAACGGTTGTATCTTCAATCTTTTTACACTAACACCTTCGGGGTGAACCAATAACATTTTTGAATCTTTCAACAAATCAGAGCATTCTTTGAACATATCGCTATTTCCTTTTGTGTCAGCAAAAACACTAGGTCTATATACAGGAACCATATGGAATTCTTTTCGCATAAACCAATTTTTAATCCCTTTTCCCATATATTCAGCTGCGGTCAAATAATATAAATTGCCAAAAAGTATACTAGTTACTAGTAAAGGATCAATGAAAGAGTTTGGATGATTAACGGCAAGTAATGTGGCTCCTTCTGAGTCATAATTGTCTTTTCCTTCAACACTTATCTTTTTAAAATAAGTACGTAAAGCTAGAGGAAGCAAAAAATATTGAAGAAGTCTCCGTATCAAGTCGCAGTAAAACATCAAAAATATATAGATACTAGCTACTTATCGTAATTATTCGCTTTTTCATATAATCTCGCTCAACTATTGTGCTCTAAATTGGTTTTTTAGTTAGACCACAAATGAATAAAGTAGGTATAGACGATATGGCAGTTTATGTACCAAAAATATTTTTGGACATTGGTGAATTGGCAAAAAATCGCGGAATCGAAAAAGAAAAACTTCAGAGGGGATTGGGCTTAGAAAAAATGGCATTACCTGATACCTACGAAGACGCAGCAACCATGGGTGCAAATGCCGTGCTTAGTTTGATGCAAAAAAACAGCTTAAAGCCTCAAGATTTAGGCAGAATATATTTGGGGACTGAAAGTGCGCTAGATGGAGCAAAGCCAACATCCACTTATATTTTACACATGCTAATTGATTTTTATGCACCTGAATTTGGCGAAGACTGTTTCAATCAGTGCGATGTTGTAGATATGACTTTTGCTTGTATTGGGGGTGTAGACGCATTGCACAATACTTTGGACTGGGTGGGTAGTGAAAGTGGAAAGGTTGGTATTGTAGTGACCGCGGATTTTGCAAAATACGACTTGCATTCTTCAGGAGAATATACCCAAGGAGCTGGCGCTATAGCGTTGCTTATTAAACAAAATCCAAGATTAATTTCTATAGACGAAACGTGGGGTATCGCTACAAAACCAGTTCATGATTTTTTCAAACCGAGGAGAGTCAAAAGTAAATTTAAACTGTTTAAAGAGTCATTAGAACTTGTAGGAATCGAAAGCCAAAAGATTGATGAAATATGGAATTCTTTAGATAACTTAAGTAAACAAAAATATCTTGGTGTAGATGAAGACAACATAGCAATTTTTAAGGAAACACCTGTTTTTGATGGACAGTATTCTAATGACTGTTATAAAAATAGAATTAACGAAGCGTATAAAAATTTCCAAAAGAAAAACCCAAAATTTTCTCTAGAAAATTGGGATTTTTTGGCATTTCACTTGCCATATGCTTTTCATGGAAAGAGAATTTTTACAGAAATTTTCATTCAATATTTATTAGGTACAAACCAGATGATACCCTTTTTAAAGGAAAACCATCTCCCGGTGGATGTGCATGATTATGATAGCCCCGAATTTGTAAAGAGTATTTATAAATCAAAGGGGTATAAAGCTTTCACAGATGAAAAAATGAGGTATGCATCAAAGGCCTCCTCAGAAGTTGGCAATATGTATGCTTGTTCTATTTTCCTTTCACTGGCTAGCATAATTGTTTGTAGTGAAGAAAGTGGTATGGATTTACAAGGAAAAAAAATAGGCTTTATCGCTTATGGAAGTGGCTCAAAGTCAAAAGTTTTTTCTGGGACCATTGGTAAGAACTGGCGACAAGTATCTAGAAATATTCAGCTTTTTGAGCAATTGCAAAAAAGAAAAGGCCTTTCTTACGAAACTTATGAAGCCTTACATAGAGAACAATTCAATACAGTGGTAAATAAACCGGTCAATTGTTTTGTCAGAAAAGAAATTTTTACGGAGAAAGGTGTTAGGGAAGGCATGCGTGTTTATGGATTTGAGGAATGATGTTTTCTACTTTTTATAATGCTAAAAGCCATAGGATTATGACTTGATTATCTTATTATAGGTACTTGCGCCAAGCGGTAGTTTTAGTCCGGTTTTACTTATAAAATAGAGTTCGGAAGAATGAGGTTTGCTTTCCTGAAAAACTTGTTGAAATATATTTTCACAAACCATTGTTGAAAGACCTAAAGAATAAGTGTTTAGGATGACAAGACCATTTGGTTTGAGTATTTCTGAAACGTTAGACATAATTTCAAAAAGGGAATCCTCTAATTTCCAACGTTCACCTTTACTTCCAATACCGTATGCTGGTGGGTCTAAAATAATAAGGTGGTAGGCATTCTTTCTTTTCGCTTCTCTTTTTACAAATTTCAGTGCGTCTTCAATTACCCAACGAATGTTGTCTAATTTACTCAATTGCATATTTTCAGCTGCCCATGAAATTACTTGTTTCACTGAGTCAACGTGCACAACATCAGATCCAGCTGCCTTTGCAGAAAGTGAAGCTCCGCCAGTGTAGGCAAATAAATTTAGTGTTTTAGCATTTTCAATTTTAGTTAAATATCTAAAAATTATATCCCAATTGTGCGCTTGCTCAGGAAAGATCCCAATATGTTTAAAACGGGTGAAGTTGAGTTTAAATTTTATCAAATGCTTTTGATCAATCTTGTAATTTATATTCCAAGGATTCTGTATGTGGTCAAAAAAATCCCATTTCCCTTGGTGACTCTCAGTTTGCACAAAGTGTGCATTGCAAATTTTCCCCCAATCTTTTTCCTGCAGTTCTTTTTTCCATAAGGCTTGTGGCTCGGGTCTTCTTAATATAAATCTTCCAAATCTTTCGAGTTTCTCTTTATCACCACAGTCAATCAACTCATAATCTTTCCAATATTCTTTGATATTTTTTTTATTTACACTCACTTGTAAATTATTTGATGGTCCTTAAGCCAATTTTCTTCTACAAATCTAAAGTATACCTGAACTAAAGTTCTGACGTCTTGTTGGCAATAATTTTTTATTCTTTCTACATCATTTTGTTTATAATAAACGTTATAAATATCCGAGCCGCTGATATCACTTTTTGGTGAAGGAATATCGAATAAAGTTGCCAATGTATCTAAAGATGTAAAATTTTTATAATCTCCAAATTTCCAAAATTCTAAGGTGTCAATATGCTGTACTTCCCAGGGTTTTTTCCCTTGAATATTTAAAATTTTTGGTAGTGGGATTCTATGAACAAGCATTCTTCGGCAGAGATAGGGGAAATCAAATTCTTTGCCGTTGTGTGCGCAAAGTCTATGAAAAGCTTCGTCAAATGATTTGTTAAGAAGTGAAGAAAATTCTTCTAATATCTTTTTTTCGTCATTACCATAAAAAGATGTTATTCTCAATTGGCGTTCCACACCGCTTCTAGTAAGAAAACCGCAAGAGATACAAATTATTTTTCCAAACTCCGCATATATTCCTGCTCTTTCATAAAGCGTATTAAAATCATCTTTGGGGTTATATTTATTAAGTAGTTCAGCTTTTTTAGACCAAAGTTCTTGCCATTTTTCGCTAAGGTCTTCAAAATGTTCTTGCTGTGGTGCTGTTTCAATGTCAAGAAATAAAATATCTTCTAGCACAAAAGGCAAAATACATTAATTTTTCTTGATTTTATGCTTTGCAAAGCTATAAGAAAAATGCTCTAAGAAGCTTTCAATAAATAGTTGTAAAAATGTAATTTCATTTACACTTGATTGAATTTCTTTTTGAAGACTGGTAACTTCCATGTCATCTAAACCACAAGGATTAATGTAATTGTAATGGTCTAAATTGGTGTTAAGATTAATGGCAGCTCCGTGAAGGGTAATCCCTTGTGAAATTTTTATTCCTAAAGCGGCAATTTTGCGCCATGGATCTCTGAGCCAAACTCCAGGATTTATTTCATTAGTTTGCGTTTTTATTTGGTAGGAATTTAAACATTTAATGATGCTTTTTTCTAATAGGTTAACGTATTTCTTTGGGCCGATTTGAAGTTGTGTTAGGTCAAGTATGGGATATACAACCAATTGGCCTGGACCATGGTAGGTAATATCACCTCCTCTATTAATTTGTACAACTTCAAAACCCAATTTTTTAAGATGGTTTTCATTTTCGTACAAATTTTTCGTATTCGCATTTTTCCCTAGCGTAAATACAGGTTTATGAACACAGGTTATAAGAGTATGGACAGGATGCTTTATTTTTTCTTTTAGTTGGTTGTGGTAATATAATTGCTTTTCAAGAATGTTTTGATAAGGCAAATTTTCAAGATGCAAATGATTTAGCAGAGGCTTTTTCAAAGAGTTTCTTTTATTAGGTATTTATTCCTTTCAACAGAATTTCGAGCAATTAATTCACCTACAAAACCAGCTAAAAATAGTTGAACACCAATAATCATGCTTGTCAAAGCCACATAAAACCAAGAAATATCAGCAATATTTTTGGCGGGGGTATTTTTGATTAGGTGCCAAAGTTTATCTATTGAAATCGACAAGAACAAGCCAAAGCCTATAACGAACATTAGTGTACCAATGGTACCAAAAAAATGCATAGGCTTTTTCCCAAATCTGCCTACAAAATTGATTGTTAATAAATCTAAAAAGCCATTTACGAAACGATTTAATCCAAATTTAGTGACACCATATTTTCTAGCTTGGTGGCTGACAACTTTTTCTCCTATTTTATTAAACCCAGCATTTTTGGCAAGTATGGGTATATATCGGTGCATTTCTCCGTATACTTCAATACTTTTAACTACCTCTTGTTTGTATGCTTTAAGACCGCAATTGAAATCGTTTAGCTTAATACCACTTGTTTTTCGAGTCGCCCAATTAAATAGTTTAGTAGGAATGGTTTTTGATAAGGGGTCGTAACGTTTTTTCTTCCAGCCTGAAACCAAGTCATAATTATTTTCAGTGATCATCTTATACATTTCAGGAAGCTCCTCGGGACTATCTTGTAAGTCAGCATCCATTGTAAAAATTACTCCACCTTGGGCAATTTTGAAGCCTTCATTAAGGGCAGCTGATTTCCCATAATTTCTTTGGAATCGAATGCACTTTATTATGGAAAATTTTCTTTTAAGTTCAAGAATGACATTCCAGCTTTTGTCTGAACTTCCATCATCAACAAGTATAATTTCATAAGAATGTTTTTGACCAAGTACTTTATTAATCCATTCTATTAATTCCGGCAATGATTCTTCCTCATTGTATAAGGGTATGACTATAGAAATATCCATTAGCATTGAAAGAATTGAGCTTTATTGGCGGTAAATTTAATTTCGCCCCGTAAACTTTTCTCAAAATACGGGTGGTTATAGGATTTTGATTTAAGACTTTCAAAATTGTAAAGCCATTCACTATCTAAATCAAACCCAACCAAATTTGATTTTTCCCCTTGCTCAATAGTAGACTTTTCAAGTCCAAAGATTTTATGTGGTTTTTGGGTAATAGCTTCAATAAATTTTTCGAGGGAAATATGGGTTGACAAATGTCTTACATACATAGGTAAAAAGGTTTGTAGTCCTAACAAGCCTTCTTCAGCATACTCTATTTCAACAGCTTTATTTTCACTATTAACCGGTTGATGGTAAGAGGAAATACAATCAATAGTTCCATCATTTATTCCTTCAATGAGGGCAATTCTATCCTCTTCTGTTCTAAGTGGAGGGTTGGTTTTATAAAGGCTATTGTACGAGGCAACGTCTTTTTCGGTAAAGCATAAGTTGTTTATCGAAATATCGCAGGTAAGATTTATGTTTTCATTTTTTGCTTTGCGAATTAATTCTACGCCTTCACTTGTAGAGATACCTGTAAAATGAAGATGACCACCTGTATATTTTAGTATTTCAATTTGTTGAGCTATCACAGATGTTTCTGCTATGTGTGCTTGTCCCTTAAAGCCGAGGTGGAGATTTTTTTCACTTTCGTTAATAAAAGAATTCGCCAGAGACTTTTCTAACGGTGAGCTAACAATAGGAAGGTCCAAACTTTTTGCTGACCGCAGGGCACGCACCAATATGTCCATATTGCTGTAAGGTATTTTCCCTTGAGAAAAGCCCGCACAACCTGCTTCTTTGTTTAGGAAAAATTCTGTTAGAGATAGGTTATTAAAACCTTTAGATGTTGCTGCTAGTGGAATAATTTGTGTTTGAAACTTTTGACATTTTTCAACAATCAAAGAAATATCCGAAGGTTTTTCAAGTATTGGGATTGTATTTGGTTGTCCCAAGATTTTGGTGAATCCAGAGTTTATTGCCACCTCATTTAGCGTCTGCAAGTCTTCTTGTATTTCTTTTCCTGGTTCTCGTAACTCACAATAACAATCTACCCAGCCTAAAGATGTATAAGGTGCGTTTTTTATAACAATCTCTTGATTGTCAGTTATTTGAATATTTTTTGCAATTCTATTTATTTTTCCATTAAGAATTTCAATATCTACAACTTGTTGGTGGTGAGGACCGTTGGGGTCAATCACTTTAGTTTGTCTAATTAGAATTTTTTGGTTCAATATTCTTAGCCGCCAAGTCGCAAAGTTAAACTTTCAAAAATTAAAAATAAGACTGCTACTAAGACAAACCATTTCCAAAGAACTTTTCTACCTAAAATATTTGCTTGTAGGTATTTTTGATTGGCCTTTTCATTCTTTATGAATTGGGCGTTTTTTTGCGCTGAAATTTCATTTATTAACTGGTTATTTTTCCTTATCACTGACTCTCTTCTTGAATGGTTATAAGAAATAATTTGGAAGGAAGTATCATTTTTAAATAATGCTCCATGGCCAGCTTGATTTATCGTTTTATAATCATATAAACTACTTAGTCCAGAAATAGAGTAACTTGGACTAAGATGATAACTTTGGTTTACAAATTTTGCTTCAATCCCCTCACTGATGTCAATTTTAGGATTAAATATGGGTATGATATTATTTTGTCCAACTGTGTAATAATTTTTTAGGTAGGTTTTAGAATTTTCGGCTATTCTACTCATAATGGGGGCAAAAAGTTCTAGTTTATGAAAGTTGGACGAAGATGGATCTAAGGAACTAGAAAGAAGATAAAGCCATCCCTGGCCAAAATTTTTTCTAGCCAATAAACATTCCCCATTGGCTAATACAATGAGAGGTTCTAGCTCAAATGGGGCAGCAATTTTTCTACGTATGTATATCTCAGGCAAATGAATGTTATTGGGTTCCCGCAGAAACATGCGCTCAAAAAAAGGTGAAGAAAAGTTTAATTTTTTGCCTTCAATTTTTTTAATCAAGGGTCTGCTATTTTCAAATAGTGTCTGATTTGAGATCTCTTTTACAAATTGTTTGTTGCCCTCCATATGAGGGATAAATAGTCCTTTTCCACCATTTTTAAGGTAAATAGAAAGTTTATCCTCTTCCTTAAGAGATAAAGTTTTTAATTCATTGGCAATTATTAATGCATATTTTTCTAGGTTTACTTTCAAGAGTTCTGAAGGAGCCTTGAATTGAATGTTATGACTGCTTTGAAAAACTTGTTGCAAATGCTTTTCAAAGCCACCTTCTCCAATACATAATATTTTGTCTTTTTGTGGAACAAAGAATTGGGCATAAAAAATGTCATCAAATAGGATTGGGAAGTCCTCTATTTGAGCCTTTATTTTGTGCCAACCGAAATCTTTTGTTTGTATTGGCAAGGTGATTATTTTTTCGTTTGAATCTGTAAATTCAAATATTTGGGTAAATATCTTCTGATCATCCAAAAAGATTGTCATCGAGTTATTTATTGGAGTTTTTTTACCTCTTGAAGAAATTTTTATACTCAAATTGTTTTCTACCCCAATTTCAAAAATGGGTTCTGAAAACCAAATACTATCTATTGATAAGTTCCTGATATTATTGCTTTCTAAAGTTGTAAAGAAATAATTTATGCTCGTATCTAAACCAAGTTCTACGTCATAATAGAAAGCAAAATCACTCAAAAAGTAACAAGTTTTAACATCATTTGGTAAACCGGAAAAAAGCTGTTTCTGTTTAGCAAATATTTCGTTTATACTTTTTGATTTTGCGCTTATGTTTAGGTCATTAATTTGATTGACTATTTCTTTCTTATTTGACCAATTCGATAAGCTATTAAAATCATGCGAAAGAATTAAATATTCAAAATGATTGGGCATAGATTTTACTATATCTAAAGCTTTATTTTTAGCTTCCTCAAAAAGACTGCCCGAACTTCCTTCTAATTGCATACTTCTGCTGTTGTCAATAAAAAATAGAATCTTGGCACTTTCTTGCGAGGTATATTCTTTTGAAATTGGGAAAATCGGCTTAAGCATGGCAAAACATATACTGCCAATTATGATAATTCTTAATATTAGGAGAAACAGATTAAAGAGTCTCCTATTTTTTTGTGTTTCTTTTTTAATGATGTGAAGCAGGGCCGTGTTTGAAAACAAAATATGCTTTCTTCTTCTCATAGCAATTAAATGAATCAAAAGCGGCACTAACACGAATGCAAATAGCCAAGCTGCTTTTGGTTGTAAGAATTGCATAGAACAAACGAATATAAAAATGTTGTCAGCACCAAAGAGAAATCAACATATTTTTTATTTTTGCTCCGTCGGTACGACCAGCTCCCTTTGAACTCCCCCAGGTGTGAGAGCAAGCAAGGGTATTAGGTTGTAGCGGTGCGATACCGACACTTTTTAGTAAAATCTCATAATCAACATGAAATTCTTTATTGATACAGCCAATCTTTCAGAAATAAATGAAGCAAACGAATTAGGTATTTTGGATGGTGTTACAACCAATCCTTCACTTATGGCAAAGGAAGGTATTAGTGGAGAAGAAGAAGTTAATGAGCACTACATCAAAATTTGTAATCTTGTAAATGGAGATATAAGTGCTGAAGTTATCTCAACCAATTTCGAAGGTATGATAATAGAGGGTCAAAAATTGGCCAAATTACATGAAAATATTGTTGTTAAGGTACCCATGATAAAAGATGGTGTTAAGGCCATAAAGTGGTTTAGCGACAAAGGAATAAGAACCAATTGCACCTTGGTGTTTTCACCAGGACAAGCAATTCTTGCAGCAAAAGCAGGCGCAGATTACGTGTCACCATTTGTTGGAAGAATTGATGACATTACTTGGGATGGTATGGAGCTTATATCTCAAATCTCGGATATATATACCACACAAGGTTACCACACAGAGATTTTAGCAGCTTCGATTCGAACACCTAAACATATTGTAGAAAGTGCAGAATTGGGTGCAGATGTTATTACCGCACCATTAAAATCAATCCTTGGACTTCTTAACCACCCACTTACAGATATTGGTTTGGCTAAATTTTTGGCTGACCATGAAAAAGTAAGTAAATCCTAATCTTTTTTTGGAAAAACAACTAGTCATCATACCAACGTATAACGAAATTGACAACATTGATGACATGTTGTTGACCGTCATAGACCTGAAAACAAAATTTGATATTCTTGTTGTTGATGATAATTCACCAGATGGTACTGCTGAAGTCGTCAAAAAAAGAATGGTCAATAATCCAAATAGAATTTTTCTATTGGAGAGGCAAGGAAAACAGGGCTTAGGTACCGCGTATATTGCTGGATTTAAATGGGGCTTAGAAAAAAGTTATAATTACATGCTGGAGATGGATTGTGATTTTTCTCATAATCCCGCAGACTTACCTAGATTATTGGAAGCTTGTAAAAATGCCGATGTTGTAGTAGGTTCAAGATATGTTAACAATCTTGTAAATGTGGTGAATTGGCCAATGGGAAGAGTTTTGTTAAGTTATTTTGCAAGTTATTATGTGAGATTAATAACTGGAATGAAGATCATGGATACAACTGCTGGATTTGTATGTTATAAAGAAAAAGTTTTGAGGAAAATTAATCTTGATGCCATAAAATTCAAGGGGTATGCATTTCAGATTGAAATGAAATTTAAATCCAAACAAATGGGGTTTAAAATTGCAGAAATTCCTATTGTATTTACTGATAGGACTAAGGGGGAATCAAAAATGAATAAAGGCATAATTAAGGAAGCCTTATTTGGTGTACTAGTGCTTAGATTACAGTATTTATTTAAAAGAAAAACGTAGTAAATTTTCTACACTTAATCAATTTAAACTTGTTATCCACAGCACTAAACAATAGTTTAACGAATATTTTATTTTCTGTTGATTTTAAGCTTTTTTCTTCGAAACATAAATGTCGAAAGAAAAAAGAACTCTGGATATTGTAGTTTTAAGTGATTTACATTTAGGCACTTATGGCTGTCATGCAAAAGAAATTCTAAACTACCTACAATCTATAAATCCAAAAAAGTTAATTCTTAATGGCGATATTGTTGATATCTGGCAATTTAAAAAACGCTATTTTCCAAAAGAACATTTAATGGTAATCAATCATTTGTTAAAATTGGCAGAGCAAGGCACAGAAATAACATATGTAACTGGCAATCATGACGAATTAATTCGAAAGGTTTCCGGTCTAAAATTGGATAAAATTGAAATAGTAAATAAAAAAGAGCTTGTGTTGACCAATCACAGGGCGTTGATTTTTCACGGGGACATTTTTGATGTTACTATGCAGTATAGCAAATGGCTTACAAAAATTGGTGGAACTAGTTATGAGTGGCTTGTTCTACTAAATAGAATGGTCAACAAAATTTTGGTTTCCCTTAATAAAGACAGAATAAGCTTAAGTAAAAAAATAAAAAGCTCGGTAAAGAAAGCGGTTTCCTACATTAACGATTTCGAAGAACTTTGCGCCAAAACTGCCCTTGAAAAAGGATTTGACACGGTTATATGCGGACATATTCACGAACCGACAATTAGAGAACTTACAATAAATGATAAAAAAATTACGTACTTAAATTCAGGTGACTGGATAGAAAATCTCACATCTTTAGAATACAGCGACAATAAATGGTCGATTTATAGTTATTTCAATCAATGGGCGATTACAGAAGAACAAAAAGTAGTTTCTAAAATAGCACATTCACATAAAAAGTTATTTGATGAATTGTTGGAGGAATTTCAAATAGGGCAAAAGGTAAAAGCCTAGAATGAAGATATTGTATGCAATACAAGGCACAGGAAATGGACATTTAACGCGTGCTATGGAACTTATTCCTGAAATCAAGGAAAAAGTAAGTCAATTGGATATTGCAATAAGTGGTTCAGAGTCAGAATTAAATTTGCCACATCCGGTCAAATACAAATTGAATGGGTTGCAGTATTTCTTTGGAAGACGTGGAGGGATAAATGTGATTAAGACTTTGAGAAACAACAACATTTTGAATTTTTTTAAGGAAATAAGTAATTTTCCAATTACAGATTATGATATGTTAATCAATGACTTTGAGCCTATAACGGCTTGGGCAGCCCAAATGAAAGGTGTTTATTCAGTAGGTATTAGTAACCAAATATCTGTTTTGGGCCAAGATGTGCCTAGGCCCAATCATATAGACTTGTTGGGAAAATTGGTTTTAAAATATTTTGCTCCAGTAAGTTATAAGTATGGAATTCATTATAAAAGTTATAATGATAAAATATTTAAGCCAATAATTAGAAAAGAGATAAGGCAGATGGAACCTGAAAATGAAGGATATCAGCTTGTTTATTTACCTTCATGGGAAGATGAATTCCTCAAAAATGTACTTACTAAATTCCCATTTACGGATTGGCATATTTTTTCAAAACGCGCGAAAGAAATCTCTTTTTATAAGAATATTACATTTTATCCGGTAGATGTCAATATGTTTCTTAAAAAAATGGAAAAATGTGAAGGGATTATAACCAATTCAGGCTTTGGCACTACTTCAGAGGCACTTTATTTAAACAAAAAACTACTTGTTATTCCTATGAAGGGCCAACTAGAGCAGAAGTGTAATGCGTATTGTTTAAAACAAATGGGCATTCCTGTAATTGGTGGATTTGGTGCAAAAAGTATGGAAAAAATTCAAGTTTGGCTTAACAGTTCACACTATATAAACCTTTACTACCCTCATAACAATAAGTCAATTGTTAATAAAGTTTTTGAAGATTTTTTAGGTTACAAGCAAGCGGTAATGGGTTTAGAAAATAAAGAACTTTTATTTTCAGATTAATAAGCAGTGTAAGAAAATTAGGCAAGAACAATCATCTTGTTTTTGAGTATTTCCACAATACCACTTTTAATTTCAAAATTTGTCTTTTCTGTTCCCTGTTTGACAACGATGTTGCCTTCATCTAGCGTGGAAATGATTGCCGCATGATTGTTTAAAGCTTCAAAGCTTCCTTTTGTGCCAGGTAGTTTCACAGAATCAACTTCTCCTTCAAAAAGTACCTTTTCTAATGTAATGATTTCTAGATGCATAACAGTTATTCTTTCAACATTTTTTCGCCAGCTTCAATAGCTTCATCTAAAGTACCTTTTAGGTTGAATGCTGCCTCAGGGTATTTATCTACTTCCCCGTCCATTATCGCATTGAATCCTACAATTGTATCATTGATGTCCACCAATACACCTGGCGTTCCTGTAAATTGTTCAGCAACATGAAAGGGTTGAGACAAGAATCTCGCAACTCGTCTTGCTCTATGAACAACAAGTTTGTCTTCTTCAGATAATTCATCCATACCTAAAATAGCGATGATATCTTGCAGTTCTTTGTATCGCTGAAGTAATTGTTTAACTCGTTGAGCTGTATTGTAGTGTTCATTTCCTAAAATGTCTGGCGTCAATATTCTAGACGTTGAGTCCAATGGATCAACGGCTGGATAGATTCCTAGTGACGCAATTTGACGTGAAAGAACAGTAGTGGCGTCAAGGTGCGAGAATGTTGTTGCCGGCGCGGGGTCAGTAAGATCATCCGCAGGAACATATACCGCTTGAACAGATGTAATAGAACCTCTAGTTGTAGAAGTAATTCTTTCTTGCATGGCGCCCATTTCTGTCGCTAAGGTAGGTTGGTAACCAACAGCAGATGGCATCCGTCCTAATAGTGCAGAAACTTCGGAGCCTGCCTGTGTAAATCTGAAAATATTGTCAACAAAAAATAAGATATCTCTTCCACCTGACTTTTCATCTCCATCTCGATAATATTCTGCCAATGAGAGGCCGCTTAATGCCACCCTAGCTCTAGCACCTGGAGGTTCGTTCATCTGACCAAAAACAAAGGTTGCTTTAGAATCTTTTAACTTTTCTTTATCAATTTTCGAGAAGTCCCAATTGCCCTCCTCATATGATTTCATAAAATCTTCACCGTAGTCAACAATTCCGGCTTCCAACATTTCTCTCAACAAATCGTTTCCTTCCCTACTTCTTTCACCTACACCAGCAAACACTGATAGTCCTGAGTAAGCTTTGGCAATATTGTTGATTAATTCCTGAATTAACACAGTTTTTCCTACACCTGCACCACCAAAAAGTCCAATTTTACCGCCTTTTGCGTATGGTTCTAATAAGTCGATTACCTTGATACCAGTGTATAGAGGTTCTGTAGCAGTAGTCAACTTTTCATAGCTAGGCGCCTCTTGATGAATGGCTCTACCTGAAGTCTTTTCCAAATTTCCAATTCCGTCTATAGAATCACCAACCACATTCAATAACCTTCCTTTTATTTCTTCACCAATGGGCATTTTAATGGGCTCTCCCGTGTCGGTTACTTCCATGCCGCGAACGAGACCTTCAGTGGAGTCCATGGCAATTGTTCGAACCATTTTTTCTCCAAGGTGCTTTTGCGTTTCTAAAATTAGTTTAGATCCATCTTCTTTGTTGATTTCTAATGAGTTGTATATCCTAGGCAATTCATTTCCTTCGTTTTCAAAAGAGACGTCGATTACTGGACCGATGATTTGAGCTATTTTACCAATATTGGCCATTTGTTGATGATAATTGCGGCAAATCTAAGTACTTTTTTTATAGTGAAAAACTTTGTGGAAATGTGTGGCAAAATTCTTTTTGTTTGAGTTGAAAATTATACCTTCTCCAGTTGATTTAAATATAATTTAATTGTATTCGACATACCAAAGATGAGGGCGTCTGAAATAAGCGCATGTCCAATTGAAACTTCTAACAGTTGAGGTATTGTTTTGGCGAAATAAGATAGGTTTTCTAAGTCTAAGTCATGTCCTGCATTTATTCCCAAAGTATATTCATTTGCTTTTTTTGCTGTTTCTACATAGTCAAAAATGGCAATCTTTCTATCCTCTTGGTAATTTTTGGCATAGGCTTCTGTATAGAGTTCAATGCGATCTGTCTCAGTTTTTTTTGCATAATATACTTGCTCTAACTTTGGATCTAAAAAAATTGATACCCTGCATCCCAAAGATTTAAAGTGTGATACCAAATCTTTTAGTTTTTGTTGATGTATTTTACAATCCCATCCTTGGTTTGAAGTCAATGCATTTGGCTCGTCAGGCACAAGGGTAACTTGGGTAGGTCTAATTTCTTCAATAAAGTGGATGAATTTCTCATTTGGGTTTCCTTCAATATTCAATTCTGTTTGAACAACATCTTTAAGACTTCTTACATCTTCATATCTAATATGTCTTTGGTCTGGTCGTGGATGAACAGTTATCCCTTGAGCACCAAAAGATTCAATTCTTTTTGCCCACTCAACAACATTTGGAACATTTCCGCCTCTTGCATTTCGCAGGGTCGCAATTTTATTAATGTTCACGCTGAGTGCGGTCATTAGTCATTTAGATTTGCTAAATATTCCTTTAACTGAGATATCATAGGTACTTCCATTAGCGCTGCGTCCAATTCATTTGCAAAAAAGACGCTCACCCAGTCAGTCCTGTAAATCATATCATAAATTGTCATCAAGGAATATTCTGGTATATACAATGGTAGCACGCTATTATTATCTAATTCTAAGTGTCCTTGTAAAAACTCAAATCTTGAAGCAACTCTTTCATTTTCAGAGGTGTAAATAAAAATAAAATTACTTGCAAGCTTATCTGTATAGGATTCCAACACATTGTGGTTGTGTTCTGGAATAGTTTGAACAAAAGCTTCCAGTTTAGAATTTTCGTTTATCTGTTGCGCAAATCTTATCGCAACAGGTTCCATTGCTCTATCACAAAGAATGACGAATTTTTGTTGAATGCTTGATTTAAAAAAATTAAAAATTGTTTTTGCCGAGTCTATTCTTCGATCTTGGTTTGTTTTAATTTCTTCGGCAATTTTTTGTATTTCATCTGAATAATCAATGCCAATAAGTTCTCCCAAAATCAGCGTTAAAAAGCTCAAACCATACCCAATAGTTTGTCTTGGTTGAAATCCTTTTACCAGAGAATAGAAAGTATAATTTTCTTTTTTGGCAAGGTCTTCCAATTTTCCGCCAGAGGCAAGTACAATAATTCGCGCTCCTTTTTCTTTGGCTTCAGAAAATAAATTGAGTGTTTCTTCTGTATTTCCCGAATAACTCTGTAGGATAACCAATGTGTTTTCATTCACAAAATTTGGCAAATGATAGTCATTTACCACGTTGATCGGAATTTCAGAAAGTCTATAGAACCAGTTTTGCGCCAATTTTGCACCAATGCCTGAGCCTCCCAAGCCACCAATGACAATATTTTTGAAATCACCCTGTTTTAAGCCATGTGACTGATAATTGGACAATACATACTCCAGTTGTTCATGGTATTGTTCTAATGATTTTTCGTGTGTTACCAAGGTTTTGATAATTTTGGAGCGAAGATAGAAAAGCTTAATATAGAACAATTAAATTTTGTCCAGTAATAATCAACAAAGTGATCCAGAGTATATCCGTCACGATTTTTTGGTAGACGCAAATCAGTCTAAACTAAGGGTCGATAAATTTATAGCGGATAGGATTGCAAAGATTTCTAGAAATAAGATACAAGATGCAATTAATGGGGGTTTGGTAAGGGTTAATGAAAAACTTGTGAAAGCCAATTTTAAGGTTAAACCTGGAGATAAGGTTCAGGTTTTAAGCTTTGAAGAACCTGAAGAGTTCCATGTAGAGCCGGAAAATATCCCAATAAATATTATTTATGAAGATGAAGATGTAGTGATTGTCAATAAAGCTCCAAATATGGTTGTTCATCCTGGCGTTGGAAATTTTACAGGCACCTTACTCAATGCATTATACTTTTATTATCGAAAAGAGATGGAAGTAGGGAAGGTGCAACCAGTTTTGGTTCACAGAATTGATAAAGATACGAGTGGACTTCTGGTAGTTGCCAAAAATGAAATCGCCGTAAATCATTTGGCTCAACAATTTAAAGAACATAGCATTCAACGAAAATATTGGGCCTTGGTTTGGGGCACCTTAGATAAGCATAGAGGAACAGTAGTAGGTAATATAGGAAGAAGTTTAAAAGATCGAAAAAAATTTACTGTCTTTACAGATCCTGAAATGGGCAAGCAAGCTATAACACACTACAAACTTCTCGAGGATTTTCAATTTACCTCACTAATTGAGTGCCAATTGGAAACTGGTAGAACACATCAAATTAGAGTGCATATGAAACATATTGGTCATACACTTTTTAACGATGCATTTTACGGTGGAGACAAAATTTTGAAAGGTGTTGTATTTAGTAAATACCGACAATTTGTTGAAAATACATTTTCCATTTTGCCTCGTCAAGCCCTACACGCCAAAAGTTTGGGCTTTGTGCACCCCTCCACCAAAGAAGCTATGTTTTTTGAATCTGACTTAGCTCCTGATTTTGTTGATGGACTAAATAAATGGAAGAATATGGTGCAAAACCAAAGCTTTAAAACTTAATTGTTAATTTGGCTTAGAATAGAAAAATAAGCCAATCGGCCTATTCTCGGCCCACCATATGTTTGAA
Organism: Bacteroidetes bacterium MED-G17; assembly: GCA_002457675.1. GTDB lineage: Bacteria > Bacteroidota > Bacteroidia > NS11-12g > UBA9320 > MED-G17. Next base: position 85,242 of record NTKK01000006.1, read on the forward strand.
ATTGCATATTATTTAAGAGGTTTGAGGCACCAATTTTAAAGGTGCTGTGCAGTTTTTCTACGCGATAATTTATTTGTGCGTTTAACAAATCATAAGTAGGAATTTGGCCTGTAAATTGAGGAGAGCCCTCAAAAAGAAATCCTTCTATCCACTTGTAATTTATGTTGAACCCGATATACTTTATTTTTCTTTCTCCAATGTTCAATACCAAATCTCTTGCTGAAAATCCAATATTGAATTTATGCTCTGGAGTATTGAAGGCAGGTATTATAGGGTCATCTTTTGCAGATTGAATTAGCTTGTTCCAAGAATAGTTCCCCATTAATTGATAAAACTTTTTGAAATAATAATTTAAACCGATGGCAAAACCTTGGGTAGTAACCTGGTTGCTTGAGTTGGCAGAATAACGGTAAAATTTTGTTTGGTATGGATTGCCACTTACCTCATCAAATTTTGCTTTTACGCCAAGCTTGTAACCAATGAAATTTGTGTAACTATTGAAATAATAGCTAGCATCAACAAAGAGTTTTTCGTCAATAGTGGTGCGATATCCGACTTCAAATGTTCTTACTTGTTCAGGTTTTATACTATTGATATTGAATCGTTTTAATGAGTCTAACGGTCTATTTATTTCTTCGATATGGTCAATAAATGATTCATAAGTGATGAGGTCTTTCACACCATTTAGATTCCCGCTTAAAATGGCAGGACCAACATCTAAAAATAAAAATTGATCGGATAGCGTTGGATTTCGGACCCCAGAACTGAAAGACATACGTAAAAAATCTTTGTTGGTAGGTTTATAGACCAGGGATGCTGCTGGAGAATAAACAAAATCAAAATTTTGATTCTTATCAGTTCTTAGTGACCCACTCAAAATGGCTCTGTCGTGAAAAAAAGTTTTTTTGAAACCTGCATATAAGCCAAACTCTCTATTGCTTATTTGTGTGTTGGCTGTATCATAAAATATAGTGCCTTCTGAATTGGGCTTGTACAGTCTTCCATTGCCGCCAATTCGAAGTTCATCAAAGGGTGTATTTTTCCAAATTTTTTCCCCATGAATATGATATAATGCAGATTTGTCAAAAAAACGCGAACCTCCTTCATCTTCATTATTTTTTTTGGAAATGATTTCATTGAAGGCTTGGTCAAACTCGGGACTTCCTGGCTTCAAAAAATCTCTGTCTGAGCTGATATTCGAAGCATTTTTGGTATTGGCATAGTTAGCCGATTTTTCATGCCAGATTTTTATTGAATCTTGGTTGTCTATTTCCCATTGAATGGCTTTGGCTGTATCAAAAAAAGTTTGAAAAGGATTGAGACTTATAATTTCAATTTTTGGATAATCGGATTCAGTTGTTGCATTTTTGAAGAATGTAGAGTAATCATCAAACCAGCTTTTGTTAATTTTTGAGCGATTTTGCAGTTTTTGTGCGGTAAAATAAGGGTCAAAACTATTGCCCGCATCTTCATGTGTGGCATAAATACGAAAGAAAAAGTTTCCTTTTTTTCGGTATTCTGCCCGATGTTGGAAAAATAAGATATCCCTAAGACTGAAACGATTATCTCCTTGGTAAACGGTTGTACCTGTTCCAAAATTTGAATTTAAAATCAACTCAGGGGACTTTTCTTTTAATTTTCTTTTAGTCCTAAAGTACAAGCCTAAATTGGCTTTACCATTATAACTGTTGTAATCTACTAAATCTTTCTCCCGGTAACCAGTGCGATAAACTCTTCCAAGGAATCTTTCAGGATCTTTTATTGAATAACTTGAATAATCAATAGAATATTCGTCCCCGTAGGTATTTACTTTATCGTAACCACCAGGATTGTTTGCATCAACAACTGATCCATTTATGGGGTCATTATTATCCGCCTCCCAATCATAAGCACGCATATAATATAAGTTTAACTTATAAGCAAAAACATCAAGTCCTTTATTATCTTTTATCACGTCTGCCCAGCGAACACTACCTTCAATCAACTGTCTTTCTCCACCTTTAATCATAGTGGTCAAACCTTTGTGGGCAAATGGGTTTTTGGTCGTCATATTGATTACCCCATTAAACGCACCGGGACCAAAAAATGAGGAGCTTGCTCCCGATACAATTTCCACTTTTTGAACATCTAACTCACTAGCTCCTAAAAAATTACCCAAAGAGAAATTTAAACCAGGTGATTGGTTGTCAACCCCATCTATAATTTGCAAAGACCGCACTGGGCTAGTGCTGTTGAAGCCGCGGGTATTAATTACTTTAAACCCCATGCTAGCTGCAGTGAGGTCTACACCTTTGAGGTTGCCTAAACCATCATAGAAATTATCGCTAGGAGTTTCTTGAATTGCCTTAAGATTAAGCGCTTCTATTGTCAGGGGTTCTTCTGCTTGTTTTTCTGTTATTCTCTGACCTCTAAATACAACTTGGTTAAGTTGGTTATCTGAAGCAGACAATTTAATATTTAACAATTTTGATGAAGAAACAGTCAATTTCTTTTCTTGAAATGAGATAAAACTGATGACTAAACTTACCGGGAATGGTTTATTTATTTGTAGAGAAAAGCGACCATTTTCATCTGTGAATGTGCCAATATTCATTCCTTCAACCAAAATGTTGGCGCCCATTATTTCTTCGTTATTTGAAGCATCTAAAACTACTCCTTGTATAGTATTTTGCCCGAAACTATTTTGAATTAAAACTAGCAGGGAGATAAGACCTAGTATTTTTTGCATGCCCTAAACCTGACACAAAGTAAATGATTTGATTAGATTTCGTTTCTCTTTCTTTTGGTGTTCTTAATTAAACCCATTTTGAATAAGTCTTTCATGGCGTGATTATTATTTAATTTAGGTTTATTTACCAACAGTCAATGTATTTTACTGAAGAACATGTAATGTTTCGAGAAGGATTCCGAAAGTTTTTGGAAACTGAGGTAGTTCCTTTTATAGATACGTGGGAGAGTCAAGGAGAAATTGATAGGTCGATTTGGAAAAAAATGGGAGATCAAGGCTACTTGGGTTTAGCCTATCCAGAAAAATATGGCGGACTCAATCTTGACATTTTTTACACGGTAATTTTTTTAGAAGAATTGCAGAAAATTAATTCTGGAGGTTTTGCAGCCGCAGCTTGGGCGCACGTTTATTTGGCTATGACGCACTTACATCATGAAGCTTCCGAGGAAATAAAAAACGTTTATCTTTCTAAAAGTATTTCTGGTGATTTTTTGGGTTGTTTATGCATTAGTGAACCTTTTGCTGGTAGTGATGTAGCGGGGATAAGAACAAAAGCTATTTTAGAAGGTGATTACTGGATAATTAATGGATCTAAAACGTTTATTACCAATGGATATTTGTCTGATTATTTGATTGTGGCAGCAAAAACAGATAGCGATAAAAAAGCAAAGGGTATTAGTATTTTTATTCTAGAACGGTCTATGCCAGGCATTCATTCTAATAAATTAAATAAACTCGGATGGCGTGCTTCAGATACCGCAGAAATTTCTTTTCAGAATGTAAAAATACCTAGATCAAATTTGCTCGGTGAGTTGAATCTAGGATTTAACTATTTAATGGAGCATTTTGCTCTTGAAAGATTGGTGATGGGGATAAACGCGCATGCGAGAGCCGAGGCCGCTTTAGCTTATACTTTGGCGTACTTAGACGAGAGAAAAGCCTTCGGAAAAAAGATCAATGAATTTCAAACTATTCGTCACCAAATAGCAGAAATGGCTACTGAAGTAGAAATCGTTAAACAGTTTAATTATCAAACTGCGCGAAGACTTGGAGATGCTGAATACGTCGTAAAAGAAGCAACAATGAGTAAGCTAAAGAGTACAAAAGTTGCGGATGATGTTATGTACAAATGCTTACAATTCTTAGGAGGGTATGGCTATATCGAAGATTATCCCTTAGCTAGGATGTTCAGAGACAGTAGATTAGGCCCAATAGGAGGCGGTACTTCTGAAATATTAAAAGAAATTTTAGCCAAGATTATTATTGACAAAAAAAATTACAAAATTACTTAGCCCGATATTTGTGGCTTATCAATAAGTTACATTGAAATTAATCATCTTCAGTTCTCAGAAAAGTGCTAGATTGAATTATGTTCTTAAGCTAATTTTTCAAGAGCTTTTATATGTTGATTACCAATTGATTGTAGACAAAGAGACCTTTGAACAATCAACAGGATTTAAGTTGAATTATTCGTGCATAGATTTAATTTCAGATATTCAAATTTACCCTAGCACCTTACTTTTTGAGGAAAAAATTAAAGATATTAGGCCAAATTTCGAAGAGATAAAATCACTAAAAGTACTCTATAAGAATACAAATTGTCCCTATGGATATGATATTTTTTCCGCTGTTTTTTATCTCGTTTCAAGGTATGAAGAATATCAATATTTAACTTATGACCAGCACGGAAGGTACCCGTCTTCCAATAGTATTTTATATAAAAATAATTGTTTGGATGAACCGATTGTAAATCAGTGGGTGTTGGATTTAAAAGATAGGATCGTTAAACTCAATCCGGAACTAAATTTTCGTCCACGCAGCTTTGAATTTTTATCAACTATAGATATTGACCAAGCATATCAATTTAAATACAAATCTTACTTGAGAACCCTTTTAGGTTATTTTAGAGACTTTTCTAGGTGGGATAAAGAGTTATTAAAAACGCGCTGGTTGGTGAGAAATAATAAAATAACAGACCCATTTGATAGTTATTGTTTTCAATTTAACAATCACTCAGCATATAAAATTCAGGCAATTTATTTTTTACAGGTCGGTAAGATGGGCAGGTTTGACAAAAATCTGACTCCTACAAATCCAGCTTTTCAAAATTTAATTCAACAATTGTGCGAACAAGAAAATACAAAGCTTGGTTTACATCCTTCTTATGATTCTTTTTATCATTTTGATAAATTGAAAAAAGAGAAGGAAATATTGGAAAATTTAATTGGCAGTCAAATAATAAAAAGTCGACAACATTATTTAAAATTTCAATTGCCAAAGACCTATCAGAATTTAATTGCTCTAGGGATAAAAGAGGAATACACTATGGGTTATAGCGATCAAGTTGGTTTTAGGGCTGGCATTGCGGCCCCTTTTTTTTGGTTCGATTTAGAAAAAAATGAAGAAACAAAACTGCGGGTGTTTCCATTTTGCAGTATGGATATCACACCACGACATTATTTTAAAATGAAACCTGATGAAGCGATTTTACTCAATCGAAAATTATTGAGAAAAACAAAAGAACTTGGTGGATTTTTCAGTTCATTATGGCATAATGAATCTCTAGGTGGAGAAAATCATTGGCAAGAATGGGAAAAGGTTTATGTGAACTTGCTTAAAGATGCTACAGCAAAACAGTAGCTATTAATCCACACAATATGAGCCATTTATAAATATAATTTATACGACTAAAATCCTTAGAACTGTTGGATTGTAATAAAACGATCCCAGCAAAAGCAATTAAAAGACCAAGTAAGCTCGTGATGACAACGAATTGAGAATTCTCTGTCTCCCGAATTAAAAAGGAAATAACTCCAACACTAATAAACATCAAACCCAAAACCAATCTTTTTGTCCATTTTTTTCCTATAAGAACCGCTAAACTAGAATAACCCAACCGTTTGTCTCCTTTATGGTTTTCTAAACCCTTAATAATTTCTCTTGTAAAAATTATTATGGTAAATAAAATACCGTATGCCAAAAGGAAAAAGGTGAAAATATTAAAATAGATAGCGACACAAACGAAGGATGCGATAGATAAAAATGAAGCAGAAACTTCCCGTAGGATAGGTAACTTCTGTAATTTATGGAAATAGAACCATATTGCGACGCAAAAAATTAGATAGAAAATGAAGACATTTCTAGAAATAAAAATGCTAATTAATGGCCCAAGGCAGGAAAATATGAAATATGTGTTGATAATCCATCGTTTACCTACTATTTGTTCTGATATAGTTTTTTTTGGTCGGTTAATTAGATCTTTTTCTAAGTTGTAAAAGCTATTAAGTAAGAATCCTGAGGCAACTACAAATGCTGTTGCAAAAACAATTAGGTGAAGATTTATATCTTTAAGAAGTTCAATTTTTGTCTTTTCACTTTCGTAAACAAATAGAACAGAAGTATACTGTATCAGTGCAACGAGTAAAATATTGTACCATCTAACGACATTAAGTAAAGCAGCAATTTTTAAAAAAAAGTATCTTCTCTTACTTAACATTTCCGACATCTACAAACTACTTACCATTTCTAATTTGAAGTCTTTCAATTCAACCTTAGTTGCCTCATAATCAGTAGTAAAACCTAAAACAAACCCACCACCGCCGCTTCCACATAGTTTTAAAAAGTACTTTTCTGTTTCAATACCTTTTTTCCAAATTTTATGCAAATGCGCTGGAATCATAGGTTTGAAGTGTGCTAGCAACAAGGAACTTAATTTTTTTAGATTGTAGAATAGGGGAGTTTTATTTCCATTCAACAAGGCTTGAATACAAGCATCATTGTATTTTTTGAATTGTGTTTTCAGCATCTTTCTGAAACCTTCTTCTTTCATCTTCTGCATGAAAATATGGATCATTGGCTGTGTTTCACTAGGTTTACCACTATCCAAAAGAAAAATTGCACCTTTATTCTCTTTGGGTGTATTAGGCAAGCCTACCATGTCCATTTCTGTTTTTGATTTTTGTAAAACAGGTAAATTAAAATAACAAATCAGCGGATCCAATCCTGAACTTTTCCCATGGAAATGGCTTTCCATTTTACCCAAAAGGTTTTTAAGATTGACCAACTTTTCTTTAGTAGGACTTGAAGCGTCAGGAATGTCTTTTTTATAGCGGTCATAAATAGCCGCCACCAATGCACCCGAGCTACCTACGCCAAAACCTTGTGGAATGGAAGACTTAAAAGATAAGCCTCTTTGGATATCGTCTTCAAATAAATCTAGGTGAAGATATGTATCAAAATTGTGCGCAGGATGATTGACTAAAAATTGACAGAATGCCTTTAAACTACTATTGGACAAATCGTTTTGTTCCTCAAAGGTTAAAGCCCCCTTGTATGAGCCAAAAGGGATGGAAAGACCCATAGAATCTTCTATAATTCCATATTCACCAAACAAAAGAATCTTAGCGTAATATAAGCTGTTTTTTAACACGTTAGTTTAGTTTTTTTGGTCCCTCGCCTATATGGTCACAAATGTAAGCACCATTTTCACAAAAAGTAGTAAGTTCTTTTTGTACAAACTTTTCTACCAAATCTTTATCTTTATTTAAGTGAATTAAATGCACATTGGCTCCTGCATCTAGTGTAAAAACTGCCCATAGCTTATTTTGTTCTCTCCAAGCCCATAATTTTTGAATGATATTTAGAGTATTGGGTTTCATTAAAACAAAATATGGAATTGAACTTTGCATTAGTGCGTGTAAACTCAACGCCTCAGATTCAATAATTTTTTTAAGGCCTTCTTTATCACCATCCATCAGGCGTTCTTGACATTCTATGTAGTTGTTGTTTGCTTGATGGAGTCTTCCTTGTTTGTAAAAGTGGTTTTCAACAAGAGCATGTCCTGACGAACTGGAAACAGCTTTTTCTTGGTTCTCTACCAACAAAATAGTATCTCTAAGATCATGAAAAGTGGGATGAATATTTGTATTTGGGATAGGAGTGGCAAAATCTTCAGTGTATTCCTTGCTAGTCGTTCCCTTCAAAGAACCCCAACTAACAAATCCACCATAAATAGATCTTGCCGCCGACCCAGAACCTAGTCTTGCCCAAGTGGAAGCACGCTGTTTAAAAAGTTCGTCTAAAGGTTCGTTATTTATTTGCGCATAAATATCAGCAATGCATAGTGCTAAAGCCGCAAAACCAGAAGCTGAAGAAGCAATTCCACTACCATGAGGAAATGTATTGTGTGTGTAAATATCTATCTTGTAGTCATTGATTTCATTAAACTCAGGGCTTATTCTATCTATAAATGCGTTTATTTTTGGCAGGAAATTGTCATTTTTTTCACCTTTAACGAAACAACTGGTCTTGCCGACTCCTTTTCTAAATACCACGCGAGTTACTGTATGGCAAACCGAAAGACTAAAGCTAAGGTTAGGATTTATTGGTTTCTGTAAACCTTTCTTCCCCCAGTATTTAACCAAGGCAATGTTTGATGGAGCTTTATAGCTTACTTCATACTTTTCCATGTGTCAAAAAGTTGGTCAAATGTTAAAATAGTATCAAAACCTTTGTTTTTAAAATAGGTCATATCTTCTGAATTACCTGTGGCCAGAAAAAAATCTCCTCCCCAAGCTCCGAGGCTTTTGACAAGTCCGTTAAATTGTGGGAATGTTTTTGCCAAAGGATCTTTTTTAAGTTGTTGGGCAAGCAATAATTCATGTCTTGTTAAGAGCGATTCAAATTCTTCTAATTTTGAGCAGTTACTTAAATCAAAGCCAATTTGACTGATTTGATCAATTAAATGTATATTAGGTTTTTTGAGGGCTCTATAATTTCGGATTTGTTCTTGAGAATTTTGTTTTCTGTTTTGATAAATAAAGAACAATTTGTCTTTAAATTTCCAACGTAATTCAACACTTGTTATGGTTCTTTTTCTATTTATATTTTGGTATAAAATGGGTGTTTTATGTTGTGCTATTGCTACATCATAACCGCTTCCACCAAAGCTATATTCTAAAAGCTTGTAGGCATTGACACCACTCCAGGCTGCCAAGGTTGCAATTAACGAGCTACTGGATCCAAGCCCCCAGTCCCTATTGAATTTCAAGCTAGTTTTTATGTAATAATCCGTGTGCTTTTGAAAGATATTTGGTTTGTTTTTTAAGATTATCTGCAGAAGTTTGACTAAGACATCAGATGTATAATTATTCTCAGTTGATATACATTCAATGTTTATGTCATTAATTGCAAATTTTGCAGAAAACCATTGGGTTCTGTTATGGTCGTAGCTCGTCCAAAATAATTTTGGTTTTGTGTTTATTTCGCCCTCAACGACTTCAAGGTATTGCCCGTATTTACATGGTAACCCTAATGCATGAGCACCATCTAAAACTAAATATTCGCCGCTAATCATTAGCTTCCCAGGAGCATAAAACTTCATGATTTTTTTCTGAGGTCATTTAAGGCTTGAACAATTTTATTATGATGTGCGACATCGTTTTTAAAGTGTTCAATCATTTTTATTTTTTCTTCTTTGGTTGCTTCGAGCTGGTTTAAGACATTTAGCAGGTGCATTTTCATGTGACCTTTTTGAATACCTGTTGTGGTAAGGCTTCTGAGAGCGGAAAAGTTTTGCGCCAAGCCAACTGCAGCAGTTATTTTCATTAAATCTTCTGCATTTGGATTGCCTAGGAGATGATGACTAAATTTTACCATTGGATGCAGCTTGGTAATTCCACCAACAGTGCCTAATGCGATGGGAATCTCGATCCAAAATGAAAGTTCACCATTTGAAATCTCTGCATGTGTTAGACTTCTGTATTGACCACTTCTCCCGGCATAGGCATGGGCACAAGCTTCTACTGCACGATAGTCATTACCTGTCGCTACAATTACACTGTCTATACCATTCATTATACCTTTGTTATGTGTAACCGCTCTGTATACTTGTGTTTCTGCAATTTCTATAGCCCTCAAAAACTTTTCAGCAAAAATCTGAGGTGAAATGTCTGTTCCTGAAACCATACTTTTTATTGGAGCATTTACTTCGCAGCGCACCAAGCACTCTGGAGTATAATTACTTAATATACACATAATGATTTCCACATTAGGGTGAGACAGTGTGCTGTGGAATATCTCTTCCTCGAGGATTTTAGCCATTTTTTCTAAAACTGTGTTGATGAAATTTGCACCCATGGCATCGCAGGTATCAAAGCTTGCTTCAATTTGATAGTAATTGTCTATATCACTTGTTTTGTCAATTAGCTGAACATCAATTATCCCACCACCTCTTTTTCTCATGTTATCCGTTAATCCTTCTGTTTGAGTAAAGAACTTAGTTTTTATATGATGAAAAAAGTTTTGGAGTTCTTCGGTATGTATACCTTTCCAAAGAAAATGTACATGACCAAGTTTTTTCTTTGTGACCACTGTTGCTCTAAAGCCCCCTCTATCTATCCAAAATCTTGCAGATTTAGCAGCTGCAGCGACCACTGAACTTTCTTCAATAGCCATAGGAACACAATAAATATTATTATTTATTTTAAAATTAGGAGCTATACCATAGGGTAAATAGAAGTTAGAAATGGCATTTTCTATAAATTCATCGTGAATATTTTGGAGTTTATCATCGTTATTCCAATATTTTTTCAGTGTGGCTAAACTGTCTTTGGTATGGTCAAAATAATTCCTAATTACCCAATCAATTTTTTCTTTCTTATCAAGTTTAGAAAAACCTGATATTTTTTTGTTTTTGTTATTTGTCAAAATTTCTTAAAGGTTTTGGAGACAAAAGTTGGGAAGCCATTTGTAATCCTTTGATTTGATATTCTACAAATTGATCGAGGACTTCGAAGCTTTTATTGGCTCTTTGTAACATGGCCCAAGCCTGCCCATATATTGCGTTTGATTTAATCAGTGAGGTAAAGTAAAACCCGTCAAGAAAAGTTTTGATTCCACCGGAAACAATTATTGTTTTTGTATTGGTTTCAGCAAGGTTTTCTAAAATGTCGTTACAAAATATTACCATTTCCTCCGCTTTATGACCTAGGTTGGCAATGAGACCAAAATTTTCAAGCATATGAGGAGAATTCCGCATCAATTCTAGAAGGGCAAAATTGGTTCCACCAAGCGCGCCAAAGTCAATTGCAGTTATGGGGAGCTTAAAAAGTTCATTGAGTGATTTTGGTCCCATTCCTTGTCCAACTTCTTTCACAATAAGTTGAATGTCAAGCTTATTTAATAAGCTTTTTAGCGTATCCAAAGGGGCTTGCTCAATGGTGTCTCCTTCTGGTTGAAGCCACTCTTGAAGGGGGTTTATATGCACAATTAATCCATCTGTTTCGGTTTTGTCTATTAGTTCGGAAATTTTTTCCCATCGTCCAGATTTTGCAATTTTTTCTATTTGTGCAATGCCTAAATTGGCGTAAAAGGGGATTTCATTTCCAATATGTTTTCTTAGTTGGAAATCTTCCAAATATTCGTTGTTTTCCAAAATTATTCGGCAAGATCCTAAACCCATTCCAAGCCCATACTTTCCGCAAACTTTCCCTAAATTTTGGTTGATATGTTTTGCTTTGCCGGTTCCGCCTGTCATACTACTTATCCAAATAGGCGCTCGCATTTCTTTTTTACCTAAAGGACTTTTCTGTAAAGGTGGCATTTGAGTCCCTTGCAAAATTGGCTCATAGAAGAAGCGGTTGTCAGCTCTTTCAATTTGTGACTTAAGCGCCATGTCGATGTGGTCTTTTTTACGTTGAGAAGTATCTTTATTACTCAAAATCTAGGCAAAGAAAGTAGATTTCCTAAGAATAATAATTGCTTATCACCACTCAATTTGCACTCTATAGCCAGAATGGCTCCTAATATTTATGGCTTTGTGGTTATCAAATATCAGATATTGACCCTTAATTGCGGTTAGTATCCCTTCTATAATGTCAACTTTTTCCAACTTAAAACTCTTTATTTTTTCAGGCCATTGAAGGTGAGGATAGCTGATGTTGTGCACTTTTTCATTGTACAAGATATAAGGCTCAAAGTCTTCTGGAATTTTTTCTAACAACTTGTCCCAAGCTTCATTTAGATTTCCCTTAAACACTGATTGATTCTTGAGCATTTTTTGCCAAGCAGTTTTGTCTTTGACAAAATTTTTCAATTCAACTTCAATTAGTCCCGCTGCCTGTCGATAAGGAGTTTCAGCAATTTTTAAGGCCTGTGTTGCTCCTTGGTCTATCCAGCGTGTCGGCACTTGGGTATTCCTTGTAACCCCAACTTTTAGGTCACTTGTATTGCTCAGGTAGACAGTATGGGGCGTTAAATGATGTTTTTTTTCCCACTCGTAGTCTCTTAGGGCAACCCCCTCATGAATTCTACTTAGCTCTGGTCTCATTATACTCGGGACAGCAAGTGGAGATTCCATAAATTCTTGGTAGCTTAATCCTTCCCCAAAAACTTTATTTAATTTCTTACCTGAAATGATACTATTCATATAACCCATCCACTTAACACGTATATCTTTTCCTAATAAATTATTCATTGATATCGTTTGTTCAGGCTCTAGAATATCATGAAGTTCCAAACTATACCTTACTGGAATTGTAAGCTCGGATTTCATTTTTCTAAGATTGCCTTCGGCTTTCATTATTGTTTTATGAGTATGTCCTCTAAAACCTTGCCATTTTGTAGCTCAATTCTTATATAGTAATGACCAATTGGAATTTGTGTAATTGAAAATCTTTCATTTGGTAATTGTCCCTTTTGTTGCCAAACTAATTTTCCGAGAAGGTCTGTGAGGTATAATGTGTAGGGTTGAAAATCATTTTTGAATTCAACATTCATGTAGTTTCTTGCTGGGTTAGGTAGTATCCTAACCGTTCCATTTTCTATCGATGCAATAGATAAGTAATGTCTGACACTGTCTTGAATTGTATTTTCTCCGCATTTATTTATTGCTGTAAGACTTACCAAATAGTTCCCTCTATCAAATCGATGTCGAGGATTTTCTAAATTTGATTTTGAGCCGTTTCCAAAATCCCAAATATAGTTATCTGCTAATTTGCTTTCGCTGGTGAAATCAATCGTCATGCTACTAGGGTCTTCTAAGGAGACTGAATAACTGAATGCCGCCAAAGGTTTGGACTCAACCAACACATTATAATTTATAGAATCTAAAACATTGGTATTTTTTTCAGAAATTACCAAAGTGATTTTATAATTTCCAGTTTGACTAAACATAAGATTAGGACTTGGTGAATTTTCATTTGTTCCATTAATAAACTGGAAATTATTTGGCGTAATAGTCCATTTCCACGATTGTATTTTACCTCCACTTTTATCTTTTATAAAAAGCGAGTCAGCTGTACATAAGTTAAATTGGCTTAGTTCTGCTCCAGGTTTTAAAATATTAGGAAAAAAGACATTTGAGGTGAAAATTCCTCTTCCATGAGTTGCAACAGCTACAAGATTGTCCGACGATCTAATTTTAAGCATATCGCACCTAACATTTGCAAGACCAGAATTGGTTGGTTGCCAGTCTACAGAGTTAGCCGAAAGATTGTTCGTACTCCAAACGCCTACTTCTGTAGCTAGAAGAGCTTGGTTGCTGTCAAGCGGATTGAAAAGTGCCCATCTAATAGGCATATCTGGTAAATTGCCTTCCTTATTGACCCAGCTATTGCCTCCATTTGTTGTTTCCCAAACGCTTTTTACTCCGTAATTGGAGAATACCACAAGTAAATGGTCTTCACTCTCCCCGATAGCGATACTTGAAATATATCCGCTTGGGAGACTATTTTGAGGGTCTATGTTGACAGATACTGGTGCGGTATGGGCGTTACTAATTTTGTAGATATCTCCTAAGTCTGTTCCAACGAAAAGTGTATTGTTGGAATACGGTGAAACGATCAGGAGAGACAGTTGTCTATCGTTTGTTTTATCTCCAAGAATTTGAATGGTATCCACACTGTATGCACCTGTTATGTTGCGTATTCTAAACAATTTTTCTTTGCTTGAAGCTGCATATAATATTTTGGCATTATCGTCATAGTCTGCAGGGTTGATGAATCTGCCAGTTCCATCAAATGTCAATCTTTGGAATTGTTGACCACCATCTGAAGATAAATACCAACTATTTCTCACATAAGAGCTAATAGCATAAGTGCTGTCTTGTTGATCTACAAAGCAAAAACCCCCATCGCCTCCTGAAACTTTAGAGGTGCTGTTTATGCCTAAAGCAACAAACTTGTGGGTTCCATTGTCCTGTGTGCCGCCAAAAAGAGTTGAGCTATTTTCATTTGGATTAAGTGCTACCGAGTAAAACTGGGTAACATTGTATCCGTTATTACGTTCATAAAAATTGGGCGGGGAGCTGCTAGAGGCGTCGTCCGACAGAGAAACTCCTCCATCATTTCCAAACAAAATTTGGTTGCTGTTGCTTGGGTGAAATACGATGGCGTGTTGATCGGCATGAAGGTAATCTAAGCCAAACCCTCCGTACCAATGTGAAATGGTCGACCAAGTGTTTCCCCCATTGGTGCTTCGATGAAAGTCTATTCCACCAGCAAAAACGGTGTTGGCATTGTTTGGGTGAACGCCCAAGATAAGATTGTACCATGCTTGGTTGCGGGTGAAGTGAATTTTGTTATCATTTGTGTACTTAGGAATGGCTAAAGAAGTCCATGAATTTCCTCCATTATCTGATCTGAAAAATCCGGCGATATTTCTTTCTGAATTTGCACCAATGACGTAAAGCACATTTGGGTTACTTGGCGCACAGGCAAGCTCTATTCGGTAAGCATTTACTGTAAATGGTATCGATATTTCAGACCAATTATTGCCTCCATTTGCAGATTTATATAATTTCCCTTGGTTAAAAATTTTCCCAACACTTGCGTATAAGTCGTTATTACTAGCTATTTCTATGTCGCTAAAAAATCCATTTAGTTTTTTTGTCCAGCTTAATCCTTTATTGTCTGAGAAAAACAAACCGCCGTTGGTCGCGACAAAAATTCGATTGTTCTGATTAATAACAATTTTTTGTACATAAGTGAAGTTCCCGTTGTTTTTGGTGGAAGTAAGTTGGTTCCAAGTTTTTCCGGCATCTTTGGTAGTCCAAATACCATCCCCTCTCACGGCGTCAATATTGTTCCAACCTTCTCCTGTGCCTACATACCATTCGTTACTATCGGATGGGTTGTGCGTGATTGTTGTGATGGCGAGGTTGGGCCAAAAGTCATTTATTTTATGCCATTGGCTGTCAGCTTTTGTGATGTCATTATTGAACCAAAGCCCCCCAGCTACGCCGCCTGCCCAAACTTTTTTATAACCATTTGCTTTATCCGTTGGGTCATACATGAGTGCTCTTGTCCGGCCGCCAAAATTGTTGGGTCCCCTTTCCGTCCATCGGGTTGAAGGTATTGCCGCTTTATGGAGGCGTTTACTGTATTCATTGACGTATTTTATCACTTTAAACCTTTGCTGGTGAGGTACCGTGAAAGTATATGGATTGACAATCATTCTAAAATTATGTAATTCGGCAAGGTCTGGCCGATCATATTTTGGTAAAAAATCAAGTTTTTCTTGGCTTATATTTTCGTATTTAGCATAGGGGTGTTTTTTCCAAAAACGTCTGAATTTTCGTTGGTCCTTCTTTTTACTTCCAGTTTGAGCAGCTACCAATGTGCTTAAAATTAGTGAGACAAAAAGAAATGAAACAAATTTTGTGATTTTCATTGGGTTACGAAATTAGGTTAAAAATAAAAGAACAAAGTTGAACAAAAAAAGATGGGATAATAAATAAATGGAATGCTACAATTACTTTTGAAATCTAGCACCCGTAGTTCAACTGGATAGAATACCAGATTTCGGCTCTGGGGGTTGGGGGTTCGAATCCTCCCGGGTGCGCTACTTTTTTGTTGTCATTGTGCCCCAACTTACTTTTGGTTTTATTTAGCGCTTTGATTGTGTAGTTCTCTAAGGGTTACCTTATGAACATGGAATAATTATTAGCATAAAAACATTTATTCTGTGCTTTTTTATTCTACGCTAACACCCTATTCTTTTATTAATGAAACAGAATAATGTTTGTTTAATAAATCTATTTTCCTTTTTATTGGATTTATTCAGTTCAATCCTACAGACAGTTTAGTTGCGTATTTTCTATTTAATGCCAACGCAAATGATTCAATAGGAGGTGGTCATGATGGAACAGTTTGTAAAGCTACTTTAACCAATGATAGGTTTGGGAATTCATATTTAGCCTTGAAGTTTGACGGAATAAACAAGCATATAAATACTTTTTCTAAGCGTTGTACCAATAATCCCTATCTAAGCTTCTAAGGTGGATTGCTTCTGCAATGTTTTCAGCTTTTATTTTTTCCTCTCCGTGTAAATCTGATATAGTTCTTGCAACCTTTCGAATTCTGTCATAGGCACGAGCGCTAAGGTTGAGCTTTTTCATGGCATTGTTTAGTAAGTTGGTGCACTGCTTGTCTAAATGACAAAATTTATTCATCTCTTTCGCATCCATTTGCGCGTTGCAATGAAGCGAACTATGTGTAAACCTATTTTCTTGAATTTTTCGGGCTCTTAAAACACGCTGTCTAATATCTGCCGATGTTTCACCTTCTTGATGTTCTGATAGTTTGTCAATTTCTACCGGAGTAACTTCTACGTGCAAGTCTATTCGGTCAAGTAGCGGGCCAGAAATTTTGCTCATATATTTTTGTACCATGCCGGGAGCACACTTACACTCTTTATTTGGATGATTGAAGAACCCACATGGACAAGGATTACTCGAAGCAATGAGGGTGAAATTGCATGGATACTCTACAGAAAACTTAGCTCTGGATATATTGATTTTTCGCTCTTCTAATGGTTGTCTTAAGACTTCTAAAACTGTCCTTTTAAATTCGGGCAATTCATCTAAAAATAATACACCGTTGTGTGCAAGCGATATTTCTCCTGGCTGAGGAATATTACCCCCCCCAACCAAAGCTACATCGCTAATGGTGTGGTGTGGTGACCTAAAGGGTCTTTGTGCAACTAAACTTGCTTCTTTTTCTAATAGTCCACTTATAGATTGAATTTTTGTTGTTTCCAGTGCCTCATGAAGACTTAAAGGTGGAAGAATAGAAGGTAAACGCTTGGCCAACATAGTTTTACCGGCTCCTGGTGGTCCGATTAATATAACGTTATGTCCGCCAGCTGCTGCAATCTCTAAGGCGCGTTTTATATTTTTTTGGCCTTTTACCTCGGCAAAATCATATGGATATTGTTTTTGATTTTCTGAGAATTCTTCTCGTGTATCTACAAAAGTTCTTTTTAGTACTTTTTCATTCTTAAAGTGACCAACTAAGTCGCGAATATGTTCTATACCGATAACATCCAGGTTATTTACAATAGCAGCCTCTCTGGCGTTTGATTTTGGCAGAAAAAAACGTTTAAAACCTTCTTCTCGAGCCTGAATAGCAATAGGTAATGAACCTTTAATTGGAAGTACACTTCCGTCCAAAGATAACTCACCCATGATGATGGTATCTTTTAGGTTTTTAGCATCAATTTGTTCGGAAGCGGCCATTATACCCATGGCTATGGTGAGGTCATAAGCAGAACCTTCTTTGCGAATGTCAGCTGGTGCCATATTGATTACAATTTTCTTTCGAGGCATTTTGTAATCGTTATGCTTGAGCGCGGTTTCAATGCGGAGTTGACTTTCTTTTATTGCATTGTCAGGTAAACCAACGATATAGTAGTTGATTCCTGGTGCTATTTCTACTTCTACGGTAATTGTAGTAGCACTCACTCCAAAAACAGCACTTCCGTAGGTTTTTACTAACATAGTTTCTCAAATATGGCTTATTTACATAAAGTTCGAAAACTAATTTATAAGTAAAAGTTGCTTAAATACTTAAATTTCATTGTTTTTAATTTATTTAATCTCATTTTAGTGTCTTAGCTTTTTTAAACAGCTAGTGATCAAATGATTGTATTGATAAACTATCCTTGTTTTATACTTTACCCTATAGATGCAGAAACTGGAATAATTAAAAGAAAAATTAAATTTGTCTTCAATGCTTATTTCAAACAATAGTTCTCGTAAGATACTCCGTCTAATACTTCTTTTGGGTATTGTAATGTTTACAAGACCTTTTTTGAATGCTCAGACTGTAGCCAACGATATTCGAGGCACTTGGCTAGTCGACGAAAAAGATGCCCATATAAAAATTTATTTGGCTAAAAATGGCAAATATTACGGCAAAATAGTTTGGTTGAATGAACCAAATGAAAAAGATGGCACGCCAAAAATTGATGATGAAAATCCAAATCCTAAATTACAAAGCCGACCACTTTTAGGTTTGCTAATGCTTAAAGGTTTTTCTTTTAATGAACAGGCAAAAGAATGGAGTGGAGGTACAATTTACGACTCACGAGCGGGAAAAACGTATGACGCCTACATGAAATTTGCCGATGAAAACAAGACCACGCTTAAATTAACTGGCTATATAATGGGAATCCGTCAATTTGGAAAAACAACAACTTGGACTAGGGCAAATTAAAGATCTTTGGTAAGCCCTTTTACCACTTTATAGCCGTCTAAAAATTCTTTGGCAACAATTCTCAAAAAAGTATAAAGAGGTATAGCAAAAATCATTGCTAAAGGTCCTGCCAAAGTAGCAGTTATCATTGATACGGTGAATATTTCAAGTGGATGGGCTTTTACGCTTCTTGAAAAAATAGTGGGTTGTAAAATAGCATTGTCAATAATTTGAGCTGTAATAAAAACCAGTAAAGCCTTAAGTAGGTGATTCATCAATGGTGCCGGGAAAGTCATATCAATATGTCCAGTAAAAGTCAAAAATAGGCCTAGAATGCCACCAATAATTGGCCCTATGTATGGTATTACATTTACCATTGAATAAAGAAATGCTATAAAAAATGCATTATGAACGCCAAAAATGCTCAAACCCAAAAATACAACGGTGAATACGCAACTAAATTGAACCAATAAACCAATAAAGTATCTCGACAACAATTGCTTTGTCCGTGAAATTATATTTTCGATTTGAACAAGGTATTTATCTGGAGAAAGTGCAACTATACTATTGTTCAAAATGTAGCTGTCCTTAAGTAAGAAAAAAGATATGAAGGTTATGGAAAAAAGCCAGACAAAAATACGTCCAAGCTGCGCCAAAATAGAATTTAAAAAAAGCGGAACATTCTGCATGTCGAAATAGGACAAAAACCCTTTTTGGATGTCTGATGAGCTTGGAATGGAAACACCATTTTTTTCTAGTCGATTCAAAAATGTAAATAGTTCATTTTGAATGACATCAAATACATTGCTGTAATTAGCATTTGCCAAAACCTCTGCCTGTTTGGCTAGTGTTGGAATTAGTAACCATGCTAAACCAATAAATAGGGAAATAATAAAAATTAATGTGATAAAGGCTTTAATACCATTCGGTAAGGATTTTTTTCTTATTTCAAGTTTTCCTAAAGCTTTGAACAAAGGCCTTCCCAGAAGAGAAAAAATTACGCCTACCACAAAATACCCTACCACAATTCGAAGCTTCCATAAGGCAAATCCTAAAAACAAAAGCCCTACGAAAACAGCAATATTTCTGAAAACTTTATTTATCATTTATCAAGTCAGCGCATAATTCAATTAATACGCCCAAAGTATCTTTAGGATGCAAGAAAGCTATTTCTTTTTTATCCGCTCCTATTTTTGGTTGATTGTGAATCAAATTTATACCCCTAGATGCATAAAAATCTAAGCTTTTTTGAATGCCATAAACATCAAAAGCGATATGATGTATACCTTCACCTTTTTTTTCTAAAAATTTGTAAATCGTACTCTCTTTCGAGGTGGGGCATAAAAGTTCTATTTTACAATCACCCACCTTGTAAAATACAGTGCTAACTTTTTCCGAATCAACGATTTCAGTTTTGTAGGGTTCTGTTCCTAATAATAGATTAAATTTTGGAATGGCCACAGTCAAATTTTTTACAGCAATTCCAATATGATCAATTTTATTTATCATTCATTCAAAACTTTAGAAACATTTACAAAGATAGGAGGTTATATTTGTACATGGATTTAATCTAAATAAATCCAGGAAAACTAAGTATGGTTAAGCTGCCTATATATCTTGATAATAATTCAACTACACCTATGGATCCAAGGGTTTTGGATGCCATGATGCCTTATTTTACTCAAAATTTTGGAAATGCAGCAAGTAGAAATCATCCATTTGGTTGGAAAGCTGAAGAAGCTGTAGATTATGCTCGTGAGCAAATTGCCCAACTTATTGGTGCCAACGAAAAAGAAATCATATTTACCTCGGGGGCTACAGAGTCAAATAACTTGGCGATAAAAGGTGTTTTAGAAATGTATGCTAGAAAAGGTAATCATATCATAACGACCAATACTGAACATAAGGCCGTTTTAGATGCCTGTAAACATGCAGAAAAAATGGGTGCAGAATTAACCTATTTGGAAGTTGAAGAAAATGGAATACTTGATCTTCAAAAATTACAAGAAGCGATCAAACAAAATACAGTATTAATTTCTGTTATGTGGGCCAATAATGAAATTGGAGTTATTCAGCCTGTGCAGGAAATATCAAGAATGGCTAAGGAAAGGGGCGTACTTTTTCATACCGATGCTACGCAGGCAGTAGGCAAAATACCTGTAAACGTTATCGAAGATGGTATTGATTTGATGAGCTTTACTGCACACAAAATGTATGGACCAAAAGGTATTGGAGCTTTATACGTTAGAAGAAAAAATCCAAGAGTTAAAGTAAGCGCGCAAATAGATGGAGGAGGACATGAGCGGGGTATGCGTTCAGGAACATTAAATGTGACAGGCATTGTGGGATTTGGCGCAGCTTGTAAATTATGTAGGGAGGAGATGAATGAAGAATCAAAAAGGTTGGCAAAGCTTAGAGATAAACTTGAGAATGCGCTTTTGGCATTAGAAGAAAGTTACGTAAATGGAAGTAAAGAAAATCGTCTTCCTCATTGTACCAACGTTTCATTCAAATTTGTTGAAGGCGAAGGGTTGATGATGGCTATGCATAATTTAGCTGTTTCATCAGGTTCTGCTTGTACTTCTGCAAGTCTAGAGCCTAGTTATGTTTTGAAAAATCTCGGACTTGATGATGAATTAGCTCATAGCTCTATCCGCTTTGGATTGGGCAGATACACATCGGAAGCGGAAATAGACTATGCAATCGAACACGTTACCCAAGCAGTAAATAAATTAAGAGATATGAGTCCCTTGTGGGAAATGCATAAAGAAGGAATAGATTTGCAAAAAGTAGATTGGCAAGAACATTAAATAAATTATGGCATATTCAGATAAAGTATTAGATCATTATAACAATCCAAGAAATGTAGGTGTACTCGATAAGAGCGCCAAAAATGTTGGCACAGGGCTTGTTGGTGCGCCAGAGTGTGGCGACGTTATGCGTTTACAAATTGAAGTTGACGAGAAAACAGGTGAAATTACAGAGGCAAAATTTAAAACTTTTGGTTGTGGCTCTGCCATTGCCTCAAGTAGCTTGGCAACGGAATGGATAAAGGGAAAAACTGTAGATGATGCATTAAAAATAGACAACATGGAAATTGTTGAGGAACTTTCCTTACCTCCGGTCAAAATTCATTGCTCCGTTTTAGCAGAGGATGCAATAAAATCTGCTATCAATGACTACAGAAAAAAACAAGGATTAGAGCCTATTCATTTGGAAAACGAACACTAAAGAAGTATGATAACAGTATCAGAAAAAGCACATCAACAGCTGGCTAAGTTAAAGGAAGAAGGTGGAATACAAATTGACTATTTCCTTAGAGTTTCTGTTGTTGGCGGTGGTTGCTCAGGTTTGTCATACAAATTAGACTTTGACAATGAAAGTAAAGAAGATGATCAAATCTTCGAGTCGGGTGGTGTAAAAGTTGTTTGTGATATGAAAAGTTTCCTTTACCTGTGTGGCACAGAATTAGACTTTACAGATGGATTGAACGGAAATGGATTTCAATTCAACAACCCAAATGCTTCTCGAACTTGCGGCTGCGGTGAAAGTTTCTCAATTTAATTGAAGGGATTTAAAAAAAAACTGCCTACAAAAGTTTGCGCTAGTTGCAATAGACCCTTTTCATGGAGAAAAAAATGGGAAAAAAACTGGAATAACGTAAAATATTGTAGCAAGGCATGCAAACAAAATAAAGTTCTCTAAAACTTTTTACTTTCACTTTCGCTTTCTTATTGTGCATTCAATAAAATCTTTACGTCTTGTTTTGGGTGATCAACTAAACAGACATCACAGTTGGTTCAAAGAAACAGATGATACAGTGCTGTATTGCATGATGGAAGTTCGCTCAGAAAGTGAGTATGTAAAACATCACATCCAGAAAATTGTGGGAATATTTGGCGCTATGCGCGACTTTGCGAATGCGCTAAAAAAGCAAGGACATCGAATACACTATCTGAAGATTTCTGACAGAAACAACAAACAGAGTTTTGTTGCAAATCTTCTAGAGATTAAAGAACAATATGGCATTCAAGATTTCGCTTACCAAGAACCTGATGAATACCGTTTAGATATGGTATTAAAATCAGCTGCAAATGAGCTGGGAATACCTTCAAAAGTTCATTCAACCCAACATTTCCTGACTCAAAGAGATGAACTACAAGTATTTTTCGAGGGGAAGAAGACTTACTTAATGGAGTCTTTTTACCGATCACAAAGAAAGAAGCATAAGATATTAATGGATGCTGCTAAGCCAGTAGGAGGTAAATGGAACTATGATGTTGAAAATCGAAAAAAATTAAAAGATCTGAGCATTATACCCGAACATAAAATACCTAAAAACAACATAATGCCTATTTATGATGAAGTGATTAACGCCAATCTACCTTTTATTGGTAGCATAGATGCCAACAACTTTATTTGGCCCATAAATCCTATCCAAGCAGAAGATATATTTGATACATTTCTTCAAACCCAGTTGCCTTTTTTTGGCACCTATCAAGACACCATGGTACAGAGCAACTGGATGTTATTTCACAGTCGAATTTCATTCGCATTAAATACCAAAATGCTTAACCCATTCCATATTATTCAGCGAGCTGAAAAGCACTGGAAGGAGAATCAAGAGAAGATTGGTATTGCTCAAGTCGAGGGATTTATTAGACAAATTTTGGGCTGGAGAGAGTATATGCGTGGGGTTTATTGGGCGCAGATGCCAAGCTATGCAAACAAGAATTATTTTTACCACACTAGAACTTTGCCTAATTACTTTTGGTCTGGCGATACCAAGATGAATTGTATTGGCACGGTGGTGAATCAATCTCTAGAAAATGCCTATGCGCATCATATCCAAAGACTCATGGTGACAGGCAATTTTTTACTAATGGCGGGAGTAAACCCTAGTTATGTTGATGAATGGTATTTGGGTATATATATTGACGCGTTTGAGTGGGTAGAAATTACAAATACAAGAGGAATGAGTCAGTTTGCAGATGGTGGAATTGTAGCAACAAAACCATATATTTCAACTGCCTCATATATTAATAAAATGGGCGACTATTGTGCAAATTGTCAATATGATAAAAATGAAAAAACAGGCCCCAAGGCTTGTCCTTTCAATAGCTTGTATTGGAATTTTTTAGATCAGAATAAAGAAAAACTTCAAAATAACCCAAGAATGGCAATGATGTACAGAGTATGGGGTAAATTTTCGGTTCATGATCAGCAAAATATCCTTTCCCAAGCTGAATATTATTTAGATCATTTAGAAGAACTGTAATTTTTCAGATATGTATATAATTAGATACACTTTGCAAAAGTTATTGCGATAACTCATAGGTTGTCCCCAATTTTTTTTAAGCCCGTAATTTTACTTCAATTTCGAATTATATAGTGCTATCATTTACTGATTTAGGCCTTCCCGAACCCATAACGCGGGCCATCAAAGAATTGGGTTTTCAGAAACCAACCGAAATTCAAGAAAAGGCTCTTATAAGTCTTTTAGATAAGGATATCGACCTAATAGGTTTGGCTCAAACTGGAACTGGAAAAACAGCCGCTTTTGGCTTGCCATTGTTGTCAAAAATTGATCCTCAAAAAAGGCACGTTCAGGCTCTAATTTTATCTCCTACTAGAGAATTGGGTCAACAAATTGCTGAGCAGATGCAACTTTTTGGAAAATACATTTCAAATATGGGTATTATGGCTGTTTACGGTGGAGCTTCTATCACCAATCAAATAAAGGATTTGAAAAAAGCCAAGCAGATTGTGATCGCAACACCTGGAAGGTTAAATGATCTTATAAGAAGAAAAGCGATACAATTGGAAAATGTTGACTATGTAATCTTAGATGAAGCAGATGAAATGTTGAATATGGGTTTCAAAGAGGACTTAGATATCATACTAAGTCATACCCCAATGAGCAAAAAAACTTGGCTTTTTTCTGCAACTATGCCTTCAGAAATTGAAAGAATAACCTCCAACTATATGGATGATCCTTTCCGGATTCAAGTAAGTAAAAAAAATGAGGTAAATAAAAATATTAGCCATAGATATAGTGTAGTAACACGCGCAAACAAAAACGAAGCGTTGCGTAGATTTTTAGATCTATACAGCGATACAAGAGCTGTAATTTTTTGCAGAACAAAAGCCGAAACCCAGACATTGGCAGACGAATTAATCTATAAAAATTATAAAGCTGACGCACTGCACGGTGATCTAAGTCAAAAACAAAGAGATATGGTGATGGATAAATTTAGAAAAAATGAAATCCACTACCTAATTGCAACTGATGTGGCCGCAAGAGGAATTGATGTTAGTGATATTAGTCATGTTTTTCATTTTAATATTCCAGACCTCGCAGCCTATTACACACATAGAAGTGGACGAACAGCTAGAGCAGGGAGGCAGGGAGTTTCTATTTTATTTATTAATGGACGTGAAAATCACAAATTGAAAAGATTAGAAAAAGATTTAAATATTCAATTTGAAGCGCTAGAAATCCCTCAAATGCAACAGATTGCCGATAAATATTTGGAACGTTGGTGTCAAGAAGTATTGAGTAGCAGTTCCAAAAAAATAAACCCCATTTTACTCAGTAAAGCGTCAATTTTGTTCGGAAATTTATCAAAAGATGAACTTCTGGCAAAAGTATTAACACTTCAACTCGTAAAGTTAAACTTTGGTGAAACCAAAGATATCAACGAAAAAATAAATCAGACGAATTCTAAACATGCTTCAAAGCCCGAAGGAAGAAGAAATAAGAAGAGTAAAAATCAGTTTAAGAGTAAATCAGCGAATCCCAATACCCATTCAAACAACTTTAAGAAAAGAAAGGCAAAGCCGAAAAATAAGAAGGGTAGAAAAAGTTAATGCGCTTCTTTCTTGTATAGATGCACGTCTCTTTGAGGAAAGGGAATTACCACATTATTTTCTTTGAATTTTTGATTGATTTGAAAGCGCAAGTCACTTTGTACATCCTCAATAAATAAGATTTCTAAGCTCCAGAAAAATACTTCAAATTTCAAAGAAGAATCTCCAAATTCATTGAACCTTACAAAAGGTGGTTTATTTGTTATTACCTTGGGGTGAGTTTGAACGCAATCCATCAAAATATTTTTAACCAATTCTACATCACTTCCATAAGCAACACCAACTGAAACAGAGAATCTACTAACTGGATTTATGGTGCTCCAATTGACAATATTGTCTTGTACTATTTTCGAATTGGGTATTATGAGATGAACATTTTCTCTGTTTTCAACTATTGAAGTTCTAAGACCAATCTCTTCCACTTTTGCTAAAAATCCATTCACTTCTATTATATCACCAACTCGGATGGTATTTTCCACGAGCAATATAAGCCCACTTATTAAGTCCTTTGCTAGTTGCTGAAGTCCTAATCCAATTCCCACTAAAAATACAGCGCCACCTGCAAGAAGTGCAGTTATTTTTACATGTAAAGCGTTCAAAATCATCATACCTGTAATGATAATTATAACATAACGGCTTAGTTGAAGCAAAGCATAGGATTGTCCCTCTACTAGCTTCCCTCTTCGTTTGGCAATATTTAATATTCTTCTTAACCACCTAAAAATTAGATATGAAAAAAATAAGATAATGGCAGCTGAAAGTAGGTCGCTTATTGTTGTGTACTCTTCTCCAAGCTTTACCAGACTGGTATTTAAAAATGCCTTGATTCTTGTCATTCAATTATTTTTAGGGCAATAGTTTTAGTTTTAATTTTTTGTTTCTCTGCATCGTAAAAATAAACTTCTATTTTGTTATCACTTGATTTACGAGTAAGTTTCCCATTTTTGAATTGCCCTGAAGATTGCATATTTAGTTCTTCATGTATAGTAAAATAAGCTAGTTCAGACCATTCATTTTTGTAACTCAATATGACATAAGCATTCAACAAACTTGCATCTGCATAGTTGATTGAATAGCCAATTTCATCTGCACCATCACCGTCCAAATCTCCTAAGTTTTCAAAAAGCCATAAACCAATTTGATTATTTTCATCACTTAAAACAAAGGTGTCTGATGGGGCATTTGTACCAACAATTCGTGTGCTAGGTTTTATTTGATTTAAATGTTTTTGTACGTCCCGAATATGTTCGGCATAAAACTTATTTTGGGTTCCCTTATTTGTTTTTCTGCTTAAAAAAAGCTCCCTAATTGTGTCAATTTGTTTATCACCATTAAAATCACCAAAAATCCAGTAGTATGGTCGAAAGGTAGCTGTAAATTTACTTATGGTGTCTGAAGTTTGTTCGGGAATTTTCTTTTCTGTTTGTTGCCTACAATTTGAACAAAAGAGGACGACAAATAAAAAATATACTGGTTTCATTTTAATCAATTAGCCGAATCAAGTCATTTGGGTAATCAGTGATGAGTCCATCTACACCTTGCTGAATAAGAGAGATCATATCTTTCCTATTATTCACAGTCCAAGGAATAACCAGTATGTTTTTTTGATGTAATAGTTTTACTGCCTCCTCAGAAACGGATTGATGCTCGGGGCTATATATGCTTGGTGTGAAATTAAGTCTATTTAAATTTTCTTCAATACTAAGCTGGCCTTTTTCTACCAATAGCGACGTTTTAATCTTTGGTTTCAATTGATGCACTAGGTTTAAACTTTCTACATCAAATGATTGAATAATACACTTATTTTCAATTCCTAAATCGCTGATTTCCTTTAAAATTAATCGAACATATTCATTTACCTCTGGATGATAAATATTGTCCCATTGAGGTTTTCTCTTTATCTCTAAATTGTATTGAATTCTTTGTTTTTTATTTTCCTTTATATAAGCTTGTATCGAAGTCACAACTTCTTTAAACAAGGGCTTAAAAGCACTTGTTTTTTTCTGATTCAAAAAGTCAGGATGCCCTTTCGATCCGCAATCAAAGCAAGAAATTTCTTCAAAGCTCATTTCATAAATGTTGAAAGACTTTTCCCTACTTTCTGTAATATTTTGTTGATTACTATCCAAACATATTTTGTGATTCATATATGGCTCGTGAGAGAGAACCACCCGATTATCTTTTGTAATGACAAGGTCCATTTCTAACGTATTTACTCCGCAATCAATAGCAGCTATCATGGCATGGAATGTATTTTCGGGATATAAACCTCTAGCTCCTCTGTGTCCCTGAACATCAAAATTTTCTAAATTTTTAGGTTTTTTAATGCACCCTGCCAGAAAAAGAACCATGATGAAAATTAAATGGGCTATTTTTTTTTGCTTGTTGTACACTTGGGCAAATTAAATTATTTTACTCGTATAGAGAAGTATTGGACTTGAGGCTAAAGACTCTAGAGACATTAAACCCAAAGTGAATGTCCCCATCTAGCCAGCTATTATTCGTTTCTGTAATAAAACCACGCTCAATCATGGAAGTTGAATTTGTAAAGTGCAGTTGAAAAACATGACCACCTGTTTCAATATCTACTCCTAAGCTTAATGAGTTAAATGACGAAGGATCTTGTTTACTTTTTGGGACATAAAAATATTCTCCATTAATTGAAAATCTTTTGGTTAATTTATATCTTCCCCCCAGCCCGATGGAAATGGTTTGGTTGTTCTGCTGGCTTTGGGGTACCCAATTTCTATGAATGAAGCTTGGACTTAATTGAAGGGATAGGTTTTCAGTAATTTTTTTTGCAATTAAAATCTGTGTTGTGTAAGCCAACCTTGCTTCAAAGAGAGCATCGTAAGCGCGGTTATGTTTGATAGTACTCCAACTAGAGGACGAAAAAAGTGTAATGGAAACTGGTTTTTTCTTATTCTTTTCTTGTTGAAGAATTTTATACTTCAAGAATCCATCATATTCTTTCCTGAAACTATTCCTACCAACACCAATCATTAACTTATCTGTTAAGCCATATTCTAATCCCAATCTTATAAGAGCTTGATCTAGGCCAAAAAGGTCATAAAAACCACCTGAAAGGAGACCAAACCTGTGGGAAATTCGAAAATCTAAAACACCTCCACCAACATTTTCAATAGATTGTCCATTTATAATTCGAGTGGACTTAAAAGTGTTAGAAACTAAATAGCTTTGTTTTTGCTCTGAAACGAGTTCATTTATCAAGACATTTTGAGCTGCAGCCCACTGACTAACAATTAAAAATAACAATAGCTTAATTGACCTTTTCATAAGAAATATTCACGCTTATTCGTATGGTTTGTGCAATTTTTTGGTACATGATTTTTGGGATTTTAATCTTGTAGTCATCCAGTTGTATTTCAAAGACGCAAATGGCATTTGGTTTTGCATCTTTTACTACAATCTTACCTCTTTCATTGATCTGTTTGGTAGTTCCCTTTATGGTTAGCTTACCACTAATTTTAACAGGGTAGATTCCATTTTTTGTGTATTGGTCTTTTGTAATACCTTCTACATAACCATCAAAGAAGGAATGTGGAAACTTTTCTGAGTCAACATAATTCTCATTAAAATGGGCTTGCATAAGGGGTATTGGAAAATTAAATTGATTCATTGGAACAACAAAAACTACCTTGCCGTCCTCTCTTAATATGCTAGCAACTTTTTTATTTTTCGCTTTGATGTCTTCTATTGGGGTAGAAGAAAAAAAAGAAATTTCACCTTGTTTGGTTTTAAATTTTTGTTGGGTAAATCCTTTGAAGGCCGGTAAAAATGTAAAAACTAGAAATAAATAATAACTTCTCAAGATATTTAGTTGTTGGGTGCGCCTTGTATTATCCATGATTTGATTTGATTGATCGAGCATGTGTTGAGCTTTGGCATATTTTTTGGCATAGGGCTATAGCCGCTTTTATGCTGGATAGAACCCAATAAACTATTATTTAATGCATAGAATCTAGCGTTTTCATGGCCCTCTAAATTAATTCCCGCGCCAATATTGATATTATTTTTCTCATTATGACATGTTAAACAATTATTTTGGAGAATAGGTAAGATTTGTAGTTTGTAGGAAACATTAGTGGTGTCGCATTCCGCTTCGATGCCAAATAATTTTTCGTCATTTAACTGCTTACACGCGTAAGAGAAAATACTAAATAGGCATACTGCTGCAACCCTTAAAACTATTCTCATTATTAGGTAAAGGTAAAAAAAGATGAATTGTTTGAAATTTACAGTGGAATGTTGCCATGTTTTTTCCGTGGTAAAGTAGCAACCTTATTTTGTAACATGCCAAAAGCTTTAATAAGCTTCCTTCTGGTTTCAGAAGGAAGAATAACTTCATCTATAAAACCTCTTTCAGCTGCGCGGTAAGGATTTGCAAATATTTCAGAGTATTCTTTTTCTTTTTGCTTCCAAGCCTCCTCCGGGTCTTCTGCTTCTTTTATTTCTTTTCTAAAAATAATTTCTGCGGCTCCTTTCGCCCCCATCACAGCAATTTCTGCGCTTGGCCAAGCAAAGTTTAAGTCTGCTCCAATGTGTTTCGAGTTCATAACATCGTAAGCACCACCATAAGCTTTCCGAGTGATTACAGTTATTCGTGGTACAGTTGCCTCGCTAAACGCATAAAGTAATTTTGCGCCATTTGTTATGATTGCATTCCACTCTTGTTCTGTACCCGGTAAAAATCCAGGTACGTCTTCAAGTACAAGCAACGGTATATTAAAACAATCACAAAAACGAACAAATCGCGCTGCTTTTTTGCTGGACTCTACGTCAAGTACACCAGCTAGATAGTTTGGTTGATTGGCAACAACACCAATACTCTTTCCACCTAAATGTGCAAAGCCAACAACAATGTTGGGTGCATAATTTTTGTGTACTTCAAAAAAACTATTGGAATCTACTAAACCAGAAATGATGTCTTTTATGTCATATGGAGTGGAAGACGAATCTGGGATAATATTATCTAAGTTTTTACTGTGTTGGTCATCGTAAGAAATTGTTTCTAATTCAGGTGCTTTTGATTCACAATTTTGAGGTAAATAAGAAAGCAATAACTTCATATTCTCTAGACAAATAAGTTCATTTTTTGCGGTAAAATGAGCAACTCCGGATTTGCTTGAATGGACGGATGAACCACCAAGGCTTTCTGAACTCACCTCTTCATTTGTTACAGTTTTTACAACGTTTGGTCCCGTAACAAACATATAGGATGTGTTGTCTGTCATAAAAATGAAATCTGTTATGGCAGGTGAATAAACTGCTCCTCCTGCGCAAGGCCCTAGTATGGCAGATATTTGCGGTACAACCCCAGATGCCAAAGTATTCTGGTAAAAAATATCTGCATATCCACCTAACGATACAACGCCTTCTTGAATACGCGCTCCTCCGGAGTCATTGAGACCAATAATTGGTGCTCCGTTTTTCATTGCCATTTCCATGATTTTAACGATCTTTTCTGCATGTGTTTCTGAAAGTGAACCGCCAAAAACAGTAAAATCTTGAGCATACACATAGACTAGACGTTTATTAACAGTTCCATAACCAGTAATCACGCCATCACCAAGTATTTGCTTCTTTTCCATGCCAAAATCGGAACTTCTATGTTTTACGAATGCGCCAATTTCTTCGAATGAATCTGTATCTAGCAATAACTCTATTCTTTCCCTTGCAGTGAGTTTTCCTTTACTATGCTGTATTTCAATACGCTCTTTTCCCCCTGCTTGAAGAGACTCTTCTCGTTTATTTAATAGTTTTTTTGTATTGGCTTTGTGTGTACTCATAATTAGGAGTTGAGTTCTGTAAGGAGTTCTTCGGTAAGTTCTAAATTGTGGTAAACATTATTTACATCATCATCTTCTTCAAATTTTTCAATGATTGAGAGGACTTTCTTGGCGCTTTCAACGTCTAAGGCTGATTGGTTGTTAGGGATTCTTTGTAATTCTGAGCTTTTTGGCTCGATTTGTAAATCTTCAAGTTTTTGTTGCATAAGCCCAAAATCTTCAAAGCTAGTTTTGACTTCAATAAATCCTTCAAAAATTTCTAGTTCTTCTGCGCCTCCATCAATTAATTCCATCTCTAGCTCTTCTATATCAGTGTTTGTAATTTTTTCTTTTTCAATCTGAAAAACGCCTTTTTGGTTAAAAATGAAACTGAGTGAACCATTGGTTCCTAAGCTGCCATTGTATTTATTAAAAATGGAACGAACATTGGCAACGGTTCTATTTAGGTTGTCTGTGGTAGCTTCAATAAATATTGCGATACCATTTGGTGCATAACCTTCATATGTTACTTCTTGAAGATTTTGGCCTTCGCCTCCAGCACCTTTTTTTATTGCTCTTTCCATGGTGTCTTTTGGCATATTGGCCCCTTTCGCATTTTGTATAGCCAAACGTAGAGAAGGGTTTGCGTCTGGATCCGGACCTCCATCTCTTGATGCAATAGTAAGCTCTTTAATAAGCCGGGTCCATACTTTAGCTCTTTTGGCGTCTTGAGCGGCTTTGCGGTGTTTAATATTTGCCCATTTGCTATGACCTGCCATGTTGTTGGATAAACTTCAAAAATAGGGAAGCTTTTAAACTAAAAAAGCCGCCAAATTTTTTGACGGCTTTCCATAAAACTAATTAAAAATTATTGTATTGAAATTCTTTTGGTACTTCTTAGCTCACCTTGGTTTATTTCTAAAAGATAAATACCTTTCTGTGCATCTTCTAAGTCAAATCTGAAAGGGCCAAATTTACCTGTGAAACTTTGGTGCTTGATGCGACGTCCGGTTAAATCAAAAAGCGTAACTCCCAAATTTTGATTCGTGCTGCGCAAAATGGGATCTATAAAGATATAATCTTTTGCAGGTACCGGATACAAATTGAATAATTGATTATTTTCAATTTCATTAATATTTACACCCCATCTTTGAGGATTGTACCACGTAATTTGGTTGACAACTAAATTATTTGATATAGTAGATGTATCTTCAGGACTAAGACTAGCTCTATTCTGAATAAAAGATCTTGCTGCAAATAAAATATTTACTGAACTGGTTACATAACTTGCTAATGAAATAGACCTATTTATGTGAATGGTGTCATTTACTCCTAAGTTTTTTGACAATACTTCAATAAAAAAAGAATTAGGATTTTGAGCATTCGGCGCCCAAAAAAGTGGATTTCCGCTCAAATCTGTGGCAAAAAATTGGTACAATATTGTATCACCCTCCAGTGCTTCATCTGCTCCTAAATTTTCAAGAGCTAGCGTTACATCCACAGCTGTGCCAGTTTGAACGTCGCTATTTAATTCTGTAGGTGATACAATTTCCGCAACAGACCAATCTACGGATCTTTGAGCCTTAACATTTAACTGCAGGACAAAAAGGACCGCAATAAGTAATTTTCTATTTGCCATAAAGCAAATTTACTCATTCACCTAAACGAATTGTTAAATTATTGAAATAATTTATTGAAATCTTCCATTTGAATGTTCATTGCTCCATTTTTATTAGCTGATATAAGGTCACTAGCTAAGCTTGACTTTCTCTTTTGAAGTTGGAGGATTTTTTCTTCCACGCTATTTCGGCAAATGAATTTATAGCTAAAAACTGTATTTTTTTGTCCAATTCTATGTGCTCTTGCAATGGCTTGGTTTTCTGTAGCGGGATTCCACCAAGGGTCTGCAATAAACACATAATCTGCAGCAGTTAGGTTCAGTCCAGTACCACCTGCTTTAAGAGATATAAGGAACAAGGTGATATCAGGATTGTTCTGGAAAGCGTAAACTTCTTTTTCTCTTTGCATTGTTGGAGTTTGACCATCTATGTAAGTAAAGCGAATATTCATTTGTTCAAGTTTTACGCTGAATTCTTTGAGTTGTTTTACAAATTGAGAAAAAACCAACACTTTGTGATGTTGACTTTTTGCTTCTTCAATCATGTCAAAAAGCAATTGATATTTCCCACTCTCGCCTTCGAAATCTGGGTCTACCAATTTTGGATGATTTGCTGCTAATCTCAATTGGGTAAGTCCGCTTAGGATATTTATTTTAGATTTTTCAAATCCATTTTTTTCAATATTTGTGAGCAACTCATTCCTAAATTTGCTCTTTATTGTTTCATAAAACTTTTCTTGATTAGGAGTCATTTCACAGAGTTTGACTGAATGATTTACTGGGGGCAAATCTTGGACAACATTTTCCTTGGTTCTTCTTAAAATAAATGGAGCTATAAGTGTCTTTAGCGTTTGGGCTGATTTTTCATTTTGAAATTTTTCAATAGGGTTGGCAAATGTATTTTGAAAGAATTTTTGATTCCCTAAAAGCCCAGGATTCACACAATTCATTATTGACCATAAATCAGTAAGTCTATTTTCGATGGGTGTTCCAGTAAGTGCTAGTTTATGGTTTGCGCAAATCTTTAAGATTGATTTATTGCTTTGCGAGCTTGCGTTTTTTATGGCTTGGGCTTCATCAATTATGAGATAATTAAAGTGTAATTTTTGAATTTGTTCAATATCATTACGGATAACCCCATATGTGCTTATGACCACATCAAAATTCATAAGTTCATTGTATATGTTTTGACGTTCATAACCAATATAAGTAGTTGTTTTTATTGATGGGCCAAATTTATTAATTTCTGATATCCAATTGAAAACCAATGAAGTAGGCACCACAATAAGGCTAGTTTGGGACGATGTTTTATCTTCAAACAAGGCCACTTGTTGCCCTGTGTATTTTTTTCTTTTCGATTTGTTTTCTTCTTTTTCTTTCAGTAATAAAGCAATTGTTTGTATAGTTTTTCCTAGTCCCATATCATCTGCCAAAATACCCCCAAAATTGTTTGTCTTTAGGAATTGAATCCACCTAAAACCTTCTTTTTGATAGGGTCTTAAAGTGAATAAAGTTTCTAAAGGTAAAGGGGTGTCAATAGCTGAAAATGAAACAATATTTTGGTTGGCTTCAATGGATTTTTTAACGCTGTTTTCAACAATTGAAAAGTGTGACCGGTTTAATTTCAAGCCATCTTTTGAATTATTAAAAAGTAACAATTGATCCAATCGCGCAAACCACTCTTGAGGAATAGTTGCAATGGTTCCATCAGGAAGTTCGAATTCATGAATTTGTCTTTTGATGTAGGAAATTATTTTTTTAAAGGGTAGCTCAAATGTACCGAAAAGCACTTTGCCTTGAAGGTCAAACCAATCATTATCTTTATCGCTTTCTACCGATAAGTCGAATTTTGCCTTTTTGATGAGGTAATTCTTAGAAAGGAGCGATTGGTCAATATCAATTTTATGAGAAATTGTCTCTTTGTTTTCGATAATCCATTCGACAGGGTTTATTTGGGAATCCGGAATAAATTTTCCTGAAGAAAGCTGATGAAGTCCTTGTTCTTTTAAATAATTTATAATGTCATTCTCCCAATTTGCAATTCTTTTTATTCTGTAAAAAGTATTTTTTTCTTTATTGAAATGCGCAGTAATAGGCTTTTGTGGATTGACATCAATTAATCTATTTTGGTAATCAAATTTCAGTTCAAAGCAAAGTTGTCCATTTGTGTTCTCCATTAAAAAAAGTTTGGCCTTTGCGTTTACATTTAGTGTTTCAATGGCAAAGCCTTGTGCATATACATGATAATTTTCTATAATTTGGGGTATGAAATTCTGGAAATAATCTTCTTTAGTTCTTTGAGGAATTTCGATAAATTTTTTTTTCACGAATGGTTTTATCTTCTTTCCATCAATATGCCCTTCAAAGGTCATAAGCACACCTTCTGCCAATAGCCAAGGGGGGGTTTGGCTAATTAATACAGAACCATTTTTCATAAAATTGACTTTATTTCCATTATTTTTTATTGTTAAAAAATACCTAGTTGACTCTGGTGTATTTCGAAAATGAAAAAGCACGGTTGCGATTTTTTTGGAAATTGTAACGGGTTTTAGTGATAGGTGTTCCCCTTCTTCAAGGAAAATCTTTTGATTTGTTAGTTTACCTATAACCTCTGCAAGTATTTTTTCTATATAAGGTTGTATTTCTTGTTGGAAGTCACGTTTCTTTAAACGCTGAAAAAAATCTTTTGGTTTTATTTTCTCCTTTGAGCTAAATTTTTTTGTAATACTTTCTGGTGAAATGCAGTCTAAAGTTCTTATTATTTCAAAATCATCTTGGGTAAGTTTTTCCTCAAATAATTCTGCGGTACTTTGATTCAATTTTTGATTTTTTAATGAAAAATTACCTGTTTCTGTAAGTTGAACGGCTCTTGGCTGCAGGATCCAACCAAGCCAGGGGTGTTTGGTTACTGCATAATAAAAATCGAAGCCAAATGCTAAATCTAAACGCAAAATGATTTAAAACTAAGAGGCTAAACTACACAATATTTATTTATTAAATATAGAATTTCTTATTGGAATTTTGGACCTTACTATGAATGGACTCGTAAAATTGGCTTGGTGTTTTTTTTCGCCAGTTTTCTTTCTCTGATAATACAACCGTGTTGACGTGATTCAACAGACCGAAATACTCCATTTCGTTAATAACATGAGGCAAAAAGTTAAGGAAATATACTTGTCCATTTTCTAATTCGTTTGATAGTTCTTCATAATAGCAATCGTTGTCACCATGAAAGTTGAGAATATTTTCACCTATTAGGCAGATATTTTCTATTCCTTGGTCAATTAAACCATCTAGCAAGAATTCTTTCAAAATTTTGATATCATTTGTTATGCAGTCATTCCATTCACCAATACATTCGATTATAGCTAGACCATCTATATTGGAGGCATATAGTAATTTTATATAAAGTGTTTCGCTACCAATAAAGTCCCATTGTGGGTGTAAAGCAAAATTGTATACCTTATTGGTAAAAATAAATTCAGAATACTCTCGGCCATAAAATGGAGAATCTTCATCTTCTTCTGCTTTGTATAAATGCTGCCAGAGGTAAAATGGTTCTATTTGGTGCATTAATACAAAGGAACATTACGGTTAATAAAATACCGTAATGAAATTGACAAAATGTGGTTATTTTGTTTTTGTAGTGTGGGAAGCTCAATGCGGCTACGTCTATGGGTATAAGTGAGGTCAATAAATGCGAAAGTGTTCAATTGATATTGTACCCAGAAATCCAAGAAGACAACATTACGAAGATTTCCTTGTAAGGTTTTATTTCCATATTCAAAGGCCCGATCGTTATAGGACTTTAAAATATCGCCACCTATATTTTTTGCATATACGCTTGAATCTATACCATTTTTCATAAAAGCTGCTAAGCAAGTAAATGTCCATTTTGGTCGGGCTTGGTATTTCAATTCTAGTAAGGTTTCTCTAAAGTTTGTTCCCAAAGGATGTGCCAATGGTTGTCTGTAATGAATCAAGTTCTGGCTCTCTTTAAAGTGTGTGTAAGTAAATGGTCGAGCTTGATTAAATTCAACTAAAAAGTCAAGATTGTTTGCATGAAAAATATTGATGGCTTTAAACCCAATTTGCAAAGCCCATTTATTGGCCCACCAACCTCTGTTGGCTATGATTTCTTTTATTTTAAATTCATCTAAAACAAACTGACCGTAAAATGTCATATTTTTTCGTGGAAGATACTTGTATTCCATGCCCAAAAATGCATTGTCAGAGCTATTAAGATTTTGTTCAACACCTCTATAAAAAATGATTGGGTTGATATAATTTAATTCAAACCCGGGATTCTGCAGGCTGTCTTGCCTACTAAAAACGATATGCTCGAAAAGCCCAATGTTTACCTTCTTTCCAAAATTCATACTCAAATGATGAAAGGCTGCATATTTTTTGCTCTGATTGGAGCCATTTCCTTTAAGTCCACCAAGGTTTGTGTGCTCGGAAAAAATATTCAGGTAATTGACGTTTCTTATGGTGGTATTCAATTTTACAAATAAGTTTGGTGGAGCAAAATCACCTAGTATTAAAGATCTTTTACCGTTCCCAATGAAATTCTGATCATGTCCAAATTGTACGTCTATTTGAGGTAGTGCTTTGAAATTTATATAACCTCGATAACCAAAAAAGTCATAAGCATTTGTGCTAAAACTTTTGTAGAATCCTTGATTGGGTAATACACCTGTTTCTTGCTCTCGGTCTCTAACGTGTGAAGCAAATCTTGCTTGATTCTCTGTTAGTTCACTATAAAATCCCAGTTTGTTTGATAAGCTTCCTCTAACGACTACGCCCCGTGTATTTTGAAACAAATTTTGCTTGTCTGCAGAGTTTAGACCACCAGAGAAATAAGCGATTGGATTTATGAAAAATTGAAAGTCAGTATTTTTCTTTCCATACAAGAAGGATTGGTAGGTATAAAAATGTTTTAACCTGGCTTTTTCATTCTTAAAAGAAGTATCTGAAAGCATTTCAAAACATTGTTTTTGTAAAAAATATTTATTGAATTTATCTTGGTTTGATTGCGCTTTAAAATTCTTAGAAATGGTAAAAACTGGATTTATTTGATAAGGTTTAACAGAAGTGAAAATTGAATTTAAAAGTTTACCTTCTAACATCTCTATCCTATCCAATAGATGAAAATTTTGATTAGAACTTGTGAAATACGCTTGCTGACCAATTAAAAACTTAGTATTTCCTCCGATTAATAATAAAATGAGGATAACTCTTCCCACACTCCAAATGTATTGATATTTTAGAAAGTTTGAATTCAATTAAATTTGGTCACTCATACATGACTGAAAGTTTGCATAAAGAGATGCTTGAACTTACCAGGCAACTGCAGGAGCATAATTATAAATATTATGTATTGGCTGAACCAACTGTTTCAGATAAGGAATTTGACGAAAAGTTAAAAAGGCTTGAAATCCTTGAAGCTAAATTTCCAGAATTAAAAGACCCAAACTCACCTACTCAAAAAGTAGGTGGTGATCTCACCAAAAATTTTGAGACGTTTGAACACAAAAGACCCATGTTTTCTCTAGGGAATACTTACAACAAAGAAGAACTTGTGGAATTTGATAATCGGGTACAAAAAAATTTAGGGAGTAATAGCTATGAATATATCGCTGAGCTCAAGTTTGATGGTTTGGCAATAAGTTTACATTATAAAAATGGTGTTTTACAAAAAGCACTTACCAGGGGCGACGGGAAAAAAGGGGACGATGTGACAAAAAATGTTCAAACAATTCGCACACTAAATACCACACTAATTGGAGATTTTCCGACAGACTTAGAAGTAAGAGGTGAGATTTTTATGCACAAAGCAGCGTTTAAAAAACTAAACCAAAAAAGAGAAAATAATGGCCTTAGCAAATTCGCGAATCCTAGAAACTGCGCGGCAGGCACCATTAAAATGCAAGACCCAAAAGTAGTAGCACAAAGACCGCTCGATATATTTATTTATCATTTGGTTGCTCCGGAAACAAATACGCATTGGGAAGGCATACGAATGCTGAAAACTTGGGGCTTAAAAACATCAAGCCACAGTAAATTATGCGAAAATATTGATGAATTATTAAGCTTTATTGCTTTTTGGGATAAAGAAAGGCACCAACTCAGTTATGATATTGATGGAATTGTAATTAAGGTCAATGAGGTAGAATGCCAGCATCAATTGGGTTATACATCAAAATTTCCGCGTTGGGCTATTTCGTACAAATTTGAGAGTGAACAAGCAATTACTATTTTACAAAAGATAAGCTACCAAGTTGGTAGAACAGGTGCTATTACACCAGTTGCCAATTTAAAGCCTGTTAATCTTCTTGGCACTACGGTAAAAAGGGCATCTTTACATAATGAGGACTTTATCAGCAGTATGGATGTTAGAGAGAATGATGTTGTAAAAATTGAAAAAGGAGGAGAAATAATTCCCAAGGTAGTTGCTGTAGTCACCGAAGACAGAAATGAGCACAATACTTTTCCATTTCAGTTTATTCAGAATTGCCCTGCTTGTGGAGGTAGATTAAACAAAAAAACTGGAGAAGCCATACATTATTGTACAAATCATTTTTGTCCTCCACAAGTTAAAGGTAGAATTGCTCATTTTGCCTCAAGGAATGCGATGGATATTGAGGGTTTGGGTAATGAAACCATTGAACTCTTGGTTGATAGAAGTCTGGTTAATAATTTTTCTGATTTGTATAATTTGACATTTGACAATTTATACAACCTTACTAAGGAAATCGAGAATGAAGATGGAACATATAAAAAAATAAGTTTGAAAGAAAAATCGGTAAATAATTTATTAAGAGGAATTGAAAAATCAAAAGAAAAACCATTTGAAAAAGTTTTGTATGGGTTGGGTATTCGATATGTTGGAGAAACTGTAGCTAGGAAGTTAGCGATTGCCTATAAAAATTGGGAGAATTTGTCTCGAGCAAACAAAGAAGAATTGGAACAAACCAATGAAATTGGGAACAAGATAGCAGAAAGTGTTGTAGCATATTTTTCAAATAAGGGCAACTTAGAAGCGTTGAAAGAACTCCAACAGAGTGGTTTACAAATGACTTATTCGTCAACAAACAACCAAATTTCCAAAAAGCTTGAAAATCAAAAAATCGTAGTTAGTGGTATTTTTGAAAAATATTCTAGGGAAGAAATAAAAAAGTATGTTCGAATGCATGGTGGAACGATACAAGCAGGTGTTTCTTCCAATACCAACTTTTTACTTGCTGGAAATAGTTTAGGACCCTCAAAACTGGAAAAAGCTAAAAAATTTGGCGTTAAAATAGTTTCAGAAGAACAACTTATCAACATGTTAGATGGATAGAATCTATCATCTTTTAAGAAAACTGGAGCTTCAAAAGCACAAAGTATCAAGCTTTGATTTTCAGCTGAGTGAGGTAACAAAAGCCGAACATTTTGGCATAATTTATTCCGTGGACTCGGATCAAAACCAGATAGAGAAGTTGGTAAATATGCTAAAAAGTGAAGGGAAAAAGGTAAAATGTTTAGGATTTGTAAGCTCAAAAATAACGCATAGAAAATTGATATCTAACTACTTATATACGTATATCTCCAAAAAAGAATGTAATTGGTGGGGTAGGCCAATACAAAAAGAGATAGATCCGTTTGTTCAAACAACTTTTGATGTTGTTTATTCATTGGATAGTCAATTTTTATTTCCATTGCAATACATTACTAATGTAATTTCCGCAAAAATAAAATGTGGATTCCGAAATGAACAGTTTCCCCATTTAGTGGATATTGCTTTGGTAAACAAGGATATAGATTTCTTACATTTTCATAATTTCGTCAAAAATATTTCCATAAATGCAGGCTAAGAGATTGACAGGTTTAGGCGTTGCAATGACAACACCATTCAGTGAAGATTTTTCGATTGATTTTACCTCTTTGCAAAGGCATACAGAACACCTCATAAACGGGGGAGTTAATTATTTGGTTATTATGGGAACTACAGGAGAAAATCCAACCATCAACATTGATGATCAATTTGAGATTTTTAAGAGGGTTAAAGAATACTCAGAAGGCAGGGTCCCAATGGTTTTTGGTGTAGGGGGAAACGCTACACAATTGGTAATTGACAAGGTAGAAAAGTTTAACGACTATGCTGATGCTTACTTGGTGGTTTCTCCATATTATAATAAGCCCAATGAAGAGGGTATCATTCAACATTATAAAAACATATCTGAAGCAACCAATTTGCCAATTATTTTATATAATGTTCCTGGGAGAACGGCAAGCAATCTTTCTGTAAAACTACAACTAAGATTGGCGGAGATTGAAAATGTTATTGGGGTAAAGGAAGCTTCTGGAAATGTGGAACAAATCATGGAATTGGCACGCCTTGCTCCTGAAGATTTTAAAATTATTTCTGGTGATGATGCACTTACATTCCCTCTGATACCACTAGGTGTAGATGGTGTAATTTCCGTAATTGGTAACGCTTACACTAAACAAATGAAACAAATAGTCTTGATGGCAAAAGAGGAAAAAATAGAAGCTGCTCGCTATTTACATTTTAAATTACTACCCATGATAAATGCTTTATTTGCAGATGGAAATCCTGGTGGAATAAAAGTCCTACTAAATGAGATGGGCTTGATGAAGAATATATTGAGAGCTCCTTTGTTCCATGTTAATGAAAAAACAGATAGGCTCATCCGAGATTTACATAAAGTAATTAGCTAATTAACTTTTCTTCTTTCTTCTACTCTTTGTTTTTGCTTTTTCAGGCTCCACGACTTCTTCAATTCCCGCCATTTTTGCGTCTACCAAAACACGTCCACAATTTTCACAAATTACGATTTTCTTTCTTTGCCGGATATCAGATTGAAGTTGAGGAGGAATTTGTGCAAAACAACCACCACACGCACCCCTGAGCACGGGAGCAACGGCTAAGCCATTTAATACATTTTTACGAATTCTTTTATAAGCGGACAAGAGTTTTTCTTCAATAATAGTTTCCGCTTTCGACCGATTGGTCAATATTTTTTCTTCTTCTTTCTCTGTTTCCTTAGTGATTTCTTCCAGTTCTTTTACTTTATTTTCTAAATCCAACTGTCTTTCAGAAATTTTCTGATTTACATCAGCCACTCTCTCTTCTTTCTTTGTAATCTCTTCATACAATTGACCAATTTTTTTGTCTGCTGCTTGGATTTCCAAACCTTTTATTTCGTTTTCCTTTGATAAAGCCTCAAACTCTCTGTTATTTTTCACTTTATTCAAAGACTCTTTATTTTTCTTTATTCTTTCTTCAGCACTTTTTTTCTGTAATTTCAGGTTGGAAATATTGGTATTTATCGTCTCAATGTCCGTATTAAATTTTTCAAGTCTGGTGCGCAAACCTTCCATTTCATCTTCTAGATCTTTTACTTCCATTGGGAGCTCTCCACGCAATAATCGTAGTTCATCTAGTTTAGAATCAATACTTTGTAATTCGTAAAGTGAGGTTAGTTTATCTTCTGTTGTCTTTACCATATTATTTGAAATATTTTATTGGATTTGTGTTTGTTTTAGTCAAAAGAACCGCGAATTTAGGAAATTGTCTTTGAATAATTTCGGACAACAAATCAATTGTGTGTATTTCGCTCTCATAATGA
The DNA here is from genome assembly GCA_002457675.1 of Bacteroidetes bacterium MED-G17. Taxonomy (GTDB): domain Bacteria; phylum Bacteroidota; class Bacteroidia; order NS11-12g; family UBA9320; genus MED-G17. The sequence goes on from NTKK01000006.1 coordinate 127,355, forward strand.
CCAATATCTGCAATTAAAATATTGCTTTCTGCGTCAAAAAAATGATGGTATTTAAAATCAGATGAAACAAAGGCATCAGCACCTTTTTCTTTAGCTAAACCAAGCCAATTACTTCCTGAACCACCAACCAAGGCCACTGTTGCAATTTTCTTGCTTAATGGGGTATACTTTATCGTATCAAGGTGTAATTTCTCTTTTAGGTAGTTTAAAAATGATTTTTCTGACATTTCTTCAGGAAGCTTACCGATAATACCAGTTCCTATATCTTGATTTGGATTTTTTAGTTCTATAATTTCATAGGCTACTTCCTCATAAGGATGTTCGTTTTTTAGAATTTCAACCAAACTTTGAATTTGGTGATTTTGTATCAAAACTTCTGCCCGTGTCTCCTCAATTTTGGAAAGAACATTTCTTCTGCCAATCCTCGGATTAGCTGTATCTTGAGGCATAAAAGTTCCAATGCCGGTATTCTGATAAGAACACTTTTTGTAAGAGCCAATTTCCCCCGCTCCCTCTTTGAAAAGCGCCCCTAAAATAGTTTCAACATCATTTTTTGGGCTATAGAAAATCAATTTGCTCAATTGATTTTTTTTTGGATCAAGAATATTTATGTTTTCCAATCCTAGTTTTTGAGCAAGCCTTTGGTTTACTCCATTATCTAGAACGTTGTCTAAGTTGGTATGTATCGCATATAAGGCAACATCATATTTTATGGCCTTTTGAACCACCCTTTCAACATAATTTGTGCCGGTTATTTTTTTTAAACCTTTGAATATGATCGGATGGTGTGAGATAATTAAGTTACAATTATTCTCTAAGGCCTCATCTATAATTTGTTCAGTTATGTCTAAGCAAATGAGCACTTTTTCCACTATCATTTCGGGGTTTCCAATTTGTAAACCACTATTGTCATATGCTTCTTGGTAACTAATTGGTGCCAAGCTTTCTAAAAAATCTGTGATTTCTTTTAGCTTCATAATTAACAAAAATCATTTTTATTCATTAATATTCGCCCATGCACACATTAAAATGGTTTTTATGGCCTTTTTCTTTGTTGTATCTTCTTATTACTGAATGTAGAAATTTTCTGTTTGACCAAGGTTTTCTTTCGTCGCATAAAGCAGATATCAAAACCTTGGTTATTGGGAATTTAGCCATTGGGGGATCTGGCAAAACACCCCTTACCATTTGGTTTATTCAAGAAATGATGAAAGAAAATCAAATAGCAGTATTGAGCAGAGGTTATGGAAGAAAAACACAAGGTTTTCGTTGGGTAACGGAAGCATCTCATTTTCACGAAGTGGGAGATGAGCCATTAATGATAAAAATTAAATATCCGAAAATACCAGTGGCCGTCTGTGAAGATAGAATTTTTGGTGTGAAAAAAATCAAAGAAAAAAATCCACAGGTAGCTTGGGTAATATTGGATGACGGATTTCAACACAGAAAATTAAAACCAACTTTTTCTGTAATCGCTTCAGATTATTCAAAACCCTTTTTTAAGGATAACCTACTGCCTTTTGGTAGGCTGAGGGAATCCCGTTGGCAAATAAAAAGAGCCAATGCAATAGTTTTTACTAAATGTCCTCCTAAACACAATAAATTTCATGGTATGGAGGTACCTTCATATTACAGCGCCATCAATTATCAAGAATACGATTGGGTGAAAGGGGAAAAGCCGAAAGAAGATAAACACACAATCATTTTGTCTGGTATTGCCTTGCCTTCCTCTTTTTCGAACGAGGTATTGAATGATTTTCCAATGGCCAAAAGGTATCCTTTTAGGGATCATTATACATTTAAACAAAAGGATTTAGACAAAATCTCTGTAGATAAAGCTGGCTCAACATTGATTACAACTGAAAAAGATTGGGTAAGGTTGAAAGGATTGGATCTTTCGAGATTTGAAAATGTTGCCTATTTACCTATTAAACTAATTATGCGGAATAATGATTTAATTAATCAAATACAAAATTTTAATGGTTAAGCCAAAAAAATATCTTGGGCAACATTTTTTACAAGACGCGCAAATAATTGATAAAATCATAGCCCAAGTAAAAACCTCCGGATGTCAAAACATATTAGAAGTCGGTCCAGGAACTGGTGCCTTAAGCAAGCACCTAATGCAATTGAATAAAAATCTCAAAGTGGTTGAAATTGACCAAGAATCAATTATATTTTTACAAAAAAACTATCCCGCCTTAGATATAATTAATGAAGACTTTCTGAACCTAAATCTAGAAAGCCTGTTTGACGGAGAACCGTTTTTACTACTTGGGAATTTCCCCTATAATATTTCCTCTCAAATATTATTTCATATGTTAAGTTTTTATCCCACTATTCCGGAAATGATTGGAATGTTTCAATTGGAAGTGGCACAAAGAATATGCTCCTCACCACACTTAAAAACTTATGGTATTATATCAGTACTGAATCAGATATATTATCAATGTAATTTGTTGTTTAGGGTTCCACCTAATGTTTTTTTTCCTCCACCTAAGGTTTACTCTGCCGTTGTACATTGCGTGAAAAATGAAAAAGAATGGAATATTACTCAATTTAAGCAACTCAAGAAAATCGTTCGATTCGCATTTCAACAACGCAGAAAGAAACTACCAAATGCCTTAAAATCAGAAATCCATGATAAGTCATTTTGGTTGAATCATCGTTTTGCCGACCTTCGTGCTGAGAATTTAGCTGGAGATGACTTTCTAGCCTTGGTTAAAGAAATACAAGATTATAAAAGATGAAGTTGAATAGTTTAAACGAGGAAATTATAGGGCATATAAAAACTTTATTGGCTGATGACTACCATGAGGAGCTAAAAAAAGTTTTGTCCCTTTTGCATCCAGTAGATATTGCAGAACTATTCAACCAGCTAGAATTAGAAGAAGCGATCATAATTACCTCGTTGGTAGATAAAAATACAAGACCTGGCATTGTAACAGAATTGCCAGAAGACATACTATTGCGTTTCTTAGAAGGTTACTCTGCAGAAGAGATTTCCGAGCTATTCATTGAAGAAATGGACTCAGATGATGCAGCAGATTTACTTAATACCATCCCAAAAAATCTGTCAAAAGAAATTTTAGCAGTTTTGAAGGACAGAGATTTTGCAGGACAAATTATCAAATTATTGAAATACCCGGAAGATTCGGCAGGTGGCCTTATGGCAAGCGAAATGATAAAAGTTCAATCCAACTGGACCTTAGCACAATGTGTCGATGAAATAAGAAAACAAGCAGTTGAAGTGGACAAAGTTTTTACGGTGTACGTTGTTGATGAAAGCAATATATTGCTTGGTTTGGTATCATTGAAAAAAATAATTTTATCTCCCTCAGATCAATTGGTATCGAACATCATGGAAATTGACCTTGTAGTTATTTCCGTTTATGCTGAGGGCGATGAGGTTGTGAAATTGATGAGAAAATATGACCTGGTTACCCTTCCAGTAATTGATGCCCTAGGAAGACTTGTAGGGAGAATTACCATTGATGATGTTGTAGATTTTATTCAGGAAGAAGCGGATAAAGATTACCAAATGTTATCTGGTTTAAGCACAAATGTCTCCAACCAAGATACAGTTTGGCGCCTAAGTAAAGCGCGTTTGCCTTGGTTAATTATTGGCTTGTTTGGTGGTTTAGCAAGCGCTTGGGTAATAGGAGGTTTTGAGGAAGCGATAAATAGAAATGTCCAGTTGGCCATGTTTATGCCTCTAATCATGGCGATGGGTGGAAATGCGGGAGTTCAATCGAGTTCAATCATTGTTCAGGGTTTGGCCAATAAAACAATGGAGAACAAAGATTTATTGAAACGTGTGCTAAAAGAATTGTCTGTTTCTTTACTTAATGGAACGCTTACATCAATATTGGTTATTGCTATAGGAATGTTTTTGAGCAACTATCAAATTACTGCAGTTGTTGCGCTGTCTTTACTAACAATTATTATCCTATCTTCATTTATTGGAACTATTATTCCACTCATTTTAGATAAATACAATATTGATCCAGCTTTAGCCACAGGTCCATTTATTACAACCACAAATGATTTGCTCGGATTGTTTCTCTACTTCTTGATAGGAAATTTAATTTTAGGGTAAAAAAAAAGCGCCTTTTACGACGCTTTACTTTTTTTTACTCATAACTTAACCGTTGCGGTCTTTTTCGTCTTTATCGCCTTCTCCTCTGTCTTTTTCGTCTTTATCGCCTTCTCTTCTGTCTTTTTCGTCTTTATCGCCTTCTCCTCTGTCTTTTTCGCCTTTATCACCTTCTCCTCTGTCTTTTTCGTCTTTATCACCTTCTCCTCTGTCTTTTTCGTCTTTATCGCCTTCTCCTCTGTCTTTTTTGTCTTTATCGCCTTCTCCTCTGTCTTTTTTATCTTTATCGCCTTCTCCTCTGTCTTTTTTGTCTTTATCGCCTTCTCCTCTGTCTTTTTTGTCTTTATCGCCTTCTCCTCTGTCTTTTTTGTCATCTTGCTTATCTTTTCTAATTACTTTTAGCAAGTCATTTTTGTCCAAACCTTCTTTACATCCTGTTGTGAAAGTTAGCGAAGCAAAAAGTGTGATTAATATAATATACGAACGCATAGTATTCTCAAAAGTAATATAAAAAATATTAAATATTCTACTGGAGGTATATTATCATGAATCAAAATCAAAAATTTTGATCTAATTATTTGTACTTTATTTTTTTTGGCGCATACTTAAGACATAACTTCGCAGCAATGAAGAGGACCTTTGATGTCGGTACCATAAGAATCCACCAAGACGAGCTATTTTTAATATCAGGTCCTTGTGTAATAGAAGAGAGGGATACCATGTTTAAAACAGCAGAAAAACTGAAACATGTTCAAGACGCGCTCAACATTCCAATCATTTATAAATCTTCTTTCATGAAAGATAACCGCAGCGCAGTCGATTATTACACGGGTCCTGGAATAGATGAGGGATTAAAAATTTTAGAAGAAGTAAAAGTTCAGTTTGGTTTTCCTGTTTTAAGCGATATACATTTTCCCTCTCAAGTAATGGACGTAGCAGAAGTATTGGACATCATACAAATACCAGCCTATTTGTGTATGCAAACTACTTTGGTTACGGAAGCAGCAAAAACAGGCTTGCCAATTAATATTAAACATGGTCAGTTTCTTGCGCCAGAAAACATGGTCAAGCCAATAAAGAAGATTGAATCTACTGGGAATGAAAAAATTATATTGACAGAAAGAGGCTATACATTTGGTTACAATGATTTGGTTGTGGACCCTAGAAGCTTCTATCATTTAAATAAAACAGACTACCCAGTTGTCTTTGATATAACCCATTCAATTAGGAAATATGGTATTCCAAGTGCAGACCCAAAAGGGGGCAATAAACAATATTTAGATGTTCTCGGACGAGCAGGTACCGCAGCTGGTGTTGATGGATTGTTTATAGAAACACATCCTAGTCCAGAAAGGGCATTATGTGATGCAGCTAGCCAAATGTGTGTAAATGATTTGGAAGAATATTTAAAACCATTGATTGAAATTCATAATATTGAAAAGAAATACAGATAACTATGGAATTTTATCTTGATTCAGCCAATCTAAACGAAATTAAAGAAGCTTCGGAGCTCGGTTTCATAACGGGTTTGACAACAACACCAACTTTTATGCACCGAGATGGCATAAAGGATATTGATGGCACTATCTTACAACTTTCAAAGCTAATGCCTGTGATTCAAGTGGAAGCTCTCGGCAATAATGCAGATGAAATTGAAAAAGAAGCAGACCGATTGGTAGCATTGGGTTTAGATCCAAAGAAAACAGTATTCAAAATACCAATCTCTTTGGAAGGCGCAAAAGCATGTAAAAGGCTTGTAAGTAAAGGATATTTGGTGAATTTACATTTAGTCTACACCCTCCAACAAGCTTATGTGGCCTTGTCTGCTGGAGCATCTTACGTTTGCCCTTTAGCTGGACGATTACAAGATCAAGGACATGATGCGCTTTCCCTATTTGAACAGTGTGTAGATGCGGTAGATAGATATGGATACGATTCAAAAATTATGTTCTCATCTGTGAGGCATCCAGAACATATAAGAAATGCATTAAATATAGGAGTGCATACTTGTACAATGCCATGGAAAGTAATCAAAATGCTCCCAAATAATAACTTCACAACTTTGGGTACCAATCAGTTTGTAGAACACACAAGACTAATGACTGTGACTGTTGGACAAGCCATGCGAAAAGCAGATGCTACGATACTTCAAGACAGGCTAGTAAAAGATGCATTGATTGAAATGACCAAGTCAAAACTTGGAGCTATAACGGTAGTTGGTGAAAATGAAGATATTCAGTGTGTTTTTACAGATGGAGACTTACGCCGCATGTTGGAAAACGAAGGTGAGAAGGTCTTAAACAAACAACTCTTAGAAATGCCTTCTAAGCTTAGCGTAAGCATTGAGGCAGATGCATTACTCTATGACGCATCTGAATTAATTAAAAGAAAAAAAGTAGACAATATTGTGGTGACACAAAATGGAAAACCAATAGGAATGTTAGATGTTCAGGATTTAATTGCCTAATGGAGTTAAAACAAATAGTTTCTTTGTATGAGGAAATTGGCGCGGAATTTGTGAGTTCAGCTACACAAATCCAACATAAATTTCAAAAGATCAAATGCTTAATTTTTGATTGGGATGGAGTTTTTCATGGAGGGGAAAAATATGATAACTTTAAAGGAAGTTTTTCTGAACCCGACAGTATGGGCATTAATCTTCTTAGATTTTCAAAATATCTCCTGAATCGTCAGATGCCAAAAATGGCCATCATAACAGGATTGCACAATAATACAGCGAAACAATTCGCAGACAGAGAACGATTTGACTTTCAATACCATAATTTTAAAGAAAAAAATGGAGCTTTTCAACACATATTAAAAGAAAACGAACTGCAAGCAGACGAATGCGCTTATTTCTTTGATGACTTGTTGGATATCCGTGTGGCAGAGCAAGTTGGTTTGCGGATTTTGATTAGTCATAACGCCAATCCATATTTCTCCAACTGGTGCAAAGCGCACAATTATGCTGACTATGTCAGCGCTCATTCAGGTGGTTTTTTAGCGATTAGAGAGGCATGTGAGATGTTAATGGCAATTGGAGGAAATATTGATAAAGTTTTTTTGGCTAGGAAGAATTTTGATGCGTCTTACAAAAATTATCTTGATCAAAAAAGGAATAGCAAGCTTGTACTGTTGGAACCTGTCGATATTGGTCTTCAAGAATTTCTATAAAAGAAAGAAGTCTTTTTTGTTCATTAGTAAAAATCCACCTATTTTTGCCACCCTTTTTACGTAAAACAGACGAGTAGTATGCTGAATTATAGAACAAAGTCTTTGCCAACTGCAGAAGTACAAAAACATTGGTTTTTGGTAGATGCACAAGGAAAAACCTTGGGTCGATTGGCAAGTGAAATAGCCAAAGTGATTAGAGGTAAACATAAACCAAGCTTTACTCCTCACATCAATTGCGGAGACAATGTAATTGTAATAAACGCAGAGAAAATATCGGTTACAAGTGACAAAGAATCTCGTAAAGAGTATATATCTTATTCTGAATATCCTGGAGGTCAGAAAAGAAGATCTTTAAAGGAGATGAGAAGAAAAACGCCAAATAAAATTATAGAAAAAGCGGTAAAGGGCATGTTGCCCAAAAATAGACTTGGAAGGGATATCTTTCATAACCTCAAAGTATATTCCGGCGCTGAACACCCTCATGAAGCTCAAAAACCTCAAACCTTAGAAATATCGTAATGAGTATTATAAATAAAATAGGAAGAAGAAAAAACTCAATAGCCAGAGTATACCTGCAATCAGGAAAGGGAGAGATTCTTATTAATGGAAAAGATTATAAGGAGTTCTTTCCGACGCTAGGTACGCAATACATGGTTATGCAGCCATTTTTGATTACACAAACTGAAGGGAAGTATGATGTCAAAGTAAACGTAGCAGGTGGTGGAACAACTGGCCAAGCTCAATCAATTAGGATGGCCATTGCTAGAGCTTTGGTGGAAGAAAATGAAGAGGAATACAAACCCAGTTTGAAGCGAGAAAAGCTTTTGACGAGAGATTCTCGGATGGTGGAGCGCAAGAAATTTGGTCAGAAAAAAGCAAGAAAGAAATCTCAATTTAGTAAACGATAATTATGGATCAATTAAAACCAGAAGATCTACTAGAAGCGGGCGTCCATTATGGTCACCTGACAAGAAAATGGAACCCAAGAATGGCACCTTACATTTTTATGGAGCAAAATGGGATTCATATCATCGATGTAAATAAGTCTTTATCAAAATTAGAAGAAGCCCAAAACGCCATACGTAATATTGCACGAACAGGCAGAAAGATTCTCTTTGTTGCTACAAAAAAACAAGCGCAAGGGATAGTTGCAGAAGCTGCTCGTGAAGTAAGAATGCCTTATGTGGTAGAAAGATGGTTGGGTGGGATGCTGACAAACTATGCAACAGTTAAAAAATCAATAAAGAAAATGCAAAATATAGGGAAAATGGAGTCCGATGGAACCTTTGAGAATATGAACAAAAAGGAGCGTTTGATGAAAACACGCGAAAAAGAGAAACTCGCTCGTGTTTTAGGTGGTATAGTTGAAATGAATAGACTTCCGGCTGCTCTCTTTGTTGTGGATACAAACAGAGAACAATTGGCCATTGCAGAGGCGTTGAAATTAAATATACCAATATTTGGCGTTGTAGATACAAATTCAGACCCAACTAAAATAGACTTTCCTATCCCTTCAAATGATGATGCTGCACAGGCAATACAATTGGTTACTAGTCAGCTTACAGCTGCTATACAGGAAGGTTTGACAGAAAGAAAAAAGTTAAGGGAAGAGAAAAAACAAGAAGACGAAAAAGCTGAGCAAGCAGCTGAAACAACGCAAGAAAAAGCCTAAAACCTTCTAAAAAATAAGTTAAAATGGGAATTACAGCTGCTCAAGTAAATGAGTTAAGAAAGAAAACAGGTGCTGGCATGATGGATTGCAAAAAAGCACTAAATGAGAGCAATGGCGATATGGAAGCAGCCATTGACTACTTAAGAAAAAAAGGACAAAAAATTTCTGCCAAACGTGCAGATCGAGATGCGACTGAAGGCGCCGTCATTGCAAAGGTCGATCAGGATGCAAAACTTGGCGTCGTGTTAAGACTCAATTGCGAAACAGATTTTGTTGCCAAAAACAATGACTTTGTAGATTTTGCAAATCAACTTGCTCAACTGGCTTTGGAGAATTCCTGCGAAACGATTGAACACATTAATCAATTGGAGATAGATAACAAAAAAGTAGCAGAAATCATAGTAGACAAGGTTGGGACGATTGGAGAAAAAATCGAAATTGGAGAATATTATACTACACGAGGAAATGGCGTAGTAGACTACATACATGGGGGCAACAAAATTGGGGTATTGGTCGTTATGAATCAGAGCCTTGATGACACTAAGAAATCTACAGGAAAAGACTTAGCTATGCAAATTGCCGCAATGAACCCAGTTTCAGTAGACGAAAATTCAGTTCCTGAAGAGGTTAAACAAAGAGAATTAGAGATTGGTAGAGAGCAAGCACGTCAAGAAGGTAAACCGGAGGCTATGATTGAAAAAATAGCCTTAGGGAAATTGAATAAATTCTACAAGGAGCAAACCCTGCTCAAACAAGCATTTGTTAAGGATAGTTCCAAAACAATTGAAAAGTTTTTAAAGGAAATTGACTCCGAATTAACCGTTACCGATTTTAAGCGAGTGGCGCTAGGCAACTAGTCTAATCGAATGAAATAATTTCCGTTTCTCCCTTTCTAGCGTAAATTTTTAAAGTCGACATTGATTTGGAAGCAATCTCTTTCCCTATCATTATGGCTTTGTCTATCGAATAAAAATTTCTAAACGCTCTTTTGTTGCCTTCTTTTTTGATAGACCACCGGTTGCCATTTTGTTGGACCAACCAAACACAATTCTTTTTATTATTATTCAACATCTGTTGTAGTTCTTAAATCTTATTTTCAAACTACAATAGTAGAAAAGGCAATTAGGAGAAAAAATATAGAAATGTCACATTATTATAAAAATGTGCTTTAGTAGAATAGCTCTTTGATACAGCTTTTGATTCAGTTATTTATTGACCTTCTTAACAACAGCCTCAAAGGTTTTGGGATGGTTCATAGCTAAATCTGCCAAAACTTTTCTGTTTAGTTCAATATTTTTGGCGTTAAGTAGACCTATAAATTTACTGTAACTTATTCCATACTGTCTCGAACCTGCATTGATTCTTTGAATCCATAAAGCACGAAAATTCCTCTTTTTTGTTTTCCTGTCTCGGTAAGCATATTGCCATGCTTTTTCGATAGCATTTTTTGAAACGGTCCAAACATTTTTTCTTCTGCCCCAATAGCCTTTGGCGTGCTTGAGCATTCTTTTTCTTCTCTTTCTTGATGCGACTGAATTTACTGATCTTGGCATATTTGATATTTATTTTAGGCGTTACACTATTGCAGTAAGCTTTTTGCCTGGTTTTGACTCATTTTTTAATTCGTAGTAATAATTTTATGTTATTCTCATCTCGTTCATTTACCAAACCATCATGACTAAGATTTCGTTTTTGTTTCTTTGTTTTTTTGGTTAAGATGTGGTTCTTAAACGCGTGCTTTCTTTTAATTTTTCCTGAACCTGTAACAGAAAATCTTTTTTTAGCACTTGAGTTTGTCTTTGCTTTAGGCATTTGTTTCTTTTTTTAATTTTTCTTCTCTTTCTCTTTCTTCTCTGGCAATGGTGCGTTCGTCTTTTTTGACTATTGCTTTGACTGTGGGAGACAAAACAATAATCATCTTTTTTCCTTCCATTTTTTTAGGTGACTCTATTTTGGAGATATCACTTAATTCTTCTGCAAATCTGTCGAGCAAAAGTGCTCCTAAATCTTTATGCATGATAGCTCTTCCTCTAAAAAAAACGTATGCCCTTACTTTATTGCCTTCTTTCAGGAAATTGATTGCATGATTTTTTTTGAAGTTAAAATCATGATCGTCTGTATTGGGTCCAAAACGGATTTCTTTAATGGAAGTTTTAACTTGATTTTGTTTGATTTCTTTCGCCTTCTTTTTTTGCTCGTAAAGAAATTTTTTATAATCAATCACTTTACAAACGGGAGGTTTTGCTTTTGGGGAAATTTCCACCAAATCAAGTCCTTGATGTTCCGCAATTTTCAGTGCCTCAGAGAGCGATACAATATCATTTTGAACATTTCCACCTACCAACCTTATTGGGTCAGTGTGGATATCTTGGTTGATGTTATGAGGGTTTGTAGGCTTTACATAACCTCTAAATTTTCTCTTTTTTCTCAAAGGTTATTCAGCTAACTTTTGTTTAAAAAATGAGACAAACTCATCAATCGACATTTTTCCTTTGTCACCTTCTCCATGTATTCTTACTGATACTGTATTTGTTTTCTTTTCTTCCTCACCAACGATAAGCATAATTGGTATTTTCTTAGACTCAGCATCCCGAATTTTTCGCCCAATTTTTTCTGCTCTTTTATCAGCAAGGCCGCAAATATCGTAATTGTTTAACAATTTTGAAATTTTATCGCTGTAATCGTGATATTTTTCACTAATTGGTAGGATATAATATTGTTCTGGACTCAACCAAAGGGGAAAGTTTCCTCCGGTATGTTCAATTAGGATTCCAATAAATCTCTCTAGAGAACCAAATGGTGCGCGATGAATCATTACAGGTCTGTGTTTCTCTCCATCAGGGCCAGTGTAGTTTAAATCAAATCTTTCAGGTAGATTGTAATCAACTTGAATTGTGCCCAATTGCCAGGACCTTCCTAGCGCATCGTCAACCATAAAGTCTAATTTGGGTCCATAAAATGCAGCCTCACCATATTCTGTTACGGTTGCCAGCTTTTTTTCTGCAGCTGCCTGAGTGATTGCTTTTTCAGCTTTATTCCAATTTTCATCGCTACCAATGTACTTTTGTTTATTGTTTGGATCTCTAAGAGAAATTTGTGCAACGAATTTCTGAAAACCTAGTTTATTGAAAACTTTAATTACTAATTCTATAACATCTTTGAATTCATCTAGAAGTTGGTCAGGTGTACAAAAAATGTGTGCATCATCTTGGGTAAATCCCCTTACTCTTGTAAGTCCATTAAGTTCTCCTGATTGTTCATAACGATATACTGTCCCAAATTCTGCAATTTTTAGTGGAAGTTCTTTGTAACTCTTGGGGGAAAAGTTGAAAATTTCGCAGTGATGCGGACAGTTCATGGGTTTCAATAAAAACTCTTCATCCTCTTTTGGGGTTTTGATAGGCTGAAAGCTGTCTTCACCATATTTTTCGTAATGACCACTTGTTATGTAAAGATTTTTGTGTCCAATATGAGGTGTACTCACCAATTGATAATTTCTTTCAGTCTGGGCTTCACGCATAAAGTTCTGTAAACGTTCTTTAAGTGCATTTCCCTTTGGAAGCCATAAAGGAAGTCCTGCACCAACTTTTTCAGAAAATGTAAATAATTCTAGTTCCTTTCCTAGTTTTCGGTGATCTCTCTTTTTAGCTTCCTCAAGAATATTTAGATGTTCTTCAAGTTCTTTTGCTTTTGGAAAACTTACACCATATATTCTCGTCAGTTGTTTGTTTTTTTCATCACCTCTCCAATACGCTCCTGCTACATTTAATAATTTTATTGCTTTAATCTTATTGGTATTGGGTATGTGGGGTCCTTTGCATAAATCTGTAAAATTGCCTTGTGTGTAGAAGGTAATTTCTCCATCATTTAATGAATCAATTAATTCTAATTTGTACGGATCATCTTTTTTCTCAAAAAAAGTAATTGCCTCCGCCTTACTAATTTCTGTTCGTCTGAAAGTATTTCCTTGTTTTGCCAGTTCTTTAATTTTTTGCTCCACCTTTGGGAAATCCTCTGCAGAAAAGTTATGTGACTGAAAATCAATATCGTAATAAAAGCCGTTTTTAATCGATGGCCCTATCCCAAGTTTTATTCCCGGATAGAGGTCTTCAAGAGCTTCAGCCAATAAATGTGCACTTGAGTGCCAAAAAGTGCTTTTCCCTCCATCGTCTCTCCAAGTAAGTAATTTAATTGTAGAATTTTCCAATATAGGTCTGCCTATATCCCAAATTTCTCCATTTATTTCAGCTGATAAAACATTTCTTGCCAATCCTTCACTTATGTTTAAAGCAACTTCATAAGCTGAGACACCTTTAGCGTAGTTTCTTGTAGATTGGTCGGGAAGTGTTAATACGATTTGTTGCCCCATGAACTATTGCAAAGAAAAATCAAAGAATTTAATATATGTTATTTCAGGTGTGATTTTATGGTTTTTAAAATACCATCTTCATCTAAATTAGATATTTTGAGAAGTTCTTCGCGACTTCCATGGGTTAAAAATTTATCCTCTATTCCAAAATTATAGATTTTGCAGTCAATTCTTTTTTGTTGCACTTGTCTTATTACCTCACTCCCAAAACCACCAACAACGCTTCCTTCTTCGAATATTAAAACTATGTCATATTTGTTTATAACTTCTGTCAAGTATGCCACAGGCAAGGGCTTTATTTTTGCGATGTGAATATGATCCCAATTTGAACGCTTTATGATTCTTATCGTTGACGAGACAATTCCTGTTGATATGACCAAAAGTCTATTTTTTGATTTTGATAAATCAGGTTTGGCGAAAATATCTTTTTCGCTAGGCATATTTTGTGGATGATAACAACGACCTTTTGGGTATCTGATGGCAATGGGCGCACTGCGGTCTTTTGCACCCTCAATCATCATTGATTTTAATTCGGAGGCATTCATTGGACACCAAATTTTGAGATTAGGGATGCATTGTAAAAAAGAAATATCAAAAATGCCATGATGAGTTGGACCGTCTTCCCCAACAATACCCGCCCTATCAATGCAAAATATAACAGGAATATTTTGAAGGCATACATCATGTATTATTTGATCATATGCTCTCTGTAGAAAGGAAGAATAGATTCCACAAAATGGTATATTACCATCAACAGCCAGACCAGCGGAAAATGTTACTGCATGTTGTTCGGCGATACCAACATCTAGACACCTTTCAGGATATTTTTCCATCATAAAGTGGAAAGAACTTCCAGACGGCATTGCAGGTGTTATACCATATATTTTAGGATTTTTTTCTGCAAGTTCTAAAAGTGTTTTGCCAAAAACATCTTGAAATTTTGGAAAGGTAGGTGAGGGTAATTTCTCCGTTGTTACTTTAACATACTTAACTGAATGCCATTTACTTTTTTCTTCTTCTGCTGCTTTGTATCCTTTACCTTTTATGGTTTTTATATGTAAAATTTTGGGCTTGTTGTTTTGTTTTGTCTGCGTAAAAAGTTCGATTAGTGCTAGTACATTATGTCCATCTTCCGGGCCAAAATATTCAAATCCCATTTCGGTAAAAAAATTCTTCTTGGGATCAATATTTTGTAACATTTTAGCAAGGCTGCCCTCATGTGCATCTATGCTCATTTGATTGTCATTTATAATTATGCTTAGGTTGGTCTCGGAACTTGCTGCATTAAGTAAACCTTCAAAAGCCAAACCCCCAGTTAAAGAACCATCTCCAATAACGGCGATGTGCTGCCTTTTAAGTTTTTTATTTTTTGCACTAATGGCATAACCTAATGCTGAAGATATAGAAGTTGACGAATGCCCTGTTCCAAATGCATCATTCTCGTTTTCATGTATTTTTGGAAAACCACTTATTCCGTTTGTTTTTCTAATATTCTTTAGTTCTTCCCATCTTCCAGTAAGAGCTTTATGCAGATATGCCTGATGACCTACATCCCAGATTATTTTATCATGCGGAGAACGGAAAACATAATGAAGCGCAACGGTTAGTTCAACAACGCCCAAATTTGCAGAAAAATGACCGCCTGACTTTAAGATACTTTCAATCAAAAAATTACGCAGCTCAAGGCAAGTGGCGGCTAATTTTAATTTAGGAATATTTTGTAATTCTGATAATAACAACTGAATAGAATTAATTTGAACGTATCGCCTGAACGGGATCTAATTTAGAAGCAGAAATAGCAGGAATAAGGCCGAAAATTGTACCTATTGAAGCAGAAAGTATCAGCCCTTCTATAATGGTATATAAACTTAATGATACCTCAAAATCAGAAAATTTTCTAATTCCGTAAACCAACATCCAAACCAAAAAAATACCTATTAAACCGCCAAAAAGAGTAAGTACAATGGACTCTAACAAAAATTGGCTTCTTATAAAATTATTTTTAGCGCCCAAAGCTTTTTGAATACCAATTAGAGTTGTTCTTTCTTTAACGCTTACAAACATGATATTCGCAATCCCAAACCCCCCGACAAGCAATGAAAAGCCTCCAATAATTCCAGCTACCAAATTGATGATTAAAAAGGTTGAAGAAAGTGTTTGGGAAAAACTAGTGAGTTTGTTCACAGCATAGTTAATATCATCCAAAGGTTTCAATCTTCTTTCGCTTCTCATTATTCTATTAATTTCAAATTCAACCAATTTTATAGGAACTTCGTTTTTCCCTTTAACAATTATTTCTTTCCTTTTTTTTCTACTTCGAGCATTGACAAACTTTCTACCATAGTTTAGTGGAAGATAACACTCATCATCTGCGCTTGCGCCAAAAGATTGACCCTCTTTTTCTAAAATGCCAATTACAAATAACTTTTGACCTTTATATTTTATTGGCTTTTTTGGATCAAAACCTTTGGGGAATAATCCAACTGCCAAATTATAACCTAAAATACACACGTTTTTACCAAATTTTTGTTCAAAGTTTGAAGGAAATCTACCAATAAGAAGTTCCTTTTTTAAAACATCGAAATAATCATATGAAACACCTTTAACTTGAACGCCCGATAAATAGAATTTACCGTTTTTGAGATTTGAATTGGGGATATTCATGCTCAAGGCGACCTTGTCAATAATCTCTTTCCTTCCAAGAGTTTTTAACGCCTTCATTTCTTTTAGTGTAGGCTCGGGTCTCCTCATATATTGCCACCATTCATAATTTTTTTTGCCAAACCCCCACGGCCATTTTTGAACAAAAATCACGTTGTCTCCAAGTTTTTCAATGTTAGATTTAATATTGCCTTCTAGAGAACTCGTAAAAGCTCGAACGCCAACGATACAAAAAATACCGATGGTAATTCCCAAAATAGACAATAGACTCCTTAATTTATTGCCTAAAAGAAATCGCCAAGCTAAATTGAATGATTCAGTTGTTTTAATAAACCACTTCTTCACAGCACAATAATACCTCGCTTTAGCTCAAATCACAATTCCAATCTTAAAGCATCATCAAATTCAGTAGAAATGCTTTTTTTGACAAGCCACTGTTTTAGGTTATTTTTGCAAATTCTTTTTAGGAAAACATCCTCCAATGAAGCTATCTAAATTCAAATTTGAACTTCCAGATAAGTTAATCGCCAAAAAACCAGCCAAGTATAGAGATGATGCAAAGCTTATGGTGGTTGACCGAGAGAAAAAAACTATCGAGCATAAAGTTTTCAGAGATATTTTAGAAGAGTTTGATGATGGAGATGTTATGCTTTTAAATGATGCAAAGGTTTTTCCAGCTAAGTTAGTTGGTAACAAAGAGAAAACAGGTGCAAGAATAGAGGTTTTTATGCTTCGAGAATTAAACCAGGAGCTCAGACTTTGGGATGTCCTCGTAGATCCAGCAAGAAAAATTAGGGTTGGAAATAAGTTGTTTTTTGGTGACGATGAATTAGTCGCTGAGGTAATAGACAATACTACTTCTCGAGGAAGAACCATAAGATTCATTTTTGATGGTACAGCTGAAGATTTTAGAAATGTCGTGAATCATTTAGGATATATGCCTATTCCTGCTTATTTGGGCAGGGAAGTTCAGCCCATTGATTCAGAGAGATTTCAAACAATATTTGCAAAGAAAGAGGGTTCAATAGCCCCTCCATCTGCAGGACTTCACTTTACTCAAGAGCTAATGATGAGGCTAGAAATTAAGGGAATGGATTTTAAAATGCTAAATCTAAATATTGGCCTCGGAGGTTTTAAACCTGTAGAGGTTGAGGATTTGACTAAACACAAAATGGATTCTGAGCAATTTTCCATACCTGATGACACAGCAGATAGAGTAAATAAAGCTTTAGAAGAAAAGAAAAAAATTTGCGCAGTTGGAAGTAGTGTATTGCGGTCGATAGAGTCTTCTGTATCTGCTTTTGGAAAATTGAACCCTGAAGAAGGTTGGACAGATAAATTTTTATTTCCACCTTTTAACTTTAAAATCGCAAATACGTTTATCACCAACTTTCATGCGCCAGAAACCACATTGATGATGGCAACATATGCTTTTGTAGGTGATGTTGACTTTGCAGACGAAATATATAAAACAGCGCTGAAGAGTAAGTACAAGTTTTTGACTTATGGTGATGCCTTATTGGTAAAGTAAAAGAAAGTTTACTTTTTACAATAAATCAATAAGTTAGGACTATGAATCACTTCTTTATTGCTGTAACCATTCATGAATAGCACCATCTTTCGAAAGGTAAGGTAGACTGAATAAGTTATACGCCGAATTATTTCTTTTAAAAACCCATTTGTACGGACAGAGGAAGGCCAAACTATTACTTTATCAAAACCACAACTAGTAAATAGTTGCTCAGCTGATTTTTTGTTAAGAATTGTTTCATGACTTGCATCACCAAATGCATAGATAGATGAAACTGGCGCATCTGCATTGGGCGTTCGGCAAATTAGAAATCCGTTATCTTTTAGTTTATTTTTAACTGTTAATAGATAATTAATCAATTCATCCTTGGTGAGGTGTTCAACAAAGTCCATAGAAAAAATTCCATCAAAAGTTTGTTCTGTTGACTGCAAAAAGGAAAGTACATCACCTTCTTCTACATATGCAATATTGAAAGATTTTGCGACATCAACCTGTTCTTTGCTTATGTCCATTCCACTAAGATTTTTAAATCCTAGGTCGGAAAGCACGGACAACAAAGAACCGGTTCCGCATCCTGCATCAAAGTACTTTCCGCTTCGGTTTAAACTAGAAGAAATACTCTCAAGGTCACGAAGAAATTGTCTCTTTTCCTCTTCAAACTGATTTTTATACTCTTCACCAGACCTCTTTCCCAAGTGGTTTTTGAAGTAATTTTTGTACAGGGTTTCGCGGTAGTTCAAGAACCAAAATTGATTTTTGTCAAAAATATCTAAATTCTGCGGAAACCTCTCTTGAATGTTTTATGTATTCTTGCTAAGCGAATATGTTGCAACGATATTCGGAAAATATGGAAAATATTGCTGGCTGTGACGAAGCTGGAAGAGGTTGCCTTTGTGGACCCGTAGTGGCTGCGGTAGTGATTTTACCTCAAGAATTTTTTCATAAAGATCTTGATGATTCCAAAAAAACAAGCCAAAAAACAAGAGATACTTTAAAGCCAATTATAGAAAAAGAGTCTATTGATTATTCTGTAGCTTTCGTAAAGCCAAAAGAAATAGACAAGTTAAACATTTTGAAATCAAGCATTCTAGCAATGCACCGAGCCTTAGATGCCTTAGACATTAAACCTTCCTTAATATTGGTCGATGGTAATCGATTTGACCGTTACAAAAAGATCAAATATAAAACTGTTGTTAAAGGAGATTCAAAATACTTAAGTATTGCAGCTGCGAGCATTCTTGCTAAGACTCATCGTGACGAATACATGATGAAAATTCATAGAGAATTTCCGCATTATGGTTGGGATAAATCAAAAGGATACCCAACAAGGAAACACCGGGAGGCTATTTTAAAATATGGTTTTACGAAGTACCATAGGAAAAGCTTTCAAGTAAATATTAGTCTCTTTTGAGCTTTGGTAAAGGCATTTGCTCTACATAAAGACTTTGCGAAGGGAAAGCGAATTTTACCTCCAATTGTTCTGCTTTTCTGATAATCTCCAACATAATTTCGTGCCTTACCGCAAGTTCTTCACTCCAATCATCCACTTTGAAAAAGACATAAAATAAAATATCTAACGATGACGCACTAAACTTATTTAAATGTACTTGGTAGTTGGTTTTAATTGTTTTTGGATGGTCTAAAATGATTTTCTTTAAATCATCAACGAAATGTTGGATTTTTTCCGTAGAGGTGTCATAGGTCAGACCAATTGATGTATTAAATCTTCGATAATTTCTTTCGCCATGGTTATCAATAATCAAATCTGCAATGGTTCCATTTGGTACATATTGAACGGAGTCTCTAAAAGTTCTTATACGAGTAGACCTAAATCCAACTTCCTCAACCGTACCATCTATATTGTTTCCGGAAACCCAATCTCCAATTTGAAAAGGTTTATCAACAAAAATCATTATCGAACCAAAAAAATGTTTCAAGGTGTCTTGTGCTGCAAATGCCAAAGCCAAACCTCCAATAGACAAGCCTGCTAGTAATCCCGTAACACTATAGCCTAAATTTTGAAGCACAAATACAAGGCCAATTGCTAGTACAAAAAACTTCAGAAACCGATCAACCATTGGAACAAGCTGATCATCAAGTTTACTCTCGGTTTCAAGAGATAATCTTTTCAAATACATGGTCAGGACAGAAACAAGCCGGTAAACAATAACAACAAAGAGCAATGGAATAAAGGCAGCGAAAATGAACTTATATACCGCTGAAAAGCCAATGGGTAAGTGCAGAGATTTAATTAAAACTTTTGCTACCAACAATGAAATTAAGATACTAACTGGTACACTAACCGGTTTTACAATGAGACTAGCGGTTGCTTTAAAACCCCATTTTTGTAAGAGCCATACGAAGCTATTTCGAGCTATCATACGCACAATAAAAAATATGATTAACGCAAAACCCAATACCATTAACATACCTAACCATTGCCATTCGTAAAGACCGCCAATAGACCTTGCTAGGCGCTTTGGAAGAAGCAATTCAAACCATTTTAATTTATTTGGAAATTCCTTTGAGTATAATAGTGAAATATCTTGACTGGACGATAGACTATATTTCCAATCTTTATCTACTCGCTCCAAGTAAATTAACTTATTCGCACTATCCAAATAATAAGGAGATGGACAGGAATTCGAGTCAGGAATTGAATTGATATTGATGAAAATGCCTTGTGCATCCCAAATTTGCTTTAATTGAATTGCGCAAAATTCTCTCGATTTTTGGCTTATTTTTGGATAAAATCTAAACGACATCGAAGCCTGTTTCGGCTGGTAATTATCGTTTTGTAAATTTTCCAGATGATTTTTCACGGCTTCTCTTGGACTAGAAAATGAGATGGTGCTATCTGTAGTTGCTCCTAAATGAGCGAAAATCAAACAAAAAATAGAGGCAAAATATATTTTGGTCTGATGAAAAGAAAAATTTGATTTGAATAAAAAATTCATAAAACATGCAAAGTAAAGAACATATTCATTGGAAGAAAAAATGGTATAACATCATTTTTGGCGCAGATACCAAATTAGGTAGACAATTCGATATTGTTCTCTTGATAGCCATCTTTATTAGTGTTTTGGTAGTTATGGCTGATAGTGTTGATGGAATTCACCAAAAATTCTCTTTTCAACTTGATGTTTTGGAGTGGTTTTTTACTATAATATTCACGTTGGAATATTTTATAAGGGTAATTATTTCACCGCAAAAAAGAAAATATATCCTAAGCTTTTGGGGAATGATTGACCTGTTGAGTACTTTGCCTGCATATTTAGCCTTATTTTTTCATGGGCCTCAATTTTTATTGGTTATCCGAATTTTTCGTCTTTTAAGAATATTCCGTATACTTCGTTTGACTAGTTTTCAAAATGAAGCCAAACAGCTTATTAACGCCCTGAGGGCAAGTGGAGCCAAAATCATTGTGTTTTTTGGGACAATTATTAGCGTAGCAATAATGATAGGCACAATAATGTATATCATAGAGGACAACAACCCTGGATTTAGTTCTATTCCGCAGGCCATCTATTGGGCAATTGTAACTATCACAACCGTTGGTTATGGTGATATAACACCACAATCATCTCTCGGTCAGTTTCTTTCAGCTGTTTTAATGATTGTGGGCTATGCGATAATAGCTGTTCCAACTGGCATTATTAGTGTTGAATTTTCAAAAAAAATTGAAAGAAAAACTCTTTGTAAGTATTGTCAAATAAAAGTGATAGATGAAAATGCAATATTCTGCAGCAATTGTGGAAAGGTGATTCATAATTAGACGAGCATTCCACTTATTTTTACAGCATAAAAATTGCAAAAATCTGGTGATATATTATTTTTCAATCTCCTAACTGGGGGTGATGATGTATGTTTACACAGCAACTTATCTATCAGTTTGGCCGCATGGAGAGGTGAACTCATTTATAACCGCCTAGATTTGCACATAAATGATGGAAAATTGATTGTAGACGAAAAAAAATCGGAAAAGCTAGGCATGGTCCTAGACAGGCATATTTTACTTTCCATACCACTCGAAAGGGTTCAACAAAAAGTGGAAGAATTTATTTTTCAAAATTTCATAAATCCTTACAACATAAAACTATGTGCTTTGCATGGTCATTTGCAGTTTGGTGCTTTAAGAAAATTTTTGGATAGTCAAAATATTAAAGAGTTAAAGACGGAGTATTTTTTGGAGAATGAATTCATAGATCTTTCTTCGATAATTAATTATTTGATTGAACAAAAAAAATTGAGCCCAACATTTATGGAGAATCCATTCAATGCTTTAGATCTTACCTTAACTAATGGAGTTGAAGGTTTTGCGAACAACCTAGCTAAAACATACAAACACATTTTGAATCTTAAGAAAAAGAAAAATAAACCTAATTTATTAGAAGAGCTCCAATTACGTATTTTTCAATAATATGGAAAACGAAGACTTTTATATAGATGAGCAAGGTTATTATGTGATGACGGAAGTTTTTCACCTCAAAAGAGGTAATTGCTGTGGGAATTCTTGCAAACACTGCCCTTACCAGCATGTAAATGTATCAAGAAAAACGCAAAACCTTTGATGGCCGTAAAGAAGATATTAGCCGCACTGGTAAAAGTAGGGTAAAGAATGAGCTGCCCATTAACAAAGAGAAAATTTGTAGAAAGTATGACAAGTTTAGTTTCATGGGTATATAGCTCATATAGTAAATACTTGAATCTAGAGTCAATAATTGAAATTTATTTTGGACAATAATCACGAGTAAACTTAATATGGCACCTATACTAAATCCAATGAAATTGACTAAAAGACCATGACGCAAGAAAAGCTTAATTATTTCTTTATTTTCTAAACCCAAAGTTTTTAGAATCCCAATGAATTGGCTACGATCTAAAATTAAAATTAGAGTAGTAGTCGCCATATTTATGGAGGCGACTAGCAATACCAAAATTAAAATAAGGTAGATATTCGAATGCACTACCTTTAACCACTGAAAAAGTACTGTATTATCTGAAATTATAGAAACTGCAGTCTTAGAATAATCAATTCTCTCATCAATAAATTGACTAATTGATTCAGCTTGGGAAAGGTTGGGAACAACAATTTCATAAGCACTTATATAACGATAGTCATTTGATAAAATTCTTTGTAAAACGCTCAAATCACAAATCACCAATTTCTCATCTCTTTCTTCAAAACCTGTACTATAAACGCCAACTATATCAAACCTTCTTCTCCGTACTTTACCCTCGTGGATAAAAAATACATCTAAGTGTTTACCTGTGTCTAATGATAAAGTTTTGGCCGTATTAATTGAAATAATACAACTAAGATTGTCTGAGGTGTCAGAATATTTTGGGAAACGGCCGTATAATATGTTCTTTTCAAAGAAGTCGCTGTTAAATGACTCGCCAACACCTTTAAATATTAGACCTTCGTTTGTCATGTTGGATTTTGCAATTCCATGTTTATAAATGGTTGGGTAAATAGACTTGATATTTTCCTGTCTCTTAACCCAATTTTCAAATGAATCCATTTTTTCAAATGGCGTTAGTTCTTTGGATGTATTTAAGTCTAAACTTCGAACTTGAATATGCCCTTGAAAACCTACTGCTTTCTCTGTTATCTCTGCCTCAAAACCATTCACCATGCTTAAAGATAATAACATAATTAATGTGCTTAGAATGGTGCCAATTATGGATATTTTCAAAATCAATAAAGTGAATTTTCGGCTGCTTTTGAAAAATGTTTTTGAGGAAATATAGCTTCCGAAAGTCATATTTTTGAC
>NTKK01000007.1 GCA_002457675.1 Bacteroidetes bacterium MED-G17
TTATGCATCTTATGCATCTTGATTTTGAAGGGGCCAAAGAATTTAATATTCTCTCTTTTGCGGTACTGCCCCTATTATTTGTCATTTGGTTCAAATGGCTTTTGGCAGAATTTGGAATCAAGATTTTACGGAGATTTTAGATTTTTATTTCTAAGAAGAAAAAAAGCCCGCTGACAGCGGGCTTTTTTTATATGTTTACTTTTTTTTAGTAAATCGTTTTAACTAGTTTCTTTGGCAAAGCATTCTTATGGACCAATATATTAATGGTTTTATAAGCTACATATGGCATGCTTGCATAAAGAAAACCTTCACAGTAGTTGGATTTTCCCCAAGAATTTTTGACTGCAAAATATGGGATACCATTTTGGTCTACTACCATTCCAGTAATATGCATCCCATGATCATCTGTGGTGGCATAATTATCGAATGCTTTTTGGCGTATTGCCTGATCTATTTTCATTTCTGCACCAGGATAAAGTAGTTGATTGCCCATCCTTTCAGCACCAGCACTTCTAAATCCATTTTTATCTTGCCCCCGCATTCCAAGTTTACTTTCATCAGTAGGTACAATAGCTAAACCATAACGGTAAGCGAAACCTTTTTCAGAGACATCAGCACCCCATGCGAAAGTATAACCTTTGCTAATCACCCCCTTCATTACAGCCATAAATTCATTTAAGGGCAGGTTGAAAACCGTTTTCTGCGCCCAATTATCAGGGACTTCCATAACAAAATGGCTATAAAAAGGATGGTGAGTAAAGGATGAAAGTGCAACATAATCATTCATATTCAGACCTAGAGAAGAAGCAAAAGTTTTTGGGCTATATACTGCGCCTTTGTAACTAAACTCTTTTGGTACTTCACCTAAATATGCATCCAATATACCTTCAAAAGCTTTTAGCCAAGAAGAGGTCAACTGACCTTGTTTATTTGCAATTATGCCTTTAAGGAAACCACTGAGTGCAGCAACCATTTCCCCATGGTTGTGGTTGTCTAAACCATATTCTAAGCCTCCGTAGACCGATTCTGGCACCATCCCATAATTTTTGATTACCAACGGTATGTCATGAAAAGCGCCCCCCTCAGCAAAGTTGATTTTACCATGATACCTTACATATTGTTTTGCTTTTTCAATATATGCATTTCTAACCACAAACATTTCACTAAGCTTGTGCTCACCTTTCCCCAATCGCATAACCTCAGACTCAAAAAATGAAAGTGCCGAAAAACTCCAGCAGGTAGATGTTCGGTTTTGATTTTGAACCTCCAAGGCGTCCGCCGCATGTAATGTTTTGAAAAAATAATGACCATTCTTGCAATTTTTTAAGGTATCACTTGCTAAAAGCGACTTTTGGAAACCCACAAGACCAAAAAACAGAACGGTACAGACAACTATTAGATTTCTCATAGGGCAATAATACAAATCAAAACTGAAAATAAATGAAAGGCTGGTTTTCAGAACTAACCGACTGAAAACATAATATAACCACAAGGAATAGAAACATGACTTTAGCCAGATTTGGCCAAGAATTAAAGGTAATTTGTGCTTTTTGCTTCCAGGTGGTAGGGATAAAATGTGTAATAAATCCAAAAATCATCAAAGCAAAAACTTTCCAATAAGCACGGAATATTTCAAATATTTGAAACCCCTCAAATTGATATATAATCTGATTCCCCATTGCTTTAACGATATCCATATTTGCGGAGCGGAAGTATACCCAACAAAAACATACGAAATGAAATGTAAGGACTTGCGCATATAATTTGTAAAATCCCTTAGGGTTTTGAGACCATTTGAATTTTTGAGTATATAATTTGTGTACAATCAATGCCAGGCCATGAAAACCTCCCCACCAAATAAATTTTGTGGCCGCGCCATGCCATAAACCACCAAGCAACATAGTAATCATTAAATGTAGATAGGTTCTAAAATTGCCTTTTCTATTGCCGCCCAAAGAGATGTATAAATAATCTCGAAGCCAAGAACTGAGGGAAATATGCCACCTTCTCCAAAAATCTGTAATACTTAATGCTTTATATGGTGAATTAAAATTTATAGGCAAAGAAAATCCCAGTAAGGCTGCGAGGCCAATAGCTATATCAGAATAGCCAGAAAAGTCCGCATAAATTTGTAATGCATAGC
This sequence comes from Bacteroidetes bacterium MED-G17, assembly GCA_002457675.1. Lineage (GTDB taxonomy): Bacteria > Bacteroidota > Bacteroidia > NS11-12g > UBA9320 > MED-G17. Next base: position 2,144 of record NTKK01000007.1, read on the forward strand.
CATAAACGGCCATGAGGTTACTAAAACCACTGTATAATTCAGGGGCTTCAAAGACCCTATCTACAAAATTTACGCTTATATAATCTGAAATAACTACTTTTTTAATCAAACCAATGATTATCAAATAGATTGCTTTCCCAAATTGCGTTCTGGAAAGTTGATATTCTTGTTGTATTTGAGGTAAAAAATCTTTCGCTCTTACTATTGGTCCCGCAACCAATTGAGGGAAAAAAGAGACGAAAAACCCAAAATCAAGTAAACTTTTGGATGCAGGAATGTTCCCTCGATACACGTCTATGCTGTAGCTAAGTGTTTGAAAAGTATAAAAAGAAATACCAACAGGTAAGAATATGCTATTGATTGCAAAATTTGAGGCAAAAATTTCATTTGAAAATAGGTGCATAAAATTAATTACATGCCAATTCAGGCCAAACCAATAATTAATTATGTCTACTATGTAGTAGGCATATTTGAAAAAAACAAGTAGACCAAAATTGCTTAATAAGCTTAGCGATAAAAAAACTTTTTTCCATGACCTTTTCGATGTTTTAGCTATTGCCAAACCTAAATAAAAGTCAATTGCAGTAGAGAATAGTAAAATAAAGAAATATAAGCCACTTGTCTTGTAATAAAAAAACAAGCTAAACACAAATAAAAAAGCGTTTCGTGCAAGCTTCTTTTTGCTAAAATTGAATAAAGTAAAAATACCAAATGCTATAGTAAACAATAGCAAAAAATGATAATGATTGAAGAGTAATGGACTACCAGAATTATAGAAAAAAATTTCTTTAATTTTCAACATCAGTCCAGTCTTTTTTCATAAGCATCTAAAATAGACTTGTACAGCCAACTTCCCATAAGTTCATATCCTTCTTGTGTAAAATGAACTAAATCATATTGTGCCAAACCTTCGTTGCGCCAAGTTTTCATTGAGAACTCCCCGCCCATTAATTGATTAAAATCCCAAATGGCAAAATTATTGGCTTCCGCAAGTTCCGCTATAGCACTCCTTATTGCAGGGTTGTTAAAATTATGATAACGCCTATATCTGTAACTATCTCCTGGTGTACTAACCAAAATACAAACTTGCGGCATGGCTTCTTTTATTTTATTAATTAAGCGTTGATAATCATTTTTGAAGCAATAATTACAAAATTTTGATTGTGGCATATAACCATCATTGGTTCCAAGAGAAATAACAACCAATTGAGGGTTTAACTGCTTTAAATGGTTTACGAAATAAGTATTTTTAAGTGTACTGTTCACACTAGCTCCATTTAGTCCTACGCTATGATACAAAACGCCGGGATGTCCATTTTTCGCATTAAACCCAAAAAAGTGGAAGTCGCCCTGTTTAACTGAGTCCGACCAAATTTTGAGAGAAATGTTATTTTGTAAAGAATCAAAAAAATAACGTCTACCAACACCATTGATATCTCTTCCTGAGAAACCATTTATTTTCGGAAAGATGTGCTCACTAGCGCGATAAAAACAATCAAGTTCTAAAAAATCATATCGGGATTGTTGATCTAAAAATTTTAGACTAAAGTTACTAGTAGCCGATTTTGTTGATATTGTGAGACCAGACAATCCAAAAGGTTCACTATCTCTGAAATTTGTACTCTTATTTGCTTCCCAGTTGCCCTCAGATGTTATCTCCAAAAAAGAAGAACCATTGGTTGACGCAAGTTGATATGGAATAAAAAAACCTCTTCCTGCATTGCCAAAATCTCTTTGCCAAAGCCTTCTGCACGTTTGAGTAAAATAATCTGCTTGCACATGAGAATCTCCTATATGAACAATGTTAATGGCGTACTTTTTACCAAAAACTAATGAATCCAGCTGCTGAAAAAACAAATCCAAAGTTTTGGCATTTTGGATAAAATGGTTTTTTGGCAATTCCCTATTCTTTTTATACCAGGCTTGGGCATACAACAAGTTATTGAAGAAGCAAATAATAATGAACGTAGCAATATTTCTCATTAATTGAAATATCCGTTAAATTTTTCCCTTATTTTCTTTACCATATGTTTTATTTTTCCCTCGTTTTTTTGGTGGCACACCAAAACAGCCTTATCTGTACTAACAACAAAAACGTCTTCTAAGCCATCTATCACCACCAAGCGTTCTCCTTCAGAAATAATAAGAGAATTGGTTGTATCCTCAACATGAATATTTTCACCAAGAATAAAATTATTCGATCCATCTTTGGGCGCAAAATCATAAAGTGATTTCCATGTCCCCAAATCACTCCAACCAAAACTAGAAGGCAACACATATACATTATTTGCCTTTTCCATAATCGCATAGTCTATAGAGATAGATGCAGATTTTTCATATGCTTCCCTGATGGATTCTTCCTCCAAATCTGTATAATAGTTGATTGATATGGCACCAAATAACTCATCTATTTCTTCTGCATAGGATTTAAATGCCTTAATCGCAGCCTCAACATTCCAAATAAATATCCCTGCATTCCACAAAAAATCTCCGCTGTCTAAAAAAGTTTGAGCCAATTCTAAATGAGGCTTTTCGGTAAATGTGACAACTTTTTTGAAATTTTCTTTATCCTTTTTTATGTCATATTGAATGTATCCGTAACCTGTATCAGGTCTATGTGGTTGAATACCTAATGTAATTAGCACATCTTCTACAGCTGCAAAGGCAAAAGCATTATCAATGTACTCCAAAAATGCCGCTTCATCAGTTATTAGGTGGTCTGATGGAGCGATTACGCAAAGAGCGTTCTCATTCTTAACTCTAATTTTATAGCTTGCATAGGCTACACATGGCGCTGTGTTTTTGGACGTTGGTTCCATGAGGAGATTTTCATCCACTATTTGTGGTAATTGACTGTTTATCAATTTTTTATACTTTGAATTACTTACAATAATGATATTTTCTGTAGGTATGATTTTTTCAAAACGCTCAACAGTCATTTGCAATAAACTTTTGCCCATACCTAAGATATCTAAAAACTGTTTGGGCATGTTTTCTTTACTCATAGGCCAAAATCTACTACCTATACCACCTGCCATAATTATTGCGTAATGCCTATTTCTATCCATTTTATTTTTCACTGAATTTCTTATTTAAAATTTTAATATTTTTTTAACCCAATTTTTGTTTAATTTAGTCCAAGCAAATGTCAGTTTTTTGCGCCCTATTAATCAATGATACAGGAATCTATAGATTTAAAAGTTGCACTGAAAGAGTTTTTTGGTTTCGACAAATTTAAGGGAAATCAAGAAGTCGGAATTGAAACAATTTTATCAGGCAACGACTGCTTTATAATTAAGCCCACGGGAGGTGGGAAATCTTTATGTTATCAACTTCCTGCATTAATTAGTGAAGGTTGTGCTATTATCATTTCGCCGCTGATTGCATTAATGAAAAATCAAGTTGACGCAATAAGAGGTTTCGGGGAAAGTGATGCAGTCGCCCACTTTTTAAATTCAACACTAACAAAGAATCAAAGTCAAAAGGTAAAAAATGACGTAAGTTTAGGGAAAACAAAATTGCTCTACATAGCACCAGAAACCTTAAAAAAGGAAGAAACTATAGCATTTCTAAAGTCTGTGAATATTTCTTTTGTTGCCGTAGACGAAGCACACTGCATCTCCGAATGGGGCCACGATTTTCGACCTGAGTATAGACAAATCAAACAGATGGTTAAGCAAATTGACAATGTTCCCATTATGGCATTAACCGCTACTGCTACACCTAAGGTTCAACAAGATATTCAGAAAAATTTGGATATGTCGGATGCCAAAGTTTTTAAGTCTTCATTTAATCGTGATAACCTTTATTATGAAATAAGACCAAAAGGTGCCAAAGAAACCACACTAAAAGGCATACTTGGCATTATAAATCGATTTAGAGGGAAGTCTGGGATTATTTATTGCTTAAGTCGGAAGAAAGTAGAACAAGTTGCAGAAATTTTACAGGCCAACAATATAAAAGCCCTTCCTTACCATGCAGGTATGGACACCAAAACACGCAGTAAACATCAAGACCAATTTCTTATGGAAGAAGTAGATGTTATTGTGGCTACAATTGCATTTGGAATGGGTATTGACAAACCCGACGTTCGCTTCATAATTCACTATGATGTACCCAAGTCAATTGAAGGATATTATCAAGAAACAGGTCGTGCAGGACGGGATGGAATAGAATCTACCTGTGTACTTTTTTATAACCCAAACGATATTGAGAAACTTGAGAAATTTTTAAGAGATAAACCTGTATCTGAGCGAGAAATTGGTGAACAATTAATTGCAGAAATGGCTAGCTATGCAGAATCTTCTCAATGCAGAAGAGAACTTTTATTGCATTATTTTGGAGAAAGCTACAATAAAGATCAATGTCTGGATTTATGTGATAATTGTAGACATCCAAAAGAAAAAGAAGACGTAACACACGAACTAACCCAATTGCTTACTGTAGTTGGCCAAACTGGTGGTATGGTAAGAACAAGGCATATTGTGAATATATTGGTAGGCAAAGCTATTCCGGAAGTTAAAGCTTATAAACATCACGAATTGCCATTTTTCGGGTTGGGGAAAAAGCGACAAGACATCTTTTGGAAAAGTCTTTTAAGGTATGCAGTGCTTCATGGTTGGGCATTGAAAAATATTGAAAAATATGGATTAATAAGTATAACTGAGGAAGGCAAAAAATTCTTAAAACAACCTATAGATTCTCAACTCGCCATAGATACAGAATTTGAAAAAGTGTCAGAAGAAGATTTTGAAAACAGCAAAATTGAAAGTATCCACGATGAAAATTTATTTGAAATTCTAAAGGAAGTACAACGAGAAGTCGCCCGCAGCAAAGGCCTACCCCCCTATGTTATTTTTCAAGAGAGTGCCCTCGAAGACATGGCTACAAAATACCCAATTAACTTATCCGAAATGGAGAATATCAATGGAGTTGGGAAAAACAAGGCGAAAAAATTTGGGGGTCAATTTATCGAGGTAATTGCTAAATATGTTAAAGAAAATGACATTGAAAGACCAGAAGATATTTTACTTAAATCGGTAGTAAATAAGTCGATCAAAAAGATACACATCATCCAAAACATTGATAAAAAACTACCCGTTGAGGATATCGCCAAATCTGTAAACCTCACCATGAATGAACTTTTGAATGAAATGGAGAATATTGTTTACTCAGGTACCAAATTAGATTTATACTACTACATAGATGAACTAATGGATGAAGAGGTCTGCGACGAAATTTTTGATTACTTCAAAGAATCTGAAGATAATTCTTTGGACTTAGCTTATGAAGAATTTGATGAAGAATTCAGCCATGATGAATTGCACATCATGCGCATCCAGTTTATTTCCGATGTAGCAAATTAAAAATTGGTAGAATAAAAAAGCTTGCCTAAATTTGCCCGCCCATTGGGGAATTGCCCGATCATCTAATGGCAGGATACCGGTTTTTGGTACCGTTTGTCTAGGTTCGAATCCTAGTCGGGCAACACAAGTTTATGATAATCTTCACCTTTAAGGTTTAGATGACAGTAGAACAATTATGACAGCGCTAAAAAACCAAGTCAAAATCTTCTCTGGAGAGGCATCCAACTATCTCGGTGAAGAAATTACCCAAGAGTTAAACTCTCCACTGGGTTCTGTGAACATTGCGCGTTACAGCGACGGAGAGTTCCAGCCAAGTATCAATGAATCGGTTAGAGGTTTTACCATCTTTATTGTTCAATCTACTTTTCCTTCTCAAGACAACTTAATGGAATTGCTACTTATCATTGATGCTGCCAAGCGTGCTTCCGCATATAAAGTAGTTGCAGTGATGCCATATTTTGGGCTTGCAAGACAAGATAGAAAAGACAAGCCGCGCGTACCCATTGGTTCTAAAATGGTGGCCAACATACTCACAGCCGCCGGTGCAGATCGAATCATGACGATGGACCTGCACGCACCCCAAATTCAAGGTTTTTTTGACATACCCGTTGACCATTTAGACTCCTCCGTAATTTTTGTTCCCTACATAAAGTCTTTGGGATTAAAGAATTTAAAGTTGGCTGCTCCTGACATTGGAGCGTCAAAAAGGGTTAGAGAATTTGCCAAATTTTTGAATGTAGAAATGGTCATCTGTGACAAAGAAAGAAAACGTGCTAATGAAGTAGCATCAATGACCATTATTGGTGATGTCAAAGGATACGATATTGTTTTAGTAGATGATATTTGTGATACCGCCAACACCTTGGTGAAAGCTGCAGCTTTAATAAAAGAAAAGGGTGCAAATAGTGTGCGAGCCGTTTGTACTCATCCTGTATTAAGTGGACAAGCATATACCAAAATTCACCATTCAGAATTGGATGAACTGGCGGTATGCAATACCATCCCAGTGAAAAATAATCAAACACCTAAAGTAAAAGTTTTGTCGGTAGCCACATTATTTGCCGACGCCATATCAAATGTAGCCAACAATGGTTCAATTAGCTCACTATTCAAAATTGATCCAGCTACCCAGTCACATCTAAAACTGTAATTTTTTAAAAAAAAATAAAATGAAAGTAATCGCTTTAAAAGGAGAAAAAAGAAAACAAACCGGATCCAAAGTTGCCAAAAAAATTCGTCAAGAGGGCAAAGTTCCTTGCGTTTTTTACGGCAATGGACAAAATGTCCATTTTGATGTGTTTTTAAATGATTTTAATACATTGGTATACTCTCCCGAAACGTATATCGTTCAACTCGATTTAAATGAAGAACAATATATATGTAAATTACAGGATATTCAATTTCACCCTGTAAGTGAGGTCATCCTTCATGCAGACTTTTTGCATCTCGATCCAAAAAAATCCATAACACTAGAACTTCCTGTGCAAACAGTGGGTGTTGCGCCAGGTGTTCGAGAAGGAGGTAAATTACAAACCCGCCAGAAAAAAGTAACAGCCAAAGGTAAGCTTCAAGATTTCCCCAATTACATAGAAATCAATATTGATGGAATGGAAATTGGAGACAACGTTCGAGTAAAAAATATTGCTTCAGGGAAATTAGAACTTTTAGATTCTCCAGAAAATCCTATAATCTCTTGTGTAAAAACAAGAGCAAGTATTAGTGCGGATGCATCTTCCCCCGAAGGAGAGAATGGTGAAGCACCAGCCGTTCAAGCAGAAGAAACGAATTAATCGTTTTCAATCTGAACAGTTTTATAATAAGTACATATTTTTTCTACTTCTTTAAGGACTGGTGTATAGGTAAACGAATTTGCCTGTTTCAGTATTTTTTGACCGTCAAACTTTCTATCTTGTACCGCACTTCGAGCATTTTCAGCAGAAAAATAGCTTCGTTTGCCTGTTATGGCCTCTCTTACTGCAAAGAGCCTCCACGCCCATTCTGCCCTTCGAATTGTGATAGGAATTTGAGGCTTTTTAGTTCCTAATTGCTCTGCAATCACATCAAATATTTTTTTGAAAGGATAATTGTCTTCACTTAACAAGAACTGTTCAGTGCTTCTTTCATTAACCATCCATAAAACTGCTTTTGCTACATCAGTTGCCGTCACAAAACCGGTTGAGCCTATGCCATAAAATGGAAATTTTCCTCCGAAAAGCTTAAAAAAATGTGCTGTTCCAGAGCTCCAATCTCCAGCACCAATAATCAAACTTGGATTTATTATCCCTACTCGCAGGCCTTCGGCTGAAGCTCGATGAACTTCCACTTCTCCAAGATATTTTGACTTTGCATAATGCCCTTTGCCTTCCTCATAAAACATTGAGGACTCATTGATCTCCATATGAGACTTAGCGCCTAAAGTACTCACAGAACTTACATGTAAAAAGTAATCCAACCCACATTCCAAAGCGTAATTGATAAGGTTTTTTGTTGCTTCTACATTAACTTCATAAAGCAGATGAGCATCTTTAGGATGAAATGAAACAACACCTGCAGAATGAATTACAGTCTTTACTTTGGTCAGTGTATCCTTTATAATTTCCTCATCAAATAAGTCTCCTTGCAACCATTGCACCTTATTCAAATCTATTTCGTAACCAATAGAGGTGTAATAATCAGCTATAATTTCCAGCTGTTTAAGCGAACTACTAGGTCTTTTTAAAGCCACAAGCTCTTTTTTATCAATCAACATCTGGCAAACGATGTGTCCACCCAAAAAACCCGTTGCACCAGTTATAAAATACATGTGGATAAAATCAAAATAGAGTCATCTACTTTTGAAATTCAAAGGTAATGATAGATTCTTTTTTCAGCACCATTCCAAAATTAGACCGATATCCGAAACTTTCACTGGGTAACCAAATACTAGATATTCATGATTTTAAAGAAAACCCTGAAGAAGGTGTGGTGATTTTTAGCGTCGGACACGAAGTCAAGGACGCCAAAATGGTACGCGACTTTTTGTATTGTTTATTTCCTCAAAATATTTGGCCAAAAACATATGATTTTGGGTTTTTTCAGGTCAAGCAATTTAACTCGATGAAAAATTTACAAGAAACCATAGAAGAACTTTATGCCTGTAATATGGTCGTTCTCGTGATAAACCATACCGATTTTGAAGAGGTAAATCATACTATTTATCAAAGTTGTGAACAATTAAAACAAGACATTAGCCTTACTCAAATTTCTCCCAAAATTGAACTTGAGGAGAATTCTTTTCTACATAAAGTCTGTACACACGAGCCAAACTATTTATTCAATGTTCGTCTACTTGGCTTTCAAAACTATTTAAATCCCCGCACCAATATTAGCACAGCAGAGAGTATGAATTTTCAATTAATGAGGCTAGGGATTTTAAAAGAAGATATTCAACAAGCAGAACCTTTTATTCGTGAAAGCCAAATTGTTTTTATGGATTGTAATGCTATAGAAACCGCAAGTTTTCAGCAAAATAGTATGCACCTACCCAACGGGATTAATGGTTATGAAATGTGTCAATTGGCTTGGTTCTCTGGCATGAATGATATGATTAGGTGCTATGCGCTTATGAATGCACGAGGAAATTCAAATTCCCCCCAAGATCATCGTTTATTGGCTCAGAATATATGGCATTTTATAGAAGGGATGTCCAACCGAAAAAGTGACCATCCCAATTGGCATGAAAACTTTATGGTGTATACATGTCAAGTAGAACCCGAGGTAGTGCTCTCATTTTACAAAAGCAAAAGAACTGATAGGTGGTGGTACAACATTCCAAACTTATCTGCTGGAAAGCCTATTTTTTTTCCTTGCAGTTACACGGACTATCATGACGCTTCGCATGGCAATCTTCCAAAAAGCTATTTTGGTCATCTAGAAAGATACGACTCTTAAAGACCAAACATGTTGATAATAAAGCAGAAAAACTTGAGGTTTATTGTACTTTATGTTTAAAAGAAATTATTCATCGAATAAAGACGACTCATCTGTTCTTTTTGCCTTATTTCCCCTCGGTTTCTTGACAACTTTTATATTCGGATTTAGCGCATTTCCATTCACTTTCAAGCTTACTTTGCTACTATTTGCCGTGCTTTCAATACCTCTATCTCGTCTTTTTTTGAAGAAAACGGATTTATTTACCAAATAACTGCCAATATCAAGCTCTACCTTGTAGTCAATTTCGTTATCAAAACTGTGTCTACCCGAAATCTCGAGATTTACCAAATCATTCCGGATGAGCGTGGGAGGAAAAATAATTTGCTGATCTTTTATTTCAAGGGTGTTTTCTAAGGTCTTAAACCTCACATCACTCAAACTATTAACATCCAACAATTTTGAAATTTCCTGCAAAGTTTTGTATTTATATAGCCTCCCATCTTGAATCTTAAGTTGCGCTTTGGCCTTGATGCTTGGCAATACAAAACCTGAAGAATCTATTTTCGCCGAAAAATCTAATTTGATGTCGGCCATTCCCATTAAATTTTTTGAACCAATTTCTGATTGACCAAATTCATCCATACTTTTAAATAATTTTTGAATATCTACCTGATTAAGATCAAGCTTGCTTTGTAGTTGTTCATTTGCATAGCCCCCATTACACAATATTTGACCATCACAGCTTTGAAAAGCTAAATTACTCCAATACCAATTTTGCTTGTTGTGAAAAAATTTCCCTTGAACATCTGTAGCCACAAAATTGTCAAAAGAAAATTCATCAATATTCAAAATCAGGCCACCCTCAATTTCTGGAGAGGCACCCTTTAGTGGCTTCTGTCGTTTCTTTTTAAAAGATTTATATAGCTCATCCATTTTTAAAAAATCAAGTGATATTTGACCCGTATATGCCCATGTATTTTGATTGACCCGATATTCTACATTTATTTTAGCTTCCACCGGGGATTTGTTCAGCAACCCTTTCTGACACTGCAATTGGGTTCGTTTATTTTGTAGATTTAGTTGAACATCGAAATTTTCAAAATTTACTCCTCTATTCATCTCTTTATAATCTCCTTTAATATTGGCATGAGCAACTAAGTTATTTTGTGGAAGCCATTTGCCTTGATTGTTTTGTATATCGCCATGGGCATCAAAATGTATGAGCAAATTCGACTCGCCAGGTATTTCTAATCCCATTGATGTCAAAAAGGTACTTTGAACGCTACCCTTTATGTTTTTTAAACGTATTTTATTTTGCGCGTAGCTAAGTTCTCCACTAAGTTGATTTTGTTGATTTTTTAGTTGTTTTAGTGCCAAGTTCAGTTGGTGTTGACCATTTTTAAATTGGTGGTTTGCCCCAAATTTCACTAAAGAAAACCTCCTGTTTTTGTATGAAAAACTCGAATTATTGCCATATATCTCTGTACTTGTTCTGATCCTTCCATCTTCTCCGTGCGCCCTGCCTTGAACTTTTAGGTAACCTAGAATATTTTTGGTAGGTATTTTAGAATCCGCGGCCAATGAGTAAAGCAAAATAGATGGCGAAATTTGTTCCGAAGCATATTCTACTTGCCATTTATTTGAACTTTCCGTCCAAGAAAAATCTCCCTTAAGTGACAAGTCACCAGCATGATTTAAATTGAGCTGCATCTTTTGTAAATATCCTTTTTTATCTCTTTGATGTATGCGAAGATCTCCAAGAAGTTTAATGTGCAAGTTCTTGGGCAATTTCTCACCTTTATTTTGCCATTTTCTTACTACCATTTCTGACTTTTGATTAAAAGACCAGATGCTGTCAAGTGCTATTTTTACCTTGCTTTTTGTCAAAAATAAATGTGCTTGACTTGCCTTGTCGTCTTCAAATAAAACCTCAATGTTATTTAACTCTAGCAACTTACAAGACCAGAACGGGTTTTGGTCATTGCTGGTATTTTTCTTATGTGGTCTTATTATTTGAAAGTTGTTGTTTTTGGCTCCTTTGAATATTCGTATTTGACCATTTGAAATACGAATTTTCTCTACCTCCCATTTACCACGAAAAATTTTTACTGGATGAAAAGTCAATTGTAGTGACTCTAAGCCCAATAGATCTTTTTGGAAATGCTGAGTAGACTCTTCTATACGCAAATTTTGAAGCTGAATATTGATAAAAGGGAAGGAAGAAAACGGATCAACAGATAGTTTTTGTAAATGGCCTTTTACAACTAGTTGTTTATTTATTTCGACCATTAACAAATCTTTTGCCTGGCTGCCCAAATAATAGGCAACAGAAAAAAACAGCAGTAAAAATATCGTTAGACACAGAGCGAAAATTTTTGCTATTTTTTTAATTTTTTTCAATCGGCTACAAAGTTGAACTCTGCAAAAAAAGCGAACAACTTTAGTTTAACACGTTATTTGTCTTATGTATAGTATTGAGCCCACTTTATTTTTTTACTATTGAATTTTTGTTCTATTTTCGCCCTCCCAAAAAAAGGGCGATTAGCTCAGTTGGTTTAGAGCACCTGCCTTACAAGCAGGGGGTCGTTGGTTCGAATCCAACATCGCCCACCAAAAATCTTACTCCTTCAAACATGATAATTTCCCTGCTGAATAGCTAAAAGTCCCTCTTCAATAAGTTTTATCGAATTGACTTCAAAACTATCTGATTGATTGCTTTGTAGAAAAAAATAGCCACTTCCAATTAGGGTGGCTGTAAAATGAAGGCCTATACTCTATATTATCATTATGAAAAATCTCTATTCTATGAAATAGAATTCGCCTTAGCTTACCATGACCAGAATGAACAAGAAAATAATCAAACTTTTGCCTTATGTTTTACCGAAATATAAACAAGCAGAAAAACAAGAACCCACAACAGAACTAAATATTCCCATCGAGGCTTGGATTGATACAATAGAATGGGTTTCTTGAAAAAATTGAATAAAAAAAAGGCGAACTTTAAAGCTCTACCCTTTTGTTAAAAGTGACACCCGATTTTTATCTTATCATTTAACAGTAAAAACTACTTCATCACAAGGTTTAATTTTCATTTCGCCAGCTCTTATAATTTTATTCTGTTTGGTATTTATAATTTTATATTGATAGATACTCGCAACAATTTCATAGGTACACTCTTTAGCTCCTGATGGTGTAATTAATGTTGTAGCCTCATCACTCTCTGATTTCTTATCTTTCAGTTCAACAGAAATAGTTTCTTGCATTTTATTGAATATGCAAAAATCAGCAGTATTGGAATTGCATTCTGATTCAGTTTCTTTATTGTTCTTTTTTAAACTCATAATTTCAACCGCCACCTTAGCACCCTCCAAAATATCTTTACTAATCTGTGCTTTAGTGGCTATTGAAATAAAACAACAAAGGAAAGAGCGTAGAACTTTATTCATTTTTAGTTAAGGGTAATTATATCATCTTTAATAGTGAAACTTTTTGTATTGCCGTTTCTTGGATTGTTGATAATTCCGCTTAGTGTGCAATCGCTACACTTATCACTATTGCAAAACGTAGCAACATATTTTTTGTATTTAGTACATTTTCCAGCAACATTACATTTACACTTCATGGAACTGCCTAAAGAATTACCGTCAATAAAAGGCGATTGGTTGTCTGTATCTGCTGGGACATCAAGGGCAACGATATAATCTCCAATATTTACAAATACAATTTTTCTATTATTTGGGTTATCTGAGTGAATTAAATTCTCCTCAACAAATATTAATTCCTTTTCAACAATAGGGTGATTGTGAAAGGCAGGAGGTAGCATTACTTTGCCTTCTAAATCTGAAAAATCATTTATGCCTTCTACTTTGTCTTTTTCAAATATTACCATCTCTACAACTTCCACGTAATTATCTTCTATTTTTATACTTGATTTTTTTTGCAAAGGTCGCAACTCACCATATTACAACTATATTTTCCCAATGCATAAGCTGGTTCGCACCCTTCGCCACCATCTTTACACATACATCTTACCGAACCATCTGTTCCTCCATTGACAAATGCTTCACTTTCGGTTACGCCAATGACGGTATAACCTTCAGGAACAGTAAAATAAACGGTGTTATCTACTTCGTTAAATTCTGTACCTTCAGGAAAGTTGTATCGATTAAATGTTGGGCTTTGTGCTTTACTGCAATTTGTAGTAAACAACATTCCAAATGTTGCCACCACTAATAAAAATAGTTTATTCATAGCGACAATTTATGTATTGTTTTTGCAAGTAATATTGATTCAAATCATAATTCAAAAAACAAGAAAATTCCCCGAATATGATTTAAATCATGTTCATATTGAAAAAATAACAGTTAATTAGCCTATTTCATTTAACTGCTTGACTTGAACAGATTTAACTTTTTCTAGCGTTAATTTACTAATAAATTTAGAAATACATCTCTTGTGCCACCCGATATGTATTTGCATGGGCTTCAATGATGTGCTTGATATTTGGTGAATAACCCCCACCCATACTTACCGCAATGGGCACCTTATTGCTCCTTGCCAAAGAAAAAACCATTTCATCCCTTTGCTTGCAGCCCGCCATACTTACCTTCAATCGACCCAGTTTATCGTGTTCTAAAATATCCACCCCACTTTGGTAAAAAATTAGGTCAGGTTCAACTTTATCTATCAATTTGGGCAGATGTTCGCTGAGTAAATTCAAATAAGCCTTGTCTTCAACACCGTCTGGTAATGCAATATCCAAATCTGATTTTTCTTTTTTCAGCGGGTAGTTTTTGGCACCATGCATGCTGAAGGTAAACACACTTTTATCGTTTTCAAAAAGCTTTGCATTCCCGTTTCCTTGATGCACGTCTAAATCTACGATCAAAATTTTTTGAACCTCTCCGGCGGCGAGCAAAATATTTGAAGCAATGGCGAAATCATTGAATACACAAAAGCCTTCTCCCCTGTCTGCGTAACTGTGGTGTGTTCCACCGGCAATATTCATAGACACACCGTTTACCATGGCATAACGCGCGCACATTAGTGTGCCCATTGCTATGTGCTTACCTCGAGAAATAAGCTTGGGACTCATTGGGAAACCAATTCTTCGCGCTTCCAATTTTGATAAAGTGTTGTTGTTTAATTTGTGTAAAAACTCTGCACTGTGGGTGCGTAAAATTTCTTGGTCTGAAATTGATGGTGGGTGAAAAAACTGGTCTTCACTTACAGTACCCTCGTAAATCAACTGCTCAGGCAGCAATTCATATTTTTCCATAGGGAAACGATGACCTTCAGGCAGCTCATACTTGTAAATAGGCGAAAAAGCTATCTTGAGCATTTCATTTATACGACCAAATGACTCAATTTGTTTGGCTAAAACTTATCTAAAAGCTCATTGAAGGTTTTGCTTGGTCGCATTATTTCTATAGTCTTTTTTTCATTTGGCCAATAGTAACCACCTATATCTGCTGTTTTCCCTTGCACCTGAATTAATTCTTTATTGATTGTTTCCTCATGCTGAGCCAATTGCTTGTAAAGAGAAGAAAATATTCTTTTTAATTGTTGGTTCTTATCTTGTTCAGCCAATTTTTCTGCCCAATATAATGCCAAATAAAAGTGGCTTCCTCTGTTGTCTATACCGCCTAATTTTCTGCTAGGAGATTTGCCCTGTTTGAGCAATTTTTCGGTAGCTTGGTCTAAAGAATTGGCCATGATTTGCGCGTCTTCATTATTATTTTTTTGTGCTAGATGCTCTAAAGAAACAGCAATTGCCAAAAACTCACCTAAGCTATCCCAACGCAGATAGTTTTCTTTGATTAGCTGTTCAACGTGTTTGGGTGCGCTACCTCCAGCCCCGGTTTCAAAGAGCCCACCACCCATTATTAGCGGTACAATTGACAACATTTTGGCACTTGTACCTAATTCCAAAATAGGGAATAAATCTGTTAAATAGTCTCTCAATACATTTCCTGTAACAGATATGGTATCTTCTCCATTTTTTACCCTTTGCAAGGTAAAGCGCGTCGCCGCTTCAGGGTTTAAGATTTTTATATTAAGATGACTTGTATCTATTTCATTTAGCTTGTGCCTAAGTTTTAGGATGATTTCTTTATCGTGAGGTCTATTTTCGTCCAACCAGAAAACTGCTGGGTCACCTGTTTTTTCCGCTCTTTCTATACCGAGATCTATCCAATTTTGGATAGGTAAATCTTTTACTTGGCACATTCGAAAAATATCCCCGCTGGCTACTTCTTTGCTAATAAGTGTATTTCCTTTTTCATCAATCGCATGGATGATGCCTGCTTCTTTAAGCTCAAATGTTTTATCATGACTTCCATATTCTTGGGCTTTTTGTGCCATGAGGCCAATGTTGCTAACTGTGCCCATAGTCTTTGGATCAAAGGCACCATTTTCTTTACAGAAATCTATAGTTGCTTGGTATACAGCCGCATAACTACTTTCAGGGATAACCGCCAAAGTATCTTGGATTTTGCCTTCTTTATTCCACATTTTGCCACCTTCTCTTATCATGGCGGGCATACTGGCGTCAATAATAACATCGCTAGGAACATGCAAATTACTGATGCCATTAGCTGAGTTTACCATAGCTAAATCTGCTTGATTTGCTATTATTTGTAGCATTTCATTTTTTATTTTTTCTTGTTTTTCAGTGCTGAGTATTGCTAGTTTTTGCTCTAAAACAGCCACTCCGTCATTAGGGTTGACATGAATATCATCAAGCAAGGTGCCGTATTTATTCCACAATTCTTTGAAATATATTTTTACAACATGACCAAAAATTATGGGATCGGAAACCTTCATCATTGTCGCTTTAAGATGCGCTGAAAACAAAAGGTTTTCCTTTTTTGCTATTTCCAGTTGCGCTTCTAAAAAAGTACAAAGCTTATCTATTTGAAATACAGAAGCGTCCAATATTTCACCAGCTTCTAAAGGCGCCCATGCTCTCAGTTCTTTTTGTTTTCCTTTTGTATCCTCAAATACAATTTTGAATTTTGTAGCTGCTTTTAGTGTTAGAGCCTTTTCGTTGTGAAAGAAGTCGCCATTTTGCATGGTGGCCACCCTTGTTTTGCTGTCCTTTGACCAATTACCCATTCGATGTGGATTTTTCTTTGCAAAATTTTTGACCGCTTTTGGAGCCCGTCTGTCAGAATTCCCCTCTCTCAGAACTGGGTTGACGGCACTACCTTTGACCCTATTGTATTTTTGTACAACTTCTTTTTCTTTTTCCATTTGAGGATTTTCAGGGAAATTGGGAATTAAATACCCCTTGTCTTGTAACTCTTTTATTGCGTTTTTGAGTTGTGGAACAGAAGCCGAAATATTTGGTAGTTTGATGATGTTTGAATCCGACATTTTGACCATCTTGCCCAGCACATTTAAGTCATTGGTTACCTGCTGCTCTGGAAATTGAGCAAGGATTCTTGCTGCCAAAGAAATATTCTTCAATTCAACTTCTACGTCAATTTTATTAAGAAAAGACTTGACAATAGGGAGAAGAGAGTAAGTAGCCAGCATGGGTGCCTCATCAGTCAAAGTATATGTAATGGTGCGCTTCATAATTTTATTCAAAAGCTTTTTTAATTATTTCATTTTGTTCACTCAAATGCACGCTTGCATATCCTGTTGCAGGCGTGGCACTTGATTGTCTCCCTAGGTAAGTAAATTGTGTAGGCCAATCATAGCGCAGCATATGTTGCCATGAACCCATATTTTTGGGTTCTTCTTGCACCCACAGAACATTTGCTTTAGGATGCTTTTTTATTTCTTGAATCATCTGATTTTCTGGCATTGGATAAAGTTGTTCAACTCTAACAATGGCCACGTCTACAATATTTTCCTTTTGTTGCTTCTCTAGTAAATCGAAATAAATTTTCCCCGAACAAAAAATTAACTTTCGGGCATTTTGCTCTACTACATTATCTTTAATCATTTCTTTAAATCCTCCGCTTGTAAAATCTTTTATTTCACTTACCGCTTTAGTATGTCTCAACAAACTCTTTGGGCTCATGACTAGCAAAGGCACTCTAAAATTTCGGTGAATCTGTCGTCTTAAAGCGTGGAAAAAATTTGCTGGCGTGGTAATGTTGCACACTTGCATATTTTGGTTTGCACAAAGTTGTAAATACCTCTCCAATCTTGCAGAGCTGTGTTCAGGGCCTTGACCTTCATGGCCGTGAGGCAATAGCATTACCAAACCACTGTAATTGCCCCATTTGGTTTGTCCACTAGCTATGTATTGGTCTATTGTCACTTGAGCTCCATTGGCAAAGTCTCCAAATTGTGCTTCCCAAATTGTAAGTGCATTTGGTGCCATATTGCTATAGCCATATTCAAAACCAAGTACGGCAAATTCAGAGAGTAAGGAATTATGAATTTCAAATGTGCCTTGTTTTTCAGAAATATGCTGCAAGGGTATATGTTCTTTTGTTCCGTCTTCTGAAATAATTACTGCATGTCTGTGAGAAAAAGTTCCTCTTTCACAGTCTTGTCCAGTCATTCTTATATCTGTTCCCTCATCTAGCAGACTGGCATAGGCAAGTAATTCTCCCATGGCCCAATCAAGTCGATTCTCATCAATCATTTTTTTCCTATCGTCAAAAATTCTTTTTATTTTTTTGAATGTTTGGTGATCTTCTGGAATATGTATGATTTTAGAGGAATATTCAAGAACTTGTTTTGTTGAAATTGCTGTTTTTGGGGACTTTGAAAAATCTTTTTCATTACCAGCTCTAAAACCCGCCCAGGTAAGCACCTCTCTTTGGTTATTTTCATCTCCTTTATCTTCTCTTACTTCATCAAGTTTTTGTTGCAGCAATGCTTTAAAATCTTTCTGCATTTCCTTAGCTAGGTTCGCTTCAATGTCACCTTGATTTTTCAGCTTTTCTAAATAAATTTCTCTTGGGTTAGGATGCTTGGCAATAGATTTATACAAAACAGGCTGTGTAAATCTTGGTTCATCTCCTTCGTTATGCCCATATTTACGATATCCTAATAAATCAACAAAAACATCACTATTAAATTTTTGCTTGTATTCCATTGCAATTTTTATTGTGTGAACAACTGCTTCGACGTCGTCTGCATTAACGTGGAATATAGGACATTTGGTTACTTTTCCGATGTCTGTGCTATAAATCGAGCTACGTCCATCAATATAATTTGTTGTAAAGCCTATTTGGTTGTTTGTTACAATATGCATGCAACCTCCTACATCATAAGGCAGTAACTTGCTCATCTGAACTACTTCATAAATTATTCCTTGGCCTGATATACTGGCATCTCCATGAATAAGTATTGGGCATATTTTATCAACGTCTTTGCCAAATCTATTATCCAATTTGGCTTTTGCCATACCTTTTACAACAGGGTTTACACTCTCCAAATGACTTGGATTTGCGGCCAAAGTTAGTCGTACAATATCCCCATTATTGGTGACCACCTCTGATCTGTAGCCCATATGATATTTTACATCTCCCTGAAAAACCGCCTCTTTGTAAGCTTTACCCTCAAATTCACCAAAAATTTCATGGTAAGTTTTTTGCATAATATTCGCTAAAACATTTAGCCTCCCACGATGTGCCATTCCTAAAACGAATTCTTCGACGCCAATCTGATGTCCATACTCAATTACGGCATCTAAAGCGGGTATAAGGGTTTCTAAACCCTCTAGGGAGAAACGTTTTTGACCCACATATTTGGTGTGAAGAAAATTTTCAAAAGTTACTGCCTCATTGAGTTTTCTCAAGATTTCTTTTTTTTCTTTAAGATCAAATTCTGGTGTATTTTGGTTCCGCTCTAATTTTTCTTGCAACCATTTTCTTCGCTCAGGTTCTGGAATATAGGTGTATTCAACGCCTATACTTTTGCAGTAGGTATTTTCCAGATGCTGAATTATTTCTTTCAATTTTGCCCTGCCAATACCTATAGTATGGCCCGCATTGAAAAATTTATCCAAGTCTCCCTTTTCTAAACCAAAATTTTCTATTGCTAAAGTAGGTTCATATTTCCTTCTATCTCTTACTGGATTTGTGCGGGTAAAAAAATGTCCACGAGAGCGGTAGCCGTTATTGATTAAATTGAGCACATTTATTTCTTTTATACCAGCTTGGCTGGTAGTTTTTCCATCAGCATCTAAACCACTTTTATCATAGGCTAAATCAAAACCTTCAAAGAATCTTTGCCACCCATAATCTACGGAATTTTTATCCGCTAAATATTGCTCATACAAGTTGTCTATAGCGGACATGTCAGCATTGCTAAGATAGGAGTGTTCCAACATTATGGGGCAAATTTAAGCCCATCTTAAAATTTATCATCAAAGCATAAGATTTGGATACTTTTGCAAGCCCATGCGGGTAGAACACCTTATTGAATTTTATGCAAAAGATCGCTTGGTTAACCAGTGGGTGGAAGAAATTTTGAGTGAAAAGAAAGGTGCATGGTCTATTGAAGGGGCAAAAGGAAGTTTTGAGGCTTTACTCATTGCGCATGGATTTAAATCAAAGCAAGAAAATACTTTACTCATCCTGGAAGATGAAGACACGGCGGGAAATTTTGCAAATGATTTAAACTTATTTCTTGCTGAAGAGCGTGCTTTCGTTTTAAATTCATCTTTCAAAAGGCGTTTTGATCCATCTTATCAGAACAAAAATTCTGTACAAGAGAAAGCAGAAATTATCCAAAATTTAACAATTGGGAAAAAAGCAAAAATTGTGATTTGTCATCCAGAAAGTTTGTCAGAAAAAATCATTTCTTCTTCAGCTTTTGAAAAAAATAAACTCTTGTTTCAAATAGGTGACGAATTTGATTTTGAATTCTTAATTGAGTCTTTAAATTCATACGGGTTTTCTAGAGAAGACTTTGTCTATGAACCAGGACAATTCGCAATCCGTGGAGGAATCGTTGACATATTTTCCTTTTCAAGTGAAGTGCCCTACAGATTAGAACTCGCTGGGCTTAAAATTGAATCCATTCGTCAGTTTGATCCAATCACACAATTGAGTATTAAGGAAATGGCTTTCACACATATTGTTCCCAACATTCAAGAGGATGAAATTAGCGGCAATCGTGTGGGCCTGCTTTCTTATTTCAAACAACCCTCACTTATTTTTTGTAAACAGCTACCCTCGGTATTAAATACCATCGAAAAGGGACTAAAAAAGGTGCCGAAAAACGTAAATTCAAGTGAAATTTATGAAAATGTAGTAGACATAGAAAATCAACTCCAAGCCCATTGCATTATTGAGTTAGAAGGACAAAAGTATTTTAAAAGCAAGGGTAGTTTTAATTTTGAGACAAAACAGCAGGCTCATTTCAATAAAAACTTTCATCTGTTTGCAGAAGAGCTAAACGCCAATAGTAAAATTGGCATAATGAATATTATTGGCTCAAGTCAAGTAAAACAAATAGATCGTATTTCGAGTATTCTAGAAGATTTAGGCAAATCTGTAAACTTTGAACCGTTGTATGAAGGTTTTAGTAGTGGCTTTTATGACGCGAGGAATAAAGTAGCTATGTATACAGATCATCAGTTATTTGGGCGTCATTTTCAATATAAACTGAAGTCAAAATATAGCACCAATCAAGCCCTAAGTATAAAGGAACTAAAAAATCTTAACCCAGGTGATTTCATAGTACATATTGATCATGGTGTGGGTCAATTTGAAGGATTACAAAAAATTGAAATTGCAGGTAAATTCAAAGAAGCTGTAAGAATTCGTTATAAAAACAATGATCTACTGTATGTAAATATTGCCTCCCTACACAAAATTTCAAAATATGTTGGCAAGGAGGGTACTCCCCCAAAGCTAAATAAATTGGGGTCTGATGCTTGGCAGAATTTAAAGAGAAAAACAAAGAAGCGAATAAAAGACATAGCTCGTGATTTGATAAAGCTATACGCTAAAAGAAAATCTGAAAAAGGATTTGCCTTCAGCCCAGATTCCTATCTGCAGATTGAAATGGAAGCAAGCTTTTTGTATGAGGATACGCCAGACCAGGCCAAGGCAAGTGAAGAGGTAAAAAGAGATATGGAAAAAAACTACCCAATGGACCGCCTTATTTGTGGAGACGTTGGGTTTGGGAAGACAGAAATTGCCATGCGCGCTGCATTTAAGGCTGCTACAGACAGCAAACAAGTTGCAATTTTAGTTCCTACAACCATTTTGGCTCAGCAACATTATTATTCATTTCGAAAAAGATTAAAAGACTTCCCAGTACATGTAGATTATATAAATAGGTTTAGAACTCAAAAAGACGTAAGTCAAGTACTCTCCAAACTTAAGGAAGGTAAAATAGACATCCTCATCGGAACACATAAGCTACTTAGTAAGTCCACTCAGTTTAAAGATTTAGGATTACTAATTATTGATGAAGAGCAGAAATTTGGAGTTTCAGCAAAAGAAAAACTCAAAGAAATAAGAGTGAATGTGGACACATTAACCCTCACCGCCACACCCATACCAAGAACCTTACACTTTAGCTTGATGGGCGCTCGCGACCTCTCAATAATTCAAACGCCACCGCCTAATAGAAGACCAATACAAACGCAAATACACACATTTAATCATGATACCTTAAAAGAAGCCGTTGAAAATGAAATTGCAAGAAAAGGTCAAATTTTTTTCATTCACAATCGTGTGCGCGATATTGAAGAATATGCCTTGTTAATTAAGTCATTAGTACCTGAAGCCAAAGTTGCTGTTGGGCATGGACAAATGCCTGGAGACCAACTAGAAAATGTTATGCTAAAATTTATTGAAGGGGATTTTGATGTACTTGTTGCCACTACGATTATAGAAAGTGGTTTGGATATAACGAATGCCAATACGATCATCATAAACAATGCACATGCCTACGGTCTGAGCGATTTACACCAAATGAGAGGCCGAGTAGGGCGTTCCAACACGAAAGCATATGCACTGATGTTCTGCCCGCCGATACATGCTTTAAATGACGATGCGAGAAGAAGAATGCAGGCAATTGAAGAATTTAGTGATTTAGGATCTGGTTTTGGAATTGCCATGCGTGATTTAGACATTAGGGGTGCTGGTAATCTTCTTGGCGGAGAACAAAGTGGTTTTATCGCGGACATTGGCTTCAACACATACCATAAAATATTAGACGAAGCGATAGCAGAATTAAAGGACGATGAATTCAAGAATCTTTTCGACCATAAACAAGACAATAAATATATTCATACTGATACAGTTGTAGAAACAGATCTAGACGCAAATATCCCAGAAAATTATGTGAGTAGTACTGCAGAACGTTTATCACTTTACAATCAGGTATCACAAATTGAAAATAAAGCTCAAATGGAAAGTTTTGTCAAGCAGCTAAATGATCGTTTTGGGGAGTTGCCCAAAGAAGTGTTTCAACTGCTAAATTGTTTGAAAATAAAGTGGATAGGACAAAAATTACACTTTAGTAAAGTAAGCTTCAAAAAGCGTAGCTTGCGATGCCATTTTTCAGACAATTTAGATGAAGATTATTTCCAAGGGCCTCAATTTGGTGCTTTGTTGATGTATATTCAAAATCACCCTCACAAAGTAAGTCTAGAACAAAAGGGTGAGAAACTCTCTATACGGTTTAAGGAGGTCAATAACCTTGCTGAAGCTAATAAATCTTTAGAAAAGTTGCTTTAAAATTTGAGTAAAATTTGCGCTAAACGCCAAATATCCTCAAACGAATTATAGAGTGGAACAGGTGCCATTCTTATAACATTTGGCTCTCGCCAGTCTGAAATAACCCCATTTTTATTCAAATACTTATACAAATCTTTGCCTTCATGTCCAGTAAGTATTGATAACTGCGCCGCTCTAGATTTAGGCGTTATAATTTGAAAATTAAGCTTGGGGTTGTTTTGGGCACAATAGGTCAACACAAAATCAAGATATGAAGTGAGCATGTCCCTTTTATTTACCAAAGTATCCATTTTAATTTGAGAAAAAATGTCAAGCGATACTTTATGAACAGCCATACCAAAAATAGGTGCGTTGCTAAGTTGCCAACCCGCGGCGCCTGGCTCAGGATTAAATCCTTTATTCATTTTAAATCTCTCTGACTCAAGCTGTCCCCACCAACCAGCCAATCTTGGCATTTCCTTATTTTTTACGTGCTTCTCATGAATAAAAACACCCGAAACATTACCTGGTCCTGAATTTAGGTATTTGTACGAGCACCAAGACGCCCAATCAACTTGCCAATCGTGTAGTTTTAATTCTATATTTCCGGCAGCATGCGCCAAATCAAAACCAGCAATAGCGCCTACCTCATGTGCTTTTTGAGTGATTTTTTCTATGTCAAAAACTTGACCAGTATAATACTGAACGCCTGGCAAAAAGACCATGGCTAAATCTTCTTTATGTAATTCTATCAATGCAATAATATCCTCCGTTCTGTGGTGATGTTCATCATCGCGCGGTTTTACTTCAATTAATACGTCTTCATAATCTAGTTGATGATGTTTGGCTTGCGTTTCTAAAACATACATATCACTTGGGAAAGCACCCGACTCCATAAGAACCTTGTAACGTTTTTTGGTAGGTTTATAAAATGAGGTAAACATTAGATGCAGATTAACTGTGAGTCTGTTCATAGCGACTACTTCATTTTCGTTTGCTCCTAAAATATGGGTAAGCCCTGGATTTAAAAATTTATGGTAATGCATCCAAGGATTTTTACCTTGAAAATGCCCTTCTACCCCCATATTGGCCCAATCGTCCAATTCAGTTTTTATGGCCTGATGTGTATTTTTAGGCTGAAGTCCTAAAGAATTTCCAGTTAAATAAATTACATCCTTGCCTCCATGCCGTGGAATAAAGAATTTTTTTCTGTAAGAGGCTAACAGATCTTGAGTATCAAGATTCTTAGCAAACTCTTGAGTAAGCTCGAACTTTTTGTTGTATTGTTTAACACCTTGCATATTTAATTCTTGATATTGTCGGTTCTGATTTCTGAAAAAAAGTTTTCAAAATCATAATTTTCCCACAATCCTAATGAATCGGAAGGGATAAAAACATTCCCATTCTTGACATAAGGTTTTAATTTATACGGTTCTGTTTTTTTGTTTACAGTGTTAGAAATCAAAATTAATTGCCAGCTTTGTTCATTAAGAACACTAGCACAATTTGGTGTTTCAAAGTAGACTTCTTGATAATAGATAGGAACTCGTGTGCGGTTTAGTGTGTCAATGATTCCCCACAGAGAGTCCTTGCCGACCAAACTCAGCCCGTTTACGTTAAAACTCTGCACAAGGTCATATTCGAATGGACAAAGCGTATCTCCATGAATATTTATAAAAGCATATTTATCTCCCTTGTTTACAAAAGCGAATCCATTTGTGAAAGTGGAAAACTCTGTATAAATAAACGCATCTGATTTATAGGCATATTTTTTACTGGTTTTATCCTGTAATAGATTTTGGGCGTACATACAATTTGCACAGGGAATCAAAAAAAATATAGCAATCAATCGAAGCATATAAACGTTTTAGTTGTGGAGCGCTCTGTTTTCAGTAGCAGCCAATGCAGCCTCTTTTATCACCTCAGAAGTAGTTGGATGTGCATGAGAAATTCGAGCAATATCTTCTGCGCTTGCTCTAAATTCCATTGCGGTTACTGCCTCCATAATCATATCAGCCGCTCGAGCTCCAATAATGTGGACGCCCAAAATTTCATCGGTATTTTGGTCTGATAAAATTTTTACAAACCCTTCTGGATCCATCCCAGCCACGGCTCTTCCATTGGCTCTAAAAGGAAATTGCCCCACTTTATATGCTTGCTTGTTTTCTTTCAGTTGCTCTTCAGTTTGTCCTACACCTGCAATTTCAGGCCATGTATAAACCACGCCAGGGATAAGGTTATAGTTTATATGTGGTTTCTGACCAGCAATAGTTTCTGCAACAAAAACACCTTCTTCCTCTGCTTTGTGCGCCAACATGGCTCCTTTGATTACATCTCCAATGGCATAAACCCCATCCGCTTTGGTCTGAAGTTGTTGATCAACAGAGATTCGTCCTCGTCCATCTAATTCTATACCAATATTTTCTAGGCCTAGTCCTTCCGTATAGGGTTTTCTCCCAACGGAAACCAAGCAATAATCTCCTTCCAATTTCATCTCACTTTTTTCCCCTTTTGCCAAAACAATTATTTGACTCCCTTCATTTTTTACTTCAGTTACGGCATGCCCTAAGTATAATTTTACCCCTTGTTTTTTCATGATTTTGGCCATTTCTTTTCCCAGTGACATGTCCATTCCTCCAATAAGCGCGTCTGCATATTCAACGATTGACACTTTGGACCCTAACCTATTGTATACTGAACTTAGTTCTAGACCTATTACTCCCCCACCAATTACTATTAAATGTTTAGGGATTTCTTTAAGCGCTAGAGCGCCAGTGCTTGACAATATTCTTTTTTCATCTATCTCTAAATTAGGTAATCTTCCAGATTCGGATCCTGTAGCGATAATTATTTTATTGGTTTGAATGCTTTGTTCTTTTTCACCCGATACTTTAATGTGGTTTTTACCTACTATCGTTCCCAAACCTTTGATTACTTCTATTTGATTTTTTTTCATCAAGAAATTGACGCCATTCACCATTTGATCAACTACCTCCTGCTTTCTAGCCATCATTTGAGGAAAATTTACTTGCATTTTTGAAATGTCGATTCCGTGTTTGGCAAATTTGTGTTGAGCCTCATAAAATTTTTCACTAGAATCTAGTAACGCTTTACTGGGTATACAGCCAACATTAAGACAGGTGCCTCCCAAAGTGTTTTCTTTTTCAATGATGGCAGTTTTAAGACCTAGTTGGGCGCATCTGATAGCAGCCACATAACCTCCAGGACCAGAACCAATAATTGTTACATCAAACTTCATATAAGTATACAAAGTAAATTAATAGACAGCTACTGAAAAAAAAATCCTGCGGATATAGAATAAATCCAGAGAAATAATGTTCAGAATACCTCTCGATCTTTACTAATTTCCAGACCTACCGACTTTATTCCCTGTAATGTGTCAACACGCATATATTGTTGTACCCAAAAAGTGAAAGTGTCTTGGTGGGTTAATTTCTTGTTTTGAAATAATGGCAAGGAATAATGTCTTAACCGACCACCCCCTTTACCTAACCATTTACCTTGTTTGGTAGCAAGTGTCATTTGTATTTGTTCCGGCTCTTTTTTGTCTGACATATTATATCTGAACCAAATATTTCGATAAGGATAATCTGTTAAGATAGTAAAATGAAGACTTCCATTGTATGTATAGGTAGTATCCAAAGCAGAAATATGAAAATATTTTGGGTTTTTATAAGCCCACTTGGTCTCACCGAATGTATCATACTCGGAATAAACTAATCTTTCGTTGCAGGATAACAAACTAAAAAAAATCAATAATGGATAAGTTATGCTTTTCAATGTGTTACGAATTTACAATTTCATCAAGTGGTTTGTCATTTTTTCTGAGAACCATCCTGTTTTTCCACCTGTATGGATATACAAAATTGTTTCATCATTTTTAAATTTTCCGGATGTTATGGCATCCTTCAAAAAATTCATTGCCTTAGCTCCATAAATGGGATCCAACAGAATACCACTTTTTTGAACAAGTTCTTTTACGACCGCTAATTCTTCAGTATTCAATTTTTGAAAACCCAATTTTTGATAGAATGTATATTGTCTTGTTGTGATAGATTTTACAAGTTTTTCGATACCCAATCGATCATTCACAACAGAAATTGCATGTATCTCAGTTTCCCATTTTTTTTGTTCCACAGATTGAAGAATTCCACTCAATGTAGTACCTGTCCCAACAGGGGTTATGATGTGATCAAAGGAATTTGGGAGTTCTTCCACTATGGCTTGGCAACCCTTTGCCCCCAATGAAGATGCTCCACCCTCAGGTATAAAATATTGGTTGCCGATCTTTCCAAAGGACTGACGCTGATTTGCAAAATCTCCTCGAGTCAAATAGGCTATCTCCATGCCATACAACATGCAAAGTTTTAAAATTGGATTAATTTTTTTGGGCCGTTCACCTTTTACAAATCCCTTGGTCTGAAAACCACCAATAGCTCCATATGCAGCCAGTGCTAAAAGGTGATTGGAGTAATAGCCGCCATAACTTACTAAAATTTGTGCATTATCTTCTTTTGCATGTTTTGCGTGAAAAAAAATTTTTCTAAGTTTATTCCCTGAAACAAAGGGATGTATCAAATCATCTCTTTTTATCCAAACCTCTTTATTAAAAAGATGAATCTTGTGTAAAGGAGATGGTATTTGAAAATATTGCTCAGCTGTATTCATTGCTTCCCAATTTTTGCCAAATCAAGTCTGGTTCATACCCCCGAGAAATACAATATCTTGTAACAAAAATTTTCTTCTGATACCCTTTACCTTTTGCCAATTTCCATCGTTTTTTTATGATTTCTTCAAGTGTTTTTTCATAATCTGATTCATTAATTTCACGCATGGCTTTATTGATACAAAATGGGGATACTTCTTTGAATTTTAGCTTCGATTCAATTTTTTTTCTTCCCCATTTTTTTATTCGAAATTTTCCTCTTGCAAAAGCCGAAGCAAACCTTTGCTCATTGAGAAAGTTTTCCTCAATCAATTCAGCAATTATTTGTTCTGCTTCTAAGCTATTGGTGTGTAAGCTCTTCAGCTTCTCTCGCACCTCCTTCTGACATCTTTCTTGGTAAGCACAAAAAGACTGAATTTTTGCTTTTATCTCAAGAATGCTGCTCATTCCGCAATATTTCCTGCGCTTTATTTAGTTGATTTTCTGGAACTATTAAAATAATTCCTCCCAATACATTTCCATATAAGCTGGCCATCTGTTGGTTTTCTAGACGTACCATTAAACCTGCCAATTCAAGTTTTTCTGCGTCAAAATGAGCCAAAATTGGCGACTGATACTCCCTTACTTTTGCAAATTTCATGTCAGCAGGGTGTAAATTTAATTATTTTCGCTAGCCATGCTTTTTCTAGCAAAGGAAGTTGCTGATATTCTCCAAATTAACTACTCAATTTCTGCACCTGACAGGGCAATAAGTAAAATTAGAACAGATAGCCGTAGCCTTCCCATTGGAGATGATGAACTTTTTGTTGCAATTATTGGCAAAAACCACGATGGCCACCAATTTGTGGAAGACTTGGAAGAAAAAGGTCTAAACAACTTCTTGATTTCTCAAGCTCCTAAAAATCCAAAACAGAATACGAACTACTTCATAGTAGAGGACACATTAAAAGCACTCCAATTACTTGCTGAAAAATACCATGAAAAATTTGACTTGCTTACCATCGGTATCACTGGGAGTAATGGGAAAACTGTATGTAAGGTTTGGCTTAAACAAATTTTGCAAAATCACTTTAAAACATTGGCTAGCCCCAAAAGTTATAATTCACAGGTAGGTGTTCCGCTGAGTTTGCTTCAAGTAAATGATCAAACCGAAATTGGAATTTTTGAAGCTGGAATCAGTAAGAAAAATGAGATGCATAAACATGCCCAAATGATGAAAGCTCAAGTGGGGATATTTACTCATCTAGGCGATGCACATGCAAAAAACTTTAATAGTCTCTCAGAAAAATTAATGGAGAAACTGAAATTATTTGAGCATGCAGAAACAATCATTTTTCCTTCAGATAACGATCTTGTTTATGCAAGAATTTGCGAGCTATATCCCACTAAAGAGCTAATTTCTTGGGGAAAAAAGAAGCGCTCTGATTATAAATATAGAGCGCAATTGGAAAAGGGAAAATGTCATATAGAAATTAATAAAGGGCGCAGTAGTTTACATTTTTTCATTGCATTTACTGATGAAGCTTCCATTAAAAATGCTGTAAGCTGTATTGTTTGCTCTCTTAAATTGGGCCTTTCTCGAGCACAGATTCAACATGGACTTGAAAATCTGCAAATAGTAGAATTACGCATGGAGAAAAGACGAGGTATTAATAACTGTGAAATTATTTTAGATGCATATAATGCAGATATAAACTCCCTACAAATTGCTCTTGATGAGTTAGCGAAGCATAACAAAAGCAAAAAAAAATCACTAATTCTTTCGACGTTTGACGAAAACAAAGAAAACCCCTTAGAATTGATTGCAAAGTGGCACAGAATAAATCCTTTGTATAAACTTCTTTTGGTGGGCAAACATGAGGTGCCCAAATCTATTCAAACCATTTCTGAAAGTTTTAACACGAGCAGCGAATTATTAAAAAAAATACCAGAGATCACATTCGAAAAAGAGATTGTTTTAATTAAAGGTTCTAGAAGGTTTAAACTGGAAAAAGTTGCGGCCTCACTCGCTGAAAAATCAAACCAAACCCTATTTGAGGTAAACTTAAATGCCTTAGAAAATAACTTAAATATTTTTCGCTCAAAACTAGCACCCAAGACAAAAATAATGATTATGGTAAAAGCTTTTGCTTATGGCAATGGTGGTAGTGAAATAGGCCAATTTTTGAGCCAAAAAAATATTGACTACTTAGCAGTTGCTTATGTTGACGAGGGGGTTGCACTCAGAAAATCAGGAGTTGAAACACCAATTATGGTATTGAGTACCCAACCAAATCAAATTGAAGAAGCGATAAACTATAAATTAGAACCTGTCATATACAGCTTACGGTTTTTACAACAGATTAAAAATCAAAAGACATTTATGAAAAAAAATATCCATATTGAATTGAATACTGGAATGAATCGGCTAGGCATAAATAAGGAAGAGATACCGAGTGTTATTCAAGAACTTATAAACAGCAAATTATCAGTAAAATCAGTATTTAGCCACTTAGTTCAGTCAGAGATCCCCAAGGATACTTTTGGGGAAATCCAGATTAGTGAATTCCAACAAATGTGTGAAGCTCTTCAAACTGGTTTGAAAAAATCTTTTGTAAAACACATATGTAACAGCATGGGAATCATTAATTATCCAAATGCACATTTTGATATGGTTCGTTTAGGTTTAGGCTTATACGGTTTAAGTAGAGAAAAGGCGCTTGAAAATGTAGGCGTAGTAAAATCATACATTAGCCAAATAAGAACAGTAAAAAAAGGAGAAAGTATTGGTTATGGAAGAAAAAATAAAACAAAAACCGATAGAAAAATTGCTGTAATCCCCATAGGGTACGCTGATGGTTACAGCAGAAAATTTAGTCAAGGGAAGGGGTTTTTCATTATTCAAAACAAACACGCACCTGTGGTTGGTAATGTGTGCATGGATATGACCATGTGCGACGTTAGTGAAATTGATTGCAAAGAAGGAGAGCGAATTTTTGTTTATAAATCTGCAAAGCACTTCTATGAATTAAGTAAAAACATTGACACCATACCTTACGAACTAATAAGTACAATTTCTCAAAGAGTTCCCCGCAAATTCACTTATGAATAGCTAAACAGCAACTGGAGCAGTGATTTTTGGATGTGGATTGTAATCCATCAATTCAAAATCATCAAAATCAAAATCAAAAACAGATGTTACTGAAGGATTTAATTTCATTTTGGGATATGGTCGAATATCTCTTTCCAACTGCTCTTTTACTTGCTTAAAGTGATTATTGTAAATATGGGCATCTCCAAAAGTATGAACAAATTCTCCTGCTTGAAGACCACAAGATTGAGCCATCATGAGGGTAAGTAAAGCATAGCTCGCAATGTTGAAAGGGACACCCAAAAATAGATCAGCACTTCTCTGATAAAGTTGACAACTCAATTTTTCATTGGATACATAAAATTGAAATAAACAATGGCATGGCGCCAAAGCCATCTTATTTAAATCTCCGGGATTCCATGCACTCACGATAATTCTTCTAGAATCAGGATTGTTTTTAATTAAATCTAAAGCTTGACTTATTTGGTCTACCGTAGTTCCGTCTGCAGCACCCCAACTTCTCCATTGTTTTCCATATACTGGGCCCAAATCTCCATTTTTGTCGGCCCATTCATCCCATATCTTCACCTTATTTTCCTTTAAATAAGCAATATTTGTATCACCCTTCAAAAACCAAAGCAACTCATATATTATTGATTTTAGATGTACCTTCTTTGTTGTAACCAAAGGAAAGGTAGTGGACAAATCAAACCGCAGCTGCCCCCCGAAAGTACTTCTTGTTCCAGTACCTGTTCTATCTGATTTATCTACACCGTTTTCAAAAACAAAACGCAAAAAGTCTTCATACTGCCCCATGATAATGTTCAAATGTAAAACAGGAATATATTTCCGTTCTCAACAATATACCAACTTATAAATAGTGTATTAGATTTGTAACAATCAAATGGCGAAAGCAATTAAACTACCTCGGATGACAGACACCATGGAAGAAGGCGTCGTAGCATCATGGTTGGTCAAAGTGGGGGATGAAATTAACCCAGGCGATATGGTGGCAGAGGTTGAAACAGATAAAGCCACTATGGAGTTAGAAAACTTTGAAAAAGGAGAAATTTTACACCTTAATGTGGCCGAAGGCGAGACCCATCCAGTTGGAACTGTTATAGCAGTTGTAGGAGCAAAAGGAGAAGACTACAATAGCGTAATTACAGAAGAAGCAGGTGAAACAAAAGAAAAAAGTGAAGAAGTGCAAGCATCCAATAAAGATGGAAAACTTGAAATAGAGCAAAAGCCAATTATCCAAGAAAAAGACGCTAGGATAAAGGCTTCGCCTTTAGCAAAAAAAATAGCATCAGAAAAAGGTGTTGATTTGAGCCAAATAAATGGATCCGGAGAAAATGGCAGAATAATTAAAAGAGATCTTGAAAACGTACAAACAAGTCAACAAAGTGAGGTTCCCAAACTTAGCCAAGGAACAGAACGTTTTGATGAATATAGAGTTTCTCAAATGAGAAAAACGATTGCTAAGCGTCTAGCTGAAAGCAAATATACTGCTCCACACTTCTACTTAACAATGGAGATAGAAATGGATGCAGTATTGTATGCTAGAAAACAAATGAATCAAATTAGTGATGTCAAAATATCTGTTAATGATCTCGTGGTTAAAGCATGTGCTTTATCCTTAAAGAAACACCCTAATGTAAATTCTAGCTGGCTTGGTGATGTAATTCGAATAAACCACCATACCCACATTGGTGTCGCTGTAGCTGTAGAAGATGGACTTTTGGTTCCGGTAATAAAATTTGCTGATCAAAAATCATTAAGTCATATATCCAAAGAAGTCAAACAACTCGCTGGTAAGGCCAAAAATAAAACCCTTGAACCAAAAGAATGGGAAGGAAATACTTTTACTATTTCAAACTTAGGCATGTTTGGCATTGATGAATTTACAGCTATTGTTAATCCTCCGGATGCATGTATTTTGGCTGTAGGCGGAAGTAAAGAAACAGTGATAGTACGAAACGGACAAATGGAAATAGCAAACATCATGAAAGTTACACTTAGCTGTGACCACAGAGTTGTTGACGGTGCAACTGGTTCCCAATTCCTACAAACGCTAAAAGCTTATTTAGAGCAACCTGCCACCATGTTGGTCTAATTTTATTTTGAAATTATACTTCAACAACTTATGTTCGTAGGGTCTAATCGCAATCTTAAGCACACAAACCAACTATGATTAGACCTCACTTTTAACATACGAATGTTTCACTACAACGAACTAACCGAGAAACTCGTTTCAGAATTACGCGAAGTTTCTGCTGCTATGGGTATAGAAACCAAAGGCCTGAAAAAGGATGATTTGGTCAACAAAATTTTAGACTTCCAGTCTAGAAACCCAGAAAAAATAGAAAATCAAACAAATAGCTCGGATACAAAAAATGAAAAAGATGACGTATCCAAAAACCAAGTGGACAAAAAGCAAAAAAGAAGAAAACGAATAAATACCAAGCCATCAAATGGTGTTTCGAATAACGGAACAAATCCATCCGAGACAAAAGAGCAAAAAATAGAACTTTCTGAAAAAAGTAACCAAAAGTCACAATCAGAGCGTAAAGAAGAGAAAGTTAATGACCTAGAAAGGGAACAAAAAGAACAAGCCCGGAGAGAAAGAAGAGAAAAAGCGGAAAAACTTATGGCATTTTTAGATAAAGAAGGGAAAGTAACATGCCAAGGAGTTTTAGAACTTAATAATGACGGATATGGATTTCTTAGAAGTGCCGATTATAACTACCAACCTTCACCTGACGATGTTTATGTAAATCCAAGCACCGTAAGACAAAATGGCCTAAAAACTGGAGACGTCGTAAAAGGAGGTATTAGGCCCCCTAAGGAAGGTGAAAAATATTTTGCCTTATCATCAATTGAACTTGTAAATGGAAAAAACCCAAATCAATTAAGAGAACGAGTAACTTTTGAACACTTAACCCCACTTTTCCCGGATGAAAAATTAAATCTTGAGGATAAATCAGATGCTTATTCCAACAGAATTATTGATTTGGTGACTCCAATTGGTAAAGGCCAAAGAGGGCTAATAGTGGCCCAACCCAAAACTGGAAAAACTAACTTGCTTAAAGGAATTGCCAATGCCATAAGCACCAATCATCCAGAAGTTTATATGATTATTTTATTGATTGACGAGAGACCTGAAGAAGTAACCGATATGGCAAGAAGTGTGAATGCTGAGGTAGTTGCGTCAACCTTTGACGAACACGCAGATAAGCATGTAAAACTTAGCCACATTGTATTAGAAAAAGCAAAAAGAATGACTGAATGCGGACACGACGTTGTTATACTCTTAGACTCAATTACCAGATTAGCAAGGGCTTATAATACGGTCCAGCCGGCCTCTGGGAAAATATTATCTGGTGGTGTAGATGCAAATGCTTTGCACAAACCCAAAAGATTCTTTGGTGCAGCAAGAAATATAGAAAATGGCGGATCCCTAACCATCATTGCAACAGCTCTTATTGACACAGGCTCCAAAATGGATGAAGTAATCTTTGAAGAATTTAAAGGGACCGGCAATATGGAATTGCAACTAGATAGAAAATTATCAAACAAAAGAATCTATCCTGCAATCGATATAGTCGCATCAAGTACCCGAAGAGATGACTTACTTTTAGACAAAAATGCACTCCAACGTATGTGGGTGCTGCGGAACCATTTGGCGGACATGAATAGTGAAGAAGCTATGAATACTTTGCTAAAACATATGGAAGGTACACGGAATAACGATGAATTTTTGATTAGTTTAAACGGCTAGCTTATTTCATAAACCATTTGAAAAATGTAGATTCATTTGCTCTGGAAATTAAATCTAAGGCTGTTTCTGTTTTTCTAGCAAATTTACCTACCTCTTTGCTCACTTTTCTAAATTCCTGAGCATGTTTATTTCTACCTTTTATATCTTTAACTTCATTTACCATTTTTAATACCGGCTCAAGTTCTCTTTTTTTTCTTTCTCTACCAACCTTTTTTGCCACATCCCAAATATCTTTTTCCGCAAAAAAATACTCTCTTCTCTCACCGGGTAAGAATTTTTTATAAGCCAAACCCCAACTCAAAAGTTCTCTAACATTCATATTTGCATTGCCTCTCGATATATTCAATTCTTTCATTATCTCATCCGTGCTCATTGGTTTGGGGCTAATAAGCAATAACGCATGAATCTGTGCCATGGCCTTACTCACGCCCCAATTACTCCCCAATTGACCCCAAGCTTGAATGAAATTTTCTTTGGCTTCTCTTAACTCCATCTTTCAAAAGTAAAAGCACGTCTTGAATTTTCAAGATTTATTGAAAGTTTATGTAACTACTGGAAATCCGTGGTAAGTTTAAACCTAGAAATTCTAGCGTTCCCTTTATCTACGACATATAAAATTTTGTTGGCATATGCAACCGCTGCCGGATTGTTAAATTCTAACAAACCTGCACCAGAACCTCCAAATGAGGAATATATAAACTTCCCAGAAGGGTATCCAGGCGGAGGATTTATACCTTCAAAACCATTGAAGGTAAATTGAAATACTGAATCCTTTTCGGTATCAGCAACAAAAATATAATTGCTGCCATCACCTGTAATTGCTAAACCTTTGGGCAAACCAAACTTATTGGATTCAGACAAAAATCCATCTGCTTTACTTGTATCTTCTGTGGGTAAATTTCTCGGGGTATAGCTACTTCCAAACTCACTTTCTAAATAATCTACTATTCTGGTTTTTATTTGGCTTTGGTCATCTATAGAAGAATACACAAAAGAGCCATTCCCGCCAGCTGTAATTTGGGGTGGTTGACAGAATGTAGAGATCGCCGCAGGTTTTTTGAAATAGTCTCTATAAAAACCTCCTCCGGAAAGGGAGATGTTAATAGGTGTAATAAGTTCGTCTGT
Organism: Bacteroidetes bacterium MED-G17; assembly: GCA_002457675.1. Classification (GTDB taxonomy): domain Bacteria; phylum Bacteroidota; class Bacteroidia; order NS11-12g; family UBA9320; genus MED-G17. The sequence continues at coordinate 37,731 of NTKK01000007.1, forward strand.
CTTGGAAAAATGAAGTACCGCATCATCAGGGCCGCCCAATTTAGAGACATTGTTGTCAACACCTGTTCTGCAAATTAAATACCCATTATCTGCTCGAACCGAAATATCGGTAAATTTAACTTCTGCATCACTCAATTTAAACGTTTTTGTGAGATAAAATGGGTGGATTAGTGTATCAATCACTTGTGCATTTTGTAGTCCATACCCTTGCTCACCAATGGCCAAATCAATCCTGTAAATGCAACTTAACTCATATTCCACACCACCAACTTTTTTACCCACGGTGCCTAAAGCAAGTATATTTAGACTTCTATCTTGAGCGATATGATGCACCCCCTTTATTTTTATTTTTCCAAGCTGCTTAGCTGCTTCATCAAAACAAATTATTTCCTCAGTACCTTGATCTACAACATATAAAAGTTCGTCAAAACCTGCTACTATATCTGTTGGATTATTAAATCCTTTTAAGAAAGGCTGAATGGGCACAAAAGCAACATCACGGGCCTGAAAAACAGGCTTATCTATAAAATCGATATCCGTTTTGTCCCCGAAGTACTTTTCACAACCCATTAAGCTGATAAGTAAAACAAAAAGCATTAAAAATTTATTCATTACGTTTTTTCTCATTGAAATTTAGAGCCAGACCAATCAAATGTTGAGTTCCAAGACCTACGCTAGGTAGAACACTGTAATCAATTTTTAATGGATGTTTCCCAAGACGAGATTGTAAGGCTAGACCAAAAGTTGGTAAGTTTTGTGCTTTTAACGCCATTCTATATCCAGCCCGTATAAACAACAATGAGCTATATTGATATTCAAATCCAATCCGGTAATTCTCAGAATTATCATTTGGGTGATTCAATTGAAAAGCAGAAATAATTTTATGGTATCCCTTTTTCAATACATTAAATGAGAAGCCCATCTTAAAAGTTGTTGGCACCGTACTTTGAGATAGAGAATAATCATCTCTATTGAAGTTGTTTGGCAGATCATCCAATTCTATTGATGAGTTACCTCCAAAGTTTTGAAAAAGAACAGCAAATTTCAAATCACGCACCCCTAGATCATATAAAAAACCTAAATCACCTGTTGCAGTCTGATTTGTTGCGCCTGCCAAATTTTCAAAAACATATTTTATTGTGCCTCCTACCGAAAATTTACTAGACAACCTCTTTGAATAACTGAATCCTAGATAAGAGAAATGCGTGCCGAACTTTTCACCTGTTCCTTGCGGCATAAATTCTGTTCTAACTTCCATTAAGCCAGTATTTAGCGAATTGACCGTTAAGGCCCAACTTGCTCCATTTTTGGCAGGTTTTATCCAAGAAATATAGCTTTGGTGAACGCCAGCACCTAAAACTGCATTTGAAAGTGCTAACTGCTTCGAACCATGCAATGCCAGTGCGCCAGGGTTGTTATTCACTGAATAAGGGTTGGCTTCTAATGCGGCACTTGCACCGCCCATAGCAATCGACTGAGGACTTAAGTCATTTTTTAAAAAGCTTAGCGTACTAAGTCCTACCCGCTGACCACCTAATACAGGCAAGACTTGCCCTCTAGCAGCTAAGCAAAGCATCAATGAAAAAAGGCATATAAAACTGCGGTTTTTCATAAAAATCAAATGTAGAATTGTTTTCGCGAATTGCACATTAAATGTTTGTAAAGGCATAGGATTCATTATTTTCGAATTTCTATGCGTTGGTTGTTTTTGGTACTTTTAGCTGCGTTATTTTATTCGAATAATTACGCCCAACAAATTACCGCAGTCCACAGAATAAAGCCTGATAAATCAAAAAATATCACTGTAAAAAATCTCAACCACAACAAAAATGCATCTACTTTTTTGGTTTGGGTGCAAGACAGCGTGGGAGCACATAAACATATACATCACCAAGAAATAGTTTATATCCTTAAAGGAAAAGGTATATTTAATTTGGGCGAAAAGTCCTTTAAAACTAAAAAAGGAGACGCTGTGTTTATTCCAAAAAACACCTATCATTCAGTGCATGTAAACTCAAGAAAAGCCATGCAAGTTTTATCTATTCAATCACCCTATTTTGATGGCACTGATCGACATTTTAAAAAAAACATAAAAAACTCTCAATGATGGATGTCAAAAAAATCTCAGCCAATCAATTTCATCTCCTACAAAATAACACCAGTTACAACATAACTGTACTTGGTGTTGATTGGGAAAACCATACTTTACAAGTTTTAATCAATGACCAGAGAGTAGAAGTAAAGCACGAAACCGATTTGGATAAAACGCTAAAAAAAATGGGCTTTGATAACAAAAAGTCAGATATCCAAACAGAAATATTTGCACCCATGCCAGGTCTTATTTTAGACGTTTTGGTAAAAGAAAATCAACAAGTTATTAAAGGTGATTCTTTGGCTGTAATTGAGGCGATGAAAATGGAAAATGTAATCAAAGTTGATTTTGATTGCTTTGTAAAAAAAATACACGTTTCAAACAAAGACAAAGTAGAAAAAAACACGCTGCTATTTGAAGTAAACGTGTAAAATTATCATTATAAAAGTTCCCATATCTTTTGCTATGAAAAAATTGTCTATTATAAAATTTCTATTTTTTCTTGCTCTATCACCGACAACTTTTTTGTACGCCCAAAGCCACAAGGAAAAAATTATACAAAAGAAAAGAGAACTTCGCTTAGCGGAAAAGACCTATAAGGATGCCGAAAAAAAATTTAACAGCCTAAGGGATGAACTATACCAATTAAGACTTAAAAATGGTTATTGGACTCGCCAAGGATTTTTAGGTATCAACTTTAGTCGAGCTGAATTTAACAATTGGGCTGCAGGTGGGGCGAACTCTTATGCAGTAAATAGTACCTTAACCTGTAAGGCAGATTACAAGAAAAATAAATTTACTTGGGAAAATTTCGTAGACTTAAGTATTGGATTTACAAAAAACGCAGATGAAAATTCAAAGAAAAGTGAAGACAAAATTGACATACTTTCCAAATTTTCCTTTGAAACAAAAAAGCGGGCCAAATTTCGATTTGCTGCTTTATTAAATTTTAAATCACAATTTGCCCAAGGTTTCGATTTTAGCAATGAAGAAAAACCAATTCTCAACTCGCGTTTTTTTGCACCTGCCTATATCTTATCATCCTTAGGTTTTGAATATAAACCAACTCAACCCCTTTCCTTATTATTCTCCCCAGCATCTGGAAAATTCACTATTGTGCAAAACAAAGCTCTAGCTGAAAAACATTTTTTTATTCCTAGTTCCGCAGCAAACCCAAATTTTCGTTCTGAATTAGGCGCCTCACTAAACGTTCTAATTCAAAAGAGAATAAGAAAAAGTATAAATCTTCGTTCTCGCTTGGAATTATTCAATAATTACTTAGACCCAAATAGAGCAAACAGAAAAAATATAGACATTAGTTGGGAAACGAGCCTCAATTTTAAGATTAGTAAATACATTGGTGTTTCATTTCTTACCTACCTGCTCTATGACGATGACATAAACATTACCTTTAAAGTAAATGAGCAAGGAGTTGAAATTGAAAAATTGGGCCCAAAAATCCAATTTAAGGACGTTCTTGGTATTGGCTTCTCCTATCAATTCTAATAATCCTTTAACTTTGTAATTCTGAAAAAATTTGGTCACATAATATTGATCATTGGTTTTGGCTTAGGAAGCTGGGGAATGGACATCTCTGCATGCTGTTGTTCTATTTATGAAAAAATTGTTTGCCAAGAAAATTGTTTAAATGATTTAAATTGTTGCCAAACAGAGAGTGATCAGGGATGTTGCAATAGAGAAATTGACCTTACAAACCACTTTCAAACACCACTTCCCATAAAGCTGGTTAAGAATTTTGGCAAAGTTCCCTATCAGCCCGTAAGTATTTCAATTCCCTATGGATTTGAAAGTAAACGAAAAATAGCTCCTCCATACAATAACGTAAATCGAAAATGCTATTTGTTTCTCATGAATTTTCAAATTTGATACTCTTTTATTAGGGAAAAGATAAGCTACTCAGCATATCAATCTCAAAATAAAAGCCAATCAAAACAACAATCCACATGAAGAAATACATAATATTTTTGCTCTTACTCGGAACTTTGTACGTGCAAACTTTCTCTCAAAATATTGAGGGAACCATTTATAAAAAATCAACCAAAGAAACGGCCGAAGGGGTTTTAATCAGCTACCTCAACAAAGGCAATTTTGTAATTACTGATAGTACAGGCAAATACGCTTTCCCATTTCAAAAAGAAGGACTATTGATTATTAACCAACAAGACCAACTTATAGACAGCATTTATATTACAAAAAGTGGCACTTATGATTTTTATCTTCAAGATATTACAGATTTAGGTGGTGTAAAAGTAGAAAGTAAAAAAAAGGATGCCAATATTTCTATGTTTAAGGTCCAACCAATTATTAATATTTCAGAGAAAGAATTTCAAAAATTTGCCTGCTGCAATCTTTCCGATGCATTTCAAGGACTTTCACAAGTGGATATTAGTTATGCTGATGCCGTTAGTGGCATAAAGCAAATACAATTACTTGGCTGGGACGGTCATTATACTCAAATCACAAGTGGTGCCTTACCATCAGTTGATGGTATAGACGCTTATGATGGCTTAACATATGTACCCGCTCCTTTAGTAAGAGGTATTCAACTAACCAAAGGACCGGGGTCTGTCGTAAACGGTTTTGAAAGTATGACAGGACAAATAGATTATCAGTACAAAAGTCCAGATGCAGACGAAAAATTACTTGTTGATTATTTTTCTGCAGGGAAACCAAAAAACGAATTAGATATCAGCTATCGACACAGTTTTTCTGATAAAATTAGCTCCCGATTGTCCGTGCATCTTCACCATCAACCATACTTCTTAGACAGAAACAACGATGGTTTTTCAGACATTCCTGTTGAGAACCGACTTATCATAGACAACCGCTGGAAGTTAAATCTAAAAGAAAACTGGAAAGCACAATTTGGGATTAATTTCATAAAGACACAGAGAAAAGCAGGAACAGAAAATACCTTAAATGGAGATACATTAACTTTTTCGGATAACCTATTCAACAATCAAAATAAAAAATTTGAATTTTGGGGCAAAACAGGTTTTGTTGTTGGAAACGAGGCCAGTATAGGCATACAGCTTAGACATAAAATACAGCAAAAAGAACTGGAACGTTTTCCCACAGCAAAATTATCCCCATTTATCTATGCGATGGATAAGGCGCAGCTAAGTCAAAACCACACTTTGTTAAATATTATTTTTCAAAAAACTTTATTGAATGAAAAGTTAGTACTTAAAAAAGGTGTCAACTTATTTAGAAGGGTAGATAGCACAAGGACTAGATACCAAGATATTTTCCCAAGAACATTGCATGATACCTTACACCAAAACAATATTGGCTTTTTCTCTGAAACCCAATATAGCCCAAGTAAGCGCACCACTGCAATTCTTGGATTGAGATATGATATCAATTCAATTTTTAAGAACTTTTTAACTTACCGATTTAATATTCGACATCGATTGCCCAATAAAAGGACAACATTAAGAATGAATTTCGGGAATGGACGCAGAGCTGTGAATACAATTGCTGACTATCAAAAGATTTTTGTTGGCAACAGGTACATATCTGAAAATCTTAATTTACTTCCTAATCAAATGGACCACTCCATTAATACAGGTATTTCGGCAAGCCATTTATTCAAACTGAATTACCGTGACCTACAAGTTAACTTAGACTTTTATTATATGGAATTCCAAAAACGCTATGTGCCTGATTTTGAAAACGATGGTTTTTTCAATTTGCATTTAACAAATGATGCGGGCTACTCTAGAAGTCTTCAAAGCCAAATTGATTGGGATATTCACAAGAAAATAGATCTTAGGTTAGGCTACAGATATTTAGACGCTAAGACCCGCTATTCGGGAGAGGGTAATGCTTTACTCAGAAATTGGTTAACCCCAAAACACAGAATTGTTCTGGCATATACCCAAAAACTTGCGAAAAAATGGGATGGCTCTATTATTGCCAACTGGAATAGCAAGCAGCGCACACCACTAAGCACGAAAACTGAAATACCAAATTATTACGTCTTTAATGTCAACTTCAATTACCGACTTGAAAAAATGAACTTCTTTTTTGGATCAAGTAATTTATTTGACTTTAAAGTAGACCGCCCTATAGCAAATATTGAGTACTCAAGTAGACCTGACTTTGACGCGGGATTTGCAGGTGGACCTGTTTTGGGAAGAAATATTTATGCTGGTTTTCGCTACCGTTTAATGGAAAAGAAAGAAAAGTAGTTGGAATTATGTACCTTTACGAAATGAAAAAATATTTTTTAATGACAGCCCTGTGTGCTCTAGTTTCACTATCTGTTCAGGCAAAAAAAGTAGAAACCAATTTCAAAGTTTATGGCCAATGTGGAGGTTGTAAAGATAAAATTGAAGCAAAACTACTTGACAAAAAAGGGATTACTTATGCGCAATGGAACGTAAAGACAAAAGATCTAAAAGTAGTGTATAATGACAAAAAAATGTCAGAAAAAGATATACATCATATCATTAGCGAATTGGGCTACAGTACAGATCAGAAAAAAGCAAATCCTACTTGCGAAAAAAAATTACCAAAATGCTGCCAGCCTGGTGGCCATTAATTTTAATTGGCTCAACAAAAGCGTAAGCGTTTTGCAGAATTTTCATCCTTTTCTAATACCGTAGAAAAGGATGTTTCTTTTAAAGGGAATTGGAACCGCGCATTCTTTCAAAATGATTTTCCAATATGCCTTGAATTGGCATGCGGGAAAGGTGAATATACTATTGGTCTTGCAGAAATTTTTTCCAACCAGAATTTTATTGGCGTCGATATCAAAGCAAACAGAATGTGGAAAGGCGCCTCATATGCATTAGAAAATAAATTAAGCAACGTAGGCTTTTTAAGAACCCAGATTGACCATATTGAAAACTATTTTGGACATAGTGAAGTTGATGAAATATGGATTACCTTTCCTGACCCACAGCACAAAAAAGCGCGTAAAAGGCTAACAAATCCATTTTTTTTAGACTACTACCGAAAAATCTTAAAACCGAAAGCCCGCATCCATCTGAAAACAGATGATGACTTACTCTATGAATATACATTAGAAGTCATTGACCAACTCAAGTTACCAATACACAACCAAAGCGCAAATATCTATTCGAAAGAGGAAATCAACCTAAAACTTCAGATAAAAACATTCTATGAAAAAATTTGGTTAGAAGCTGGAAAAGAAATTAAGTATATACAATTTTCATTAAGCTAAATCCCCCTTTCCTTGGAAATTCTTTCATAAGCAGCTTGCACCTTTTTAAACTTTTCTTCGGCTGCCTTGCTATGCTCTGGACCTAAATTTGCAACCAAATCTGGATGATATTTTCTTGCCATTTTTCTGTACGCCTTTTTTATTTCTTCTACAGATGCAGAGGAATCTATCTCCAGTACTTGATAGGCAGATTCAATACTTTCAGTTTTAAACATAGCTCCTATAGAATTGAACTCACTAGGATTAATATTTAAATAGTTGGCAATGTCCTTTAGCAAGTCCAGCTCACTTTGGCTTATATGTCCATCCGCTTTAGCGACCCCAAAAAGATAATGAAGTAGTTGAATCCTTGCTGAAATTTGCATGAATCGCGACACTTGTTGACACAAAGCGGAAACTTGTAAATTTTCGTTTTTCAGAATTTCCCGCAAGCGAAGCATGTCTTTTTGGGTTTTAGCAATCCCAAAATTGGCGACAAAAAAATCTTTTACATAGGTTAATTCTTTTTTAAGAATTCTACCATCTGCCTTCATAATAGCGGCGGAAAGTATTAGTAAAATTTGCGTAAAATCTTGGGTGCTAGGGCCTGCTCCATAAGTTTGTGATGGACTTCGAAAAGTCCGAAATTCTATTCTTCTAGATTGATCAAGGTAATTCCCAATAAAAAAGCCAATAATAGCTCCAAAGCCTCTAAAAAAAACAAAACCTAATATTGCACCTACCCATCTTAGCATTTAGAAGTCAACCGCTCTTTTTAAAATATCTTTAAAGACAAATTGCTGAATTACGAAGACTTTATCTTCATTATTTAACCTTGCATTGTAACGACTTGGGTCTTTTGTTAACCGTTTACCGTCCTGCGTATATAAGCCATGCATTTTATCATAGCTGTCTCGATAGAATATATCCAACCCTGTTTTTTCACCATTTTTAGACCAAATTTCTAAAATCGCGAAGGGAGAAGCACCAAAAATCGTATCCCGTTTGGATTTTGAAATTATATCAAAACCTTCTGCATATTTTCGAGTGAAGGAACGAAAATATGATCTCTTCATTTGCGATTTAATTGTTTTCATTCCACTGCGGGTAATGATGGTATTGCTGGAATTATTTAAAAGCTCAAATGAATATTCTGGATTTTGCGGGTAGCTTAGGTTTACTTTTTCAATTTGGTTAGCTGAAATATCAAATAATTCTTTACTCTGCCACTGTGATTTATCTACCGAATATCGAATATTTAGATAGCCATTAAACCCAGGTACGTGTGTTACATAAGGAGTCTTTGCTCCATCCATAAGCATGTAAGTTCCTAACATGTCAGGTGTGGTACCCCCTACATAGTAAGTTTTTATATTTTTATTCTTGCTATAGAGTTCTACTTTTTTTCCTGTGATGCTCATAGTTTTAAGTACGTTGTTTCTAGCTGGCTTAGCCGCAGGACCCTTCACTTTTATTTTACTTATAGTTTCCTTTAGGAGCAAATTAATTGCAACCTTGGAAACTTTGGAACTATCTTGAAGGAACCAATTTTCATTTCTTTTTTCAAGAATCACATAATTCCCATTTTTTTTGGAAATGAAAATTTTATCGACGAATTCTGGATTTTCCACAGCAAATGACTTTATCTTATCGTTGTTTTGACATGCTGCAAAAAGTAAAAATATAATTAGCCCTCTTTTCATCTTAATTCAAAGTTTTTACCCAAATATACTTTTCTCACCATTTCATCATTGGTCAATTCTTCTACCTTACCGCTCTTTAATAATTTTCCTTCAAACATAAGATAAGCTCTATCTACTATACTAAGTGTTTCGTGTACGTTATGATCTGTAATCAGAACGCCAATATTCTTACTTGTAAGTTGCAAAACAATCTGTTGTATATCTTCAACTGCTATGGGGTCTACCCCTGCGAAGGGTTCATCGAGTAATACAAAATTGGGGTTTACTGCCAAAGCTCGTGCAATTTCTGTTCTTCGTCTTTCGCCACCTGAAAGAACAGAACCCATATTTTTTCTCACTTTTTGCAAACTAAATTCATCAAGTAGACTTTCCACTTTTTCTTCTCTTTGGCTCTTTGAAATATTTTGCATTTCTAATACGGAACGTATGTTGTCTTCAACACTCAAACCTCTAAACACACTCGCCTCCTGAGGAAGATAACCAACCCCTTTTTGCGCTCTTTTGTACATAGGATATTTGGTAAGCTCGTGATCATCGAGGAAAATACTTCCCTCGTCTGGTTTAATCAAACCTACAATCATGTAGAACGTGGTTGTTTTCCCTGCTCCGTTGGGACCTAATAAGCCGACTATTTCGCCCTGCTCTAATTCAAGACTAATTTGGTCTACCACTTTTCTTTTTCGATACTGTTTGACCAAATTGCTTGCGCTTAGCTTCATCGCCTTCAAAGGAAACCAAAGCTTTGGTAAATTTGCAAATTGTACGTAAAACAAATTTGAAATTTATTATTTATAATCGAATATTGTTCTGATTATGAGAAAATTAATTATTTCATCTCTCAAACTTTTACTGGCATTTTCTAGCGCATTAATCCTATTTATATCCTTTCCTCAGAATAGATATTTGTATAGGGTTTTGGGTGATACAATTTTTAAATTTCGTTTTGGGCCAGACCAAAAGTTTTATTTGAACAACCCAAACAGGGTAGTCAAAAAAGCTAAATCTATTTCTTGGCCGGTGAGCAAATTTTACAATACATGGAATGAATCTAAAGCGTTTAATCAAATTCATAAGGATAAAGAATCTTTTGCCTTTTTGGTTTTGCATAAGGATTCACTGATATACGAAAAATATTGGTCTAATCATACAGACAGCGCTCTTTCTATGTCTTGGAGTATGAGTAAAAGTGTTATTGGTATGCTTATCGGGGCAGCAATTAGAGATGGATACATTAAAAGTGAAAATGATTTAGTAGGTAATTATTTGTCAGAATACGAGGGTAAAAAACTTACCATCAAGCATCTATTAAGCATGAGCAGCACCATAGATTATCATGAAGCGTATAAAAATCCATTTGCATATACGGCCAAAACGCTTTACGGAAGACCTGTTTACCAGACCACTTTGGGCTATAAGATGGATGGGGAACCGGGAAAGATTTTAAATTATAGAAGTGGAGAAACACAATTATTAAGCTTTATCCTTTCAAAAGCGACAAAGCAGTCTATTGCTGAGTATGCGAGTGAAAAAATTTGGCAACCAATGGGTGCAGAAAATAATGCCCTTTGGGCTTTATCCTTTGGAGACAGTTTAGAACTAGCATACTGCTGTTTAAGTTCTACAGCCCGAGATTTTGCCAAAATAGGCCAGCTTTGGATGAATAAAGGAATTTTTTTGAACGGCGATACGTTGGTCAATGAAGATTTTTGGCAGAGGTCCATAAAACCGGCAGATTTACTTGAAAAAGATGGACAAAAAAATAAGCGATATGGCTATCAATGGTGGATTGGTCATTACAAAGGAGAGTCTTTCTTCTACATGAACGGCTTAAACGGACAATTTGTACTTTGTATGCCAAATAAAGAAATAATTGTTCTCCGACTCGGAAATAAAAAAAGTAAAAAAGACAAGGACTATCATTGTCCTGATATATATAAATATCTGGATTTTGGTTTAGAAATATGTAGATTTTAAAACCTTACTACTGCTTGCCCTTTTATACCAAATTTTCTTGTATTGGCTTGGTCTAGGTAAGTTAGTCTGTGTATAAAATCAATGCGGATAAATTTAAAGATATTTTCTATTGCATAACCTACTTCTACATACGGTTTATTATCTGCAAATGAGCCGACTGGCGTAACCCTATCTCCATTAAGATCAACTGTAGGAATTAGGTTTCTATTGGCTTGACTAAGAGAACCATAAGCCATTTTGGTGTTTGCCGCTAATCGCCATTTCAATTTGTTCATAAGCGGTATCCTATTCAATATAAGTCCATTAAATAAATGCTCATACATAAATGAAATTTTTTGATCTGCAACAAATTCAAAGAAATCCATCAAGTTATACGCTGAAGTTTGCGACAAAAAAGATTGATTTCCTCGAAGCACGTCCAATTCGGGATATGGAACCGTTCCAAAAATTTTACTCGCTGTGATATTATACTCAATTGAGCCGAAAGCCCCCAAACTAGTTGATTGACGAATATTCAATTCACACTTATCAAAGTTAAAATCACCCCCGAATAAACCCTTAAATCCCTTGGTATAGGTAAGCGTAAATGCAGGAGATTTTAGATTCCCCATGCTATATCGATTGTTTTTTCTCACAACAAATAACTCTTTTGGACTCCACCTTCCAGATACACTTAAGGTGTTAGTTTTGAAGCTATTGCTCATTATTGTATCGCCTTCAGTTTTCTGTTTATAATACTGAAAATTAAAATCAGAAAAATTTGGGAAATAAAATTCCTTGGACCTAAGCTGTATTTTTTGTGTGTATCCTTTGAACAATTCTGACTCCAAATATAAATTTTGCTCTAAGGTTTTATTTAGTCTATTAGAGCCCAATGTGGATGACGCGTTGAATAGAGCACTCGTCCCATAGTTTTGATTTGTGACACCTATTTGCTCCACATCTTTTTTGGCACTTATGCCAATTTTTGTCCAATCGGTTCTTGAAAAAATATACTCGGCTGTTGCTCCGTATTTCCACTCTTTATCCCCAAAACCATAAGCGCCATAAGCTTTGAATACTGTCTTTTTACTAAATAACTCGTTGGTTCTGAAACCTAAACGTGATCTAAACCCTTCTAGTTGATTGAATCCGAGCAAATACACATAAGGGCCGATGTCTATTTTATCGAATGATTTATAACCCTCTACAATAAATTCTGCCAAATCAACATAGGTCTTAATTACAGGTTGATTGGTTAAAGAATCTACGAGTTTGTAAATTTTTTGATCGCTATGCGATGGCTTTTCATGTCGGGAGGTATCCCAAAATTGATCATTTCTTGAAAAAGCTCTTTCATCAACAATAATTTTGTCTTCATAAAAATTAATCGCTCGTGTTTTACCTATATGAAAATCTTTGTTAGAGGTATAATACTGCCCAATCATACCAACGGTTTTTTTAGTGATTTCCCCAATATCGATCAAAACACGAGTTTTTTGAGGAAGCCAAATATTTTTTTCCACCTCTATCATTTCCAGCTGAATCTTTAATTTTTCAACAAAATTGATGTTTGCTTGATTCGTGATTTCCAAGATAGCTCTTTTCAGTGCAAAACTTGAATCTTGAATCCAAATGACACCTTTAAACACTAAATCTTTTTCATTTTTTGGATTTAATTGTATTTGATAGGTTTTTTTATTGTCTAAATAAGGTGTATCAATTAAGGTGAAAATATAATAGCTCAAAGAAGAATTGGACAGAGGTGAGATAAAATCTTTATCTAAAATATATAAACTGTTTTGACTGAAATTATAGGTTTGAAATGTGGACCCAAGTAGTTGACTGATATAGCTTTCATCTCCTACACCTACCCCTTGAATTTTTGTACCTAAAATTTCTTCTTTTGTCCGACGGGGATTGTTTCTAAAATAAAACTTACTTGCGGTCTCAGAGATAAAAACAGGTAAAACAGGTTTTAAGCTGTCAATTTTAAATGAGCTAATTGTATCAAAAAGTGGCCTCATAGCCTCAAATACTTTTCTTTTTTTAAATTTTTCTGTGATGTTGTCAACTGCTAGTTGAACCCTAGTGTAACTACTGTGTTCATAAGCTTCTATCCTTTCATAATTATATTTTGATTTATTTTTTTGTGCTTTTTTGATGATAGGCAGTGCGGGATTTGCTCCAGGTTTGATCACGAATTCAGTTAATCCATGGGCTTCTGGCTGCAAACCAATATTCATTTGCGAAATACCCGTTTCAATTGACTTGGTGATGGAAACATATCCAATAAAATTTACCACAATCGAGTCAAAATTATTTTCAGATTGCAAGAAATAGTTGCCATCAAAATCGGTAATGGTTCCTTCTTGTGCATTTTTAAATACTATATTGACATAAGGTAGTGGTTCTCCACTTTGAGCGTCTATTATTCTTCCACTAATTTTTACTTGTGCGAAAGCAAGGGTGTTGAAAAAGAATAGTGGGAAAATATACTTCAAATGTCCCATTTTGTTCAAACATGTAAAGAAATTTACGAACTGCAAAGAGTTACAGCATATTTAACATAGTTTTAGCTTAGTAAAAAACTTCCAACCGCATGCAAAAAGCTGTCAGGATTTTCAGCATGAACCCAGTGTCCAGCATTTTGCAACTCTTCTAAATGATAATTGGGAAATCTTTTGCGCATTTCGTTAAAATCCTCAGATTGGATATAATTACTTTTTGCACCTTTAACAAAAAGGGTGGGCTTAGAAAATTTATTTATAAGCACAGGACTACTCATAATGTGTTTATAATTGTTTTCAATAGCAGGTAAATTCATCTTTAACTTATACCCTCCTTCCTCTCGTCGTTTAAGATTTTTAAGTAAAAACATCCTTACCGCTTCATCCTTTTCATATTTTAATAGATTAAGATTTGCTTCTTTTCTACTAGAAAGGTTTTCAAACGTAATTGATTTGAGGGCTTCGAAATACTTTTCATGACCACCCCAATATTTTTTTGGAGCAATATCAACCACTACCAATTTGTCTATTTTGGCCGGAGAAATGTTGGTCGCCTGCATGGCTGTTTTACCTCCCATTGAGTGTCCTATAATGCTATAACTATCAATGTTAAGATGTGTCGCTAAATTTTCTAAATCCTTGGCCATAATTGTATAATCCATTTCAGGAGAATGGAATGACAATCCATGATTTCTTTGATCAACTGTGTATATGGTAAAATCCTCTTGCAGTTTATTGGCAATTAAATGCCAATTATCTAACATGCCAAAAAGACCATGAAGGATGAATACAGGGTATTTACCTTGCCCATATTGTTTGTAGTGCAAAAGCAATTTCTATAAGAACTTATCTACTGAATGGTAAGGTAGCTCGAATGCGTCTGCAACGCCTGCATAAACAACATGACCATTTATAATATTGAGGCCTTTTTGTAATTCCTCATTTTCAATAGAGGCTTGTTTCCAACCTTTGTTTGCTAATTGTATGGCGTAAGGCAAAGTAGCATTGGTCAATGCGGACGTAGAGGTAAATGGAACAGCACCAGGCATATTTGCTACACAATAATGAACAACGCTGTCAATAATATATGTTGGCTCTTCGTGAGTAGTTGGTTTACAAGTCTCTATACAACCGCCCTGATCAACCGCCACATCAACAAGAACGGTCCCCTCTTGCATCGTTTTTAACATATCCCTTGTGATTAGATTAGGTGCTTTGGCTCCAGGAATTAATACAGCTCCCACAATTAAATCCATATTAGGAATAAGCTCACGGATATTCATTTCATTGCTATATCTTGTAGTTACATTTGCTGGCATTACGTCATTTAGGTATCGAAGTCTGTCTAAATTTACATCCAAAATTGTGACTTGCGCACCCAAGCCGGCCGCCATTTTTGCCGCCTGTGTGCCCACAATTCCTCCACCAATAACTAAAACTTGACCGGGAGAAACGCCAGGAACTCCACCCAAAAGTACTCCTTTACCTCGAGTGGGTTTTTCTAGATATTTTGCTCCTTCTTGTATAGCCATTCTTCCAGCAACTTCGCTCATAGGAATTAATAATGGTAAAGTACCTTTTTTACTCTCTACTGTTTCATATGCCAAACAAACGGATTTACTATCAATCATAGCTTTTGTAAGCGGTTTATGCGACGCAAAATGAAAATATGTAAACACCAGTTGATCTTGTTGTATCAAATCATATTCATGCTCAATTGGTTCTTTAACTTTCATTATCATCTCCGCACTCGCATAAACCTCTTCTATCGTATTGAGCAATTTAGCTCCGGCACTTTCATATGCCTGATTGCTAAATCCACTTCCAACACCAGCGTGACTCTGAACAAATACTGTATGTCCGCGCTTGGTTAGTTCCAAGGCACCACCAGGTGTCAATGCAACTCTATTTTCATTGTTTTTAATTTCTGTTGGTACGCCTATTATCATCTTTTTTTGAAATCGAAGCAAAAATAATCGCTTATTGCTTTGTTTATTACCAACATTTCATAATACTTCTTGGTTTAATTCGCAGAATAGTATGAAAATTAAATTATCAAATGTCAATTCACTGACTGTAGCCAGATACGCCGCTGGTATTTCTATTGATTTTATAGGATTTTCTTTACGTTCACAGGATGAGCAATCTTTAACACCTAGAGAAGTTTCTGAGATTTTAACTTGGATAGAGGGACCAAAAGTTGTTTTGGAAATTGATGAAAATCACGTATACGATATAGCTGAATTTCAAAAAATGTTTGATCCTTATGCTTTTGAAATAATCACAGATAAAGAGCAGCAAAAATTTTGGACCCGATTTAAAGAAACAATATTGACACCAAATGATGGTATTTTTTTGAATATTGAACAAGGAGAGAACTTAAGAAATTTAGAAAACTTTGATGGTGTAAATATTTTGGCTCCTCAAGAGCGTGAGACAGGAATTTTGAATTTCGAAGCTTTTGATAGCTTCATCGAAGAGCTTAGAACTGTTGACCAATAAAAAAGTGAAACTGACCAGGTGTCTTACCACTTGGATCTAGTACCAATGGATCAAAGCCCCAAGCATAGTCTATACCTAAAAGACCAAACATGGGCAAATTCATCCTTACCCCGAAACCTGCAGCACGTCGAACATCAAAAGGATTAAATAGGTTACTTTGAAGCCAAGCATTTCCTGCTTCTAGAAAAACTTGACCATATATAGTAGCGGATGGATTTAATGACAATGGGTAACGCAACTCTAAGGTATATTTTGAAAAAATTGTTGACCCTGCACCATGGCTTCTTGACAATGATTGGTCGTCATAACCTCTTTGAGAGACGATATCCGTTCCATAAAGTGTAAATCCATTTAGTCCTGAACCACCCACTCTAAATCGTTCAAATGGGGAAAATCCTATATCTTGATTATAAATCCCTATTAAACCGAAGCGCAGTTGAGGCGCCAGTACCAATTTACCAAAAAGTCTTGAGAACCATTGGGCATCAAATTTCCATTTGTGGTATTCTATCCATTTGAATTTTTCTTCCGCTACAAGTTCCATGTAATTTTTTTCAACAAATGAAGAGTAAGGTGGTGTTGCTTGTAAATTGAACTTGAAGTTGGATCCATTTTGAGGATAAATAGGATGGTCAGTAGAATTTCTGCTGAGATTAAAGTTGAAATTAATATTGTTTGAAAACCCATCGGAGTAGCCAAAACCTGCACTACCTGTTCCAAAACCGAGTAAATTGCCATTTGCTAGATTATATCTTTGGTAAGTGGCAGATATGCCTAAAGTGAAATAATCGTCAGGCCATTTTAGGAGTGTTCCAAGAGCAAAGGTTATACCTGTTGTTTTTAATGTGGCTCTATTTGGGTCACCAATTGGTCGGAAATTACTTTGAATGGAGTGGAATACACTTCCTGTAAATGAGTTTGGTTTTCTCCCACCTAACCAAGGTTCTGTGAAACTAAAATTATAACTCTGAAAACCTAATCCATTGGATTGCATTCGGAGCGTGAGTCTTTGTCCGTCACCGCTTGGTAAAGGCGTCCAACCCCCTTTTTCAAATATTTTTCTTGCAGAAAAATTGGTTAGTTGAAGCCCTACTGAGCCTACAAAGCCCCCAAAACCCAAACCGCCCCAACCACCTGATGCTTCTATTTGGTCAGAAGGTTTTTCTTCTACTTTGTATTCCAAGTCAACCGTTCCATTTGCAGGGTTTGGTACAGGGTTTACATCCAAAGTTTCTGG
The DNA here is from genome assembly GCA_002457675.1 of Bacteroidetes bacterium MED-G17. Lineage (GTDB taxonomy): Bacteria > Bacteroidota > Bacteroidia > NS11-12g > UBA9320 > MED-G17. The sequence continues at coordinate 54,919 of NTKK01000007.1, forward strand.
GTTGAAATAGCCCAAAGCAGCTAATTCTCTTAAAGATCTTTGAATATCAGAACGACTAAATTTTTCACCCGGTAAAGTTCTTAATGACCTAATAATAACATGATCACTCGTTTTGTCATTGCCCGAAACTGTTACTCTATTAATACTTGCTTGTTTGCCCTCGTGGATTCTAATTTCAAGATCTATAGAGTCATTTTCAACAGCTACCTCCACTGGGTTTACTTGGAAAAATAAGTATCCATTGTCCATATATATCCCAGATACATCAAGCCCTTCTGCATTCATTTGAAGATTTTCGTTTAGTTTATTTTCGTCATATAAATCTCCTTTTACAATGCCCAATATACTATCTAGCTGTCCATCTCTGTATAGCGTATTTCCAACCCAATTGATGTTTCTAATAAAGTACTTTTGTCCTTCTTTCACCCAAATTTTTAACTTTAAGTATTTGTCTGATATTTTGTATAAACTATCTTTAATTAGCTCGGCATCTCTAAAGCCATTTTGGCGGTATGCAGAAATTATTTGTGGTTTGGTTTCTTTGTATTTGCTTTCAACAAACTTTGAGCTAGCAAAAGGATTTATCTTTTTGTGTTTTCTTTTCGGTTTTAATTCCTTTCTGAGAATTTTCTTTTCCATCTTATCTACGCCTACAAAATCAATATCATACAGTTTCATTTTTCTGCCTTTATTGACTGTTATTCTAAAGATTTTTTTGTTTTTGGCCTTAAGTTCATTTTCAATTTGAATATTCACTTTGGCATTGTAAAAGCCTTTTTCTTTAAAGTAGCTAAGTATTTCATCTTGAGTTTGGTTTACAAGATTTTCCGTAATTATTTTTCCTCTTTTTAAATCAATTTCATCACGGAGATTATTTTGGTCACTTTTCCCTAAACCTTTAAATGAGAAAGCCGAAAGTTTTGGCCTTTCTTCTACATTGATATTGAGAAAAATTTTGTTTTCTAGCACACCAGTTGAGAGGATTTGGACTTCAGAAAACCATCCTTTTTGCCACAATTTTTCTGCTGCTTTTCTTATTTGCTCACCTGGTACTTTTATCTCTTTACCTGGAGTTAAACCACTCATGATGGCAATCAAATTTTGGTCGAGTGTTTTAGTCCCTGATACTGTGATACTGCCTATAGTGTATACGTCAGGGTAGGTATAATTAAGACTTATTTGTTTTACGGTGTCTTGCGCTATGGAACGCTGAAACAGAAAGGATGTGAACAAGAAACAAAGGGCAGCATATCTTCTATTCTTTAACATTTCCGTATCTTCTATTTCGTTTTTGATAATCAATTATTGCTTCAAAGAGATGCTCTTTTTGAAAATCTGGCCAAAGAACATTGGTGAAGTAAAATTCACTATAGGCCAATTCCCAAAGTAAAAAATTACTAAGGCGGAGCTCTCCACTGGTCCTAATTAATAAATCTGGATGGGGAAATGACTTGGTAGTAAGGGTATTGTTGATTTTCTCTTCATCAATTTCATCAATTTCAATTTCACCATCTAATACCTGTTGTGCGATGTGCTTTACGGAATTTACAATGTCCCATTTAGCACTGTAACTTAATGCAAGAATGAGTGTCATTCTTGTATTATTTGTTGTTTGGACGATCACTTTTTCTAATGTCTTTTTAGTTTTGTTAGGAAGTGAATCTGCGTTACCAATTACTTCAAGCTTTATATTATTTTTATTTAGTGTTTCCTCTTCTCTATTAAGGCTCTCTACCAAAAGATTCATTAGCGCATTTACTTCTTTTTGGGGTCTTTGCCAATTTTCTGTGCTAAATGCATAAAGTGTTAAAAAAGGTATACCCAACTCAGCGCAAGCCTCAGTTGTTTCTCGCACTGCCTGGATAGCACTGTTGTGCCCAAAGATCCGTAATTTGCCTCTTTGGGTTGCCCAGCGTCCATTCCCATCCATAATGACAGCGAGGTGCTTAGGTAGATTTTTAGAATCTATCTGCCCCAGTAATCCCTCTTGACTTTTGTTTTGTACCCTGGCCAGCATTTAATTGGTGTAAATCTGTATGAAATAGATGCTTGAGCAAAAATAACCCAATCCTTGGTTTGTGGGTCTCCCCTAAACTTTCCTTTTTGGGATTGTGGATTTGGATATAGTTCGACGCTTCTATCCGATAATTTTGCTGATAAAACCCCAAATTTCTCCTCTTGCTCTTGCAAATCTGGGTATCTTCCGCTCACATCATCAAGGTGATCAGTATAGGTTTTTCTCCAAGAAGCCGCGATAGCCACTACCCAATTCTTTTGCAGGTTAAATTTAAGCCCAAAGCTGAATGGAAGGGCTATTTGGATATTCTTATATTGATTCTTGGAATTTTGTCCTTCTGTATTGTGCTCAATTAGGTTATGTTTTCTGCCACCAAGCTCTGCCCTTGGATTAAAGTAAAATATGGAGAGACCAGTTGAAACAAAAGGTGTGAAATTTTTATCATGTGCGCCTATTCCAAAAGGGAAGAAGTTAAACTCGATGTTGTTACTTAGTTCAAAGTAGTTTGAAAAAAAGTGTAGGTTTCTTGTTTTATTTTGCTCGAAAAGTGAATCAGCACCTGATATTCTTGTAAACAATAAAGACGGTTTCCAGGAAAAGTAGGGGTTCCAGTTTTTCTTTGCAAAAAGTGCTACTGAAGGGTGAATATTGTCTGCTTGGACGTTAGGTGTCATTTCCCCTAAATATTTTGAGGCACCAAATGAGGAACCCAATTCCCATTCTTGGGAAAATACCTGCTCCGATAAGAACAGAATGAATATTAAAGGGATAATTCTTTTAATCAAGTGAATGTTAAATTAACTTAAAAAGTTGGGCACTTTGCTCGTGTACTGTTTATCCTATAGGTGAGCGATATACCTAAGATTGAATACAAATCAAACTTACTGTCGTCGCCTCTAGGACTTTCAGTTAGGTCGAGCGGTGGATTGTTTAAACTTCTATCACTCATATAAGCCGCTATTGGTCCATTGTGGGCCTGCACAAAAAGAGGTTCTGGATAGGACAAACTTACATCATCAAGATAATCAGTAAAAGTTATTCTAGTCGCGTATTCAAGTCCAATATTCCAATTCTTATTGAGTTTGAATTTTACCCCCAAGCCAACTGGAATTGCCAATTGGGTTAATGAGTATCTTCTACGATCGTTATATTCGGTGGATTCTTGACCCTCCGTACTTAATGGTTGAAGGTCCACCCATTCTCCGTCTAAATTTCGTAAGTCACCCTGAACTCTAGCCAATTCAGCAGAGGTCAAATTACTTGCGTGCTTACTATTCATAAATGCATCATAATCAAACTGTGCTTTTGGTTTGAAACTGAATACAGAAAGACCTGTCATGATATAAGGAACAATTCCTTTCTCTTGTCTTGGAGAAATTTGGACCAAGCTTAATTCGACGGCGCCAGTGAAATCTAGAATATCTGACTTAAAATGTAAATTTCTATTGGCACGTTCATCAATATTTGGGTACCATCTATCATCTCCAGAAACTTGATTATATGTTCCTGAAAATCGTAGGGTAATAATTGGGTTAGGATTCCACCGCGTAATAAGACCTATACTTGGACCTATTCCTTCGGGAGCGAACCAAGTATTGACCAAGTCACCCGTATAGTGACTCACGCCACCCACAAGGCCAAATTCTAAGGAACTTATTCTTTTGTATGATTGTGCATTGGACGCAAAACCTTTGAGTAGAGAGAATGCCAAAAAGAAAAATACTTTACGCTTCATGGTCAGAATATACAAATATAGCCTTATCAAAACGCTTTTTATGGCATTTAAGTACGTGAAAATTAAAATTTCGTTTATACAAGGTTTCGGTTGTCTAGCCCCCAAAGCAATTTGCCTCGAAGGGTATTGAGATAATCATCTTGATGAAATCTCATCATATTGAAGGTGAAGTTAGCTCGCCGAACAGCCAGCTGAGCTGCACTTTTTATACTTACACTCTTAGAGTCAATGGTTGCCAAAATAGAGTCATTTCTACCGATAATTTCATAACTGATTACGTTGTCATCTGAAAGGACGGCAGGACGTACATTTAGGTTATGTGGCGCTATTGGGGTCAAAACCAAACTTGATGATTGAGGAAATAAAATAGGACCGCCGCAACTTAAGGAATAACCTGTTGAACCGGTTGGACTTGCTGTAATAAGACCGTCACTCCAATATGCGTTTAGAAATTCGCCATTTAAATAAGTATTTACCGTTATCATACTCGCACTATCTTTTTTGTGTAAAACAAAATCGTTAAGCGCATAAGGGAAATCCCCAAACATTGGAATATCGGTTTCAATTGACAGCACTGTCCTTTTATCCAAGAAATAATTGTGTTCAACAATTTTGTTCAATACGTATTGTAAATCTTGCTCTTGTACACTTGCTAAAAAGCCCAATCGTCCGACGTTAATTCCTAAAACTGGAATTCCGCTTTTTCGAACAATGTGAAGTGTGTCAAGCACAGTTCCATCGCCACCAATACATATTAGGCACTCAAAATTGTGTTCTCCAGCAGATTCAAAAGCGGGAATATTATTGGGGAAATCTTGCCCAAGCAGTTCTCTACAATTTGCATGTAAAGCGACTTGAATATTCATGTTTTCAAGAAGTTTTATCAATTCAACAAGTATCCTTTTAGGTCCTTCTCCTATGTTTCTGGTGTAAATTCCAATTTTCATTTTTAAAAAGTTGATAAAAAACTAAAATACAAATAAGGTTTCGATCTTCGATTGGCTGAATACTCCACTTTAAATATTCTATCATTCCACCACAAAAAATGCAATCCAACACCATAGCCAAGTAGATACGAATTATTCAATTGATTCCCACTAGAAAACAACTGGTTGTCTACCCATGCTTGATCAATGTGTGCAGTGGCGAACATATTGAACGGAATATTTTTATAATTATCAAATGGCAAACGATTTAAATGGAAAGTCTTATTCTGAACAATTTGATAATACATACTGTTTTGATTGCTTACATATTGAGCTCCATCAATGACATTGTTCTCATATCCTCTTAAAACATCTCTATAACCCAAAGATTTGTAAAAATAGTAGGGTTGCACAGGACTGCTTACTTTACCCTGTATTTTGGTAATCCCACCCCAGTTGTTGTGCCATTTTTTTGCTTGAATAAAGCTCAACTTGGCTTGCCAAATGGGTTTGTTTTGCGTGTTTAAAAAGTGAATCCATTTGTTGTCCATTGCAAAATACTTTCCATTGGTAGGGTAGTACTTGTTGTTGCGCTGATCATACTCCATTTCATAAGATAAACTAAGTGTTTGTTGGTAATTATTTTGGTCATTGAAAATGAACTTTGGATTTAACTCTTTTGCCACCGTATCATGCACCTTTACCGACTGAAAATCAATACCCATTTTGTGACGAAAAAAGTATTTAGGTCTAAATTCCATTTCTAATTGCGCTATGTTTTTGGTAATCATATTGACGCCAATCATTCGAAAAAATTGCAGTTTGTCGTTGAAGGTATTGTACCAAATTTCTTCATTTTTCTTTTGATTTATTTTTGCTTTTGCACTCCATTTTTTCGCTTTGTCAATATTTGGAATTTGATATTCTGCACCCAAAGATTTTGTGTAGCCTTCTGAAAAAGTAAGTTTTAAAGTTTCATTTCTTCCCCGTAAATTGAATAAAAATAAATACATGCCATAATTGGTTCTTTGTGGATCAAGATTAAATTGAATCCATTGGTTTATATTTCTATCCGCAGACTCTACAAAAGGCCAAGGCCATAAATACCAGCGCTCAACTAATTTAACTACCACTTTTATTTTTCTGCCTTGACTATCAATAAATTGGGTAGAAACCAATACGTCATTAAACAGTTTAAGATTCCACAATAAGTTTTTGCTAATTTGGAGCAATGAGTCGACACTTTGCAAAGAGTAGGTTGACTTGGAGCTTAGTAGAATTTCTCTTAATATGACACTTTCTTTAGTTCGCTTATTTCCAATAATTTCTATTTTGTCTACTTGAACTTTTTGCGCACTTGCCTTAAAAATTGAAAAAATAAATAAGAGAATTACTACAACGCTTTGTTTGGCATCATACATGCTTTTCTAGAAAAGTATCCAGCAGTTTATTGAAGACTTCAGGGTGTTCCATCATGGGTGCGTGCCCACATTTATCAATCCACAGCAACTCCGCATTGGGAAGTGTATCTCTAAATTCTTCTGCTACTTGCGGGGGCGTAATGTTGTCATTTTTTCCCCATATCAGACATACAGGCAAGTGCATTGTCTTTAAATCTTCTTTCATATTGTGTCGTATGGCAGATTTTGCCATAGCCAAAATTCTAATCACCCGATTCCTATTGTTAATGGTTTCAAAAACCTCATCTACCAATTCTCTAGTGGCTGTTTTAGGATCATAGAAAGTAACTTCTACTTTCTCCTTTATATAAATATAGCTCCCTCTTTTTGGATATGTATCGCCCATTGCGCGCTCATACAAACCCGAACTCCCTGTAAGCGTAAGGGTTTTTGTTTGGCTCTTCTTGTTGGCATAATAATATAAACCAACATGCCCACCAAGAGAATTCCCTATAAGATGAACCTCTCCGTAGTTTTTGTGCAGAAGAAATCTATCTAAATATTCTGCTAGCCCTTTTACACCTACTTTTTTTAGTGGCATGTCAAAGATGGGCAAGAGAGGAATTACCACCCTGTATTTTTTTGAAAAATGATCCAATACGCCATTCCAGTTGCTTAAAGCACCCATTAAACCATGAAGCAAAACCAATGTCTCTCCTTGTCCTTGCTCCACATATTTAAATTCTCCCTCTTCAATTACATTCATTGTGAAAAGCAAATAAAGTCAATAAATATTCAAGAATTTTACTATCCTTTTAGCCAATTGTCCAAATAAGCATACTTTGAACAAATATTTCCGTTAGAAACCAATGTTGCCTCTTTAATAATTTTACCATTATTCAAAAGTTCAGGAATAATTAAAGTTCGCATTTTTTTGCTAAAATCTTCCGAAGCTGATTTTGGTAGTTCTGAGGGCAAATTGGTAACGGACATTATATCTATAGTATTGTTTTCGAATGGTTTACCCGGTTTTTGGGTTTTCAAATCCCAACCAATAATTGGGTCTTCAATGGTGGTTGCCTTCCATGTTATGGGAATGGAACCCTCCACATCGCAGGTAATGTCTGCAATTGTCTTTATGCGCACGTCTTGAGACAAATCATCTTTTGAAAACAAAGGTTCCATATCATTCTCCCAATACATTCCGTTGATAAGAAGATCTGCAGCAAACAAATAAGGCTTAAATATAGACTTATAGGCATTGTGATTTTTGAAAAAGTGTTGTTTCTCAAAATGTTCTCCATTTTTTCTTTGATAAAGGTGTTCATCTTTTAACTGCGTAAAAATTGTTCCAGAAGGTGTATTTAAAAACGTACTTGGTGAAACTTCCTTGATTTTCAAATAATTTAAAACTTCTCTTATCCCGTAACTGACATTTCCTGTACCAGTGAATACAATTTTCATCTCGGGTATTTTACTATTTTTTAACTTGGTGCGTAAAGCGTCATAATCAAGCATTTGATGCGCTGGAGAAAGTGTTTGCTGCTTATGCTTTTTGAAATAGGTTCTAAACCCGTTATAGGTGCCCACAATGCCTGCCCACTTGCCAAAACCTATTAGTCTTTGCCCTTTGTTGTCTTCAAGACATTCATAGTCAATAAGTGTACAATTTTTGTCAACGAGTGCTTGTAAGCGATTCTTGTTGTACGGCTGTTTTTTGATGGTATGACTAAAAAAAAGGTAGGTTTTGTTGGGAATTAACTCTTCAATGGGAACCTCCTTCACCCCAACTAATATATCTGACGTGGAGGCGCGAGTGACCAATTGTAAACCAAGGTTTGCGTATTCTTCATCTTTAAATACCCTAAAATTTGAACGTTCTACCACAATATCCAAAAGGGGAAAAACTTTCTTCAGATAGGCCGCATCAGCAGGGGTTAGCCCTGCTCTATTGTCTTCTGGCTTTTTGCGTTCAGCGAGTATTCCTATTTCCATTCTCAACGAAGGTATAGCAGATTGTTGATTTATGGTTTTACCTTTGTACATTATTTATTGTTCTTTGAACACCTTGGGGCTGACATGGTATTGACGGGATGGCTCTTGAGGTATAAGCATGCAGAGCTTTGTATGATTGGCTCTTAAACCTAATTATACAAATTTTATTTGGCGAATCTAATTACGCCATGGCTGCCTAATCAGATTAGGTAAACCATCGGTTCCCAATGGCTTGGTTTTGGCTGCTATTGATTAGGAACTGTTCAACTACGCCAAGATATCCAAGGGCGATGTTCACCAACCTGCGGATTATTGCGTGAACTAAGGCAAATTGCAGGCCTGACACAAGCCTTTTTTTGCTCGAAAAACAATTGTTTCTAAGCATGTAGAAAATGCCATTCAACACCTTCTCCGGACCCGGGTTCGACTCCCGGCAGCTCCACTTTTTACCTTTCACTTTATTTCAAAACTTTTCTTTTTTGTTCATACTTACTGAAAAACGATGAAAGCAGAACAATACGCACCAAACAGCTCAAAAAAATAGCTATATTGCCCGCATGAAGAAATACATTATTTCATCCGCAATTCTATTTGTTGTGGTCTTTTCAAGCTATGCACAAGATAAATCTTCCGATTTACAGACCTTAATTGACCTGATGCAACAAGAAAAAATGATTGACCAAATGATGAGCAATATGTCTAGTATCATGAAACAACAAGCCCAAAGTCAAATTACTGGTGATGAAGCTGAGCAGAAAATGGATAGTTATATCCAGTTTATGACCGAGGAACTGAAAACACTAACAAAAAGATTGGTAAATGAGGACCTTCCTGGGATCTATGATAAATACTTTTCACACGAAGAAATAAAAGACCTAATTGCGTTTTATGAATCTTCAACTGGTCAAAAGATGCTCGAAAAAACGCCAAAAATATCGAAAGACCTATTGGAAATCATGATGAAAAAATATATCCCAGCATTTCAACAAAAGTTGATGGAAAAAATGCAATCGCTCAAATAAGTAATTTACCGCTACAATTTTCGTTATAAAGCTACTTTTGTTCTGCATGCAAAAAGTATTGCTGTTTCTAGTTGTTGGCTTTTTTCTTTCATCTTGCCGCGATGACATTTCCATTCGGAGCAATAACAACACTAAACTAATTGTCAAAGCAGATACCATTTATTTTGATACGGTATTTACCCAAGTAGCTCCTGGAACACCCATGTCTGTAAACAAACAATTTGTACTCGTTAATCCCTACGATGAAATTGTACAAACAAGTGTAACTCTTGCTGGTGGCAAACAGTCTATTTTTAAACTAAATGTAGATGGTCAAGCGGGGTATCAACTATCAGATATAGAAATTTTACCTAAGGATAGCGTTTTTGTTTTTGTTGAATTGTATGCACCACAAACCGGGCAAAATCTACCGCTAATTTACCGAGATTCACTGCATTTTGTTACCAATGGGAATCTTCAAAAGGTACAACTTGCTGCTTGGGGTCAAGACGCACACTATTTTCTAGGAGACACGTTAAAAGATCATACCACTTGGGTGGCGGATAAACCCTATGTAATCTCTAAATATCTTTTTGTTCCAGAAGGAAAAACACTGCAAATACAAGAAGGTGTTCAATTGCACATGGCCCCTTATTCATGGCTTTATGTTGAAGGCAAACTAGAAATTCTCGGGAAGGCCAACAACCGAATTCTTATACAAGGAGATCGTTTGGAACCACGATATGAGGAACAAGCAGGACAGTACGGAGGTATTTGGCTTAGTTATCCGAGCAAACAAAATCGTATAGAATATACCACCATAAAAAATGGTACAGTAGGTGTATATGTTGATACATCGTCTAGTGACGGAGAAACCCAAGTTCAAATCAAAAATAGTTTTATCAGGAATATGCGCTTTGATGGAGTGGCTGCAAAAGGAGGTACATTAGATGTGCAAAATTGCCTTATTACAGATTGTGGCAGAGTTGGATTTTTAGGACAACTTGGCGGTAGCTATCGATTAAAACATAATACAATAACCAATTATGCCAGTGGACAAGGCAGTGCAGTCCTGTTCAACAATATTGAACGTGACGAAAATGGATTCCCCACCGGACTATCCTTCGATATAGATTTTTTGGTACAGAATTGCATTATTTCTGGTTATGCCAAAGATGAGCTCATATTGGACATTGATCCTTTAAAACAAGGGTCCTCGATTGTTTCCAACTCATTAATTAAGGCCGATGAATTGTTTGATGTTTTCAATAAAGATGACCTAAAAAATAAAGTGAACCGTTTGTCGTTTTACCCGAATTTTGTTGACATCTCAAATTTTGATTACAGCCTAGATTCTCTTAGTCCAGCTATAGATGCAGGACAAGTTCTTAATCCTGTTATAACCGAGGATTATAACAACAATCTCAGGTCTGGTATTCCCGATGCCGGGGCAATAGAAAAACAATAAATTACTGTTTGATAATTTTCTTGCTGACCATCTTTTCATTGCTTAAAAACTTTATGACATAAACACCCTTTGCCAAAATGCTCAAACCAATCTTTTGATGGGCAAGGGATGGAATTAGTTTCTTACTTACCAATTCTTGTCCGTTTAGAGAATACAACTTTGCTTCAAAAAAACTTGTGTCTCTTAATTGAATAAAAACTTCACTTTCAAAAGGGTTCGGATATATGTAAACTGGAAATTGGGGGTCTTCAAGACGTTCAATATTTGCTTTTCCCAATACATGCACTTCAGGATCAAATTGCAGAGAATTCGGAATGAATGGAAGGGGAATACTTTGCTCCTCTAGCAATGGATCAATTTGTATGGTGGTATCCTTGTTGTCATTATAAATTTTCAACTCGATTGGCAAACTATAAGCTAGATTGGAAGGGTGGCTAGGCGTTTGATTAACGAATAGCTTTAGCTGCTCATTCTCATACGACCATAATATATTGTAAACTGCATAGCCCTCATTAAAATACCATTCTTGGAAATAGGCAGTCAAGTTTTTTTCTGACACGCTTTCGAAAACTTCCTTGAGTTGCTGCGTATTGCCAAAACCACCATCGGCAGCTCTTTCATTTAAAAAAGTTCTACAAGCCAAAAAAAACAAAGAGTCACCCATTTGATAACGAAGCATATGAGCAAGCCATGCTCCTTTTCGATAGGTTAAACGAGAAGAGAATAATCTTCCTACATCTGCCGTATCTGCAACGTAAACACGCCCATCTTTTTCCAACATAACCGAGGCACGTAAATCTCTCATTCTGTGCTTAAATGATGAAGTATCGAATACATTTTCCAAAACAAGGGCATTTAAGTAAGTCGCAAACCCTTCATTGATCCATAAATCTTCCCAGCTTTTGCAGGTGACGTAATTACCAAACCATTGGTGAGCCAATTCATGGGCCATAAGGTCAAAGTCTAAATTGGCCATAAAACTCATGGTTTGGTGCTCCATACCTCCTCCTCTTCCGAATTGTGCATGACCATATTTTTCATTGGCATAAGGGTATGGCCCAAAAAGTTTTTCAAAAACCTCCATTTGCTCAATTATCCAACCGTCACTCTTTCTTGCTGTTTCCAAAAATTCTGGGTAAATGTAGTTGACTACCTCAATTTGTTTGCCTTCTATGGAATTATAAAACTCTGAATATTCAGCATAATTGGTTATAGCTATTGCCACCAAGTATGTAGTGATTGGATATCGATGTTTCCAGTGAAAAATAGCATTTCCCTTTTTATCTCCTCTTATGGGTTGAAGTATCCCGTTGGACGCAACTTTCCAATCCTTATTTGAAGGTACCGCCACTAATACATCCAACGAATCTATTTTATCTCCTAAAGACATTTTGCATGGCCACCAATCTGCCGCACCGTAAGGTTCAGAAAGTGTCCAATGCACAAAAGTGGGTTTGCTTTTGTTGTGCAGATCAATGGAATATCCATTTCGAACTCCCTTGGTAGGATCACCAGAATAGTATATACATAGGCTATCTAATAGATCTTTCGAAAGTGTTTTTGAAAATGAAATCTTCACTTGATTATTTTCATGAAAAAAGGCCAATTTTTTGCTATGGTATAGCACAGAATCCACGTTCATGTGCATACCCAGGTCAAATGAGATTTCTTGAAAATTATCCACTTTCGGCACAAAAAAACTATTGACTTTTCCAGTGATGAAATATTGCTCAGGATTAATAGTTAATTCCAACCGATGGTATGTAATGTTATATGAAGACTTTTCCTGATTTTTTTTAAAATTAATTCTTTGATTATGGCCTTTAAACTCTGACTTTGCCCAACTATCCAAGTGTTTCTGTGCAAAAATGTTGAGGGTGAAGAGAAAAAATGTAGGTAAGAAGATAAAACGCATGGGCGTTCTGGGAAAGTAGTTAAACTACTTTAATTGAGCAAACTAATTGTTTTGACTTTTTAGTTGTTCTACGTATTTCGCCTTAATAATTTGCTTTCTACGCTTCACAGAAGGTTTTATAAATTGCTTTCTTTCACGAAGTTCTTCCAAAGTTTTTGTTCGCTTAAATTTCTTTTTAAGCTGCTTCAAAGCCTTCTCTAGATTGTCGTTTGGTGCAATGTTTATTTGTAGCATAATTCGACTAAAGGGATGCGAAAATAAGTTTTTTTGCATAAACGCGGTATAGCAAAATTGTTTTTTAGCTTATTTTCTTCCTATTCTTTTTTTCTTTTCTAATAGCAGCCCTTCTTCTAAACGTAAGGTTGAATCCGGTGCGTGCATTGAAGTAATTTGCTCTCTCCAAACCGAGAAAAGGAATGTTATCAAGTACTAAGTAAAATTGTACTGGCCCCATATTTATACTTCCCCCAGCGCCAAAACCAATTAACATCCCTTGTCTAAAAGAACCACTAGCTGAAAGAGACAGTGCTTTGGTCAATCGAGCGTTGTAACTTAAGGTGAACGCAGGGTGTATTTTTTGGTCAAAAATATCACAATAGATTAATGCGCCAATCCTGTGGTTATTTAACAAAACAAAGCTTCCCCCGAGATAAAAATAAGCTGGCAATCTAGTGGTGTAAGAACCCCCAGCAGCTGTATCAACATCGAACAAATTGAAAAAAGAATCTCTATAACTTTTTAAATCTGCTTTAAATTCCTGGCTGTCTAATAGAATATTGTCAAGCCTCACTCCGTCAAATTCGAAAAATTGATTGGGTGTGAAATATGTTTTTGTATTGGATACCCAATTGATTTTTCCGATATCATTGACGGCACCGCTAATGCTCAGCCGTTTACTTAATTGTGCTTGAAAACCCAAATCAACTGCCAGACCGTTATTGGATAATTCACCTAGGTCTTGCCAAGGATTTTCAATACCAGTTGAAGATGTATTTACCTTTAATCTATTCTCAATGGAGTACGAATAGTCTATAGGATTGGTTTGCAAAGAAAGGTATGCATTTTCTGTACTGAAGTCTGATAAACCGCGCAACAATTTTACGCGAGTTCCTAATTTAAAACGATCATTTTGGCCAAAAGCCCTTGTATAGCCTATACCTACTTCCGCGTATGACTGAAACATAATTGAAGGCGCCAATTGGAATGTTTTTCCCAAATTTGATCCGCCGTTCCCGTCCACTATTAAATCAATGAGGTCTTTAGGGTATTGAAATCGTATTCTATTTTTTATTCCAAAATTTGCTTGAATAAAGTTCTTTCCGAGAGATATCCCAGCATGGCCCAATTCTATATAATTGTTAAAATACAGATAGTTCTCTTCTTTAAATACCGCATCTAATTGGCTCAAATCTATCGTTATTCTCTTATCATCTTCATCAATAAGATTATTCAAATTCTTTAGCTCTAGAAAGCTTAAACCAGCATCAAAATTGAGATTTCCGATAAGTGGTAACGCAATAAAGAATTTGCTATCTGGCAAAGCCGCAGGATTGGTATACAACCGTTGAGGCAAGGACTGCATGTGGTATAGTGTGAGGTCGTTTTGCGACCATAGTTTTGACGAAGTCAAAAGCAATAAATAGAAAAAAATATGTTTGAATTTACTCATCATTCTATTTTGCTGTTGCGTTTACTTTAGCTTCTATTCCCAAACCAATTTCAATATTTTGATGGCTATATATCTTAACTGGCAACAAATTACCGTCTTTCTTTAAGGTGTTAAATTTGACCAAAAATTCTACTCTTTTCGCAGAAGCCAAATTTTGTGATTGATTTTTTTGAAGTTCAATATCAAACATCGTTTCTTGTGCCTCTGTTGTTTCTCCAGAGTTATTAATCTGAGCTGCATCAATAACATACTCGTCTTGTAGTCCCACAGAATCTATTGCTTGACCGTCTGAATCATAAAAAATTAAAGCAAGCACAAAATCTGTAGGAAAAGTATTATCAGCACTGATATGCAATTTTAGTGATTCTACCTCTTCAGGATTTTCTGTGGCATTAAGCGCAAAGGGTGCCATTTTTCTTATCTGAAAATTGGTCGTAGAACCATAAAGAGGAAAATAAGTTTCGACCCTACCAACAATTTTTGCTGAAGAAGGCACAAAATTCCTTATGGTTTTATCAGCTGGATTGAGCTGACCTTCTGCTTGATAAGATAAAAACTTTGGATTGGTGTTAATTAAGTCCTTGAGATTACTATTTGTTTTATTCAATTCAAAACTATCAAATGCCGTTTCACCAATATTGCTTGAAATGCCTATTGGTAAAGGATTTGGGATGCCTTGTAAGCTTACTTGACCAAGCCCACTTAGTCCTTCAAAATTATTTAAACCAACCGCTATTGGTATACCAAATTGATTTCCGGTTCTTATCTTTATTCGTGGGTCTTCAATGCGAACTTGGCCAATTTTTTGGTTACGAAAAAGATCAATCTCAACGCTGTCTTTCCGTTGATTAAATATTTCAATTGGACCTGTATATCCATAAAATATTCCAAAGTCAATCTCAGTGAAACCCAATTCAAAACCTAAGCTTTGATTGGTGTTAAAATCATCTCCCATCGAAGTGGTAAAAGAAATATTTATTTCTATGGGTATTTGAGAATGCCCCTGACTTCCTTTTGTCATGTCAATAAAAGCTTGATTCCAATTGTCTTTTTCTGAATATGGAGCAACTTTTGACACGCTCGTATTTTTTTTCCATGCTCGTCTGTTTTCCCCTATGGCGACAGTTGGTAAATTAATTTCGATGTCCATTTCCTTTTCAAAGCTAGATTGAATAAAGAGATTCAACAAAAGATCTGAATTGATTAAGCTGTCTATTTCTATGTTTTGAACATTCAGTATATCAATTTCGGCACGAATGGTTTCCTCTACCAGAATGCCAGGATTATTGTTCATGTAATTAACTCTTTCTTGAGTAAAAGAAAATTGATCTTGAAAAACTTGATTGTCAATCTTAATCATTTCCTGCGCCTCCGCACTCTCGAAAGTATCAGTAAAAACCAAGGTAAGAAACTGATCTTCATCTTCCAAAAGCTTTGTGCTGGAATTTTGACCAATCAATTCTCTTAAAGACAAGTTTGTTTTCAAAATGGGGGCTGCCCATGTGGGTGTCCATTTCACTTGTACTGGTTTATCAAAGTCTGGGATTTTCTCTTCTATACAGCTTAAAAAAACCGAAAAGAAAAAAAATAAAATCAAGATGTGCGGTATATTTTTCCTAAAACTCATTTATGGTAAAGATAACGTATTTTGTGAGCAATTTATGTCAACTTTATCAAAGATTTTGATTGGCAGTTTTGTTTTGAGTATTGTGCTTGGAGCTTTCTGCACGCATTATTTAGAAAATATTTTGCAAGCCAAACAATTAAATACCTTTCAGTTAGGGACACGATATTTTCTATATAATATATTGATTTTATTGCCATTGTCACTTACCGGCCATATTGATTTGGGTAAAAAAAAGTTTTTTCTAATTTCAATTTTTTTTTCCGTAGTGCTATTTTCTGGAAGTTTATGGCTTTTAGCTTTTAAAAATTTTATACCATTCTTGAACTCATTTCCACTTGGAAGCTTTACCCCAATTGGTGGTTTGTGCATGATGTTTAGTTATTTGTTTTTAATCATTCAAAAAAAACAAGACAAGTAACATTTTCAAGCACATTTAAATTAGGTTTGCCTTTATGCGCATTGTATTTACAGGGACTGGGACCTCAACAGGTGTTCCTCAAGTAGCTTGCACATGTACTGTTTGTAAAAGTTCTCAACCAAAAGACCAACGTCGAAGATGTTCCGTTTATGTTGAGGCATATGGAAAACACTTGGTCATAGATAGTGGTCCAGATTTTAGGAACCAAATGATTGATCTTGGACTGAAAAAGTTAGATGCGCTTTTAATTACCCACGAACACAAAGACCACATTGGTGGTTTTGATGACATCCGTGGGTTCAATTTTGCAAATAAAAATGAAGCAGTAAATGTCTACCTAAACCAAAGAACCTATGCATGTATTCAACGAGATTTTGCTTATATTTTTGAAGAGCCTAAATATCCAGGAATTCCACAAGCCAATTTTCATGTTATAGCTGATAATAAGTTTGAAGCAGCTGGTATGGAAATTACTCCATTGGAAGTTATGCACTACAAATTACCTGTTTTTGGTTATCGAATTGGAAATTTTTGCTACATAA
Organism: Bacteroidetes bacterium MED-G17; assembly: GCA_002457675.1. Lineage (GTDB taxonomy): Bacteria > Bacteroidota > Bacteroidia > NS11-12g > UBA9320 > MED-G17. The sequence continues at coordinate 71,632 of NTKK01000007.1, forward strand.
CTGACGTGAACTTTATTCCAGAAAAAACAGCCAAAAAATTAGAAAATGCTGAAATTTTAGTTCTTAGTGCTGTAAGGTGGACACCTCATATTTCGCATTTCACCGTAGATGAAGCAATTGAACAAATACAAAAATATGGACCTAAAATAGGTGTCATCACCCACTTGAGTCACAAAATTGGTCTACATGAAGAAGTGCAGAAACGCTTACCTAAAAATATTTTTTTAGCCTACGATGGTTTGACTTTTGAACTATAAAAACTTTATAGAAGTTTATTTGTCCTGCTAAAGATACTTTTTATTTTTGCACCCCACAAAAAAGAGTTGGTAGCTCAGTTGGTAGAGCAACGCCCTTTTAAGGCGTGGGTCCTGGGTTCGAGCCCCAGCCAACTCACTTCTTTAGTAATGTACGACCGAAGGTATTATGGCAATAGGCTAATTTCCTCATCCCCTTCTAAATAAGGCATCCAAGTGATTATAAATTGAAGCATCTCATCTGTTGTACGCATACTGGCACCTCCCTTCTCTATCCGTTCTCCTATCCACTGAGGAGGATCAAATGGGTTCCATTTATTTTCAGAAGTATTGTCAAAATAAGCTTCTAACTTGATGATTGAACCTTTTGGAACTTTTTGCATTTTTTTGAATGTATAGAAATATTGCCAACGAAAATCCCAACGTGGAATATCAATTAATGGTAGAGTATCTCCATTGGGCAACATACAAAATGCCCTAAAGCTTTTACCCAATAAGTGCATATGTGGATTAATGGTGAGAATACTCATGTCCTCAGGAACAATTGCCTGGCTCGTAAATTTCATAATGGTATCTGGCGGAATTTGAAGACTTGGCTTGATAGGTGTTACGCCATTGGTTCCCATCATAATTTCTCTTGTTGGTCGAGAAGGTGCTTTATCCGTAAAATAAAATTTTACTATTGATTGATCCCATAGATCTTTGGGAATTGGACCAAAGTGTATGTCATTAAAAACCAAAACATTCTTTTTCTTGATATAGGCACCTCCAATACCATTTGGGTAAAAGTGATGCTCAACTCCGGGCAGATAATTTACAGCAGAATGAATTCTTTGTGGTTTGCTCCCATCGTCATTGAATAAATCCATCGCAATAAAATCTTCATAAAAAGCATCTGTTTGGGTTGTTATTTTTTTTTCACCATTGAATACAGATTTTTTTTTCTGGTCTTGATAGCTTAGTAAATGTCCGTTCATATGATGTACCAAATTGTGTTCACCAGCTACAAATTCAATGGATCTTAAAAAAGTATCATTGGGCAACTCAAAAGGCAATTTGATAATAAAAAAAGTATCTCTGTTGTTGCCATGAATTTTAATTGAATCTGTAGTGATAACAAGATCTGGTTTGGGTTTATCCAATCTTTGTGGTACACGTAACGGTTGTGAAATGGTCTTCAAATTTCCTGCTGGTGCCCCATGATTTACCCATTTTTGTATCATTGAAATTTGATTTTGCGTTAGAAATTTTTCCCCAACAAAATGGCTGTAATTTCTATTTGCCGGCCATGGTGGCATATATCTAGATTTGGTTACTCGTGCTATAGTTTTCTTTTTTCGAAACGCTTGTTTGTAAGTAAGCAACTCAAAAGGAGCAGTGCCTCCATTTTGGTGACAAGAAATACAATTTTCTAGAAGAATAGGTGCGATATGTTCCGCATAATTTACCGAATTATTCTGCTGTTTTTTACAGGCAAAACATATGACAACAAGCATATATGTGCGGTATTTAACTAATATTCGATATAGCATCCTTCAGCCTGTTTATAGGCGTTTTTTATACGCGTACCATTTAAGAAACTATCTATTGCCAAGGACAGAAAATTGTTGGTTTTCCGCACAATTCTTTTGCTACCCAAATCCTCTACCCAATCATCAAAAGCGCCTTGATATTTTACATTCTTAGCAGAATCAAACAGAAAAAATTCTGGAGATATTGTAGCGTTTATCTCGGAGGCAAGTTGATTGTTTTTGTCTATGAATAACATATTCTCGGGGATGTTGTACATGTTTATAAAATTTTTGATTTCGTTTTTTTGGTAAAATTTTGCCGGCACTACCAAGAAAAAATCTAGGCTGTTTTCATATTTCTTTTTCAGTCTCAAAAAAGGTGTAGAATAACTTTGAGACAATGGACAATCAGGCACCATTACCATAAACACCTGACCTTTTTTTTGATGTATTTTTTTTGGCCATACTTGAGAGCATCCCACAAATGCAAAAAGACATAATATATAATTGATTGATTTCATCAGCTTTTTGGCAATTTGATAGTAAAGCTAGTTCCTTCACCAATTACTGATTGGAAAGAAATATGACCTTTTGCTTGTTCAACAATATTTTTTGTGATGGCTAGGCCCAAGCCCATTCCAGATGTTTTTGTACTAAATTTTGGCTGAAAAATCTGACTTGCTTTTCTATTGCTTATCCCTGATCCATTGTCTGAAATTGTAATTGAATAATCCAATTCTTCTTCAATTAGTTTAATTTTTACTTTGCCGGATCTTTTTTCAGGTATTGCCTGTATAGCATTGGTAATAAGGTTGGTAAAAACCCTCGACATATTTTTTTCGTCGCAAAAAGACATGGCTTTTTCACAATCTGTGTCAAAAATCAATTGCGTTCTTTCAATGTTCTGAAAGAGTGTTATTTGTTTGGTAATTAACTGGTTCAAATCAACTTGTTGATTTTTTGGTTCAGCAAGCTGAGCAAAGTTTGAAAATTCCGAAGCCATTTCACTCAAATTATCTATTTGAAAAATGATAGAATCTGCAGTTTTTCTGAATTTATCAATCAAGTTTGGTTCATTTTCTTTTATAGCTTTTTGCAAAAATTGTAGGTTAAGTTTCATAGGTGTTAAAGGATTTTTAATTTCATGGGCCACTTGTTTGGCCATCTCTCGCCATGCAGACTCACGCTCTGACTTGGCAAGCACTTCTAGATTTTTTTCAAGTTTCAGAACCATTTGATTGTATTGCTGAATTAGTTCACCTATTTCATCATTTCTTTTCCATTGGATAACTTCATTTTTACCATTTAATGATGTTTGTGCCATTTTCTGCTGAATTAACACCAATGGTCGTAATACCCGTTTGGTTAAAAAATAAATAGAAACAGCTCCTATTAAAATAAGTAAGAAATAAACATTCAAAAATGAGACAAAAAGTTTGCCTAGCTCTTTCCTAACAATATTTGTTTCCTCGAAATAAGGTAGATTGAGGTACATTATTTTTCTGCCAAATGGATTGTAGATTGGTGCATAAGCAGAATATACTTTTTTCCCATTTACCCATTCTTCTTGAAGGTACTGTGAATGCTGATCAACTGTCAACTTCCGGAAGACAGAGCTCGGCATCATATGAGGGATTCTATTTAACTTAGGCAATACTTTCCCTGATGAGGATACCAACTCACCATCTAAGTTGAATAAGCGAATATTCGTTTTTTGCTCAGATGATAGTTTATTGATTATGGACAAAGCCTGATTTGTACTTTCTACTTTTTGTTCGACCGCTGGAATAAGTGCAATCAAATTACCTACATCTTTTAATTTTTGTCCTATTTCTAATTTTATTCTGCTGCTATGATTTAATGCTACATAACGCGTCATTACATACATTGCTGCTATCATACCTACAATCAGCAAACTAATGCTTAGCATTTGTGTTCGTGTGATAATTGAATTTTTTAAACTAAAAAGTGATCGAATGGAATTTTGAAGAAATAACCACTCGAAAAGAATAAAGATTAGTATAGACGCAGCAATTATGCCCGATAAAACTAGAAGCAAACTAAAAGCGCTATTCCAAGCTTGATTTGTCTTGACAACTTGAACACTTAATCCGTTTCGAAACCCAAATTGCCAAAGCTTGTTTCTTTTAATTTTCTCCATAAATTCAACCGGCTTTTGAAAATCTGGAAAAGCAAAATTTCCTGATTGGTAAATTAGTTTTTCATTTTTATAAATCCCGAAGTGATAATCTTGACGACTAAATGAGGAATGCAGGGGTTTTGTTGTCTTTTTTGGAAAAGTGATCATATTGGCACCCTGCTGAATTCTTTTAGGACGCAATAGGATATATAAATTCCCAAAATCACCATTTTGGTCACAATTTTCAAATTTGGCTATGTATGAGTTTAACCATTGTGGGTCTAAAATTCTAAAAAAATATCTACTCAAAGTGGGTGTGTTTTTGTTGTTGTATAGATCGTCTAATATTTCAATTGGATAAGTATTTGCCTCTATTGCTTGCTTGTTTTTATCAAAATTTTGAAGAAATATTTCATATTTATTAAGCTGATCATAAAAAAACAAATTGCGTATTGTAGCATTTCTTTCCGATGTATTTCCATTTTTATAATCAAAAGGTTCAAGAAAAATTTTAATCAAATCATTTTCCACCTTCTCGAATGCGTACTCTGTTTTTATATCCTTTGCGAATAATGTTTGATGAACAAAAAGTTGCACATAGTTGTCTTCTTTTTTCTGATTTGATTGAGAAATTTTAAATGTCATAAGCAAAAGGGTCATGCCTATAAAAGAGAGCCATTTGTACTTAATTTTTCCAATAGAAATATGACTTATGTAAAGTGCCCATAAGTACAAACATGCAATCAAAAGTTCAAACATATTTTTCCCAGAATCAATCCACTGGAAACTTAAAAAAACAACAGAACCCAAAAGCATCAAAAATCCTTTATGAGTGATTGATTGAAAAATATGGTAAGCAAAAAATGGGATACTCAAAAAACAGATAGCAATCAACATTAAGGCAATTAGCGTGAAGAAATTAATCTTGTTTATCTGATTTACGTCAAACACTAAACTGGAATTTTCTACAAGTTCAACGGATAAACCGAGAACCATATCTGTAAAAAAAAACAGGCCTACAATAAGCAGCAAGCCGGGAATAAATTTAAGTTTCGATTCTTCAAACCTCTTTAAATAGGCTGTAAGCGTCCCCGCAACAATCAAACCGAGTACAACATGATAAATCAAATCTCCAAGGGAAGGGACCCATTTGGAAATTGCAAAATATTGAGGATTAAACAGCACATTCGTTCTAAAAGCAATAATTTCTTCTGCATGAAAAATTCTTAGAATGAACAAAATAGAAATCAATACCAGTTGAACCTTGAACTTCTTTTGTCTTACAAAACCAAAAAATGACAACAAAAATGAAAGGAAGAAAAACAAATAGAAAAGCGCGGAAAAAATAAGCCAAGATTTGGGATAATAATTCCCTATAGAGAAAGAATATGTTTGGCCATCTATCTGTATTTTATTTTTACCAAAACCCAAATAATAGAACCTTTTAATGGGGTTTTTTATGGTTTTAAACAGAACTTTTGTTGTATCACTGCGCAAAACAAAACCAATCTTTATTGCATGTTCTTCCGGCACAATAAATGTTGACTTTTCTGTCCATTCTAGTGGAATCCCATGCATTTCTCCTTGCCAAAAAATTGCTTTTCCATTAGCAATTAGACAGAATGATTGGCGGTCATCTAATAAAAGTTTTTTTGACGAAAAACTTACTAAATCCTTATCAATTTCAAGGAGTTGTTTTTCTAAATCTGTGAGTTGTTTTTTAAAGTAGTATTCGAGTATTTGTGGGTGATTTTGGGTTTTAAATTGGTATTTACCATAATATTGAAATAGCACAGCAACGATTAAAAATGAAAAAGAAATTAGCAACCATTTCCATTCATTTTTCATAAATACTTCTGATTATTTAGGTAGTTTTTAACGTAATCATCTATTCCTTTTTCCAAGCTCGAAAACTTACTAATCCATCCCTGCGAAAAAAGTTTTTCGGTCATGGCTTGAGTAAAATATTGGTATTTATTACGGATGTCTTTGGGTGTATCAATAAATGAAATGTTTTTTTCGATGCCCATAGCTTCAAAAACCGCCGTGGCCAAATCTTTAAAAGTTCTAGCATGTCCTGTACCAAGGTTATAGATGGATGAAATGCCAGTTTTGTCTGCACAATTATAAAGCGTGCTGCATAAATCTTTAACATATATAAAATCGCGTTTTTGTTCTCCATCCAAAAAGTCTTTTCGATGGCTCCTAAAGAGCTTTACTTCTTGATTTTCGCGTATTTGATTAAAGGCATGATAAATGACAGATGCCATTCTTCTTTTGTGGTATTCATTAGGACCATAAACGTTAAAAAATTTAAACCCTGACCAAAAAATTGGTTGTTCTTTTTGCTTTATGACCCACAAATCAAAATTTTGCTTACTTTGACCATATAAATTCATTGGTTGATAGTGGCCAATATCTTTTTGGTCATCAAAACCTTTTAAACCATCTCCATAAGTAGCTGCGGATGATGCATATATAAATGGTATTTTATTTTTTGTGGCATAAGCCCAAAGTTTTTTGGAATACTCAAGATTGAGTTCATTAAAAATTTTTTCATTGTTAAGCGCCGTATCTGTACGAGCGCCTATATGAAAAATGATTTTAGGTTTTGTAAACTTTTCTAGTTCCTGCACGTATGTTATCCGGTCTATTTGTTCCTGAAAATACTTGCCATGCAGATTCTTCTGCTTTACTTGATTTGAAAAATCATCCACCAAAAGCAATTCATCCACTCCCTGACTGTTTAAGTGATTCACCAAACAGCTTCCAATAAAACCCGCTGCGCCTGTAACAACAAATTGCATGATTCAAAATTAGGAAAGAAGTGCCATTATATTTGCCTCTATGCAAAAGGGCTTGGTTTATATCACTAGAAAAGTACGATTTAACGCAGCACACAAACTATGGAATCCATCTTGGGATGAAGCAAAAAATTTTGAAGTTTTTGGTAAATGTGCCAACCCGAATTTTCATGGACATAATTTTGATTTGTTTGTTACACTTAAAGGAATTCCAAGTGATGAAACTGGCTTTGTTTATAACTTATCTGATCTAAAAATCTTGCTAGAAGAAGCAATTTTGGTGCATCTTGACCACAAAAATTTAAACCTTGATGTTCCGTTTATGCAAGGTAAGCTAAGCTCTATAGAAAATTTAATTGTAGAAATATGGAATATACTGGCAGCCAAACTCCCTGAAAAAACAAAGCTTCATAAGCTTAAACTTTATGAAACGGAAAATAATTATGTTGAATACTTTGGCGAATGAATCCTAAGAACAATTTAATCCTACTACTTGGCTATTTTTTGGTATTGATAGCCGTTTCGTTTTTGACTTCAAGGAGAACCAAGAGTACTTCATTCTATTTGGGCGATAGAAAATCACCTTGGCTATTGGTTTCTATCGGAATGATTGGTGCCTCGCTATCTGGGGTAACTTATTTATCTGTACCAGGATGGGTTAGCAGTATTCAATTCAAATACGTGCAAATGATTTTAGGATATCTTGTTGGCTATGCCATCATTGCATTGTTACTCCTGCCAATTTATTACAAACACCAATTGACTTCTATTTACACCTATCTGGAGCAACGCTTTGGAAAAAATGCTTACTACATGGGAAGCACCTATTTCATGATTTCCAGAACCATTGGTGCTTCATTTCGTCTTTTTTTGGTAGCCAATGTTTTGCATCTAGCCATTTTCTCATCATTTGGTTTGCCATTCCCTTTTACAGTGGCATTAACACTTCTGTTAATTTTCACTTACAGCTTTGTTGGTGGTATTAAGACCATTGTATATACAGATGTTATGCAAACTATTTTTATGCTTTTGGCAGTTCTTGTGAGCATCTATTATTTGGCTTCAGCGCTTCACATACCATGGCTTAGTATACCCAAATCAATTCTTGAGTCACCATATGGAGAAATATTTGATTGGGATTGGAAATCAAGCGAGTTCTTTCCAAAATCATTTTTAGGTGGTGTATTTATTGCAGTTGTTATGACCGGATTGGATCAAGACATGATGCAAAAAAATCTAAGTATTAATACATTGGAAAAGGCCCAAAAGAATATGTTTACACAAATACCTTTGTTTTTTTTTGCCAACCTTATTTTCTTAGTACTTGGATTTTTACTGGTCTTGTATAAGAAAAATATTGGATTCGATACGCAAAGTCTAGAAACCTCAGATGATTTGTTTTCTTTATTTGCTCTGCAGCATAAAAATTGGATTATCGCATCAACCTTCTTTATTGGACTAATAGCAGCAGCTTATTCTAGTGCAGACAGCGCAATTACTGCGTTGACCACAAGTTTTTGTGTTGACTTTTTGGGATTTGAAAGGTATAGAGAGACGAATAAAGTTACTCGGCGCTGGGTTCACTTTGGATTCTCTGCTGTTATTTTTTTCGTTATTATTCTGTTTAAACAACTAAATAATGACGCTGTAATTAAACAATTATTTACCGCAGTTGGCTTCACGTATGGGCCACTATTGGGCGCATTTGCTTTTGGTATCTTCACGCAAAAAAAAATATACGACCCATTTATTTGGCATGTAAGTATAATAGCCATTGCGCTCACAGTTTTGTATCATTTTTTTATGCCCAAACTTATAATTGGTTACCAAGCAGGATTCGAGATATTAATATTTAACGGAATGTATACATACATTGGCTTATTATTGTTGAGCAGATATGAACGAAGAAGAAAGAATAAAGAAGTCATTTCAAATTAAAAATTGGCCAGAAATTAAAAGTTCAGATAGTTGGAATATTTTCCGTGTGATGTCGGAATTTGTTGAAGGATATGACACATTAGCACGAATTGGGCCTTGCGTGTCGATTTTTGGGTCGGCTAGAACAAAACCCGGAACAAAGTATTACAAGTTAGCGACAGAAATAGGCCAAAAACTGGCCTCTGCAGGTTATGGAGTTATCACAGGAGGTGGCCCAGGTATTATGGAGGCTGGGAATTTAGGTGCCCAAGATGAGCCAGGAGCTAGTGTTGGTTTAAACATAGACCTACCTTTTGAGCAAGAACACAATCCGTATATTGATCAAGACAAGCTTCTAAATTTCAAGTTTTTTTTCGTTCGTAAAGTAATGTTCATGAAATATGCGCAAGGCTTTATTGTTTTACCTGGCGGTTATGGTACACTTGACGAGTTGTTTGAAGCGCTAACCTTGGTGCAAACTCAAAAGACCGCAAAATTTCCAATTATTCTTGTAGGGAAAGCCTTTTGGGGCGGTTTAATTGAATGGATGAAAAATACACTAATGGAAAAGGAAGAAACCATTAGCCCGGAGGATATATATTTGTTCAAACTTGTTGAAACTGCAGATGAAGCAGTTAACGAAATATTTGACTTCTATAGCAAATACAGCCTAAGTCCAAACTTCTAGGATAAACTGCCTAATTCATGAAGTGATTTATAAAGTCCTGCAACTTGGAGCAGTTCTTGATGATTTCCTTCTTGCACCACTTTTCCTCTGTCGAGCACATAGATTTTGTCGGCCTTCTGTATTGTGCTTAGTCTATGCGCTATCACAATTGATGTTCTATTTTCCATTACTTTCTCTAAAGCTTCTTGCACCAACTTTTCCGATTGATTATCTAATGCAGACGTCGCCTCATCCAATATTAGTATTTCTGGGTTTTTCAAAATAGCCCTGGCTATGCTAATACGTTGTTTTTGTCCACCCGAAAGGCTACTACCTCGGTCTCCAATCATTGTGTTATAAGCATGCGGCAATTGCATAATAAATTCATGTGCATTTGCCACTTTGGCTGCTTCGATAATTTTTTCTTTGTCAGCTTCAGCAGTTCCCAAAGCCATGTTGTTCAAAACACTATCATGAAATAAAATAGGTTCTTGTGTAACTATCCCAATCTTAGATCTCAAAGATGCCAAAGAACGTGTTCTTATATCCTTCCCATTGATTTCTATTTTACCTTTTTCTAATTCATAAAAACGAGGCAATAAATCAACTAAAGTACTTTTCCCACTTCCCGAAGGGCCTACAAGTGCGACCATATCTCCTGCACTAAGCTCTATATTTACTCCCTCTAAAACCCAGTCTTTTTCATATTTAAAAAAAATATCTTTAAACTTTATTTGTTTTACTTTTTCTATTGAGTTTTCTTTAAACTCAATCAACTTTTCTTGATTTTCTCTGCTTAAAATTTGATCTATCCTATCCAAACTTGCTATTCCCTTTTGGACTCTAAAATAGGCTTCACTCATTGCTTTTATTGGAGTAAGCAATTGAGAAAAAACCAAAATATATGCAATAAAGAATTTACCATCTAATCCAACACTTTGATTAAGAATCAGACTCCCTCCAAAAATTAAAATAGAAGCAATTACAACAGACCCCATAAATTCGCTTAGCGGAGAAGCAGCAAACTCTTTTCTATGAAGCTTGAGCATTAGCTGAAAATGACTTTGGTTGTTTTTTGTAAACCGTTTTAAATTTTGATGTTCTGCAGAAAAGCCCTTAATGATTTTTATGCCGCCAATCATTTCTTCAAAATCAATCATTAATTCTCCCAGTTTGGATTGCCCCAATTTCGCTGCATTCTTTAATCTTTTTCCCAATCTGCTAATCAATAGACCGCTTAGTGGTAAAACAGCCAATACAAATAAGGTAAGTTGCCAGCTTGTATAAAATAGCGTTGCGAAGTAAATCAGGATATACAATGGATGCTTGAATGTCATTTCTATTGCGCCAAGTAAACTCCACTCTACCTCCTTTACATCATTTGAAGCTCTAGAAATCAAATCTCCTTTTTTTTCTTTACCATAAAATTGTAATGGGAGCCTCTGTAGCTTATCAAACAACTTATTTCTTAAGTCTTTTACAACTGAGGTTCTTAAATAAGCCAAATTATATAAAGCCAAATAGTTGAAGATATTTTTTAGAAAAAACATCACAACAACTAAGCCAGAGAAATAATACAGCGCCAAAAGTTTTCCTTTTTTGGCGATAAATAATTTGAGATGATAATCTAAGAGTTGTAATGCAGAATCTTTTGTTTGATGAAGTTCTGGTTTTAATAATTCTACTACGGCCTCTTGATTAAAAATCAATTCCAAAAAGGGAACAATTGCTGCAAGAGAGAATAAAGCAAAAAAACCAGCCAATAAGTTGAAAATAAAAAAAGCCAAAATTCGACCTCTGTATTGAGTGACTTGATTTATTATTTGAAATATCTGTTTCAAAACTGCTTTAAAATTAAGCTTTTGTCTGCCCAATAATCATAATATTGGATTTTCCCTTCTTCCCCTTTTTGCGCAAAAAGCAAAAAATAGTCACCTTTTTCCGGTGTTTTTTTAAATCTGACAAGATCTTTTTTATTTTTTTCTAATTCATAAACTAGCTCATACCTCACCGGCACAGGTGTTTGTATTTTTTTGTAGAAAGACAAGAAAAACATTTCTTTTCCCATTGATTCTCGAAAATAAATGGGTTTGCCTTCTGTTTCATTGAGTATATCTATTGCAAAACGATATACTTCATCTTTAGCAAGCTCCTTTGCTTGCATTGGAAGTAGCGTTTCATTATAAATAAAACGTGCAAAAATTAGCCCAAATAAGAAAAATTGAAGCCATTTTTTAGGCAAATAGCACATGTATAATTGATAAATTATAACCGAAAAAAGCGGCACAAAAGGATAGATATAGCGATCCTTCAAGGTGCCTGAAATCAAATAAATCAACAAATTAAATCCAAGGATAAAATACAACCTACTATGCGTTTTGGAGGGTAACAGATTCTTTTTCTTAATTTTTAGATAAATAGGTATTAATACCCAAGGCAAACTCAATTTCAACAGGGTAAGCGTGTTAGATAAAATTCCCCTAAATGCAGTAAATAAACTAGAGGAGTTGTGGCTAGCTTTTTGGCCTGATTCGCCTATGATATTGAAAATATAAGCCCAAGCATCTGCCTTTTTTCCGTAAGAATAGAAAAAACAAAACAATATCAAACAACCAACAAACAAACCAAAAATAGTTCCAAGGAAATTGAATTTTTTTCGATTTTCTCTAAACAAGAATAAAACCAAAAGAGAAATAAATTGAATAGCTAAGCTGGGTAATCCCTTTGTTAAAACACCAACTGCCATCAAAATAAAACTAACAACAAGTAGTGATTGCCTATGTTTTTTGAATGACAATAAAATCGTGAACAATTGAGCGGAAGAAATAAAAGCGTAAAATAGGTCAATTTCGCCTGCATTTATAGAACCATAAAATAATATATCTGCGCAGCTCAAAACCATCAAGCCAGGCAAAAAACCATCTCTTGCAAAATATTTCTTCGAAAACCAAGAAACATTAATTGCAGTAAATAAAAGGAATAGCAAACCAGGAAACCTTGCAGCAAAGGCACCAAAATTTCCAAAAATCCTAAAACTTAAAACTTGCAACCAGTTAAATATAGGCGGTTTATTTAGGTAGGCCTCGTTATGGATGGTAGGCATGATGAACTCATTGTTGTATGCCATTTCCATACTTACCACAGCTCTTCTTGGCTCCTCTGCTCTGAGAGGCATTTGCCCAGCCCTATAAAATAAAACCCAAATGCACAAGAGAAATAACCCTAAGCCTATTTTTCTTTTTTCAAGTTTTATTGCCAAAGCTGAAAAGAATACAAAACTACCACTAGCTAAAAGCTGCTCCGCACCTTTTAAGTGTAAAAACTTAAATATGAACGACATAGTGAGCAAAATCGTACCAGCCCATAAAAACTTATTTGCTAAGGAATATATTTTTCCCAAAACTTTACTTTACAATATTATCTTAAGTAAAACACATTCAAGAATATTCCTTTTTTTTGTTTCAAAATGGCAAATACATCGGATTTGAGCCGCGGCGCTTTTATAAGGCATAATAATCAGCTATGCATTGTGCAAGAATATCAGCATACTATGCCTGGAAAAGGGGGTGCTTTTTATCAAGTAAAAATGAAAAATGCATTAACAGGAAAATCTATGGACCATAGATTTCGATCTGGAGAAAACATTGAACTTGTGAGAGTTGAAGAAAAGGAAATGCAATATCTATACAGAGAAGGGGACAACCTTGTAATGATGGATAACCAGACCTTTGAGCAGATTAGCATTCCACAAAGTATGATTGGAGATGCTATAAAATTTGTAAAAGAAGAAATGATTTTGAAAGTCTACCTTGACGACGACAATCCAATCATGGCAAAGGCGCCAGACAAAGTAATTTTACAAATTACTTACTCAGAACCTGGCATAAAAGGAGACACTGCAACAAATGCAACAAAACCAGCAACTTTAGAAACTGGAGCAGAAGTTAATGTGCCTCTTTTTGTCAAAGAGGGAGAGTTTATAAAAGTAAACACTGAGACCGGCGATTACGTAGAACGAGTAAAACAACCCTAAACAAGCTTAGATGGCGGTAAAAAATAAACCTATATTAGAAAAACTTCAAGAAAAATTTGGAGAAGCGAACATTGAAACTCGTTTAGCTGGCTTATTGCATGCCCAGGATATTACATATAGGGACTACATCCATACCGAAACACTGCTCTCTTTACAAAAACCTCGAACAAAATTTCCTGATGAAATGGTCTTTATTATGTATCATCAAATTACGGAACTGTATTTTAAACTTATCCTATGGGAAATAAAACAGGTTTTTGAAGCAGATGAAAAGTTTGCCGCGCTACAAAAATGTTTTGAAAGAATCTCGAGGTATTTTGATGCCCTAAGCCATTCATTTTCGATTATGAAAAATGGTATGGAAAAAGAGCAATATATGCAATTTCGAGACACTTTAACACCTGCAAGCGGATTTCAAAGTTTTCAATATAGACTGATTGAATTACAGAGCACGCTTCCCAAAAACCTTACTGATGTGAGGTACCGAAATGAAGAGGCAAGTGAAGCCCAAGACCTTTTGGAAAAACTATATTGGCAGACAGCAGGAAAAAAACCAAATTCCGAAAAAAAGTCTCCTCTTATAGCCAATTTTCTCAAAAAACATAGCCATGCCTTAGAGCAAGAAATTTTGCGCTCGAATGGAGGAAGAAATTTATGGAGCATTTACTCTAGTATGTCAAAAAAAGAGCAAGAAAATAAGCACCTAATTGAAACCATGAGGCATTTTGACCAAACAGCGAATATTACTTGGGTAATGAGCCACTACCATACAGCCAAACAATATATTGGTGAAGGAAAGGCCACCGGCGGCAGTGACTGGCAGAAATACATGCACCCTAAGTTTCAAAAAAGAATATTTTTCCCGACACTATACACAGAAAATGAAATAGCACATTGGGGTCATGACGAAGACCTATAAAACATGAAACACGACGAAGGTATTATTCACAAAAAAAATTCGAAATTCAGTCATTTAAGTGCCTATCTTGGCGAGTTTGTTTATGGTGGCATAGATGGTTGCGTGACTACTTTTGCTGTAGTTGCAGGATCTGTTGGGGCAGGCTTCAATAGCTCAATTATTATTATTCTAGGTTTTGCCAATTTACTCGCAGACGGTTTTGCAATGAGTATAGGTGCTTACTTATCTACCAAATCGGAAAAGGACAACTTTAAAAAACATAAAGACCTTGAATATTGGGAAGTAGATAATTTACCGGAGAAAGAAAAAGAAGAAATTCGAGAAATTTACCAGGCAAAGGGGTTTGAAGGAGAATTGCTCGAAAAAGTGGTGCAAGTTATTACTGCCGATAAAGACCGATGGGTAGATGTAATGATGAAAGAAGAGCTTGAAATGCACGAAGAAACCAAATCTCCTTTTATGATGGGATTGGTAACCTACTTATCATTTATAGTAATTGGGCTAATTCCATTGCTTATCTATGTTTGGGATTATCTCTATTCATTTCCTGGTAACTTATTTTTATGGACAAGTATTTTTACCGGAAGTGGTTTTGTTCTTATTGGTTGGATGAAAGCAAGAGTAACAAAAACCAACATGATAAAAGCAATCATGCAAACTTTGTCGCTAGGCGCGCTTGCTGCTATTGTATCTTTTTTTGTCGGTGATATTCTTGAAGGGCTTATTATTAAATAAACCAAATTATGGGTCGAAGGAAAAGAAATGAAATTTGCCTTATTGGATGTTGTCCAAGTTCGGGCAGTACTGTGCTTGCTGATGTACTTGATGCACAACCAATTTCGATGTGTGGTCCTGAATTATGCCTGTTTTCAAATCAATCCATTTACAGCAAAAAACCTGAAAATTGCATTCAATCTTTTGATATCTGTCCCGCCCCTTACAAAGTAAGAAATAGACCGTACTTCCATAATCTTAATTACTTTGATATGGACAAAAAGAGCTTAAAAAAACAGTTGTTAAAAGTAGGTGTTGACCAGCTTATTCAAAATTTGGCTAATGATCACTTTTTTAGCAGAAACAAACCTGGAGGAATTTTCTTCGAAAAAACTCCAGAAAATAATCATTATGCTAGAAATTATCTTAGCCATTTTAGTAATGGTTATTACTTATTTATGGTTCGAAACCCTCTATTCGTTTACAATTCCATGCTAAAAAGAGGTTTTTCTAAAAAGTCTAGCTTGTTAAATTGGTTTATAGAAGCTTATCTTTTTATCGCTTTAAAAAAAGATAAGCGTGTTTTAAGTATCAAATACGAAGATTTTGTCAAAAACCCTTTTAAAACAAGTGAATCCATTTTAAAGAAGTTAAATCCGAGTTTAGTACTTAGTGAAACTGAAATTAAAAATAACTACCTAAATGATAAGCATCGTACAGACGCTATTAAGCGACCAGAGAGCTGGAGTATCGAGAACAATAAGGCCATAATTAATGGGAACAAAAAGGAAATAGATGAAGAAATTAAACGCCAGTTTTCCCTCATTAAAAACTTAAAAATTCACGATAAATTTGCAGCCAGACTTAAGTTTAAATCATTAACATTTATGGAAATAATAGAATATTTTGGTTACCATACCGAGCTTAGTGATTTATTCCAAGAATATAAATTTGAAGACAGAAGCTTCGCAAAAATTGATTGGATAAAAGCACTTAAAAGTTTAAGATATAATAATTTCAATTTACTTGATAGCGCCATAATTGCTCACCCAGCTCAAGTCATCTAAAGTATGTGTGGATTTAATTTGCTCTTTTCTAATTCGTACTATTTTGAAGGTAAACACATTCAAAAAATGAATGATGCAATCAAACATAGAGGACCTGACGATGAAGGGTTTATATCATTAGACCAAAAATATAAATCAAACTTTTTTTTTGGTGAGGATTCGCAAAGCAAGGAGACAGAGCATATTTCAAAAGCCTCAAAATCAAACTTTTTTTTAGGGCATAGAAGGTTATCCATAATGGATACTAAAGCTTCTGGATACCAACCAATGCTTAAGGACAACAGATACGTGTTGGTCTTTAATGGAGAAATTTACAACTATCTTGAAATTGCAGAAAAACTAAATTTCCAACCAAATAATGATTCTGAAGTTATTATTGAAGCCTATAAGAAGTGGGGTGAAAATTGTGTTAATCAATTTAATGGAATGTGGGCTTTTTGTCTCATTGACCTAGAAAAAGAAACCCTGTTTATTTCAAGAGATCGCTTCGGGATAAAACCGCTGTATTATTGTTTCCAAGATGGTAAATTGGCCATTGCTTCTGAGATAAAAAGTATACTTCATACTGGCTTATTCAAAATTAAAACCGATCAAAAACAATGTTTATCTTATTTGGCCAATGGATCAGAAGAGTATTCAATAAGTACTTTATTTTCAGAGGTTTATAAATTTCCTAAAGCATCTTATGTTAGCATTTCTTTATCTGACTTATCAACCTTCCCCAAAGGAAAGCCAACTGTTTTTTGGGACATAAGTACAATAAAAGATGCACCAAACCGCAAGAAAAGTTATTTTGACTTGTTAAAATCCTCTGTTGAACTAAGACTTCGATCAAAAGTAAAAGTCGGCTCAGCTCTTTCAGGTGGTCTTGACAGCAGTTCTATAGTTTCGATAGTAAATGAACTTAGAAAAGATTCAAAAATTGAACAGCATACCTTCTCAACAGTCTACAACAATGATGAATCCAAATCGGCAGATGAATCATTTTTTATTAACGAATTAGTCAGTACACTCTCGTTAAAATCGCATAAAATAGAACCAAAACTTGAAACCTTAATTGAAGACCATCAAAAGCTAATTTATATACATGATACACCTCCAAATGGTATTATGATAGCTGCTTATAATACATTTAAGTTAGTTGGCCGCACAGATGTAAAAGTCACCCTTGATGGGCAAGGTGCTGATGAAATTTTAGCTGGTTACCTTAAGTATATTCCAAATTTTTTAATTCATTCAAAATCTTTAAATAAAAATGACATCCTATCTTTACTCAAAATTCCAAGAGCAAAATCATATGTCGAGACAGGTTTAAAGTATAGAAGATTTAGACCAATTTTATCGACAACAATTTTTAAGAAATTTTATCATTTTTGCTATAACAAACCTTTCCTTAAATCTCTCCCTTTAAAGGAACGTTTGATTTATGATATCAACCATAATTTATGTAATCTGATTCATTATTTGGATAGAAATTCTATGGCATTTTCTGTTGAATCTAGAACACCATTTCTTGATTTTAGACTTGTAGAGTACTTAATAGACTTGGATGGGAAAGAACTAATTTCAAAAGGCTGGACAAAATTTGTTGCTCGAAAAGCAATGGAAAAGAAATTGCCCAAAAGTATTGTTTGGCGTGTAGACAAAATGGGTTGGGAAAATCCCACAAATTTTTATTTCAATGGGCCCTTAAAAACCTATATCATGGATACAATAAATAATTCAGAAATATTGTCTATACTCAAGAAAGACTGCGCGATATCTGAATCCAATTTTAACGCATTTAGCGCAGATGAACTTTCAAGAATGTTGAACTTGAGCATCTGGTATAACACATTTAGACCTTTTATGATAAATGACTAAATCCATTGGAATATTCGTTGACAACAATTTTAATCATGATATTAGAGTAAATCGTCAAGTATTCCAATACATAAGGCTTGGTTATAAAGTTTGCGTTCTATGTTTTGAATACACTTCAAAAGATTCAAAATATGACGACAATCATCCCTTTGATATCTGTAGAATTAGACTATCCAAAAAGATAAGAAATGGATTAAAAATTTTAGATGGAAGAACAAACATATATTATCATTTGACCCGTTATTTGGTCGGTAATTTTTTGAAGTCTTATAAAGTTGACCTATTACATGTGCATGATTTATATTTAAGTAAACCCAGTGCAGCAGCAATCAAAAAAAATGCAAAACATATCGCCTTAATCGTTGACCTTCACGAAAATTATCCAGAAGCTGTTAAGCACTACGCTGCAAATATGAAGACATTGACTAAGTGGTTTTTTAATTCTATAAGGTGGAAAAAAAAGGAAAAAAGTTATCTGACTTGTTGCCAAGCGATAGTTACCTTAAGCACTGATTTTAAAAATCAACTCATTAAGAGAAATCCGGAGATCAAAAACCACAAATTCATTTCTCTTCCAAACTATTTGGATATTGCAAAATTTGAAACCAAACAACAAGCCAAAAAAGTAGTATTGGATTGGAAAAATCCTGAAAATCCAGTCTTTGTGTATTTTGGTGTAATTGCAAAACGAAGAGGTGTTAACCTCACAATCGAAGCATTTAACCACCTTCATCTTGAAGGTATTAAGCCAAACTTGCTTTTAATCGGCCCGATTGATAAAACTGAAACTATATTGTTTCAAAAAGATTCTATTTTCCTAAAAAATAACGGTGCTATTCAACATATCCCCTGGATAGATATAAGTGAACTGAAGTCGTATTTGAATTTGGCAGATGTTGCATTATGCCCACTTGAAAAAAATAAACAGCATGAGAGTGGCATTGCGAATAAGATTTTTCAGTATATGTACTGTTCCTTACCAATTATCAGCTCCAGTTGTAAACCACAACAAGATTTGATAGAGGAAAACCAAATAGGTTCTATTTTCCACGATTTGAACAGTTATAAAAATGCAATCAAAAAACACTTTGATCATGAGTTAAATTCCAAAATGGGGAAACGAGCCCTACAATCACTCAAAGAAAAATATGACTATCAAACAACTGACAACAGACTAAAAAATCTAATTGATATTTTAATCACTTAAAAACTTCAAATTTTTCTTAAGCCAAAAAAAGCTAACCAATGTTGCCAATGACTCGCCTATTGGGAATGAAAACCATATTCCTTTAATACCCATAAAAGTTGGCAAAATCATCACTAAAGGAATCATAAATAATCCTTGACGATACAACGTAAGCCATAAAGCTTGTTTGGGTTTGCCGATAGATTGAAAATATGCACTTGCATTAAACCCAATTCCTATGATTGGCATTGCCAAAAAAACCAATCGCATCGCAAATGGTGTTTGGCCCTGCAAAAAATTGTCATCTGTAAAAAATTGTGTAATATATTCAGCAAACAATAAGATAATTAAATATAAACTTATCGAGGTTACAATACTCCACCTATTTGCCAATCTTACAACTTGCCTCACTCGATTGTATTTTTTTGCGCCATAATTAAACCCAACAATAGGCATAAACCCTTGCATGATACCAATTATTGGGAAGGAAATAAACAAAGTGAGACTTCTTATGATGCCATAAACAGAAATAGCGGTAGAGCCACCATAATACTTTAGGCTATTGTTCAAAAAAATAGCTAGGATACTAAATGCCGCTTGCCTTACTAAAGTTATTAAACCTATTGAAGATATTTCACTTACTATCCCTTTATCGAAATTTAATTTAGCACTTCCAAGTTTTAGTCCTGGATTTCCAAATGAAAAATAAAAAAACGTGAACAAACCACTGCTTAAATAACCAAATGCAGTTGCCCATGCAGCTCCAGCAATTCCCAAATTAAAAACACCAATTAAAATTGGATCTAAAACTATATTGCTTATTGCAGGAATAATCAAACTCATCATTGCTACCTTAGGCTTATTTAATGCTCTTAGCACATTATTGCTCATCATTGCCCAACCAAGAAACAAAATACTTGGTGTCACTATTTGGTAATACGACAACGCAAATGGCATTATCTCTTGGTTGCAGCCAAACCACTGAAGGACATACCTTCTTCCAAGTAAACCCAAAGCGACAAATGAGACCAACAAACATAGGGTAAGTGAAATTTGTGTGCCGTATGCTTTTTGTGCTTTTTCGTTTTCGCCTGCACCAATTGCTCTTGATATAACTGAGGCGCCTCCAACGCCAATGGCCATACCAAAAGCAGCAATAAGAAATACTATTGGCATAACAATACTAACAGCTGCTATTGCTAATTTTCCTATAAAATGGCTCACGAAGAAAGTATCAACAATTGCGTAAATGCTCATAACCAAAAAACCAATAGAGGCAGGAGCAGCCTGACTAAATAGCAGTCTGCCCAAAGGTTCATTACCTAGTTTTTGATTTGTATTATGCAATTGCAGTTTTATGTTATTCTAACTCAGTAAGCCCTTGCGAACAAAACTCTTTGATCGGAAGCTTTACCTGAAAAAACATCTTTCCCAGACAATTTTTTATTATTAAGCGGGATACAACGAATGGTAGCTTTGGTAAGTTCTTTTATTTTTTCTTCCGTTTCAGACGTGCCATCCCAATGTGCACTCAAAAAGCCACCTTTTTCAATTTCAACCAAAAATTCTTCCCAAGAATTTACTTCTTTAATCTGTTGGTCTCTATATTCTTTCGCTTTATGATACATTGATTTCTGTATGTCTTGCAACAACTTTGGGACTTTTGTTGCTAACTCATTTATTGAAATAGTCTCTTTCGTTTTGGTATCCCTTCTTGCCAATTCAATCGTTTTATTTTCAAGATCTCTTTTACCAACAGCCAAGCGAATAGGAACTCCTTTTAACTCATACTCTGCAAATTTCCAACCAGGTTTGTGGGTATCTCTGTCATCAAATTTGACACTTAGACCCTGATTCTGTAAATCCTTTATTATAGGCTGTATTTCTTCTTTGATTTGATTTAGTTGTTCTTCCCCCTTATAGATAGGTACAACTACAACCTGTATTGGCGCCAAATTTGGAGGTAAAACCAAACCTTCGTCATCACTATGGGTCATTACCAAGGCACCCATCAAACGTGTGCTTACGCCCCAGCTTGTTGCCCACACATGTTCTCTTTTACCCTCATTATTGGTGTATTGTACATCAAATGCTTTGGCAAAATTTTGACCTAAAAAGTGGGATGTTCCTGCTTGAAGTGCTTTCCCGTCTTGCATTAAGGCTTCTATACAATATGTTTCTTCTGCTCCAGCAAATCGTTCACTGGCTGTTTTTAATCCTTTAATTACAGGAATGGCCATAAATTGCTCTGCAAAATCTGCGTAGACCGTGAGCATGGTTTCTGCTTCTTCAATGGCTTCCTTTTTTGTCGCGTGTGCGGTATGGCCTTCTTGCCACAAAAATTCTGAGGTTCGAAGAAACAAACGTGTGCGCATTTCCCAACGCACCACATTTGCCCATTGGTTTATTAGAATTGGCAAATCACGATAAGATTCTATCCAATTTTTATATGTGTTCCAAATAACTGCCTCGCTTGTTGGCCTAACCACAAGTTCCTCCTCCAATTTTGCTTCCGGGTCAACTATTAGCTTTCCAATATTTTCTTCATCATTTTTCAGTCTATAGTGAGTAACTACTGCACATTCTTTCGCAAAACCTTCTGCATTTTTTTCCTCTGCTTCAAACAAACTTTTTGGAACAAAAAGAGGGAAATAGGCGTTTTGATGTCCTGTATCTTTAAACATCTTGTCTAATTGAGACTGCATTTTTTCCCAAATTGCATAACCATATGGCTTTATTACCATGCAGCCACGAACTGCGCTATGTTCAGCCAGTCCTGCATTGATAACCAAGTCGTTATACCATTTTGAATAATCTTCAGATCGCTTTATTTTTTCAAATGACATAAAATTTTCTATTTTGGAATGGCTTTTGCAAAACAACAGATACCAACGGAATTATTTAGTGCTATTAGCATTATTTATCGGACTGACTTAAATTAATTTTAAAATGACAAAGAAAACACAATTCACCATCATCTTCATTTTTCTTGGATTTTATAAAGCCTTTGCTCAATACGATGATTTGTATTCAGGGTTTGATGATCAACCACTAGTGATTAAAAAAGAAGTCATTAAAAAACAAAATATCATTTTACCCGACAAACAAAGAGCAGAAGATCCAGAGATTGACGAAAAAGACAGATATATTTCTAAAGACGACTATATGTCTTATGAAGATTATTTTAATCGGTTAAATAGGGAAGAATTGTTTGATTATTACTCCGATGGTTACAGAGATGGTTTGAGAGATGCACAAAGAAATACATGGAGATTTTCATCTTGGAATAACTTCTATGATTTTAGTCCTTATTATAGAAGACCAATTTTTGATCCAAGGCGAAGAAAAAACTTTTATTTCGGGTGGAATTCCTTTTCAGGTTGGAACTACGGGTTTCAATCTTCCTTTGGTTATCCTCTAATAAATCCATATTGGTCTGCAAATTATGGTTTGATTGGAGGACCAAGATTTGCATATTACAATTACTATGATCCGTGGTATTTTAGAAACAACATGTTTTGGAATAATCGAAGAGCATATCAAAATCGTTCATGGAATGATTATAATTACCCAAGACAAAGTGTTAACAGATCCCAAACCATTAGAAAACAGAGATATGTTTTGAGCTCTACTGTTCCGTCAAGGTATAGCAATAGAACCTTAAATGCAACAAGCTCTCGTCGAAAAGAGGCTTTTACACCTGAAAATGGTTCAGGAAGAAGTGACCAAACCAGCAAAACAATTAAAGGTGTAAATCCCAATCTTCGAACAAATTCAAGAAATACATCAAGAACAATCTATTCTGCTCCTTCTAGATCGTATAACAACTCAAGCAGAAATAACTCATCTTCGAGATCCTATTCGCCCAAGTCCAATAGAAGTTACAACTCTGCTCCTTCTAGATCGTATAACAACTCAAGCAGAAATAACTCATCTTCGAGGTCCTATTCGCCCAAGTCCGATAGAAGTTACAACTCTGCTCCTTCTAGATCGTATAACAACCCGAGTAGAAATAGCTCACCTTCAAGATCAAGCGGAGGTAGGAGCAAAAGTGCCAGCAGAAAATAGAAAAAAAACTAGATGAAAAAACACGTTATAGGACTTTTACATGTCTTTCTTTTCTTTTTTTCAAGTGCGCAAACTGAATTGATCGGCTATCAACTTAGTCAACCTTCCTGGAGCGGATCGCCAAGAGCCATGGGTGCTGGAGATGCCTTTGGAGCGCTGGGAGCGGACATTGCTTCTGCACAAATAAACCCTGCAGGCTTGGCTCAATTTAAAAAAAGTGAATATTCATTTTCATTAGGCTATAAGAGTCAAAAAAATACTTCAACGTATTTTAATAATTCTAAAGTAGACAACTCATCTGACTTATATTTATCTAACCTATCGATGGTGTTTTCACAGAAAAAAAGAAGAAAAACAGGATGGCAAAATTTTAACTTAGGACTTAGTTACAACCAAAACAACAATTTTCAACGAAAAATACGCTACGAAGGGATAAATAACGAATCCTCATATACGGAAGCAGTAGCGGAATTGGCCAATGTGATTGGTATTGCAACAGGTGATTCTTTAAATGGATTACAAAATGGTTTTGATGAATATGCAGATATGTTTTGGTTTGCTTATCTAATTGATCCCCACCCTAGTGGCGAAGGCGGTTATATTGGTACAATAGACCCAAATTATAGGCGCTTAGAACAAAGAAACACCTTAAATCAAAGTGGCAAAAACAGTCAGTTCAACATCAGTTTTTCAGGCAACTTCGACAATCAAATTTTATTTGGTGCTGGCTTGGGTTTGTTTACCTCAAATTTTGATGAAACCAATCAATTTACAGAATTGAACGATTTTGATCTAAAAAGTCAAAACACGTGGGATTTATTTGATTTTAGGCGGTCATTTTCTTACCAAGCTGCTGGTTTTGGACTTAATCTTGGTTTAATTGTACTACCTTTTGAAAATGTGCGCGCAGGTCTATCACTTCAAACACCTAAGTTTATGACCATAAATGAAAATTTTTCTGATCGACTGAATGTGCAATACTTTATGCAATCTGCTAGAAATTATTTTACGAAAGATTTTTCCAATAATTACCGATTGACTACACCGGCTAAAACTACCTTAAGTTTTGCGTACCTGTTTGATAAAAAAGGTTTTCTATCGGCCGATATAGAAATGATAGATTATAGCACCATGAGCTTTTCGAGCTCAGACCAAAATCTAGATGCCGTTAACGATTTTTTAACAAATAACTTCAGATCAACAGTGAATGTTAGATTTGGCGGTGAGTATGTATTAAACAAAATTCAACTAAGAGGTGGTTATGGGCGATTGCAAAGCCCAAACAAAAAGACCAATTCAACTACTGAAGGCACAGATAATTTTACTATTGGGGTTGGCCTAAAGGACCGAAGGACTAGCATTGAAATAGCTTATTTGTATCAAATTGTCCGAGACGCTTATAGTCCTTACTCAACAGCAAATCAAAGGCCATTTACAGTCAACAAAACCACCAACAAAAACCTGGTTTTGGGCATGAAATTTAGGTTTTAGTTTTTTCGAAAAACTTTTGTAATCGTTTTAGATGCTACATCAAATTTGATGAGATACATGCCTACATGTAGGTTTCGAATATCAATGTGTTGATTTGATTGAATCTTTCCTTCTCGCACAATGTTGCCAAGCAAATCATAAATGGAATATGTTATATTATCTGTATTGGCCCCCTTTAGGTAGATATTGTTTTTTGAAGGGTTGGGATATACTGAGAAGCTTTGAGAAACATCCTGTAATGACGCGCCCCAACAAGAACCGCTAATTTTAATTGTATCGCGGTTGCTTGTATTTTCTCTAGCATAAACTACAACCTCTGCTTCGCCTTCACCTTTGATTTCTGAAGGATAAAAATAGAATCTAAAGGTAAAAGAGTCGTTTGGGTTAAAATCAAAATTGGCTTCGTTTGTTTCAACACCATAACATAAATTTATGTCGCAAACTGCCGTTTCCCAACCTTCTGTTCTTTCATTCTTGACTCTTTGCCAGCTAAAAGACTTATCTTGAGAACTATTTACAATGGTAACGTAGGTAACCAACTCTGGGCTTGTGCAGTATCCTTCGACAGAAATTTCAGTTTTTGCAAATTTTATTTGAGCATAGGAAACAAATGACAAAGCCAAAAAAAGGATGGTAATAATTTTTCTCATGCCACAAATAAAATGAATTGTTTCTATTTTTCAAATAGTTTCTATACCGCTTCAGACTCTACGGCCTCTACCTCAGGAACCATTCTTTTGAGCAGATTTTCAATTCCCGCCTTTAAAGTCATGGTTGATGAAGGGCAACCACTACAGGCTCCTTTCATTAGTACTGTTACAATTCCGTTTTCAAAACTTTTGAAATCAATTGCACCTCCATCCATCTCTACTGCTGGCTTTACATGATCGTGCAAAAGTTTTTTGATTTTAGTAATCACTTCACTTTCCTCTTCCTCTGAAAGACTTGCAGTATTTAACTTTATTGGCTTGTCTGCCTCTATGTATTCTTTGATGAACTTTTTAAGTTGTGGTATAATATCAAACCACTGATAATCAGGCTTTTTTGTAACTGTTACAAAGTTGTTCATGACAAAAACGCCATTTACAAAGTCATAATCAAACAAAGCTTCTGCTATTGGGGCGTCCTTTACCAATTCCTTCTTTCTAAAATCAATTGAATCATTGGGTAGAACCATTTTGTTGACTACAAATTTCATACTTTCGGGGTTGGGTGTTGACTCCGTATAAACCATTGTGACTTCTCCTATACTCATACTTTTACAAAGTTACATATCAATATCTATTTTGTTCATTGCAAGCTGTTTTTGAAAATTACACCAATAACATTTTTCCTCTGCACAACTTTTATTGAATTCACCATTTTTTATCGCAGCGTAGCTTTCTTCAATTTGCGTAGAAACAATTTCTACCTCTTCTTGACTTGGTTCCATTACTATTTCGTGAAATTTTCCTTTTTCCTCTTGTACATATGAAATAATACCTCTTTGAAATGTGTGTTGAATACTTGAAGAGCTATCCACCAATATTTTATAAAAAACCACTTGTCGCCAATAATCTCCTCCATAATATTTTTCTCCCTCCGAAGGGAGTGCCTCTTTCTGTGGTGGGGCAATACTTTTTTTCTTGTTGGAATATTTACCTGTTTTAAAGTCAACGACATCTACCATGTTTTGAGAAAAAATTAATTTATCTAGTTGACCTTTAATCGGAACCCCCCTTACCACAACTCCCTCAATTTTTTTCTCCGTACTAAAATTAGTATTCATTTCCCATTGTGCTTTCCGCCGGGTAAATAAGGCTTTCAGCTGCTCTTCTCCTCTGAGGAGAAGTGACGCTAAAATTTTTTCATTAAGACTATCCCCCTGGTTTTTTATACTAAAGTTGTATTGTTGAATGGCAAAATCTACAGTGGGCATTTCTTTTTTAGGATGAGCCAACATTGCTTTAAAACTGCTGTCTAGGGCGAAGTGCATTGCCGTTCCAAATGCCATATACTGATTTTTTGCTTGTGGAATTCTGAGTACATGTTGGTAGTAAAATGTGCGCGGACATTTTAAAAATGTATTCAAATGGGTAACACTTAATTTATACCCCTCTAAAGATTTTTGAATCATTTCTTTATTAAGCAAATTCTCCATTATTAAATCTTTTTCTTTAAAGATAAGTTGCACCAAATCCTCCATTTGATATTCATTGTTTTGTTGATTATGTAACTCAACAAAGTCTGTATTTTCTAACTCTGCTACAAATTGGCTCGGAACCATCCCTTTGCCATCATTTGTTTTTGGATAGCTAATGTGCAAACCAAATTTTGCTCTTGTCATTGCCACAAAAAACAATCGTCTTTTTTCCTCAATATTTCCATCAAGAATATCCATATTGGGTAAAACTTTAGCCATTTGATAAGGTAAACCATCGTAAGGCGATTTTTTCTCCCATTGTGAACTTGCATTTATGATAAAAACATGCTCAAACTCTAAACCTTTAGAACCATGGGCACTCAACATATTTACTCCTTTAGTGCTTCCTTGAAATATTTCCACAGCTAATGAAATTTTGTTTTCAAGCATCAAATCAATGTTTGTAATAATTTCTGAAAGAGCTGTAATGGTTTTTTTCTTGGCTTCAAACTGAATAAATTTAAAGAATGCGTTTATACATTCCAAATTTTCTTTTCTTGATTCACCTTGCAGGGCGATTTGAAGAAAATTAAGTTTTTTGAGCGCAAGCTCCGCCAACTCTATTGGACTTACTTGAAAGTATTTGCCCATTAAATACTCCAAGTCAGCCACTGTACTTTTGATTTTGGCCCGTTGTTCTTTGGAAATTTTGGTTTCTTTAAGCATGTCATTCCCCGCTTCTACGTTTTGAATGTCTTGTCTCCAAATCTTTGCTGTTGGATTTTGTTTGAAATAAAAACCCAGCTGTGCCAAACTTAAAGGTGAAATACCAAATTGAGGGTAGTGCAAAATTTCAAAAAGCAAATGGTCTGCACTGAAAGGTCGGTTTATCTCCATATCGATGTAGCGCAATATTTTCAACCATTTACTTACCCAGTTATTTACAAGCGCATTAGACTTTTTTGCCTTTTGAAGTGGAATGTTTTCATTTTGAAGGGCAATTTCTATATGATTCCCAAACTTATGTTTTGCATAGATGACCGCTATTTCTTCTGGCTTGGTACCATTTGAAATAAGTCCCTTTATTTTCTTTACGGTATCAAGCGCCTCGTAATATGGATTTGAATAGCTCGAAATTTGAACTTTTTGATTTTGTTTGGGATTATTGCTTTGAAGTATTTTTTCAATACCTAAATATTTATTGAGTCGTTCTTGGTTATGGTCAATCAATATTTTGGATGCATCAAGCACGTTTTGGGTACTGCGGTAATTTTGTTTCAAAAATATTTTGGTCAAATTTGGTTGGTACCTATCATAAAAATTTTTGACATTTTCTATGTTGGCCCCCTGAAACTTGTAAATAGATTGGTCGTCGTCACCAACTACAAAAAGATTGGGGTTATTTTTCCAATAGGATGCAAGTAGGTAGAGTAGTTCACTTTGTGCCCCACTTGTGTCTTGAAATTCGTCTACCAATATGTATTGGTACTGTTCCTGATAGTTGGCTAGTATATCTGGATTTTTTTGCAAGAGCTCAATACTTTTAAGCAACATATCTGGATAATCGAACAACTTTTTCTCGCGGAGTTTTTCCTGCAGTGGGTCAAAAAGTTGAATAGCGGCTTTTAATTTTTCCATATTTTGGATAAAAGGTTTCCACTTATTGGGCTTTAAGTCGCCCGCTTCAAATTCCTTACTTTTCCTTTTATAATGAAAATCGTTGCCTTGATCGTCATGAATTTCCCTTATGCCATTTTCGACAGTCTTAAGTATTTTGTCTGGCACCCATTTCTCCTTTTTCATAAAATCAATTACGCTAAATATGTGCTCTCTGTCATAGTACATATCACCAGACAATCTTCTAAGCACATTGTTAGGAGCAAGTTGGTCTATTATATAGTTGCCTAATTGTACTTTCTCTAACTCACTTATAGGCTGAAGATTTCTTTCCCTCATTAGATGTTCATTTTCTTGTAGAATTTTGGTGCCAAAGCTGTGGAAGGTGAAAATTGACAATTTATAAGCTTCGGCTCCAATGAATTTTTTCAACCTTTCTTGCATGGCAACTACAGCAGCGTTGGTGTACGTAAGCGCCAATATATTGGATGCTTGAATGTCTGTTTCCAACAAGATTTTTGCAATCCGTGTTGCCAATATTTGCGTTTTACCAGTTCCAGGGCCAGCAATAACTAAAACAGGCCCATCGATGGTATCTACCGCTTTTTTTTGTTTTTTATTTAACTTTTTGTAAGCTTGCTCAAACGAATTTTTCATAAAATTCTTGTTAAATATTAAATAATTGTTGTGAAAAATAGGAATTGAACAATTTTTTAATTTTATTCGAATTTCACAAATTGTTAATAAAATCTTAGTCTTATGAGAAAAACATTTACAAAAACATTTTTTCACCAAGCATTGATAGTTTTCGGATTATTAATTCCGCTATCCTCTATTGGTCAAACTTATTCAACTACCACGCATTACTATGGTTGTAGATATCAAAACCGAGCTTATTACTCAGCGATTGCAAGAGTTGAAATTGTAGACGCATCCGGGAGTAGTATCTATTCAAAGGTTGACGGATGTAATAACAATCAGACTGGCTTTGCCAATGCAGGTCAATCACAAACTTTTATCAATCCAAATAATGCGATCAATTTAGCAGGAGGTTCTTCATACACCATTAGGGTAAATGCTACCAACACGGGCAATGGAGGTTATGGATCTTCTCGTGGGGGCGTTTGGATAGATTTTAATGGAGATGGTGACTTTATTGATGGAGGTGAATTCATCACACCGAACAATTGGACGCTACCAGAAGGACGAAATGAGCAAGAGCCTGGTTCGTATGCGAGCCGAACTTTTACTGTTCCTTGTGGGTATTCGGGAAGCGCAAGAATTCGTGTAAGATCGACTTATAGATATTGGAACATAAATAGTAATTATCATACCAATGCAATGTATTACGGTGAAACAGAGGATTTTTTAGTAAATTTTACTACACCTTCTTCCGTATCAGCCAATTTTTCTCTTCCAGACACAGCTTTTGTTAAGGCACGAGTAAATTTCCTAAATACCAATCAAACTGGTTATATTTCTCATGCTTGGGATACTGCAAATGATGGCGTTGTTGATGGAACATCGACCAATTTTAGCACCGTCTTTACGTCTGGTGGTAAAAAATCAATTCGACTGAAATCAACCAATTGTGCAGGTAGTGACTCTATCGTCAAGACCATTTTTATCAAAGCTCCAACAGTTGTGCCTAATGCGGATTTCATTATTTCAAAAAACAAAGAAGAACTTTTCCGTCAGGTACAATTAACAGATCTATCTGATAATGGCGCTTACTATTGGGAATGGAGGTTCATTGATGAAGCCAAAAAAGATACTTTTGACTTCAATACTTGGGGGCAATTGGCTCAAATTGGTTACCCTAATTTAGCCGGTGGGAATGATCAAATAAACAAAAACCCAATCATCAACACAGGTAATTATTTTACCGCTTTACCAGTAGGTGTTTACACTGTATGCCTGACTTCAGCAAATGACATAGGTTCTTCTAATCCAAAATGTAAACCGGCTTATTTTGAAGTCACTGAATCTTGCGATTTTGCCATTGGCGCCCAAACCAATAACCAAATTATTGAGTGCTTGAGCGGTACCATTACAGACAACGGTGGGATCAACGGAAACTATTCGAACGGATTGCCAAATACTACCGAGGCCTTAATCGTGCCTTGCGGAGCTGAAAGTATTACCATGGTTATGGATTCTGTCCGTTTAAATGATGCTGGTGATTTATTAACTATATATGATGGAGAAAATAATCAAGGAAATTTGTTGGCCTCATATTCCGGTCCTGCAACGATAAGTAGAGATACTTTGACAGCAAACTCTGGTGCCATATATATGACTTTTGAAACAAATGGAACCGGTAATCAGTGGGGCTTCAACGCACATTGGTATTCCGAAATTGGACCAAAAACTCCACCAAAACCAGACTTTTTAGTAGAAGAAGCCTGCAACACTTTATATACGGCAGTGGACTATGTTTTCAAAAACACTTCTCAAAACGTAAAAGGGAAAGTGGATTATGAATGGACCATAGATGGAAATCTAGCAGGAATAACAAACGACCTTCCTCAGAAATTTTTAACAAACGCCACGTACAACGTATGCCTCGAAGCTACAACTTGTCAAGGAAGCAATAAGATATGTAAGACGTATACTGTTACCGCACCAAACGCGCAAGCTGCGGATGAAACCTTAGATTTTGTTGCAGACAATAGACGTCCAAAACAAACTGATATTGTAACCCTTTCTGCTTCTTACTGTAAAGGTACCAACTTCAGCTGGGGTATATTCCCAACAAATGGCGTTAAATCTATCACAGATGTTTCCGCTAAAAATAATAATTCTGAGGTGGAAGTTGAATTTTCTGCTCCAGGTAAATACACTGTTTCACTTACATCATTCAATTACACAGATACAGCAAATACAGAAAAAACTGCTGTAAAAGATAAATATATAGTTGTCGTTGAATACTGCACACCTCTAGTTTCTGTTGGTTCCAACAGCGATGTGGGCATATCAAAAGTAAGCTTGACAGACAATAGCAACAACGTACTTCTCGAAAATGTAGAAACAAACGCCGCTACAACATATGACAACTTCGAGGGCAAAATAGATGCACCTACATTAAATTTTGGTGTTGACTATACAGTATCCATCGACAGAAGTTCTACAAACAATCCTCTTAATAGAAAGGTATGGATTGATTTCAATATCGACGGTGATTTTGACGATGCGGGAGAAGAATTGATTGGATATGAAACAACTGCTACAACCACTTCCTTTTCTAAAGGTTTTACAGTTCCTGATCTAAAAGATGCTTTTGAAGGCCAAACAATTATGAGAATAGGTACTTCATACAATACTGATCCAAATAAACCTTGCGGTGCAAACAGCAACGCAAAAGCAAATAGAATTGGTGAATTTGAAGATTATGCAATTGTTCTAGCTAATGACAATGCATCACCTGTACTTACATTAAATAATGACGATACACTCTACATTGAGCAAGGCGCCTCTTACATAGAATATGGCGCAGTTGCTAAAGATCCCATAGAAGGGGATATATCCAACAGGATTGACATAAACAGTGATGTTGATTCATCATTAACAGGTATTTATTTTGTAAACTACACTGTTGAGGATGCTTCAGGAAATACCGCACAACCTTTAACCCGTGTTGTGTACGTAGTTAAAGACCAAACGCCACCTGCACTTACATTAAATGGTGCTTCAAGCATTGATTTAGAAATTTGTAATGATTATACCGAGCCAGGATACTCTGCAAATGATGCCAAAGAAGGAAATCTTACTACAGCTGTCGTTGTATCAGGCGAAGTAAATACATCGAAGTTAGGCGCATATACCTTGAATTACTACGTACAAGACGCACAAGGCAATGCTGACCAAGCAACTAGAACTGTAAATGTTGTAGATACCAAGGCGCCTATGATTGAAAATGATGAAGCTGACAAAACAAATCCAAGTCAGTGGATTGTTAACGTCCAACTACAGTCTGTATTTGTGGACAGAACAACTTCTTCAGACCCAGGTACAGAGTGCTTTATAGATAGAACTTGGACGCAAGTTGCTAAGCCTGGTATTGGTCCAGAAGCAATTGTAGATACACGTTTACCTGGTTTCGCAATTATTGATTATACCGTCACTGACCAGAGTGGAAACGAAACAACTCAGCAGATCAAATATGTTATTGAAGATTTCATTGCTCCAGTTATAAGTCTAAACTCTCTAGATACAATTCTTCACCCAGTATTTAGCGATTACAACCCAATACAGGCTTCTGCGATTGACAACCTTTATAATCAGTCTGAAATTTCTGTAACACTTCAGTCAAACGTAAATCCATATCAGCTAGGTACCTACCAAGATACTTACACTGCTATTGACGGGTCTGGAAACAAATCATCAAAAGTGAGAACAGTTAAAGTTGTAGATGTTCAAAGCCCAAGAATCAGAGGTAGATTTGGTAGCTTAATCAAAGTTGCTATGTACTCTAAGTTTGACGCAATCGAAAGAGTAATCTTCGAAGACAATTATGACGGCCCAACTGATTTGAAAGCAAATGCAGAAATATTATCTCATGACCTAAATACTGATGTACCAGGTTTGTATCACACTACTTTTGTTACAAAAGATAATTCTGGAAACCGTTCAAATGAATTCACACTTTTCATCCAAGTTTGTGAAGAGTTCACCAACTGCCAATACATAGGCGTTGATGAAGTTGCTTTGGAAAATATGATCAATGTTTATCCAAATCCTTCAAATGGTATCGTAAATATCACTACAGGGTTAGATAATGAAGACGTAGATGTACAAGTTATTGACATAAATGGTGCAAATGTTTTAAGCACGAAAGTTTTAGGCGATAAACAAATTGATTTAAGACACCTTGCTTCTGGAGTGTACATGATTAAGGCTTCCTTTAAGGGACAGTCTACTAGCAAAAGAATCATGATCAACAACTAGTATCTTTAAATTTTATATTCTATTAAAAAAGGGCGACCAGATGGTCGCCCTTTTTTATTCCGCTTTACCAATAACCGCCAAAGAAATACTTTTTGGATTTGCTTTTTGTAAAATTTCCGCACATGCGTAACTCGTTGCACCCGTAGTAAATACATCATCAACCAAAAGAAGGCTTTTCCCAATAAATAATTCTTCGTTTTTAAGCACAAAAACACCTTCAATATTTTGATAACGATCTTTTCTATTCATTTTAGTTTGCGTTGTAGAATGCTTTTTCCGAATAAGCTGATCTACAATAACTGGGCACTGTAAAACTTCTGAAATACCTTTTGCAATTTCTTCAGACTGATTAAACCCCCTTCTACTTCTTTTTTCCGATGTAAGGGTACAGGAATAATTAGCTGTATCTCTTCATTTATTTTTTCACCGAGTTTTAAGCCAAGATCGCCAGCTAAAACGATATTTCCCTCATACTTTATTGCATGTACCAACTTTTGTGCTTTTGAGCCTTCATTAAATGGAAACAAAGCATATTTATTTAGAAAACAATCCTTCTGGTAGAGGTTCCAAACAACAGATGCTCCGTTACCCTTTATGTTATTTTGGCAAGTTGAACAAAAAATATTTTCATTTTGGAGCAAATAATCTTCGCATAACAAACAAAACCTCGGATAAATAGTGTCTAACAAGGATTTCAGCATCTTCATAGAAAAAGGGATAGTTTTGCAATTTATACATGTTTGAAAATAAAGACAAAGGAGAAATTGGTAATTTGGGAGAATTCGGGCTGATTAAGCATTTGCAATCAAAAATTTCAACAAGTAATGAGCGTATACTTAAAGGTATAGGAGATGATGCATCGGTTATAGAACTAGATAAGGGTCTTGTGTTGGTACAATCTACTGATATGCTAGTAGAAAATACCCACTTTGATCTTAGTTATGCGCCCATACAGCATGTTGGTTATAAGTCGGTTGTCGCCAATGTGAGCGATATTTTAGCTATGAATTTAAAACCCAATTACCTCCATGTTTCTCTTTCCTTTTCAAGCAAGTTCACGTTAGATGCAGTAAATGAATTATACGACGGAATTCTAAAGGCATGCAAAAAATATGAAGTAGAAATTGTAGGTGGTGATACCTCCACCATTTCCAAAGGCATGGTTATCAGTTTGGGCATTTCAGGAATTGGCGAAAAAAGTAAAGTCGTTTATCGAGCTGGAGCGAATGAAAATGATCTATTGTGCGTATCAGGTGATTTGGGCGGTGCTTATATGGGCTTACAGGTATTGGAAAGAGAAAAACGAATATGGTCTGAAAATCCGTCTGTACAACCAGATTTTAGTGGCAAAGATTATATTCTCCAGAGACAACTTCGCCCGGAAGCCCGAATAGATATATTGGATGTTTTTAAATCTTTAGATGTCATGCCAACTGCTATGATTGATATTTCAGATGGACTCTCCAGTGAAATTTTGCATTTAAGTGAAGCCAGCCAAGTAGGATTTACCATTTATGAAGAAAAAATACCCATAGATCAGGTTACCTATCAGCAAGCCATCGACTTTAATATAGGTCCTGCTACCTCAGCATTAAATGGTGGAGAGGATTATGAGCTTCTTTTTACCATTGCACAAAAAGACTTCGATAAAATCAAAAATCATATGGATATAAGTATTATCGGACATGCTACAAGTAAAAATGAGAGTTGCCAAATGATTTCTAAAGGAGGAAGTTCTTTTGCTTTAAAAGCTCAGGGATTTAATCATTTAAATTAACTTTTCAATAAACTTCTTGAAATTACGATCTTTTGAACCTCCGAAGTTCCTTCATAGATCTGTGTGATTTTTGCATCTCGCATCATCCTTTCAACGTGGTATTCACGAACATAGCCGTAACCACCATGAATTTGAACAGCCTCTGAAGTAACCGATTGTGCAATTTCGGACGCATACAATTTAGCCTTACTGCTAGCCAGATCATAATTTTCACCTGAATCTTTTAGCGCGGCAGCCTTTAAAGTCAGTAATCTTGCGGCCTCAACTTGTGTTGCCATGTCAGCCAATTTAAATTGTATAGCTTGATGGTTTTTTATTTCTGTTCCAAATGCTTTTCTTTCTTTGGCATACTGGGTAGCAAGCTCTAGCGCACCACTAGCAATACCAAGTGCTTGCGCAGCTATTCCTATTCGTCCACCACTCAATGTTTTCATAGCAAACTTAAATCCAAATCCATCCTCTCCAATCCTATTTTCTTTAGGCACCTTGACATCTGTAAACATGATGGAGTGTGTATCTGATCCCCTTATCCCCATTTTATCTTCTTTTTTCCCAACTTGAAATCCATCCATATCCTTGGTAACAATTAAGCAATTGATTCCTTTGTGACCTTTCTCAGGATCAGTTTGAGCCATAACCAAGTAGGTATCAGCAGAATTCCCATTGGTTATCCAGTTTTTCGTTCCATTTAGAAGGTAGTGATCTCCCATATCTATTGCGGTTGTTTTCTGTGAAGTAGCATCGGAACCTGCTTCTGGCTCAGACAAACAAAAAGCACCATGTATACTCCCTGCGGCCAAAGGTTTTAAGTAAGTTTCCTTCTGAAAATCTGAACCAAATTCGTTTAAACCATAACACACCAAAGAGTTGTTTACAGAAACTACAACCGAGGTAGATGCATCTATTTTCGAAAGCTCTTCCATAGCAAGAACATATGAGATGGTGTCCATACCTCCACCATTGTAATTGGGGTCTACCATCATACCCATAAATCCGAGTTCGCCAAGTTTTCGGACCTGTTCTAATGGGAACTTCTCGTGAATATCTCTGTCAATTACTCCAGGTAAAAGCTCGGTTTGGGCAAAATCTCGAGCAGCTTGCTGCACGGCCAAGTGTTCTTCGGAAAACTGAAAATTCATACTTGTGCGAAAATAGAAGTGAAAGGAGCTCTTTTTATAGTGTTTTCAACCAAAATTTAGTTTATTTCGTTTCTAAATGTACCATTTGCCAAAAATTCAGAAGGGCGATGAAATGGTTCTTGTTTCACCTTCTAGATATGTAGAGGAAGAATGGATTGAAAAATTTACAGAACTTCTCGATTCTAAGGGTTTCAAAACGATACTATCACCCAATTTATTTTCGAGAGAAAATCAATTTGCAGGGTCCGACAACGAAAGAATAGAGGACATGCAATGGGCCATCAATCATCCTACGGCAAAGGCCATTTGGGCCATCCGAGGGGGTTACGGCGCCATTAGGGTTCTTCCTCATCTAAATTTTTCTACCTTATTCAATAAGCCAAAATGGATGGTTGGATACAGCGACTTTTGTGTTTTTCATATCCACTTAAATAATTTACAATTTCCAACGCTTCACGCAACCATGCCTATTCATATTTCTGACAGGCAAAATTTTATTACAGATTTCCACAATACGCTCGATTTGATGCAATATGGTCATGGGGTTTTGGATTTAACTACAGCAATTTATCAAAACAAAGCCAATGAAGAAGGTATTTTGGTAGGTGGTAATCTTTCTATTTTATACAGTATGCTTGGGGGCCTGACAAAAGATTTCTTTAAAAATAAAATCTTGTTTTTGGAAGATATTGGTGAGTATTTATACCATATTGACCGTATGGTTCAAACTTTATACAACTATGGTGTCTTCAATTCATTGTCTGGATTGCTCATTGGCAGTATGGAAGATATGCAAGACAACAAAGTACCTTTTGGGCATGATATCCAGAGCATTTTTGAATCGAAACTTAAAAGATTTTCATACCCTAGAGTCTATGGTGTTCCCTGCGGGCACAGCAATCCAAATGGTGCTTTATTTCTTGGTCAAAATGCACAAATCACAGACAATCAATTAATTTTGAATTATTAAGTGTATAAGGCGACCAAAGAAATATCTAAGTTTATTTTATCCGGGGCAACTGCTGTGCTCGTTGATTTGATATTTTATTATACGACAAGTCCTTATGTTCAACAAAATGTTGCAAAAGCTATTGGTTTTGTGATGGGCACAATCGTTACTTACAATCTCAATAAATTTTGGACATGGCGCCAACCCGAAAAAGACAATACCCGTATAGTTCCTTTTTTTGTGCTGTATGGTTTCTCCATGTTGCTTAATGTATTGAGCAATGCCTGGGCTTTGCAAAGACTCCCGGATTACGCTTTGCTTGCTAATCTGCAAAAAGCAACGGGGGAAAATTTGGAACTTTTTGCCCTGAAAATTGATAAAATAAGTGCCTTTTTAGTCGCCACTATTGCCTCAAGCGTATTAAACTTTTTGGGACAAAAATTTTGGGTTTTTAAAAAGTGAGTTTATTTAGGCCTGTTGAGTATAGCCTCATTAATAATGGCCTGGCGAAGATCAAAAAGGTTTTCTTCAGATTTCTCAATTACTTCAATTTCTGGAGAATTAATCTCAGTTGCTTTTTTTACTTCTGGTTGGGACGCATTTTTAATACTTTCAATTTTTTCTGCAACTGTTTGTTCCTTCTCTTTGGTAACCGAAACATCCTTTTGCTTAGGTTTCTCTTCAGGCAATTCAAAAAAATCATCCAAAATTTTCTTAAATGGATCTTCCCGAGGTTTGCTTTGCTTTGGGCTTCTTTCCATTTTTCCTTTTCTGGACTTCGGAGCAGGCTTTCCTTTTCTATTTTTCCTAGCTCTCAGCAAGTACGCTATAAAAGCAAATACCAAAGGCCAATATTCCAAAATATCCTGCATACCTTGCGAATATAATTTATGCAAATTGAAGATTTGATGTTTATTTCACTTGGCTCTAATATGGGTGATCGGTTGGGCTACTTATTAAAAGCAAGGCATTTTCTTAGCGAAATTTATGGAGAGGCGAAGCTGGCATCTTCTATTTACCAAAGTGATGCTTGGGGCGGGGTAACTCACGAAGATTTTTTAAATCAAGTGTTGGCATTTTCAAAGGCGGAAAGTCCTAAGGATGTTTTAAGTATGTGTTTTGCCATTGAGCATAGACTGGGGAGAAGAAGAAGTCAAAAGAATGCAGCCAGAACCATAGATCTGGATATTTTGCTTTTTGGTAATTCCTCAGTACAAATGGATCAACTGAGTATTCCGCACAAACGAATGCATACCCGAAAATTTGTTTTACAACCTTTAATGGAAGTTGCTCCTACACTGGTTTTGCCTAAGCTTCAAAAAAGTGTAGAAAAGTTGTATCAAACACTTGACGACAAGATACATGTAGCTTTATGGAAAGGTTAGTTCCTCTTTTATTGTTGCCCCCACCCTTCTATTTTATTTATTTACAAAAAGAAAGCTTTTTGCTTGAAGTGCACGAAACCTATCCCAAGCAAACGATGCGAAATCGTTTTTTTATATTAACCACTCAGGGGGAAAAAAGAATCAGTATTCCTATTAAAAAAAATAGTCACCTAAAAACAGTTGACATTGAAATTGATTATGCACAGGCATGGTTAAAAACAATGAAAACCAGTTTGGAGACTTGTTATAATTCCGCACCATTTTTTCTTTTTTATAGAGATGATTTGTGGAAAATATTTGAATCAAAGCCGAAGTATCTTGTAGATCTTAATTTGTCTTTACTTGAATGGTGCATAAAACAACTTCAACTCGAATTGAATTTGAAGTTTACAAGTCAATTTATGGGTGCTTGTCAACAAATTTTATGGGAAAAAAATGAAATAGACTACCCCAAAGTTTTCGCAGGAAAAAATCTAGCAAAGCTGAGTGTTCTTGATTTAATTTTTAATGTAGGGCCCGAATCTTTTTCTTATGTAAGTGACTTTTAATCCTCGTGGTAAACGCCCATTTGGCCAAATTTTTCGACCCTATTTTTTACCAATTCATCCGCGTTCATTTCTCTATAGTCTCTTATAAATCTTTTAATTTCTGATTTCACATTTTTGCATGCCAATTCAGGATTTCTGTGCGCCCCCCCAAATGGTTCTTTAATTACTCTATCAATAAGCTTGTTTTTAAGCATATCTTCAGCCGTAAGCTGAAGGGCTTCTGCAGCTTCTTCTTTGTGTTCCCAATTTCTCCAAAGAATAGAGCTACACGATTCAGGAGAAATTACGCTGTACCAAGTGTGTTCTAACATGGCAACTCTATCACCAACACCAATGCCCAAGGCACCACCCGACGCGCCTTCTCCAATTACCACGCAAAGTATAGGGACTTTGAGTACAGACATCTCCATCAAATTTCTTGCTATGGCCTCACCTTGACCCCTTTCCTCCG
Source organism: Bacteroidetes bacterium MED-G17 (assembly GCA_002457675.1). Lineage (GTDB taxonomy): Bacteria > Bacteroidota > Bacteroidia > NS11-12g > UBA9320 > MED-G17. Next base: position 111,201 of record NTKK01000007.1, read on the forward strand.
CTTCAATACCTGGGTATGCACCAGGTGTATCTATAAGAGTAATGATCGGGACTTCAAACTTTTCTGCCAATTTCATGATCCTAAGCGCTTTTCTATAACCTTCTGGATTGGCCATGCCAAAATTTCTTTCTTGTCTTTGCTTGGTATTCCTTCCTTTTTGATGACCAATGATACAAACCGTTTGATTGTCTACTTTTCCAAAACCAGCCACCAAGGCTTTGTCATCTTTAACCAGTCTATCTCCATGGAGCTCAATGAAACCAGATATGATGTGGTTTATGTAATCTAAAGTATAAGGCCTTTCCGGATGACGGGAGAGTTGAACCCTTTGCCACCTAGTTAAGTTTTTGTAGATATTTTTTGTTTCTTTTTCTATTATCGAGCTAAGTTGGTTAATGGTTTCCGTCATGTCCACCTTACCTTCACTTTGCGTTTCTTCTGCTTTTTCCAGCTGCTCTTGTAAGTCTTCTAAAGTTTTTTCAAATTCTAAAAAAACCATGGTAAGAGCAAATATACTGTCATTCGCAGTTCAATAAGCCTTATAGATTTTTTAGTTTTTGAATACTGCGTTTTTATTGGCTAAGTTTTATATTTGCCGCCCAAGTATTTTTGGTCTTGGTCTGGTAGTTCAGTTGGTTAGAATACCTGCCTGTCACGCAGGGGGTCGCGGGTTCGAGTCCCGTCCAGACCGCAAAATTT
>NTKK01000008.1 GCA_002457675.1 Bacteroidetes bacterium MED-G17
TCATAAGCTCTCGACAATTAATTTTCTTTTGATATTTATAAATCCAATAAATTTGTTCGATGTTATTGAGTAGCTTATCTATGCGACTTTCTGAATCAGCCACCATTGCCATGGCACAAAAAGCTCGATCGCTTAAAAATGATGGAAAGGATGTAATAGCTTTAAGCTTGGGAGAGCCGGATTTTGATACGCCCAAACACATTAAAGAAGCGGCAAAAAAAGCACTCGATTCAGGTTTTACCAAATACACGCCTATAGCAGGTGTTGCAGAATTGAGAGAAGCCATTTGCCAAAAATTCTTGCGAGAAAACAACTTGGCTTACCAAAACGATCAAATTTTGGTCTCCACAGGAGCAAAGCAAAGCATCAATCACTTGATATTGAGCATTGTAAATGAAGGTGACGAAGTAATTATTCCTACGCCGTATTGGGTAAGTTACATAGAAATGGTTAGAATGGCTGGCGGAAGACCTATCCCTATTGAAACAGAAGCAACAAACGATTTCATTCCAGACATAAGTCAATTTCAATCTAAAATAAACGACAAAACAAAGCTTATTTTATTTTCAACACCCTCTAACCCTACTGGAACGGTTTATCCAAAATCACTTTTGGAGAAGCTGAGTGCGCTGCTTCAAGATTACCCAAATTGCTTCCTTATTTCTGATGAAATCTATGAACATATCCTTTACGAAGGGAAACACATTAGCACTGCGTCTATCGGTAATTTATTTGATAAAACCATCACTGTAAATGGTATGTCCAAAGGTTTTGCTATGACAGGATGGCGAATTGGTTACATGGCTGGACCACTGGAAATCATCCAGGCCTGTACTAAACTTCAAGGCCAAGTAACATCTGGCGCAAATGCTATAGCACAGCACGCTTCTATTGCAGCACTGAATGAATCTTTGGAACCCAGTAAAGAAATGAAAAATGCTTTTCTACAAAGAAGGGATTATGTGGTAAATAGACTAAACCGACTAGAGGGCATACAAATTAACCCACCCAAAGGGGCATTTTACGTTTTTCCGGACATTGCCTATTATTTACATACCAAATACAAACATTGGAAAATTGACAACTCCAATGATCTAGCCATGTATCTTTTGGAAGAAGCGCTTGTATCTACTGTAGCGGGCTCGCCTTTTGGCTATCCAAATGGACTCCGAATAAGCTATGCAGCAAGCATGCAGGAATTGGAAAAAGCCATGGACAGAATAGAAGCCGCCTTAAGACAATTGAATAAATGATTGAACCAGCACAATTTCAAAACATCAAAGTACTGGTATTGGGCGATTTGATGATTGACGCATATGTATATGGTCATGTACATAGAATTTCTCCCGAAGCACCCGTACCAGTACTTTTATCTGAAAATAGAGAAAACCGTCTAGGTGGTGCGGCAAATGTGGCATTGAACCTTCAAAAATTGGGTGCACAAGTTGGCCTTTGTGGTTTGGTTGGAAAAGATGAACAAGGAAATATCCTCAAAAATTTGTTAATCGAAGAGGGCCTTTCAACACAAGGTGTCATCATTGACCATAGCAGGAAAACCACCATAAAAACACGGGTTTTGGAAAATGGAAAACACCTTTTGAGGATAGACGAAGAAGACCTCTTTGAATCCGACGAAAAAATTGAAAATAAAATATTTCATGTTTTATCTGACCAGCTTCGTCAGAGTGATGTACTCATCTTGCAGGACTATGACAAAGGCTTATTTAGCAAAAATCTCATTCAACAAACCATTAAATTGGCAAAGGAGTATGGCGTAAAAATTGCTGTGGACCCCAAATTACAGCACTTTCTTGATTTCAAAAAAGTAGATCTGTTTAAACCCAACCTGAAGGAACTTAAAGAAGGTTTGCCCTACAAAGGCAATTTGAAGAATATCACCGATATTAAAAACGCCGTTACAAAACTTCAAGAAAAAATTGAGGCGAAAAAAATCATGGTTACCCTGTCTGAAAAAGGTGTTCTAGTTTTCGAAAATGATCAGTTCTTTCATATGCCTGCTTACCCAAGAAACATTGTTGACGTTAGCGGTGCAGGAGACGCAGTCATTTCTGTCGCAGGTCTTCTACTTGCTTTGGATGCCAAAGCCGAAGAGATAGCTACTTTGAGCAATTTGGCAGGTGGTTTGGTTTGCGAAAAAGTGGGGGTCGCTCCAATTGGCATTGACCAACTTATATATCATGTTAAAAACCTGTAGCTAATGCATCCTATCGCCACGCAAGGCCAAATCCCGAATCATTTCTCCTTCAAAATCCAAATAAGCTTGCCATCTTTCTTTTACCTCATCTTGTGGTAAATAATGATAGGCTAAATCCAAAAACATGCGGTAATGACCCGCTTCCGACACCATAAACTCATGGTAAAAGACGCATAGCGCCTCATCTTCTAACTGGGTGCTTAGTAGTCTAAAACGCTCACAACTTCTAGCTTCTATCAGCGCGCAAATCAGCAAATTTTCTAAAAGTGATTTTTCCTTTCCTCCCCCCTTTTGCTGAAAAGCAATCAGCTTATTTACATATTCATCTCTGCGTTGAGGACCTAAAGCAAAACCACGTTTTTTCAATTCTTTCAGCACTTTTCTAAAGTGGCCCCACTCCTCTGCTACCAATGGCGTTACTTTTTCCACCACTTCTTCGTATTCAGAAAATCTTACAATTAAGCTGATGCCACTGGTGGCCGCCTTTTGCTCACAATAGGCATGGTCTATCAGCACTTCGTCTATGCTTTTTTCTGCTATATTCACCCAGCGTGGGTCTGTAGGAAGTTTTAAGCCCAACATGTTTACAAAAGTAGTACAATGTGATGGGCCAGAATCTAAATTAACTTTAGTTTTATCAAAGAAAAATCATTTTACATGATTACATATATATTGATGATTTTGAAAAGAACACATTAAAAAATATACAAGGCCGCGGTAAATATCAAAAAGCCAACCATCATAAAAACAAGGGTATAAGGCAAAATATCAGAAACCTTGGCTTTGGTGATGCCCAATAAGGGTAATGCCCAAAAAGGTTGTAGCATATTGGTCAATTGATCACCATAAGCCAATGCCATAACTGTTTTAGGTATAGAAAGACCTAATTGCTGTGCTACCTCTATCAGTATCGGGCCTTGCACTTGCCACTGACCGCCACCGCTAGGCACCAAAATATTGGTCAATCCAGCACTCAAAAAAGAAAGAAAGTAAAAATTGGATACATCTGCTATTTGTAACATTGCAGCAGAAATTTCACTTAACAGACCTGTATATTTAAGCAAACCCATCAAGCCAGCATAAATGGGAAATTGTAATACAATACCCACTGCATTGCCCAAACCCTTTTGCACGGAAGCCATAAATATAGCCAAATGCCCGTGCAAAGCCAATGCAGTAATAAAAAGCATCATATTAATGTTGTTGAGACTTAAAATTGATGATTGCATATGCCAAAAACTGATCACAAAAAAAAACAACATCAACAACGCAAAAATTCTACCCACAGGTAAGCCCTTTACAGACGTATATTTACGGTCTTCTTCTACCTGAATTATTGCATTTTGTTGAGCGCCTTGTCTTTTGGAAAATAAAAAAGAAACTAAAGGCAAAAAGAGTAAACAGCAAGCCAAAGAAAACAAATTCATGTTGGAGGCTAAAGTTTCACGCGTATTAACCGTACCTATTTTGTCTACCAACTTATGCGCAGTAGAAGCTACATCAAGCGGTGCACTTCCTGATAAACCACCATGCCAAACCATCAGGCCCAAATAGGCAGATGCCACGAGTAATCCGTGGTTATATTTAATCTTTCTTTCTGTGAGCGATTGGCTTATTTTTTTAGCCAATAAAGCAGAAAAAACAAGGCTTAAGCCCCAATTTAGGTAACCTGAAAGTAAGGCAAAAACTGACATCCAAAACACAGCTTGCCGACCTGACGTTATGCGATTAGCAATTTCATCTATTAGAATTTGCGCTACCCTACTCTCTGCCAGTGCACTACCCAAAACCAAAATAAGCAGCATTTGCATACCAAAAGGAAGCAACTCCCAAAATCCCTTTGTCCATGCTACTGAAACATCTCCTATGGAAGCTTCCGTGCATAAGAAGGAAAGTAGCAAAGCCAAAACAGAAAGATAAATAGCCAAGTGAAAAGGCGAAGGAATCTTCTTAAAAAAGGTGATGTATCTGTCTTGCCAAGTCATAAAGCTTTTTCTTCAAAAATATCCAGTGCTTCTCGCAAACCCATTAGGTCTTTATGGCTAAAATTATCAAGCTGTTGGCTATCTACGTCTAAAACACCCCAAAAATTCTTATTGTGAAAAATGGGCAAAACAATCTCACTTTTGCTGTTTTCATTGCATGCAATATGTCCTGGAAATTGATGAACATCAGGCACAATAAGAGTTTCACCCTTTTGCCAAACATGACCACAAACACCTTTGCCTTTTGCTATTTTCGTGCAAGCCGTGGGGCCCTGAAAAGGACCAAGTTGCAAATAATTTTCGTCTGTTTTGTAATAAAACCCAATCCAAAAAAATGGGAAGTGCTCAAACATTAGACTACAAAAATTGGCTGCATTGGCAATCCAAGCGACATTAGGATCCAATAGTTGCGTCAATTTGGTGTTTACCAATTGGTATTTATGTGCTTTGTTCAAAAAAACCAAAACTACTAAACTTTGTGCGTTTGACAGCCTCCAAAAGGCCCAAAGATTCTTTGTGTGGTTGAAATAAAAAAATTACATTTGCACCCCACAAAAAAAACAGAAAATGTTTGCAATCGTAGATATACAAGGTCAACAGTTTAAAGTGGAGAAAGATCAAGAGCTGTATGTCCACAGAATGAATGAACAAGCAGAGGGAGACTCCATCACTCTAAATGACGTTTTATTGGTAGACAACAATGGTAAAGTAAAGATAGGAACCCCTAAGGTAAAAGGAGCAAGCATTTCTGCGAAAGTATTGGAACATACCAAAGGTGATAAAATAATTGTTTTCAAAAAGAAAAGAAGAAAAGGATACAAAGTAAAAAATGGACATCGCCAGCAATTCACAAAAATTCAAATAGAAGAGATAAACGCATAATTAAAAATGGCACACAAAAAAGGAGCAGGAAGTTCGAAAAACGGCCGAGAGTCGCACAGTAAACGACTTGGTGTTAAAATATTTGGTGGACAAGAGGCGATAGCAGGCAATATTATCGTTCGTCAAAGAGGCACAGTTCATCACCCGGGTAAAAACGTTGGTATCGGAAAAGACCACACATTATTTGCTTTGGTAGATGGGAAAGTTCAATTTTCCGTAGGCAAGGGCAAAAGAAGCTTTGTGCATATCGTTCCTTCTGAAGAAACAGTCAGTTAAGCAAATACTTTACTGCCAATTCTTACAAGGGTACTCCCCTCTTGAATGGCTATTTCGTAATCATTTGACATTCCCATAGACAATTCTGTAAGCCCTACACCATAATCTTTCTCAAGCATGCTACGGCACTTTACAAGTTGCTGAAACTCTTTTCTTACTTGTTCCGCATTATCTATGTTACTGGCCATGCCCATTAATCCCATAATTTGTAAGTTTTTCAAAAGAACCAAATGTGGAAAATCAAGCATCAGTTGATTTTTATTGTATCCCCCTTTACTTTCTTCTTGTGCAATTTTCAGTTGAAGTAAACAAGGAATTTTTCTGCCACATATTTTGGCTTGTTTATCAATCTCTTGAGCCAATCGCAAAGAATCAACCGAATGTATCATATACACAAAAGGTGCAATTAGTTTCACCTTATTTCGTTGCAAATTTCCTATCATGTGCCAACGAATATCTTTTGGAAAAATTTCATACCTGTCTACCATCTGTTGCGGTCTATTTTCACCAAAATTCCGTGGTCCAATTGCGTACAATTCGTTAAGTTTTTCCAATGATTGATATTTTGTAACGATGATTAGCTTCGCTCCATGTAATTTTGCGTTGATTTCTTTTATATTTTGATGCATCAAATTCTGGCTATTCTATGTGTATTGTCCTTTCTGCTTTCCGCCTGTCAAAAAAACGAAAAACAAAATGAAAAATACTTGTCTGAAGAGAAAATGATAGACGTGCTTACAGATATTCAATGGCTAAAAGCTTACCAGATGAGGAGCAGATTCAATCAATCTTATGAAGACAGTTTGCATAGAGCATTGCTTCAAAAACATCAGATTAACCAAACAGATTTAGATTCCAATTTGTCATTTTATAGCAAAGACGCTAAAAGATTGGAAAAAATGTACGAAATAATTATCCAAAAATTAGAAGAAAAAAAGCTTGAAAGCCAATAAAAACTTTCCGGAGAATATTGAAGAAACAATTGGTTTTCAAGAAATTAAAGAACTTTTAAGCAAATTCTGCAAGGGTATACCCGGCAAAAAAAGTCTTGAATCACTTCAATTTTCAACACATAAAGATTTAATTTTAAAACAGTTGCTCCAAACTTCAGAATATGTTTCACTCTTAGAAGATAATGATCCCTTGGTGCAAATTGATGTTGTTGATATTTCAGAAATGAATGAAAAACTGGAATTGAATGGTTTTGTGCTTAAAGAAGAAGAAGTATGGTCAATATACAAAATCCTTAAAAGTGGTAAATACCTTATTCAGTTCTTTTCCAATAATGAAAATTTGCTTGAATTGCCTTTATTGTTTTCTCAACTTATGCTTCCAAGTAATTTGCTTTCTCAAATAGAAAGAACATTTGATAAAGACGGCCATATAAAGAGAAATGCCAGCAAAAAGTTGGCTGAAATTTTTCAAAAAATAGAACGTTTTGAACGAATAAGCCAAAATAAAGTTTCTCAAATTTTCGAGCAAGTAAAAGCCAATGGCTGGTCTGACAGCACCGATATTAGCATTAAAGATGGTCGGCTTATTTTGCCCGTTTTAAGCGAGCACAAAAGAAAAATAAAGGGTTTTGTATATGACGAGTCCGCCAATGGTAAAATTAGCTATATCGAACCGCTTGAGGCTATTGAAACCAACAATGCTTTACGAGAAGCTTATATTGAAAAACACAGAGAAATCCAGAAGATTCTTAGAAAAATAAGTCAAATGGTTCAAGCAGATAGAAATGATATTCGAGCTATTGCTTTAAGCATTGCTCGAATTGATTTTATTAGAGCAAAGGCCTTATTGGCTAAAACACTTGGTGGAAATCAACCTCAAATTGATAACGAGGGTTTGGATTTTCAAGATTTGTACCACCCTTTACTACTTTACAAAAATGTAGAAGAAGAGAAAGAAACGGTGCCTATGGACATTCAAATTGATCACGATCAACGAATTGTAATGATCTCGGGACCCAATGCCGGCGGTAAATCTGTCGCATTGAAAAATTTAGCCCTTAACCAATACATGCTTCAGTGTGGTTTATTGCCCGTATGTCATCCAAATAGTAAAACTTCTATTTTCAAGAAAATATTTGTAGACATCGGAGACAATCAAAGTATTGAAAATGATTTAAGTTCTTATAGCTCGCACTTGAGCTACATGAAACATTTTGTGCAAAATGCAAATGAAAGAACATTGATCTTTATTGATGAAATGGGCACTGGAACTGATCCCTCTTTTGGTGGACCCATGGCGGAAGCGCTACTTAAAAAACTTCTAAAAACAAAGTGTAAAGGGATGATCACTACACACTACTCAAATATGAAAGAGTTTGCACAAAATCAGTTGGGAATTAGGAATGCAAGTATGGCTTTTGATATAGAAAAACTGAAACCCTTGTATCGTTTTGTGCTTGGCATGATGGGTAGCTCTTTTGCTTTTGAAGTAGCACAGCGAATTGGTTTAGAAGAGAACCTTATTGAAGATGCCAAGCAAAGTATGGATCAGAAACGAAAAGATGTGGAAACGCTTATCACCGATTTAGAAAAAGAACGTAATAAATATCAAAAATTAAAAACCACCCTTTCCATTAGCCAAAAAGAAGCACAAAAGCTAAAAGAGGACTACCGAGCTATGGTGGCAGAATTCAAAAAAGTTGAAAAAAATATGCTCAAAAAAGCACAAATAAGGGCTGTACAAGTCATTGAGGAAGCCAATAAAGAAGTAGAAAAAACCATACGAGAAATAAAAGAAAGTAAGGCCAATAAGGCCAAAACAAATAAGCAAAGACAAGAACTTCAGAAAAGTAAACGAAAAATAGAAAAAATCCTATTCGAAGAAATTCAACATGAATTACCCAAATTTGAAGTGGGCGAAACTGTTCAATTTGGCGACAATGATACTTTAGGAGAAGTAGTTCAAATAAAAAAAAACCGTGCCACCCTTTTAGTAGGTCAAATAAAAACCATTGTCCCACTCATCCAACTTAGAAAAGTTGATGTTACAAAATTCCCTAAGGCGCGAAAGATACTGCCCAATCTTAATTATCCAAAAGCACAACAAGCATTTAAACAAGAACTTGATATAAGGGGACTTAGGGGAGATGAAGCAATGAATAAAGTTGACCAATGGTTGGATGAGGCATTAGTTTTAGGATTCGGAAAACTTAAGGTCTTGCATGGAAAAGGGGATGGAATCCTTAAAAAACTTCTCAGAGAACATTTAAAAAATGTACCCCATATAAAGAAAATACAATACGAGCATGTTGAACTCGGTGGAGAAGGTATTAGTTTAATCGAACTGGGATAAAATTACAAACCCCATAAATTATTTGCTTAACCTAGTTTCAAACAAATTATGAATGGCGATGATAAATAAACCAAACAAAACTGCTGCTACAATGAGTACGGTGTTAGTAAGCCCGTCTACAGAAAAAGAAAGCCGTATAAGAATCGTGGAGATAATAAAACCCGAATTCCTTATTACCTTATGGAATTCATCGGTATGGTAAAATGAAAGCAACAAAAGCAAAACATCAACAACAATTAGAATGGTGAAGAATTCATCAAAAAATATATTGTTTATGTCCTTGAAACCAACATACAAATTGCTGTCGTAAAAAGAGTGCATGGCCCAACCAAAAAAGGTGTAGAAAGCCAAAACGAGAAAAATAGGTACCAGTGCAAATCCAATTTTTTTCTTTAGCTGTATGAATTTCTTTACGTCACCAGATAGTTCCGACAAGTCACTCAAACTATTGCCCACTTTTTGGCTTTGTCTTTGAAACAAAAAAATGAGGAAAAAAAGTAGTAAAGAAGCCGTTAGGTCGTAGGTGAACTGAAGATCGTCTTTGATGGCAAACCAATTAGAACTCAACTCCAAATTTGATAAATCCTTGAATAAACGACGAATAATAATTAATGAAATAATTTCATATTGCTTTCCAATATAAGTCGTAAAACTCTTAGGTAAATAGTATAGAGTTAGATATACCTCGTAGAGTAAAATAAATGAAAAAGGAGTATAAATAGCCGATATCGGATTTTTTAACAATGAGGACGTATGTGCCCATTTAATCCAACCAAAGTCCAAGGCATAAATAAGAAATAAATGAATGATAAAACTAAAAATCGAAAGACCCAAAATCAGCCTTTCTGCTTTTTGTTTGGTTGCTGTAGAAAGCAGATTTGAAAAAAAAACACCTCTTTCCATAACCCTTAAACAAAAAAGTTATCCAATAGTTGTTTACTATAACATTTCTTGAAAAATAAATTTAGGGTAGCCCTTCACATTATTCTCATCCGTGAAGCTCGTAAAACGCAGTTTGAAATATTTATCGTTCTGGGTTTTGATCTGATAATATCTGTCTTCTTCTATAATATACCGAGCAAGGCCAAAATCAAAGCGCTTCCAATCATAACCAATGGCATCCCATTTTTTGGATAGCATTGGTTTTATTGTTGAAGTTTCATATACCTCATCGACTATTTTTAGTGCTTCAGTTTTGTATGGATTTTGCAGAGCACCCACCACCAAATAATCAGTTTCTTCTTCTTCAAAATAATTGATGTACTGCGTGAATTTTAAATCATACATTGTTTTTGGTGGTTCAATATCTACCTGTTGATTATTTAAAATGCTAAATGAAACAAAATTGAATTTGACATCCCTTACCATGCTTTGTTCTTGCACTTGACCATTCCAATCAATAATAAAAAACAAGCTATCATTGCTTATTTTTTCTAATAATACTTTTGCTTTTCCAATAGGATTATTTGCCAAATCTGTGCCTAAATCAACTACATAAACAACTTGAAATTGAAGCGGACTCATTGCGAAGCTATCTGGATTCCCCATACACCAATCCCATTTTAATTCAATAAAGTCTTCAATGTTTACTTGAGAAAATTCTGAAAAGTTGGTAGAAACTGCTTTCATATTTCTACCTGAATTAAGTATAATCGAGGAATCTCCATTCCATGCAAAATCCCATTCCATTTTACTTACTTTTTTAACAACTTCTGCTCGTTCTAAACTATAGAATATTTGACTTTCGTAGTTTTCGCCTAATGGCATCTGAGCTTCAATTGAAGCAAAGTTTTCTAATTTTTTCCATTCGTCAGGGATGGGTTGCTCCTCAGGTTCACAAGCCCAAAAAAAGAGAACAGCTATTCCACAAAGATATTTTAGAATGTCCATTGATAATTTAATTGAAAAGTTCTCCCTAGTCCGGCTGTTAGTAATCCAGCTCCTCTCCCATGTTGTCCTTGAGAGGCGGCAGAAACATTGAGTTGCGTGATATTAATAACATTAATAAACCCGAGAGAAACCCTATGTTGAATACCCATTTTTCTAGATAGAAAAACATCCATTAAGCAGTAAGGATTTAGGTATTTTATGCCAACATCTGCACCGTCAGAATTGAAGCTGAAGTAGTTTTGATTGGAAAAATAATTGGCGTTCAGATTGATCTGTAATTTTGATTTTGGTAATTTCTGGCTCGCGTTAATGGTTGCTTGGTAAGAAAACTTTGATTTTTCTTTATTGACAATTGTTTGGGTTAAAAGATTTCTGGTATTTACGTTGAGTCCACCTTTTTCAAAAATGACACCATAGGAAAAATTACGTATGTGTTGATTGCCTAAATTGCTGTACTGAGCGGTGGTTGGATCCGTAACTATTAATTGAATTTTGTTGCTCATCCAATTGGCGTTTATATTGAAATCGTGCACTATTTTGCTTCTACTGTAGTCTTGACTTTTTTCAAAACCAAACAAAAAGTTGTAACCCATTTCTGATATCAATTTTGGATTGCCTGTTACGTTGTGGTTGGCATCTACAAAATTTAGATACAACTCTTTCAAATCAGGATTTCGTTGTCCATAAGCTATCGAAGTTGTGAATTTTTTATTTTTCTTGGCCAATCTCCTAAATTGTAAGTTGGGAAGAATAGACCATCCAAACCTGCTATTATAATCTGTTCTGAACCCAAGGTTAACTTGAACTTTCTTGGCAATTTCAAAATCAGCGTTACTAAAAGTAGAAGCGCTCCAAATATTTTGCGAACTACTCATTATTCGCTTTCCCTCGCCCCACTCGCTTTGAAATTCGTAACCACTAAAAAATTTAAGATGGGGTTTCCCGTAAGCAAAAATTGCTCGATGCAAGGCAGATTGAAAAGATGTTGTATCCTGAACACCGGTGCTCCGATCAAGAAGTACCTGATTGTTGTTGAAATGATGAATCAATGATTTTTTTTCGCGGCTGAAATAGTTGTATCCATTTTGAAATTCAATGCGCTCAAACCTTTCAGAACGACTTACAAAACTTAACTGATGATCCATCCTTCTGCTTAAATAGTGTATGTCATTGGCTTTGAACTGACCAACTTCATAGAACTGACCATCCTTTTCTTTTACCTGTATCTCTTTATAAGGTTCTCTTTTGTTTTTCAAGGTTTCGTCTAATAAAGATAGCCGGTAAGAAACTGAGGTTTTCTTAATTTTCCCTTGTACACCAAAGGTAGCCACGTATTGATTTTTCAACATCCAGTCTGTTTGCCTTAGGGTGCCTTTCTCAAATGATTTTCCAGGAAAAAAATTTCTACCAAGAGATAAATTGCTTGTCCATTTTTTGATAGGGATAGAGAGGTATATTGAACTATTGTTACTGCCTATAGAAAGTTGTTGGCTTTTGATTTGACCACTCAACTTAGACGATTGATTTTTTTTACTGATTATGTTTATAGCACCGGCGGTTGCATTGGCGCCATAAATGCTTGAAAGAGGCCCTTCTACTATTTCGATCATCTCTATATCTTGTAAATTGATTTGGCTTAAATCAATTTGACCTAACATACGACCAATTAGTGGGATGCCGTTAACCAGTATTTGAACATTCTTGCCTTCTTGACCATTCATCGATAACGTATATGTTCCGGTAAGATTATCCTCCACTACATTCATACCCGACTGAGTTTTTAAAACATCGGCAAGATTTATACTATTGGTTTTTTCAATAAAATCTTTGGAAACAATACGAACCTTATAGACAGACTGTCTAATCTGCTTAGGGTTTTTACTATGGCTAAAGGTAAACGTAGGCAAACGTTCATCCTCTGGAAGCAAGAAAGTCTGAGCACTAATCGTACCCAGACTTATTGATAGTATAACCAAGCAATATGTTGCCCTATTCCACAATTAATCTTGTATTTTGAACGCCCAAATTTGAACTTACCCTAAGGTTGTAGATACCTGTTGGCACCGGCAGATCAACTTGCACATCACGAAAACCTGTTTTTGCATTGTGTGCGGCTGTCCAAACCAGCCTTCCTTGAAGATCAAATAACTCTAGAACTAAATCGCGATTTTGTTCCAAGTCTGATACTATATGTATGTTGCCCGAACTTGGATTTGGATAAATGGTAAATATCTGATTTGGTTCCTCGATGGATGCGGACTTAACCAATTTTTTATTAAAACCAATCTTACCCGTAGAAGAACCTTCAAAACTGGTGAAATACAATTTCCATACATTGCCTTTTGATTTTACAAAATAAGTTCGGTCTTCAACTAACTCGTATTGAAAAGTACCTCTATTAAAATTCTTCCAATCTGATCCTATGGTCGTAATATTTGATGAAGCACTTGCACCACTATAATCATCATTATCCGTAGGGATATTGTCGCGTTGAGCAACTTCGACATGATTTGCATGTTTTACACCAGTAACAGGGTAATACGCAGTAGTAGGCCCCATTGACACTTCAGACATATATTTTGTAAAAAGTAAGTCCCAAGTTTCTCTATCAGGTTGTAAAGCAGCAAATTTTCCATCGTTAAGCGAAAGAAAAGCATAATCATTTGTTTTGAAATCTATCTTAGTAAAGGAAAAGGATTGTTCTTCACTGCCGTCCAAATTGGCTATTTTTAATTGAACATCTCCCTTGGCTTTCATATATTCAATAAATATTTTTTTGACTGATTTATCCCTCAAAACAATTGCATAGATAAACTTACCAACCAAGTCGTGACTTGTTTTGTTGTAGTCAGCCCAACCGTAATCGAATACTCCTTTTGATAACTTATTAAAAGCACCGATTTCCCAAGTGGAATCAGAATTGTATAAAGGCATTTGCATTTTGCCTAAAGTATCTACTTTTGACCAATCTTCAGCTCTCTCTGACAACAAAAATAACTGGACATCCGCACCGTCATTAATTAAAACGCTTGCGCTCATGGTATTACTTGACAAAGCCAAATCCCAATCGCTCCTTGCATTTTTCTTAACAAATCCACGCTCTAAATCATAATATACTTCGTTTTCATAGGAAGCGCCCATTTCCACTACATCCGAAACTTCTTGACCGAGCACTATGAAAGGACATATAAACAACAATAAAACTGTAATAATTTTCATACGTGCAATTCTAGCGCTTAACATTTCAATCAAATAACCAATATAGAAAAAAAAATACTCTAATTAGAAAAATGATCCAACCATGCACAAAGCGCTGTATACTAAGTATTTTGATTACTTATTAAAACTATTTCAAACTTTGTTTGTATGAAAAAATAACGAAATGCGTAAACTGCCATCATTTCATTTTGATACGGTTAATAATTCCAGAAATGTAGTTTTGGCCCCTGGAAGGGTATTTTTTCTTTTCAACATTGGAGGCCCGCTTCATGTTTCTTTTAATATTCACTACAAAAGGCAATTGGACACGGATCAATTTCAAATTATTTTTCATCCGGACAAAGCATACGATATCAACTTTTCTTCAAATAACGATACGCAGGAAAATCTTCATGCCATGTTTGTTACGCTGGGTATAGAAGAATTACACGAGCTGCTGACAGAAGACGCTTCTGTTTCCAATTTATTTGATCGAGATTTTAGCAAACCCTATCATTATGAACAAACAATAAATATTGAAATCAGATCTATAGTTAAACAGATACTTGCAAACAAAACTGCCCACCCAACAGCAAACTTATTTTTGAACGCCAAATTGTTGGAATTATTAAGTTTAATTTTTGCTCCTAAAGAAGAAATCAATTATCAATTATGTCCATTTTTAAAGGACAATAGAAATGTTGAAATCATCAAAAAAGCCAAAACCATTTTGGTGCAAAACCTTTCAGAAAATATTACCATAGAAAAATTAAGCAGGGCAGTTGGTATGAATGAGCACAATCTAAAGTTGGGTTTCAAAGAGATTTATGGATCTACCGTCCACCAGTTTATCAATAACTATAAGCTAATCGAAGCCAAAAACCAGCTACTTAGTGGCAACTATAGAATCCAAGAAATTGCAGAAAATTTTGGCTACAAGAACACAAGTCATTTTATCGGTTCATTTAAAAAGAAGTTCGGTCAAACCCCAAAACAGTATCTAATCAAAAGCTAATATTGTTTACTTTTTGTTATCTAGTTATTTTATTGACACCACATAAATTTTAATTTATACTTTTATCATTGCAGGACAAATGGAAGAAAAGGTACATGAATGTATAGTTATTGGGTCTGGCCCTGCGGGTTATACCGCTGCAATTTATGCAGCTCGAGCCGATATGAAACCCATTGTCTATGAAGGATTGCAGCCTGGGGGCCAACTTACCATAACCACAGATGTTGAAAATTATCCAGGTTATCCGGATGGTATAATGGGTCCAGAAATGATGAACCAATTCAAAAAACAAGCTACTAGATTAGGTGCCGATGTGCGATTTGGAATGGTAACCGATGTTCAATTCAGCAGAAATGGAGGAACACACAGTTTAACGATTGACAATAAGCAAATCATCCTTGCACATACAGTAATAATTTCTACAGGAGCTAGTGCAAAATGGCTTGGCCTAGAGTCTGAAACTCGCTTAAATGGTTCAGGGGTTAGTGCTTGTGCTGTATGCGACGGTTTTTTCTACAAAGGACAAGATGTCGCAATTGTTGGAGGGGGTGACACCGCTGCGGAAGAAGCTAGCTACCTAGCCAAGATATGCAACAAAGTCTATATGTTGGTAAGAAAAGGAGAACTGAGAGCAAGTAAAGCCATGCAACACAGAGTAAAAGCTTTAGAAAATGTAGAAATTTTATACCACACCCAAACTGACGAAATACTAGGTGATAAGGTGGTTACAGGGGTTCGTACTTTAAACAATCAAACGCAAGAAAAAAAAGAACTTAATGTTCAAGGTTTTTTTGTTGCTATTGGCCACAAACCCAATACTGATATTTTTAAAAAATACCTAGAAATGGACGAGCAAGGTTATTTAATAACCAAACCTGATAGTACCCACACAAATGTTCCCGGTGTTTTCGTATCGGGTGATGCTCAAGACAAAATATATAGGCAAGCAGTAACTGCAGCAGGCACAGGTTGCATGGCTGCCCTTGACGCTGAAAGATACCTAGCAAGCAAATCAATGTAGTTTATATACTACACCACCTTTACCAGTTAGAATAACGCCATTTTTAAAACAAAGATTTTTGAAGTTTATTAAAATACCATGAGAAAATGGTTATCATTTTTCGGAATCGTTGGATTTTTGTCAATTTCCGCTAGGTATAGTATACAAAACGTAGAAAAAAAAGTTGACGCACTACCTGAAAAAGGTAAAACTACTGCTAAAATTATCCCTCGTGAAAAAGTAAAAATTTCTTTTCCCCTTTTATCTCGACAAGATGCTCAACTATTTTCTGATTCTGTTTGTAGGAGTATTGGAGTGCCCCCAAATTTGGTTAGAGAAATTGGTGAAAATGAGAGCGGTTGGAGATGTATCAAGAGCCTTTCTGGTGGTAGTGATTATGGTGATTTACAAATTATTCAGCCTACTTTTGACTATTGGTATTCCAAATTGGGATTAAAAGGTGGATCTACACGAGCCAACTACCTTATTGTAGGTATTCATTACCTCAAAGAAAGACACAACAAGTATAAAAGTTGGGAAAAAGCAAGGTATGCATATGCGCGCGGAGAGTGGATTGCAAACCAAACAAAATGGACATCACTAGAAACCAAATTCATGAATAAAATTGACTGGGGTCAATACGACTAAAATTTGGATTACTGACATTTATTTCTTTTTTCTACATTTGTTAGTATGTCAGAGGAACAAAAACAAAATAAGACAGGTCTTCTAATAGTTTTGATCGTGTCAGTTGGAATCAATGCTTTTTTCGCGTTTCAAATCTGGAACACTGCATTATCACCAGCAGCAAAAGCAGAAAAACAAGCAAACATTGAGTTACAAGTTATCTCTGAACAACTCAAACTCAATAGAGACTCAATTCTTATTGAGCTTGAAGAGACAAAAAGAAGATTAGATAACCAGATAATGGCCAACCAAGATTTAACTTCAAATAATGAAGTTCTTGCGGACCAAGTTAAGACCCAATATTATAAAATTAGACGAATTCTTGCGTCTTCTTCAAGCACAAATACTGCGGAGCTTGCTAAAGCAAGAGCAGAATTAATCAAACTCCAAGCTTCGGAAAAAGAGTATTTAGCACAAATAGGTAATTTAAAATCTACGCTTTTGAACAATAGTAAAGAGCTAGAAGAATATAAAAAGAATCTGTTGGAAAGTCTAGCCCAAAAAGAGCCTGAAAAATTAGAAAGACAAGATTTTCAAGAGGCAAAAAGTGAACTTTCCATTTCTAATGTGACTATAGCAGGTATAAGGATCAATCGCGGGCAAGCTCAAGAGGTCTCCAAAGCAAAAAAGGTAAAGTTTTTAAAGATTTCCTATGAAATTATGCCAAGCAATATTGGCGTTAAAGAAGACAAAAAAGTTCAAATAAAAATTGTCAATAGTATAGGTGAAGTTTTAAATAACGACAAGGATATTCAGCTAAAAGATGCAGATAACATTTATACCTTAGAACAATCCTTCCTTTATGAAGGCAAAAAAATGAATGAGAGTATAAACTACGCGCATGGAAGTCCTTTAGAACCTGGCAAGTACGCTGTTGAAATCATTGAAAAAGGCAAAGTAATCGCTATTGGAGACTTCCTTCTAAAATAGGGAAATACACAAACTGTGCATAATTAGAACAAATTTTCTCTTTATTCTCAAGCTATATTTGACTTTAAATTGGTCAAATACACTGAAAATGAAATAAAATCACTTGATTGGAAGGAGCACATTCGCCTCAGACCTGGCATGTATATTGGCAAGTTGGGAAATGGCGACTCTCCTGACGATGGTGTTTATGTCTTAATCAAAGAAATTATTGACAACTCCATAGACGAACACGTTATGGGGCACGGAAAAAAAATTGATATTAAAATTGAAAACACAAAAGTCTCAATACGAGATTACGGTCGTGGAATACCACTTGGCAAGGTAGTAGACTGCGTCTCTAAGATAAATACAGGCGGTAAATACGACAGCGCTGCATTCCAAAAATCTGTTGGCTTAAACGGAGTGGGAACCAAAGCAGTAAACGCCTTATCTACATATTTTACGGTCCACTCGTTTAGAGACGGTCAATCCAAAAAAGCAACTTTTTCGAAAGGTGAATTACAAAAAGATGAAGACTTATTAAGTAAAGAACCCAATGGAACATTTATTGAGTTTATTGCAGATCACGAGATTTTTAAAAACTTTAAATTCATCAGTGAATACGTTGAATCTCAACTATGGAATTATGCGTATTTGAATGCAGGATTGGCAATAAACTTCAATGGGAAAACACTTATTTCAAAAAATGGCTTATTGGATTTACTAGAAAAAAGAGCTCAACATAAACATTTGCGCTACCCCGCAATACATTTACAAGATGAGGACATTGAAATTGCCTTTAGCCACAATGACCACTACGGCGAAGATTATTTCTCTTTTGTCAACGGTCAATTCACCACCCAGGGCGGTACACATCTTTCTGCATTTAAAGAAGCTCTGGTAAGAACTGTTAGAGAACATTTCAACAAAAACTTTGACCCAGCCGATGTAAGGCAAAGTATTATGGCCGCTGTAAGTATAAGGGTCATGGAACCTGTTTTTGAATCCCAAACAAAAACAAAACTAGGCAGTACAGAAATGGGAGGAGACAAACCAACCATTCGAACATTTTTAAACGACTTCTTTAAAAATAAACTTGATAATTTTTTGCATAGAAATCCTGAATTGTCCAAATCTCTTTTGCAGAGAATTCAACAATCTGAAAAAGAAAGAAAAGAGATAGCCGGTGTAAAAAAATTAGCCAAAGAGAAAGCTAAAAAAGCCAATCTTCACAACAAAAAATTGAGAGATTGTAGAGTTCATTTGGGTAATGAAAAAAATGAAAATCGTTATGAAAGCACTCTATTCATTACTGAAGGTGATTCGGCTAGTGGCTCCATTACAAAAGCACGAAGTGTCGAAACACAAGCTGTTTTCTCTTTAAAAGGCAAACCTCTTAATTGCTTTGGGCTGAAAAAGAGAACAGTATATGAAAACGAAGAATTTAATTTACTACAACATGCCTTAAACATTGAAGAGAGTATCGAGAATTTACGTTATAACAAGATTGTAATTGCAACAGACGCAGATGTGGATGGCATGCATATTAGACTTTTAATGCTCACTTTTTTCTTGCAATTTTTCCCTGACGTTGTCAGAGATGGTCATTTGTACATTTTGGAAACACCGCTATTTCGAGTAAGAAATAAAAAAGAAACATTTTATTGTTATTCAGAAAAAGAACGAAAGAAAGCTATTGCTCAATGTTCAAAGGGCAACAATAGAGCAGAAATTACACGATTTAAAGGTCTAGGAGAAATAAGCCCGGATGAATTCAAAGGTTTTATTGGTGAAGATATACGCCTAAGTCCAGTTATATTAGAAACCAATACTTCAATTGAGGAATTGTTGTCGTATTTCATGGGCAAAAACACACCAGATAGACAAAAATTCATTATTGAAAATCTGAAAATTGAAAAAGACGAATTAGAAGAAGCAGCAGCCTAACAACTTGCTCTATTTTTTGGTTTTTAAATAATCGTATAAAGTGTAAATAGGTTTTTTAACGACCTTACCCATATGAATACCTTTTTCACTCAACACGCTATTAAGTTCATCTTTAAAATAGTATGAAACAGAGCCTATAAAATGAACAGGCAATTCTTTATAGTTATCATAGCACGCAATGTGAAAAGTACAAAACTGTTCAAAACCATTTTTTAATATTTCTTGTACATAATCTGACTTTTGAAAAAGTCCAAAAATTTTCATAAATGAGGCGAGATAAACATTCGGGTGTGGTTTAGAGTAAACACCTTCGAAAATAGATTCTTTTGTCAAAGCAAGTTCATCATTGAGATAAGAATAAATTTCTCTTGGCAACCTATTGTATAAAAAATCTCTTAGCAATATTTTGCCAAAATATGTACCGCTTGCCTCGTCACCCAAGGTAAAACCTAGAGCAGGGACCTTTTCAATAGATTTCTTGCCATCCCAATAAGTTGAATTAGACCCTGTACCAAGAATACAAGCAATGCCTTTTTTATTTGGCGTAACAGATAATGCTGCTCCTTCTAAGTCATGACCTACATGAATACTTGCATGCTTAAAAACTTTTTCTAAGGCTTTATTAATTTCAATATTTCTTGTAGGGTTACTACAACCAGCGCCATAAAAAAAAACATAGTCGACTTTTGAAGCATTATCCACCAATAATTTGTTCTCTTCTAATTTGGCAGCAACAAATTCTTTTGAATGAAAAAATGGGTTAAAACCCATTGTCACTGCTTCTAGCTCATCAACTTTATTAGATAAGATCCAATCGCATTTTGTTGAGCCACTATCTGCAACTACTAGCACTATACAAATTTAATCATGCTTATGAGAACTAAAATTAGTTTCTTAGAAGGTTCAGATAAAATTTTGGAGATTTTAATTTAGCACGTAGATCCACATCTTCGAACATACAAGTAATTGTGTGCCTTAATGTGGTATTTTTATTCGCTTTATTTACCACTAAATTAAATAGCCATGGAAATCTAACCAATTTTTGCATTATCCTACTTAATCGAAGCTCTGACCATAATTTTTGATACACAAGTTGATCATAATGCTGCTTCAGAAAACTTTGAGCAAAATTTTTTGATTGAATAGCTAAATGGGCGCATTCAGCTGCCAACTTACCACTATTCAGTGCGTTACCAATGCCTTCCCCAGTGAATGGATCAATCAATGACGCAGCGTCACCGGTCAACAAAATACCGTCATCACTCAATGGTCGTTTTTTTGAACCAAGTGGCAGGCCCCATCCCAATATTTCTCCTTCTAAATTTGCCGACTTAAAACGTTCTTTAAATTGGGGTAAGGCTAAAACTTCCTGTAATTTTTGTTTTAGGTTTATCTTATCTTTACTTATTTGACTGCTTAGCATGCCTAAACCTATGTTTGCATAACCTTCCGCCATTGGAAATATCCAGAAATACCCCGGTAAAATATCTTTTACAAAGTGTAATTCAATAAATCCTTGCGGATCCAACCCACTTACGCCGTTGTAGTAGGCCCTTAGCCCTGCGCAAAAATGATCCTTTTCAATTTTAAAATTATGTGTTTTTCTTGCCCAATTTGATTGTGCACCTGCAGCACTGATTATAATTTTTGATTTAATTACACGCTGATTTGTTTGAATTTCCCATATATCATTTTGTCTTTTTGCGCTTAATACTTCGGTATTTTCCATAAGCCTATTTTTCACTTTAGACGCCAAAAAAGTATCAAAGTCAATTCGTCTAGAAATAAAACCAGGGGCTTGTTTATTTTGGTTACTATTTGTGCTAAAGGGCACTTTCAACACTTGTTTATTGGGAGCGCCAAAAATTACGCCGTTTGATGGAAGGAATTGCGCTGAGCGATGGTCGATTTCATTTAACCAAGTAGTGTTGGTTTTTCGAAAAAAATCAACAACCTTTCCGCTTAGGGCGTCACCACAAATCTTATCTCTTGGGAAACACTCTTTCTCCAAAAGCATGTGATCAACACCTAGTTTGCTTAAATGCATCGATGCAGCACATCCAGCAGGCCCTGCACCTACAATTACCACGTCTGTATTCTTCGATTGCAATTTATTTTTCACTTATTTTACTGCGAATTAAGCACCAATTTCTTGAAGAAACTTTGGCCTCTGAAACTAAACTTAATCAAGTAAACACCAGTTTGCAGGGAAGGTAATGTTATCTTATTCTGATAAAAATCTGATTCATATACTTTTCTTCCTATGATGGAATAAATTGTATAGCTTTTTTGGATATCTTCAGGCAATCCTCGAATAAAAATCTCACCATTACTTGGATTTGGGAACAACTCAATGTGGTTGTCATTGAAAGCAGTATTTATGCCTATTGTATCGTTTTTGCAAAATCCTAAGTAAACATATAAACCTCCTCTTGCATGACCCACCAACATATCCATACATCCATCATTGTTTATATCTCCCAATACTGGATGAGAATTCCAACCAAAATCAAATTTGATTGAATCTGAATCGGATGAAAAATAAACTTGACCAGTATCAGTAAAAATTGCCCCAGAAGCCGCGCCGCTTAAGAAATAAATTTGTTCCTCATCTTTGGCCAAAGTAGGACATGAATAACCGTCTTGCGCAAAACCTGGGGGATTTACGTCTGATCTATATTCATTTACAAACAAGCCAAAAATGCTATCTTCCGACAACTCAAACTTTGACAGTTCTTTCGATCCAATATTTTCATAATAGTTGATATTACCTTCATATTCGCCAATGAATAAATCTAATAATCCATCTTCATTATAATCAAATAGGGTTGGTGCAGAAGCAGCGCCTATGTCGATACCCTTCCAAAGCGTATCTTTCAATACAAAATTTGCTTGTAATGAATCCCCTACATTTTCGAAATACCACAGATCGCCTTGCTTTCTACCTATTATCATATCCTTATCTCCATCGTCGTCAATATCTCCAAATGAAGGGGCTACTTTTTGCAGATTATATGTTGAGAGTTCTCCAAAATTTTCATCTTCAATTTTGAATTTTATATTCTGCTTGTCAGAAACGTTTATTAAAAGAGCAAGTCTATCGCTACTATCTTTTGTAATTCCGTAATCACCATTACTTGCCACAACAATGTCTAAATCACCATCAGTATCTATATCAACCAACGTTGGCTTTGAAAAACCTCCAAGATCAAAAATCATATCCGTCAAGAACGGAATCGATTTTGACAATTCAAAGGCGTTTTTCTTGCTATTAGGGAAACAAATAACTTGATCTCTTTCATGAAAGACACCTGAGCTTTTATCTGATAGATTTACGGTAACAACCAAGTCTTTTGTTTCATTCCCATCAATATCAATTAGATATGCTGCAGGAAATGTCTCTATATCAGCTCGATCGTCGGAGGATGGGAATGATGTGTCGTAAGAAATCATAGAGTCTACATCCAAAGCAAAATCTGATTTCCCATTTTCTAGATAAATAAGGTTGCTAAACCCAGCGTTTCCAAGCAGAAGATCCATATCTCCATCAGAGTCATAGTCTAAAGTAAGGAGAGAACTTCCACCTATATGTTTTTTATATCGGTAAACAGTTCCCGGGCAAAACATGCCTCTTTGCAAGTTAATAGCATTTGTGGTAGAACCTTCCTCAAAATTACCCCAACAATCGTCTGGAAGTTCAAAACTCAATTTTTCTAAACTAAGTTGATTCTCGATGACATTATTTAAAAAATATTGAATGCCCTGGCCAAAAGTATTTAATGCCAATATATCAATATCACCATCATTGTCTAAATCTGATATACTAGGAATATTTAGCTTTCCTACTTCTATCCCATTTGAATCAAGTGGTGGTGGGTAAAAATTGTATGCCTGAATATTGCCGTCTGCAAGTTTAAATTTAGCTTTTTCACCAAAGGCACTGATATTTTTGTAAACACCCATTGAAAAAATTGATTTAAAAAATAAATCTTTTTTCCCATCACCATTATAATCTTTAAACAAAGCAAAGCCCTCTTTTACCTTAGGTAAATAGGTCAAATACTGGGGCGCGTATTCCCATTGGTTCTGTTCCCGTAAGTAACCAGTAAAACAACTACAAGTTCTGTCGTACACAACCAAATCATCGGTACCATCATTATTTAAATCTAAGTGCGAAAATTGTGGTTGATTCATCCCACCGGCAAAAGCATGTTTCAATACTTTACCATCACGGGTTATAATTTGAACCCTTTGTGATGATTCTAATAGTTGAAGTCGGGTTTGGGCGTACAAATCGTTCCAAAAAGTAGCCACTATAAGAACAAGTATGCATCTAATCGGATAAAATGTTTTCAATTTTGATTTCTTTTGTTTCATTGAATGTCTAAGGAGTTCTTATATAAATATTTACAACAAGGAAAGGGTAAAGTTACAACAGACTCAAGAAAAATTCAAAAAGGTGATGTTTTTTTTGCTTTAAAGGGTGATAATTTCAATGGAAATCTCTTTGCAAAAGATGCCTTGGAGAAGGGCTGCTCAATGGTAGTAATTGATGAGGATATTCTTCCAAAATCAAAGCATGTTTTGCGCGTAGAAAACGTCCTAAGCTTTTTACAAGAAATCGCAATATTACATAGAAACAGTTTTAACATTCCTGTTATAGCAATTGGAGGCAGCAACGGAAAAACAACAACAAAAGAGTTATTATTTTATGTTCTTGCAAGGAAATTTAGGGTTCACAAAACCCCGGGAAATTTCAATAACCACATCGGTGTTCCATTAAGCATTCTTGGGATAAATAAAGATACAGAAATAGCTATTATTGAGTTGGGCACAAATTCTTTGGGAGAAATTGCTCAATTGTGCCAAATTGCCCAACCAAACTTTGGCTTAATTACAAATATTGGCAAAGAACATCTTGAGGGTTTTGGCTCTCTAGAAAATATTGCAAAAGAAGAAAGCGAGTTGTTTTTGTGGCTACATAAAAATGGAGGAACTGCATTTGTCAATGGAAATGATGAGTGGCTTATGAGAATGAGCAGAAGCTTGACAAATCGCATAGTTTTCCCTGAGGAATACACATGGACCATTCAAAACAAAAAACTAATGCCCAAAATTGAATTTACTTTAAATGGCATTTCTTTTTTTAGCGATCTTATGGGTGATTACAACTTTCAAAACATTCAATTTGCCCTTGGTGTAGGACATTATTTCAAGATAGAATTAGAAGAAATACAGAAAGGTATAGCAGAGTATATACCAAAAAACCAAAGATCACAATGGGTAAAGTGGCGAAATAACGATGTGCTACTCGATTGTTATAATGCAAATCCAAGTAGTATGGAACTTGCGGTACATAATTTTTCCCAATTACATGGAAACAAAATATTGATTTTGGGGGATATGTTTGAGCTAGGAAAAGAAGAAATAAGTGAACATCAAAAGATCATTGATCTATGTGAAAAATTAGATTTTAAAAATGTTTCCTTGGTAGGCACCCGTTTTGGAAAATGTAAGCACAACTATCGTCATTATCCTAAAACGGAGATGGTAAAACTTTTAGAAATGAATACTTCAAGCTCTTTTATTCTAGTAAAAGGAAGCCGAGGGATGAAGCTAGAATCTTTATTTTCCAGCTAAAGTTGTTTCTGTAAGGTAAAATGTGTTTTGGTATTTTGTACACCAAGTTTTTGGAAAAGTTTAAGCATTCTTGGATTAAAATCACCTACCCAAGCCAACTCAGTTGATTTAATATGGGGATCTCTTTTTAAATTCTCATACTGACGGTATATCAAAGCATAGGCTATCCCCTTACCTTGATATTCTGGGACTACCCCAAATATGATTCCCCGAATTCTGTCAACATGAATTTTATTTTTATGCCATAAAAATTTCAGCTTCCCAAGCAAATTAAGGTTCCCATTTACTTTTTTGAAAATTTGATTCACATCAATTACGGATAAATAAAATCCCACAGGAATACTATTTACATAAGCAAATAGTAAGACATCTTCCCTAATTATTGATTTTAAAGCGTGGAATAATGAATGAACCCTTTTTACCGAAAGTGGTACATAATGTTTATGCTCTTTCCATGCATCGTTATAAATTTTATGGAAGTCCTGTACAAAATCATCCAATGCACTTTTTTTGAAGGATTTAATCTCTAAACCTTCTATTTTATAGGCTTTTTCAGCTATTTTTTTAAACTTATCTCCATCAAAATTCTCGATATGAAGTTCACTGGTATTTTGTTCTATTATCTTTTTATATCCTAACTTTTCAAAAAAGGGGATATAATAGGGCGGATTGTAATTTTCTTGGTAACTTGGTCTTTTGAATCCTTTGACCATTAAACCCCAAAACTTATCTCTTTCCCCAAAATTTACTATACCTTGAACTTTTGTTTTTCCTTTATCCTTAATCCAATTCTCCGCCTTGTCTAAAAGCTTCTTTGCGTAGTCTACATTGTCAAGACATTCAAAAAAACCTATTCCACCATAATCTCTGTCCTCCCATACAAATGCTGAAATTCTTCCGATAGGCTCATTTTTTTTTGTTAAAATCCACCTAGCAGCATCGCCCTTTGAGAATTGTAAATTTTTCTTTGGATCAAAAATTTGCTCAATATCTTGTTTGATGTGCGGGATCCACTGCTCGTCATTTTTATATATCTTATATGGTACCTTGTGAAAATCAGCTATTTGACGCCTACTAACTACCTTAACCAATTTAATAATTTCATTCATCTCAAACTGTTACTTAAATAAACGAAACAATTGTCATTCATTTTGTTCTGCTTAAATAACTTTGCCCACAAAGATGAACTTTAAGTAATATAAATTTTAATTTTTATTTCTTTCAACTTAACATAAACAAAATGAAAAATCTTTTACGAATTGTACTAATTATACTATTAACTGGACTTTTTGCTTGGACTTTGTTTTATTTAAATCAAAAATCTAAACAAAAACCAATTACATATAGTGTAATCAAAGCTTCATATCAAAACATCATAAAAAAAACGGTTGCCACTGGAAAAGTTCAACCTGAAAATGAAATTGAAATAAAACCAAATGTTTCGGGAATAATTGATCAACTTTATGTTGAACCAGGAGATCGAGTAAATATTGGTGATTTAATCGCCAGAATAAAAATTATTCCCAATGTAGCAAGTCTAAACAACGCTAAAAACCGATTAAACCAAGCCAAAATTTCTTTAGGAAACAGCAAAAGACAATTAGATAGAACCACCAAACTCTTTCGGGATAAGGTAATTTCACAACAACAATTTGAACAGGACGAACTTGCCTATCAACGAGCCAAACAAGAATTAGAAGCGGCTCAAAACTCACTACAAATTATTGAAAAAGGGAGCGCTTCGAAACTAGGAAAATCTAATAATACCTTGATTAAAAGTACTATTGCAGGAATGGTTTTGGATGTCCCAGTCGAAAAGGGGAATTCAGTTATTGAAGCCAACAACTTCAACCCTGGCACAACTATCGCTTTTATTGCAGATATGGGGGAAATGATTTTTGATGGGAAAGTTGACGAAAGTGAAGTAGGCAAATTGAAAATTGGCATGAATATTCTTCTTAACATTGGGGCAATTGAAAACGAAACTTTTAAAGGAAATTTAAAATACATCGCTCCAAAAGGTTTGTTGGATCAAGGTGCAGTACAGTTCCAAGTAAAAGCATCTATAGAGCAGAAAAAGAAACTTTTTATTAGATCAGGATACAGCGCCAATGCAGATATTGTTTTAGAAAAAAAAGACAACATTTTGGCCATTCCTGAACGGATATTACACTTTGAAGGAGAAAAAATCTATGTTTTTGTGGAAACCAGCGAGCAAAATTTTGAAAAAAGAGAAATTCAACTTGGCTTAAGTGACGGAATTAAAGTAGAAGTTGTTAGCGGAATAGATGACCAAACAAAACTCAGAGCCAACCCTATTCCCTAGCGTTTAGAAATTTTGTTTTGACTAATTGTTCTCTGCGACTTACTCTTAAATCTGTTGTCTGATTTTTGAATAAACAAAGCATGTTTGGTTTTCCTTCCTTGAACGCGTCTTCTCCACATTTTAAAGCTACTTCTTTTCATTTCACTTCTCATTATCTCTATTACCTCTTGCTCTTTTAAACCAAATTGTAGTTTTATCGCATCAAAAGGCGTACGATCTTCCCAAGCCATTTCTACAATTCGGTCAATATCTTGTGTACTAATATTTTTATGCTTTTTCATAATCTATTTTTGCAGACAACATTTTTTGGATAAATGATAATGAATCAGTTTTTCTTAGAGTCAATTTATGACCCTGCGCGTGAATACTTAATCTTTTAGATTTGTATACGGACAAATGATAAAATGGTATACACCAAGCCCAAGTTTGACTTTTCTTATTGAAATAAACCACAATACCTTTGGGTCTAAGCTCAATATTTATGTAAGTTAGATAAGGGTTTTGATTTATAAATTCTACAAGACCTACACTAACATCGTCAACCAATATACGAGGGCTTCCTACTCCTTTTTTCTTCAACTTTTGAATAAGAGAAAAGGGCCTACCAACTAGCTGATTCATTGAGACAATAACATCCTTATCTTTATAAGTGGTTTTGAAAATCAACTTATATCCAACAATTTTATAGCAACAATTGATTTAAATTTATTCAAAAATTATAACTAGCTAATTATCAAATAAAATTCAATTTGAAATAACAAGCACAGCAATAATCTAGATGGAACAAAGTAATCAATTGCGTCTCAAATAGATTTGAATATTGTGCGGAAAATCAAATGAAGCAATCCATTAAACAGAAAACCGTCTAGAGAAATACATACTTCAATTCAATTTGAAGAGAGCCACGAGTTTGATGAATTTGCCTCTCTTACTTAATTTTAAGCTTCGTTATTTTGCTTTTCAGCAGTTTCAGTTTGGTTGGTTTCAATTTTTGATGCGGTTGAATTCTTATTAAGAATATCATTAATATCACCAATGACAACCCCTGAGTCTTGCTTATTGGGTGAAGCAACAGAAACTTGTTTGTTAACCAATTTAAGATTGGCATTTCTTACTTTCGCTCGTGCTTTGTTCTTTTGTCCTTTTCTTTCTAATCTTGTAACTGCCATTTCTTAAAGATCCACGAAATTATAGAGAAAAAGTGAAATCAAAAAAAGTAAATGAACAAAAATAAATATTGGAACAAAATTATTGCCAACACGAGTGAGCTTGGTGCTGGGACTAAAGGCGCCAGTCTTGGACTACAAGCGCTACAAGCGGTAGACAACAGTTTTCTTGATTCAAGTGAAATAGAGTTAATTAAAAACCCTGATAAGAATTTTGGTACAGATGGTCTTCAAAAAATTAAACGATTAAATTCCATTGTAAAGGCAAATAAAAAAACTTGCCAAAGTGTTGCTAAAACTCTTCAAAACCATGACCGAATTCTGTTATTAACCGGAGACCATAGCAATGCAATTGGGGGTATTGCTGGACTAAAAAAGTTTGCCCAAGAAAAAACCATAGGCGTGATTTGGATTGATGCTCATGCCGACTTACACATCCCAGACAGTTCTCCAAGTGGCAACATACATGGTATGCCTTTAGGCGCATGTTTAGATGATGGTAATAAAAAGCATTCCGAAGATTGGGAAGAAATAATTAATCTCTCAGGTTATTGTCCAGCTTTACGAGCTGAAAATATCGAATTTATTGGGATTCGAGATTTAGAAGCTATTGAGTGGCAAATCATTCAAAATAAAAAAATTCGATATACCAAAGTTGAGGAGGCAAGAAAAATAGGTGTAAATCGATTGGCTGAAAGTTGTTTGAAAAACTTAGACTCAACAGATTTTATTTACCTCTCATTTGACGTCGACGTTCTCGACCCTAGTATTTCTAAAGGTACAGGAACTCCAGTTTTTGGCGGATTTTCAGCCCATGAAGTGGGACAGATGTTGCACGTGTTCTTGCAAAGTCAAAAAGTAAAAGTTCTTGAGATAACGGAAATAAATCCTTTGTTGGACAGTGAAAATAGAATGGCAAAGACCGTAAATGAAATAATGAGCAACCTTTAGTAGTTATAGCCAATCAACAATAATTATCGGCATAACATCAACATTTGTTCAATTTAACCGTTGAATATTTACTTTTGACACTAAACGAAATGGCAAAAATATTTACAGAAGCAAACTGGGAAAATGACGTATTGAATTCTGATAGACCAGTATTGGTCGATTTTTGGGCTGAATGGTGTGGTCCTTGCCGCATGGTAGGGCCAGTCGTAGAAGAAATAGCAAATGACTATGAAGGAAAGGCAGTCGTAGGAAAACTAAATGTGGATGAAGAACCTTCAGTTTCTATGAAGTATGGTATCAGAAGCATTCCAACACTTTTGGTTTTTAAGGGTGGTGAAGTTGTAGATAAGATTATTGGTGCAGTTCCAAAAAGCTCAATTACAGAAAAAATTGACAATCAATTGGCTTAGACTTAAGCTAAAATTACCACTCCAGTTCGTAATTTTTGAGTTTTTAACTCATGACGATAAAAAAGGAGGACATATTACTTCCAGGTAGTCTTCAACTTATTGCAAAAAAAGCAGTTGAAGGTTTTATCATAGGTTTACATAAAAGCCCTTATCACGGTTTTTCTGTAGAGTTTGCTGAGCACAGATCTTACAACTCTGGGGATTCTGCAAAGGATATTGATTGGAAGCTTTATGCTAGAACGGATAAATTGTTTGTCAAAAAATATGAGGAAGAAACCAACCTCAGAGCAATGATTGTTTTGGACAACTCTTCTTCTATGCACTATCCTAAGAATACAAAAAGTAAAATTAATGACTCAATCCTATGTTCAGCTGCTTTATTGTATCTTTTAGAGAAGCAAAATGATGCTTTCGGAATTTGTTTTTTTAACCAAAAAATAGATTATCAAACAGACGTAAAATCTACAAAATCACATTTGGCTAGATTATTTGCACTATTAGAAATAGAGTTAATCAAAGCCCAAATAAGCGCCAAAACAGAAATTAGCCAGTCTTTACAACAAATAGCGGAAACAAATAACAGAGGGTCGTTGGTAATAATTTTTACTGATTTTTTGCATAACAATTTGGACGAAGTATTTTCAGCTATCGGACATCTTAGGTTTAATAGACACGAGGTCATTGTATTTCATTTATTCGATAATCGTACTGAAAAAATGTTCGATTTTGACAATCGGCCATACCTCTTTGAAGACCTAGAAACTGGAGAAAAGATAAAAATTGAGCCAGATTCGGTTAAAAACTCCTACACCCAAAGAATTTCTAACTTACATAGGAACATAAAAGAAAAATGTGCCAAATTAAAGGTAGATTATGTACCACTCGATCTCACAAACCCAGTTCATCAGGTACTAAGCAAATTTTTACAAAAAAGAGGCGTTATGAAAAGTTAATTTTCTATTTGACCATCTTTCAGGCGAATAATTCTTTGTGTTTGATTGGCAATTTCTTGCTCATGGGTTACCACAACAATTGTTTTGTTTTCGCTATTTATCTCCTTAATTAATTCCATTATATCTTGGCTGGTTTTGGAGTCTAAAGCTCCAGTAGGCTCATCAGCCAAAATTAATTTAGGCGAAGTTGCTAACGCTCGTGCAATAGCTACACGTTGCTTTTGTCCTCCAGACAATTGAGTTGGTAAATGCGTAGACCATTCTTTCAAACCTACTTTCTCTAAGAAATATTCAGCTTTTCCTAGCCTTTCTTTTCTTTTAATGCCTTGATAATAAAGAGGTAATTCTACATTTTCTAACGCACTTTTAAATGGTATAAGATTGAATGATTGAAAAACAAAACCTATACTTTTACCACGCAACTTTGCAGCTTTTGTTTCATTTAGTTTTTCAATAAGTACGTTATCCAGATGATAAGACCCATTGTCATAATTGTCAAGTAAGCCCAAAATATTTAGCAAAGTAGATTTCCCCGACCCTGAGGTACCCATAATTGATACCAATTCACCCTGGGCAATTATTAAATCAATGCCCTTTAATACTTTAAGCTGTCTCCCACTAATTTCATATGATTTTTCAATGCCCTTTAATTGCAACATGCTCATGCGATATTAGTCCAATCTTTATACTTATTTTTTGATTTGAGGTAATTTCTTATTTCTACATTTTCAGCTTTATCTAGATTAGGGTCATTAATTATTAATTCTTGGGCAGCTCCTCTGCATTCCACAAGTAAATCTTCATCTTCTACCATACTAGTAAGTTTCAGCTGTGGACCACCACTTTGCCTTGTCCCATCCATCTCACCTGGACCACGAAGCTTTAAATCATATTCCGCTAACTTAAAACCGTCATTTGTATGAACCATAGCAATGAGGCGTTTTTTAGAAGTTTCAGAAATTTTTGAACCGGTCATAAGTATACAATAACTTTGGTATGCTCCCCTCCCCACTCTTCCTCTAAGTTGATGGAGCTGCGACAAGCCAAATTTTTCGCTGCTTTCAATAACCATGATTGAAGCATTAGGCACATTTACACCTACTTCAACCACAGTTGTGGCTACCAATATATTGCAAATTCCTTCTTCAAATCTTTTCATTGCGGCTCTTTTTTCTAAAGAACTCATTCCACCATGCAACATATCAACTTGAAAATCAGGCCTTTTAAAGACATCTACCAATTGGTCAAAGCCATGATTTAGGTTTTTGTAATTGAGTTTTTCCGAGGCTTCTATAAGTGGAAAAACAAAGTATGCTTGCCTACCAGCTTGTATTTGCTCTTTGACAAATTTATAAAGCTTATATCTTTCATTTTCTGCACGAACCGCAGTTTTTATTGGCTTCCTGCCTACTGGTAGTTGGTCAATTTTTGACACATCCAAATCTCCATAAAAACTTAGTGCCATTGTCCTTGGTATTGGGGTTGCTGTCATTACCAAGAAATGTGGATGTTGATTGCCTTTTTCTAATAACCTTGCTCTTTGAGCAACGCCAAACCTATGTTGTTCATCAATTATAACTAACCCTAAGGATTTAAATTTTACGTGCTCTTCAATCAATGCATGTGTTCCTATTAAAATTCTGCAATCACCATTTTGTAAATCAGCATTCAATTTTTTTCTTTCAGAATTTTTTGTTGAACCAGTTAGCAACCCAATTGAAATACCTAATGGAAATAATAAGTCAGAAAATGATTTGTAGTGCTGTTGAGCCAAAATTTCAGTGGGGGCCATAATAGAAATCTGATGACCATTATCAATTGCAATGAGTGCAATTAGGAGCGCAACTATGGTTTTTCCACTTCCAACATCACCTTGTAAAAGTCTATTCATTTGCTGACCAGATTTTAAGTCATCCCAAATCTCAGTAACTACATTTTTTTGGGCATCAGTTAACGTAAATGGCAATACATCATCATAAAATTTTTTAAAGTAATGTCCAACTTTTGGCATAATGATTCCTGGAGCGTTTGTCTTTCTTCCTTGTCGAATCATTAAAAATCTCAATTGCAAAAAAAATAGCTCTTCAAACTTCAATCTTCTTAAGGCCAACTTCAATTCCCCTTGAGAGTCGGGCATGTGTATTTTTATAAACGCTGTTTGTCTATCTATTAAATCGAACTTATTTCTAATTTCTTTAGATAAATTTTCTGGTATAAAAATGCCTTTCCCATCCAATAATTTCCTAAATATTTCTCTAAATATTTTTTGCTCTATTTTTCTTTTTTTGAGTAACTCTGTTAAAGGATAAACTGCTGTCAATGAGTTGCTTATTTGATTATTATTTGACCACAAGTTCAGCTCAGGATGAGAAAATGAAAATTTGCCTTTGTAAGCACTCGGCTTTCCAAATAATATATACTCCTCACCTTCATGTAATTTTTTTTCAATCCATTGTATCTGTTTAAACCAAACCATATTTACAGAGCCAGTTTGATCAGTAAAAACTGCTTTTAAAAATGGTTTTCTTGGATTTCCCCCTTTTTGAATATGACCAATGGTTCCTTTGAGTTGTACCTTGGATAGGTCGTTTTTCAAATCCTTTATTTGTAATATTCTCGTTCGATCAACATATCGAAGTGGGAAATGATACAATATATCTTCTACAGTAGAAATATTCAATTCTCTCTTAAATAGAGCAGATCTAATCTCTCCTACTCCTTTTAGATATGTTATTTCCGTACTTAAATTCACATTATCTCTGCATCCATGTACCAATCATTGCGCCCAGTTCCATCATCCACGCAATGCCAACATGAACAATTAACCCACCCCAAATTGACCTTCCGTAAAATGTAATAACACCAAGTATAGTGCCTCCAAAAAAGGAACTTATCGCTTCACCCATTGGTTTGCCAAAATGGATAACAACATAAAATGTAGATGCAGCCAAAATAGCTTGAGAGCCCAAAACCCTTATTGCGCCCAAAATTAAAAAACCTCTAAAGAAAAGCTCGATACTAAAAAAATCCATACCATAAAATAGTTCATAAATCAAAAAATACTTCCAATGCTGCATATTTTGAATACTGTAAGAATGAAGAAATTTTGCCCTTGGGTAGGCCCCCAAAAAATCACTTTGGGTAGATGCCAAAGTAATCAATGGAACCATCAACAAAAGCATCATGAAATAAGGTCTCAAATTAAAATTATAGCCTGTACATCCATAGAATGATTGTCTTTTTCTTTCAAAAAGAAACCAGAAAATTAAAATTGGGATGAGCACTATGCAAAAACGAAAAACAGAATTTGTAATTCTGTTCCAAAATATTTCATGAGCAGAGTGCTCATAAAATATCTTCAGCCAATCGTTGAAATGGTAATAAGAAAATCTACAAGCGAAAATCAACGTAGTAAATAAAATGAATACATAAAAAAAGGTTTTTTTGAAATGAATATAATTCCCTGAAAAAAAAGATTGGATGATCACTGGTAAAATAAAAACAAGGAAAAAAAGAAGCCAGTAGATTAAAACAACATAGCTTTCTAATCCATGTACATTTCTAATCCAATTAAACATACCAAGACCCCAGTTCAAATAAATTAGAATAGCATTTAGAACAAGAATTGTAATAAATGAATCCCAACGAAAATCATGCTTAAAAAAATTTTTAAAGTATCCGAGGACTGAGACCACGATACAAAGTAAAAAAAACCATGTATATATCTTGTGTATCAAATTTATCCGTCTACAACTACTTTTGGATAAATGCCTAAATTTTCCCATTTACACTGCCATACACAATTTTCACTTTTAGATGGAGCAGCAAAGATTCCTGACTTAATCAATAAGGCTAAAATAGATGGGCAGCCAGCTGTAGCGATCACCGATCATGGCAATATGTTTGGTGCTTTTCATTTTGTGAATCAGGCACAAAAAGCAGGTGTAAAACCTATAGTAGGTTGCGAATTTTATTTGGTTGAAGATCGGCACAGGCAGCAATTCAGCAGAGGAGAAAAAGACATTAGACATCACCAGCTGTTGCTCGCCAAAAATCAGATCGGCTATCAAAATTTATCTAAATTATGTTCACTAGGTTACATGGAAGGTCTTTATGGAAAATACCCTAGA
Organism: Bacteroidetes bacterium MED-G17; assembly: GCA_002457675.1. Taxonomy (GTDB): domain Bacteria; phylum Bacteroidota; class Bacteroidia; order NS11-12g; family UBA9320; genus MED-G17. Next base: position 34,887 of record NTKK01000008.1, read on the forward strand.
ATTGATAAATCACTATTGGTTAAATACAAAGAAGGCATCATTGCAACCTCTTGTTGCATCGGTGCTGAAATTCCACAGACTATTCTAAAACAAGGAAAAGAAGCGGCAGAGCAAAAGCTTAAATGGTGGCTTGAACAATTCGGCTCAGATTATTTCATTGAAATACAACGACATGGGTTAAAAAATATAGACAACACGGGCATGAGTCAGGAAGATGTGAACCAAATTCTAATTGGATTTGCCAAAAAAAATGACTTAAACATAATTGCAACAAATGATAGCCATTATACCGAAGAAGAAGATTTCAATGCACATGACATTTTGTTGTGCGTGAATACAGGTGATTTTAAAAACACCCCTATTGGTCAAGGAAAAGGATACAGGTTTGGATTTCCTAACAATCAGTTTTTCTTTAAAACTACTGAACAAATGAATGCTTTATTTTCTGACATTCCAGAATCTATAGACAATACAAACCTGCTAATTGATCGCATAGAAGCACCAAAGATAAATCGAGACATTTTATTGCCCAATTTCAGCCTTCCTAAAGGATTTAACACGCAAGATGATTATTTGCGTTATCTCGTTTATGAAGGTGCTAAAAAAAGGTATGGAGAGATGACAGAAGATTTGAGAGAAAGGATTGATTTTGAACTTGCCACAATTTCAAATTCAGGTTATCCAGGATATTTCTTAATAGTTCAAGACTTTACATCCGCTGCCAGAAAACTGAATGTTTCAGTAGGTCCTGGACGAGGCTCAGCAGCGGGTTCAGTGGTTGCCTATTGCACAGGAATTACCAATGTTGATCCTATAAAATATGATTTACTTTTCGAACGTTTTTTAAATCCTGAAAGAATAAGCATGCCTGATATTGATATTGATTTTGATGATCGGGGACGTGAAAAAGTAATTGACTATGTAATTGACAAATACGGCAAAAATTGCGTTTCTCAGATCATTACATATGGATCTATGGCAGCAAAATCATCTATTAGAGATGTTGGTAGAGTACTTGAGCTACCCTTGGATAAAACAGGCGACTTAGCAAAACTTGTTCCCGATGGTGGCAATCTGAACAAAATTTTTAAGATGGATGATAAAGAACTGAAAGAAAAATTCAGATCTGAGGAATTTGAAAATATAAAAAAGCTGAAATCCATTTCTCATGAAAAAAAACTTGAAGGTCAGGTTATAAAGGATGCATTAAAACTAGAAGGATCAGTAAGAAATACAGGTGTACACGCTTGCGGAATCATCATTACTCCAGATGATATTACCAACCATATTCCTATAGCCAAGGCAAAAGGAACTGAACTTTTAATTACCCAATACGATAATGATCTCGTAGAAAATGCGGGCTTATTAAAAATGGATTTTTTAGGGTTAAAAACATTAACCATTATCAAGGATTGCATAGCGCTCATCAAAAAACGTCACCAAACAGAAATTGATATAGACACCATATCTCTCGAAGATGAGAATGCTTTTAAAATATTCCGTAAAGGACTAACCAATGGCATTTTTCAATTTGAATCTGACGGGATGAAAGCACACTTAAAATCATTGAAACCGACCCAATTTAATGACATCATCGCAATGGCTGCCCTTTACAGACCTGGACCTATGGAGTACATTCCCACTTACATAAAAAGAAAACATGGTAAAGAAACCATTCATTATGACCATCCTGATATGGAAGAATATCTAAAAGAAACCTATGGGATAACAGTATACCAAGAGCAGGTCATGCTACTTTCTCAAAAACTTGCAAGCTTTTCTAAAGGACAAGCAGATAAATTAAGAAAGGCTATGGGTAAGAAAAAGAAAGAAGATATTGATGCGATGAAACCCGTTTTTATGGAAAATGCAGAAAAAAACGGCTACGATCAAAAGATTATGGAAAAAGTTTGGGGTGATTGGGAAGCTTTTGCTTCATACGCTTTTAACAAAAGCCATTCAACTTGTTATGCGGTAGTGGCCTTCCAAACTGCTTATTTAAAAGGGAACTATACGCCTGAATTTATGGCGAGTCTACTCACACACAATATGAGTAATATGGACAAAATGAGCAAATACATTGAAGAGTGTAAATTTTACAATATCGAAGTCTTAGGACCTGACCTTAATGAGTCTGAAGCCAATTTTTCAGTAAATAATCTTGGGAAAATTCGTTTTGGTCTGGAGGCTATAAAAGGAGTTGGTGGAGCTGCTGTAGAGAAGCTTATTGAAGAAAGACAAAAAAATGGACCTTTCACTTCCATTTTTGACCTTACTTCAAGAGTTGATTTACGTTCCATTAACAAAAAAACTTTAACATCTATGGCCACGGCAGGGTGTTTTGATAGTTTTAGTAATACCCATCGTGCGCAATACATAAGCGAAGGAATCCATGAAGATTCTGGTGTAGAATTGGCGGTAAAATTTGGCGCCAAAGCTCAAGGTGGAGCACAGAAAAACCAAAGCAGTCTTTTTGGCGAAAATGCTGCAGTTCAGCTAACCCAACCAAAACTGCCAGAATGTGAGGAGTTGACGATGATTCAACGTCTAAATCTAGAAAAAGAAGTCATTGGCATTTATATATCCGGTCACCCACTATTACAATTTAATAACCAAATTCAGTTTTTCTGCAATGCAGAGCTTAATGATTTGGAAGAACAAACAGAAAAAAAGCTGAATAAAGAATTCATCATTTGTGGAATTGTCACCAAATTTCAAGAAGGTATGAGCCGAAAAGGTGATAAATATTGTCATGTTGAAATAGAAGATTTTAAGGGTAGTTTTTCCTTTAGACTTTATTCAGATGACTTCGCAAAGTTTAGCCAATATTTGCATGAAGATGACAGGGTAGCAATCAAAATGCAGTTAAAAAAATATTACAGTAATGACCGTTTTTTTTGGAAAATTGCAGAGGTTGTTTATCTGAGTGATGTATTTAAAAAGTACTTAGGAAAAGTGGAAGTACATCTAAAGACCGATGCTGTTTCATTGCCTCTTATCGACCAGTTAGAGAGATTGCATACAGAACGAGGGAAAATTGGATTTGACATCAAGCTTACTCAAAAAAAGACCGATGAAGAAAGCAAAAAAAATTATCATCAATCCATCAATTTAAGAAGCGCCAAAATAAAACTAAGCAATGAAGAGCTAGCTTGGATAGATACACTTAAAGAAAAAAACATTCCTTTTAAAATGATCAAAAACTAATTGGATCATAGACCTATATTCCTTAAGATGGTTGAAGCATTTGGCTGAGCTGTTGGCATAATAACCAAGTCATTAATATTTACATGCTTAGGCTGATTTAATACCCAAAAGACAGATTCAGCAACATCTACAGGCAACAAATTTTCAAAACCTAGATACACTTTATCAGCTCTTTCTTTATCTCCTTCAAAACGAACGGTGCTAAACTCAGTATCTACAGCACCTGGATGTATGGCACTTACTTTTATTCCCTTTTTCGCCAAATCAATTCTAAAGGCTTTATTCAACGCGTCTACCATATGCTTGGTTCCACAATATACATTTCCATTGGCATATACTTCTTTACCTGCAATAGACCCTATGTTTACAATATGACTGTGTTTGGTCATTAGTGGAATAACACACTTGCTCACATACAAAATGCCCTTAATATTGGTGTCAATCATACTTTCCCAATGGTCAATTTTTCCATCTTCTATAGAACTTAAACCCATGGCAAGACCTGCATTATTTATAAGGAAATCAATATGCTTGGATGTAATTTGATTTATATACTTTTTCACTTCTTTAAAATTTCTTACATCAAAACAAAGGGTTTGTACCTCTATCCCATATTCCTTTTCTAAGGATAATTTTATCGACTCAAGACGTTTTTCACGCCTTCCAGTTAATATTAAATTTGTGCCTACCGTAGCCAACTTTTTGGCTACTTCATTCCCAATTCCAGACGTTGCTCCTGTTATAAGGGCGATTTTCCCTCTCATATTTTTGACTTAATTTTTTTGTGGGCGGAAGATAGTCCATAATATTGTAATTATGAATTGGGAAATTAAAGATGCCGTTTTACTAATAAGCCAAGTACAAAATTTACCTACGACTTTCGAAAGCAACTTTGAATATGTGCTTTTTAAAGAATCAGCTGAAATTTCTTCTGCCTTGAAAAAAAAATTCAAAGGGAAAACAATTATAAAAGTGGGAAACAAACCCAATAGTGGAGATGTGTTGTTTATACCTAGCTTGAGAGAATCGATGGATTTTATCCAAATAGATAAAATAGAAAAAATGCTGTCAGATGACAAAGGTGAGGAGAAAACTAGTTAAATAAAGGCTTTACTCTGCAGCTAATCGAATAACAGAAAAGATTGTAAACAATATTCAAATTAAATACTTAATCATATATGCTTCATTATTCGGTTTATACCAAACCTTCTTCATCAGCTTGGGTGGTATTTATTCATGGAGCGGGTGGAAGCAGCAACATCTGGTATAAACAAATAAGAGATTTTCAGAAAGATTTCAATGTTCTTCTCATCGACTTAAGAGGACATGGTAAATCTAAACAACCGTTTCGTAAAAAGTTAAAGAAATATACTTTTACAGAAATAAGCAATGACGTGCTTGAGGTTTTAGATCACTTAAATATAAAGTCTGGTCATTTTGTGGGAATATCTCTTGGGACAATTATTATTAGAGAAATAGCAGAAAGAAATCCAACTATGGTGGAGACCATGATATTGGGAGGTGCAATTGTAAAACTAAATTTACGAGGTCAAATTCTAATGAAACTTGGCGTTTTACTGAAATCTGTCATACCATATCTATTGCTTTATCGTTTCTTTGCTTTCGTCATCATGCCAAGAAAAACGCACACTGAGTCTCGTCTTTTGTTCGTAAATGAGGCCAAAAAATTATACCAAAAAGAATTTAAACGCTGGTTTAAACTTGCTTCGGAAATTAACCCCTTGTTGAAACTATTCAGAATACATGATTGCGGTATTCCCACCCTGTATATCATGGGAGAAGAAGATCATATGTTTTTACCAAGTATAGGGAAACTGGTTAAAAATCATAATTCTTCGAGTTTACAAATAATTCCAAACTGTGGACATGTCGTTAATGTTGAAAGTCCATTATTATTTAATAAATTAAGTCGTGACTTTGCCTCTAGGTGGTCAAAAAAGTAAATCGGTCAACGACATAATTGGCCTTCTTATTTAAAAATTTATTTTAAAAGCAATAAAAAAAGGATGGCTCTTTTTTCTTTTTAAAAAAATCAAAAGGCGTAACTTTGACGTCTGGCCTCGTAGCTCAACTGAATAGAGCACTTGATTACGGCTCAAGAGGTTTCAGGTTTGAATCCTGACGAGGTCACGACCATATAAGTAGCCATAATGTAAAAACGTTGTGGCTTCTTGTTTTTAAAGGGTTTCAGCCAAAAAGATAGAACGCCCGCTAAGGGTGTTTTTTGTGGTTTTTTGATAAAAATGTAGGTAAATTTTAGCGGTGTTTCTGTAATGAAAACTAAGGATTGATATGCATTTGTAATATTCTCTGTGATTCAATTTTCACCTTTTTATCTTTTCTTAATTGCCATAGCATTGTCGACGCATATTGCCTTGAGCTGTCTAACTCAACAATAGGTTTTGGATACTGGTTTCCCAAACTTGTTTGATACATGATCTGATCCATTTCACTCATTTCCCATGGTTTGTGAATCAAAGATTTAGGTATATTTTTTAATTCTGGCAACCATTTGAGTATAAAAGTACCATAGGGGTCGTGCTCAACCGAATTTTTGACCGGATTGTATATTCTTATTGTATTCAAGCCTGTTTCTCCAGCTTGCATGATAAGCTGTGGGTAATGAATACCCGGTTCAAAATCTAAAAATTGTCTTGACAAATGAGAGCTTGCTGCCTGCCATGGTTGCCAAATCAAGTGCGTAAAGAAACTAACCAACATAGCTCTCATCCTAAAATTTATGTAGCCTGTTTCATTTAAACATCGCATACAGGCGTCCACTAAGGGATAACCCGTTTGCCCCTTTTCCCATTTTTCAATGAGTTCTTGATTTAGAGGCTTATTTAATTTCTCATACGCTTTATTCAAAGACTCAAATTCCATTCTACATTCCATTTCAAATTTTTGAACAAAGTGAGAATGCCATCTTAATCGACTTGTAAATCCATCAATGGCGCTTTTTTTCCCATGGTCTTTCCTTATTTTTCTGGCTTCTTGGTAAGCTTGTCTAATTGAAAGATTTCCCCAAGCCAAATAGACAGATAAGCGACTGCAATGCGTTCTTGATTCCAATGGTTTGGATATACTTTTTATATAATCAAAATGTCTCTCATTTAGAAAGCTATTTAAGTATTTACTAGCATATGTCTCGCCACCAACTTGTCTTTTCGTGTGACCCTCATTTAATTCAATAGACATTGACCAATTTTGAATGAATTGTTTTGAAAGCAACTGACCTTTACGAGGTTGAAATCTTGCTATAGGACCATTTACATATTCTTTCCAGTCCTTTATCCAGTTATTCCTATTTTTTCTTCCTCGCTTAACCCCTTTTGATGGCATCTCAATCCATGAAATTTGTTGCGATTTAAACCAGCTTGCCATTTGTTTATCTCTTTCATAAGTTATCTTCAGGCCAGTCTCTTCATGGCTGAATACCTTTCTAACCGTCATTTTTTGTATTAAACTTTTGAAAGCATCTTTTACTTCCATTTCTAAAAACAAAACTTGACTTTGATATTGGTCTAATTTACGGTTTAAATCAAGTAAAGATTGTTTGATAAAAGTAAAATGACGTTCAGAATAATGAGGATCGTTTTGAATAGAAGGTTCAAGAATGTAAAGAAGACAAAATTTTTCATTTTCAGAAACCGATTTGCAAATAGCCTCATTATCCTGAAGTCGTAAATCTCTTTTTAGCCATACAATGTTGACGATTTCCTTCATCTATTTTCCAAAACAAGGGTTACTAGCATTTGGTTTCATTAATAAAACATAGAGTACATAAAGAAATTTAAAATGGGCTATCTAATAAGATGGACATTGCCACTATACTCTTTCACCTCACCACTTAAAAAGTGCACCCTCAAAAGGTATCCATAAACACCTAACGGAGTATTTTTCGCTTTCCATGAAATGTCATGAAATCTAGGATCTACGTCCTTTATATCATGTAAAATTTGACCATATCTATTGAATATTATAAATCTTTCAACTTTTTTTATTTGGTGAGGCCTAAGTTTTGGACCAAAAGTATTGTTAGGCTCTGAGCTCCCCGGTGTAAATGCATTTGGTATGAATACATGTTGCTTGACAACTATATTAATGTAGGCAGAGTCTTTAGACCGGCAGCCATCAATACTCTCTGCCTCAAGTTTTACCTGGATTGATTGAGGTGGATAGACATCAATTGGCGAGCAGCTTAATTGACAATTAAATAGCCCATCAGGCGACCAGAAGTAATTAGCTATAGAATCATTAGAAGATACTTTAAAAGTTACGAATTCCCCTAGCTCAATAGTCGATTTTTTGGGTTGTAACCCTATTCTGAATTCGGGCGGATTATTTAGTTGTATAGTACTATCCCATAAACATGCTACATCGTCCTTTACTTGAAGATAGTAAGTGTTCGCAGGAAGATTACTGAAAACTAAAGAAGTGTCAAAATTTGCATTGTCTAAGGAATACAAAATTGGATTTATCCCTTCTTTTACAGCTATAACCTGAATACGACCTGTAGAATCTCCTTGACACAAAGGATTAGTTGTCTCAACTTGCACCTTCAAGGGACTTTGTTTAAACTTTAGGCGAAGTGACAAAAAGCTATCACAGGCAAATTGATCTACCAAGGTATCCAGATATATTCCCTCTTGATCAACCCATTTGTCATTAAAAAAAACTCTTTTCCCTTTACAAACGGTTGAATCAATATTTGTAAATGTATTTTTACGGTGTAAAATTCTTAATCGAACAATGCTGTCACATCCGTATGTGCCAATCACCGTATCCAAGTAATACCCTTCAGCATTTATTTTCCTATTGTTGAAAAATATGAAATCTTTTGGGCATATAAGACTATCAAAAAAACCAAATTGTTGGGGTCTTTTTTTTAGGGTAATATATACAATACTATCACAGCCTTCTTTTGATATAAACGAATCTGAATATATCCCTGGCATGGAAATGTACTTTCCATTAAAAAAAATGGAACTTTCCCTGCATATAGTTGAATCAATAAAGGATAGGATTGGTTTTTTGATTTCTATGTAGTTCTCTTCAGATGTAACTCTGCACTTTTCATTGATTAAATTACTTGCAGTATTTGCTAACAAATAACGGTATCTGTAAAACCCTACATTCCCATTTAGGTGGGCATATCTATCTTGATTTGCACCTGAAATATTTGTCCATCCATTCCCTTCGTTTACTTGCCATTGATATTGTGGTGTATTGTATCGATTGCCTTGTAAGCTTGCCATAAAAACTTTTGGACTGAATGCACGGGGGCATATTTCAAATGGGTTTCTTGGATTTATAAAAGCTTTTGGGCCACAAGGCCTGAAGGAAATATTGTCTAAAGCCAAATCATTGCCTGAACCGCCAGGTGCATTATTTCGTAAAGACAGAATTAAACTATCTTGACCTGGCTGAGTAGAAAAAGTAAATGAATAGGTATTCCATTTTTCATTATTAGGCACATTACCTGTGCTGTATTTATTTACCCCATTAATTAAAAACTGAAGATTTGGCTTAATATAATTGGGATAAGATTTGTCCATTAGATTAAAAACATCAATGGAAAATTCATAAGTTGTATTTTCACACAAATCGTAAACAGTATCAATGTAAAATAGACCCGCTTGGAAGGAAGCATTAACAACCATCATATAACCAATTGGATCGTCACTATTGTCTTTTATTCCTTGCCATCCAGCCCACAACAGTGGCCATCGACGCATGTCATTGGTAATCGTATAGTATCCATCATCCATTGGCACGTTGGTTGTATATGTATAGCCCGGGGCCAATTTGGGGTCTTTTTGAAGAACCACAGCAGAACCGCTGCCAAAATCACCGTTTTCAAAAATATTTTCTCCCAATTGGCCAGAACAAGCTTGTGACCAAACACTACAATTATGTAGAAGGAAAAAAAATAGTGCGAGAAGATGGGCTATATTTGAAAACACCTCTTAAAGATAAGCATTATTTCCGCATGGATTCATTTCTCTCAATCTTATGTTTTGGTCTTGTCCATCTCGGTTTTTCATCTAACGATTTTAAGTTGGACTCTTCTTTTTCTATTGTTTTAGGTTGCGCTTTTTTCACAAATGGTTTTTGGGGCTTCAAACCAAGTAAATCAAAAAGTTCTAAATCTTGGTGTATATCTGGGTTAGGTGTAGTTAATAACTTATCACCTGAAAATATTGAGTTAGCACCCGCAAAAAAACATAAGGCTTGACCTTCGTGGCTCATTTCTGTTCTACCTGCCGAAAGTCTCACCTGAGTTAGAGGCAAAACGATTCTAGTTGTAGCAATCATTCTTATCATTTCCCATATTGAAATAGTTTTTTGTTCTTGAAGTGGTGTTCCTTCTATTGCTACCAAAGCATTAATAGGAACAGACTCAGGTTGAGGGTTTAAAGTTGATAAGGCAACAAGCATTCCTGCCCTGTCCTCTACATCTTCACCCATTCCAATAATGCCTCCTGAGCAAACAGTAACATTGGTTTTCCTAACATTTTCAATGGTGTCAAGACGGTCTTGAAAAGCGCGGGTAGATATAACTTCTTTGTAATATTCTTCAGAAGAATCTAAATTGTGGTTGTATGCGTACAACCCAGCCTCTGCAAGTCGCTTGGCTTGATTTTCGGTAATCATACCCAATGTACAGCAAACTTCCATATCTAATTTATTGATAGTTCTAACCATCTCCAAAACTTGTTCAAACTCAGGCCCATCTTTCACATTTCTCCAAGCTGCACCCATACACACTCTTGAAGAACCCATTGATTTGGCTCGTTGAGCTTGTTCAGCAACTTGAGAAATGCTCATTAAGTCATTGCCTTCGATATCTGTATGATAACGGGCAGCTTGAGGGCAGTACGAACAATCCTCAGGGCAGCCACCCGTCTTGATAGAAAGTAGAGTGCTTACCTGAACTGTATTGGGATCATGATTTTTTCTATGAATTTGGGCTGCTTTGTAAAGCAAATCCATTAATGGTTCATTGTAAATTTTTAGAATCTCTTCCCTCGTCCAATTATTACGAATTTTATTCATGCCCTTCACGAAAATACGTTTTATTTTATTCAGCTTTTTGAATTAATAAACTTGCGGCGTTTCCGCCAAAGCCAACCGTATTAATTAAGATTTTTTTGATTTGCTTTGGTGCTTTGCTTGTTTTAATAAATGGTACTTCCACTACTTTATTGTTGTTTAACATATAAAGTGCGAGGTCAAGACTGTGCATTCCTGAGGCGCCTAAAGTATGTCCAATTTTCCATTTGTTTGATGTACAAAAAGGAACTTTGTTTTGGAATATTGATTTAATGGCCTTTTGCTCTGCCTTATCTCCGTTTATTGTACCTGGAGCATGCATGATGATTGCATCAATAGACCCTAAGTTGTGATTTTCTGTTGCGCCTAACATAGCTTTTTGTAAGGAAATCCCATTTTTGCTAATGGAAACACTATTTGAAATTTTTTCTGATCCGTACCCCCACCCTACAATATAACACAGGGCTTCATTCTTTCTACCTTTTTCAATACAAGCCACACCAGCACCTTCACCCAATACCAAAGTATTTTCTTTTTTATCAAAATCCAAACTTCTGCACGGATAATCTACATCCATTTTACTATATATCTTTAGGGCTTTCATTTGAGCAATGGTAAATGGTGTTAAGGGTGCCTCTGTACCTCCCACCAAAAACTTTTCAACCATTCCAGATTTTATCCAAGCGATGCCGTTTAAAAAGGCATAAAAAGCGGATGAACATGTAATGGAATGCGAAAACATTGGTCCTTGAGTACTTAAGTCTTGTGCGAGCCATGAAGAAATATTGCCAGCGGTGGTGCTTGGGGACGCTTGAATATGGGTGATTTCAGATTGTAAAAAATCAGCATGATGTTCTTCTAATTTTTCTGTAGGGCCTCTAGAACAACCTATATTAATACCCATTATTTCGTTTTTATTCCAATGTGCCATTTTCATAGCTTGCCTTGCAGCATGTATGGCATAGAGTGCAGTTTTATCTAAATGCTTATAAGATTGCTTATCTCGTAATTGGTCAATTACTTTTTGAGTCTCTAGGGGAATTTTTCCTTGCCAAAATTCATCTAGCCTTGTTAAGGCATGCGATTTGCTATTGTAAGCATTTTGATTTTTTTCATTTAAATGACCCAAAGCACTAATGGAAGAAAAACCTACTATGGATAATGGTTCATTCATTTTTTTCACCAAACTTTTCAATACATTCAAGCGTTGTTTCATAGACTTTTTCCATTTGCTTTTCTGAAGTAATAAACGGTGGTGTCAAATAGATGGTATTACCTAAGGGTCTAATAAAAACTCCTTTTTCCATGAAGAATTGAAAAATTTCATTTCTTTTTTTTCCATATCTATCTATTGGTGTATTAAGCTCAAAGGCCAAAATAACACCATTTGTTCTCTCATTCATCACTCTTTTATCATGCATCAAGACCTTTAGAAAATTGTCATGACTTTTTTCAATTTTCAGCTTTCCATTTTCTATTATTTTACTTTGGTATAGATCAATGGCAGCAGAGGCAACAGAGCATGCTATGGGATTTGCTGTGTAGGTATGTCCATGAAAAAATCCTTTGGCATTGTCCTCGCTTAAAAAAGCGGAAAATATTTTTTCTGTACATGTCGTTAATGCCATTGGAAGCATACCAGCAGTTAGTGCCTTAGATAGACAAATAATATCAGGAGAAATTGTAACCTGCTCAGAAGCGAATAAGGTATTCGTCTTTCCAAAGCCTGTCATTACTTCATCAGCTATTTTTAGAACATCATACTGTTTACAAAGTCGCAAAATCTGACAAAGATTTTTGGCTTCATGCATTTTCATCCCTGCAGCCCCTTGAACCAAAGGTTCATATATAAATGCTGCTACATCTCCTTTATCTAAAATGTTTTTTAAGTGCTGCAATACTTGATCAATATTTTCTTCAGTAGGTACAGGTATTCTTTTGACTTCTATGAAAAAATCTTCAAAAGCACCATTATAAACTGATAAACCTGATACGGACATGGCGCCGAATGTATCTCCATGAAATCCTTCTTCAAAAGCAACAAATACTTTTCTTTTGTCTCCCTTGTTATGAAAATATTGGATGGCTATTTTTAAGGCAATATCAACCGCTGTAGAGCCATTTTCACTAAAAAAGACCCTGTTTTGACCATAGGGTAAAAGAGGAATGATTTTCTCGGTAAGTTTTACTGCAGGTTCATGTGTAAATCCTGCAAAAACTACTTGATCAAGTTGTCGCATTTGATGGTAAGCAGCTTCTATCAAAATTGGATGGCAATGTCCATAAACGGCAGTATACCAAGAAGATATCGCATCAATATATATTTTACCTGACTCGTCGAATAGAAGCGTACCCTTTGCTTTTGTTATACCCAGTGCATCAGGGGTGTTGTTGTGCTGCGTGAGTGGGTGCCAAATATGTTTTTTATCTCGCTGGCTTATAGGCATAAAAATGACCTTATAATTGGTTTGAATTTTTGCGCATAGATACCAATTATTTTTGCATCTATCGATTTATATTGGTCAACTCTGCCCAATGATGGGAGCTGACCTTTTTCGCAAATTATCTCTTCGGTCGATTTATTTTCCTTGCCGTTAAAAACCAAAGCTATTTTGCTAAACCCACGTCCTTTAAGTGCCTCAATACTTAACAGGGTATGATTTATGCTTCCTAAATAATTCCTTGAAACCAATATCACCACATCGTCTTTATTAATTAAATCAATAATGGTGTGTTTTTTGTTTAACGGTACCAAAAGCCCTCCAGCCCCCTCAATTACTAAATGGTTCTGAGTTTTTGGACGAATGATATCATGTATTTTTATTTTTTTGTTTTCAAGATCTGCGGCTGCGTGCGGACTCATCGGGGCATTCAATGCATATGCATGCGGAAATACTGTCGTATTTTGATCACCGATTAAATGGGCAACGGTATGGGCGTCAGTAAAATCTAAGTTTCCTGACTGTATAGGCTTCCAATAATCTGCTTTTAGCGCTTTAATAAAAATAGCAGAAACCAAGGTTTTACCAACATCTGTAGAGATTCCTGTGATAAATATATTAGCCAATTTTTGTCAATATTTCTTTAAGTTCTTTTAGAACGTTTTGAATTTGCTCAATGCTATTATAGCTGTGTAAACAAAATCGCAAACGCTCTTTGCCTTTTGGAACTGTCGGCGAAAGTATTGCTTTTACGTGATATCCCTTTATATACAATTCATTGGAAACATTTTTAGCTTTAGTATTATCCGCAATAAGACAGGATTGTATGGCAGAATTACTTGAAAAAAAATATTCTTCTATCAAATATGTTGATTTGCAAAAGTTAAAATAATCAATTCTCTTTTTTAATTGATTTTGCAAGTTTGGGTTTGCTTCTAAAAACTGATAAGCCGAATATGCAACTGCAACAGAATGCGGACTAAGGGCTGTAGTATAAATCAAAGACCTAGCGAAATTAATTAAGTAATTTTTCAAAGATTTTGAACCCAAAATAACGGCACCATGGCAACCCAAAGATTTTCCAAAAGTCACTACTCTTGCAAAGAGCGAACCTTCGATGGCCATTGATCGAGAAAATCCTTGTCCCAGATCACCAAAAACGCCTGTAGAATGCGCCTCATCTAAAACCAAACGCAACCTATTTTCGGCACAAACCCTTGCTAATTTTTCCAAATTGGGGCTGTCCCCATCCATTGAAAAAACTGTCTCTGTTACGACGTAGACTTCCTCAGATTTGTGTCTTATTTGAGCAGCTTTTTGTTTAAGATCATTTATGTCATTGTGCTTAAATTTAGAGCTTGAAGCTAAGCTCATTTTTATACCATCTCTTATCGATGCATGCACCAACTCATCGAAGAAAATATGGTCACCACGTTGTGGAACAGACGAAAAAAACCCCACATTGGCATCATATCCTGAATTAAATAATGTTGCAGAAGGAGACTGATGAAAAACAGATAAATATGTCTCAAATTTTTCATGAATTCTTTGATTGCCAGATAATAAGCGAGACCCAGTACTTCCATTGATGTTTTCTAGGTTACAAATTTTTTCGTAAGCATCTTCGTGAATTACTTTTTCCTTGGCCAAGCCTAAATAATCATTTGAGAAAAAATCAACGACAGTTTCATTTGTTTGGGTTAAACTCCTCAAACTATTCTCAACTGACCTTTTCGTTAGTTTGTTTTGAAGTCGCTGGGAAATCTCCTGCACTAAACAAATTTAGGAAAGTTGCTGCATCCAATGAACTTGTTTATTTATTTAATAAACCTACAATATCCAATCGAATTAATTAACATAAGATAGCTACCCTTTGGTAAGCTATCAAGATTTATGTGAGACTCGCTGAAAGTACCTTCTCTAATCATTTTTCCCTCGGCATTGAATAGCGTATATGCCCCCTTTTGGATTCCTTGCAAATAGAGGATGTCATTTACTGGATTTGGGAAAAAACTAATACTTGAAAGATGTGAAAGATCAACACCAGCAAGTTGGTCGAAATTGACCATACTATCTATAGTTTCAACACACTGGTTTTGAATATTTTCTACTTTTAAATTTACCATTACAAACTGTTTATTATAGGTTTGTGAAACCCTAAATTCAATAATTGTGTCTTTGCTTACAAGCGTTCCTGTTTCCATAGGTTGGACTTGCCAAGTTGTATAGGTGCTTTGAATATCCGTATTGCGAAGGAGTTTGATTTTTTCATCATTTCCTATCAGTTGTTTTCTTGCCAAAATAGTTGCTAAAGGTTTTCGGAAAATCTGAATTGAATCTTTAGTTTGACTGCCTAATGGACAAATTGACTGATCATTGAATGCACTATCAATTTTATAAATGAGCAATTGTTTTGGTTTTTGCACTTCAATTTCAATTAATATGGAGTCTTTACGCTCAAATTGAGGTTTTATAATATTATCATTAAGTGTAAATGTGAAATAGGCACTATCAACATACTGGTTGTTGGTTGTAAATGAAATATTTTGCTTCCCGAACTTCAAGCAGGTATCAGACATTGGTAAAAATTGTATTTGTGGAGAAGGAAATGTAAGAATATCAGCAGTTTTTTGACTAATACACGCCGTTTTTTCATTGGTGAAAACGTAAGACAGTTTTGTATTACCTGATTCAAAAACACCTGGTTTGGTTTCTTCCACTTTTACTCCATTAATTAACCAAATTCCTCCACTTGGAGAGGCATCGAGATTTAATGGACTTTCGTTGCTGCACCTTTTCAACGTATCGTCAAAAGAAAATTGGGTTGAAAAAATGGAGTCCAAACCTAAAACTTCCAGCCAAATGTCTTTGGAGGTTTTGCAACCCTTGAACTCATTTGTATAGCGAAGCAAATATTTACGGTCTTGATAAATTTGGTTGGTTAGTTTATTGGTTTTGATACTATCCTTTCCAAAAATTCCTAAATCATCAGGGTTATTAAATCCGCTGCTATCTATAACTTTCCAGCTACCACCAGAAGGTTGAATTTTGTAAAAATCGGATAGGGATACTACGCCTGTATTGTAACATAAAGGACTGGCCTGCTCATAAACAATACTTGGATTAGCACCAACGTAAATTTGAATGGTATCTACCGATGAACAGCCGTAATTATTAAAAGTAGAATAAGCCAATATCAAGGTGTCAATGCTATTGGGTTTTATTTGTATTTCAGAAAGTAGAAGCAAGGTGCTATCTCCCTTTTTTATCAACAAACTATCTTGACCTTTACAGTCTAAACAAGACCAAAAACTACTATCTATCCCGCTTTGAGATACAACATGATTACGATCTAAATTTGTATTACCAAAAGACTGACAGTAACTTCCGTTGGATAGGACAGCAACCGGCTTTTCTATGATTTGAATTTTACGTGTGCTAGATGTATTACTGCAACCTGACTTGCTAACAGTAAAATTATATGATCCAGAATCATTTACCCAAATATTGTTTCCATTCTGCGCATTATTCCAAGTAAAACTAGCTCCAGGCACAAACTGTGCCAATAGATTTACAGAATCTCCTCTACAAAAAGACTGATCGTTGCTGCTCAACCAATTGGCAGGGGGCTTCGGCAAAACATTTATTTGAAGGGTATCGTAAGGCCCCAAACCATTTTTGTTTTTTGCTCTCAGTAATATTTGATAATTACCAGCTTTATTAAAAACTACATTGCTCACATTCTGTTGGCTTGAATTACTAATACTACCACCATTAAATATCCATTCATAAGAAGTGGGGCTAGATGTTGCAGAGCCTTTAAAATTAAGCCCATCTCCCTCACATACCTTGTTTTTATTGACACTTGCTGTTGCTAATGGCAACGAATCTTGAAAGAAATCAACATCTAACGTTTTCGCATATACCTGATCACCACTATTAGATCCGTTTTGGTTAGCAGCCAAAAGAACAGAATAAAACTTGACTTTCCCTTGATAAGAACTCGGTGCTTTCCACATGAAAGACCACTCTGTACTGTTTGTACTTGTGGTATTTGTACCATTTGAAGTGTGCAAAAGATATTGTCTTGTTTTCCCTCCAAATAGTCTTGTCTTTTTCTGAATTCTGTTGTTATTCGAACTTAAGGTTCCAATGGGGTTGTTGCTGCTGTCTAAAACGGTAATTTGAAACCCAAATTTATTTATCGAAGTTTGTTTATAGCTTAATTTAATGTCATAAGTACTATCCTTTTTATACTTTCCATTCGTAAAATCTCCATTCAGTTTAATATTGCTCCAATTACTTCCACTGACAATTAAAGACCCAGAATGGCAAGAAGTACAGTTGTTTTCTCCAGGCGCATTTGTATAACCACCCCCAGGACCGCCTGTATTCGTATATGTTTTTTTTGATATAAAAATCACTGAACAAAAAGTAAGAAAAAAAATAATTCGTTTATTCATGATACAGAGCCTTTACTAATATTAGACAAATAAGAATTCATAAGTGTTTGAATATAAAATGTCATCTTATTGTAATAATTTGATTATTAAATATTTATTAATAATACCAACCAAAAGTAACACCTTAGGTCCTTAAACCAAATTTTTCATTTTTTGTATGTAAAAAAATTACTTAGCCTGGTTCAAATCATCCAATTGAATTTTAGACACTTTTGCTCATAAGCGTATTGTTGTTTTTGTACTTACCTCGGACTAACTTGGTGTAGTTTTCGCACCACTTTCAAAATAATGAGTTTTGGTGAAAAGGGAATTGTGCCTAAAATAATTTTTTGACCAAAACTAACAGCTGGAAGTGCATTTATTTTCCCTTTCATCATTGCCTTAAACGAACTCTGTGCTACGCGTTGGGCACTTGCCGTTTTTTTAAATAGTAGCGACTTTTCTAATTTGGCTATTTTGGCAAAATTACTTTCCGTAGGTGGCGGCATGCTAGTTGTAACGGTTACACCTGTACCTCTTAGCTCCTCAGCTAATGCGTTGCTAAATGAAGATATAAATGCCTTACTTGCAAAATAGACAGCTTGCATAGGTCCTGGCACCAATGCTGCTGTGCTACTCATGTTTAAAATCCGACCCATTCTATTTTGTTTCATTTGTGGTAAGAACAAATATGTTAATTCCGTCAGGGCTATCATATTTACTTGAACCATACTTTTATGTTTCTGCAAGTCTTGATCTATGAAATAGCCCAAACTACCAAAACCAGCGTTATTAATTAGACAGTTTAAGCTTCCCAACGCTAATTTGTTATATGCCTCAAAAATCTTTTGGGCGGCGCCTTCAACTGCTAAATCTTGAACCAATATGTGTACTAAGCAATCCCAGCTGTCCTCTATTTCTGCTTTTAATTCTGTTAAACCCTCCTTATTCCGAGCCACAGCGACCAAATGTTTACCGCCTCGCTTGGCAAACACTTTAGCTAACTCCGCTCCAATACCTGATGAAGCACCAGTAACTAGTGCTATTTTGTGATCTCTTAACAACAACCACAAATTAAATATAGTTAACTATTAGATAATAAAATTTTAGCTTTTTTTTAATGCCATTATTTATCTTAATTTAAATTTCAATAATTCATACACTTAATTTTGAATGCTTTATGAATGATGCTATTTATGACAAACTAACTTCTTGGATTGCTAATTTGCCCATTGAAAATATTGATGTCAATCGGATGAATATGCTCACAGAAATTGGTAAAAATTTAAGGGAACATTTAGCTGTCAAGAAGCAATTTAATCTGCATTTTTTATGCACGCATAATTCCAGGAGGAGTCAGATGGCACAAGCACTTGGTCAATTGATGGCCTCTTTTTTTGATTTACCCATTAGCTGTTTTTCTGGGGGAACAGAAGTTACCGCATTTCACCCAAATGCTATACAATGTTTAAGAGCTATTGGTTTTCAGATATATGAAAAAGAAAATATCGGCAACCAATCTACATTTCAAGTTAATTTTTCAGACCAAGAGAATGGAGCAATCATGTGGTCCAAATTGATTGACGACCCGAGAAATCCAAAAGAAGACTTCATCGCCATGTTTACCTGCGATCAAGCTGCAGAAGCATGTCCAATTGTATTTGGAAGTTTACAGAATATAAAACTTAACTACCAGGATCCGAAAATTTATGATAGCTTAAAAAATGCCCATAAAGCTTATGTAAAATGTGCAATTAAAATTGCTTCAGAATTGAAAATTGTATTTGCGTCCGTGCTGAATTAAAAAATCACTCGGCTTCATTTTTGGGTTCTACTAAAATCACTTTTTCTTTATCAACAGTCACGAGCCCCTGAGGAGCCCCTTTAGGTTTCCGAACATACTTTCGATGGGTATAAACTACGGGACACAGGTTGTTATTCTTACTTTTAGAAAAAAAAGCTGCCAATGAACCAGCTTTTTCCAAAACATGCTTTGGGATATTTTTCCCAGAGGAATTTTTTATCAAAACATGACTTCCTTGGACGCCTCGAGCATGCAACCAAATATCATTTCTATGGGAATATTTTGTTATTAGTAGATCGTTATTCTTTGCGTTTTTTCCTATCCAAATATCATAACCGTCAATATACCTTTTTCGGAAAGGAAAAGCGTCTGACTTTCGATTCATTTCCTCTTCTTTTAAGTAAGGTTTTAAGGATTTAAAATCCTGTACCCCTTCAAGTTCACCAATCTCATTAGAAAGTCTACCTATTATTCTTTTCGCTTCAACAATGGCTTTTTCTTGAAAAGCCAATTTCTTATGTTGGCTTTTCCCCTTTTCGTAATATTTCTCAGCATTTTTTTGTAAACTAAGTTGCTTGATTAACTTGATATCTATTCTATCACCAGTGTAAAAGTTTAATAATTTAATTTTTTTTGTTGCCTCATCGACATCCAAATGCAAATTGGCCATTAAGATATCTCCAATTTCCTTGTATGATGTTTGTTTCGACTCTAAGTCGATTTGGGCATGTATCTTTTTTAAATAATTTCTTTTTCTCTTTAATTCCTTCTTGACGGCTTGCAGCAATGCATTCTTTTTTTGCTGAAACTCATTTTGCGAAATAAAAGTGCGAGCAAAAGATGTACTTATTCCAAGCATATCAGATTGACCTTCTTTTTCCGACAAAACCATATTTATGGAATATTTTTCCTGCTCTATATGCATGATTCTTTTTTGGATTTTTTGATATAAAACTTTTACTTGTTCTGCCGACATTGGGAATTTCATATCTTTCCATATCCACTCATTTTTTGGTACAAAAGGATACAGATGGACAAATTCGTCTTTGCTTCTTGCCGGGACAAATGTTTTGTTTACGAATACATCACGGGCCATATGCCAATCTTTGTCTATTTTTTTTCTAAAAATTTCAACAATTTTATTGTTTTTGTAGAGTAGCACATTGCCGTTGTTTTTGTAACATTTAAATACAAGGGATAAACCGTCTTCGAAGTCAAAAGAGAAACTCCGATTCATTTTGTGTGCAGAAATAGATGTTAATTTTTTGGATTCGATTACTTTAAAAGGATTTAATCTATTTTTCTTGGGCAATTTTTGAAAATCAGCCTGCTGAAAGAGTGAAAATCCTTTATAATATTGATACTTTAAGGAAAATTCTTTATCAAAAATGAAGAATAGCTCACTTTTACTTGAACTAAATGAAAATTGGAGAAATCGTCCACAGAGTTTGTCGTGAAGTTGATTGGCCAATCTTTCAAAAAATAAAGCATTGGAATGCATATCTCAATTTGCTAAAACTCTCCATAGAGATCGGTAAGTGCCTCATGTCCAGTTTCGGTGATAAGAATGGTATGTTCATATTGTGCGGATAATTGACTGTCAATTGTTCTTGCTGTCCATCCATCACTAGGGTCAATTTTGCACCTTGCCTTACCTAAGTTAATCATAGGTTCTATAGTAAATGTCATTCCTGGCCGCATACGTTTACCAGTATTTTTATCTGCAGTATGTGGAACTTCAGGTTGCTCATGAAAACGTAAACCTACTCCATGTCCGCAAAATTCATACACGACACCAAGACCTTTTTCTTGCGCATATTCTTTAATGTGAAAACCAATATTGCCAAATCTGTTGCCTGGGAAGCATTGTTTCATGCCTATACTGAGGCATTTTTTGGTATGTTCAAGTAAGCTCTTTGCTTCTTCACTTATTTCCCCAACTGGATACATTTTACATGTGTCTCCAAAATATTTATTCAAAATAGTAGTTACATCAATGTTCAAAATATCGCCTTCTTTCAACTCATATTTCCCAGGTACACCATGACAGACCACGTCGTTTGGAGAAGTACAAATGGCACCGGTAAAACCCTTGTAGCCCAAGGTGGCTGACTTGGCTCCATGATCATTAATAAATTCTAATGCTCTTTCATGTAAATATTGTGTGGTGTTTCCTGGTACTACAAATTGTTCTAAATATTTTAATGTTTTGGCAGCAAGTTGACTACTTTTTCTAATTCCATCTATCTGCTCTGCACTCTTAATTTTTATAGCCATAAAGAAATTTAATAAACCGCGAAGAAAGCAATTAATGCCTCAATGAAACATATGATTGTCTTATTTGAGACAATACTTGACTAAAAATTGGTCTAGTAAACTGAAAAAATAAATCTTGAGGAGACGGTGGTATTAGCTCTCGGTAACGTGTAAGTTGATATTCATCTTTACTAAGCGCCTTCTTATCTCCTTTGTAACTTGCCCACTGGTGTTCCCATACAAATGTGCCAGGAAATTTTCTTTGCTCAATTACACTTTGGCTAAAATTATTTATACGTTTAAAATCCAATAAGCCAGTACTTTTTACTGATTTAGTAAATAAGTGAAACTCAGCTTCCACAGGCCCGTAAACTTTCTGCTTTGAACCATCTTCTAATTTTATCGATCCTATTTCGATGCTATCTCTTCTTAAATTTCTAATTTTTTCTTGGACATATGTTTGACCTATAACATAATCGTCAAATTTTAGGCTAATGATTTCATCAGCATCTTCGAGAGTCAAAGCGGATGGACTATAAAATTGTACGTATCGATATCTAAGTCGGTTGGCTTCCTCCCGTATTTCATTGTCAAAAAACTCGCTCGTTATATTTAGAACTCGGCTACCAACAGGCAATGGTTTGATAAGCACCCTAACCAATGCCATGTTAAATGATTTATCTAACCATTTTTCAATCCCTCCAAAATTTGAAACATAGTTTTTCGTTTTTAGAAAATTCCTATGTGCAATTCTAGCATCGTGCTTGGTTTGCAAGGCCATTAACCTCAAGCCTTCATCATAATGTGCTTGTGCACCCTGTTTGAGAGCGTACTCTAAAGGTTCTGTGAAATTCTGAGGCACTACTTCTTCTAAGCAGGCAGGGCATCGCTGTAACTCATTATAAATTAGCTGTAACAACCTATATCTATCTACTATCTCGTCCCATTTATAAATATCACTTTTTGAAGTAGCCGCGGAAATTCTATTTGTATTTTCATCAACAACATGTTTATATGCCTTTTTTAATGTATGTCTTGCTTTATCATTTTCAGGGCGTTTTCGGAGCTGTTTCATCGATTTAAAAACTGCATCCTTATAAAGTCCTCTTTTTAAATCTCGAGAACCTGAAGAACAAGATTGAAAAAAAAGAAATGAATAAAATAAAAAACAAAGTATTCCCCAACGCATGTTTCAAAAATTACAAAAATTATGCCCAAAAAAGAAAATATTTAATTTTCGTACTGCTTAAAATAATACTCCTTCATAATAAATTTTTACTAAGTAATTGAAAATCAAACTCAAGTCTTATGAGATGTTTTAACTTCTATTGATCTTTAGAATAAAGTTGAAAAGTTTTATTGTTTTAAAATTATACTCTTTCGATATTTCCCATCGCATGATTGATAAAAAAGATATCCAATGCCCAAATTGTGGACATGCATTTAGCACAAATAATGTTTATCTCAAACAGATTGAGCGAGAAATTGAGGAAAAATATAAGACCAAAGTCAATCAGCAAGCTAAAGATTTTGCAATAAAAGAAGCAAACCTTATCCAAGAAAAAGAGGACTTTGAAACAAAAAAGAAAAATGAAAATAATTTATTTCAACAAAAACTGAAGCAAAAAATTCAAGAAGAAAGACGAGCTATTGAGGCAGAAAGTTTAGAGAAATTCAAACTAGAATTGAGCGAGTTAAAAAAAGAAAATGAAGCCAAAAAATTGGAGAACTTTACCCTAAAGAAAAAAGAACTGGATTTACAAAAAAAAGAGCAAGAGCTATTGGAACTTAAACAAGAACATGAAATTGAAATAGAACGAAAAATACTCGCTAAACGACAAGAAATGGAGCAAAAAATAGGTGAAAAATTAAACAACCAGTTTGAGCTTGAACGCATGCAATTCCAAAAGCAAATTGACGACCAAAAAAAGTTGACTTCGGAAATGCAGCGCAAACAAGAACAAGGTTCAATGCAAATGCAAGGTGAAGTATTGGAACTTGTATTGGAAAATAAATTGAGAAGCCTATTCCCATTTGACTCAATAAAGGAAGTTCCTAAAGGCACAAGGGGTGCAGATGTTATTCAAGTGGTCAGAAATCATCTCCAACAAACCTGCGGCAGCATACTGTACGAAAGCAAAAGAACTAAAGCTTTTTCCAACGATTGGATTGACAAATTAAAAGAAGATCAAAGAATGGTAAGGGCTGAAATTGCTATATTGGTAACTGAAACAATGCCAAAAGAATTTTCTGTATTTGGTAAATTAAATGGTATTTGGGTTTGTTCTTTTTCTGCATTTGAAGGTCTTAGCCAGGCTATGAGGGAGTCTTTGATCAAGCTAAGAGAATTGCAAATCGCTCAAGAAAATAAAGGTGAGAAAATGGAAATGTTGTACAAATATCTAACGGGACAGGAGTTTAAGCAATCTATAGAACGCATAGTAGAAACTTTTTCGAAGATGAATGAGCAATTAGATAAAGAAAAACGAGCGATGCAAAAAATATGGAAGGAAAGAGAGAAACAAATAGAAAAGGTGATGACCAGTACTATTGATATGCATAGCTCATTCAGAGGTATTGCTGAGAGCATTCCTCAGGTTAAAAGCCTTGAATTAGGTAACGAGGACGAGTTATAAGTTGCGTAATCTCTGTTTGATATCCAAGCGATGCTTTCTTGCCGTATCTCGGGCTATGTCATAACCTGCATCTGCGTGCCTTATTACGCCCATAGCGGGATCATTATGAAGGACACGCTTGATCCTTACATGGGCATCTTCTGTACCATCTGCAACTATAACCATTCCTGCATGTATACTATAGCCAATTCCCACTCCTCCACCATGATGCAGGCTTACCCAACTAGCACCACCTGCCGTATTAATTAAGGCGTTAAGAATAGGCCAATCGGCAATTGCGTCACTACCATCTTTCATCGCTTCTGTTTCTCTATTTGGACTAGCAACTGATCCAGTATCCAAGTGGTCTCGACCAATTACTATAGGTGCCTTTACTTTTCCTTCCTTTACCAATTGGTTGAATGCCAAACCCGCTTTTTCTCTTTCACCTTGGCCCAACCAACAGATTCTGCAAGGTAACCCTTGAAAAGAAATCTTTTCTTGCGCCATTTTTATCCATCTGTGTAAACTCTCATCCTCAGGGAACATCTCTAACAATAGCTTATCGGTAGTATAGATATCCTCAGGATCTCCAGACAGTGCTGCCCATCTAAATGGACCCCGTCCTTCACAAAACTGAGGACGAATAAATGCAGGAACAAAACCAGGAAAATCAAAGGCACGCTCTAAGCCAGCTTCTAATGCACGTCCTCTTAAGTTGTTCCCGTAATCAAAAGTAATGGTTCCCTTATCATGAAAATAAAGCATAAGCTCAACATGTCTTTTCATTGTTTGGTAACTGAGTTCCATGTATTTGTCTTTATTTCGTAATCTCAATGCTTCTGCTTTTTCTGCGTCGTATCCTTCTGGGAAGTATCCAATTAATGGATCATGAGCAGATGTTTGATCCGTTAACAAATCAAGATGAATATTTCTCTCTTTCAATCGGCTCAATAAGTCAACTGCATTGCCAATCCAAGCAATAGAAACAGCTTCTTTATTTTCCCTAGCAATAACTGCCTTATCAATGGCTTCATCTAAATCCCTAACCATGAAATCTAGATATCTTGTTTCAAGTCGCTTTCTTATCCTCCACTCTTCAACTTCTGCCGCAAGACAAACACCTTCATTCATTGTTACTGCTAATGGTTGAGCGCCTCCCATGCCTCCAAGACCAGCTGTTACGGAAAGTGTCCCTTTTAGACTATTATTAAAATGCTGCCTAGCTGCTTCAGCAAAGGTTTCATATGTGCCTTGAACAATTCCTTGGGTACCGATGTATATCCAACTCCCTGCGGTCATTTGACCATACATAATTAAACCCTGAGCTTCAAGATCTCTGAAGTGTTCTTGAGTGGCCCATTTAGGAACCAAATGAGAGTTTGCGATGATTACCCTAGGCGCATCTTTATGCGTAGGTAATATACCCACAGGTTTACCACTCTGAACCAATAATGTTTCATTATGTTCTAAATCTTTTAAAGCTTTGACAATTAAATCAAAAGATTCCCAGTTTCTAGCTGCTTTACCTGTTCCACCATAAACAATGAGGTCTTCTGGACGCTCAGCAACTTCAGGATCCAAATTATTATGCAACATTCTTAGTGCGCCTTCTTGAACCCAACCTTTGGTATTGAGTTTAGTACCTACAGGGGCCTTGATGATTTTTGATTCAACTGCCATACCACAAAAGAACTAAAAAGATACGATTTGGTTTTTTAGTATGTAATAGAATAAAATTATTTTTAACTATAGTATGATTGTTGTAAGAGAAGGGATAAAAGAGGATATCCAACAGGTCTTTGATTTAATTATGGAATTGGCCATTTTTGAAAAAGGCGAAGACGAAGTAATAAACACTCCTCAAAAAATGCTTCAAGAAGCATTTAGTAAGAAGCCTAATTTCGGATTTTTCGTAGCAGAAAAGAATGGAAAAATTGTAGGAACCTCCATATTCTACGTGCGTTATTCTACTTGGAAAGGATCAACTTTATACTTAGAAGATTTGATTGTCACTGAAAGAGAAAGAGGAAAAGGCATTGGTGCTGAATTGTTCAATAAAACCTTAGAACTGGCATCTAAAAAAGGATACCAAAGACTTAGTTGGCAAGTATTAAACTGGAATCAGCAGGCCATCGATTTTTACAAAAGTTTTGACGCAACTTTTGATGAAGAATGGATAAATTGCCATTTGAATGTGGGAGTTAATCAAAAGTATTAAGGAGTATCTCGTTTGGCCTTCTGCTATTATTGTTTTTTTATGGCTTGCCTTTTTTATCAATTTAAATTATCAATTCAACTGGAATGCCTACGGGATTCATCCCAGACAAATACATGGATTATTAGGCGTTGTTTTTTCTCCCTTCCTTCATGCAGATTTTGGGCATCTGTTTCACAACAGTATACCTTTTTTCATTTCCTTCAGCTTTATTTTCTTCTTCTATAAACAAAAATCATGGGCAATAGCACTTACAATATTTCTAGGTTCAGGTATTGGTGTTTGGCTATTTGGAAAATATTATTCTAATCATATTGGTGCTAGTGGTATTGTTTATGGTTTTGTTTCATTCTTAATATTTTCGGGATTCCTTCTAAAAAATAAAAAGATGTGGGCAATGTCCTTGTTAATGATTTTTCTGTATGGGAGTCTTATCTGGGGAATATTCCCTCAAATAAACATAATATCTGGCGCAAAAATTTCATGGGAAGGTCACGCTTGTGGAGCAATTACAGGATTTTTATCCGCTTTTTATTACAGAAAATATGGACCTCCAAGCGACCTCGACAATTATTTTGGAGATGAAGATGACCTCGAATACTTCAGCACAAAAACCTGGGTAGAGGATCAAACTGCAAACCAGTAGAAAAAACGGATTTTAATTCCTTTAGACAATTATCCTTATTTTCGAAATACAATGCGAAATCTTGTTCCATTTATTCTTATTAGCCTGCTTAATACTTTTAATTCTTATGCCAAGGAAGGAGACACTTTAATTGTTCGTTCTCATGACTTGGTAGACATGACTTGGAATGGCAATTACGATCGAAAAGCTTTTTTTCCAACCAAAGGAAAAACTTTTCAGAAAGTATTAATGAAGTATACGCTCGGGTGTGCTAGCACAGGTTGTTCAGATTGGGATTACGATGTAAATATTTATTTGTTGAAAGATCTAGGTTATAGAGATTCAAATGTTAAATCCTATGACACCATATCAACCAATCCAGTGATAGTAGATACTGTCTGGAATGTTTTTGATGCAAGAGAACCATTTGAATTGGGTCGTTACATCACCCCTTATGGAACTTACATGGCAAGAAATAGCCTAGGTTTTAACAATGACTGGAACCACACCTTCTATTATGATGTTAGTGAATTTGTCGGATTATTTAAAGATTCTGTGACCATTAGATCAAACTATCGAGGTTGGTCTTCTGGATTTAGTGCTACTACAGATTTTATTTTTATTGAAGGAACTCCACCAAAAAATGTTCTGGCCGTAAAAAATATCTATTTAAGAGGCGGTGGATACCAAAGCTCTGAAGAATTTGAGAAAAATGTAACTCCTGAAAAAAAGATTTTCATAAATAAAAGAACGAAACATGCTAGGGCCAAGGTAATCGTTACTGGTCATGGTTTTGACAACAATACACAATGTGCCGAGTTTTGCCAAAAAAGTTATGATCTTATAGTAAACAAAGAAAAAGTTGGAAGCCACCTTATGTGGAGAAATGACTGTGGCAAGAATCCGGTTAGACCGCAAGGAGGAACTTGGCTCTACGATCGTGGCAATTGGTGCCCGGGAGATAAAGTTTTTCCAGAATTTTATGATGTTAGTTCAAAAATTAACCCAGGTGATACCAATATTTTCAATATCGATTTAGAGGCATATACTTGGTCGGGCAACCAAAGACCAAGCTACAATCTTTCTACCGTTTTGTTTGAGTATGGAGCGTACAATTTTGACCTTGATGCAAGAGTTTTGGAAGTATTGAAGCCCTCAGATCGAGATGAATTTATGCATTGGAATCCATCCTGCGATAGACCTATATGTATTATTCAAAATGCAGGAAGACAGCGCATCACATCAGCTGTTATCAAATACGGATTCGAAGGTCTTGAACCCTCCTATTTTGAATATACCGGAGATTTAGCTAGCATGCAAAAAGATACAGTTTCTTTACCCATACCAAAATGGGAAAATGAAGATGAAGGTGTTTTTTATGTTGAAATTACGTTACCCAACAAAAGTTACCAAGACGAAAACCTAAGCAACAATAAGTTGATAAGCAAAGTAAAAATTGCTCCACGTTTAGAGCCCTTCAGAATTTGGTTACGAACCAATGGTCGTGTCCAAGAAAACAAGCTGGTCATCCTAAATAGCAATCAAGAAGAAGTATATCAATTGGATAATCTTATGCCCAATACGATGTATAGAGAGGATGTAAATCTTCCAGATGGTTGCTATACATTACTTTTAACAGATGAAGGGAAAGATGGACTCGATTGGTGGGTTTATCAAAACAATGGAATTACAGCCGCTACCGGTGGTTGGATGAGAATTCAACCTCAATCAGGTGGAGGTTTTATTGAAAACTGGGGAGGTGACTGGGGTACTGAGATTAGATACTCATTCATCTATGGAAACTACGAAGGTGAGCATCAAACAATCGAACCAAAAAATTTATTGATTTTTCCAAACCCATCAAAAGATTTAGTTAAAATACAGATTCCAGCTATTGATGAGAAAATTACCATCAGTATTTTTAACTCTTTAGGACAGAAAGTAAAAGAGAATTCAAACATCCCAAGCGACAGAGCCTATTGGCATAACATGCATTTGGAAGATCTTGGAAGTGGTACTTTTATTATCAAAGTTGAATCAGCTACTTTGAACGAAACCAAAAAAATATTTGTAGAGTAAGTAAAAACAAAAAGTTGTTATTTCGCCTATAGAAACAAAGAATTTTCCATGTCACATCCACTTTTCAAGAAACATCAAGCACTGCTTGACCAAGCCATAATTGCTTTAAAAGAGCGAAAATTTTTCACACCATATCCAGAGCATCCTAAGGCATATGAAGAATGGGGAAATGAAGAAGGAAAAGCGAGCTTTTCGAAAAAATTAAACACAAACTACCTTGGAGTTGCTGAAGGAAATTCAGATTGGATTGGTGAAGAGATATCACCCTATTGGCAAACTGGGTTGGGTATTCAATATCCGAAAGAAAATCCTCAAGAAGTCATAAATAAAGCAAAATCTGCCTTTGAAATATGGAAGAATACATCTATTAAATCTAGAGCTGGTATACTAATTGAAAGTCTAGAAAGAGTTAAATCTCGTTTTTTCGAATTGGCTTATGCAACCATGCATACCACTGGTCAAAGCTTTTTAATGTCTTTTCAAGCAAGTGGTCCACACGCAAACGACCGCGCCTTAGAGGCTATAGCAAAAGGGTATGAAGAGCTCTTAGAATACCCCGAAGAACTTACTTGGACGAAACCAATGGGTAAATTTGATCTTGCACTTAAAAAAACATTTAAACCAGTACCAAAAGGTATTGGTTTGGTTATTGGATGTTCAACTTTCCCAACTTGGAACACAGTACCTGGATTATTTGCTAACTTAATGACAGGTAATGTTTCCATAGTTAAACCTCATCCAAAAGCAATTATGCCAATTGCCATTTTAATAGAAGAATTAAGAAATGTTTGTAAAGAAAATAAACTACCAGAAGATATAGTTCAACTTGCTGTTGATACGGTAAAAGAACCCATTACCAAAATTTACGCAGAACATTCTGAAATAAAACTAATTGATTATACTGGAAGTTCGTCATTTGGCGACTATCTAGAAGGACTGCAAAAAACTTGTTTTACAGAAAAATCAGGTGTCAACTCTATTATTTTGGAGAGTGCACAAGATTTAAAATCTACCTGTCAAAATATTGCATTTTCCGCAAGTTTATATTCTGGTCAAATGTGCACTGCACCTCAAAATATTTTTGTTCCAGAAACAGGTATCGAAACCAAGGAAGGAAAAATGAATTTTGAAGAAGTACTTAGTACTTTGACCCAAAGTATGGAAAATTTAGTAACCCATCCAAAAATGGGACCGGGCACCCTCGGGGCTATCCAAAATGACAACACCTTGGTAAATATTGACGCGCAAGGGGACTTTGGCGGAAAAGTAATTTTAGAACAGCTAAATATTAGCAATCCTGAGTTTGCCTCGGCCAGAATAGCTAGTCCAAAGATTGTAGTTTTAAACGCAACACAAGCTACATATCAAGAAGAATTTTTTGGCCCAGTCCTGTTTGTTATTAAGTGTAAAAATAAACTGGAGGCACTTCAAAAAATAAAAGAACTAGCAGAATCTAAGGGAGCAATTACTTGCTCTGCTTATACGCTAGATGAGGCTTTTGAAAAAAAGATAGAAGAAGAAATGAATAGCGTTTTCACCCCAGTTAGTTTTAACTTTTCTGGACCCGCATTTATCAATCAACATGCTGCCTTTTCTGATTTTCACGTTACTGGTGGAAACCCAGCTGGTAATGCAAGTTTTACCAACTCAAATTTTATAAATAGACGTTTTGTATGGGTAGGAAATAGATATATGCCTAATACCCTTTAGATTTCATTTAAAGTTCACACAAGCACCTCTATTTTTCTTAATATTGTAACAATTAAAAGAAATGCAGAAAAATCTAATCAATATTGGTTTAACGATAGTCGTTTTTGTTATGGCTTTTTTACTGTATAAGACAATTGCAGACCCTATTGCTCACCAAAAGGAAATCAATAGACGAGAGCAAGCGATTATTGAGAGGTTAGAAAAAGTTCGCGAGGCACAATTAGCATTTAAAGATATCACAGGGAAATTTGCGAACTCTTGGGACACACTAATTAATGTCATGAGAAATGGTGAAGTCAACGTAGAAATACAATATGGTGATGCAGATGATAGCACCACTGTATTCAGAAAAGAAATTATAAAAAAGCCAATTTATCAAGAGCTTTTTTCAGATTACCCATTAGACTCTATCTTTTTTGTTCCCTTTACAAACGACACCTTTGATATTGCTACTGGGGAAGTTGAAAAGAACGGCGTGTTGCTTCCTACTTTTCAAATTACTGATCCAGCGCCATATAATGAACGGAGAGTTGAAAACAACAATGCACTTCGGGTAGGTAATTTATTCGAAGCTGATTACAACGGAAACTGGTAAATTGATTTTTATAGACTTACCTTTAATGGTAAGTTTTTCGTGAAATAATTGATGAAGTTAATCTTTGAAATAAAGGAAAATCTAGTCTCGATTGCAATAAAAAACAATCAGGACAAGATTGAATATCTCAATATTCAAAGAAACATAGAAGATGTAGATTTTGATAAGATATTTAAACAAACCCTAAAAGATACCATTAGCGAAGTCATTTTAGTTGGGGCAAAAATTCCGTTTTGTTTAAGCCCAATTGCCGAAAAAGCCGATTATGAGGGGTACTTTGCTCTAAAATATCCAACAAATCAATCACAGAAAATAGTGAGTACTGACAATGCAAAATACAATATCAAACTGGTATTCATTGAAGAGGAAATTCTATCAGAAAAAATAAAATCCCATTTTGGAAAATTCCGTTTCTTATTAGATACAGACTTTTATTTAGATCTACAGGCCTATAAAAATCTTTGGAGGGTTGTTTTGTATGACAATGAAATGTTATTGTTAGGTTTTGGTAGAGAGGGCGAAGAATTACTCATGGCCAATAGATTTTCAACTAAAAATATAGATGAAAATGCCTATTTTTTGATGTCTTCGGTAAGCCAAAAAAGTGCGGTTCATAAAGATTGCATAATAGAAATTCTGGGTCAATCGGAAAAAGCAATTAAAATTAAAAATTTGATTGAACCATATTTTAAAAAAGTTGAAATACATTTTAAAACCCTAAACTTTCAGCAACCACAGGTATCTGATCAAGACAGAGTGTTTTTAAACCAAAATTATCTCTTACAACATATTTAACATGCGAATTACTGGTGGCAAATGGGCTAGAAAACAAATTAAACCCCCAAAATCGCTACCAGTAAGACCCACTATGGATCAATCTAGAGAGTCGATTTTTAATATTCTTGGACATAAATTCACAGTAACAGATGCGCAAGTATTGGACCTTTTTGCAGGTACAGGTATTGTAAGTTTGGAATTTGCTTCGAGAGGTGCACGACATATTGATCTAGTAGATTCGAATACATTTGTGGTTTCTCATTTACGAAGTCTATCTAAACATTTTAGCTTTTCACATAATATTTTTCAGAATGATGTTTTTTCCTTTTTGCAAAATAAGCACAACGTTTATGATTTTATTTTTGCAGATCCTCCATATAATCACAGCAAAATAAAAATATTGCCAGAATTAATTTTTGAACATAAACTCTTAAATAATTCGGGAATTTTCATTTTAGAACACCCACAAAATATTCAGATAAAGACACTCAATAAAATGGATGAAAGAAAATATGGCCAGTCCATTTTTTCTTTTTTTCACGCATAAAATTGTTTCTTTGAACCATGAAATTGGCCATTTTTCCTGGAACTTTTGACCCTTTTACCAACGGCCATTTGCAAATTGTTAAGAAAGGCTTAAAACTTTTCGACCACCTTATTATCGCTGTGGGTGAAAATCCCAATAAGGAACAAATGTTTTCTTTAGTACAAAGAAGAAACTGGATTGAAGATATTTTTAAAAATAATAACAATGTCTCTGTAGATAATTACCAAGGATTAACTATCCAATTTTGCAAAGATGTTGGAGCTCAATTTATTCTTAGAGGCTTAAGAAGTTCTGACGATTTTAATTTCGAAAAACAGATAGCTTTGGTCAACGAAAAATTAGAATCAGATATTCAAAGTGTCTTTGTTATGTCAGAAGAAAGTCATAGTCAAATAAGTTCAACTTTGGTAAGAGAGTTGATCAGGTATCAAGGTGATTTTAGACAATTTGTGCCTAAAGAAGTGCGCTTCTAGTAATAATATCCAAGATTGAAGGATAGGTTTTTGTCAAACTTTCTAATGCTTTTTGTGGATGTAAAAAAAATACTTTGGTAATATCTTCATCTGGTTGAGGGCGTAAATTTTTTGTATCATCACAATTTAAAATATACCATTTGGTTTTTTTTACCTTCAATTTCTCTTTTGGATACTGAAAAAAATGGTAAGAAACTACCGATTCCCTTACCATTTGTAAAGTACCCGCGCCAGTTTCTTCACCAACTTCTCTTATGGCGGCTTCTAAAGCACTTTCGCCCTTATCAATTTTACCTTTTGGCAAATCCAAATAATTTCTTTTCTCAATAAAAAGCAATTCATTTTTAGCGTTTAAAACCAAGCCGCCTGCCGCCTCTATAAGCGGAAATTGTGCTAGGAATTTTTGAAAATAAACTTCAGGATCATTACATAACACTACAGCTTTATCCTCTAAGCTTTGCTGTTTCACCTTTTCCGTAAGGTCATTTAGTTCGTTTATTTTCTTGCATTGGATGGTATAAGGATTTGTTTTTGGCTTGCTCTTTATATCAATAAATTCAATAAAACTATTTTCAAAATATATTTTGTTCATTTGTAATTAATGTCTTTGGATAGGAAAGAAATAGCAAAAATATTGTTGAAATGTGAAGCCATAAAATTAAACCTTAAAAATAAGTTTGTTTGGTCTTCAGGTATTCTATCTCCAATATACTGCGATAACCGCGTGATTTTATCCTACCCAAATGCTAGAGAAGCTTTGGTTGAGGCATTAGCAGAGAAAATAACGGAATGCTTTGCAGATGTTGAAGCCATAGTAGGCGTTGCAACGGCGGGAATTGCCAAAGGAGCCCTTTTAGCTCAAAATCTATCCATTCCCTATGCTTATTGCAGAACGGAACCAAAAGAACATGGAACAAAAAAACAATTGGAGGGAAGGCTAAATCCTGGCTCAAAGGTTGTTGTTTTTGAAGACCTAATTTCCACTGGGGGAAGCTCACTAAAAGTTGTTCAGTATTTAAGAGATGCTGGTTTTATTGTGTTGGGTGTTCAGGCAATATTTACCTACGGCACAAAAAAGGCAGAAGAAAATTTTAGCACCCATACCAGTTTAGAAACTATAGTAGATGTGCAATCACTTATGGATGTTGCCATTTTGGAAAAGCATATTACTCAAGAACAAGCCAAAGAAGTTCTGGATTTTTTACATACGCTTTAGCTTAGTATCTATAATGTTCTGGTTTGAATGGACCACTGACCGGTACACCTATATAATTTGCTTGATCTTCAGACAATTCTTCCAATTCTACACCTATTTTGTTTAAATGTAATCTGGCTACTTTTTCATCTAAATGTTTTGGAAGTATAAAAACATCTTTTTCATATTTGTCAGAATTATTCCATAGTTCTATTTGTGCAAGTACTTGGTTGGTAAATGAGTTGCTCATTACAAAACTTGGGTGTCCCGTAGCGCAGCCTAAATTTACCAATCTTCCTTCTGCCAATACAATAATTTCTTTCCCATGGATGTTGTATAAATCAACTTGAGGTTTTATCTGAAATTTTGAACCTCCGTGGTTGTTGTTTAACCAAGCCATATCGATTTCATTATCAAAATGACCGATGTTACAAACGATGGTTTTATCATTCATCAATTCAAAATCTTCTTTTTTAATGATATCTTTATTACCTGTTGCTGTTACAATTATTTGTGCTCTTTGGATGGCATTTTTCATTTTTTTAACTTCGAATCCATCCATAGCAGCTTGAAGCGCATTGATAGGGTCTATCTCTGTTACAATCACCCTTGCACCAGCACCTCTAAGAGACATTGCAGTACCTTTCCCAACATCTCCGTACCCCGCCACAACGGCTACTTTACCTGCAATCATGATGTCAGTAGCTCTTCGAATTGCATCCACTGCACTTTCTCTACATCCATATTTGTTATCAAATTTTGATTTTGTGACAGAATCATTCACGTTAATCGCAGGCATTGGTAAGGTTCCATTCTTTACACGATCATATAGTCTGAGAACCCCAGTTGTGGTTTCTTCTGAGATTCCTCTTATTCCTGAAACAAGCTCGGGTCTTTTGTCCAATACATAGTTGGTAAGGTCTCCACCATCGTCTAAGATCATATTTAGCGGCTTTCCACCATCGAAAGCGTCTATTGTTTGTTCGATACACCAGTCGTATTCTTCTTCTGTTTCTCCTTTCCAGGCAAAAACCGGGGTTCCTTTCGCGGCAATTGCAGCAGCAGCTTGATCTTGTGTTGAAAATATATTACAAGAACTCCAAGTAACTTCAGCTCCAAGAGTTTGTAATGTTTCAATAAGAACAGCCGTTTGAATAGTCATATGCAAACAACCTGCAATTCTTGCTCCACTGAGTGGTTTTGATTCAGTAAATTCTTCTCTGAGCGACATTAAACCAGGCATTTCCGCTTCCGCAAGCTCAATTTCTTTTCTACCCCATTCTGCCAAACTGATGTCTTTTACTTTGAAGTTTTTCGACGTAGTGATATCCATATCGAATGCGAAGATATTACATACATTCAATTTTTATGTTGACTCCTTGGAGTATATTAATAATTTTGTACATTATGTACCCAGAAGAATTGGTATCGCCAATGAGAGCCGAGTTAACAAATGAAGGCTTTAAAGAACTTAAAACGGCTGAAGAAGCTGACAAAGCACTAAACGCCATGGACGGTAGTGTATTAATTGTTGTAAATTCAGTCTGCGGATGTGCTGCTGGTTGCGCGCGACCTGGAGTGATTTCTTCTCTAAAAAATGACAAAAAACCAGACCGACTTCTTACCGTTTTTGCAGGTCAAGATAAAGAGGCTACGGAAAAAGCAAGAGAGTATTTTTTACCCTACCCGCCTTCTTCGCCCTCAATCGCTTTAATGAAGGATGGTGAATTAATCCATTTCGTAGAAAGGCACCATATTGAAGGTAGGCCATCTGATCTAATTAGCAATCATTTAAAACAGGTCTATAATCAACTTTTATAATTCAATGTTGAATACCTTAAACAAAAAAAGCTTGCTAAAATTTAGCGAGCTTTTTTTTTGGAGAATCTATTTTTTATAATTTTCAGTTATGGATGTCCAAGTCTATGCATGGCACACCTAAATCCTATTCTGCTGTTTGATTGCTCTTCATCCAAATATCTTCTAGTTCCTGGCGCCATCCAATATTCAGGATCGTGCCAATTTCCGCCTTTATAAACTCTTGCTCTGTTGTCTATCAGTGTACTTACTCCATACTCATAACCTTGGCTACCA
The DNA here is from genome assembly GCA_002457675.1 of Bacteroidetes bacterium MED-G17. GTDB lineage: Bacteria > Bacteroidota > Bacteroidia > NS11-12g > UBA9320 > MED-G17. The sequence goes on from NTKK01000008.1 coordinate 71,042, forward strand.
TCACCGTATACTTCCTCATCCAAGTAACCTATATTGTCTGACTTTTTATAATTCCTTCTATATTCATTTTCTTCTCTACTAACATTTACGTATTGAATTCTCCCTAAGCTATCTTTATAGTCAACAAATCCATCTTCATCTAATTTTGGCTTATTGAAAACATTCCCTCTAAAAGAATTAAACTCGTTTACATCTTCAAAACTTAGTGGTCTGTAAACATCCATAACCCATTCACTAACATTGCCTGCCATATTATAAAGTCCAAAATCATTTGGCCAGTATGTTCTTACATCCGTTGGTATAAAGGAATGATCATTGTATTTACTCTCAATACCAGCAAAGTCTCCATTACCTCGTCTTACGTTGGCCATAAAAACGCCTCTATAATTTGTCTCACCTTTTTTGCTCCCATCATTTCTAACTGTATGCCCAACCCACGGATATATTTTCTTGTTGTTGATATTTTCTCCAATAGCCTCACCAGTATTTGCCATTGCCGCGTACTCCCACTCTGCTTCAGTTGGCAATCGATATTCTGGTAGGAAAATACCATCTTCCATTTTTACTTTTCTTGTGGCCCCTTTAGACATAATATCCTTTAGAGGACGCTTTCCTTCTTTTCCGTCAAACTGCCTGTTTAGATAGGCATCCGTATTAAAGTTTTCTTCATTCATTTGATTTGGATCTGTATCCAATATCCCTTCTCGCACAAGAATCATTTCATTGACTCGATCGGTTCTCCAAGCCGCATATTCAGTTGCCTGTAACCAACTTACACCAACAACAGGATAATTTTGGTAAGACGGATGTCTTAGATAATATTTTACATAAGGTTCATTGTACGCCAATCTATCTCTCCAGCAGTTGGTATCAGGAAGAGCCATTTTATATACTTCCGGATAATCTACAAAAACTCTTCTTAGCCAATGTAAATACTCCAAATAGTGTTTATTGCTTACTTCCGTTTCATCAAGATAAAAGGAAGGAACTGTTACTTTCTTCTCTACATTGTTGTACTCAAAAGTTAGGTCTTGTTCAGAGCTACCCATCGTGAAAGAGCCACCATGAACCAAAATTAGACCAGGACCTGTTTCTTGACCTGCATATTCATACGTTTCAAAACCACCCCAGTCTGGGTCATTATAAACCCACCCAGTAGTTGATGAGCGTTCTGACGAACATGCAACAAACAAAGATGCTGCAGTGAAAGTAATCATTAATATTTTGCTAAATTTTATCATCTTTATTGAATGATTTATTATTAAACTTTTTTGAACCTTAATTATTGTTACAATTATACGTTTTTTCAAGCGCTTTAAAAGTCTGGACAACTAATTGGTCTGAATCTTCGAGTAGGTTTTCGCGCACACCAACCAACACTTGCTGATATTTCGTGTGAACCCGGTGCCGCTGCACGAGCGCTTGATACCGTTAAATCAAAAGAATAGCCAAACTTAAATTGGTCTTTTCTAAAACCTACCAATACCATTGCAGCATCAGAATTTTTAAAATCTCCAAAAGTTTGTCTATACCAAAGACCGGTAACCAAAGGGCCTCGATTAATATAAAATCCTGCATTTAATTGCGAAAATTGATCTTGCATCATAAAAAGAATATTCGGTGAGAAAGTAGCTTTGGCAACTCGTCTTTTATCCAATGGGACAACCATACCTCCATGGGCAGTATATCTTCTTGGCAAATTACTCTCAGGATCTCCGTAAAAAGACTGATTCGGCTCGATTGCGTTATGTGCAGCAAAACCAAAATAAAAGTCTTTAGTGTAGCCTACAACCCCCGCATTAAAATTTGGTGTTAGTATGTTGGTTGAAGTCAATTGTTCAGCAGAAGATTTTACAAAACCGCGCGTTTCGTCAATCATATCTTCAAACAAAAGCTTACTCTTATCTACACTTCTTTGGATAATTTGCGCTTCAATACCAAATCTCATAGTGAATTTGCGCGTAACATTGAGCTGATATGAATAAATCCCACTAAACTGGTAGGTTTTCAACAAACCTTCACCTGCAACATCCCTAAGCGCCACGAAGCCAAGACCACCGCCGATGGCATTTACATGTTGGTCGAAACTTGCAACTGTAGTAATATAGGCTCCTGGTAAATTGGGCCATTGATTTCTTTGATTCAAGGAAACCCGTCCACCACCATTACACTCTCCCGTACCAGCTAGGGAGGGGTTTGTGTACAATGGAGACGCATAAAATTGAGACAATTCCGGATCTTGTGCTTTAACCGTTATTACTAGAAGAACTAAAAGTCCAAATAATGTGTACCGATTCATTCTGAATTTTTGTTGCACCTTTTGTGTCATTCTTAAAAAGAACGTGAAAATACAAAAAACATGATTGATATTTTTATTTTTTTCAAAAATACACACTATTTTAGTTTCAAATCTGTTATTAGAATAGCCATTAAGGAAAATGATTTATATCAAAAAAATTAGGCCAGTGGTCTTAGCCCTTTTTTTTATTTTCTTTTACGCATTGAATTCTTTTGCTCAGAAGTCCCCGTTAAGCAGTGGTACATGGCATAAAATTTCAATCATTGAGGATGGAATATATAACTTGACTCCTTTGCTAATCGAACAATTTGGTGATGGTATTGAACTGAATAAAATTCAACTTTATGGCAATGGAAAAGGGATGTTGTCTGAAGTTATTGCCGAAGCAGATAAATCAATTTTAACCGAAATACCTTTGTTAGAAATTGATAAAAATCAAAATGGCTTATTGGATGGAAATGACCAAGTTTTATTTTTTGGCTTAGGCCCTCACCAATGGAATTATGATTCAACCAATCAAGATTTTACCCATGAATACAATATTTACAGAAACGAAAATTTTTATTTCTTTACACACGGTTTAAAAAATGGCAAACGCTTGCAAAATGTTGGAAATGGCGCTCAATTGAACCCTACTAGAAAAATCCACAAGCATAAGTTCCTTGTCTTCCATGAGCAAGACGAAGTAAATGTTGCCAAATCTGGTAGAATGTGGGTTGGAGACGAAATAAATTCAAATCGACCAAAAATATTCACTTTCGATATCAACAATTTGGTTAAAGAGGATACAATATTTTTCCGTTCAAAAATTTGGGTTAGATCTTTAGTAGAGAGTAGCTACAGCTTGAAAATTAATGGTCTAACTAAAAGCCAAAAAATGGTTTATAAAATTCCTGGATCGAAAGACAATATCCAAGCACAAATTAACACTGAAAATCATTCTTTTAAAAGCAAGGATAACCAAATTGAAGTTAGTTACACTTATTCAATTCCAGATATTGCTTCAAGAGCATGGATAGACTACATAGAGCTTGTTGCAAGCCGTAATAATATTTTAACTGCTGAGCAAGAAGTTTTCTTATTCCCTACGAAAACCAATTCAGAGGATATCACTATTTCATTTCAAAATTTAGCCAATGAAGATGTGAATGTTTGGGATATAACTGACTTTAATTCACCAAAAGTTCAATCTTTTTTGAATGGCACTTTTGATTTTAATGTTTCAAATACCAAGCCATTGAGGAAATACATTTCATTCTCTAACCCACGCCAAGCTGAGTATGTTGGAAAAATTGAGAATCAAAACCTCATTAGTATTTCCGCTACAGACTACCTAATGATTTACCACCCAAATTTCAAAACTGAAACCGAACGTTTGGCTGAATTTCACAGAAACCAATATGCTTATGATGTTAAATGTATCAACATCTTCAATATTTATAATGAATTTTCTTCTGGTGGACAAGATGTTGTGGCCATTAGAAATTTTATTAAATCAGTTTATGATAAAGGTGCCGCCGAGGCCAAACCATTAAGATATGTTCTATTCATGGGTGATGCAAGCTACGATTTTAAGGAGCGACTTGATGGCAATACTAATTTTGTTCCCAGCTATCAAAGTATAAACTCCATAGATCCAATAGCCTCTTATCCAAGCGATGATTTTTTTGCAATCCTAGAGGATGATGAAGGTTACTGGGGTTTTCAAAATGTTGCTGAATCTCTTGATATAGGTGTAGGTAGATTCCCTGTAAAGACAGCAATTGAAGCCAAAACCGTGGTGGATAAAATTATTCATTACCATCAATCAGAAACCTTTGGTAAATGGCGAAATAATATTGTGTTTTTAGGGGATGACGAGGATGGTAACAAATTTTTTAACGACGTAGAAAATTTTTCCAATGAAATTTATCAAAAACATCCTGAAATCAATGTGCAAAAAATCTACCTAGACGCTTACCCTCAAGTGTCTTTTGGAAGCGGAAATAAATACCCTGAAGTAAATGATGCCGTAAACAGGTCCATAGAGCAAGGCACTTTGATTTTTAATTATATTGGGCATGGAGGTGGCAATGGTATGGCGCACGAAAGGGTAGTAACAAGAGCACAAATCAACGAATGGAAAAATTATGACAAACTTCCATTGTTTGTAACAGCGACTTGTGAACTTTCGCAACATGACGACCCTGCACAAGTATCTCCTGGTGAATTAATATTACTCAATCCCAATGGAGGAGCAATTGGACTAATTACCACATCTAGAGTTGTTACGTTAACCGTTAACCGAAACCTTAACGACAAAATTTATCGAGACAATATTTTCGCAAAGAAGGATGGAGAGAGACCTTCGCTCGGCGATGTTTTCATGAAAATAAAGAACAACAGTTTTAGAGCAGTAAATCAACGGAATTTCATCCTTTTAGGCGATCCGGGCATGCAATTAGCCTACCCCAAAAAAAATGTTTTCATCACCCATGTTAATGGCCAAAAAGTAGAAGAGTTCAAAGATACCATTGGCGCCTTAGGCAAGGTATCTATTGAAGGTATTGTTGCAGATAATGATAGCATAATGATTAGCAATTATGATGGTACTCTTAATGCCACAGTATATGATAAGTTTCAGACCTTCCAAACATTAGGCAATGACCCAGGCAGCAAGATTGATGCATTTTCATTACAAAATAGCAGCATATACAATGGTAGAACAGAGATACAAGATGGTAAATTTAAATTTAGCTTTATTGTACCAAAAGACATCTCATATCAATTTGGCAAAGGCAAAATATCCCTCTATGCCTTCAATACAGAAGAGGATGCAAATGGTTTTGAGAATCAAATTGTTGTTGGTGGGTCATCTGATGAATCAATTTTTGACACCATGGGCCCGCAAGTGCGGCTATTCCTTAATGATTCGACTTGGAAAAATGGAGGCTTCACAAATCCAAATCCTACTTTACTAGCAGATATTTATGATATAAACGGAATAAACACGGTTGGAAGTGGCATTGGGAAAGATATAGTAGCTATTCTAGACAAGAATACAGAACATGAGCAACTTTTTATTCTTAATGATTACTACCGAGCCAATTTAAACAGCTACCAAAGTGGGAAAATAAAATTTCCTTTAAGTGAAATAGCAGAAGGAGAACATACCATACATCTCAAAGTTTGGGATGTATCTAACAACTCGTTTGAAACAAAAACCAATTTTGTTGTAGGTGCTGAAGATAAACTCGAAATTGCCCATGTCAAAAATTTCCCCAATCCATTTAGCACTTCGACTCAAATACAATTTGAACATAATCAAGCAGGAAAATGGATAGAAGTAGATTATCAAATTTATTCCATTGCTGGAAAAAAAGTATTTAATACAAAAAAGACATTTGAAATAGCACCAACAAGAGTTGTATCTATTCTATGGGAAGGCCAAAATAATAACGAACAAACTTTAGAAAGTGGTACTTACTTCTGTCGTATTTTTGTGAAAGATAAATACAACCGAATTACTCAAAAAACCCTAAAACTGATAATCTTACGTTAAACCACAATATTTTATTTAATTTGTTCTAAATGAGAAATATTTGTTCATCTCTATTCGCTTCTGTAATAATCCTTGGTTTAACTTTCAACTTAGTCCAAGCTCAAGTTACGTCTAAGGATCAATTGTTAGGCCAACGAAACGTCGTCACGACATCCGTACCCTTTTTAACTATAGCTCCAGACGCACGATCGGCAGCCTTAGGTGAAGCTGGGGTAGCTTTAAAGCCGGATGCCAACGGAGCCTATTGGAATGCAGCTAAAATGGCTTTTATAGAAAGTGATGCAGGAATTTCTATATCAGCAACACCATGGCTTAGAGAGCTTGTTCCAGATGTTTGGATCTATTATCTCTCGGGATACAAAAGAATTGGGGAGAAACAAAGGAGCACCCTGTCAGGTTCTATTCGCCATTTTACCCTCGGTGAAATACAATTTACGGACCAAGTTGGAAGTAGTTTGGGAAATTATGAGCCATATGAAACTGCCATTAGTGGTAATTATGCAACCCAACTCTCGAAGCAATTCTCTGTAGGAGTTGGCCTTCGATTTATTGTATCAGACTTAGCCAAAGGTCAATATAGTGGCAATCAAGAGATAAAACCAGGAATAGCAGGCTCCGGCGATATTGGCGTTTATTATAAAAATGAAATTGACTTAGGGGGGCGAGAATGGCAAATAGCTCTTGGAGGAAATATTTCCAACCTGGGCTCCAAAATTTCTTACACAACAAAAGCGGAAAGAGATTATATACCAACAAGCTTAAGATTGGGAGCCGCATTCACTAATATAATTGACGATTACAACTCTATCACCTTTTTGGTAGACATTAATAAACTTCTTGTTCCAACCCCACAATGGGATGATAGCACACAAAGATATTATCGGAAAGATGTGAATGTCTTGCAAGGTGTTTTTCAGTCCGTGGGTGATGCCCCAGGGGGCTTTCAAGAAGAGCTAAATGAATTAATGTATTCGGTAGGATTTGAATATTGGTATGACAAACAATTTGCCCTGAGAGCAGGCTATTTCAATGAGCATAAAAATAAAGGAGGGCGTAACTTTGGAACAATTGGTGCAGGTCTTAAAATGAATAAAATTGGTGTTGACGCAGCTTATTTAATTCCACTAGCACAAAGGCATCCTCTTCAGGGCACCATTCGTTTCTCCGTCGCAGTCGATTTAGGCGTAATATCAACTGATTAATCGAGCAGCAATTTATTTATATAAATTAAGAATAACCCTTGGTTGTTTTTTTTTATTAAGATTGCATTCGCAAAGTTCACGCCAGCGATTGATATGAGTTTGATTACAAATAAGCATATTTTTTCACTTCAGGAATTAATGGATAGAATAATCAAAAAAAATCCAAATCAACCTGAATTTCATCAGGCCGTTTTGGAGGTATTTGAGTCCATTTTACCTTTTGTTGTTAAAAACAAGAAATACGCAAAAAGAACTCTTTTGGAAATCATGTCTGAACCAGAAAGAACCATCGGTTTTCGAATTAGTTGGCAAAATGACGAAGGAAATATCGAAGTCAACAAAGGTTATCGCGTTCAAATGAGCAGTTCAATAGGTCCTTATAAAGGTGGCCTTCGATTTCATCCAAGCGTCAACCTTAGTATTTTGAAATTTTTAGCATTTGAACAAATTTTCAAAAATAGTCTTACGTCCCTTCCACTCGGTGCTGGAAAAGGTGGGTCGGATTTTGACCCTAAAGGAAAAAGTGATAATGAAATTCGAAGATTTTGTCAAAACTTCATGACTGAATTATATCGTCACATTGGAGATAGCACAGACATACCTGCGGGTGATATTGGTGTAGGTGCAAGGGAAATTGGCTACCTTTTTGGCCAATACAAAAAAATAACCAATCAATTTAATGGCGTACTAACAGGGAAAACATATGGTTGGGGCGGAAGTTTAATCCGACCCGAAGCCACCGGATATGGATGTGTTTATTTCACCCAACATCTTCTAAAAGATCGAAATGAGGACCTTGAAGGCCAAAAAATTGGGATTTCTGGAAGTGGAAACGTTGCGCAATACGCTGCAGAAAAAGCAATAGAACTTGGGGGTATTGTCCAAACACTTAGCGATTCTAAAGGGGTTGTTTATGCCGAAAATGGATTGAAACAAGAACACATCGAGTTTACTAAAATTCTTAAAAATGAAAAACGAGGAAGAATTAAGGAATTGGCAGATCATTTTGATGGAATCAAATATTTTGAAAGCGAAAAACCTTGGCGATTTCCACTAAGCATTGCTTTGCCTAGTGCAACCCAAAATGAATTAAATCTTGGAGAAGTAAATTCTTTAGTCTCTAATGGATTAAAATATGTCGTTGAAGGCGCCAATATGCCGACTACACCCGATGCCATCTCTTTTCTGCATGCCAATAATGTTGCTTATGGTCCGGGAAAAGCAAGTAACGCAGGAGGCGTAGCTACTAGCGGTCTTGAAATGAGTCAGAATGCGCTTAAACTTCATTGGTCAAGTCAAGAAGTAGATCAAAAACTACAAGGAATCATGACCAATATTCATGCCCAATGTAAAGAATTTGGAAGTGAATCAGGTAGTATAAATTATGCGAAAGGAGCAAATATTGCAGGTTTTGTGCGTGTTGCAGATGCTATGCTAGATCAGGGTCTGGCTTAATCTACATTTTATTAAGACTAGTTAAAAATAAAGGCTAGTTTTGCGCAGCAATGAGATTGTTTTTATTTAGTCTTATTCTAGTTGTAAATGGCGTATTGACCCAACGTATTTACGCCACACAGATAGACACCTTAAAAAACAATGGTAAAGGTACACATCTGCTTGACAGCTTTTTATTTTGTCAAAAAAAATCCAACTTTTCACTAAAAGGGCTTTATAATGGTCAAATTTTTGAAGGTAAAAACAGCCATTTATTGATGCCTGACGCACAGAGAACACAAAACTTCAATAATCTTTCACGTTCTATATTCAAAGAAATTCCCGGATTGAATATTTGGGAATACGATGGAAGCGGTGTACAGATCAATATTGGTGCGAGAGGATTAAGCCCAAATCGAAATAGCAATATAAACACACGTCAAAACGGATACGATATAAGTGCAGACGCATATGGATATCCTGAAGCTTATTTTTCACCTCCTGCTGAAGCATTGCAAAAAATCGTATTTTCTCGGGGCTCTTTTGGTCTTCAGAACGGACCTCATTTTGGAGGTTCGTTGGATTTTATAATCAAAGAAGGCGAAAAAGATAAATTGAAGCTTAGTGAGCATATTACCTATGGTAGTAACAACTTCAGAAAAAGCTATACAAGTCTAGGAGGTTCACTAAAAAATTGGAAATACTTTGGGTACTTTCAAAAGCTACAAACCAATGGCTTTATACCTCGAAGTAAATTAGACCAAAATGTCCTTTACTTATCTTCAAAATACACATCTCCTAATCATTGGGACATTGCTACCCAATATACAAACATGAATTACTTGACACAGCAACCAGGTGGATTAACAGATAGCTTATTTAAAGCGAACCCCTATCAAGGGAACAGAAGTAGGAACTGGATGTCTGTAAATTGGCATCTATTCGGTCTAATTTTTAATAAATATTTTAATGAAAAGAATACCTTTAATTTGAGATTATTTGCGCTGGATGCGAATAGAAAACAAGTTGGAACAATCAACCTTACGCCTGAAAAGTATGATGATTATAATATAAATAGAGACCTAAAAGTTGGTAATTTTAATAACCTTGGCTTTGAAGCAAGATATTCTAGCGAATACAAGATTAGATCTTATAATAATAGCCTATTAATGGGCATCAGGTTATTCAGTGGTGAAACCTCCGACCAAAGAGGTTTTTCAACTGCTGGAGATGAGGTAGATTTTGATTTTCTAAATACCAATTATGTCGGAAATTCTAGCTTTTTGTGCCCCAGTATTAATTCATCATTTTTTGCAGAAAATATTTTTAGAATTAACAATTCTCTGTCCATCACCCCGGGTATTCGATACGAATTTCTACAAACTGAAGTGAATGGCTATTTTTTGGATGGACGAGATACAGGAATCTTCACAATAGAGAACACAGAAAAATCGAATAGAGACTTCCCTTTGTTTGGGATAGGCATAAACCAAAAATTAAAATCACTTGAATTACAATTAAACTTTACACAAAATTACAGAGCCGTAAATTTTTCAGACGTAATTATTAGAAACCCCAACTTATTAATTGATTCGGAATTGAAAGACGAGTCTGGGTTTAATTTTGATATCGTTTTAAGAGGATTTTTAAAGCCAAATAAAGTTTACATCAATTTTGGCTTATTTTATTTGGATTATAGGGACATTATCGGCACTGGTGAAATAACGAACCAAGAAAATATCTCGCAACCTTTCAAGACCAATATAGGTCAAGCGTATTCTAGAGGAATCGAGTCTCTTTGCAAAGTCTTTTTTGATTCCCCTTTTTCTGAAAAGAGTCGCTCTTCTATTTTTTTCAACTACAGCTTCATACAAGGGAAATATACGAAAGGAAATGAATCCTACGTAGGTAACCAATTGGAATACTTATCGCCTCATATTTTAAAAACAGGTTTTTCACTATCGATAGGTAAAAGACTAACATTGAATTATCAATATTCTTATCAGAGTAAACAATTTTCTGATGCAAAAAACACCCTCTCTTCTTCCAATGGATTGGTAGGAATAATCCCCTCCTTTTCTTTACATGATTGTTCTATCGCCTACAAACTGAATAATTGTGTAGTAAAATTTAGTGGAAACAATTTACTCAATAAATCATATTTCACTAGGAGAGCTCCGGGATTCCCTGGTCCAGGTATAATTTCTGGTATTCCAAGAAGTTTATTTGCGACAATTAACTATAATATTTCTGCGTTAAAATAAAAAAGGGCAGAAATAATATTTCTGCCCTTTTTTGTATTGAATAAACACAATTATGAGAATTAAAATCCCCAACCAATAGTGATTTGAGCGTTCGGAATGTATGGGGCCGAATTAAACTCTCTTCTTATATTTTCACTTCTGTTTATCGAATTTGGAGTGGATACCGTATTTGTGTTCACATCAAATCCTGGAAGTCTAATTAAACCAATATCAAATCCTAATTGTAAACCTTTAACCGGTCTTAATCCATAGCCAGCACCCAGGAAAACAAAAGGACCACCCCCGGTTATTTGGTAAGAGTTTTGGTCCGGATCTTGAAGTGTGCCTGACAATCTTCCAACTCCTGCACCAGCGGCCAATCTTACACCTTGTGCTTTTTCAAAAGGTCTATATTGTAAGATTCCTCCGGCCCATGAACTTGAATTATTTTCGTCACCGAGTTTTCCAGTAAATGCAATTTCATTGTTGCCATCCAAATCACCAATTTCAAGGTCATCACCTGAAAATTCTATTTCCTGTGCTTGGCCATAGAAAGCAACAAATGTCGTTTTTTTAGATACTTGGTGACCAAATGCCAATCCACCCCCTGGGATTGGTCCCGAGATATTGATACTTACTGAATTTTCTGCATATTCTCTGTCTTTTTTCCAAAATGCAAACTTATCTTGAGCAAAGCTGCTTAATCCAAAGCAACCAACAAGAACCAAACTTAAACTGTATTTTAATATACGCATAAGTGCAAGATAATTTATTAAACAATAATTACCAATTGAATAAAAAAAGCCCTATGGCATTCCACAGGGCTTTTTAAAAATCCTTGATTAATTTATTTCTAGTTTTCAGGAAGATTCCAAGCACCTAATATAGTTCTTGTTATAGTCAAAAGATTGGAATTTGCAGAGGTTGCAGCGGCAAATTTTCCAAAGCCTTCAGATTGATAGAATTCACTTGAACACTTCATATAAGTTGCAAAATTTTTGAAGTTTCCAGTGATGTAATGTGAAATCTCGCCCTCTTGCCCAGCAAAAGCTTGGTGTATAGCAATTTCAGCATTGTATTTATCTAATATAGCTTGATTGTCTTTTATAAGTTGTGCAAAGGCAGTTCCTGTAGTTTGTGGGTTTATCGCTTTAATACCCCAAATACCTTGAAAGAAATTTCCCTCTTTATTGGTAGAATTTAGAAGTTGAGTACCATACTGTTGTCTTACACCTTCGACATTGGCAGACCAAAAAGACCACATTTTCATCCAGTCTTCGTTCTCAAAAATAGATTTGTAATCAAACAGCTTACCTAGATCATCCAAAGACTCTGTGTAAAATAAAATAGAGTGAGTGTGAGTTTGCTCACCTGCTTCTGCTTGAGTTAAAAACGCTGTTGGTAAACCTTTACCAGTTTCAGAAGCCATGAATTCTCCCCAAGTTTTAGAAAACTCTTCAACTTTAGCAGGTGGAACAGTAAAATCGAAATTTACCCAGGATTGTGCGAAGATGTTTAATGTAAACATCAAGGCAATAATTGTGACAGTTATTTTTCTCATGGCATAAAGATAGCTGTAATTTTAAGAATGAAACGAAGCAGCAACTTTACAACTTCATCCCTTAAACGCTATATTCAAATTAAAAAAAGTTTTTGTCTATATATCAAGCGATTAGAAGAAGCTTGACAAGACCCTAAATAAAAAAATAACGAAAAGTTAGTGTTGAAATAACTTTGTGAACTACGCTTTTTTCACGTTCACCGCATTCTTTCCTCTTTTTCCGTCTTGTTCTTCAAAAGTGACATGGTCATCTTCTCTAACAGAGTCTACTAGACCTGACTTGTGAACGAAGACATCTTTTCCAGTTTCATCATCTTGAATGAACCCATAACCCTTTTCAGAATTAAAAAATTTTACTTTGCCTGTTTTCATTGGTATTTATTTATTACTTGATTTTTGACTTTTTTGTTTCTCCATCTCGGATAGTTCGTCTTGAGATAGTGTTAGATTTTCTGGGGCACTTGCCCAATCAATTTCTAAACCTCCTTCAGAACTCCTTCTTTCCTCTTTTTTTTCAGCCTTTTGCTTTTTTTTTATTTTCTTATTTTTCTCTCTTTGCCTTTTATTGAACGTGTCCATACACTATCTTTCTACTTTAAAACAATAAAAGAAATTTCGCTGGGGGTTTTCTTGAATTGAAATCTAATAGAGTGCAAATCTAAGGCTTTTGAGGTTCAATTACCCTAGTTATCATAAAATTATTTTTTATATCATCTATTCGTTGACGAATGTATGATTCCAAAAGATAAATTTTAAGTCATTTATAGCACTTAAATTACTTTTAGATGCAAAAAATGTATTTAGCAATATTGATTGCACCATTTTTCTTAATACATTATATACAAGTTAATATTTAGTTCTTATCATTAATTAGGACTGGAGTTTGTCCATCAGTTATTATAATTTTTGCATTGTTGGAACTGGAGAGTTCTTTTAAAACTTCAAGACTTCTCCACCTTATGTTTTGTTCTGTTAGACCTTCTTTGATAATTTTTTGAAAATCCCTCACTCCTTCAGCCTCTATTCTCTTCCTTTCTGCTTCCTTTCTTTCTCTTTGCAAAACAAAATCCATCTGTTGCGCTTCTTGCTCTGCTCTAAGCTTAGACTCAATTGCAGAATATAGTCCCTCAGGCAAGGTTATACTTTTTAATAATATGGATTCAATGACAAAACCTCTTCCTTGTAATATACTTGACATATGTTTTTTAATTTCTTTTTCTATTTCTCCCCTTTTCCCTGAATGCATATCCTTTGCATAGAAACGCGCGCATACATCCGCTGCAGCAGACCTAAAAGAGCTTAGAATCATCACCTGCTCAAATCTTTTTCCAACACTATTAATGACTTCTTTCGCTTTTCCTTCCTCTACATGATAAAGGATGGAAATTTCAGAAGCAACATTTAAACCTTCTTTAGATGGAAGATTTAGCCTAACCTCGCGATTTACGGTTCTTGTCGGGACTTTAAGCATCTTGGTAGTAAAAGGGTTTATTAGATAGATACCTTGTTCTTTCGGTTCCCCTTTTAATTTGCCTAATCTTTGTTTAACACCCACTTCTCCAGGTCTAACAACTGCGCAGGAACTAAAAAAAGTGATGATGAGAATAAAAAAAAACCGTAAAAGCATAGTCAATTTCATGTAAATAATTTTAAATATAATAAATTAACTACAAGTCTGAATACATAAAAAGATATAAGTGAAAAAGCTTATGTAGATCTTTTTGAACTAATCAGGAGTTGAGTATGAAATTTATGGAGACAGCTCAGTCGTTGAGGAGAAAAAATAATACGAATGCCAACAGAAAATAAGCAGTATTTAAATAATGACTATATATAATATTTGTTTTGAAAAATCAAACATAAACACTAAAAACTCGTTTAAATTTGAAACTTTATGCTTATTGATAAGACCATCCCTTTAAGGTATATCTTCAGTAATGTTAAAGCTGATCTGAGTGTTTCGCTGGTTTTCATACTTGTGGTGATATTGATAAAATATTTCTTGCCAGAGCTAAATCTTAACATTGCTATTCCAGCATTGTTAGGTACAGCTATCTCTTTGGTATTGGCTTTTAAATTAAGTCAATCATACGATAGATGGTGGGAGGCCCGAAAAATATGGGGTGAGATAGTGAACGATAGCAGAACTTTGATCAATCAAATTCAAGGATTTTCCCATAAAAACATTACAAGTAATGAAGATATTGAATCGTTTGCATTCCGCCAGATAGCTTGGTGTTACGCTTTGGCTTATTCCCTAAGGAATTTAAATCCACTTGATATTATATCTAAATTCCTAAGTAAAACTGAATTGGAAGCGCTCCAGGGCCAAGTAAATATCCCGCTAAAATTGATGAACAACCACAATAAACAGTTAAATAAATTACTCAAAGAAGAATCAATCAATGAGTTTCAACAAATTCAAATAGATAAAACATTGGTTCGCATGGTGGCATCTATGGGAAAAGCTGAAAGAATTAAGAATACTGTTTTTCCTAGAACTTACCGTATTTTTTTGCGGTTTTTCATTTATTTATTCATCCTAACTTTAGCCATAGCTTTGGACAATTTGAACCCTATGTATGAAATAGGTTTATTGCTTTTAATTGCATTTCCTTTTTTCCTGCTAAAATCAACTGCTCAACATATGCAAGATCCGTTTGAAAATAGGCCAACTGACACTGCCATGCTAACGATATCTAAGACCATTGAAATAAACCTAAAGCAGTTAATCAATAAAGAAATCAGTCAACCAGAAGAAAAAGAAACTTTCTTCAAAATGTAAATATATCTATTTAAGAATGAATGCTTGCTAGCTTCTATATCCTTTGCTACCAAAAGCTTCGGATGTGCCATTTTGGCAAAACTGCCTCAAACTTTCAAGATATTTCGCCCAACTAAAGTTCAAATTTGCGTACATATCATCCAGTGCTTCAAAGCCACTTATAGACACCCTGACTCTGGTTTTTTCGTCGTTAGTGTCTAAAGAAAAACTGGTTATTTGTCCAATAAAAGGCATCGAAGAATCAATACATTCCCAAACCAATCTCTTGCTTTCCTCTCGCTCAATTATTTTAACGTCAAAAGTGGCTTGGCCAAATGTCATACTAAGCGTTTCATTAAGTTTTGAGGATCCTTTTACATCAGTAGTATACCATTGCTTTAGCTTATCAACATCAGTTAGCGCTAAAAAAACCTTTACTATTGGTGAATTGATATGAAATAAGTGATGAATTGTATGCATATTATTTTATTTATTGTTGAATTTTAAATTTTTTAATAGGTGTATTGAATTGTTTGATTAATAAAATGTAAATCGTGGATGATAATTCTCCCAAGTCAATCTCAAATGATTTGACATAAGTATTTATTGGACCTACTTTCACCTTTCTTCCTGCTAGATCTTGAAGTTCAAAAGTGAAACCTTCTTCTATTTTATTGATTTCAATATTGATATAGCGCTTGAAAGGGTTAGGGTAAAGAGATACTTTGGTATCGCTTAAAAAGATATTCTTAATGTTCCCTTTAATTTTGTAAAACTCATAAGGCTGTTGCACACCCTCATTGGATTTGTCAAGTTTAGCATTGGTCAACTGTCCCACACTATAAGAAATTAAACCGTCCGAAGATTTGGCTGCCCCACCTGATGTATTCATGGAAGATTGTGCAAAAAGTGGTGTTGAAAATACAACTAGTAAACATACAAAAAATCCTTTCCTCATACTGAACCCTTAACTTCTCAAAAATGAAGATTTTTTTTTTATAAATCAATTTTTGATCTAATTCAGTTTAGTTAAGGTCCTCTGCCATAAATTTAAATTCATCTTTTATTTTCTTAGGCAACGAACTTATAGTAGACAATGAAATAGCAAGGATAAATAGATTTAATAATTAAGACGGAACCAAACTATCTTATAAAATGATAACTACATATTTTACTAAAAATATGTACTTTGATATACAATAACCACGATAAATATTTAATTTCACCATTGGTCTAGAGGTCAATGAATCTTTGGTAATAATTGTAAAAAAAAAGTTTATTCTTATAAAATATTTGATTTAATATGAAGATTAAGGAAGGATTTCCATTTAAAATGGTACAATTTTCGTCAAAAATAGAAGTTACCAAAGAAACACTTTGGAATGTAATCTCAAGGCCAAAAAACCTAGAATTATTTCATCCATTTGTTAAAGAAAATCCAACTGAACGTTGGAACAAAAAAGATTCTAGAGATACTATCATTTACTATAACAACCTAGTTCTAAATCGAATTTTTCTTGACTGGGTTGAGGGAAAATCATATACCCTTATTATTGGCAATAGCGCATATGCTACGGCCAAAGTTCATTGGGATATCATCGAAAATGATTCAAAAAATACAAGTATCAATATAACGATTTATTATTATCCTTCGGTTGCATTAGGAAAATATC
This sequence comes from Bacteroidetes bacterium MED-G17, assembly GCA_002457675.1. Classification (GTDB taxonomy): domain Bacteria; phylum Bacteroidota; class Bacteroidia; order NS11-12g; family UBA9320; genus MED-G17. The sequence goes on from NTKK01000008.1 coordinate 87,759, forward strand.
CTGCTATGCTTCAACCCTTAATAGACTGGATTTACTTAAAGCCAAAATTAAAAGAATATGTCAAGAGCGTGGTTTTAGGGATTAAATTCTATTCTGAGTCAGGTATTAAAGTTAAAAAAAATCAATTCGGTTTCAATCCAATGTTTTCAAGACTGTGATTTGGAAATATTTTATTATTTTAGTGCAATAATGAAAGGGATATTTACAGTTATTTTAAGCTTTACAATAGGTATTGCTTGGTCACAATCTATAGTTAAGCCTGATATTCCAGCAGATGGAGTAACCTATCAAATTTTCGTTTTGGATGATCAATTGAACTTTTCAAATCAAGGGGATTGGGACTTCTCAGATATAAAAACTACTTCTGAAAATTCAGTTCAAATTGCCCCGATATCATCATCAGATATTGCCAAAAATTATCCAAATGCCACCCATGTAAAATATGATAATGGAGAACAATTTTTTCTTGGTTTTAACGAAAATAATCTCACCTATAATGGCGAAGTAACAGTAATCACTTCTTCATACCCTGAACCACTTGTTTTACACCCTTACCCATTTAGTTTAGGTAACACTAATGCTAAAATTGTAGAAGAAATTCCATTTACTGTTGCTGGTGGTCCACCAGGATTAATTAGAGATGATCAAGTATATTCAGAAGTAATCTCTAGCGGAACTTTAACCATGCCTGACAAGACAGTTCATCAGGATGCAGTTCTAATGAAAATTACGAGAACGTTTACTGATCGGCAAATAGGTTCTCCGCCATGTATCAATAAGCAAGAAGCCCATGAATGGTGGGTTAAAGGTTATGCGATACCTGTAGTCCGGACGTTCAACATGGTTCAAAGTGGAGCGTGCCCATCAAATGTAATTAGGAGATCTAAATTTTTGAAAGGTGATCCGCTCAGCATTAAAGCAATTAGTGCTGGAGAGGTATTAATTTTTCCCAATCCGGTTAATACCCATTTAAATATTCAGGTAAAAAAACACTTTTTAAACTATAATTTTAGCATCATAGATATTACCGGGAGAGTTGTGAAATATGGAGTTATTGAATCAACAAACACAAGACTAGATTTAAAAAACTTATCAAAAGGAGTATATAATTTAGCATTAGGAAATTCTCCAAAACAGAATTTTAAATTTTTCAAGAATTAACAGTAACAAGTCTAAACCATTGCACTCGGATTCGGAGCTGCAATAGCCTTTTTACTTAAACTTAACTTTAATAATCTTAAATTAAGTTATAATAAGTATTATATTCGGAAACATACTTTAAAAACAAATAATTATGAAAGATATACTTGTTGTTGGCAAACTGAAAGAGGAAAAGTTCGAGAAATTTATGGGCTTTATGCAATCTGATGTTGGAATAAATGAAAGAAAAAAAATTGCAGATTTAACGAAAACTCTAGGCACAGTATCGCCTGATAAAAATTCAGTTATGTTTAAGATTGCAGTCCACAATGAGGATGCTTTGCATGCATTTTTGGATGGGACAAATCCGGTTTCCGGACCAATTTTTGAAGAGGTTATGGAAAGCTATGAAATATTTACTATCTCCAAAATCAAATAAATACAAATGAATAAATTATTTAACCCATCCGACTATTTCATTCTATTTGCTGCAGTAGTTTCTATGGCTATATCAATTGGATTTTGGTTTAGCGGATATAAAGATGAAGGGGTTTATATAGGCATTTGGGTCCCCTCAATATTAGGATTTGGCAATTATGTCAAAAATCTTCTCATCCAAAATAAGGAAAGAAAAAAAGATGTATAGCACTGAAATAATTTTTGGAATAGGGATTTTTGTAACTCTAATTACTTCAATTGGTATTTATATTACCATAAAGGAGTTTAACCAACAATCGGACAATTAAATAAAAAAATTTTGTTCAATTCAGATTTAAAAATTGAAAAACCTTGATTAATCAAACAACTACAAATTCTCCCAAAAATCATAATTAAACCCATTGTTATTTCACTAAATTTAATTTGTACATAGCTTTGGTTGCTAAATTCTTTAAGAAGTTTGCCTGTTTGCCGATAAGTACTACTAAAACTAATTGAGGTCGGAACCGAACTATGTTTACCTACTGATAACCATATTTTTATGTAAAAAAAGTACTCAGGTATACAGCTGGGTATACAGTAAATATACATAAGCTCTAGTCAAACTTTTTATTTAACGTTTTATTGATAAGCTATTGTATTATAATTTTTCTAGAATTTCTTAACTGACCTTGTTTTATTACCAATGTATTTTTTTTGGTAGAAATAATTATAAACAAGAATAATTTCTTAATTTAGTGCGATAATGTATTCAAAAACTAACTTAATTGGATTACTGTCTATATTGGTAATCTTTTCCGCTTGCTCGACATCAAACCAAGTCGTCTCAAATAAGCGTAAACTAAACAATGGGCATAAAATTGAATTGCGAAAAAAACCACAAAACAAACAAAGTGAAACCCTCACCCAAGTTGGTAATGAAAATAAGCTAGATAAGGAAACTAAAGCAGTAAAGCCTGTCGATTATAAAGTGGCAGCAGAATCAACTGTATTGGCCTCCAAAATGAATAATATTACTGAACTAAATAGCCAAAACAATGCAACCGAAATGGCTATTATTGAACAAAAATCTGAGGATAGCAATCCAATAAATAAAAACTTTGCTAAAACTTTCAAAAGTGAAAAACAAGTTTTAAAGCAAATGAAAAAACAAGCTAAAAAATCTAAGAAATCTACTAAAAGTGGAAAAAGTCAGCTTGTTGCTTTAATTCTAGTTGCATTAACTGGAGCAGTTGGAATCCATAGATTTTATTTAGGTTATATCGGTGTTGGAATCATTCAATTGTTAACTGGCGGTGGTTGCGGTATTTGGGCCCTAATTGATTTGATAAGAATCATTACTGGTGACCTTAAGCCTATCGATGGAGACTACACCGAAAAACTATAAAAGGTTTACCTGGTTGAATGGCTTAAAGGTATTAATTTTAATTGCAATTCCTTTAACGCTATTGATTTTGCCTTTGGATTTTTTTGACGAGGGGAAAAGTATCAGTCTATTTGCTCTTTTGGGACTTGAGGATTACGTTTACTCCACGGGGATGACACGGGCAGTAATGCATCTAATGCACTTTGACTTTGCAGGCGCTCGAGAGTTCAATATTCTCTCCTTTTTTGTGTTGCCCCTTTTGTTTGTCCTTTGGCTCAAATGGCTGTTGGCAGAATTTGGTATTTCAATACTTCGTAAATTTTAATAATTCATATTTATCCATCAAAATAAGATATCTACCTTATACCGGCCTTTTTTCAGCAATCACTTAACAACCACTTAAACTCATTTAATAGCATAATACCATAATGAAATACTTTATTCACTTAACCACTCTTTTTATCGTTTTTTCTGCAAATGCTCAAACAAATCTATATACCAATCCTGACTTTGAGACCATAGCAGCAGAGCATAATATCATTGCAATAATTCCATTTAAAACTACCGTAAAACTTCGTCCAAAAGCTATGAAAAATATGAACGAAGATGATTTCATTGAACTACAAGTTAAAGAGTCTGAAAATCTTCAGGCTTCTATGTACTCTTGGTTTTTAAAAAGAAAGAAAAGAGGTTCTTTATCAGTTGACGTTCAGAATAATTTTAAAACAAATGCTATTCTTAAGAAAAATGAAATCACAAATGAAAATTTAGATTCCTATACACCAGAAGAATTAGCAAAGCTTCTTGATGTAGATGCTGTAATAATGGGTACATTTCAAACAAATAAACCAATGTCTGCAGGAGCTGCAATAGCCTTAAGAATGCTTCTAGGTGCTTATGCGGCAACCAATGAAGCAAAAATTAATATGTTTATTTATAACGCAGAAGATGGTAAATTATTAATCAACTATAATAAAAGAGTAGCAGGGTCTTTGTTTAGCTCTAGTGATGATTTAGTTAATATTTTAATGAGAAAAGCCTCCCGAAGGATTGCATATTGTAAATAATTTTTAAAAACTTCAACCTTAATCCAAGGGCCTTAAAGAAATTAACGGTAGTATTAACAAATCATAATCCGAGTTTTTTTAATTTTTCCTTTGAAATTAATAAATTTGGATTATGTCTTTTCGGGTTTTTACTTCACTATATATGGGTCTATTTTTTGTAAGCGCTTCTCTTAGTTCTTGTTCTGATGATTCAACTGTTTCAGGCACTCAAACAAATGTTACAATTCCTGCAACTTTTACTGAACGCTACGACGGCGTAGTTTGGTTAGATGAGGATTCTCCACAAGATGTCTTGTACTACATTTCAATTCAAGATGGACCAAAAATTAAAATAATTAATTGGGATGCATTTGAAGATAGAAATGAATGTTATGAACTGATTGAAGGAGTTAGAAATTCGTACGGAGATAAGCTCACCGTTATAGAAAATAACTTAGATAATCTCATTATAGAAGTAGAAGCACCCAGCTCCCAACCTTCTCGTTTCACCATCACTCTAACGGTAACTAATAATGGAAATAATGGGATTTTGAAATCACGTGATAGTGAAACAGGTGAAGAACTATTTACCGGAAACTTTGTAAGGTCTAGCACGAAAAATCCTTGTCTTTAATTGG
>NTKK01000009.1 GCA_002457675.1 Bacteroidetes bacterium MED-G17
TTTCTTAAAGTCACCATTTTTCCAAGCTTTAAAAAATTTTGCCCACGCCAATGGACTAAATATATTCATGGGCGGCATTTGCCCAGCATAATAATATTGTCTAGCTTGATTTTGAAGCACCATCTTTGAAGCTTCTCTTCCGTCTGGCCCCATTTTCATTGCTCTTTCCTTAAGCGCTTCTCGTTCTAAATTTTTTCTTGCAGTTTCTAAGGCGTCATCGGGTACTTCAGTTTTCACAAAATAATAGTCAAATAAATTTCTATTTGGCAAAGGGGTAATAACAGTCTCGTCTAAATAAATCGTATCCTGCGTAAGTAGTTGTATTATAGAATAAGTTTTTTCTTTTAAGCTATCGGGTATAATGAAACTTTTCTTTTTGTAGCCAACCATATCAAAAATAATATGATCTCCTTTTGTGGCAACAAAGCTAAAAAAACCATTCATGTCGGAAATTGTACCTCTATTCTCTCCCTTGATATAGATATGACAAAAAGCCATTGGCTCAATGCTATCAGAACTTAGGACAACACCAGAAAATTGAACATAATTTTCTTTTAATTGACCAAAACCTAAAAAAGAAAGAAATAAAAGAGGAAGAATAATATATCTTTTCATGAATAGCTTTTAAAGTATAAAACCCAAAAATAGGGCAATTATTACCCAAATAGGTGTTGGAATTTTTGAATAAAAAATCATCGGAACAACCAATGCAATTGCAAGAATATTTTCTTGATTGATATAATTTTTCTCTAATAAATTGGTCAAATGAAAATTGTTGTCTTGTTGCCAACGCAAACCTACTGGTAAAAATAACAAATAAGCTGCTGCTGCTACCAACCCTGCTGAACTGGCTATTGCGCCGTCAAGAGATCTTCTAACCACAGGGTGTTTTTTAATTTGATCCCAAATCGGATAAACAAAAAATATCATTAAAATACCTGGCAGAAAAATACCAACTGTGCCGACAAGATGACCCAACATTTGAGCACCAGGGCCATAGGTTCTCATTGATAGGCCTGAGGTAAAAGTTGCAAAAGAAAATACTGGACCAGGGGTTGCCTGAATGAGTCCTAGTCCGGTTAAAAATGCTTGAGAGCTAATGTATCCCTTAAAGCTTACAAATTGTTCATACATAAGTGGAAGCAAAACAGTGCCGCCGCCAAAAATGAGAGAACCGAAGCGATAATTATTCTCAAATAGTTTGATTATTCGTAGGTCCAAAACTTTACCTAGAATGGCAGCTATAATGAAGATAAAAAAGAACAGAAATAGAAATTTCCATGGGGCTTTTACTTTTATTTTTTTATGTTTTCTATAACCTTTCTTGACTAGGTAGCTTAAAAAGCTACCAAACAAAATTAAAATAGGAAACATCCAAGGTGTTTTTACATATTCTCCCAAAGGATGTCTTAAAATACCAGTTACCAAAAAGGAAATTGAAATCAAAATGACACTTAGGGAATCTTTGGCTACAGACCGAACCATTTTTATGGCTGCTACTATTACAAATGACACAGCTAAGGGTTCGATATACTTTAATGATTGAAGATGACTGTCACTTAGTTGTATATAAATAAATGCGAGTACTGTCATGAAAAGAGCTGCAGGTGTTATCCAAACCAAAAGGGTTAAAAAGGCCAATTTTGCGCCACCGAATCTATAACCCATACTAGTTAATGTTTGTGTAGAGGTTGGGCCGGGTAAAATTTGACATAAGGCATACAATTCTAATAATTCATCATGGCTCAAATATTTTTTTTCATTTACCATTCTTTTTGAATACAGGGCCAAGTGCATTTCTGGGCCTCCAAATGCAGAAATAGCAATCCAAAAAACATCTTTTAGAAAAATGTAACGTTTGATTTTATTTAATTTGGAGTGTTCAATAGCATGGGAAAAGTAAAAAAAAGTTTGAGTATTCACAATTTCATCTTACCCACATTTTTTTTGGTGATACTTTTCTTTGGCGGGAATTGGTCTTGTAAAAATGCAAAACTTGCAGAGCATGAGCGATTAGATAGTTTGGCATCCAAATTAGAAAAAATAGAGCATAATTTATCTATTAGCTTAAAAACCATTAACAACAGAAAATTGGAAATTTTTGAGCACATGAATTTAATTAAAAGATATGATAAAAAAGAGATGGATTTGGCTTTTTCTAATCAGGTTGCTCAATACCAAAGTATTGGGAAACTTTACAAAAGTTATGTAAATGGCTATGAATCTATGTTCAATCAAAGGAGAGAACTCCTCGACGAACTGGAAATTTTGCGAGAAGGAGTAGGAAAGGGGCTGAGCAGAAAATTATTTAAAGTTGAATACTTTAAACTCAAAGCCGAAATTAATAAGGTAGAGGAAAGAACAAGTTTCTTCTATAATAGAATCAACGAGCTCGAACCAGCTTATCAAAGATTATCGAATACCATAGAAAGGTACATTACAAACATGCGGATGCCTTGAAGGGCTGGTGTATTTTAAGCTTCCCCGGTTGGACCAAAGTTCATTGGGAAATTAGGCAAATTGTCTGACATTTGGACTTCTCCAAAGTTATTTTCATATTTTTCAACATTGTCGGAAAGTGCTTTTAACAAACGCTTAGCATGTTGAGGAGTTAGAATAATACGAGATTTTACTTTTGCTTTTGGAACACCAGGCAACGTTTTTATAAAATCAATAACAAATTCAGAATTGCTGTGAGAAATTATTGCAAGATTGCTGTAAATTCCTTCTGCAACATCTTCATTTAACTCTATATCAAGTTGATTGTTTTTTTCTTCCATACTAATAACAAAAATTGGGCAGAATCATCCTGCCCAATGGTTTTATTCCGATTATTTATCTATTTCTGTCTTTTTTTCTTCTACTACTTCAGGTGTACTTTCCTTTTTCGCAGACATTAACATTTCGTATTCTTCTTGAGATCCAACAATCATGTTATCAAAGTCTCGGAGGCCGGTTCCTGCAGGAATTAAATGTCCAACGATAACATTTTCTTTTAGTCCTGATAAGTCGTCTATTTTACCAGAAATTGCAGCTTCATTTAGCACTTTTGTAGTCTCTTGGAAAGATGCAGCACTCATAAAGCTTTTGGTACCTAGTGAGGCCCTGGTAATTCCTTGAAGTAAGGAAGAGGCCGTGGCCGGGATTGCATCTCTAACTGCTACTGCTTTGAGATCTTTTCTTCGAAGTTTTGAGTTTTCATCCCTTAACTTTCTTACGCTTACAATTTGACCTGCTTTAAGCGTTTCAGAATCCCCTGGCTCGGTTACTATTTTCTTGTCATAGATCCAGTCGTTTTCTTCTTTGAAATCTAGTTTTGTAACAGCTTCTTTTTCTAAAAACTTGGTGTCTCCAGCTTCAACAATCGTTACCTTTCTCATCATTTGTCTGATAATAACCTCAATGTGCTTATCATTGATTTTTACGCCTTGAAGTCGATATACTTCTTGAATACCATTTAGGATATAACGTTGAACAGATGTTTGACCTTCGATTGCGAGAATGTCTTGAGGCGTGATTGAACCATCGGAAAGAGGAGTTCCTGCTCTGACATAGTCGCCATCTTGCACCAAGATATGCTTTGAAAGCGAAACCAAATATTTTTTGGAGATGCCCTCTTTAGATTCAATAATGATCTCCCTATTTCCTCTTTTGATACCTCCGTAGCTGATAACACCGTCAATTTCTGCAACAACTGCTGGGTTAGATGGATTTCTTGCTTCAAAAAGCTCAGTAACTCTTGGCAGTCCCCCGGTGATATCACCAGTTTTTCCTATTATTCTTGGAATTTTTGCTAGAGTCTCTCCAGCTTTCACTTTGTCACCGTTGTTTACACTTATGTAAGCTCCAACAGGTAAGTTTATTTCTTTTATCGTTTCTCCCTTTGTATCTTTTAAGAGAAGTGTAGGAATAATTTTTTTATCTTTTATTTCTGTGATTACCTTCTCAACAAAGCCAGTTTGTTCATCTACTTCCTCCTGCATTGAGATCCCGTCTATAATGTCTTGGTATTCTACTTTTCCTGGTACGTCAGCGATTACTGATGCATTATACGGATCCCAAGTGCAAAGCAGATCTCCTTTTTTAACTTTCTTTTTGTCTTTAATCAAAAGTGTAGCACCGTATGGTACATTATTGACAACAAGATTTTCATTGGTTTTAGGATCTACAATTTTTATTTCACCCGAACGGCCAATTACTACTTCCATTAGATTCCCTTCTTCATCTTCGCTATTTACAGTTCGAATTGCGTCAAATTCAATTTTACCGGAGAATTTTGCTTCTAACTTTGATTCTTGTGCAGTATTTGATGCCACCCCACCAACGTGGAATGTTCTTAGCGTAAGCTGAGTGCCTGGCTCTCCGATAGACTGAGCTGCTATAACTCCTACAGCTTCACCTTTTTGAACTATTTTACCAGTAGCCAAATTTCTACCATAGCATTTGGAACAAACACCTTTTGTAGACTCACACGTCATTACTGAACGTATTTCAAGGGTTTCAATTCCTGCTGCCTCAATTTCGTTGGCCAAGTCTTCATTTATTTCAGCTCCGGAAGTTGCAATTAATTCGTTGCTGTCTGGATGAAAGACGTCATTTAAAGTGCTTCGGCCTAAAATTCTGTCATATAAACTCTCAACTATTTCATCACTTTCTTTCAATGCAGAAACTTCAAGGCCTCTTAGTGTTTTACAATCTTCAATTGATATAACTACATCTTGAGCTACATCATGTAAACGCCTTGTAAGGTAACCTGCGTCAGCTGTTTTTAGGGCTGTATCTGCAAGTCCTTTCCTCGCCCCATGCGTGGATATAAAATACTCTAGAATAGAAAGGCCCTCCCTAAAGTTCGAAAGAATAGGGTTTTCAATGATTTCGCCTGTACCTCCAGAACCTGTTTTCTTTTGAGGTTTAGCCATTAAGCCTCTCATACCGCCTAATTGACGTATTTGTTCTTTTGAACCTCTTGCACCCGAATCCAACATCATAAAAATTGGATTAAAGCCTTGGTCGTCAGTTTTTAATTTATTTAATAAAACGTCTGCAACTTTGGAATTTACCCTGGTCCAAATATCAATTACTTGGTTGTATCTTTCGTTGTTGGTAATGAATCCATTATTGTAGCTAAAGAGTATCTCTTCAACCTCTTCTCTAGCCTTGTCGATCAAGTCAAATTTTTCTTGTGGAATAGTAACATCATTCACATTAAATGATAAACCTCCTTTAAAGGCGTAGTAAAATCCTAAGGATTTGATATTGTCTAAAAAGTGAGCGGCTTTTTGAGTACCCGCTTCTCTAATCATATCTGTAATTATTTTACGAAGTGATTTTTTTGTAAGAAGCTCATTGATGTATTCTACATTCTCTGGAACAAATTGATTAAATAACACCCGTCCAACAGATGTTTCAATCATCTTATTTTGACCATCGTTGTTTGACTCCTGCATTCTGACATTAACAGTTGCGTGTAGGTCTACTTTTTTCTCATTGTATGCTATTATCACTTCTTCGGGGCTATAAAATTTTTTGTTTTCTCCTAGAACTGATTTTTGTTTTGTTGATTTTCTAATCTTCGTCATGTAATAGAGCCCAAGTACCATGTCTTGCGAAGGAACGGCAATCGGGCTTCCATTGGCAGGGTTGAGGATATTATGCGGCGCCAGCATAAGTAGTTGCGCCTCTAAAATAGCTGCATTTCCTAGAGGCACGTGCACAGCCATTTGGTCTCCATCAAAGTCAGCGTTAAATCCTGAGCAAGTTAGCGGGTGGAGATTAATGGCTTTTCCTTCGATTAGTTTTGGTTGGAATGCCTGAATACCTAATCTATGGAGTGTTGGGGCACGATTCAACAATACGGGATGGCCTTTTAGAATATTTTCTAGAATATCCCAGATTACGGGCTCTTTTTTGTCGACTATTTTTCTTGCAGATTTAACTGTTTTGACGATACCTCTTTCGATCAGTTTTCTAATGATAAATGGTTTGAATAGTTCTGCAGCCATTCCTTTTGGTATTCCACATTCATGGAGTTTAAGATTAGGACCACCAACTATAACAGAACGACCAGAGTAGTCTACACGTTTTCCTAAAAGGTTTTGTCTGAATCTACCTTGCTTACCTTTAAGCATATCGCTTAAAGATTTTAGTGGTCTATTTCCATCTGCTTTTACAGCATTTGCTCTCCTTGTATTGTCTAGGAGTGAATCAACAGATTCTTGAAGCATTCTTTTTTCATTTCGTAGAATTACTTCTGGTGCCTTGATTTCCATCAATCGTTTTAGTCTGTTGTTTCTAATTATAACTCTTCTGTATAAATCATTTAAATCAGATGTTGCAAACCTTCCCCCGTCAAGTGGAACCAATGGCCTTAGTTCAGGTGGGATTACAGGTAACATTTTGAGAATCATCCATTCCGGACGATTTTCAAATCGTCTGTTAGCATCTCTAAAACTTTCAATAACTTTTAATCGTTTGAGTGCTTCATTCTTTCTTTGTTGTGAAGTTTCATTTGCTGCCTGGTGTCTTAAGCTGTAAGAAAGTCCATCTAAATCCAACCTTCCTAATAGGTCATAGAGGGCTTCTCCACCCATTTTGGCAATAAATTTGTTGGGATCTGAGTCTTCCAGAAGGTGGTTTTCTTTTGGAAGTGTATCAAGTATATCTAAGTATTCTTCTTCTGTTAAAAAGTCGAGGTAGTTGACTCCATCGTTTTCTTTTACACCAGCTTGGATAACAATATATCTTTCATAATATATTATCATATCGAGCTTTTTGGATGGAAGTCCAAGGAGATAACCAATTTTGTTTGGAAGAGAGCGGAAATACCAAATGTGAACGATAGGGACAACAAGTTCGATATGACCTGTTCTTTCACGTCTGACTTTCTTCTCTGTAACTTCTACACCACACCGGTCACATACAATTCCTTTGTATCGAATTCTTTTATATTTTCCACAGTGACATTCATAATCTTTGACTGGGCCAAAAATTCTTTCACAAAATAGACCACCCATTTCTGGTTTAAATGATCTGTAATTTATGGTTTCTGGTTTCAAGACTTCGCCATGGGAACGTTGTAATATTATTTCTGGTGAGGCAAGTCCTATACTTACTCTTTTGAAGTTACTTTTTAGTTTTGTTTCTTTTTTTGCGTAGGCCATATTTCTATTTATTCAAATCCTATTTCTAATCCCAATCCTCTCATTTCGTGCACGAGTACATTAAATGACTCAGGTATATTTGGTTCAATCATATTGTCGCCTTTGACGATGGCTTCATAAGCTTTTGCACGACCTATGATATCGTCAGATTTTACCGTTAAAATTTCTCTTAAAATATTTGATGCACCAAAGGCTTCTAAGGCCCAAACCTCCATTTCTCCAAATCTTTGACCACCAAACTGGGCTTTACCGCCAAGTGGTTGCTGAGTAATTAGCGAGTAAGGACCTATTGATCGTGAGTGCATTTTGTCTTCAATCATATGTCCTAATTTAAGCATGTATATAATTCCAACAGTTGTTTTTTGATCAAACCTTTCGCCTGTCAAACCATCATAGAGGAAGGTTTGTCCGTAACGAGGAATTCCAGCCTGGTCTGTATATTCATTGATTTGGTCTTCACTTGCTCCGTCAAATATCGGGGTAGCGAAGTTGATTCCTAGTTCTTTCCCTGCCCAACCTAGCACTGTTTCATAAATTTGTCCTAGATTCATACGTGAAGGAACTCCAAGTGGGTTTAGTACAATATCTACCGGTTGTCCGTCTTCTGTAAATGGCATATCTGCCTCAGGAACTATTTTAGCGACAATTCCTTTATTTCCGTGACGTCCAGCCATTTTATCGCCTACTTGCATTTTTCTTTTCTTAGCTACATAAACTTTTGCCATTTTTAGAATACCTGTAGGCAATTCATCGCCAACGGTGATGGCAAAATAGTCTCGCTTATAATTTGTTGTAATCGTATTGAGCTGACGTTTGTAATTATTTAGTAATTCTACTATTAACTCATTCTTATTGTCATCTTTTGTCCAGTTGTTATAAGAAACAAAATTGAAATCAACTGTATTGAAGGTTTTGGTATTAAATTTAGCTCCCTTCGGAATTAGCTCTTCGTAGTAAACATTTGTTACGCCTTGAGAAGTGCTATTGCCAATTATTAGCAATAATTTTTCGACGAGTGTGTTTCTGAGTTTCTCCTGAGTTTTGTTGAAATCTGTTTCTATTTTGAGCAATTTGACTTTGTCATCAGCTCTAGAGCCTCTTTCTTTTTTAGACCTTGTAAAAAGTTTTTTATCAACTATTATACCTCTGGATGATGTGGATGCTTTTAAAGAAGCGTCTTTGACATCTCCAGCCTTATCTCCAAAAATGGCACGTAATAGCTTTTCTTCTGGAGAAGGTTCTGACTCACCTTTGGGGGTGATTTTCCCTATAATTATGTCCCCTTCCTTTATTCTTGCACCGATTCTTATTAATCCGTTTTCATCTAAATTTTTGGTTGCTTCTTCAGAAACATTAGGAATATCACTTGTTAATTCTTCTTCACCCCGTTTTGTATCTCGCACATCTAAGTCATATTCTACTATGTGTATAGAGGTGTACCAATCATCCCTGACAATTCTTTCAGACAATACGATTGCGTCTTCAAAATTGTAGCCGTTCCAAGGCATAAAAGCAACTTTAAGATTTCTTCCTAAGGCGAGTTCTCCACCTTGTGTAGCATATCCTTCGGTAAGTACTTGTTTGTGCTTTATTTTATCTCCCTTTTCAACTATTGGCCTTAAGTTCACAACAGAGTTCTGGTTGGTTCTTTGGAATTTTGTGATTTCGTACGTTTTGGTTTCCCCTTCAAATTGGGTAAGTTTTTGGTCTTCGCTTAAATCATATTTAATTCTAATTTGGCTAGCATCAACATATTCCACAATTCCATTACCTTCACTAACTATTTGTGTTCTTGAGTCTCTAGTCAATTCACCTTCAAGTCCAGTGCCTACAATGGGGGCTTCTGGATTTAAAAGTGGGACTGCTTGTCGCTGCATGTTTGATCCCATCAAGGCTCTATTGGCGTCGTCATGTTCTAAAAATGGAATTAGAGAAGCCGCCAATGATACAATTTGATTTGGAGCAACATCCATGTAATCAAGCTTTTTAGGTTCTACAAGTGGAAAATCTCCTTCGTCTCTTGCTTTAACAATATCAGATTTAAAATTGCCTTTTCCATCTATGGGCGCGTTTGCTTGTGCAATAATTTTCTCGTCTTCTTCCTCTGCACTAAGATAGATTGGGGGATTTTGAACGTCTACAACACCTTCTTTGACTTCTCGATAGGGTGTTTCTATAAAGCCCATGCTATTTATTTTTGCATGAACACAGAGAGAGGAAATCAAACCAATATTCGGTCCTTCTGGGGTTTCAATTGTACACAGACGACCGTAGTGCGTATAGTGCACGTCACGAACTTCAAAACCTGCTCTGTCTCTAGAGAGTCCACCAGGACCTAAAGCAGACATTCTTCTTTTGTGTGTGACTTCTGCCAATGGGTTGGTTTGGTCCATAAATTGCGAAAGTTGGTTTGTACCAAAGAATGAATTTATTACCGAAGAAAGAGTCCGTGCGTTGATAAGGTCAGTTGGTGTAAATACTTCGTTATCACGAATATTCATTCTTTCTCTTATGGTTCTTGCCATTCTAGCTAGACCAACCCCAAACTGTTGGTAAAGTTGTTCTCCAACTGTTCTAACTCTTCTATTACTTAAATGATCAATATCATCAACATCTATCCTTGAATTACTTAGTTCAATTAGGTATTTAATGATGCTAATGATATCCTCATTTGTCAGTACTTTTACATTGTCGCCAATTTCAAGGTTTAGTTTATTGTTTATTCTATACCTACCAACTTGTCCCAAATCATATCTTTTGTCGGAAAAGAATAGTCTCTCTATAATACCCCTTGCTGTTTCTTCATCAGGTGGATCTGTATTTCTTAGTTGTCTGTAGATATGTTCAACCGCTTCTTTACCAGAATTAGATGTATCTTTTTGTAAAGTGTTATGGATGATGGCAAAGTCGTTTATGTCATCAATTTGTTTGTTAAGGATAATTGTTTTTACACCTGATTCAATAATTTCCTCTATGTGCTCCTTCTCGATAACAGTATCTCTTTCGAGGATTATTTCATTTCTTTCTATTGAGACAACCTCGCCAGTATCTTCATCAACAAAGTCCTCTATCCAAGTGCGTAAGACTCTTGCAGCTAGTTTTCGTCCAATAGCTTTCTTTAGATTTGTTTTGGTCACTTTTATTTCTTCGGCGAGTCCAAAAATATCTAATATATCTTTGTCTGATTCAAAACCGATTGCCCGCAATAACGCAGTTACTGGAAATTTTTTCTTTCTATCAATGTAAGCATACATTACGTTGTTTACATCTGTAGCAAATTCGATCCAAGAACCTTTGAAAGGAATAATTCTGGCAGAATATAATTTGGTTCCATTGGTATGAAAACTTTGACTGAAAAATACACCGGGTGATCTGTGTAATTGTGAGACAATTACTCGCTCGGCTCCATTCACTATAAAAGAACCGCTTGGGCTCATATACGGAATGTTACCTAAATAGACGTCTTGCACGACCGTTTCAAAATCTTCGTGTTCATCATCGTTACATGAAAGTTTTAGTTTGGCTTTCAAAGGAACAGCATAGGTGAGTCCTCTATCAATACACTCTTGAATGGTATATCGAGGTGGGTCCACGAAGTAGTCCAAAAATTCCAAAACAAAAATATTTCGCGTGTCTGTTATTGGAAAATTTTCGCTAAATACTTTGAACAGCCCTTCATTTTTTCGGTTTTCGGAGGATGTTGAAAGTTGGAAAAATTCTTGAAAAGATTTTAGTTGGACATCCAAAAAGTCTGGATAATCAAGAGAGTGTTTTATGCTCCCAAAGTTTATTCTTTCGTTATTTTGTTTTGGCAATTTTGTTTTCTTTTTAAGTGGTTATAATGCTTGGATACTAAACAGGGATAGACCCATAGAATCGCATTCTAGGGTCTATCAATATTCTTGGATTGGAGGGCTTACGCTTATTTAAGCTCAACCTCTGCTCCCGCTTCTTCTAACTTGGCTTTTATAGCTTCTGCTTCGTCTTTAGAAACGCCTTCTTTGACTTCTTTTGGAGCGGAATCTACTAATTCTTTCGCTTCTTTTAGTCCTAAGCCAATAAGACCTTTGATTTCTTTCACAACTTGTAATTTTTTAGCTCCTGCAGATTTAAGAACAACTGTAAAATCAGTTTTTTCTTCTGCTGCTTCACCTCCAGCATCTCCACCATCACTGCCACTTGCTGCTACTGCTACAGGTGCTGCTGCTGGTTCGATACCATACTCATCTTTCAGGATGTTTGCTAGTTCGTTAACCTCTTTTACCGATAGGTTTACTAGCTGTTCTGCAAATTCTTTTAATTCTGCCATTTTAGTTATTGTTACTTTTTATTTACTGTTCTTTTTCAGACAATGTTTTTAAAATACCAGCAAGTTGTCCGCCTCCAGATTGAAGTGCAGAGATAACATTGCTAGCTGGTGATTGCAATAGTCCAATGATTTCCCCAATTAAATCTTCTTTTGATTTTAGATTAGATAGTTCATCTAAAGATTCTTCTCCTAGAAATATAGAGGTATCTACGAAGGCACCTTTTAGAATTGGTTTGTCCGAGTTTGCTCTGTATTTTTTGATTGCCTTTGCAGGAGATTTAGGGCTTGTTGAAAATAGGAGAGCTGTAGTTCCTTTTAAGGTGTCTGTGAGTTCTCCCCACTCGAGATTGGCCTTTTCCACTGCTTTTTTGACGAGTGTATTTTTGACCACTTGCATTTGTATATCATTCTGATGCATTATGCGTCGAAGCGCATTGTCACTTTCAACACTTAGTTCAGAATTATCTGTGACGTAGACAACCTTAAATTCTTTAAGTTTTTCTACCAAGCCGTCTATAATTTTATTTTTTTCTTCTTTAGTCATTTTTATATATTGGCAAATTTTGTATCAATTGGAATTCCAGGGCTCATTGTACTTGAAAGTGTAATACTTTGAAAGTATGTGCCTTTTGCAGCAGACGGTTTCAGTTTTGTAAGTGTATTGACCAGTTCTTGAGCATTTTCGAAAATCTTTTCTGAAGTAAAGGATACTTTCCCAATAGATGTATGTATTATACCAGTTTTATCTACTTTAAAATCAATTTTACCCGCTTTAACATCTTTTACTGCTTGACCGACATTTTGAGTTACTGTACCTGATTTCGGATTTGGCATAAGGCCTCTAGGTCCAAGTACCCTACCAAGTTTCCCTACTTTGGCCATTACACTTGGCATAGTAATGATTACGTCAATATCTACCCAACCACCTTCGATTTTGGTTATATACTCATCTAATCCAACATGATCTGCGCCTGCAGCTTTTGCCTCCTCTTCTTTATCAGGAGAACACAAAACCAAAACTTTTACATCTTTTCCTATTCCATGTGGAAGCGCTACGCTGCCTCTCACCATTTGGTTAGCTTGTTTAGGATCTACGCCAAGTTTTACGTCTAAATCAACTGAGGCGTCAAACTTTGTAAATGTCACGTCTTTGACCAAAGCAGAGGCTTCCTGTAGCGTATACTTTTTATTGGTTTCCACCTTTGCTACTGCATCTTTTCTATTTTTTGTATTCTTTGCCATTGATTTAGTTTTTAGGAAATTCTCCTTCTACTGTTATGCCCATACTTCGCGCTGTTCCAGCAACCATTTTCATTGCTGACTCAACCGTAAATGCGTTCAAATCAGGCATCTTATCCTGAGCGATTGTCTTTACTTGATCCCAAGAGACGGAACCAACTTTTACTCTATTTGGTTCTGATGAACCACTTTTCTTCTTCAGCGCTTCTAATAGCTGCGAAGGAACTGGTGGGGTCTTAATGACGAAATCAAATGATTTGTCTTGAAATACAGTTATCACTACAGGAAGAACTTTTCCTTGCTTATCTTGTGTTCTCGCGTTGAATGCTTTACAAAAATCCATTATATTTAGGCCTTTTGCACCCAAAGCTGGGCCTATGGGAGGTGCTGGGTTGGCTTGTCCTCCGCGAACTTGTAATTTTACGTATCCTGTAATTTCTTTTGCCATTATGTTTCTTTTTCTACTTGATTAAAATTCAATTCTAATGGGGTTTTGCGACCCAAAATTTTGACCATTATTCTTAATTTCTTTTTGTCATCTAACACCTCTTCAATAACTCCACTGAAACCACTAAATGGGCCATCGGTAACTTTGATAAATTCTCCCACTATAAATGGCTCCGTGCCCAATCCTCCTTGTTCATTAGATTCGTCAACTTGTCCAAGGATTCGGTTTATTTCGCTTTGTCTGAGTGGTGTTGGTACTTCTGAATTGTCGCCTAAAAATCCTACAACTCCATTAATTCCCCTAATAGTAGGTAGTACTTCTCCAGTGAGCTGAGCGTTGATTAAAATATACCCTGGGAAATAGTTTTTTTCTCTCACTTTCTTTTGGCCATTTTTTACTTCATAGACTTTCTGAAGAGGAATAAGAATTTCTGGGACATATTTGGTAAGACCTTCTCTGCCAAGTTCTAATTCGATAATTGCTTTTACCTTATTCTCTTGACCAGAGATAGCTCTAACTACGTACCAGTTGTATTCCGATGTTGCTTCAGCTACCATGATTATTTAAAAAACTGATAAAATGTTTTAGTGGTAAACCCAAATCCCGAGTCGATTATGTAAATAATGATGGCGAAAATTATTGATGCAACCAAAACCAAAAGCGTACTATTCCGGAGCTCGTCCCAAGCAGGCCAGTTTACTTTGTTAACCAACTCGTCGTAGGTTAAATCCCACATTTCTCTTATTTTACTCATGTTTTTTGCACGGGTGGAGAGACTCGAACTCCCAGCCAACGGTTTTGGAGACCGCTACTCTACCAATTGAGCTACACCCGTAACCTTTTTATTATAATATTAATCTATAATTTCAGTTACTTGACCTGCTCCAACTGTTCTACCTCCTTCACGGATTGCAAATTTCAATCCTTTTTCCATTGCTACTGGGTTAATTAGCTCAACAGTTATTGTAACATTGTCACCAGGCATTACCATTTCTGTTCCTTCGGCAAGTTTAATTTCTCCAGTTACATCTGTTGTCCTGAAATAGAATTGTGGTCTGTATTTGTTGAAAAACGGGGTGTGTCGTCCACCTTCTTCTTTCGAAAGAACATACACTTCTGCTTTGAAAGTTTTATGCGGCTTTACCGAACCAGGAGCAATGATTACCATACCTCGCTTGATATCAGTTTTTTCGATTCCTCTCAGTAGAAGCCCTGCGTTATCTCCCGCTTGTCCTTGATCTAGAAGCTTTCTGAACATTTCTACTCCAGTACATGTAGATTTCATTCCTTCGGCACCCATACCTATTATCTCTACTTCGTCACCAACGTTGATGATGCCAGTTTCAATTCTTCCAGTTGCAACAGTTCCTCTTCCAGTGATTGAGAAAACATCCTCAACTGGCATCAGGAATGCTTTGTCAACCAAACGTGGTGGCACAGGAATCCAAGTATCAACAGCTTCCATAAGCTCTTCTACTGTTTTTACCCACTTGTCTTCACCATTGAGTGCTCCTAAAGCCGAACCTTGGATGATAGGTGTATCGTCTGACTCAAATTCATAAAATTCGAGTAATTCTCTTATTTCCATTTCTACCAATTCTAAAAGTTCTTCATCATCTACCATGTCTACCTTATTCATGAAAATAACAAGTCTTGGGACACCAACTTGTCTACATAGCAAAATGTGCTCTTTGGTTTGTGGCATAGGGCCGTCTGTAGATGCAACAACAAGTATGGCACCATCCATTTGGGCAGCACCTGTGACCATGTTTTTTACATAATCAGCGTGACCAGGACAGTCTACGTGTGCATAATGTCGTGATTCTGTTTGGTATTCAATGTGCGCTGTATTGATCGTAATACCTCTTTCTTTTTCTTCGGGAGCTGAGTCAATTGTATCAAAGTCACTTTGTTCAGCTAAGCCTTTAGAAGACAATACCTTGGATATTGCCGCGGTTAAAGTTGTTTTACCATGGTCAACGTGTCCAATGGTACCAATGTTTACGTGTTCTTTCGAACGGTCAAATGATTCTTTTGCCATTTTGTTATTTTATTTTATTGTATCTGTGTAACAGAGCCAATGACGGGAGTTGAACCCGTGACCTTTTCCTTACCAAGGAAACGCTCTACCCCTGAGCTACATCGGCCTATTAGCCATTTCTTTTTGGTAGGCCAACTACCATGTCAACACACAATTTTCAACTCAACTTATGAGCGGGAGACGAGGCTCGAACCCGCGACCTACAGCTTGGAAGGCTGTCGCTCTACCAACTGAGCTACTCCCGCATACAGCTTATCAAAGTTCGGCTAGAAACTTTGATTCTATATGCTGATGGACACGCCATCAAAATAATACAAGCTCACCTTTATTTGGTGGGGAGAGCAGGATTCGAACCTGCGTAGCCGAAGCAACGGATTTACAGTCCGTCCCATTTGACCGCTCTGGTATCTCCCCATATAGGTGACTGAGCCGCCTATTGGACTCGAACCAACGACCGGCTGATTACAAATCAGCTGCTCTACCAACTGAGCTAAGGCGGCTTGTTTTATAGAACATTCCCGAGAAATAGACCTTCCTTTCATGGTGGGCCTGTTTTTTGGGTTTGCAAATGTATTTTATTTGTCTATAATTTCAAATATTAAATTTATTTTTTTACGAAGTATTTCCTCGTCAATTTTTATTGTTAGGATGTGCTTTTTCATGTGTATCCTTCAAGAATTTTATATCTACTTGAGCATAGATTTGTGTTGAAGTTAAACTTGAATGTCCCAAAAGATTTTTGATTGTATTTAAATCTGCACCATTTTGAAGAAGAAGAGTGGCAAAGGTGTGACGAAGAACGTGGGGGCTTTTTTTTGAAGATTTACTTATTTGGGATAAGGTTTTTTGGATGGAGTTATAGACATATTTTGGGTATAAGGGTTTTGCCTTTTTATTACAGAAAAGATATTCTTCTGGCAAATTGTGCTCTTTTTTAGTGGAAATATATTTTTCAAGAATTTCTTTTAAAGTAGGTAAAATAGGACATAAACGTTCTTTATTACCTTTTCCTTTGAGCTTAATTTGACTTTTTTGTAAGTCTATCTGATTTTGTTTGCAATTGATTGCTTCAGCCCTTCTTGCTCCTGTGAATAGCAAGAAATTAAATAAAGTATAGCCTAACAATTGGTCATAATTCATTTTATTATGATTACAGGATTGAAATAAGAGTTCCAACTCATTTAATCGTATAAAAGAGGGTACTTTTGTTGGGATTTTAGGACTTATAATTTTCGTTGTCGGATTGCCTTGAAAAAGTTTTTTCTTTTGTAAGAAATTATAAAATGTTCTAAAGCTTGACGCTTTTCTTTTGATTGTTGTTTCTGCAAAATTTTGTTTTGAAAGGTTTCTAAGGTATTCTCGAAGTAGTTGCTCGTTTATTTCTTGGATTGAATTTATCTGGCAAGACTTACTAAATTGTTCTAAATCTGTTCGATATGATTGCAAAGTGCGTTGAGAGAAATTCTTCGACTTTTTAAGGTAGTCGATAAATGGGTTTATATAGTTTTCGGAAAAAGAACTCAATTTAGCAAACTATCTATATTCACAAAATAAGGGCTTATTTTGTTGATGAACGATTCTTCAAATAAATCAATGTATGCAGTATCTTGAAAGTTAAAGGAGGCATCTTTTTTAAGCTGTAAATAAATGGCCTTGGCGTTGGCCGTTTGAATGTATGGATGCTCAATAAGGGTCTTATAATCTGCATACCTAAGATTTATCGTTTTTACTTCTTTGGGGTTTACAAAAGTTTGGGTGTACAATGTATTTAATTCTTCTTTAGAAATCCCATAAATGTCTTGATATTGCGACTTGTCGTAAAATCCTCCAAGTGCATCCCTGAAATTTAAAGTTCTGTTGCTCAATTTATGATTTTGTAAGATGCGATTTAATTGGTAAAAATTGCATGTATTCAAATTGACTAATTTAGTCTTTTTCTTACCAATATTAATGTAGCCATACCGTGTTAGTAGATCTAAGTGTGTTTGTTGAATTCCATAAATTTTACTCAACTCACTTTTTTTGTTGAAGCCGTTTATTTTTTTTCGATAACTACAATAAATTGACGCAATTTTTGCAGGTAAGCTTATGGAAATCAATGAGTCCTTTGAAACTTTATTTAAATCAAAAGGTTTGATTTTTTTAATTGACTTAACTTCCTTAATGCTATCTTCTATTGCCTTGTTGGCCAACCATTCTTTTATGGAAGCAGGCATAGAATCGTCGGCGCTGTAGAATTTTGGTAACAAAATTCTGAACAACAGTGCAGCAAACAATATGACTAGGAGGACATAAAATCCATTCCTTTCTTGCTTTTTATTGTGAAAAAAAAGATTGAAATGGATTGAAATTTTTCAGATTATACTAATTGTGAGGCTTCTACCAAATTATCCTTTTTATATGCTCCGGCATTTAACTTTTTTGAAATGGCATTAAATGCATCTATGGTCGTTTGAACGTCTTCCAATGTGTGAGCAGCAGTAGGAATCATTCTGAGAAGAATTACCCCTTTGGGTACAACAGGATAAGTTACAATTGAGCAAAAAATATCATAGTTTTCTCGCAAATCATAGGCCAAATGTGTGGCCTCGGCAACGGTTCCATTTAAATAAACAGGCGTAACTGCAGATTTTGTGGCTCCAATATTAAAGCCAGATTCCTTAAATCCTTTTTGTAAGGCATTGGCGACCCTCCAAAGTTGGTCTTTGTGCTCTGTAGATTTCATTATCATTTCCAATCTTTTAATACCACCAATAACTAAAGGCATGGGCAATGATTTGGCAAAAATTTGAGACCTCATATTGTACCTTAGGAAACGTACAATGTCTTTATCACTAGAAATGAAGGCACCAATACTTGCCATGGATTTTGCAAAAGTGCTAAAGTAAATATCAATTTCATTTTGAACGCCTTGCTCAACACCTGTTCCTTCTCCTTTGGGGCCTAGCGTTCCAAAGCCATGCGCATCATCCACTAGAAGCCGAAAATGGAATTTATCTTTGAGGTTAACAATTTCTTTTAATTTTCCTTGATTACCTGTCATACCAAAAACTCCTTCAGTTATGACCAGAATTGCACCTCCAGTTTCCTCCGCTAGTTTGCTCGCTCTTTCTAGCTGTTTCTCGCAGTTTTCTATGTCATTGTGCTTAAAAACGAATCTTTTGCCTTGGTGTAATCTTACACCGTCAATTATGCATGCATGGGATTCAGCATCATATACTATGATGTCTCTTCTGTCTACCACAGCGTCGATCAGAGACAATATGCCCTGGTAACCAAAATTCACTAAAATGGTATCCTCTTTATTCACAAATTTTGAGAGTTCACTTTCTAAGTATTCGTGTTTTGAGGTATTGCCACTCATCATTCTTGAACCCATTGGGTAGGCCAAGCCCCATTCCTTAGCAGCTTCCTCATCAACTTTTCTAATCTCAGGATGGTTGCCAAGACCTAAATAATTATTGATGCTCCAATTCAATACGGTTTTTCCATTGAAGTTCATATGAGGAGATAACTCTCCTTCCAATTTTGGAAATGTAAAGTAACCATGGGCTTCTTTATGATGCATACCTAAAGGTCCCATATTGTTTCTCAGTTTTTCGAATAAATCCGCGCTCATAAGCTTATGCAAAGGTAAAACAAATAGCGTCTTATTTGTTTGAAAAACATACAAATAAATATAATTTTATTAAAGGCTTATTATAAAATTGTATCTTTGCACGCTTTGCCGAAGAAATTTCTCATATTTCCATTTGTTTTTCTTCTAATATCCTCCTGCACAGAGTACTCTAAAGCGTTAAAGGAAAAAGATAAGGCCAAAAAATTGGCGTATGCAAAGAAATACTATAACAAGCAAGATTATGTTAGAGCTCAACCTCTATTGGAAGATTTGATGACCGAATATTTAGGCAGAGAAGAGAATGAATTGGTACATCTATATGTTGCTTACACGCAATATGGCTTGAGAAATTACTTGCTCGCAGCTCATTATTTTGAAAGTTTTGCTCAAACGTACCCTTTGAGTGATTCTGCTGTCAAAGCTAAATTCATGAATGCCTATTGCTTTTACCACAAGGCACTTCCGTCTAATTTAGATCAGGTAAACACCAAAAATGCAATTGAAAAGTTTCAAATATTCATCAATCAAAATCCTACGAGTTCTTTGGTACCTAGATGTAACGAAATCATGGATAAACTTCGGAGTCAGGTCTTAGAAAAGGCATACGAAAATGCCAAACAATACTATAAAATAAGACGTTACAAAAGTGCTATTGTGGCCATAGAAAATGCTTTGGCAGACTATCCAGATATTCCTCAGCGAGATGAATTATATTTTCTGAAAGTACAGTCCGCTTATGAATATGCGCGCAATAGTATAAATGAAACGCAGGAGAAACGTTTTAAAAAGGCCAAGAGCCATATTCAGGATCTGAGGTCGGATAATCCGAAAAGTTCTTTTTTACCAGTAGTATACGACTTAGAGGTAAAAATAAATCAAGAATTAGCCAAAGTTTCACAATCCAATAAAAATAAAAATGAGCAATTTTAAAATTCCAGAAAAAACAAGCGATTCCACTGTTACGAGAGATCTTAATCAGTTAGATCACGAAACAGAAAATTTGTATGAATCAGTGGTAGTACTTTCAAAAAGAGCCAATCAGCTAAACATTGACCTAAAGGAAGAACTGCAAAAGAAATTAGAAGAGTTTTCTTCGGATATTGACAATCTCGAAGAAATTTTTGAAAATAGGGAGCAAATAGAAATTTCACGTTTTTATGAGCAGTTACCTAAGCCAACGCTTATTGCAATTCAAGAATTCTTAGAAGGAAAGGTTTATCACCGAAACCCTTCAGAAGATGAGGCTTAGAAGGAAAAATGTGCTTGTAGGAATTTCAGCAGGAATTGCTGCCTACAAAATACCTGTATTGATAAGACTTCTCAAAAAAGAAGGAGCGGAGGTTCGTGTTATTACCACGTCAGAAGCACAAAATTTCGTAACTCCTCTCACATTAAGTACGCTCTCAGGCAACCCTGTTCTGTCTGAATTTTATGACAAAAATGGTTCTTGGAATAATCATGTAGAGCTTGCTCTTTGGTCAGATATATTTCTTCTAGCCCCGGCAACATTGAATACTCTTGCAAAAATGGCTCATGGAATATGTGATAATTTGTTGTTAGCTACATATTTCAGTATGAAAAAAGGAAAGATTTATTTTGCTCCAGCAATGGATTTGGATATGTACAAGCATGATAGCACGACAAAAAATATTCAAATGCTAATAAAAACTGGTGCTGTAGAATTGCCCGCACAAAATGGTAAACTGGCAAGTGGATTGAGCGGATTTGGTCGAATGATGGAACCTTCCGAAATTATCCAGAAAATAATTGACCATCAGTTGGACAATCTACCTTTGAAAGGACAAAAATGTTTGGTCTCGGCTGGTCCAACTTACGAACCTATTGACCCTGTGCGTTATATTGGGAACTATAGTTCAGGTAAAATGGGTGTAGCAATTGCAAATGCTTTATTCAACAAGGGTGCTTCTGTGACACTCGTGCATGGACCAATCGACAAAAACCTAGTATTGAGTGGCTTAGAACTTCGACCAATACAGTCTGCTGAGGAAATGCAATTTGCCATGGAAGCAGAATTTGATAAAGCAGATATTGTAATAATGGCCGCCGCCGTAGCTGACTATAGACCAAAGAATGTAGGTCAAGAAAAAATGAAAAAAAGCAAAACAGAAATTAGCTTAGAATTGGTCAAAAATCCTGACATATTGCTGAATTTAGGCAAACGAAAAAAAAGTCAAATTTTGGTAGGGTTTGCGTTAGAAACCCAGGATGAGTTTGAAAATGCCAAAAAGAAAATGATTGGCAAAAATCTTGATTTTATTGTGGTGAATAATCCGAAAAATGAAGGAGCCGGTTTTGAACATAACACCAATCAGGTGTCTATTATTTTCCCTAATGACAAAATAAAAGAAGTTCCAAAATCACAGAAATCAGAAATTGCAGAAATAATCGTTGATGAAATAGTAGCTTTAAAATGAAAAGGATTTTCTTTGGTATAGTATCAATACTTTTTTTATATCCAGTAAATGCTCAAGATTTAAACTGTCAAGTTCAGGTAGATGCAAGCACTGTACAACTCACTAACAAACAGATATTTGTTGATTTGCAGCAGTCAATATATCAATTTCTTAATAATAGAAAGTGGGTTCAAGAGGAGGTGAATATTAATGAGAGAATCAACGCTACTTTCATCATTCGAATCACTAAATATTCGATAGATAATTTTTCTGCAGAAGTCCAAGTGCAGTCAAGTAGACCTGTTTACGGTTCAAGTTACAATTCTCCATTATTTAGTTTTCTCGATAGAGATTGGAAATTCCAATATAGCCAAGCACAACCTATGGATTTTCAAGATGGTTCAAATATCTATGGGCTAACCACCTTGTTGGCATTTTATACGTATATTATAATCGGTCTTGACTACAACTCTTTTTCAAAAGATGGAGGAATTGACTACCTTAACAAAGCACTCGCACTAAGAAATGCGGCAATTAATGAGGCAGGGTGGGGGCCTTCTTCTGCTAAGGGTAGCAGGAATAAATATTACTTAATTGACAACCTACTCGACGATAGGTTTAAGCCTATTCACACATGTTTTTATACTTACCATTTAAAAGGTATGGATAGATTTACGCAAGATAAAGAAGAGGCGCAAATGACCATATTCAAAAGTCTTGGAGAGATAAAAAAGGTATTTGACGCAAAGCCTAACTCTGTTTTACTTAGGGTATTTTTTAATGCCAAAAAAGAGGAGCTAATCAGTATTTTTTCTCAATCGTCACCTTCAATTAAAAATAGAGTAGTTGAATTATTAAAGCTATTGGATCCCGGTAATGCTTCTGATTATGATCAGATTACCTCATCATAAAATGTGATCTTGTACCCACAAGTAAAATTTTCATAAGGTGCCAATATTTTTATACCTTCCTTTTGAAATAAATCATTTGTTGAATTCCAAAAATCAGCTACACCATTCCAAGGTTCAATGCATATGAAGGGCGCATTTGGTTTAGACCAAATCCCTAAATAGGGCATGTCTGCAAATGATAATTTTAATATTTCTATTCCCTTTTCAATCAATGTAGCTTCTTGTATTCCTGACTTTATAAATACAAGTGCGTCACGGTTAAATGTATTTTTTTCGATTGTCAAGTTTTTACTTTTAATATCCATAAGGGTTTCGTCAGATATCAATCCTCTCTTTAAAAGATTTGGCGGGCTGTTAGGCACTTTGTTGAAACGGATCGAAACCTGATCTAATTCTGACACTGCGAAGGCAGGGTGCCCACCAACAGAAAAAGGCATGCTTGTATTGCTTAAATTTTGAATATCAAAAGTAACGGTCAGTGTTTTATCTCGTAGCGAGTGTTTTACAAGAAAAGAAAAGTCAAATGGGAATACAGATTTGGTTTTCGTGTTGTAAATTAATTTATGCACTATTTGGTGTTGTTCCAACGCTTGTAGCTCAAACAAAGAGTTTCTTGCGAAACCATGTCGGTTCAATTCAAATTTTTTGTTTTGATAAGTAAAATAGTTTTCCTTCAACTCACCAACTATGGGAAATAAAATAGGCGAATATCTAGGCCATATGTTCACATCTGCTTGCCACATGTATTCTTTATTATTCTTCTTACTTCTTGCGCTACATAATTCGGCACCAAAATCTTTTACCTTAATTTCGATGTGTTTATTTTCTATAGTTTGTATCATTGGTTAAAAGTGGTATTTACCAACAATGGGCATTTGTCTTCCAAGGCCAAAAGCTTTGGAACTTATGCGTAAAGTGGGAGGTGCTTGAAATCTTTTATACACATTTTGATCAACCATTTTGACTACTTTTCTTACAAGTCTCTCGTCAAATCCAAGATCTACAATCTGTTGCCAACCAAGTTGGTTTTCAATATAGTTGAACAAAATCTCATCCAATTTTACATACTCAGGTAAACTGTCTGTATCCTTTTGATTGGGTCTTAACTCTGCTGAGGGTGCTTTCGTTATGATATTTTTAGGAATAATCTCTTCATGTCTATTGATATACTTTGCCATCTGGTAAACTTGTGTTTTGTACACATCTCCAATGACTGATAAACCTCCACTCATGTCTCCATATAGTGTTGTATAACCTACGGCTGACTCACTTTTATTGCTGGTGTTTAATAAGATATACCCAAATTTATTGCTCATAGCCATAAGCAAAACACCTCTGGCTCTCGCCTGAAGGTTTTCTTCGGTAACGTCTCTGTTTAGTTGAGAAAAATTTTTTTGAAGCGTATTTTCAAATTCATCTACTACATTTTGAATAGGTAAAATAAACTCTTTGATTCCTAAATTTTTTGATAACTCTTGGGCGTCAATTATAGAAGAATCGCTACTAAATTTAGAAGGCATCAATACGGCAGATACATTTTCCTTACCTAAAACTTCTACTGCTAGAGCGCCAGTTACAGCAGAGTCAATGCCTCCTGAGGATCCAAAAACAGCTTGGGTAAAACCCAATTTTTTGAAATAATCTTTGAGCCCCATCAATATTGCTTTATGAATGTGCTTGATATCACCATTTTTATTTGGCTTTATCTCAGGGTCTCTTTTGCTATTTGAAATTTCAATGGTTTCAATTGTTTCATCAAAAAAATTCAATCGTTTTACAACTTCTCCATTTTGATTTATAAATACACTTCCACCATCAAACAGCAATTCTGTATTCCCCCCTACTTGGTTAACGTAAACTAATGGTAACTTATATTTTCTTGCATTTTCCGTCATTATGGACTCCCGCTGTTCCATTTGATTATAATTATATGGAGACGCGGAAATGTTGACAATCAAATCTGGTTTTTCTTTGATCAACTCATCCATTGGTGTTTGTTCATAGAGTTTTTTTTGACCCATGTTCCATAAGTCTTCACAAATTGTAATAGCAACTTTTTTGCTACCAATTTTTGTGCAATGATGACTTTTGTTTACTTCAAAAAATCTACTCTCGTTGAAAATATCATAGTTTGGTAAGAGCGTTTTATGCTGAATGAATTTTATTTTACCATTTTCAATTAACAAAGCTGAATTGAATAATTTTTTTCCATTGGGATTGGAATTAATTTGAGGAGCTCCAACGATTACTGAAATTCCTTTACTGGCTTGGCACAATCTTTCTATTTGTTCATTACATCGTTCAATAAAACTATCGTAGTCCAAAAGGTCTTTTGGGGGATAACCTGTTAAAGAAAGTTCTGAAAATATGATAAGATCTGCATGCTTCTCTTTTCCATGCTGCATGGCTTTCAATATCTTAGAAGTATTGTTTTCTAAATCGCCAATTCGGTAATTGAGTTGAGCCATACAAATTTTCATACCACAATATTAGTTTTTAGCATAACCAGAAAAATACAAAATAGATTTGTTTTTAAAAATTGAATTCTTTTGCTAGGTATTTTGTTGTTTTGACTCCTGATTAACATGCGAAGACTTTCATCGATCTATCCTTTCCTTATTTTTTTGCTTATTTCTACCTCATTTTCATGTAATCCGAACAAGAAGCCACCTGATGTTTCAGAAATTGATATAGATCTGAAGGTAAAGCGCTTTGAGATTGATTTTTTTGCATGTCAAGATTCTCAAGATTTTTTGAATTTAAAGATCAAGTATCCTACTTTCTATGACATCTATATGGATGTATTTATGTCTTCCGTAACTGGAGGAGAACGGGCCTCTTTTCTTGAGAAAATTGAAAATATTAAAAGTGCAAAAGGCGAAGTAGAACAATTGTTGATTGAACGGGTACTAAGCACCTATGCTGATTTTGAATCACAAAAAAATGAAATATCAGCAGCTATGCATTTTTTTAAATTCTATTTCCCAAGTCTTGATATTCCTCAAATTATCACGTTTATCGGAAAATTTGATTACGGAAACCCATATTACGATTCTACTATTTGCATTGGTTTAGAAATGTATTTAAACCCAGACTTTAGTCTTTACAAGAAATTGCCTTTTCCGAAATATCGCATTAGAAAATTTAAAAAAGACTTACTTGTCCCAAATACACTAAAGGCACATATTCATAATGTTTTTTCGGTAGAAGATTGGAAGGGAAATAGGCTTTTGGATAAAATGATTCAACAAGGAAAAATTTTATGTTTAATGGATGCCATATTACCTCAAACACACGACTCCCTAAAAATTGCTTATTTGAAGGGACAAATTGAATGGTGCCAAGAAAATGAAAGTCAAATGTGGCGATGGCTTGTAGAAAATGACCTATTGTATAGCACCAATAATGCAGAAAATCTAAAATACTTAGAAGATGGTCCTTATACTATTCCTACGGGAATTGTTGAGTCCGCACCACGTATGGCGGTTTGGATTGGTTGGCAAATAGTTCGAAAATATATGCAGAAAACACAATGTGACGTCAATGATTTAATCTATGAAAATGACGTAGACAAAATATTGAAGTTAAGCAGGTATAAGCCTTAAAAAGCTTAATCTTTACTTAAGCAAATTTTATGAAACAATAAATTTAAGGCATTAAAGCTATGATGCCGTTTTTATTGTTCACTGATTATATAGTCTCCTGAAGAATTCACTTCTATTTTAGGAAGTTTTTTGTGGGTTTTAAAATATTCATAAACAGGAAGCATATTGTACCAAAAGCGATGTAATTGTGCTGCAGGATATTGCTTCATTATCCTTAGTCGATTCCTTTCGCTCATTTCATTAGGAAAAATATGGATATAAACATTGTCTTGACCACAATTTTTCGCCTCTGTAGCCAACAAATAAAGTTGCTCAATCATCATGTCGCCTATGGGAATACAACCAATTGTAGCACATCCACCGTGAATCATGATATCACCACCAAGATTACTTGATTTATTTCTTATCCGATCTGCCATGTTAGGGTAGCTGACGCGCAAAGACAAGTGGTAATTGCTTTTAGGATTAAAAGATTCAAGCACATAAAAACCTTCGGGTATTTGAAAATCTCCCTGTCTTTGCTTGGGACCTAAAAAGCCAACTGTACTGCAAAAATCATAAATAGCGAAAAGAGAGAATGTATCCACATTTTTATTTTTTAAGAAAACATTCACCATCTCTTGTTCTTTAAATACTTGTAGGTATAGATCAAAACACAATGGATTAATGTGGCATGAACGAAGCAAAGAATCCAAATCCCAATAGTAATTTCGATAAGCTTGTTTTACTCTATGGTTTTTTAATTGTTTATCTCTCCATACATTTTGGGATTTTACTGGGGCAACTCCAACACTAAGGAAAAAACCCATAAGTAAAATTTGAAAAATCTTCTTGCTCAATTTGTATATTCGTTTGTTTGACAGCTGGAAAAATTTATTTGGTACCAACGCCTATAGGTAATCTCAAAGATATAACCTTAAGGGCACTTGATATCTTATTTATGGTAAAATTAATTTTAGCTGAAGATACAAGAGTTACAGCTAAATTATTAAATCATTATGGTATTAGTAAACCGCTCAAATCCTTGCATGCGCATAACGAACATCAGATGGTTTATGAAATTCTTCAAACAATTCATTCTGGATTTGAAGTAGCATACTGCACAGATGCTGGAACGCCGGGCATCAGTGATCCCGGGCACTTATTGGTCAGAGAAGCAATTAAACTGAATATTGAAATTGAATCTTTACCCGGCGCAACTGCTTTTGTACCAGCCTTGGTAAACTCAGGTCTACCTTGTGATCGATTTGTTTTTGAAGGATTTTTACCGCCTAAAAAAGGTCGGAAAAATAAAATTCAGAAAATAGCCGAAGAGGAAAAAACCACTATTATTTATGAAAGTCCCCATAAAATTTTAAAAACTTTAGATGAAATTTCTCAATATGTAGAGCCACAGAGAAGAATATGCGTGGCTAAAGAACTAAGTAAAGTTCACGAAACTTACTATAGAGGGAACATTAATGAAGTAAAAAACCAATTAAAAGCAAGTAATGTTAAAGGAGAATTTATAATTGTTTTGCAAGCAAAAAGCACCAAATGAAAAACTTATTCGTTTTAGAAAAGCTTAATTTTATGAAGATTACAAACTTTATTTTCCTGCTGTTTTTTTCTGCCATTTCAATAGCCCAGGATATTCCTGTAGGCGCTTGGAGATCGCACTTTTCATATAATGACGCACTTGATATTGAGGAAACCAAGGATCGAATTTTTTGTGTAGCAGAATCAGGGATGTATAGCGTAGATAAGGTTTCTGGAGAGTTTCAAACATATTCCAAAGTTCAAGGATTTGCAGAATTTCAAGTAGCTAGAATAAAATATGCTGATTCTCTAGGACTACTATTAATAGCGTATGCCAATACAAACCTTGACATTTTAACCGATAAAGGTGAGATCTTTAATATTTCAGATATTACCAGAAAACAAATTTTAGGCGAAAAGCGAATCAATTCTATCAATATTATTGGTGAACTGGCATATTTATCATGCACATTTGGCATAGTCGTCGTTGATTTAAATAAAAAAGAAATTAAAGACAGCTACCTTAACATAGGCCCAGGTGGAACAAGCTTAAAAATAAACTCAACAGAAGTGTTTCAAGATTACTTGTATGCAGCAACCAACAATGGAATTTATCGCGCATCCGTATTGACCAGTAATCTTTCAGATTTTAATTCATGGGTTCTTTTTGAAACTTCCATTTCGAATTCAAACCATTTGAAATACTTTGGAGGCAAACTTTTTGCAACAATAGATAGTGTTCGTTACACTTTTGATGGCAATATCTGGCAATCACACCTCAATAGCCAAAAAAACAATGTTGTTTCTATTCAGATCCATCATAAGAAATTGATCATTGCACAACACGGAAAAATATTAATTATTAATGAAAATGGGCTTGAAAGGGAGCAAAATGAAAACCAAATAAACGATGCCTTGGTAGATGAAAATGGAAATATATGGAGTGGTGGTTTTTCTGTAGCAATGTTTAGGATAGATAAAAAAGGTCAGTATTACTTTTATCGTCCAAATGGACCAAAAACATCCCAATGTTTTGATATAGTTGGACACCAAAATAAAGTATGGGTAAGCGGAGGAGGATATAATCAACAATACGCCCCAAACTATTCCTCGAACGGGTTTTATCAATTTATAAAAGGGAGATGGCAAAATACAAATGCATCAAACAGTAAAATTTTCTCACAGTATGCATTAGCAGATTTTACCAATATCGTTGCAGATGAAACAAACAGTCATATTTGGTTTGGTACACATGGGAGGGGACTTATAGAAACAGTAAATGGAGAAGTCCTTGATGTTTATGACTCCCGAAACAGCACCCTCAAACCAATAGTGAATGATTTGGTATATGTTACTGGTATTGCTTTTGATAGCAAAAATAACTTATGGATAAGCAATTATGGGGGGGATACCGCTTTGTCTGTTCGAAGGCGTAATGGTAAATTTCATTCATTCTCAATACCTAAAACCAATGTCGGCGAAATTGTAATTGACAAGCTCGACCAAAAATGGATGCTTTTACCCTTTGATGTTGGTGGGGGAATTGGTGTATTTAAAGAAATTGGAGAAATTGCAACTGGGGAATTCCAATTTAGAACATTGACTACTGTTGAGGGAAATGGAAATCTCCCTAGCAACAATGTAAACGCACTTGCTTCCGATAAAAACGGAGAAATTTGGGTAGGTACAGAACAAGGACTAACGGTATTCTATAACCCGAGAGATATATTTCTTGGTGGTCAAAGAGCGGATGCGCAAAAAATAATTATTGACGACGGAAAAGATATTGGATACTTACTCGGAACAGAATATATCAATGACATAAAAGTCGACGGAGCTAATAACAAATGGGTCGCCACCAATAATGGTGCTTGGTACATTGAACAAGATGGTGAAAAAGTGGTTCGGCACTTCACTAAAGAGAATAGCCCATTGCCTTCAAACAAAGTGAATGCGATAGGTATTAATCCAATTAGCGGAGAAGTGTTTTTTGGCACAGAGTTGGGAATCATTTCGTATCGAGGACAAGCAACTGGAGCTGATAATTCTCATCAGAAAGTAAAAATTTTTCCAAACCCTATAAGGCCTAACTACACCGGTTTTGTAACAATAAGTGGACTCCCAGAAAATGCTTTTGTAAAGATAACAGATATTGCAGGCAATCTGGTTTATGAAATGAGAGCGCAAGGTGGAACCGCAATTTGGGAAAGAATCAATTTGTCAGGTGAAAGACCAAAAACAGGTATTTATCTTGTTTTTTCAGCTAATCAAGATGGAGAAGAAACTATGGTGAACAAATTTTTGTTGGTCAACTAATGTTGGTTAAAGGAAGAGGAATTGTTATAAAAAACATTACGTATGGAGAAACAAGTCTTATAAGTAAGATTTTATTGCAGAATGAAGGGCTTAAAACTTTCTTAGTGAATGGAGTAAGATCAAAAAAATCAAAATTTAAACCGGCATATTTTCAACTTTTCACCTTGCTTGAATTAGATTATTATCAAAAAGAAAGTACCAACTTTTTAAGAATTAAAGAAATAAAACCAGACCCATTACTTCATGGATTACAAGCAAACGTCAAAAAAATCCTGTTAATACAAAGAATGGTTGAGTTTATTAACAATATCCTTTTGGATAATCTTTCGGAACCAAAAAGTTTTGATTGGTTGAAAAAATATATTCTGTATGTCAATGACCACGAAGTACATCCCCCCGCTCTTTATCTTCATTTTTTAATAAAGTCAGGGGAAATACTAGGCATTTCTCTAGAAAATTTGCCAGAAGACCAAAATAGCTTTGACCTAGAATTTCTTGAAACTTCAAATAACAAAAATGGTCAATTTTTACTATCACAAGAGGATAAGCAATTTGTTCGGGTTGTATTTCAACTAAAACTTGCTGAACACCAGAAAATTCAGAGATATAAGGGAATAAAAAGATTGACAAATACTTTAGAAAAATTTTATACCCATAAAAATCGTTTTACGGTACATTCAAAAATTGCATCATCTATCAACAAACTTAATGCGCCTTAAAATAGTCACATATATCAATCAATTCATACTTTGTCTAATGGTTTCTGTCCATGTTTCACAGGCGCAAGTAGATACAGGCGTAGTCGTAAAAAAGGAAATCGACAACAACGGCGATACACTTTATTCCAATATGTTAGACGAATTCATGCTAAAAAGTATGGATACAGAAGAAGCTCGAAAAAAATACTTAAAACTAATTTATAATACCAAAAAGGTAATGCCC
This sequence comes from Bacteroidetes bacterium MED-G17, assembly GCA_002457675.1. GTDB lineage: Bacteria > Bacteroidota > Bacteroidia > NS11-12g > UBA9320 > MED-G17. The sequence goes on from NTKK01000009.1 coordinate 30,523, forward strand.
TATGCTAAATTGGCCGCATTTCGAATTCAAATGCTTGAGGACAACTTAAACCAAATAAATGGAAGAAAGGAAAGAAACAAATATCTGAAAGCGACAGAAAAACAGATAAAGAGGGAGTTTATGGAAGACTTAAAAAAACTAAGTAAAAGTCAAGGTAAACTTTTGCTCAAACTAATTCACCGAGAGACAGGTAAAACAACATTTTCAATTCTTAAAGGTTATAGAGGAGGAGCTACTACAATTTTTTGGAGTGCAATGGCAAAATTTTATGACGCAAGCTTAAAGGTGAAGTTTGATCCAATAGAGGATTATCAAATCAATTATATCATAGAAAAATACAAACTGGAATAAATGAAATTAGACGTATTGGCATTTGGGGCTCACCCCGACGATGTAGAGCTTGGATGCGCAGGAACGATAGCCAAGATGGTTCGTCAAGGTAAAAAAGTTGGTATTGTAGACCTTACTTTGGGCGAACTTGCAACCAGAGGTGATGTGGCAATTAGAGAGGAAGAATCTAAAAAAGCAGCTTCAATTTTAGGCATACAATACAGAGCAAACCTTAATCTTGGTGACGGTTTCCTTGAAATAAATGAACAAAATATCTTAAAATTAATCGTTGAAATAAGAAGACATAGACCTACAACAATCTTGGCCAATGCGCCAAAAGATCGACACCCAGATCATGAAAAATCAGCAGAACTCGTAAAAAGAGCGAACTTTTTATCTGGACTAAAAAAAATCGACACTCGATTCCAGTCTAAAAGTCAAGAAGCTCATCGGACACAAAAATTATTTCATTATATACAAGATTATTATCTTGAACCAAATTTTTGTATAGACATTACTGATTTTATGCAAATCAAAGAAAAGGCAATTAAGGCTTATAGTTCACAATTTTATAACCCTAATGTGGAAGAATTGGATACGCCGATAAGCAAACCGAGCTTTCTTAAACATATAGAGGGAAGAGCAATTCAATTTGGTCGCTACATACAAAAAGACTTTGCTGAAGGATTTCTATCAGAATACCCTTTTGAACAGGTAGTATTACCGCATTAAATCTTTGTTTTCATTTTTAATACTTTTCTTTAGTTTTATTCACAATTTAGTTACTTTTGCCGCCCCTTCCTCGGAAGGTGGAGCACAAGCTCAGGATTATTAATAAAAAATTGATAAGTCGGTTTGTCTAGGTTTCATACTATTGTTACTTTTGCAAACCTTTTTAGAAAACGTATATGCCAACGATTCAGCAACTTGTAAGAAAAGGAAGATTTACACAAAAATCTAAGAGTAAATCTCGGGCACTGGACGCTTGTCCTCAAAGGAGGGGAGTGTGTACTCGAGTTTACACGACTACGCCAAAAAAGCCAAATTCAGCCATGCGAAAAGTCGCAAGAGTGAGATTAACTAATGGGAACGAAGTAAATGCATACATTGGAGGTGAAGGACACAACCTTCAAGAACATTCAATTGTTCTCGTTCGTGGTGGAAGAGTAAAAGATTTGCCAGGTGTAAGATATCATATTGTGCGGGGCGCTTTAGATACCGCGGGTGTTGAAGGAAGAACACAAAGACGATCTAAATACGGAACCAAACGACCAAAAGGAAAAAAATAATAGACAATGAGAAAAAGCAAAGCCAGAAAAAGAGTTGTTCTGCCAGATCCAAAATTCAATGATATTTTGGTTGCTACATTTATAAATAACCTGATGTGGGATGGGAAGAAACAAACAGCACAACGAATTTTTTACGATGCGATTGACATTATAGAAAAAAAGCATGATGGTGAGGGAAGTGGCTTAGACATTTTCAAATCAGCTCTAGACAATATCATGCCGAGCGTAATGGTAAAATCTAGAAGAGTGGGCGGTGCAACTTTTCAGATCCCAATGGAGGTTAAATCAAACCAAAAAATAGCTTTTGGAATGAAATGGCTTATCAAATTTTCGAGAAACAGAAATGACAAGTCAATGGCAGAAAAATTAAGCTCAGAAATACTTGCAGCGTCCAAAGGGGAAGGCGCAGCGGTTAAGAAGAAAGAAGATACCCACAAAATGGCCGAGGCAAATAAAGCATTCTCACACTTCAGAGTATAATCACCACAAATGGCAAGAAATCTAAAATTTACACGAAACATTGGTATAGCTGCCCACATTGATGCTGGAAAGACAACCACTACTGAACGTATTCTTTATTATGCAGGGGTATCTCACAAAATTGGTGAAGTTCATGATGGCGCTGCGACAATGGATTGGATGGAGCAAGAGCAAGAAAGGGGAATCACTATTACATCTGCCGCCACAACAGTTTTTTGGCCACACAGGGGAGATAAATATCAAATCAATATTATAGATACTCCAGGTCACGTTGATTTTACCGTAGAAGTAAATAGATCACTCCGCGTACTAGATGGGCTCGTTTTCCTATTTAGCGCCGTTGATGGAGTAGAACCACAATCCGAAACCAACTGGCGACTAGCAGACAACTATAAAGTTCCAAGAATCGCTTTTGTTAATAAAATGGATAGACAGGGTGCAGATTTTCTTAATGTTTGTAATCAAGTAAAAGAAATGTTGGGCAGCAACGCGGTCCCCTTGCAACTTCCCATAGGTGCAGAAGATAATTTTAAAGGGGTTGTGGATCTCATAAATAATAGGGCAATCCAATGGAATGAGGAAGATCAAGGTATGACATTTACCGAAATACCAATACCTGAAGACATGCTAGATGATGTTGCAAAGTACAGAGAGATTTTACTCGAATCTGTCGCAGAATATGATGAGAACTTAATGGAGAAATTTTTTGATGATCCAGATTCGATAACAGAAGCAGAAATTTTAAATGCATTAAGACAAGCTTGTTTTGATGGTTCAATAGTTCCAATGACCTGCGGCTCTGCTTTTAAAAATAAGGGTGTACAAACCATGTTGGATCACGTAATGGAACTACTTCCATCTCCAACAGATGTTGATGCGATCATTGGTACAAATCCGGACTCAGAAAAAGAAGAACAAAGGAAACCATCTGCCGATGAGCCTTTCGCTGCTTTGGCATTCAAAATAGCCACTGATCCATTTGTAGGACGGCTCGCTTTTGCTCGATCATATTCTGGTATCCTCAACGCGGGTTCTTATGTTTTCAATACTAGAACGAATAAAAAAGAAAGAATTTCTAGAATTTTTCAAATGCATGCCAACAAACAAAACCAAATACCTCAGTTACATGCTGGAGATATTGCAGCACTTGTTGGGTTCAAGGATATAAAGACGGGAGATACTTTGTGCGATGAGAAATCACCAATTGTCCTGGAGTCAATGAAATTCCCTGACCCAGTAATTGGTATTGCCATAGAGCCAAAAACACAGGGTGATGTTGATAAATTGGGTATGGCCTTAGCAAAGCTTGCAGAAGAAGATCCAACATTTCAGGTAAGAACTGATGAAGAAACAGGACAAACAGTTATTTCCGGTATGGGAGAATTACACCTAGATATTATAATGGATAGACTTAAACGAGAGTTCAAAGTTGAAGCCAATCAGGGTGCACCCCAAGTATCTTATAAAGAATCGATAACTTCCGCTTTTACACACAGAGAGGTATACAAAAAACAATCTGGCGGTAGAGGTAAATTTGCCGATATACAATTCGAAATTATGCCTGCTGAAGAAGGTAAAGATGGATTAGAATTTGTAAACCAAATCGTTGGTGGATCCATCCCCAAAGAATTTATTCCATCGGTTGAAAAGGGATTTAAGGAAGCCATGAAAAATGGTATTCAAGCTGGTTATGCAGTAGAAGCGCTAAAAGTTAGACTTTTTGACGGTTCATTTCATGCTGTTGACTCTGACCAACTTTCCTTCGAAACAGCGGCAAAAATGGGCTTTAGGCAAGCTGCCAAACTGGCAAAACCTGTGATTTTAGAACCAATTATGAAATTGGAAGTCTTGACGCCTGAAGAGAATATGGGTGATATCATGGGTGATTTGAATAGAAGAAGAGGTCAAATGGAAGGTGTAGATGAAAGAGCAGGTTCTCAGGTAGTAAGAGCAAAAGTTCCGTTAAGTGAAATGTTCGGCTATGTGACCCAGCTTAGAACAATGTCTTCTGGAAGAGCGACTTCAACAATGGAGTTCTCAAATTATGATATTGTTCCTGGAGGTATTGCAAAAGAAATTTTAGAAAATAAAAACGCATAGCGATGTTGAACCAAAAAATTAGAATCAAGTTAAGATCCTACGACCACAATCTTATAGATAAATCGGCCGAGAAAATTGTAAAGTCTGTGAAAGCTACTGGTGCAGTAGTTAATGGACCTATCCCTTTGCCAACTAAAAAGCAAATCTTTACTGTCTTAAGGTCTCCTCACGTGAATAAGAAATCACGGGATCAATTTCAGTACGCTACTTATAAAAGATTGCTAGATATATATAGTTCAACCTCGAAAACAGTTGACGCTTTGATGAAATTGGAACTGCCAAGCGGCGTTGATGTTGAAATAAAAGTATAACAAAAAAATTATAGTGAGACTAATCGGAAAAAAAATAGGAATGACGAGTATTTTCACCCAAGAGGGAAAAAATATTCCATGCACTGTGATTAAGGCAGAGCCAAACGTTGTTACCCAAATAAAAACTATAGAAAATGATGGCTATAACGCTATACAAGTCGCTGCTATAGAAAAGAGAGAAAAGTCAACAAACAAACCTCAAAAAGGTCTATTTAACAAGGTAGGAACAACACCAAAACAAAAACTTATTGAAATGAAAAATATTGGTGCTGAATACAAAACGGGTGACAGTATCTCCATAAATGATTTCAATATTGGTGAATTTGTTGACGTTCAGGGAGTCTCCAAAGGTAAAGGCTTTCAAGGGGTTGTAAAACGACATGGATTTGCAGGCGTCGGTGGTCAAACTCACGGACAGCACAACCGTAACCGAGCGCCAGGGTCAATCGGTAATGCCTCTACACCCTCTAGGGTTTTTAAAGGTATGAAAATGGCTGGTAGAACTGGAGGTGTAAATCGAAAGCAACTAAACCTGGAGATTGTGAAAATCGTTCCTGAAGACAATTTACTTGTTATTAAGGGTGCAGTCCCTGGACACAAAGGAGGAATTGTAATAGTTGAAAAATAATGAAATTAGAAGTATACAACATAGAGGGAAAAGAAACAGGCAGACAGGTTGAGATTAAAAAGACTTTGTTTGGCAACAATCCAAATGATCATGCTATCTACCTTGAAGTCAAACACTTTATGGCCAATCAAAGGCAAGGTAATCACAAAACAAAGAACAAGTGGGAAATAACTGCCTCTACCAAAAAAATTAAAAAACAAAAAGGTACAGGAACTGCCCGTGCGGGAAGTGTAAAATCAGGTGTAATGAGAGGTGGAGGAAGGTTTCATGGTCCTGAACCGCGGTCATACAGCATCAAGCTCAACAAGAAGGTAAGAAGCGCTGCTAAAAAATCAGCACTTTTACACAAGTTTAGTAACAAAGAAGTCAAAGTAATTGAAGAGATAAGCTTTGATAAGCCTAGTACAAAAGATTATCAAAACATAATAAACGCATTGGATGTAGCGCACGAAAGAACCCTCCTAGTTACCAAAGATGGAGACCAGAATATTTATCTATCTTCTAGAAATCTTCCCTTCAGTGAAGTAAGTAACTTAGATCAACTTAATACCTACGAGCTATTAAAAGCTAAAAGTGTTGTATTTACTGAGGACGCGATTAATAACCTTGAAAATCTAATAAAATAATGCAGATACTTATAAAGCCCATAATCACAGAAAAGAGTTCAAAACTTGGAGAAAGCTTGAACCAATACGGCTTTGTCGTGAATAAAAAAGCATCAAAGGACGATATAAGAGAAGCGGTTGAAAAAATGTACGGAGTAAATGTACAGAAAGTAAATACCATGAATTATTTGGGTAAAAAAAGAATAAGATTTACCAAAAGTGGGGTAATGCAAGGAAAGAAAAGTGACTTTAAGAAAGCCATCGTTTCAATTCTTGATGGACAAACCATTGATTTCTACGAAAGTGTATAAGAAAAGCCATGCCTGTTAAAAAATTACGACCAATAACACCCGGCCAAAGATTTAGAATGGCCAACACCTTTGAGGAAATAACTACGGATAAACCTGAAAAAAGTCTCCTGGCTCCAATCAAAAAGTCTGGTGGTAGAAACAATCAAGGCAGAATGACTATTCGCTACAGAGGTGGTGGACATAAAAGAAGATATCGAATTGTTGATTTTAAAAGAAGAAAAGAGGGAGCCGCACAAGTACTCTCGATAGAATATGACCCCAACAGATCAGCATTTATTTCCTTAATCCAATTTGAAGATGGAGAGAAAAAATACATGTTGGCGCCAAAAGGTATAGAAAAAGGCCAAAAAGTGCATATAGGAACTAATGTATCGCCCGATCTTGGGAACACGCTTCCACTCAAAAACATGCCATTAGGAACTGCGGTTCATAATATAGAAATGCAACCAGGACAAGGGGGTAGGATATGCCGCTCCGCTGGCACTAGCGCGCAACTCTTGGCAAAAGAAGGGAAGTATGCCGTCTTAAAAATGCCATCCGGAGAATCAAGAATGATTTTAGCAAATTGTTTAGCCACTGTTGGAGTAGTTTCTAACCAAGATCATTCTCTTGTTAGGTTAGGAAAGGCTGGAAGAAACAGATGGTTGGGTAGACGACCTAGGACGCGTCCTGCAGCTATGAACCCTGTTGATCACCCTCAAGGTGGTGGAGAAGGAAGATCAAAAGGGGGGCAAGCCAAAACCAGAAAAGGAATTCCTTCAAAGGGTTTGAAGACAAGAAATAAAAATAAAAAGTCCAATCGATTAATCTTAGAAAGACGTAAAAAATAAGTATGCCAAGATCACTAAAAAAAGGGCCCTTTGTTCATCATAAACTCCTAAAAAAGGTGGACAAAATGAAAGAGGAAAATAAAAAGTCAGTCATCAAAACTTGGTCAAGAGCCAGTATGATTACACCAGACTTTGTTGGTTTAACTTTTGCTGTGCACAACGGCAACAAATTTATTCCAGTCTTTATAACTGAAAATATGGTAGGTCACAAGCTTGGAGAATTTGCACCTACAAGAACTTTTAAAGGACATCAGAAATAATGAAAGCCATAGCAAGACTAAATAATTGCCCCCTAACACCCAGAAAAATGAGGTTGGTTGTTGATCAGATAAGGGGCCAAAAAGTTGAAGATGCTCTCAACACATTAAAGTTCAACAATAAAAAAGCTTACGCTGAATATGTAGAAAAATTGCTTTTATCTGCAGTGGCAAACTGGGAGCAAAAAAATGATGTCCGGGTGGATGAAGAAACCCAATTAGCAGTTATTGAAGTTTATGTAAATCAAGGCAGAATGCTAAAAAGGTTAAGACCAGCTCCACAAGGAAGAGCGCACCGAATAAGAAAAAGGTCAAACCATATCACCTTAGTGGTTGATAGCCTTTCAGGTGCAGGAATAACTGAAGAAAAAGAAAGCAAAGAAGAACAAGAAATAGAAGCATAAAATGGGACAAAAAACTAATCCAATAGGTATAAGACTTGGTATAATTCGTGGTTGGGAGTCTAGCTGGTATGGGGGAAAAGACTTTCCAAATAAAATAGCTGAAGACGATAAGATCCGAAAATATATATATACCAAAATTCCACGGGCAGGTATCTCTAAAGTGGTTATCGAGCGGACAATAAAAAGAGTGATAATTACAGTACATACATCGCGTCCCGGTATTGTGATCGGTAAGGGTGGTTCAGAAGTTGATAAAATTAAAGAAGAACTAAAAAGGATTACGAAGAAAGATATCCAAATAAATATCTATGAGATTAAAAGACCTGAGCTAGATGCGAAGCTCGTAGCTGATAATATTGCCCAACAAATTGAAGGCAGAATAAATTTTAAACGTGCCATCAAAATGTCTATCCAGTCTACTATGAGAATGGGTGCGGGAGGAATTAAGGTATCTGTTGCCGGACGTTTGAATGGTGCAGAAATGGCACGATCCCAAATGTACAAAGAGGGGAGAATTCCGCTACACACTTTTCGGGCAGATGTTGATTATGCCCTTTCGGAAGCGAATACAATTTACGGAAAGATAGGCGTGAAAGTTTGGATCTTTAAATCAGAAGTTTTTGGAAAAAGAGAATTAAGCCTTAATACTGGATTGAAAAATAAATCCAAAAGAGGCGGCATGCAAAAAAGGAGAAGAAATTAAATAAAGAAAATTTATGCTATCACCCAAAAGAGTAAAATATAGAAAACGTCAGAAAGGTAGAGTAAAAGGTCTAGCGGGTAGAGGACACCGCCTAAGCTTTGGTGATTTTGGCCTAAAATCCATGGAGCCAGCTTGGATTAATTCTCGACAGATTGAAGCAGCTCGTATCGCACTCAACCGGTATATGAAAAGAGAAGGAAAAGTTTGGATTAGAATCTTTCCTGATAAACCCGTAACCAAAAAACCTGCAGAAGTTAGAATGGGTAAAGGTAAAGGTTCTCCCGAATATTGGGTGGCAGTTGTAAAACCAGGAACCATTCTTTTTGAAGTAGAGGGCGTTCCAGCAGAAGTAGCGAAAGAAGCCATGCGTCTTGCTGCACAAAAATTACCCATAATAACCAAGTTTGTCACGCACCCTGAATATCAAGAATAAAAAATGGACTATAAGGAAATAAAAGAGCTTACAGAAAAGGAACTTCATTCTGGTTTACGTGAAGAGCGCGAAATATTGTTGAAATTAAAATTCAACCATGCCGTTTCGCCTATTGAAAATCCTAAAAAAATAAGTGAAGCAAAAAAAACAATCGCTAAATATCTTACTGAAATTAGCGCAAGAAGAAAGAAAGCCAACCAAAGTAAAGAACATAAAGCGTAATGGAAAGAAGTTTTAGAAAAGAGATAGTAGGTGTTGTAACCAGTAGTTCAATGGACAAGACCGTCACGGTTTCTGTCGAAAGAAAGTATAGACACCCGAAGTATGGAAAGTTTGTTAAACAAACCAAAAAATTTGCTGCGCATGACGAAAAAAATGAATGCGGTATAAACGATATTGTTAAAATTATGGAAACAAGACCGCTCAGCAAAAATAAATGCTGGAGATTAGTAGAAATAGTAGAAAAAGCCAAATAATATGGTACAACAAGAATCAAGACTAAAAGTAGCAGACAACAGCGGGGCAAAAGAAGTTCTTTGCATTCGTGTTTTGGGTGGCACAGGTAGAAGGTATGCCTCACTGGGAGACAAGATAGTTGTTACTGTCAAGGAAGCTACCCCTTCAGGAAATGTAAAAAAAGGAACAGTATCAACTGCTGTTGTTGTCCGAACAAAGAAAGAAGTTAGACGTGCAGACGGATCTTACATTAGATTCGACGATAATTCGTGCGTGCTGCTCAACGCGCAAAGTGAACCGACTGGAACAAGAATTTTCGGCCCAGTTGCAAGAGAATTGCGTGACAATAAATTTATGAAAATTGTTTCACTAGCTCCAGAAGTAATATAAAATGAAACTAAAAATTAAAAAAGGAGATACGGTAAAAGTACTTTCGGGCGATGACAAAAACGCCACTGGAAAAGTACTAAGGGTAATGGCATCCAAAAATACAGCCATTGTTGAAGGTGTAAACCTTGTTACCAAACATAAAAAGCCAGATGCAGAAAATCCTGATGGCTCCATTGCCAAAATGGAGGCACCAATAAGAATAAGTAAATTACAATTGGTAATCGATGGAGAACCTACTAGAATTGGAAGGAAATTGGACGAAAACGGAAAAATTAAACGATACGCCAAAAAAACTGGAGAAATTATAGATTAAAAGCAAATGATATCACCTAGACTTAAGGAAAAATATAGCAGTGAAATTGTAAATAGCCTGAAACAAAAGGGTAATTACAATAACATTATGCAAATTCCCAAACTACAAAAAATTTGTCTTAATCAGGGAATAGGCAAAGCAGTCTCAGATAAAAAAATGGTCGACACAGCAGTTGAAGAAATGTCACTTATTGCAGGCCAAAAAGCAGTACCAACATATTCCAAAAAGGACGTATCGAATTTCAAATTAAGAAAAAACATGCCCATCGGGTGTAAAGTAACTCTGCGAGGAGATAAAATGTGGGAATTTCTCGATCGTCTAATCTCAGTGGCACTTCCACGGGTCAGAGATTTTCAAGGAATAAGTGATAAGGGTTTCGATGGTAGAGGTAACTTTACGATGGGGATAATTGAACAAATTATTTTCCCTGAAATTAATATAGATAAAACAAAAAACATTCATGGCATGGATATCACGTTTGTGACAAATGCGAATTCAGATGTAGAATGTTACAACTTATTGAAAGAACTAGGAATACCATTTAAAAACCAAAATAAATAACATGGCAAAAGAATCAATGAAAGCTAGGCAGCGCAAAAGAGAGAAAATGGTTGCCAAATATGCAGATAAAAGAACCAAACTCAAAGCAGAAGGAGATTATGAGGCACTTCAAAAATTGCCTAGAAATGCTTCTCCCGTAAGACTTAGAAATCGTTGTAGCTACACCGGAAGACCACGAGGTTACATCAGAAAATTTGGTTTGAGTAGAAATGCCTTCAGAAAATTAGCAGGCGAAGGAATGATCCCAGGAGTAACTAAAGCAAGCTGGTAAATTATGCAGTCAGATCCAATAGCAGATTATTTAACACAAATTAGAAATGCCATTAAGGCAAATCATAAAGTTGTTGAAATACCAGCCTCTGGTATCAAAAAATCTATCACAAAAGTATTACTTGAAAAAGGTTATATCTTGAACTATCTTTTCACAGAAGATGGTCCGCAGGGAACGATAAAGATTGCGCTTAAGTACCACCCAACCACCAAATTGCCGGCGATAAGAGAACTCAAAAGATATAGTAAGCCAGGTTTACGAAAATATAGTAACGCACAAGCTATACCACGTGTAATCAATGGGCTTGGAATAGCAATCGTATCAACATCTCGAGGTGTAATGACCGATAAAGAAGCAAGGAGAGATAATATAGGAGGAGAAATAATTTGCTACGTATCTTAAATTTAAAAGCATGTCTAGAATAGGAAAAAATCCAGTTGAAATACCTGCAGGAGTAACGGTCCAAACAAATGGAAACCTCGTTCAAGTAAGGGGACCCAAAGGGGAATTAGAGCAAAAAATTCACCCTGATTTGGAATTGAATATTGAAGAAAAACAGTTGATACTTAATAGACCATCAGACTCAAAAGAGCATAAATCTGCTCATGGGCTATATCGATCTCTTCTACGCAATATGATTGAGGGAGTAAGTAAAGGTTTTCAAATACAGCAAGAATTAGTGGGTGTTGGATATAAAGCGTCTAACCAAGGGCAAATTTTAGAAATGAATCTTGGTTACTCGCATAACATCTTTTTACAGGTTCCCAAAGAAGTGAAAGTAACAACGGAAACAGTCAAAGGTAAAAACCCAACGATCACACTTCAAAGTCATGATAAACAACTGATCGGTCAGGTAGCATCTAAAATAAGATCACTCAGAAAACCAGAGCCGTACAAAGGAAAAGGTGTAAAGTTCGTTGGAGAAGTACTTAGAAGAAAAGAAGGTAAAACCGCAGCAAAATAATTGGTATGGGATTTAACAAAACAGCTAGAAGGGAAAAAATAAGGAAAAGGATTCGTAAAGGTTTGAAGGGAACAGCCCAAAAACCAAGACTTTCCGTATTTAGAAGCAACAAACAAATTTATGTTCAACTAATCGACGATGAATCAGGCAAGACAATACTTGCAGCTTCAAGTAGGGAAGTGAATATCGCAGAAAACCAAGAAAATAAAATTCTTAAAGCTCAAAAAGTGGGTAAGCTAATCGCAGAAAGGGCTAAAGAGAATGGAATTAAAGAAGTCATTTTTGATAGAGGCGGTTATCTTTATCATGGTAGAGTAAAAAATTTGGCAGAAGCAGCGAGAGAAGAAGGTTTAAAATTTTAAAATTATGGCAACAGAAACACTCAAAAAAGTAAAGTCTTCAGACATTGAATTGAAAGAAACGGTTGTAGAAATTAACCGAGTAGCCAAAGTAACAAAAGGTGGTAGAACCTTTAGTTTCACAGCTATAGTTGTAGTTGGTAATGGAAATGGGGTTGTAGGTCATGGCCTAGGTAAAGCAAGTGAAGTCGTTGACGCAATTCAAAAGGGAATTGAAAACGCAAAGAAAAACTTGATAAAAGTTCCAGTAATAAACGGAACAATACCTCATCAGCAAGAAGGTAAATATAGTGGTGGTAGAATCTTTATCAAACCTGCCTCAAATGGTACGGGCGTAATCGCTGGAGGTGCTATGAGGGCTGTTTTAGAATCTGCTGGTGTAAATGACGTATTAGCTAAATCAAAAGGAAGCTCCAATCCACACAATGTTGTAAAAGCTACCTTAGATGCACTAAGCAAATTAAGAGATCCATATACCATTGCACAACAAAGAGGAGTTGAACTGAACAAAGTATTTAACGGATAAATTATCATGGCTAAACTCAAAATCACAAAGGTGAAAAGCGTAATCAACCGCTCAGAAGATCAGAAAAGAACTATGACCGCCCTTGGATTGCATAAAATTAATCAATCCAAAGAAGTTGAGGACAGTCCTATGATAAAAGGAATGATTCGTAGGGTAGAACATTTATTAAAAATAGAAGAAATCTAATATGAACTTACATAGTCTAAAACCTGCTGAAGGTTCAATAAGGAAACGAAAACGAATAGGAAGAGGTCAAGGGTCTGGTAGGGGTGGAACTTCTACTAGAGGACACAAAGGAGCCCAGTCTAGATCGGGTTATTCCAAAAAACTTGGATTTGAAGGAGGACAAATGCCTCTTCAAAGGAGAGTCCCTAAATTTGGGTTTAAAAACTTTAGAAGGAAAGAATATACAGGAATAAATCTTGAAAAGCTTCAAAGTTTAGCTGAAAAGTATAAGCTCAAAGAAATATCCCATTCCAAACTACACGAGTTAAATTTGGTTCAAAAATCTGAGAAAATCAAAATCTTAGGTAGAGGCGAACTCAAATCAAAACTCACTGTCAAAGCACATGCTTTTTCTGCTAAAGCAATAGAAGCAATCGAATCTGCAGGTGGAAAAACAGAAACCATTTCATAGACGATGAAAAAATTTATCCAAACAATAAAAAATATCCTAAGTATCGCCGAGCTTAAAGACCGTTTGTTACAAACTCTTTTGCTTCTATTGGTTTATCGTGTAGGAACTTTTATTGTCATTCCAGGCGTCAACCCAGTTGTTCTTGATGCATTAAATGCAGCCAGCAAAGGGGGAGGCCTTCTTGATTTTGTAAATACATTTTCTGGAGGAGCATTTAATAGAGCCTCAATTTTTGCCTTGGGTATAATGCCCTACATCTCAGCATCTATCATCATACAGCTATTAAGTATTGCTGTGCCTCAATTTCAGAAAATGCAAAAAGAGGGTGAAGATGGCAGGAGACGTCTTAATCAGATTACTAGATATTTAACTATCGCCATAACAGGTGTTCAAGCATTTGCTTATTTGGCAAATCTGAAAAGTACAAAATCTGAAGCTATATTGGCTTTCGGTGAAAACCCACTCATGCATCCAGCCTTGTTTATGGTTGTCGGTGTTTTGGTATTGATAGCAGGAACTATGTTTACCATGTGGTTAGGTGAGAGAATTACAGATAGAGGCCTGGGAAATGGTATTTCTTTAATCATCATGGTGGGTATCATAAGCAGCCTGCCCTTCTCCATCCTGGCTGAATTTAATGGAAGGTTTCAAGGCAATGGCGGACCAATCATTTTTATTGTTGAAATGATATTTTGGCTTGCTGTCATTCTAAGCGTAATTTTATTGGTGCAGGGTACAAGAAGGATTCCTGTTCAATATGCAAAAAGAATTGTTGGAAAACGTCAATATGGAGGAGTCCGACAGTATTTACCTTTAAAAGTCAACGCAGCCGGGGTAATGCCCATTATATTCGCCCAAGCTTTAATGTTTTTGCCCTCAACCCTTATACAATTTTTCCCAGAAAATTCCCGTTCACAAAGCGTTTTGTTAAGCTTTGTCGATCCATATGCAATAGGGTACAACATTGTTTTCTTTTTGATGATCGTTTTATTTACCTATTTCTATACAGCAATACAATTCAACCCAACGCAAATTGCTGATGAACTGAAAAGAAATGGAGGATTTATTCCGGGTGTAAAACCAGGTAAGAAAACATCCAACTTCATTGATACAATCATGTCAAGAATAACTCTTCCCGGTGCAATTTATTTAGGGATAGTGGCAATATTTCCCTCAATTGCAGTTCGTTTAGGAGTAAATGATCAATTTGCACAATTTTTTGGAGGTACATCTTTGCTAATTATGGTTGGAGTAGTCCTGGATACACTTCAACAAATTGAAAGTTATCTTTTAATGAGACATTATGACGGACTAATGAAGTCAGGTAGAATAAAAGGAAGAACTAGTACAGGTGCTACTATGACCTAAAAATTCTTTGATTTTGAAGTAGATTAACATAAATTTGCAGACCCAAAAAAATAGATGGCTAAACAAGAAGCAATAAAACAAGATGGTGTAATAACTGAAGCCTTGTCCAATGCTATGTTTCGAGTTAAGCTGAACAATGGTCATGAGATATTGGCTACTATTTCAGGGAAAATGAGAAAGTTTTATATAAAGATTATACCAGGAGATAAGGTTTCAATAGAAATGTCACCGTATGATTTAACTAGAGGCAGAATTACCTACAGATATAAATAATGAAAGTAAGAACATCCGTCAAAAAGAGATCTGCAGATTGTAAGATCGTTAAACGAAATGGCAAGGTATACATAATCAATAAAAAAAACCCAAAATTTAAACAAAGACAAGGATAATGGCTCGAATTGCAGGTGTAGATTTACCCAAAAACAAAAGAGGAGTTATAGGACTTACCTACATTTTTGGTATAGGTTCTAGCAGATCGAAAGAAATTTTGGCAGAGGCCAAAATAGACGAAAGTAAGAAAGTTGGTGAATGGTCAGATGATGAGCTATCTGCGATAAGAAATTTGGTTGGAGAATTTAAATTGGAAGGTGAGCTTAGGTCAGAAGTACAAATGAACATTAAACGTCTAATGGATATAGGTTGTTATAGAGGTTTGAGACACAGGAAAGGTCTACCACTCCGAGGCCAAAAAACCAAAAACAACTCTAGGACGAGAAAAGGGAAGAAGGTAACTGTGGCAGGTAAAAAGAAATAGACATGGCAACAGGTAAAAAAACAGGAAATAAAAACAGAAAGGTTAGGGTAGAACCTCAAGGACAAGCTCATATTCAAGCTAGTTTTAACAACATAATTGTCAGCATTACCAATATGCAAGGTCAGGTTATTTCTTGGAGTAGCGCTGGTAAAATGGGTTTTAGAGGGTCTAAGAAAAATACCCCATACGCTGGTCAATTAGCCTCAGAAGATGCGGCGAAAGTAGCGGTAGAATTAGGAATGAGTAAAGTAGATGTATTGGTTAAGGGACCTGGTTCAGGAAGAGAGTCTGCCATAAGGTCACTTCAATCTAATGGTTTACAAGTACTCTCAATAACAGATATTACACCATTGCCACACAATGGATGTCGCCCACCTAAAAGAAGAAGGGTTTAACTTAGAATAAATAAAATGGCAAGATATAGAGGTCCAAAAAGCAAAATTGCGAGAAAGTTTAGTGAACCAATTTTCGGTCCCGATAAGGTTTTAGATCGAAAAAACTATCCTCCTGGGGTGCATGGTAACAAGAGAAGAAGAGGAAAAAAATCTGAGTACGCCATACAATTGGCAGAGAAACAGAAAGCAAAGTATACCTACGGTCTCTTAGAAAGACAATTTCATGGCTTGTTTGATAAAGCCGCCAGAAGTAAGGGCATTACAGGAGAAAACTTGCTAAAATTGCTAGAGTCAAGGTTGGATAATGTAGTATTTAGATTGGGCCTAACAAATACAAGACGAGGGGCAAGACAGCTAGTCAGCCATAAACACATCAAAGTAAATGGTGTCGTTACCAACATCCCTTCGTGTTTACTCAAGCCAGGCGACGTAGTCGAAGTTCGTGAAAAATCTAAATCACTCGAATTGATAACAGAAGCATTAAACACTAAAAGATCTTGGTCATGGCTTGAATGGGAGCCTAGTGGTTTTAAGGGTACATTCCTAAATTATCCTGACCGTTCAGAAATACCAGAGAACATTAAAGAACAATTAATTGTAGAATTATATTCAAAATAAGTAGATGGCAATATTAGAATTTCAAAAACCAGACAAAGTGGTTATGCACAAAGAGACCGAGTTTTACGGCCTTTTTGAATTTAGCCCATTAGAAAAAGGATATGGTATAACCATTGGAAATGCAATGAGAAGAATCTTGTTGTCCTCATTAGAAGGATATGCAATCACGACTGTCAAGATTCCAGAAGTTGATCATGAATTTAGCACAATTAAGGGTGTAATTGAAGACGTTTCGGAGATAATACTTAACCTAAAACAAGTTCGCTTCAAAAGAATAACTGATTCAACAGAAGCCGAAAAAATCTATATATCAGTTAAAGGTAAAGAAGTGCTTTCAGCTGGAGACATTGGTAGGTATACAAGCTCCTTTGAAATACTAAATCCTGATTTGGTAATTGCTCGAATGGAACCGTTTGTCAATTTTGATATGGAAATTAGCGTCGAAAAAGGAAGAGGTTATGTGCCATCAGAAGACAATTTGCCAACAGACGCACCAGTAGGTGTGATTCCGGTAGATTCTATCCATACACCGATCAAAAATGTAAAATACAAAATCGAAGACTTCCGAGTTGAACAAAGAACAGATTTTGAAAAGTTAATCTTTGAAGTAACTACAGATGGCTCTATTCATCCTGAGGAGGCACTAAAAGAAGCTTCGAAAATCATGATTCAACACTTGGTTTTATTTTCAGACGAGAGCATCCTCTTGGATACTCAGGTTAAATCTAAAGCACAAGAAGTCGATGAAAATTTATTACATATGAGAAAAATTCTCAAGACGCCACTTTCTGATCTTGACCTTTCAGTTAGAGCTTACAATTGTTTGAAAGCGGCGGAAATCAGATCTTTAGGTGAATTGGTAAGCTTTCACATAGAAGATTTATTGAAATTTAGAAACTTCGGAAAAAAGTCTCTCACTGAGTTGGAAGAATTTGTGAGGGAAAAAGGTCTAAATTTCGGAATGGATATCTCAAAATACAACTTGAACGACGAATAATAGGGAAGTATGAGACACGGCAAAAAGTTCAATCACCTGGGAAGAAAAAAGGCGCACAGAGAGGCCATGTTAATGAATATGGCAAACTCTCTTGTTGAGCACAAAAGAATATTTACAACAGTAGCTAAAGCGAAAGCTCTCAAAAAATATATCGAACCTCTTGTTACCAAGGCAAAAAATGACACTATGCATTCTCGTAGAACAGTTTTTTCTTACCTTAGAAATAAGTATGCGGTTAAAGAGCTTTTTGGTGAAGTAGCGAATAAAGTTGCTGATCGGCCTGGAGGATATACAAGAATTCTAAAAACAGAAAATCGCTTAGGTGATAATGCAGAAATGTGCATGATTGAACTCGTTGATTTCAATGAAGCAATGCTTGAAGCTAAACTTACAACAGGTAAGAGCAGCAGTAGTACGTCTGGTGGAAAAAAACGAACTAGAAGAGGAAAAACTGGTGCCAAAAAACTTGAAGCAAAGGGTGTAGAAACTGAGTTGGGTGAGACAAAAGAAAAGGAGCTAAAACAAAATGAGGAAAGCGAAAGTCCACAAGTTGAAGGAAAAGAGGAACAGACGAATCAGGCTGAAACAACTTCATCTAAGGATGCGCTGAACCGGGAACAAACAGAGGATAACAGCCCGTCCACTGAAGTAGAAGATACCGATAAATAAGAACTCGTCTCTTGAGAAATACGTTTCTCTTCGGTTTATTTCTACTCTTCATTTCTTGTAAAAGGACGAAAGAGTACCCAAATAATACTGTTCCCTTTATCAATGTAAATAAAATCATCTTAGACTATATTCAACAGAATTTTTCTGATAGTATAATCAAAGTAGCGATTTATAAGTCCTATACTGACACAATCAACATAAGTAAGAAGGACTTACTGGACCATAAAAAATTATTTCAATTTAAAATCAGTCCTCAAAAGTGGGCTACTGATTTTATACAAGTTCCACACCAAGGCACTAGCACCAAGGATATTATACACCTAAGATCAAATCAAACTAACGAAAGGGTGAAAGAAATAAAAATTGAATTTAGTGAACAATTGCCCACAACCATATTTATTGATGCCAATGAGAATGACTTTCTTACTTCAAATCGTCGAATGATCTTTATTGAAGAGAAAGAAATAAACTTCACTACAAACTTTGAGATTAAACCAATTAATAAAGAAAAAATAGTTTTAAAATTTATATCAAAACCATGACAGTTGCTTACGTTTTTCCCGGACAAGGAGCCCAATTTGTTGGAATGGGTTATCCACTATATGAACAATTTGAGAAGGCAAAAATAATTTTTGAGGAAGCAAATGATATACTAGGTTTCAATATTACCGACATAATGTTTAATGGTAATGACGAAGATTTAAAACAGACCAAGGTTACTCAGCCTGCAATTTTTTTACATTCTGTAGTAAGAACACAATTATTGAAAAACTTTGAAGGCATCATGACAGCAGGACATTCACTGGGAGAATATTCTGCTCTAGTCGCGGCTAAAGTTCTAAATTGGCAAGATGCCCTGAAATTGGTATCTGCAAGAGCACAAGCCATGCAAAAAGCTTGTGAAAACCAACCAGGTACAATGGCTGCAATCATAGGTTTAGAAAACAAAATTATTGAAGGTGTTTGCGAGGATATCAATGGAATTGTTGTTCCTGCCAACTATAATACAGAAGGACAACTGGTGATTTCTGGTGAAGTTGATGCTGTAAAAAAAGCGTGTACTAAGCTTACAGAGCACGGAGCAAAACGAGCGCTTTTACTAAATGTTGGCGGTGCTTTTCACTCTCCTATAATGGCAAGCGCGGCAGATGAATTAAAGTCAACTATAGAAAAGATCTCATTTCAAAGTGCGGCAATTAAAATTTTTCAGAACGTCACCGCAATGTCTTACACTGATGCCAATCAGATAAAAAATAATCTCATAGATCAACTTACGGGACCCGTAAAATGGGCACAAACAATAAAAAATATGCTGGATAATGGTGTCACTAAATTTGTTGAAATTGGTCCCGGTAGAGCGCTTCAAGGTATGATCAAAAAAATTGATCGAAGTACGGATACCGAGGGACTGAGCTGATTCTATGGTTTAATTAGAACTTCAAAATCGTTATAGAGTTCTTCCAAAAAAGATGAAAACGCATTTTCACTAAGAAAAGTTTGTTGCATTAGATCATTCATGAATCGAAGACTTTTGTTAAACAAATTTGAAGAAAATTTTACCTTAATGTTAACATTGTTTGTAGATAGTTCATTTCTTTTCGGTTTTCTTAAAATAAATGAGTATCCAAAGCATCATGATTGAGGTGGCAAGACAAAACTTAAATCCGTTTTGGGTGTCAATTGGATTCCCTCCAACCAATATTGTGGGTAAAATACTACCAATTATAATTCCTAATTCTAGGAAAATAAATAGAGTGCTCATGCTTCTCCCACGTGTTTTTGGAGATGCCAAATCAATTGCCCATGCGAAAATTGAGGGTGAATTAAATCCTGACGCAACACCTAATACCAAGGCGGAGAGAAAAAATAAGTTTAACGTATGAGTAAAAGATAACAACAATAGTCCAACTATCCAGAACATCGTTCCAACCAGTATTATGGGTATTCGGCCAAATTTATCGCTTAATTTACCTGCTACTATACGCGTGATTAAGGTACTGCATGTCATATAGATGAAGAAAACTCCTTTATTCTCAAGTTGAAATATTTTTTGGCTATAATCTGGAATTAACGTTAGTAAACAACCAAACGGAATAACACCAAAAAACATAATTATGGCTGGCTTTGCAACTTCAAGGGATAAAATTTCAGAAAACTTAATTCTTAGGTGTTTAAATTGAAACGCTTGTTTATTTGCTAAGGTTTCTTTCATGCCTAGAACTACCAAAATGGAGGCCAATGCAAAAAAAGCTGATACACCAAATAATACTTCAAATCCAAACTTATTTTTTATCAGGCTACCAAAACCCACTCCAATCATAAAGCCAATATTGTTCATTAATCCAACGAACCCCATTGCTTCTCCTCTTTTTTTTTGTGGTACTATGTCTGAGACATAGGCGACTGTAGCCGTTGGTTTAAAACCTGCAGAAAAACCGTGAAATAATCGAATAGCGATAAATGAAGAAGCCATTACAGCTAGAGGATAACTAAGTGAAGCCACGCATGCGATTCCTGCTCCTAATATCATGATTGGTAGTCTTCCAATTTTATCAGTAAGTACGCCACTAAAAGGTCTGCAAATGAGGGCTACAAACGCAAAACTACTAATAATCCAAGCTTTGTTTTTTGACCCCAATTGTTCTAGGTAGCTGCTCAGTTCTGGTATGATTAAATTGAAGCTAGTGAAGAAAAAAAGTGTACTGAGGCACAACATCCAAAACTGCCATGAAAAATGCCTCATAGGAAATAAAGAATTAAAGTTCTACTTTTTGAAACTCTTTTCCATTCCAATAACCAAGAAATTCTACATCCTGTGCAGACCGCATGATTAATTGTTTCACTTCTGGTATAGTATCTCTGCTGATCAGAACATCATTTTTTGTGTTGTTCATGGAGTTATAGACCTTCACCTTAACATAATAAGCTTTCCTTTTGGTTACTGGTTTTGTTGGTGGCCTGCCTTTTTTGCCTTTTTTGTCTTCAACAGTATTTTTTTTCTTGCTACTCACCGGAGTTTAAGTAAATATGCTGCAAACATATTCATTACCAATAATTTTCAAAGAATTATTGTTTTCATCATCCACAAGATTTACTCATTATGGTACGGATGGCCTACAGAAAGGGTATAAGCCCGGTAAATTTGCTCCACCAAAATAAGCCTTGCGATTTCATGTGGTAAGGTAAATGAGGATATTGAGATTTTTAATAAATTAAGTTTGTCAACTTCGTGATGAAAACCATTGGCTCCTCCAACATAAAAGTGAAGTATCCCAGATTGAAGTTTTTTTTGTATAAAATTTTCAAACTCCCTGCTAGACAAGGTTTGTCCACCTTCATCAAGTAGGATATGTGTACCTCCACTTTGGGTTTGCATTGTTAAAAAAGTCAACTCTTTTGCTAGCTGGGTAGCAGTATCCTTATGTGCTAATTTGTTATGTAAAATCACATTCAAAGCGTAACTCTTTGGAATTCTCTTTAGATAATTTTCAAGAATTTGGGACTGATGAATGCTAGGTTTCTTGCCAAAAAAGTGTAGGGCAATTTTCATCAAGATTGGATTTTTATTTCGTCTTCGTTAGAATCAAATATTTTAAATTCTAACAATCCAAAATCACTAGAAATTTTAATTTTAACCCAACGTCTGTAAGAAAGGAACCATTGTATTTGCCTTGAAATCACACCCTTTGTAAAGTAAGATTTAATAACTGGATGAACCAAGAGGTTTAATTTTTTTTGATTTTGATTCTGCAGTAAATGTATTAGCGTGTCTTCAATATCTTCAATTAATTGACTTGTGTTTTCTATTTTTCCAGATCCATTACATGACGGGCAAGCCGCATTAGTATTGATGTTTAACTCGGGGCGAACTCTCTGACGTGTTATTTGAACTAGACCAAATTTGGTCATAGGTAAAATGGTATGCTGGGCTCTGTCATTTGACATTGCCTCTTTAAGGTTTTCAAACAGAATCTTTTTTTCTTCAGATATTTTAAGATCAATATAATCAATAACTATTATACCTCCCATATCTCTGAGTCTTAACTGCCTTGCAATTTCTTTGGTGGCTTCAATATTTATTTCAAGCGGGGTAACCACTTCAGAGCTATCTGAAGAAACTTTTTGATTGCCACTATTCACGTCAATTACATGCATTGCTTCAGTATGCTCTATAATTAAGTATCCTCCCTGTCCAAAAGGAACTTTTTTACCAAATAGAACTTGAATTTGTCTGTGAACTTTGAAACTTGAAAATAATGTTTCTTTTCCTTTATGTAGTTTTAGGTTCTTTAGGGCATTATTCTTTTTTGACTCTTGAAGAAAATGTTTTACTTTCTGATAAATTACTTTGTCATTGGTAACAATCTGTTTTAGTTCATAACTGAGTAGATCAGTAAGCAATAGAATAGATTTATCCGACTCTTCATAAATTTTATCCCTATTTTCTGCTTGTGTCAGTGATTCAATCATGACTGCCCACTTACTAAAAATTTGGGTTAAATCTTGGTGCAGATCTTTAACTGCTTTATTTTTTGCCGCAGTTCTACATATCACGGTAAACTTAGATGGTTTTATGCTGTGAGTTAATGTCTTAAGTCTTTTTCGTTCCTCTGAACTTCCTATTTTTTTTGATACGGTTACCGTATCTCCAAATGGAATGATAATGAAGTATTTTCCAGCTAGACTCAGCTCAGCAGAAATTCGAGGACCTTTTTTTGAGATCGGCTCTTTTTCTATCTGCACCATCAATTTCATTCCTTTTTTAACAACTTCACTTATCTTTCCAGTTTTTGTTGTCTCTGGTGATAAATTGAAATTATCCAATTCGCTCTTTTTCCAAGCTCCTTGAAGCGTTGAAGATGTTAGGTTGATTAATGACCTGATGTTTGGCCCTAAATCGTGGTAGTGTAAAAAAGCATCTTTACCATGTCCAATATCAACGAATGCAGCATTTAAGTTAGGCATGATTTTTCTAACTGTACCTAAATAAATATCACCAACATTAAATTTTTTTGAGCTCTTATTTTGCTGAAGCTCAATTAACTTTTGATCCTGAAGTAATGCTATTTTTTCCCCTTTGGAGTCTTTATCTATGATTAGTTCGTAAGACAATTAGGGGTTCTTATTTTTTGTTTTTGTGACGGTTCTTTTTTAACCTTTTTTTTCTTTTGTGTGTGGCGATCTTATGTCGTTTTCTTTTCTTTCCGCTTGGCATGTTAATCTAGAACTTATAATTTTTGGTTTATTTCCAACAGTTTCTGTTGGTATACTTTTTTTTGTGGGTGCAAAAATACCAATTTTTCAAACTTTTCTTTTGCTTTAACCAATTGTCCACTTTGAATACTCCAAATACCTAGGTAGTATAAAGCAATTTCATTATTTGGATTACTAGACAATACCTGATTTTTTAATACATCAACACCTGACATTAGATTGCCACCGTTAAGCACATTTTTTACTGTCTTTTCGGCAGATTTGTAGTCGTTTTCTTCAAGGATATCAAGAAATGGTGCCAATTTTATTTCTTTTTTATCATCAGACGAAGCAACCAATTTCGAATTGTTATTAAAACTCTTAAAAGAGAGAATACCTAATACTAGTAAAAAACACGCTACGAGACCCAGTTGAGCCTTTCTATTTTTAACAACCAATTTTTGTTATTTAACAGGAACGCTATTTTTTATTTTCTCAATAAAAACTTTTGCAGGCTTAAATTTTGGGATGTTGTGTGCTGGGATAGTAATTTGTTCATTTGCAGAAATATTTCTAGCTACTTTTTTCGCTCTCCTTTTCAAAATGAAACTACCAAATCCTCGGAAGTATAGATTATTCCCTTCAGCAAGTTTATTTTGCACTGTAGTAAAAAAAGTTTCAACAGTCTCTTGGACAATTATTTTTTCAATCCCAGTTTTGTTGTGAATTTCGTTAATTACCTCGGCTTTGGTCATAATATTAAATAGTTCCTTTCAAATGTATTGATTTCGTGTTAATTAGATGTAAAATTTTTTAGAAATGGGATTTTCGGAAGACTTAATAAGTTGGTATGATAAAAATAAACGTTCATTGCCATGGCGTGAAACGAGAGAACCATATATAAGATGGATTTCTGAAATTATTTTACAACAGACAAGAATAGACCAGGGCACGGCTTATTATCATAATTTTTTAGAAAGCTTTCAAACCATTGATTTATTAGCAGCAGCTGAAGAGCATGTAGTTTTAAAACTTTGGGAAGGGTTGGGGTATTATAGTCGCGCAAGAAATTTGCATAAAACGGCAAAAATAATTTCGGAAAATATGAATGGACATTTTCCAGAAAAATATGTTGATCTCCTTAAATTACCTGGTGTTGGTCCTTATACTGCGAGTGCGTTAGCCAGCATTTGTTTTAATGAAATACAGCCTACGATAGATGGTAATGTTTATCGTTTTTTATCGAGGTACCTTGGAATAAAAGAAGCAATTAATAGTTCAAAAGCATATAAAATTTTTCACGCATACGCTCTTAACTTGATCTCTCCAAAAAGGCCCGGTGATTTCAATGAAGCCATGATGGAATTTGGCGCGTTGGTTTGCAAGAAAAAGCCAACTTGTGAAGCATGCCCATTCCACAGGGAGTGTTTTGCCTTTTCAAGAAAAAAAGTTAATGAATTTCCTTATAAAACCAAAAAGCCAAAAAAAAAGAAAAGGTATTTACACTTTTTATTTTTGGAAAAAGAAAATAGAATTTTGTTAGAAAAAAGAGTTGCCGAAGATATTTGGTTTCACTTGTACCAATTTCCTTTATTAGAGTTAAATGAAAAGCAACAAGTTTTCAATGAGCTGCAACATTCTTCTAACAAGAAACTAACCCAAAATTCTATTGTATTAATTCATGAAGAAAAACATTTGCTAACACACCAAGAGTTGTACATTTCGATATATGGCGTAAAATCAACCCAACTCTATTCGCATTTTTTGAATAAATCTAATATATTTGAAATTGAGGCAATGGAAATTATTGAGAATTATTCTCTTCCAAAGCCTCTTAAAAAATTTATCAATCTATACTATGGCAATTAACAAAGCAATTTTAATCGGTAATTTAGGCGCAAAGCCAGAGGTAAAATATGTCAGTCAAGACAGGCCAGTTGCAACTTTTAACCTGGCAACCACAGAAAGCTACAAAAACAAAGAAGGACAGAGGGTAGATAATACAGAATGGCATAGCGTAGAAATGTGGGATGGCCTTGCTCGAATAGCAGAACAATATCTAGATAAAGGTTCAAAAGTCTATATTGAAGGAAAAATAAAAACTGACAAATGGGAAGACAAAGAAACTGGGCAACCGAGAAGTAGAACAAAAATTTTGGCATTAAATATGACCATGCTTTCGCCGCGAAACGATGGCTCTCAAACTCAAGAAAACCCAAGCATGGGAGGAGAAAACTTGGTTGATGACAATTCAGAGGAAGATTTACCATTTTAATTAAATGACAACAGATCCTGAACCCGATTCATATCATAGAGTTATAAATCTTTTCATAGATCTGCCATTTGGATTAGCGGATAGTTTAATGCTTCAATCCGCACCAATGCACATACTTTATATAAGTATTATCCTTTTGCTTTTGTTTTTGTCTGCTACATTTTCTAGTGCAGAAATCGCTTTTTTTTCCTTAAGCCCGACTGATGTAGAAGGCTTATCAAATGATTCTAGAAAAAGTGCGCGAACTGTTCAAAAATTACTCAATGAGCCAAATAAGAAGGACGCTCCTAAACAGTTATTAGCAACCATTCTGCTTAGCAATAACTTTGTGAATATTGCGTTGGTTATAATTTCTTCTGTTTATATTGATATTTTTATTGGTGATAAAAACTTAAATATTCTTTACTCTTTTCTCATAAAAGTTGTTTTGGTTACATTTCTTCTGGTTTTATTTGGAGAAATTGTCCCTAAAATTTATGCAACAAAGCATAAGTTAAAAATTGCAAACAATGTTTCTGGTGTTTTAAATCAAGTTCAGAAAAATAGTAAACTACTTATCAATTTATTGGTTAAAAGCACTAGCCTTATTGAAAACAGATGGGAAATGAAAAATAAAGAGGTGTCAGTTGATGATCTAAACAAAGCCATTGATATCACCTCTGAAACAAGAGACGAAGAGGAACAATTGATTTTAAAAGGTCTCATCAACTTAGGTAGTATTAGTGTAACAGAAATTATGAAATCTAGGGTGGAAATATCTGGGGTAGACGAATCCACTAGTTTTGATAGTCTAATAGAAAAAGTTAAAGAGTGGAACTATTCACGGATCCCTGTATATCAAGAAAACTTAGATAACGTTATTGGCCTAATCTATATTAAGGATCTTATACCACTTCTTTCTAGTAACAAGACAAATCAAAAAAAATGGGCTCAACTCATTCGAAAACCGTTTTTTGTACCTGAATCAAAAAAGATTGATGATTTAATGCAGAATTTTCAGGAAGAAAAAATTCACCTTGCATTGGTGGTTGATGAATATGGTGGAACCTCAGGTCTAGTAACTATGGAAGACATTTTAGAAGAAATTTTTGGAGAAATAAAAGATGAGTTTGATGATGATGAGTGGATTTATTCAAAATTAGATGAAGATACATTTGTCTTTGAGGGAAAAATCATGTTAAATGATATGATAAAGATTGCCAATCTAGGCGCTGATTATTTTTCTGAAATAGATGGAGATTTTGACACCTTAAGTGGCTTAGTATTGGAGATTGCACAAGGCATACCAAAAATTGGAGAAAGGGTTGAATTTAAAGAAGTGCAGTTTGTCGTTGAAAAATCAACTCACAGAAAAATTGACCGTATAAAATTGAAAAAGATCCATGAAAATAATTAAAGCCTCAATATTCAGTTTAATTTTTATTTCATGCCAAGATTATACGCCCCGCCCTAAAGGATACCCAAGGATTGATTTACCCAAAAAGGAATATAAAAAAGCACAAACCGTAACCTGCCCATTCGCTTTTCAAATACCAAAGTATACAAATCTGTCTGTGATGGATAAAACTGATGCAGAGCCATGTTGGTACAATTTGAATTTCGTACCTTTCAATGCAACTTTACACCTAAGTTATAAAAATATCAGCCCAGAGAAATCAATAGAAGCTTATATTGAAGATACCAGAGAATTGGTTTTTAAACACACAGTAAAAGCAGAAGAAATAGAAGAAAGAGAGATAAACAATCATAAAGATGTGAAAGGTATTTTTTATGATATCAAAGGAGAAACAGCGACGTCAATAAACTTTTTTGTATCTGATTACCAACATCACTTTTTGCGCGGTGCTTTCTATTTCAACTCAAAAACCCGCATAGACAGCGTTCAACCGGTCGTTGATTTTGTCAAAAGAGATTTAATTCATTTGATAAAAACCCTTTCTTGGGAATAGCTTGTATCCAACAATCAACTATTTAGGCAAATTCATGTTCTTAATACATTAAATTCGCCGAAACTCCATGGAAAACATCCGTAACTTCTGCATCATAGCCCACATAGACCACGGTAAAAGTACATTGGCCGACAGACTCTTGCAGGAAACACAAACAATAAGCGATAGAGAGCTTAAGGAGCAGACTCTTGATGACATGGATTTGGAGAGAGAACGAGGAATAACTATTAAGAGTCATGCTATTCAAATGCAATATAATTATCATGGCAAAGACTACACCTTAAATCTTATCGATACACCAGGACATGTAGACTTTAGCTATGAAGTTTCAAGAAGTATTGCGGCTTGCGAGGGTGCCCTTTTGATAGTGGATGCAAGTCAAGGCATTCAAGCGCAAACGATTAGTAATTTATATTTAGCATTAAATAATGATCTGATCATTATTCCAGTACTAAATAAAATGGATCTACCTGGTGCAATGCCTGAGGAAGTAATGGATCAAATCGAAGACCTAATTCTATGCGAAAGAGAAGACATTATTCCAGCAAGTGGGAAAACTGGTTTAGGTGTGGAAAAAATACTTGAGTCGATAGTTAAAAAAATACCACATCCTTCAGGAGATGAAAACAAACCACTCAAAGCACTAATTTTTGATTCAGTTTTTAATCCATTTAGAGGAGTAATTGCATACTTTAGAATTTTTGAAGGAAAAGTTAAAAAAGGTCAAGCCATAAAATTTTATCATACTCAAAACAACTATCACGCAGATGAAATAGGAATAATGGGTATGGAAATGATTCCTCAACAAGAAGTTGGAGTGGGCAATGTGGGTTATTTAATTGCAGGTATTAAAGAAGCCAAGGAAATAAAAGTAGGAGACACAATAACTTATGAAGAAAATCCTACAAATGCACCGGTTCAGGGTTTTGAAGATGTAAAGCCAATGGTTTTTGCAGGCCTATACCCTGTTGATACTGATGATTTTGAAGAATTAAGAGAAAGTATGAGTAAGCTTCAATTGAATGATGCTAGCTTGGTATTTGAACCAGAGTCTTCTACTGCTCTTGGTTTTGGATTTAGATGTGGTTTTTTGGGTATGTTGCACATGGAAATAATTCAAGAGAGGCTCGAAAGAGAGTTTGGATTAACCGTTATTACTACCGTGCCAAACGTGAGCTACAAAGCGATCAAGTCAGACAACTCTGTTGTGATAGTAAACAATCCAACGGATTTGCCTGAACCAAACTATATCAACTATGTAGAGGAACCTTATATCAATGCACAAATCATCACACAAGCTGATTTTGTAGGGGCTATTATTACTTTATGCATTGAAAAACGAGGGATGCTTAAAAATCAAGTTTATTTAACACAAGATAGGGTAGAGCTTACATTTGAAATGCCATTGGCAGAAGTCGTATTTGATTTCTTTGATAAGCTAAAAACAGTCTCGAAAGGCTATGCTAGTTTTGATTATTATCCAATTGATTATCAACAATCAAAACTTGTTAAACTAGATATTTTGATAAGTAGTAAGCCTGTAGATGCACTTTCGGCAATCATCCATAGAGATAAAGCATATGAGTACGGGAAAAAGATTTGTGCAAAATTAAAAGAGTTAATCCCTCGGCAGCAATTTGAAATTCCCATTCAAGCAGCAATAGGAACCAAAGTTATTTCTCGAGAAACAATTAAAGCATTAAGAAAAGATGTCACAGCTAAATGCTATGGGGGAGACATTACTAGAAAAAGAAAACTACTCGAAAAACAAAAAGCCGGAAAAAAACGAATGCGACAAGTAGGCAGGGTAGAAATTCCCCAAAGTGCTTTTATGGCCGTATTGAAAATTAATGATTAGCTATTGGTTAATACTTTAATTTCTGTAGTTTTAGATATGCAAAAAATTATATCCTTAGCGTTCTATCTCCTTTTTTTTCAAGTAGTCTCGGCGCAAATTCAAATCTCCAAAGAACATATGCCAAAGGCAGGAGAAACCCATGAATACATCAGCGCCCAAGATATCGGTGGATTTGATTATGAGGTTTCGGGCGAGTCGATCCACTGGGATTTTAGTCAATTGGGTAGTAACCGCAAAGGAGAATACAAATATCTATCTGCGGATAAGACTCCGTATAAAATTAACTTTGGATTTGATGCAGTTGGCTCAAAACTGGCAGATACCCTGGGCAGTAGTTTCGGTAGTATAAACAATGTTTACGAGTATTACAGAACAACTAACGACAATTATTCAAGAGTTGGTTTTGCTTTTAATATTCCAGACATTTCGATGGGTCTAAAAGGGAAACATGAGCGTGCAGATGCTGTGTTTCTTTTTCCATTAAAATATGGAATGGAATATTCCAACAAATTTGATTTAAAAATACCTATCGGATCTCCACCTTTTACAATGGGTAATTATTTCCAATCCGGCTCAAGAACTTCACAAGTAGTGGGATGGGGATGGATATCTCTTCCAAATTATGATAGTATACCATGTTTAAAAGTGGAAAGTGTTGTTGTACAAAATGACTCCACCTCTGTCCCGATTCAAAATATAAATTTCAACATCAACAACAGTAGAAAGGAATTTGTCTGGCTTACGCAAAGTAGCAAAATTCCAGCATTGGAAATAAATGAACAAGAAATTCAAAATAGAACTTTAGTTACTAAAATTAGGTATAGTGCGATAAGTAAAAATACGGGTTTTAGTAAATATCTTCAGAGAAACAATTCAATAAATATTTATCCGAATCCAAATAATGGTTATTTCGTGCTTCAAAGTGAATTACCGATTAGAAGTGTTAATGTCTATAACCTTCAAGGAAGTATAGTGCACAAGTCTGAAGGACAAAATACTTTAGCGCTTACTTCTTTGGTCAAAGGGACTTATATAATTCATATTCAAACTAGCCAAGGCGTATTTGTCGAAAGAGTATTGATACAATAACATGCAATCAAGCATATCTTTGTAAATCTATATCCTGTGGGAGTCGTTTGTTGTCAAATATTAGTTTAAGTAAACAATCAGCTAGATAAGGTGCTAAGCTAACTCCTTTGCTCCCCAAACCATTAAAGAGTAATACATTTGAATATTTGGGATGTTGTCCAATGAGAGGTCGTCTATCTTTAACGGAAGGACGGATGCCAGCAAATTGGTCCTCTAAGGATGGTTCATGATTCAATAAATCCTTCACTTTAGCAAGGAGATAATCTTTTGCATATTCAGTAATATCCTCATTTATTTCTTGCCAATTGTATGTAGATCCCACCTTTATTTTACCACCATTTTGGGGTAATATAAAACATGCCTTAGTGAAAATCTGCTTTAATTGAATATCGTTTTTAATCAGCAAGATCTCTCCTTTCATTGGCGTAAACGGGAGAAATGAAAATAAATCACTTTTGGCCGCAAGATAACCTGTACAAATAATAATTCTTCGAGCTTTCAACCCCTTGTATTCAATAGATTTGGGATTTATAATGAGCGAATTGAAATCAAAAAAATCATCTAAAAAACTAGCTTTAGAGTGAAAATAGGAAAGGGAATGAGTTATGAAATTTTCAACAGATAAGTATCCGCTCTGTTTTATGCTTATGTGGCCAAATTTGTTTGTATTAATATAGTTGGGTAAAACAGCATTTTCTGCTGCTAAAAAAGGTTTATATCTACTTTGTATTTTTCTTTTATTCCATTTTAAGTTTTGGTCTTCGTTACTTAAAATCCGATTAATTGGCAAAGGAAATAAAAAGTTTTGTCCAAGTTTTTTTTCAAGACGTTGATAAAATAGCTCTAAATCGCTCCATACTTCCTCTGCAGACCACGAAAGAGAGAAATATTTTCCAGCAATCGGATTATAAATTCCTGCAGCAACTTTTGAACTACTGCTTAGTGAACTTTTATCAATGACATATATTGATTTTCCTTCTGATAAAAGCTTATGACTTATTACACAACCCGCCAATCCACCACCAACTATTAAGGCGTCAATCATTTTGAACAAAATAACCACTCTTTTTTTCTAATAGTGTTTTAAGCAAATTTTATTTTTTATTTCGTAGTTGATTTGGTAGTTCGCAGAATCGTCTTTGTCTTTTTTTTATCATTAACTATTCAATTAGCAAATGGACAAGATGCGGATTCTTCTTTTTTTGTTAAGCCAAACCCAAAACTAAGTATAAGCGCTACTTACAAGCTAGAAAAAGATATTAACTTGATTGATACCTGTAAAACCAATTGGATGGATAGTACCTTACAAGAAAATCCAAATCCTGTCTGGCGGTCATCGTCATTTATTCACGATCTTGGTTATTGGGGTGCACCAAGTAAAGACTATTCGTCAAACAATCGTTTACCATTTGGATTTATAGACGGCTTGGATTTTTTTGACATCTATGAACTTGACGAACCAAAATATATTACTACAACAAGCCCAATTACCAAATTAAGCTATCACCAAGGTGATAATGATCTCATCGTACTAAATCTGAATCATGCTCAAAGTTTACATCCTGGATTTTCTTTCGGTATAAATTATAGAAGGTTAAAACAGCATAACACCTACTATGCCAATATTAAGGATATTGAAGCACGAATTCCTAATCATCATCAAACACAGATTTGGGCAATTCGTCAGACCGCTAATAACCGTTACGAAATATTCGGAACCTTGACTTTGGAAAACTTCAGACACGTTGAAACTGCTGGTATATCTGATGAACTCTTATTTGCCAATTCACAAGCATTAGCTAATAATCAATTGGCCTTTTTGAGTGATGCGTCAAATCACTTAAAAAATAATTTGTTGAAATGTAAACAGGTCTTTAGGTTAGGGCCACTTAAACAGCATATAGTTGAGCGTGACAGTGCCACCGATACATTGGCTTTGGTTGAAGCAACATCTATGCTTTGGCATAAATTAGAACTTATTGAAAGACAAAACACCTATAAAGATCTGAACCCAGACTCAAGTTATTATCAATTGCCATTCAGTATGTTAGAGATTTATGATCGTAAAAGGTCGAGGCAGTTGAAAAACTCATTTGGTTGGGAATCTTCTTGGTATGGGTTTCAATTTAATGTCGGAACGCAATTCAATATTATCGAAACACAGTTTAATGCTTCGATTTTTAGAAACTTCCATAACTTTTCAGTAAAGACCGACGTTCAAAAAAGTTGGAAAAAGTCACAGATGGACTTTCAGTTTATAAAAGGTATAACGGGATACAATAAGAATGATTTTTTATTTGAAACTTCGCTGTCAAAAGCCGTGGGTGAATTTGTTCTTGATTTGAATGTAAAATCTCAAAAAATGACTAGCCCATTTTTTTATAATTTTAATGAAGGTATTTTAAGCAATTGGCGTTTAGATGCAAAACAAATTTTTGTTAATCGAGCGCTTGCCAAAATTAGCAAAAAGGAATTTGAATTTAGCCAAAGTATTGATGTCGTTCGGCATCCGATATACTTTGATTCAACGGGTATACCACAACAAAAAAGACAAAGTGCGTCCTTGCTAACATCACAAGTAAATTGGGGGGCTTCCATATTCCCGTGGCTTAAATTGCATACCAATTCGTCGATTCAAATTGGTAACGATGATGATGTTTTTAGAATGCCAATGCTTCATACAAAAACCAAGTTGTACATTCCATTTTATCTATTTAATAGTCATTTGAAGAGCCATTTTGGATTTGATCTTATGGCTTGGTCAAAATATAAGTCGGTCGAGTATAACCCATATAACCAGCAGTTTCAGAACGGTAAACAGGATGATATACAAAGGTATATGGTGATAAATCCTTATTTCTCGGGTGGGATAAAAAACTTTTCCTTTTATATCAAAATGCTTCATGTAAATCAAGCTTGGATGGGTTATAATTATTATCGAGTTTCTAGACACCCATTACAGAGAAGAGGCTTGCGAATTGGGATATCTTGGATTCTTAATAACTAGACTTTCACAGTCCAATTAAAAATGTCTTTGTTGCTCCCAAATTGAATGTCCATCAAAGTATTTTTTAATAGACCTGCTATAGGGAAATTGGTATTGAATTCAGCTTTGAAGTTATCAAAATCTATAGAGACAATAGAAGAAATGACAGCTGCTGTTCCTGTAGAAAAGCATTCTGTGAGCGAACCAGTGCGATAGGCTTCTTCCATTTGTGTTACACTTACCCCATTGTCATCAACTTCTATACCTAAGTGTCTTGCTAGCTGAATAATAGAATCTCGCGTTACTCCTTCTAATATGCTATCGGAAGCCTTGGGTGTACAAAGTTTATTGTCGATTACCGCAAAAAAGTTGGCTGTCCCAAGTTCTTCAACGTTATTATGGTTCTGGCCATCGGTCCAAATAAGTTGATCATAACCTTGTTTTTTTGCTTGTTGCATCGGGTATAAAGAAGCAGCATAATTTGCAGCGGCCTTAGCAGAACCGATGCCACCTCTTACTGCTCTGGTAAAATTCCTTTCTACTTTTACATTCAAAGGTTTGTTATAATAACTTCCAACGGGAGAAAGAATAATAATCATTGTATATTTCTCTGCTGGACGCACGCCCAAAAATGCCTCATTAGCAAACATAAATGGACGGATATATAGCGAGCCATACTTTCTTTCAGGAACCCATTTTCTTTCTAAATCGACAAGAGATTTTATGGCTGACAAAAACAAATCTTTGGGGACTTGCGGCATGCAAAGTCTAGTGGCGGACTTGTTGAATCTATCAATATTTTTTTCAGGTCTAAATAGTTGAATGTCATTGTTTGCCTTCCTATAAGCTTTTAACCCTTCAAATATTGCTTGTCCGTAGTGCAGTGTTGAATTACCTGGGTGGATGGCAATCTTATCCATAGGTTTTATCACTGGGGTAATCCAATCATCATGTTCATAATTTGCTTGAAATAAATGATCCGTAAAGAACTCCCCAAAACCTAGATTATTGAAATCAATGCTTGAGATTTTTGAAGAAGAATTTTTTTGAATGTCAATCCTTATCATCCTAACTTGCGTGCAAATAAAGAAACAAAATTTAATTTAATGAGTTTTGAAAATTTATATGACGAAGTATTTTTTATTTCAAATACTTCCGATTTAACAAAAAAATCAAGCATACATTTGGCTTTTGTTATAGATGAGGGAGATAATTCATATTTAGCAAAAGGTGGCAAAAGTACCTTGCAAAACTTAGCTAAGGCCCTTGGTTGTGGTTCTAAGGATTACAATATTTTCGTTTTAGATAAAACTAAACAAAAAATCTCTGCTGAATTTTTTATTGTTTTCGGAAAAATCTCAAAAGCTATTTTGCCTGATTTGTCCCATGATAAATCTAAAGTTGAATTTACCTTGTCTCTCTTTGAACTGGATAAGCCTGAAAACAAAATCCACAAAATGAAATTATGGAATAGCGTAAAGTCGAAGTTTATAAAAATTTAAAATGGAGGTTTAGAAAAGTCATCTTCTTTGTTTTCGCCAAAATCGTCATTGATGTTGTAATTTTCGTCATTCAATTTTGAGCCAACAGTAATGGATTGTCCGTCTTCATATGAAATTATATCTAGATTTTCAAATTTTGCATATTCCTTTTTAAATCGTACAAAAGCAGATTTAGTAGCGCCATTTCTGTGTTTGGCAATATCTACAGAAGCAATACCTTCCATACTGTTACCTTCTTCGTCTTGGGTAATTCCGTAGTACTCAGGTCGGTAAATAAACCCTACAATATCTGCATCTTGTTCGATAGAACCTGACTCTCTTAAATCAGAGAGTATAGGCTTTTTGTCAGGTCTTTGTTCAACGGCTCTGCTCAATTGGGCCAAGGCAATTATTGGAATGTCAAGTTCTTTAGCCAATCCTTTAAGTGATCTAGAAATATGACTTATCTCTTGTTCTCTATTTTTTGCACTTCCTTCATCACTTCTCATTAGTTGTAAATAGTCGATAACGATGAGTTCAATATTTTTTTGTTGTTTAAGCCTTCTTGCTTTGGCTTTTAAATCGAATATGGTTAACTGAGGCGTATCATCGATAAATATATTGGCCTGCGAAAGCGCATTCATCTTATGAAGAAGTTGTTCCATCTCAAATTCTGATAAGTTTCCTTGTCTTAATTTTTCACCTGAAAGTTCAACTTCGCCTGAAATCAATCGTGTAACTAGCTGAACTGCGCTCATTTCAAGTGAAAATACAGCAACTGGTTTGTTGAACATTACTGCTGCATTTCTTGCTGCAGTGAGCGCGAAAGCGGTTTTACCCATACCCGGTCTACCCGCCAGTATGATTAGGTCAGATTTTTGAAAACCGTTGGTAATTTTATCTAAAGAGTTAAAGCCTGTAGGTACGCCTGTGATGGTATCAGAAGAGCTTTTTGCCGATTCAATTTGTTCAATTGCTTTTGCCACCAAGTCATCAATACTGTTGAAGTTTTTTTTCAAGCTTTCGTCCTTAATAGCATACAATCTTTTTTCTGCATTGTCCAATAATTGAAAGGCATCATTGGTTTCTTCATAGGCCTCTTTACCTATCTCAGTCGATACTTGAATTAGAGATCTTTGTATGAACTTTTCAATTAATAAATGGCTATGGAATTCTAAGTTGGCAGCCGATGCAACTTTGTTTGTTAATCTTGCAATGCTGACGGAACCACCTGCCATCTCTAGTGTTCCATTTTTTGCTAATTGATTTTTGACAGTCAATAAATCAATTGGTTCTCCGTCGGCAAATAGTTTTTTGATAGCCTCAAAAACGACTTTGTGTTTATCGCTATAAAAACAGTTTGGGTGCAGCAAATCCATAACCCGCTCCGCTGCATTTTTTTCCAACATGAGTGCTCCCAAAACAGCTTCCTCCAACTCCAAAGCTTGTGGAGGTATTTTTCCCCCAAGGTCTAAAAACTTCTTTTTATCTTTTTCTCGGAAACTATTCTGAATTTTAAATTCTTGATTCATCTGAATTTGCTATCGAAAGTAGGTCAATTTTTGCTGCGCAAATGGGTAAATTATCCCCAAAATTAAAATTCCACAAGTTGTAAATAAATGTGACTAAAATGTTGATGTTTATCTTTTATTTTATTCAAATTATTAAAAATCAATAGATTGTTTTCAACAATAAAAATTAATACTCCCTTTACATAACCAATTATTTACCAATATTTTTTGTTTTTAGTTTCATGAATAAAAACTTTTCAAGAAGGGAAGTGGATAAAAATCATACAGCCTATGGACTGACATATTTGCTTCAAAAATTATTCTACTGGTCAGTTTTTTGACGGATTTGACTTAGCAAACAGGTTTGGAATTATATTTGTTAGGTAACCAGTAACGTATGGAGTCAAAATTTTCACCACGTGTAAAAGAAGTGATAACCTACAGCCGCGAAGAAGCAATTCGTTTGGGTCATGGTTACATTGGAACCGAGCATCTTTTACTTGGCATTATAAGAGAAGGTGAAGGAAAAGCGCTTATTCACCTCCAAGCTCTTGGTTTGGATTTGGTAAGGCTTAAAAAAAATATTGAGGATAGTATAAGAGACACATCTGCTAAAAATACAAATGTTGGCAACATACCACTCACTAAGCAAGCTGAAAAAGCATTAAAAGTAACTTACTTAGAGGCCAAGATATTTAAAACTGACGTAATAGGCACAGAGCACCTAATGCTATCTATACTTAGAGACGAAGACAATTTGGCTTCACAGATATTAGAAAAATTTGGGGTTGACTATGAAGTCTTCAAAAACGCAATAGAAGAAAATCTAACAGATATCAAGTCTGATATGGGGACAGATACGCCAGAAGATTTTTACAAAGAAGACTCAAGCAAAAATCAACCTAAAAGAACTGCTTCGAAATCCAAAACTCCTGTACTTGATAATTTTGGTAGGGATTTAACTCAGCTAGCTTTAGAAGACAAACTTGACCCAATTATTGGGCGAGATAAAGAAATTGAAAGAGTATCTCAAATTTTGAGCCGGAGGAAGAAAAATAATCCTGTACTAATAGGTGAACCCGGTGTGGGAAAAACAGCTATTGCTGAAGGCTTAGCTCTAAGAATTATACAAAAAAAAGTATCTCGAGTGTTATTTGACAAGAGAGTTATCACGCTTGATCTAGCCAGTATGGTTGCAGGTACAAAGTATAGAGGACAATTTGAGGAGCGTATGAAAGCTGTAATGTCAGAATTGGAGAAATCTCCTGACATCATTTTGTTTATTGATGAAATTCATACAATTGTAGGTGCTGGTGGAGCTTCTGGAAGTTTAGATGCCAGCAATATGTTCAAACCGGCTTTGGCAAGGGGAGAAATCCAATGTATTGGCGCAACGACTTTAGATGAGTACAGACAATTTATTGAAAAAGATGGAGCCTTAGATAGAAGGTTTCAATCTGTGATTGTTGAACCTGCTTCAATTGAACAGAGTATTCAAATCTTAAAAAATATAAAAGATAAATACGAAAATCACCATTCAGTAAATTATACCGATGAGGCCCTAGAATCTGCAGTACATCTTGCTGTCCGGTACATATCAGATAGGCATTTGCCAGATAAAGCAATAGATGTAATGGATGAAGTGGGCGCAAGAGTTCACCTAAGTAATATCCACGTACCCGAAGATGTTTTGGAATTGGAAGAAAAGGTTGAAGAAATAAAGGATGAAAAAAATAAGGTAGTTAAAAGTCAGAAATACGAGGAAGCAGCAAAACTTAGAGACAAAGAAAAGACCTTAATTGAACAACTGACTAAAGCCAAACAGGAATGGGCAGAAGAAGAAAAAAACCAAAGATATGAAGTTACGGAGGAGCACGTGGCGGAAGTAATTGCAATGATGACAGGCGTTCCTGTGAAACGAATTGGGCAAGGAGAAAGCGCCAAACTTTTAAAAATGTCGGATGATTTAAAATCAAAAGTTATAGGCCAAGATCCGGCAATAGAAAAATTAACGAAAGCTATTCAGAGAACACGCGCTGGTTTAAAAGACCCTAACAAGCCTATAGGATCGTTTATTTTTCTCGGGCCAACAGGTGTAGGTAAAACAGAGCTGACCAA
Organism: Bacteroidetes bacterium MED-G17; assembly: GCA_002457675.1. Classification (GTDB taxonomy): domain Bacteria; phylum Bacteroidota; class Bacteroidia; order NS11-12g; family UBA9320; genus MED-G17. The sequence goes on from NTKK01000009.1 coordinate 68,942, forward strand.
AACGTTATCAGAATATTTATTTGACTCTAAAGATGCGATGATTCGTATAGATATGAGTGAATACATGGAGAAATTCTCAGTATCGCGATTAGTTGGTGCCCCTCCTGGTTATGTTGGGTATGAAGAAGGAGGATTATTGACTGAAAAAGTTCGCAGAAAGCCGTACAGCGTTCTACTTTTTGACGAAATTGAAAAAGCACATCCTGATGTTTATAACATCATGCTTCAAATTTTGGATGAAGGCTACGTAACTGATAGCTTAGGTAGAAAAGTTGATTTCAGGAATACAATAATTATCATGACATCAAATATTGGCTCAAAACAACTTAAAGACTTTGGTTCGGGAGTTGGATTCAACACCAATGCGAGAATTGAATCCCTCGATAAGGCCAATAAAGGTGTTATAGAAAGTGCCTTAAAAAGATACTTTTCCCCAGAGTTTTTAAATAGAATAGATGATATAATCATATTCAATAGCTTAAAAAAGGATCATATCAAAGACATTTTAGAAATTCACATTAATGCGCTAAAAAAGCGTGTACAAAAACTTGGATATGAGATTGGTATTTCAAAGGCTGCGAAAGTTTTTTTAGTGGAAAAAGGTTACAACCCAGATTTTGGTGCTCGTCCGCTTGGGAGAGCTATTCAAAAATGGCTTGAAGACGCGCTAGCAGAGGAGATACTCAAAGCTGAAGTCAAAGAGGGAGACAAAATTCAGGTTGGTTTTAGTGAAAAATTAAATAGACTTACTTTTAAAAATACGAAAAACCAAAATGGTAAGGAAAAAACAATTAAATAAAATTAATATTATTAAGATTCCTGCACGCTAATATTATGAAAATAGGAGACCCTTTATTTGATTTTAAATTACCCGCCACCAATGGAAATAGTTACACGAAATATCATTATGCAGATAGGTATGCTCTACTAATAATAGTTTCCTGCAATCATTGCCCGTATTCTAGAGCTTATTGGAATAGAATCGTACAGTTGTATAATAGGTATTATGAAGACAATTTGGGTATTATGGTAATCAATGGAAATGATGCAAATAGATATCCCGACGACTCATTTGAGAATATGAAGAAATATAAGAACGAGCTTAAATTTCCATTTATTTATTTGCATGATGAAAAGCAGGAAGTCATCAGACAATTGGGAGCTATGAGAACACCCGAAGTATTTTTATTTAATAGTAAAAGAGATTTGGTTTATAAAGGGGCTATAGATGATTCTTGGGATAATGAAAATGCAGTAACAAGAGTTTACTTGGAGGACGCTATTGAATATACGCTAGATGGAATGGATATTGATTTTCCCGAAATTCCCGCGGTAGGTTGCTCAGTAAAATGGTTGCCAGGAAATGAACCAGCTTAAAAACAAAATAGTTGTTGTTACTGGCGCTTCATCGGGCATTGGGGAGGCGCTAGCACTTGAATCTTATAGGCATGGCGCCAATGTTGTGATGGCAGCTCGAAATATTGAAAAAATGGAGGGCATTTTGAAAAAAAATAATCTTCAACCTTCAAGATCCCTTTTGGTCAAGACAGATGTTACCAAACCGAATGAATGCAAACAATTAATTGAGCAAACCATAGAAACCTTTGGTAGTATCGATGTCTTAATTAATAATGCGGGTGTATCAATGCGAGCAAACTTTTTGGATTGCACTTTTGAAACATTGCATCAGCTTATGAATGTCAATTTTTGGGGAGCAGTTCATTGTACAAAATATGCCCTGCCACATATCATAAAAACTCAAGGTTCTGTATTGGGTGTTTCTAGCATTGCAGGGGTAAATGGTTTGCCGGGTAGATCAGGTTATAGTTCTTCAAAATTTGCATTACATGGCCTCTTTGAATCACTCCGAATAGAAAATTTAAGTAATCGCGTAAACTTTTTACTTGTATCTCCAGGATGGACTAGTACAGACATTCGAAATAGAGCATTGATAGGTAATGGCTCACAACAGGGTAGTTCTCCAAGAAATGAAAAGAAAATGTCTACACCACAAGAAATAGCAAAACTTATACTTCGAGGAGTCATCAAAAGAAAAAGCTTCATTGTTCATAGCCCGACCGGTATTTCTATGTTTTGGCTTAAAAAATTTGTTCCTCGACTTGTAGATAAACTGATTCATAATAGTCTAAAAAAAGAAGAAGGAGCACCTTTTAGTTAATGAAAGTCAAGCGTTTAATTGAAAAAACCATTCAAAATCAAATAGGAGGCATTGAGGATCCTTCTAAAATTACATTAGAACCAACAAACCCGAAGTTTGAGGGTGATTTCACCTTTGTCGTATTCCCTTTCTTAAAACATTTAAAGAAAAAGCCAGAAGAAGCGGCAACCTTTTTGGGTGAAATTATTTATAAAGAAATCCCCAAAATAGAAAGCTTCAATGTTGTTAAAGGATTTTTAAACCTTAAACTTTCTGATCAAGTATGGTTAGAATATTTCCAAGAAATAATCAAGGATCCATACCATGGCAGAAATCTATATGGGAAGAATAAAAAAGTAATGGTTGAGTACTCGTCACCAAATACCAATAAACCGCTGCATCTAGGTCATATAAGAAATAATTTACTTGGGTATTCAATTGCAGAAATTCTGAAGTATAATGGTTTTAAAGTGATAAAATCTAATCTAATAAACGATAGAGGAATTCATATCTGTAAAAGTATGTGGGCTTGGCAGAAAACCGGAAACCAGGAAACACCAATTAGTTCTCAAATTAAAGGAGATCATTTGGTAGGAAAATACTACGTAATTTTCGACAAATTATATAAGGGAGAAATTAATGAATTGAAGGCACAAGGTCTAAGCCAAAGTGAAGCCGAAAAAAAATCCAAAATCATGCGAGAAACAAGGGAAATGCTTCAAAAATGGGAGAGAGGAGATGAAGAAATAAGGGCTTTATGGTCAAAAATGAATTCCTGGGTTTATGAAGGCTTCAAAGAAACCTATCAAAAATTGGGTGTTGATTTTGATAAGTTTTATTACGAATCTGAGACATATCTTTTAGGTAAGGAAATTGTCAAAGCCGGTTTAAATAATGCCGTTTTTTTTCAAAAAGAAGATGGTAGTATTTGGGTAGATCTTCAAAATGAGAATCTCGACCAAAAGTTGTTACTTAGGGCCGATGGTACCTCAGTCTACATTACGCAAGATATTGGGACTGCAGATCTAAAGTATAAAGAATTTAAAGTTGATCAGTCAATATATGTTGTTGGTAACGAGCAAGACTACCATTTCAAAGTTTTAAAAGTTATTTTGGAAAAACTTAAAAAGCCATATTCAAAAGGGGTCTTTCATTTGAGTTATGGCATGGTAGATTTACCTTCAGGGAAAATGAAATCTAGGGAAGGGACTGTTGTAGACGCCGACGATCTGATGCGAGAAATGATAGCAACTGCAGCAAAACAAACGCAAGAACTCGGTAAAACAAATGGATTGTCATTTGAAGAGCTTGAAGTGCTGCATAAGCAAATTGGCTTAGGTGCTTTAAAGTACTTTTTATTAAAAGTAGATCCACAAAAAAGACTTCTCTTTGATCCAGAAGAAAGTATTGACTTTCATGGAAACACAGGACCGTTTTTGCAGTACACTTTTGCAAGAATAAATAGTCTATTGTCGGAACAAGAAATTACAGATGATTTCGACCTTAATTTTGAAGTAAATATTGAAGAAAAGAATCTTTTGGTGCTAGTCACGGAATTTCCAGCCAAAGTACAAGAGGCAGGTCAGAGCTTTTCTCCAGCATTGGTATCAAACTATCTTTATGAATTAGCAAAGTGCTACAATAGATTCTATCAAAACAACCCTATTTTAAAATCCAACCTTCCTCAAAAAAAGGCTTTTAGACTAGCATTATGCAAGGAAACAAAAAGAGTATTAAAAGAAGGCTTGTGCTTATTGGGTATTGATACACCGAAAAGAATGTAGTCTTTACAAAATATTATTATTTATTTGAACATGTGAGTCCTTTGGAAGTATTGGTAATAGGTGCGGGTAAGTCAACCTATTTTTTGCTAGAATACCTTTACGAATATGTTGAAAGTGTCAATGGAGAAATTTATTTGGCAGATGCAAATAGTGAATTACTTCAAAAAAAATCTAAAGGTAAGAACATCAAAACAGTACAGTTAGATATTACGGATCAGCAGAAATGTTTTGAAGTAGTAAGAGGTAAAAAATTGGTTGTAAGTATGTTACCTGCCAGCATGCACATTCGCGTAGCAGAAATTTGTTTACAATTGGGGGTGAATCTTATAACAGCTTCTTACATAAGCCCTGAAATACAAAAAATGCATAACTTGGTAGAAGAAAAAGGGCTTATATTTTTAAATGAACTCGGTGTTGATCCTGGTTTAGACCATCTTTCTGCTATGCAAGCACTTGATCGACTGAGAAACCAAGGAAATGAAATCACGGCTTTTGAGAGTTTTACAGGTGGGTTAATGGCGCCTGAGTCAGAGAACCCACCATGGAATTATAAATTTACTTGGAACCCTAGAAATGTAGTTTTAGCAGGTCAAGGTGGTGCAGTGAAATTTTTACATGAAGGCAGATATAAATATATACCTTACCAAAAGCTATTTAGGCGGACAGAGATAATTAACATTGAAGGTTTTGGGAAGTTTGAGGGATATGCCAATCGGGACTCGTTAAAGTATCAACAGACTTATAAACTTGAGAAAATAAAAACATTATATAGAGGTACTCTCCGTAAACCTGGTTTTTGTAAAGCATGGAACTTATTTGTTCAATTGGGTCTTACAGATGATTCTTATAAAATTACCAATTCTGATAAGCTAACAAATAGAGATTTTATTAATACATTTTTGCCTTATCATCCAAGTGATTCAGTAGAGATAAAACTCAAACAATACCTTTCACTTCAGCAAGATGATATTCATCTTTGGGAAAAATTAGAATATTTAGAACTTTTTAAAGAGGAGCGTATCAATTTACCTAATGCCTCACCTGCAGAAATTCTTGAATCTATTTTAACAAAAAAATGGACAATGAAAAATACAGATAAGGATATGGTTGCTATGTGGCATAAAATAGGCTATCGATCTAGTATTGGCGACTCATTTGAAGAAAACCTTTCAATGGTCGTTATAGGAGAAAATCAACAAAAAACAGCAATGGCCAAAACAGTGGGTTTGCCTTTGGCAATTGGAGCAAAACTCATTCTTGAGAATAAAATTAGCCAAAAGGGTGTTTTATTGCCGACTTACCCTGAGATTTATGAGCCAATATTGGCAGAATTGAAAGATTTTGGAATTGTATTCGAAGAAAAAACTATCGAATAGTATCACGTATTTCAGAATAACAACAGAACATGCCTAAACCATTGTCCACGTTTGAGAATGCATTTGAAGGTAGAGAGAGGACATCGCCATAACGATAAGTGTTCTGAACTACAGATAGAAGAAAATTGAAATAATTGACCGATACTTGTCTCAAAACAATTTCTTTATAGAAATCTTTATGTTTAACAGATTTTTCTAACGTACTGTTGAGAGATAATGTAATGGAATGCCCATCATGACTTCCGCCATTTAAACGAAAAATGCGGTACTTCTGCCCATCATTTCTAAAATTTTGATTTTCGAAAAAAATATTGTTGCTACTAAAATCTAAAGTTTCAACTTTCAAAATTGAATCATAATAGACATTACCGATCTGGACATCGTAATCCATCCATGTTTCAAAAACTTCCAATTTATAATAGCCCTCCTTTTCACTCCCCGATAATTTGACTTTCAATCTTGTTTCATCAAGTTTTTCTATTTGCACGTTGCCTTTATTTAGGTCCCTCGGACAAATGTCTTGAGCTTCAAAATTTTTGGAGTTTAACGAACCTATAAGCTGTATCGTATCCAATTCATTTACAACATTCGGGCTTGAATACTGGAGACTATCATATAGTAAAGCGTTCTGAAAATTATTGACAAAAAATATTAAATTAGATTTTTTATTTCGTAAGTCTGTATCAAATGGCGATGTGGTTTCATGAAGTGAAAAGCTTGGTTCATCTCCAATTTTAAAAAAACCAGAAATTACGGGAATTCCCTTATCTCCCTGAATTTTTACTTCGGAATTCCAATCAGAGCAAGCTGTTAGAAACAACAAGACGCCCAAGTATTTATTTAATTTTAAACGCATATTGAATTCCAGGTAAGAAACGAAAAAATGTTCTTTGTTTCAAAACAGTTTCTCCTTGGCTATTTATACCAAAATAGGCATACATAGGATTAGGATATCCATAAACATTGAACAAGCCAAAAGTCCATTCAGAATGTCCATTTACTTTTTTTGCCGTTCTTTTAAAGCTAATATTTAAACTGTTATAATTTCTAAGCTGAAAATTATTTTTTCGATCTAAATGATTCAATGGGAGTTGACCGCTTGGTGTGGTAAGTGTATAATGAATGGTGGGCAGCGAAATGAAATTTCCCGAAATCCATTGCCAGTTTGTCGATAAAATCCATTTTTTATTTATTGGGTATGTAAGAAAAACACCTAAGTTGTGTGCCTTATGGTACTTTGAAAAAAATCTTTTTCCTTCATTTAATTCATCAAATTGTCTGTCACTTTTTGATAAGGTATAAGAAATCCAACCTTGTAAATCGCCTATGCTTTTTTGAACCAACAACTCTATTCCAATGGATCTTCCCGTGCCAGACGAAAATGCATCAAAAGAATTTGTATTAACATAAAGACCCGATTCATTTTTATATTCTAAAATATTTCTAAAAGATCTATGATAAGCTTGTGCAGAATAGCTATACATTGGTTTGTTTAGCAAAAATCCAAGCGAGTATTCTTCAAGAGAAGAGGAACTAAATTGTTGGCTTGCAGGGATCCACAAATCAATAGGAATACCAGTGCTATTGTTGGGTATTTGATGAATAAATTGAAAATTTTTTGAGTAACTTCCATTAAATATTACGTTTTTGAGACCTGAATATTGAATGCTTAATCTTGGTTGAAAATGTGCTTCCCAAGTATTGCTGTCTGTTAGAAAAAAATCTTGTCGAAAACCTAGGTTTGTTTGAAATGATTTAGTGAAGATTTTATTTTCTATAAAAATATAGGGTTGGATAGTCGACGATTCAAAACTCCTGTAAGTTGAGTCAAAAATATTCACGTTTGCTTGGCGTAAAAAGAAATCATTGTTTTGAGGGCTGAATTGTCTATGTACTAGACCTCCGCCGCCTTTAATTATGTAGTTATTTAATACCGAAAAATCAAAACAGGATTTTATGGTATTTTGAATCAAAACGGATTGATATTGATACCGTGAAGAGCTATTTTGAGTATTGTCGTCTCCAAATTCAAATGAAATATAATTTCCAAAATCAATTTTTCGCTCAGAATGACTAAATACTGTGTTCAAAAATGTTCCCTTTTTAAATTGATGATTCCAAGTAAGTCCACCATTTAGACCATGCCAATTTAGGTTGGTATTCCTTTCTTCTTTGAAGGAGCTATTTGTTTGTCCAAAAGTAGAACGGTAAAATCCTTTATCGAGGTAGTTAAAAAGGTTTAATGAAATTTCATTTTTTTTATTCAACTTGTGATGAATACCAAAACTGACATCATAAAAGTAATAACCCAAAGATTCGCTTACCTCTTTTGCTGATTGAAATAATGGTGCCAAAGAAGAAAGTAAGTCAAGATAACTACGACGTGCAGATATAGAAAATGTAGTTTTTTTACTTTTTTTCAATAAAGGGCCTTCAGCAAAAATATTGGCAGACAATATGCCAATACTTCCTTCTATTGTTTTATTGTTCTTGTTCCCTTTTTTGCTTTGTATCGAAAAAACAGAGGAAAGATTCCCACCGTATTCTGCGGGTATTCCGCCTTTATAAAGGGTTAAATTTTGTAAACTACTTGCATTAAAAACAGATACGAATCCTAATAAATGGGAGGGGTTAAATATTTGGATATCATCAAGTAAATATTGATTTTGATCGGGATTTCCTCCTCTCACAGACAAACCGGTAGGATAGTTTATGTTTGTTTGTATCCCAGGAATCATTTGTAAAGATTGTAGAATATCGTCTTCGCTAAATGGTTGAGGAATTTTTGTGATATTTTTTTTACTGACAGATAATTTATTGAGAGAATTATGGGAGATTGTATTTTTCTTGTTGTTGTCAAAAACAAAAACATTTTCGAGTATATTTTTTGACTCCAAGAATATACTTATAGTTGCTGAAGTTTTTTTAAGCCAAATTCTTTTTGATTCATAACCAACGAAGTTTACTTGTATTTCTGAGCTATCTATAAGATTGATTTGAAAATATCCATATTTGTTTGTTGGAATAATTTTCTTTTGTTCAATTAACAATATTTCAGCACCTGCGAGTTTTTCACCAGTTTCCTTGTCATAAATATACCCTACAGATGGAATGCTCTTTTTGGGTTGAAAAAGAAGCAAATTATTCTGACCGAGCAGCTTTATTTTAAGGTTGTTTCTTCGGAGAATTGGTTTAATAATCTTTTCTACAGATCTGTTGGTTACACTGATTTTTTTGATAAAAATATCTTTTATAATTTCTTGACTGTATGAAAATTTATAATTTGATTTTTCTTCTAGGACGTCTAAAAACTGCTGTAGACTGCCACTTTTGAATTCAATGCTAATTTTATTTGAAAGGTCCGTTTGAGCACGCAAGCTGCTATTGCAAAGGGACAAAAGAGTTAATATGATCAAGCTCCTCAACACTTTTGAGGGTGTAAAGGTATTTATTTAAAAATAATTTGGCCGTCAACTTCTCGGTGTTGGAGTTGCGTGATTGTTTCTAGTGCGCGAATAAGTTGACTGGTATTTGTGTTATCTAGCTTTAATGTTAAGGTTTTCATTTGAAAAGCTTCTGGGAATAGTAATACAAGTCCAAACCTGTGTTTAATATCTGAACAAATTGATGAGATTGGCTCATTTATGTATTCAAATTTATCGTCTTTCCATGCCCAATTTTCATTCTCTTCAATGGTTAGTATATCAATTTTTCCGTACGTATTTAGAAATAGAGCACCACTTTTTAATCGATATTCCTTCCCTACTTTGTCAAAAACTTGTATTTCACCAGTGTGAACGGCAATTTTAGTTTGCTTATTACGAGATTGGATATTAAAAGACGTCCCTACAACCCGCAAAGAATGGTCCGAAAATTCTACCCAAAAGGGTTTTGAAGAATTTTTCGCTACATCAAAATAGGCTTCTCCTTCAAGAAAAACCTTTCTAATATTTTTATTGTACGCTTCATCAATACCAAATGAACTGTTTGCATTGAGTATAATTTTGGAACCGTCTGAAAGAACAATTGTCTCCACTTCACCTACTTGAGTTGCCCATTTTAATGAGTCTGGGACAAGCATTCGAGAAATTATGCCAAGCACCAAAACTAGTGAGGCTACCAATAATATGATCTTCTGCCACTTAATTGGAGCCAAGCTTTTACCTGGCTCAATTTTTTGCCAAGCAATATCTTCATTTATACTGCTTTTAAAATCAATATTTTGTCGATAAATTTTTTGATAAAATGAAAAAGTATCTTCATTATTTTTAATTTGCAACAGCTGTTTGAATGACTCAGTTTCAGTCTGAGACATTTCTCCACTCAAATATTTGGCGATATTTTCCTCGTTAAAAATCAAATGAACTTTGGTTTAAGCACGGTTGAGTGATTGTGCGATAAAAAGCAATGTATTGTGATTTGAAGGATTTTGAGTTAACCATCTTTCTACCTCTACACTTTCTTGCTCGTCACAACGATTTAAAATGTACTTGGCAAGAATGTTGCCACTAACGTAATATTCTAAAGGCATGTATTGGTTAAACACCACAAATGTCATCAACCCCTAATTCTCATTAAAAATTTTTTTCTTTAACAATCTTAAAGCAGTCCCCATTTGATTTTCAATTGTTTTTGGAGAAAGTGATAAAATTTGAGCAATTTCTTTATAAGTAAATTCAAAATATCGACTCATTAAAAACACTCTTTTGGTTTTGGGTGGTAACTGATCAATTGCCTTTTTTATTTTTTGAGCAAATTCGAGTGATTCTAGTGGTTTGGCGTTTTGACTTTTAAATTTGCTAAGAGATTCAAGACTTTGACTATCTATTTTCTTTCTGCGAAGAAAATTTATCGAAGCATTTTTTGTGCTGGTAAACAGGTATGTTTTAATTGCGAAATCCTGTATTTCATTTCGTTTATTCCAAATTTTAATAAATACATCTTGAACAATCTCCTCAGCATCCTCTTTATTGAATAAATAGGTATTTGCCAAATAAACCATTTGGCTGTAGTATTTATTAAATAATATTTGGTATTCTTTTTTGGTAATCAATATAGTCCACAAAATTGCTTTTATTAGGGTGAGATAGAAAAGATGGTAAAAATATATATCAACAAGTATAGCAAATGGGTGAATAAATTATGCTACATGTTGATTTTCGTTTTACCTTTGTTTTTCAAATAGGTCGGATGGCCGAGTGGCTAGGCAGAGGTCTGCAAAACCTTTTACACCGGTTCGAATCCGGTTCCGACCTCAATTAGTTAATTTTAACTTCCCTTGTTTTCTTTCATTTATTCCAACATCAGATTGCATAAAGCCCATAAATTTCTCGAACTTTCCCTCTTTCAGTTTGCCAACAACAAGTATATCTTTCATAATTATTTGATTTTAAAGTATGGTCCCGGAGATAACTATATATATAACTTAATTTAAGATTATTAAAATTAAGTTTAAGTAAATAGGATATGCAAACCATATGGTTATACTGCCGTTCTGAGCAAAGGCTTTGGATGAAAAACCCTAAATGCCAATTAAAGACAAGGATTTTTCGTGCTAGACCTTACAAAGTTTCCGGTAAATAGTTCTTCACCTGTTTCACTATCACGTGATTTCAAAATCCCATTATTTCCATTATTAGTTACCGTTAGAG